>NZ_SPHO01000005.1:330695-334058 GCF_005845215.1 Clostridium sp. 1001271st1 H5
GACGGTTTTCAGATGGTTGACGGTACTGACGTCCCGGTACAGGTATCATTTAATGTTACGAATGTTCAGGAAGGAGAATCGGCATATAAAACACTTATCTCAGGTAATGCAGAAATTCCGAAGGCGGAGAATGGCATGGAGTATGCTGTAGTAACTCTGAATGTTACCTATGATAGCGGAACGCCAGACAATCTTTATATCATGGAAGATTATGCTTCTTTAGATTCGGCAAAGATGTACTTCGCACTTTCTAATGGGGATAGCAATGCAGAGCAGTTCACAAAGCATCTCAGCGATAGTATTTATAATTTAACTGTCGAAAAGGGAAAAAGTGCTCAGGGGTCAGTTGCGTTTCTGCGTAAGATGGGCAGCAATGAGCCATTATATTTTGTAGGATATGGAAAAACCATTAAGTTTGATATTGCAACGTCTGGTAGGAGTAAATCATCAATGGATACTTCATTCTCTGAAACATTGGCTGAACAATCGATAGATGCCCTTGTAGCAGAAAAGCAAGTGGTAATAAACCAATTAAAAAAACAGGCAGAAGATAATGCAGAGAAGGACCGCTATAACATTATAGAAGCTCTCGGCGATGCGGAATCTGATGAGCGTTGGAGTGCGGCAAACCAATTTATTCAAGACCAATATCCTGATTATTTTTCTAGTAGGGAACTACTGCAAAGCAGCATAGAATACGGTCATTATCTTGCCTCTTTATATAAAGATTATGAAGGACAGGATAATGGAAGGGGACGGTATTATGAAATGGGAAAACTTGTTTCAGAAGCAGCACAAAATGTATATCTGGGAATTAATAAATCAAAAGATGAAATGGTTGTAGATAAGATGCAGAAATTGGAAGAGCAGCTTAAATTTTTTTATGACAAATATTATGGTAAGTTGTCTGCCGACAAATAAAAGGTTAATTTGATAGAAGATGTGAGTTTACAATTTGATAGAAGATGTGAGTTTACAATTGACATAGGGTCTCCTTATTAATAGGTATAACCGGTTATAAAGCAATAACAAATTTATCTATGAAGGAGAGAAGAAAATGTCAATTATTGAAACAATCATCAACAAAGCGTTAAGTTTTGAAGGAGTCGCCGAAAATCCGGCTGGAAGCAATAATGTTCAATTCAACACTCATTATTATGGGCGTGAGGTGCATGATGGCGACACTGGCCCGAATGCAGCATATCCTTGGTGTGTTACCTTTTTATGGGATGTTTTCCGATTATGTGGGGCCTCCAACATTTTCTGTGATGGGCAAAAAACTGCGTCAACGGTATACGTTTATGACCATTATAATAATGGGCGGTTATTTTCCACAGGACAGACTGGTGACTTTATACTAATGAAAACTTCTGACAGCACAAACAAAGTTAATCATATCGGCTTAGTAATCAGCCGGAATAGCGATGGAAGCTATGAAACGATTGAGGGAAATACCGGAGGTAATATTGCTAATGGAGGTTCCGTATTACGGAGAACACGTCGTAGTGGCGGTTCTGGATATACCATCGTGACATTTGCAAGACCAAATTATGTTGAACCTGAACCTATCGAAGAAATTCCGGTAAGCGCACAGTTAACAGTTCAGGGAACTAATGTTAATGTAAGGACAAGTCCCCAAACTGGAGCAATTGTAAAAACATTGAATACAGGTGCTCGAATCCAGGCTACAGGCCGTGTTCTGATTAACGGAGACCCCTGGTTCCATATTACAGATGGCTGGATTAGTGGTAACTTTGTCCAGGGCTGGGTAAAAGATTACAATGACAACAACAGATGGTGGTATCTGGAAAAGAATTACACCTATCCGGTCAGCGCTTGGAAGACCATTGCTGGCAAAGATTACTGCTTTGGCAAGGACGGCTATCTGTTCGTTGAATGTTACATCAAATCAGAAGTCAACGATACCTACTATTGGGTAGACGATGACGGCGTCTGGTTAGACCAGTATAATACCACAGTTCCGGATTCGGGTTATCGAGTAGTTTACAATTACAAAACAGAAAATGCTTACCAGGGGTGATTCATTGCTATCGCGGGAAACGTAAGGAATTTGACAATTTATAAGTGAAACGCTTAGATGGACAGTATGTTCTTTTTGTAGAGCATACTGTCTGTTTAAAATGTCAATATTATCATTTTTCTATTGACAAATATTATTTATTAAAACAGTTTACAAATAGAAAGCAAAGTCCTTCTTATATAGTGTAATCAGTAATCACCTCTAAGAAAGGAGCTTTTTTATGAGTAAATTAGACAGTGTTATTATGAACAGTAAGGAAATGCAGCTTGTTACCGGCGGCGATGCAAACATTCCAATGAAGGCTGCTTATAAAAACAAGGAAAGCTGCAAAAGCGAAGGAGCCCATCTGCTGGATATCCATGTGGTTAAGGATATGACCATACAGGAAATTGCAGAAGAAATTTTTGCCCATGCCGTTGCGTATTATAAGGGAGACGCTCTCCGTTCCGTGCCAGGTGTAGGTAATGATGTTGCAGACTATTTAATCGCCCATGGCGCTGAAGTGTACATCGCAGATGGAGGCGACACATGGTATAGGAAAGCCGCTTATTCGGTTATCTGGACGTTTTTCGAAAGTTTTTAAACAAACCTGTAAACCCGGTGACTATTGATTACAAGGGGGCTCTGTCTGTTAAGGCAGGGCCTCTATTATTACGGAGGTATATTTTGAAAATATCGCTTATACTCCAAGAGTATCCCTATGAGTGCGGAGTGGCATGCTTGGCAATGATTGGTGCTTTCCATGGAAAAAGTATTAAATTAGAAGAATATAGAAAATTGTTTAACTGTCCAACTCAAAGGCAAAGTTTTGACGATATATGTAAAGCAGCAGCTAAAATCTCATTAGAAACAACTGGCATTAAAATTAAAGAATTGAAGGACTCCTTAATCTTTCCCTGCATAGGACAATTAGAAATAACTGAAGGCAGCTTGCATTTTGTGGTTATTTATAGTGTAGGTGAAAATATAGTAATAGCTGATCCGGCACGTGGATTAAGGCAAATCCCTAATGATATATTTAATAAAATATTTTTTCAAAATTTTATATCTAATTTTCGATTATCCGCATAAACACTATACTTTCAAGTATTTTGAAGTATAGAAAAAACTCATTTTACCACGATTTTACCACGATTGAATGAGCCTTGATATGACCTATAAAATAACACCCAAAAGACATCATTACACCTAAATGGTGTCTTTTTAAAAAGCAGTCAATCCTAAGACTAACTGCTTTGTGTGTATGGATATGAAATTGTCAAACTGGAATTGAACAAAATCGCTGCGCAATGGCCTGCCAAGGCTGTGGCATAGCGATTTTC
>NZ_SPHO01000060.1 GCF_005845215.1 Clostridium sp. 1001271st1 H5
GGTTCTTTCTGGACTTTGGGTATTCCTTATAAAACATTAGCTGGTATCGGTTCGATACCAGCTTGTTTTATAACAATGCAGAAAGTGAAAAATCCTGATTTTTAGGAAGAAAAGCCAATTTACATTTCTTCTCCAGATTGACTAATCCGCTTCTACCATATACAATACGTTTGAGGACTTTGAATTTGTTGTTGTTTCCTTCAACAAATCCAGAGCTTACAGAAAGGGATATCGCATTCTTGACCGGAGTGATATCCTTTTTTATGCCATTGCAGAAAGATTCCAGCTTACTCTCACCATACTTTTCTAAATATTCATCCAGTTTTGTTTCATCCCTTCCCATTAACAATGCGTGAAATTCTTTGAACATGGTTTCAACTTTTTCTACAACAGGATAAAGGCTTTTTATCTGGCTGATATATTTTTCAATATTTGAGTCACGTTTCTTTTTTGGATTACAGGTCAAAATATATTTGAGCAAATCCGTCCTGGTGATTATGATTACTTCTGATGGCAGCACCCACTCCATCGTTGTTTTTGCATTAAACGGGGTTCTGTCTGGAAAGTTGTTTTTCCCAATCAGATAAATATAGTCTGCAAGTATGTGCTCAGATTCGTGAAATACCTTTTGCCGCTTGATATAAAAATAAATCAGTTCGTTGCTGCAGCCATCGGCCATCATCTTGTAAATGACATTCAACCATACATTCATAGATGATTCCCGTTTTTTATAATGATTGGGATTGTCCAAACGAGAAATATCTTCTTGGGTCATAGCCAGATATCTCTTTGCTGTCAATAACGATATTCCAAACGTTTCTGTTATATTTTTTA
This sequence comes from Clostridium sp. 1001271st1 H5, assembly GCF_005845215.1. Lineage (GTDB taxonomy): Bacteria > Bacillota > Clostridia > Lachnospirales > Lachnospiraceae > Enterocloster. Next base: position 835 of record NZ_SPHO01000060.1, read on the forward strand.
GCCGTGGTTTCTTTTGCTTGTCCCAGTATTCCTGTATGTCCCGGATTATTTGCTGTTTTTTTTCCGCATTTCTTCATGATGTTGGTATTGTGCTGAGTTTAAATCATGCTTTTTATTATCATAAAGCAACTCGTTTCCGTCAGAATCTCTGGGAGAGGTATTATCATAGTGCAGGCTGTCAAGCAGGGAGTTATCCGGAGCTTTTTCCCGCAGTATTTTATCTGGTGCATTTTCAGATACCCTTTCGTCTTGAATGTATAGTTTGGCCGGCATTTCCTCTTTAAAAATATCTTTCATATATTCAAGAAGATTTTGCAATAAATGAAACCGGTCAGCTACCTGAACGCAGTCCGGCAGTATTTCACTGATAGCAGAAGCATATGCGTTTGCCCGGTCTCTTGCAACAAGCCGTACTTTATTATGTGATTTCAACCATTCTTTCAATGGTTCACCATCACGTCCGTCCAGCAATGCTATCAAATGATGATCCTTCAAGTCATAAATGGCAGTAGCATATGTCTGACCTTTTCGGATTGCGACATCGTCAACACCAATTCCTTCCACATCCGGATTATCTACGAATTCGATTCTGTCGTACAGCCGCTGTATGGTATCATTACTGATTTGAACACCGAGCAGGGCCAATACTTTACTTGCACCCTCATTACTGAGAAACATTGAAACAGCAAGGACCAACGTATTAAGAGCATCTGTGCGTACCTGGGAAGCTTTTGCAAATGGGAGATCCTCCATAAAAACCTTACATTCGCAGTCAGGATTCTCGCAGCCATATTTATACACGTTTGCATGTAAGAAAGTCTGCTTACACCGGATAGGGGTATCCTGAAATTTCCTTCTGTAAGTAGAATGAAGCTTGTGACTCATTTTTCCACAAATAGGACAGCAACAGCCATGTTCTTTCGATTTGATATAGATATGTAAGCTGTCTTCATTTTCAACATGGTCATAAACGTAGTGATTTTCATCTAACAGAAAAGAATAATCTTGTGTCGGAAAATACTTCAATCTGTTCATCTTCTTTCATCTTTTGATAACTCTATTATACCATAAATACCCAAAAATAAGAAGTGATTAGGTAAAGAAAAAGTAGATACTCTCGTATCTACTTTTTCTTGTAATACCCAAAGTCCAGAAAGAACC
>NZ_SPHO01000061.1 GCF_005845215.1 Clostridium sp. 1001271st1 H5
AGAGGGAATTCCAAATGAATGCCCTGGTGTCATCACATAAACCATGGCCGGAACAATTTTTCCATCCAGTTCAATCTCCAGCATCTGCTTATCATAGAAATTCGGATACCCTTCATAAAGATCCAGCAATGCCTCGTCTTTCTTCTGAATCTCCCAGACCAGTATCGGCACAGTACTCCCTGCTTTAGGTTCTACGGTTGCCACAGCCCCCCTGCGGCCTCCCCGAAATAACAGTTCGTAATCCTTTAATTCACTCTTTCCTACTACCTTCGCAGTCGGACAACGAAATGCCATCTGCTCCAGATTCAGATTGCTCCCATAGGCAATATAAAGTCTTTGTTTTCCTTTCAATTTGCTTCCTCCTGTCACATTCGCATACAAAAAGCCGGGGATTCCTGTGCTTCCCCAGCTGATTCTAATTCCTCAATTGGATGAATGGTTTCCTGTCTCTGGATCCGTTCTGCCAATTCCTTCTCCCGCTTCTGTCGCATTCTTTCCTTTTGTGCTTCCGCCTGAGCCGGATCCTTCCAGGCAATACAGCCCGGCAGATTTGCCAGCAGATGTTGACGAGCTGTGGCGAATTCTTCCCCATTTAATCCTAGCCGTAAAAGCCAAGTGCGGAATGTATACTTCTCATTGCTGGTCTGAGTTTTTCTTCTGCTGGCGCAGGACTGATTCAGCGCTTGGGCGCCAATCGCCAGACAAAACTGGATATAGGCCTTAATCTTGCCTGCATGAAGCGTCCCATTGAACAGACGAAATTCCACTGTTCCTTTCTGAAAAACAGAATGAAGGTTCAGACAATGATAGCGGCTATCATCATAATGCTGGTCTCTGCGGCTCTCCCCGTTATACCAGATCCGTTCCACTGCCTCCATACTCTTTGGTTTTCTTCTGTTTAATTCTTCCAAAAATCGTGTGTCTACTGGCTGACACCACCGATGCTGTCGATCCACGGACACCCCCAGAGCTTTATAGATCAGATCTTCCTTGGCTGCCATGATATTAGTGATATTACGAAGGGTTCTGGCATCAAACGGTTCCGCATTGATATGCACATGGATACCGCAGCTTCCATTCGTCAGTGCCCCATGCTCTTTCAGCTTCCGGATGATCTCCTGAATCGTCACAATATCCTCATAGCGACAGATGGGACTTACCATCTCCGTCTGATATTCTCTCCCTGCATTGATCTTTCTCCCATTCGATTTTTTCTGCGCTGTTATACTCCCATCACTCATAAACTTCCACTGCCGCCCCTCCGTGTCAATGGCTGCATAGGTATCGTAATAGGTTCCCAGATATTTGACTCTAGTTCCAAAATACTCTGCCGTTACCTCAGCCGCTTTCGCACGGGTAATGCCGGTCATCTCAATCTCAATGCCAAATTTCTGCTCCTTTAACTCCATTCATAGTCTCCCCTTTTAGCGTCCTCCTGCCTTTCCGAACAGTCTGGCTTTGTGTTCCGGGGCATTTACCATTAAGTTATATCGCTCATTTCCACATTTATACAGGCAGACTCCCCGTTGTGGATACCGGATCAGGTTATACTCACTATCCTCCAGCTGCAGGGTATCCGTATAAAACTTGGCATCAATGCTCCCCGCATTGAACAGAAACTGATGCGTCGGGATGGAAAACAGCGGCTTGGTATACTCCCTCACGCCATCCAGATTAAAATCCTCTAGGTTCTGGCTGGCTATGATAACTGCAGAATCTTTTTTTCGCACACGCTTCATAAAATTTCTAACATACTCTACTGCAGTCAGGTTGGAAAGGAACA
>NZ_SPHO01000062.1 GCF_005845215.1 Clostridium sp. 1001271st1 H5
CAGTCCATGTCATCGTCCTCGGCTTCTTCCTTGCGCTGGCCGGTCAATTCCTCCAGAACCGCCTTTCCGTCCTTGATGGGAGCGGAGAGCATCTTCTTTCGATACTCCTCTACTGTTTTGAGGTCAAATTCGTAGAAGTCCGCATTGTGCTCCGGATCGGCGTTCATCACCAGACACTCCAACAGCGTTTCATCATCCGCCTTGATGAGCACGGGAACAAAGCCCTCCCGTACCCCCAGCCGCTGGGCGTAGCTGTATGCCGACATGATGGGGTCATCATCTGCCATGGATGGGAAATAGGTACACTCGCAGTCCAGATACTCCATGATGGCCTGAGCAACCTCGGAAGGCTCCAGCGTATCCTCGTCGAAGTCCTGTCCCTGCCAGTTTTCAAACCGTTCCCCGATCACCTCTGCCATAGCCTGATAGTAGTCCTCGTCAAAGGGGATGAACAGGTATGCCTCCTGCTGGAACTCATTGGAGTGATACCGTTCCGGGCCGAAGAAGCGGAGGGCATTGTCGTCAATGTCGGCGGGATAGTAGGGACTGTCGCCCTCTCCGTAGTAATAGCCGGCAAAGGCGCGACCTTGCTGATTGAACAGCACAGAGAACAGGCAGCCGTCCAGCTCATCTTGGATGAATGCCCTCAGGTCTACGCTGGCAGGGTCGGCTTTGACCTGTTTGGCCACTTCGCTGTATTCTTTCAGGAAGTCCTCACCCATCAGGTCATGCTCCATGCACCAGCGCAGATAGATGGCCATGTGGTTATAAGCATTGATGGGGTCAATAGGCAGTTCCTTCTCCTCAATGCTCTCAAGGTGATAGGAAGCGTCGTCCATCTCACCGTCAAAATCATCATTGGAAAGAGTGCCACGAGTGATAGCATCCTGGCGGGTGGGGTTGACCACAAAGCTGATGCCGTTCATTTTGTCCAGCAGGGCGTCTGCGTCATGGGCCAGCTTATATTCCAATTCATCCCGGTAGAGGGGGATCACCTGATAGAAGTTGACCTCCTCGCCGCTCGGAAGGATGCAGACTTCGCTGCCATCTTCGGTATCCTGGGGACCAGTCAGAATGGCGGCGCACAGCTTTGTGTCCTTTGCAAAATCCTCCTCATTGTCCATGGTATGGCCGAAGCCCAGCCAGGTATCGCTGGCAATGGGAAGGCGGGCCAGGGTTTTCAGCAGGCGAATGGGCCAGTACCACCGCTCATCCTGCATAGATTCCTGAACCAACTTCCAGTCCGCAGGCAGCGCGATAGCCAGCTCCGCCCGCTCCAGCTTGTATTCTGCCAGTTCTTCCGGCACATTCATCCGGTGAGCACCCATACCCATGGTGACCAGGGTATAATAGTCCCGCTCCTCAGTGGGCGGCACGATGCAGATGTCCACATGGATGTCCGGGGAGACCAACTCGTGGAACACATTCTCGACCTTACCGAAATACTGCTCAATGTGACCCTCGACGGCCTCCATCTCCTCCTCTGTGTAGACTTCGGGATTACTGAATTCTTCCTCATCCTGTGTGTCATCATTGTCTGAGTGGTCGCAGCTGTCATCCTCTGGATCTCCCTTTATAGGCTCGTAACCGATCTTCAGGGTCATCTGTTCCTCTGGCA
>NZ_SPHO01000063.1 GCF_005845215.1 Clostridium sp. 1001271st1 H5
ACCGGTCTCGCATCCAACTGTGATTTCATAATCCGGAAAGATTCTTCTATCCTCCACAGATTGTGGTAAACCGCGTATATTTCTGAAGCAGGCATATTGATTTCTGACGTCACCATCATGTTATAACCGGCAAGCCTTTTGGCATTTTCTATTGCCTTGTCATTCATCTCAACTTTGATTTTACCATCGGTTTTCATTCCTTTTTTATCTGCAGCCACAAAGGAAACGTATTTTGCGCTGTCTCCATACTCGGATTTTTTTGCTTCGCATGCCCTGAGTGCCTTTGCCTTTTCCACCTGTTTGTTTATTTCATAGTTCTGTTTTTCAGCAAGTTTGGGATTATAAGTTACCACACGTTTTTCCCTGAGCTTTATGGACTTTCTGCGACCGTTTCCATCGGTGTAAGTATAGACGAAATCATCCACACATTCTTTCATTCGGTAAAGTACTTTTCCATCTCTGTTTTTGATATCGATATAATTATTTTCCAACAGAACCCAGGTCTTTTCTACCTCTGGCAGCATCTTTACAGATTTAGAGAAAATATATCCATCACCAGCTTTCAATGCGTGGAGTATGTTGTCAATACAGTTGAGCCCTTTGTCAGCCACCTGGATGGTTCTGCCGTTTATGTGATTGCGCTGCTTCAAATCATCAATGACGGTTCGGATTACGGGTTTTTCGCTTTCGTTGCCGGGATACATCTTCATGCCGATTGGAATCTGATGCGCATCGAGCAGCAATCCCATGCCGACAATGGGTTCTGTTTTGTTCTCTTTGGAAGGGCCTTTATGGCGAAAATCGTCTTCGCGGTCAATCTCAAAGTAAAAGTTGGTACAATCAAAGTAGGTGTGCGAAGTATCAAACTTATATGTCAGCTCAATCTGATGATTATAGATTTCAATGATCTTCTCATATTCAGAGCCGATGTATTCAAGGCCGGAATAGAGCTGGTCAAGAGAGAAGTCATATTTGCCAAAGAGCTTGGGAATGACTTCATCATAAGTTCTGGATTTTGAACAGGGATGGACGCCTCTGGCATAAATGAGGGCGGACAGCATGTCAAATACATTGAAGCGGAAATCAGTTGCCGTCTGCATCAAGTCCATATATTTTTTACAGCAGAGAGCGTCGTTAAGATTTTTCAACGGAAAATAGCCCAGGAGTTTTTCGGGAGATTCCTCCGATATCTGACGCTTTTTTTCCTGGTGTTTACTCTTGTGGTATTCCTGATTAAGTTTGCGAACCTGTTCGCTGTAAAAAGCAATCGGATCCTCGATTCCATTCTTCATGAGTTCGTTTACATAGCCGATGGCTTCGTGAGACCTGTGTGCAGTCTGCTTTTTTGCAGAGTCATAAAAACTCTCATAAATCTGAAGGTAAATACCCTTCTTGAGATTGGATTTTTTTAAAAAGTAAGCCATAAGAATCCCTCCTCATACATTATAACACCATAACACCATTTTGTAAAGAGATATAAAACAATTTAGTCAAATTTTTAAAACACAAAAAAAGCCAGCAACTATGCTGACTGTAAATATATGATGTGTTGAATTGCCCCTAAAGAATTATGGTGTTAAAG
>NZ_SPHO01000064.1 GCF_005845215.1 Clostridium sp. 1001271st1 H5
CCTCGTATTATAAAGTAGTAGTGTTTATAGACTCTCTCCAAGGTCTGTATGCTATACTGTTGGAGATACTGTGGATTGTTTATCACCCCCTACCACTTGATGGTTTATGAAAGGCTACAACCACAGTCTCTTTGTATAGTTGTTAATCAGTTAGATACCGCATGACGGTTTATTTAGAACGAGGTTACAATCGCAAAGAGTACCAGTGGTCCTAAACAGTATCAAATTTTTTTAAGGAGATTGGTTATGATTTACGTAGGAATTGATGTCGCAAAAGATAAGCATGATTGTTTTATCATAAACTCAGATGGAGAAATATTATTTCATACTTTTACTATCTCCAATAATCATGAAGGCTTTAACACCTTATTTCAAAGAATTGAATCTGTTTCAGATGATTTTACAAAAGTAAAAGTAGGACTCGAAGCCACCGGACACTACAGTTACAATCTTCTGGGATTCCTTCTTGATAAAGGTTTGCCGACCTACGTTATCAATCCGTTACATACCAATCTTTACAGAAAAAGTCTAACTCTTAGAAAGACGAAAACGGATAAAGTTGATTCCCGTACCATTGCTACTATGATTATGTCCGATATGAACTTAAAGTCCTACTCAGATATATCTTACCACAATGAGGAATTAAAGTCACTCACTCGTTATCGTTTCGATAAGGTAAAAGAACGGGCAAAACTCAAAACCTCTATTTCCAGACTGGTAAATATCCTTTTTCCTGAACTAGAAAAACTGGTTCCCTCACTTCATCTTTCTTCTGTATATGCTTTGCTTTCTGAATTTCCGGGAGCTGCACAGATCGCTGCTTCCCACCTTACAAAACTGACTAATCTCTTATCCCAAGCATCAAAGGGGCGTTATGGGAAAGAGACCGCTATTCTTTTTCGTGAAACTGCTAGAAGCTCTATTGGCTCTGTTATGCCTGCAAAATCTCTGGAGCTGAAGCACACCATCAAACTTATTCAAGAATTAACAGCAGAGATTGACGAAATCGAAGTAGCCATTAAACAGATCATGGATGAGGAAATCCATTCTCCTATCCTGACGATTCCTGGTATCAGTTACCGAATGGGTGCAATGATCCTTGCTGAAATCGGGGACTTTAACCGATTTGATTCAGCCGATCAGATACTCGCTTACGCAGGTATGTCTCCCTCCACCTATCAATCAGGGCAATTAAATAACTGTTATTCTCACATGGAAAAGCGTGGCTCACGTTATCTTCGATATGCCCTTTATAATGCCACAAAGTATGTTTGCCAATGGGATGAATCTTTCAGTGCATATCTTGCAAAAAAAAGATCGGAAGGTAAGCATTACAATGTTGCCTTATCTCATGCTACGAAAAAGCTTGTGCGTCTAATTTTCGCAATGGAAAAATCAGGACGAACATATCAGCCAGCAGCTTAACTGATTCTGTAAATATCTCCTTTCAGAGTGCCAGCAATGACACTCTGTTCGTCATGCAATTTTCAAGGTACAAATATATCTGAAGTGCATTTCTGCAATTCATCCAAAACTTTTATTTTAGACTTGACTTTTAATAGTTAGTCTTT
>NZ_SPHO01000065.1 GCF_005845215.1 Clostridium sp. 1001271st1 H5
TCTTTCCGCCAACCCATGAAATAAAACTGTTGATTCTGCATCCCTCCTAACATCCGCAATACTCGTGAAACATATAACTGAGTCCTACGCAAATACCGGTGACATCCCAGGTTCAAAATCCAGCTCCTCTGCCTGTTCTACTGCTTTTTCCAGTCTTTGGGCCTCTCTATCAAATCGGTAAACAAAATTCCCCAGCCTTTCCTGTGGATCCATGGCTTCCGCATTTACTGCCTCTACCATCGCATTCAGTTCTCTTACGCTCATATTCTCTGTTTCTTTTAGAATAATCGTTTCATGAATCGATGACGGAATCACGATTAAATCTGACCCCAGCTTTTCTGCAATAAGAGACATTACTTCTTCATCACACATATAAACCGCCCCATTGACCTGATTTGAATTCGTCAGAACATACATCATTGCATTGGGATCCACATCCTCTAAATGTTCCAAACTACCGGCCTTGACATCTCCCGGTTCGTCAGAATACATTTTTGCCAGCATATCCTGTAAATCAAAAAAACAAGGAGGATTGCTCTGCTTCATGTTTTCCCAGGCATCCTGCTTTAATTGCTCCTCGCTGACTCCCAGCCACTTCAGCCTGTCATAATTGATAATGGCACTTCCGTCCTTTTCTCCGTCCACCAACACATGAAATCCATAAACCAGTGCCAGATCCTCACGTATTTCATGAGGACAATCTGCAAGAAAATCAACATTTTTCTGTGCATTTCGGACATAGACGGTCAACCCCTTCTTTATGGTTTCATAATCCCATTCTTTACTGGAAATGCCATCTATGGTTATTGCCGTTTCCTGACACTTCTGATAATCCCGAGCGATGTTCTGCCACACATCTTCAAGCTTCTTTCCGTTCTCAAGCTCCTGATAATAGGATTCCAGATATAAAAGCGGGACGGAGGTGTAGCTTGGGCTACCTGACAGATATACTCCCTGTAATTTGATGTTGTTATTTTTTAAAACCTCTCTGATTTCCACTTTTCTCTCCTGAAAAGATTCTGGAAAATATTGTTTTAAATTCTTTTCTGTTAACTGTAAAAACTCCTCATAGGTCATTTTCTATTCTCCTCTACACCTTATTCATACCGTTTTCCATCTTATAAACAGTCAGACGAGTACCTTCCTTCATACTATTCAAAAAATACAGCTCTCCTTCCATGTTACTAAACTATCGAAAGATATAAAATTCTCTATCATAATGCTTCAAAAAAAATCCCTCCTTTCTGAATGTCGGGTTCCTGCTCTTCTCCTTTCAATCCTTCCTCTGTGGTCAGAAAGAATTCATCTCCACTGTTCCAAAAGCTAACATACAGTTCCCCTTCTGGAATTTTGATTCCCCGCTGTTCAAAGCCCTCTCCCCACCCATCACTTTCCTGGCCTTCCCAGTACTCTTTTACTGCTTCAATCTCTCTTTCAGAAAGCTGATTATGACTTTCTACTTCCAGAACTCCCCATAACTCCCCATGCCAGACTTCCACGGTAGGCTTCATACTATAAATCTTTTCTTCTAATTCTGGATC
>NZ_SPHO01000066.1 GCF_005845215.1 Clostridium sp. 1001271st1 H5
ATACCTTGACCCGTGACAGCGAGAATGAGAGGCAGAGAGTAGATCAGATTGCACTCCTTGATATGGCGCTACGCTTTAATCCGGACATTATTGTGGTAGGAGAAATGCGTGGACCAGAAGCGAATGCGGCACAGGAGGCTGCCAGAACCGGTGTTGCGGTTGTGACAACCATCCATTCCATGAGCTGTGAGGCAACCTACCGCCGCATGGTTTCCCTGTGTAAACGTGCTGTGGATATGAGTGATGAGACTTTGATGGGATTTGTAACGGAAGCCTATCCGATCATCGCTTTCTGCAAACAGCTGGAAAACAAGGAACGCCGTTTAATGGAAATCATGGAGTGTGAGATTCTGGCAGATGGAACCAGACGATACCGTCCGCTGTTTCAATATCAGATTACGGAAAACAGGGTGGAGGATGGAAAGTTTGTAATTGTGGGGCACCATAGACAAATCAACCCAATCTCGGACAGTCTGGCAAGACGGCTGATGGAGAATGGAATGCCGCAGGAAACGCTGGCAGGACTTTTGAATGTAAAAAAGGATAGAGAGGAGGAGAATGAATGACGGCGATTCAGCTATTGGCGTGTGCGGGAATGATCGTGGGTGTATTTTTACTGCTGGGAATGAAGCCAGTGGAGTTTACGGACAGCCTGTTTGGATTTCTATTGAATCCAAAACGAAGTCTGCGGGAAGACATCAGGGAATCATCAGGAAGAAAAAAATCAGGGATTTTGCGCAGGGAACTGGAGGAAGCACAGAACATCCTTCAAATGACGGGCAGGGGGAACCGGTTTTCCATCATCTGCGCAGTTGCTCTGGCACTGTTTTGCGCTGGGGGATCCATTGCTATTTTGTTGGGGAATTTTTTCCTGGCTCCGGTGATGGCAGTGGGTTTTTTATTTCTACCATTCTGGTATGTGAAACTGACTGCCAATCATTATAAAAGGGATGTGTCTGCAGAACTGGAAACGGCGCTTTCGGTCATTACCACAGCATATCTGAGGACAGAAGATATTGTGACGGCGGTGGAGGAGAATACAGCATATTTAAATCCTCCAGTGTCCAGAGTATTTCAGGATTTTCTCATCCAGATTAAAATGGTAAATCCGGATGTTCAGGCCGCCCTTCGGATTTTGCGGGGAAGGATTGATAATGAGGTGTTTCGGGAGTGGTGCGATGCGGTCAGTGACTGCCAGCATGACCGGAGCTTAAAGACTACACTGCCGCCCATCGTATCAAAGCTGTCAGATATGCGGAATGTGAACGCAGAACTGGAATACATGATCGCAGAACCAAGAAAAGAGTTTATGATTATGGTTGTGTTTGTAGTAGGCAATATTCCTCTTATGTATCTGCTGAATCAGGACTGGTATGATGTACTGATGCATACGGTACTGGGACAGTGTATTCTGGCTGCCACTGCGGCGGCTATTTTTATATCCGCTGGCTTTGTAGTGAAACTGACCCGTCCCATTGAATACAGGAGGTAGCTATGGAAGGCTTGTTGTTTTTATTC
>NZ_SPHO01000067.1 GCF_005845215.1 Clostridium sp. 1001271st1 H5
ACAGAAGCTGCTATTGCCTCTCTATCATCAATTTCATGACTGGATTTTGGAATACGATCTGGAGAAGATTGACCAGATGTTCGCTCCAGCAAAAGAATGACTGCATAACAGAAAAGGAGACATTGCTATGGGACTTGATATTTACGCCGGGCCGCTGACCCGGTACTATTCTCACAACTGGAAAACTGTTGTTCAGCAGTGGGCGGAGGAAAACGGATACTCTTTCAACCGCATCACCCCGGACGGGGAACCTGCTGATAACGAGGAAGAAATGTCCCCGGCTGAGGTCCAGGCGGCGGTGGAGAACTGGCGGGATCAGATCTTGAGCGCCATTTCTCAGCCGGGCCAGCCCCCCTACGCTCCCTGGCTTGAAGATAATGAGAAACCTTATTACACCGACAAGCCGGATTGGGATGCCTTCGGCGCTATGCTGCTGGTGGCCGCCTGTCGTACATACGAGGAACCGGTGCCTTCCACCGTGGAGAAGGACTGGATCTTCGGGGAGCATCCTCTGGTCGCCCGCCTTGCATCAGATGAGGAGCGGGTGTGGTCCCTGTTTCGTGGGGCTACCTGGTGGCTCCCTCTTTCTGACAACTTTCTGTTCCAAGGGTCCTTGCCTACCGATGACACCGCCGCTATCGCCACCTTGGGCGGACTGCGGAAGGAGCTGGAAAAGCTGAACCAGCTGGCGTGGCAGGCCGATGAGGACACTATCCTTGGCTGGGCAGACACGGAGGGATACCCGGTAGACGGAACCGTAGACTCAGATGGACAGTACAGCAAGGCAGACATCCCGGAACACACCCAGTATGACACTCAATCCCTTGCCAAGTTTGCCTTCTCCATGTTCTGGCGGGCCATGCGGTTTGCCGAGGAGCAGCAGGTGCCTATCCTGCTTGACTATTAAAGAGAATTCGTCAGGGGGTGGAGACCGTGGAACAAAAACGGCCGGCAGATATAATTCAGGAACTTCTGGACTACCTGTGGAACGGCCTGGGCCTGGAGGAAAAGGGCTGGAAGCGTCTGAAAAAGGGCGACTTCAAAAAGAAAATGAAAAACGGGCTGACCTATCAGATCTGGTTTGACCGGAGCCGCTACAACTACATAGACTACGAAATCGGCCATGGGAATGTGGAGGTGGGCTTCAGCTGTATCATAAAGCAGGGAGATGACTACCTCTACTCTTTCAGAATTGAACCCACAACAGGCGGTTCATTCTTTCGGATGCTGACAGAGGACCTGCGGCTGAACACCGAGCTGCTGGACACCTTTCTGCCCCTGATCCAAGCCCACTACCTTGACTTTATCTCTCGCTTTGAGGTGGACCCAGCAGAGGCGCTCCAACCGGTCTGCGCCCCCTTTATCCAGCCGGAGGATTACAGCTGGTGCATTCATGTGC
>NZ_SPHO01000068.1 GCF_005845215.1 Clostridium sp. 1001271st1 H5
ACAGAAGCTGCTATTGCCTCTCTATCATCAATTTCATGACTGGATTTTGGAATACAATCTGGAGAAGATTGACCAGATGTTCGCTCCAGCAAAAGAATGACCGCATAACAGAAAAGGAGACATTACTATGGGACTTGACATCTACGCCGGGACGCTGACCCGGTATTATTCTCACAACTGGAAAACCGTTGTTCAGCAGTGGGCGGAGGAAAACGGATATACCTTCAACCGGATCACACCGGATGGAGAACCTGCTGACAACGAGGAGGAACTGTCCCCGGCTGAGGTCCAGGCGGCAGTGGAGGACTGGCGGGATCAGATCCTGGCCGCCATTTCCCAGCCGAACCAGCCGCCCTACACTCCATGGCCGGAGGACAACGAGCGGTCCTATTACACCGATAAGCCGGATTGGGATGCCTTTGGCGCTATGCTGCTGGTAGCTGCCTGTCGTACATACGAGGAACCGGTGCCTCCCACCGTGGAGAAGGACTGGATCTTCGGGGAGCATCCCCTGATTGCCCGCCTTGCATCAGACGAGGAGCGGGTGTGGTCCCTGTTTCGGGGCGTGACTTGGTGGATTCCCCTCACCGACAGCTTTCTGTTCCAAGGCCCTCTGCCCACCGATGGTCAGACGATGATCGCCACCTTGGGCGGACTACGGAAGGAGCTGGAAAAGCTGAACCATCTGGCATGGCAGGCCGATGAGGACACCATCCTTGGCTGGGCAGACACGGAGGGATACCCGGTAGACGGAACCGTAGACACAGATGGACAGTACAGCAAGGCAGACATCCCGGAACACACCCAGTATGACACCCAATCCCTGGCCAAATTCGCCTTCTCCATGTTCTGGCGAGCCATGCGGTTTGCCGAGGAACAGCAGGTGCCCATCCTGCTTGATTATTAAAGAGAATTCGTCAGGAGGTAGAGACCATGGAACAAAAACGCCCGGCGGACATCTTTGCGGAGGCTCTGGACTACCTATGGAACGGCCTGGGCCTGGAGAAAAAGGGCTGGAAGCGTCTGAAAAAGGGTGACTTCAAAAAGAGAACGAAAAACGGCCTGACCTACCTCATCTGGTTTGAGCGGAGCCGCTACAACTACATAGACTACGAAATCGGCCATGGAAATGTGGAGGTGGGCTTCAGCTGTACCATAAAGCAGGGAGATGATCGTTTCTACTCTTTCGAAATAGAACCGACAACAGGCGGTTCGTTCTTTCGGATGCTGACAGAGGATCTGCTGCTGGACACCGGGCTGCTGGACACCTTTCTGCCCCTGATCCAAGCCCACTACCTTGACTTTATCGACCGATTTGAGGCGGACCCGGCAGAGGCATTACATCCGGTCTGCGCCCCCTTTATCCAGCCGGAGGATTACAGCTGGTGCATCCATGTGG
>NZ_SPHO01000069.1 GCF_005845215.1 Clostridium sp. 1001271st1 H5
ATCTTCTATGATAATAACTGGGCTGAAAGTTCTTTCTTGGACCTTCAGTCCTTGTATTATATATAACAGCAACTACTGTTGCATGTCAAGAGCAGGCGAAAAATCCGCCTGGGGAAAATAGGTTGGATTCGCTTATTCAGGCAGCCGACCCTCATACATGATGCTTAGTTCTCCATATACCTGCCCCCAATTCCTGATTGGCATGGACCATTTCTTTGTGGCTTCAAACGTTGACAGCTACAACGCTTTCAAAAGTGCTGTATCGCTTGGAAACACGCTTCTCTGGCGGTTTAGCTTACGGTACGTGCCATTCAGGCTCTCTATCGCATTCGTGGTATAAATGACCTTTCTGACCGCTGTGGAAAATTTGAAAATCGGGGAGATGGCATCCCAGTTCTGCTTCCAGCTCCTCATGGAATTGGGATATTTCCCGCTCCACTTTTCAGTGACACGTTCCATTGCCTCAAGTGCTTTTTCTTCTGTGGGTGCCTGATAGATTGTCTTAAGGTCCGCGCAGAATGGCTTCCTATCCTTGTCTGACACATATTTCATCGTATTACGCACCTGATGCACAATACAGCGCTGATATTCGGTCTTTGGATAGGCTGCCGCGATTGCCTCCTTGATACCGCTCAGCCCGTCAGCACAGAGGATTAAGATATCTTTTACCCCTCGGTTTTTCAGGCTGTTTAAAACAGACAGCCAGTATTTAGAACTTTCATTTTCGCCAACCTCAATCGTCAGGACTTCTTTGCGTCCATCCTGATTAATACCAAGGACCACATAGGCCGCAAGCTTGCGGATGATGCCATTATCCCGGACGGAGTAATGGATTGCATCAATGAACAGGACCGGATATACTTCTGAGAGCGGCCGGTTCTGCCAATCCTCTATCTGTGGTATGATTTTATCTGTGACATCAGAAATAAAGCCTTCGGAGGCTTCAAACCCATAGATATCTTCCAGTGTATCGGAAATCTGCCGGGTGGTCATGCCCTTGGCATACATAGATATGATTTTCTGGTCGATATCGGAGATATCCTTTTGACGCTTTTTGACTACCTGTGGCTCGAAAGTAGACCTGCGGTCCTGGGGGACCTTGATATCCATGCTGCCATAGCTGCTGTTAATCCGTTTGGCTTTATAGCCGTTACGGTAATCATCGCTGTCAGAACGTTCCGACTTTTCATAGCCCAGATGCTCATCCATCTCTGCTTCCATCATTTCTTTGATTGTGCCACCAAGCAGGTCCTTGAGTGCAGACTGGATATCCTCTGCAGATTGGATGTCGTATTCCTGCAGGAGCTGCTGGATGATGCTGCGTTTTCCTTCTGTCATTTGTACCTGGTGTACCGGTTTCTTTTCTCTTGCCATAATAAAAGGCC
>NZ_SPHO01000006.1 GCF_005845215.1 Clostridium sp. 1001271st1 H5
TATTGTTTATGGGAAGCTTGTTTTTAGAGTCATAATATTGTTTATGGGAAGTCTATATTTGGTGTGGCTGGCAATGTACGCAAGTATGCCATGAAAAACAGTACCGTATCATCCTCTGGTACTGCAAGCATCTCTATCAGTGCTGGATATGACCCTGGAAGGTCAATGTATAAGGCGACAATACCAACAGGGTTTAATGTATCGTGTATTGCCTGGACAGATGGTGCCCTAGTGGGATTTTGGTCTGGTAATCCTGCCCACTGTGCCGGAGGGGGTTACCGATTTGATTTTAATATGAGTGGTGCTTGGCATGTAAATAGTACTAATGCTGTCTTACCTTGTATTGAAAATGGTACTGTCTGGTACTGTGTCGCCGGATATTATTAATAGTAACCAAATACTTTAACTGTCATATTTCTTCCCCCGTTTATTGAGCCCGCTGGGAGTCTTACCAAGCTGGAGTTTAAGGAATAATATCCTCCATTGAGCCAATATAAAAATTGGGTTCCATAACTACTTCGGTTGCTTCTTTCAGCATAAGCAAACCCCCATCCATCTCCTCCTCCATGAATAGGGGTGTAATCAGCGTGTTCACCTACAATTGATGCATAGAGGGGTGTGAATCCAATATTGCTAATACTCACATAATAAGCATATATGGAGCAATCACCTCCCGTAAAATTGACTTTACCGGTAGATGATGTAAGGGTTTTTGTTATACTCGCATACTTCCGCACATTTCCGGAAACGCCAAAAATGCTCTTCCCATAAACAATATTATTTGCATTTAGGTTTCCATCCCCCTTAATAGTCTGTGCCCCGGCCAGGAACTGATTAGCCGCAATAACCTGGTTAGATGTCCCTGGCGTGTAAGTCTTAGCGGCTATCTCTGCCATGATTCCAGTCAATGGATTTCCGTCCTTATCTACAATCATTTTCCCTTTTCGTACATCCGATTCCGCTGCTGTTATCACATCCAGGTCCGCGCCATCACCGCCTCCCGGTATCCATATCTTACCCATTACTGCTCCTTTCCAAGACCGCCAGTATCTCGACCTTCTCGCCTTTTGTCAGGTTCCTGTAACCTTCCAGGATGTCTGCCGGCTCCTCTCCTTGATTCTTCCTTATTATGAGCCCCTTAATAACTATCGCTTTAAATATTTCATTCATCACACTGCACCTCCAATGATATCTGCCATAGCCACTGTAAGTTGGGCATTATCTGCCCTTAGCTGCTGGATCTCTTCCTTGTCAGTTGGCAATCTGTCAATTACTGTAACACCGTCAGCCTTAAGGAATACACCATTGATATACTTGTCATTCCTCTCACAAACGTACTGCATGCAATCAACGGCAAATGCAGTATCACCATATACAATCCTTGCAACCCTGTTTGCATCTTCATAGCTATATGCAACACAAACATCCCTGATTGTTTCATCATGCACCAATGCGTATACTTCATGTGCTACCATAATTTACATCCTCCTTACTTAATATAGTCTTAACAATATTACTCCTGAGCCACCGTATCCAACTGGTCCACAGTATGGTCTATATGATTGGTCACCATATGGTCTATTCTGGCCGCCGCCACCTCCACCAGTACCTGCTCCACCATTAGTAGCTGGATTTCCTCCTCCGCCAGCCCCTCCAACTCCGCCATAATAACCGGTCCAATAGTGTCCTTCTGATGAACTACCACTTTGCCAGTACCCACTACCGGAACCACCACCACCAGAATATAGTGTATTACCAGCTTCACCAAATGCTCTTGTGGTTCTACCCTGACCAGTTCCAGGATTTAATGTTTGTGATGCATATTCTCCAGTTCCTCCTCCAGGTCTACCATTCCCACCGTCTTGTCCACCACTACCACCATTTCGATAGGCATACCCCCATGCGTCACCGTCTCCGCCACCGCCGGAACCTCCATTTCCTCCCTGCACTCTTGAGGCGCCAACCACTATACCAGACTGTCCGCCACCAGCAGAGCAGATATTTCCAAATGAAGTTGCGGCGCAAGCACCACCTACAGTAGCGGCTATTTGTTGTCCAGGAGTTACATGTACACCTTTGGCAGTATTTGTATACCCACCACCGCCTCCAGCTCCGCCATGTAATGGGTTTGTTGATGAAAGATTTCTTGATACTTCACTGCCATTACCTCCACCCCCAACACAGAATACATCAATAGTGCTGAATCCATCTGGTATTGTATATACCTGTGTACCAGTAATTGTAATATTTTGCACTCCACCAGTGGCTACAGTTGCTTGCTTGATAGTTGCTGGGTCATATACCGGACTCCATATATCTCCAAAGCTTGTTGTTGCATATCCAAAACATGTAAAATAATATAAGGTATTGAGATTTGGCATATCCATAAATACCTGTGACCAACCACCCGGAGCTGTATTACTACCAACTCCAGCATATCCCGCGGCAAGGTTGGCATCAGGTTCATTCCATGCTGGATATCTGCCTGCCATACATTTAACGATAACCCCACCAAATGGTTTCCCTGGAGTGGGGTTTGGATTCTGCCATTTTACTAATACGCGCCGCCCAGAATACGGCGCTACACTAAAAGACATTATACTGTTGACCGTCATTCGTCCGATGCCCGGTTCGTCATTACTGTCCGATGTGACCGCAGTCTCTCCAGCCAGTACATGGTCCAGCGTGGCTGTGCACTCGTCACTTCCAGTTCCGCCTCCGCTCCCGCCTGTCATCAATATTTCTCCCATCTATCTTTACACTCCTTTCAAGCCTACGGTCATGTCAATCGTGGGCTTCTTATTGTAACATTTAAATGTTGCCTGTCCATCTGCCGTGTCTCCATCGTCAATCATCCCGAATGCTTTGTTATACGCTTTCACCTGCTCCGGTGTCGCTCCGTCCGCAATCACCTTTACCAGAATGGGGCTGTCCTCCGCTGTCAGCCCCTCTACTGATACAGTCTGGGTGTATGGAGCCGCCACACTCCATCCGGATACCGGAAGTGAGACGGAAACAACATGGTTCAGGGCGTTTACTGCCTTGTTGGTAAGATTAATGTCGTCTGGCCCGAAAACATCGCCTTCCTGACTATATACAGTCACATCCTGGATTTCCGACTTTCCTTCCCCATCCTGGCTTATCAGATACTTCCGGTTGCCCTCGAACACATCTGCCTTGTAATCTGTTTTTAATGCCATTCTTACCTCCTGTTTCCTATTACCCTCATGCCCAGCCTAAACGCCAGGCGCTGCTGGCCACTTACCATGCTGTCATACATATCCCCCAGGTCCTTGAGTATCTGTTCGATATCGTTTGCCTGATAGATACTGCCATACGTTATCTTCGCCGGGCTGGCTGGCGTACTGGCCTTGACATAGTAGGCTGAACGAAGCGCCTTTATGTTGCTCAGTAATCTGGTCATCTCTGTGTCGGTCCGAAAATCCTCCATCTTCCATTCTTTCGTTTGAATGATTACCCCCAGACGCTCTGCCAAAAGCGCACAGGCCTCCTCCACCCGGTTTAAACAAATATAATCCGCATAGACCTTATCCAGGTCTGCCGCAAGGTCTGCCGCTGTCCTGTCAGTAATCAATGTATCTAATACCGTACTCACCTCACTGTCACCTCCGCTGTAATCTTCCTTCGACTGAACTTAAAATCCAGCTTCGTGATATTGCCTGTCATTGTCCCCCGGAAACCAGTAGATACATTCACACGGTTTCCCAGCTCCTGGTCGTTGATGGCTGCCCGAAAGCTGATGATTTCATTGCTACTGTAATAGCTATATACCCTGTCCAGAACTTCCTGGGCATTAGCAGCTGTTACCAGAGTTGCCTCCTTAACTTCGGCAATGTTCTTATTCTGAGTAATCTTTGGGTTTTCTGTCAGTAGCATAGCTGTGCTGTGGTTATACTTAAGCCCGGTCAGTACCACCTCTTTACCTGTGCCAGTTATGCAGGCATAATTGTCTCCATGCTCCCCAAGGGTCCCGCCGGTAACAGACAGACTGTAGTAAGGTTCTGAAAACTCTATCTTCGTGTTGCCGTCCAGGGTCCCCTTATACAGTTGCGCGGATTCCGTTCCCTGGGTATAGCTGTGTACATACAGCCGGATGCCGGTTATGATGTCACTGTGTTCCACCGATAGTCCCAGCCGGATATCCCTGGCCGTAAACTCACCAGTGACCCCGGTCTGCTGTGGGTATATGTAAAGCTGCCGGTCGTAACTGGTATCTACCAGGGCACCGATTGCAAAGGCCAGTTGCTGCAGAGCCACGCGCTTGGTACATATTGGTAGGTACCCACTTACCCTCGCATCTACATAGGAGTCATCCAGGAAGTATGTGATACCCTCCCCGGCCATGATACTGGCCAGGATGTCTGATACCAGGGCATCGTCATACACACCGCCCATGAACTGGTTATTATCCAGAATTCCCACAGCATCCTGAGTCTCCACGGAATACCGCTTTGCCCCCAGCTGCTTCCCATCTTTCAGATAAAAAATCCCCATGATTGCCTCGTCAAAATATAGCGTCTGCTTCTGCCGTTTTTGAAACTCAAACGCATATTCTGACTTGCTGCGGATGGTGTAGTCCATGGTATTGATGCTTACCTCTTCGGATATCGGATTCAGCTCCATCAGACAGCTGATATCGTCAATCTCATTATCCTTGAACACACGGATGAGTCCCCAGGTTATCCCGGTCAGGAATACGTTCCGGTATGGCTTGCTGGTCTCCTGGAAGGTAATGACCACCTTGTTGTAATAATCTACGATTCCGTAGCAGAAATAGCTGCCAGCATCCAGATGGTAAATCCGGTCAGCCAGCAGGGTATCATCCCGGTACCATCTGATGTTGACCTTGCTGCAATAATCTCCAGAATAATCATTAAACGCCAAAGTTATCCCAACACTGGAATAATTCTGCCCGAACGTGAATATCAATGCTGGGGGATTCGCAAAAATTCCATTTCTGTCAGATATACTGTCACTTACGTATCCCATATCATCCAAGGCATCCGGTGCGTTGATATACCCTCCATCCATCTTGGCATATCTCGGGAGACACATGGCATAGTCCGGAAACTCCACACCTGCCTTCAGGTCCTGCAGGTCTACGTAATAATCCTTGTCATCCGATATGACCTCGTTATCCTCTGCAGCCCCCAAGGCAATGTCATCATAGACAATCTTAAGGCCACCGGCGTCTGTCATCCGCTGGTTCTTAAGCACCGACAGCCAGAGATAACGGTATGGACGGTTTGTCTCCAGGAAGGTAATCACCAGTTGGTTGAAGAGCGGTACCTTAGCCCGGCAGAAATATTCCACTCCATCCGGGCTGAAATCCTGTTCCTGGACCAGTCCGGAATCCTTGTACCAGGCAATCTTAAGTTTGCTGGCGTAATCCCCGGATGTCCGGTTGCATACCACAGATACACCATTGCTGGTCTTTAACCGGTCAAATGTCACTATAATCATTGGCGGTGTTTCAAAGACTCC
This sequence comes from Clostridium sp. 1001271st1 H5, assembly GCF_005845215.1. GTDB lineage: Bacteria > Bacillota > Clostridia > Lachnospirales > Lachnospiraceae > Enterocloster. The sequence goes on from NZ_SPHO01000006.1 coordinate 5,506, forward strand.
CTCAGGGCCGCTGAGCGCCGTGCTGATATATCCCTTCTGCCCCTGCTCCACCATGTCCGGCGTATTACTATATGTGCCATCCATCTTGGCATATCTGGGCAAACAGTAAGCAAATGGAGGCATATTTTGTTCAAGGCTGGACAGGTCGTCCACAGATGAGTACGGCTGCTGTCCATTGGTCTCTACCCTTACATCCCACTTCACCGCTTACCGCCTCCTCTGTGGTTCCATTGCTGTAAAATTCAGGGACAGCCCATCCATACCCCATATGTTTTTACCGTTTCGTATCCGCAGCTTATCCTTACCCTGGCTGACGTAAGCCTGGAAGGTCAATGTCTCCTGGCCATAGGGAAAGGTCATCTCATGGCTCGCGTAGTTTGGGTCGGATATGATGTTGTAAAACGCATCATAGGATGCTAGGTCGTCCATCTTGGGGTAAATTTTCATTGTGTAGTTGTAGAAGGTACCTATGATGTCCCTGTCCATGTTGTAATCCATGGCACGTCCAGACTGCTCTGAATCCGTAACGGCAAAACTCCGTTCCAGCGAATCCTTCTCTACCTCAACGTTATAGGCCTTGCCGTCCATCAAAAATACACTACCCATATCAACCTCCTACAATTACCAGACTTACGCCCTTGCGCGCTGCCTCTTTGTCAAGTTCTGGTTTAAGCAACCGTACCATTGCCGCCAGACTCCCTGTCACTTTCAGTACAATCTGAATCGGCCTGTTACCCTCAGACTCCAAACGGCTTATCCTTTCATTCATCTCAGCAATCAAAGCGCTTAAAGTCTCCTCCTGGCCATATCCTGCCGTGTTCCTCATGCTTGCGGACATTTCACCTGCCCTTGGCGGCACAACGGTTCCGCTGGCCATCCTGGGCAGGTAGGATGCTGCGTTCGGGATGTTGATACCGATAGGCAGCTGCATCTCCACACCGTTAAACACATCCATGACACCATCCAGCCATTTCTGGACTATGCTTCGGGATGATGCCGCCATAGCACTAATGCCGTTATTAAATCCGCGCACCACATACTCCGCAATACCGTAAAACTCCTTGGACGGGGAATTGATGTCAAATTCTTCCTCCGCTGCTTCCATGGCCTCGCGGGCCCACTTCCTGATGGCGTTCTTGGCCATATACGCAAAGTCAGATATTCCATTGGCGAAACCTTCGTTGATGCGTCTGGCCATGCCGTAAAATGCCTTATACATCCCGCCGGTGCCCTCCGGGTCGCTATCGCCCCAGAACCATTCACGCACATTTTTAGCCCAGGTTTCCATTGGTGCCTGTGTTTCAACATGGCTTCCCTCAATTTTGACCTTGAATGCCTGGATAATAAGGTCCGCAAACTTCGCCCAGGATAACTCATTCACGCCCTGCACCTCATCCGCTCCCACGAACCACTTCCTGACATTCTCTGCCCAGGTCTCCATGACTGTCTGGGACTTCGTATAGTTCTTGCTGACCGAATTGTTAAATCCGGACAGGATACTTGTCGCCCACTGACGGGCCTCCGTGGAGTCCCCGGTGCTGATTCCAAACTTGTTGGCAAACCAGCTGGCTACGCCGGACGCCCAGGACTGTATCACGCCCTGGGAAGCTGCCTGCTCATTTGTCACACCCTGGTTAAACCCGGCCACGGTGTTGGAACCTATGCCGGACAGCACTGTTGATGGGCTGTGGATTCCCAGCAGGCTCTTGATACCATTCACGAACGGGTCTGTGATGTTGGCCTTTATGAAGCCAACCGGGTTGGAGAAGAACTCCTTGACGCCGTTGCAGAATCCATCCCAAAGATACTGCCCCATCCCGGCCATGACCGTTGACGGGCTATGGATGCCAAACCCTGCCTTCACACCGTTTACAAACGGGTCTACGACATTGGTCTTAATCCAAGTGACCACGCCCTTGGCAGCGTCTGTTATGCCCTTAAGCATGCCCTCCCACACATTGCCGCCGCACTCCTCTATCTTGCCGTTAAAGTAGTCCTTCGCCGCCGCGAACCCGTCCGCTATCAGGGTCCCAATGAAGTTAGCCAGAGCACCAAAGGCAACACCCAGAGCAGAGTACAACAACGTGTAAATCTTCCCCGCAAGACCAATCCAGTCCACTGCCTCAATGCAGTCAACAATGCCCTGCACGAAGGATGCCCAGTCAGTCTCCTGTACCACGGTAATCAAAAAGTCCAGGATACCAATGACAAATGTGCTCAAGGCCTCTCCGGCCTGCGCCCACTGGAATGTCTGGAAAAATGTGCTGATGCCTGTTGCCACCTTATTGCCAAACTCCGTCCAGTCAAACGTGGATGCAAATTCCAGGAGCAGAGCGAAAGCCCCGTTAAGCCCCGCAGCTATAAGATATCCAAACTGTACCCAGTCTATTGCCCCCGCAATGCCCATGAGGCAGGTAGCAAGGGCAGCCCCGATAGCTCCCCAGTCAGTCCCAACGATAAATCCCAGCAGACCGGATATCTGCGCCTGGAAATAAGCCCCAATAGTAGCTCCCACAAGTCCCCACTCTACCGTATTAACCATTCCCATAAGACTTTGCGATAGAGCATTTCCCAGCATGAACCAGTCAATCTGCGTGAGTAACAGATATAGGGTATTGGCCAGGGTGTTGATGCCGGTACCAAACATGATGCCGATGGCATACCAGTCAATCGTTGCAACCAGGCTGTTGAACATGGTCGTGAAGGCTGTCACGAATGCAGTTATCTGCGCCCCAATGTTATCCCAGCTGATAAACTGTGTGAAACTCTGTACTGCTTCATTGATTTTCTGGCCAATCAACTGGCCGATTCCTTCCCAATCCCCAGCTGCGAACATCTCCTTCAGCCGGTTGGCAAAATCGCTGATTCCCTTGTCTATACCGACAGTCTCAAACATATCTGATGGGCTGGCTCCGCCTCCTCCGCCTCCGGATGCATCCGCGCCCTGCTGCTGTATCTGTACAAGGTCATCAAATGGAGCCAGGGCTTTCTTGGCCTCTTTACCGGCTGCACTCGCAGCCCCTCCTGTCTTTTTAAGACTGGCTGCATAATCTTCATTGGCCTTTTTGGCCCGGATGTATGTACTCCCGCCTCCCAATGCAGAAAAGAACTGGTTGATATAACTCACCGCTGTAGCCAGCAGGTTAATCAGAGTATTAAGTACCGGAGCCACATAGGACAGAATGGGTGCGAACGCCGCCGCAAAACTATTTTTAAGGTAGGTCATGTTGGTCATCAGTCCGGACATGGACTGGTTCGCGCTGTCCGAATACTGCACCAGGTTCTGCATACCCTCCTTAACTCCTTGGATGGCCGCCCTCATCGCCATGCGGATAAGCATGAGCTTAAACATATTTGATAGTTTCAGGATGCTCTTGCTGACGTTGTTGGAAGACTTCCCCAGGCCCTTCAAGCTGGATACTGCCTGTTTAGCCTTATTGGCCAGACCTCGACCAATACTTTTTGCAAAATTACCAACCGCGCTTGCAGCTTTTAAAAATGCGGATTGGATTGTTTTGGAAAACTTTCTTGTTTCATGTCCGGTATCCGTCAGTAATTTCTGATAATCCTTTAATTCTGAATTAATCTGGGCGATTTCAGCAGCATTACTGTCGTACTCCTGATGCCCCAGACCAATACCTGATGACTGCAGCTCCTTCTGGCGTGCTTTCAGTTCCTGCAGACGCTTGTTCAGGTCAACAATCCTCTGGCTGCTTACCTGGGCATTCTCCGCAATCTCCCTCAGCCTGATTGCCTCATCCGCCGCACTGCCTTCCTTTTCAATCAGTTCTATCAAGCGCTGTTTCTGTACATATAGGCGGTTATTCAGTCCATCAAGTGCGGCAGCCTTCTTTTCATACGAGGCGCTTTCCTGTCCGGAGGTAAATGCCCGGTCGCGGTCCACAGTGTCCTGCAGCTCGGCTTTGTATGTATCCAGCTTCCTGGTTGTTTCGTCAATATCATACTGCAGGCTCTTCCATCGGGATGAGTTATGCTTTACGCCCTGGCTCTCCATTTTAGCCTGTCTGTCCAGAAGTCCATCCAGTTTAAGCTGGGTCTTTTCCACCAGGCCAGACAGTTCCCTATATTCTTCTGTCGGGACGCTTGTTCCCTCCATCTTTTCCATTTCAGACACAAGACTCCGTATCTTCTCTTCGGTCTGTACAATTTGGTTCTCAAGGGATGAAATCCTGGTAGATTTGTTGAACGCCTCATTCGCACTTTGACCAGCCGCTTCAAGTGCTTTTGCGCACCGGTCAGCTGCCTTCCTTATGGAACTTACCCCATCCTCGAAGCCATCCGTATTTATTTTTGTATCAAATCTCAGACTGCCATCTGCTGCCATACAATCACCTCCTGTCCAGGCATAAAAATAAGACGCCCGTCTAGCGTCTTAACCCAATAAGTTATTCCAATAATCAATCTCCGCCTGTTCCTCTTCGGTATACCGTTTCCGGATGTCGCAGAGTTTCTTGTTGTTGCGGTAAAACTCCTGTTCCCACTTCTCCAGCTTCTTACCCTTGGCTTTCTTCTGCCTGATGCCCAGAACCGTGGAAAAGGTACCCTCTTCTATCTCCATGAAATATCCAGAAAAGGTCCACCAGTGGATGTATGGGGCCGCCCTGGTTTCCATCCCCGCAACCTTATTGATTGCCGGGAACAAAATGGGCTCATCCTGCTCCCAGTCCATCACCTTCCGGGCCGGCTTCTTATCGTCCTCCTCCTGGCCGCAGTCCACGAACCACTTGGCCTGTAGGATAGCTTCCTCCAGATATTCCTGAGGTATCTGCCCAAATCCATCCCTGTATAACCGTTTCATGAGGATTTCCAGCTTCTCCGGGGCCGAAAGCTCCGGGTCGGAACAGGCAGCCAGGAAAACAAGTATGTTCCGGTAATCTGTTTCAATGGGATATCTTACCCCGCCCACATCAAGGCTGGTTGGTAACCGGCCAATCATTTTTCTATATCCTCCAGATACTTCATGGACTTTTCTCGGTTCTTTCTACTGTATTCCTCGACAGCTGGCCGCATCAGCACAAGCAGGCCATCCAGTACCCCTTCATACAGGTATTTCTGGCCAACAATACATAAAGGGGATTGCCCCGCGAAAATCGTGTCATATACATCTGACAGGAAGATGCCGTTGAACGCCTTACGCATCTCCCCGGAGAACTCAGCCACGTATGCACCGTCCCTTTCCATATCGCTTTTAGGGGTCCCGTCCGGGTTCAGTTCTATACCCTCCGGGGGACTGTAATCCTTGAAATGTCTTTGCACATCCAGCACGCGGTTGATGATTTCCGGGTCCGCCGGGTTAAACCGGATAATCCGGGTCGGGTCGTCATTTACCGCAAAGCTCTCATAGCCGTCATCAAATAACAGACTCTTCATTTTTTTCGCCATCTGATATTACCTCCTCTTCTTTGACTGCCAGCGGCACAGAATCGGCCGCCGGCATTGCTCTTCATGCATCTGCTGTAAACGTCTTTGTCGCAAGTACAAACTTACCCTTAACCCGGTTTCCGGTGTGGTGCACGTTGAATGGAATCTGGTACCCTGTAGTATCTCCGCCATAGCTGGATACCTCAATGATTGCATCCTCTTTGTAAGCCACGTATGTGCCGTCTGCCGCCTCAACCGGGTCCCACAGATGAACCTCCACCACACTGGTTTTTAAATCATCCAGCGTCTGACGCTCATCCACAATCCCCTGCAAGCGGTCAAACAATGGCTCCCCAATCTCGGCATAGTACGGGTCTGTGGATGCCTGGGGCTGGTAGCTGTCCAGGTTTACGGACGTCTCCCCCCATATGTTGTTCCTTGTCTCCACGTTGGCGTTCATCTCCACGATGTACTCCTCCAGGTCCTTCCCCAGGCGGCTATAATCAGCCTTATTGGCGGATGGGAGGGCTGCATCGATATAATGTGCCATCCATTTCCTTTTAATCTTTCCAGCCGCAGGGATTAATTCCGCAAACAGCTGTAACTGCATTTTATGCATGGTTATACCTCGCTTTCTATTTTGTAGGTCACCTGTATCTGTATCTGGTACAGGATTCCATCGTTAACTGTCTCTCCCATGGGCTGCATGGCCATTGCGTTGGATGTGATTGCCTTCAGGAACCTTGCTTCCAGCTCCTGTCCTCCGATATTGGCAGTAAGGCCACCCTCTTCGGGCAGCTGCTCCAGCCAGTACCCCAGCTCCAACAAAAAATTGCTATTGGCCAGCCGGCAGTAATCCGTAAAGGACGGTACCACTGCGTACATAGCAAAGTTGTGGCGCCGGGTCTGGTTCCCCAGCATGTCCTCCTTGACAAGGCTGTCCCCATTGCTGGACAGGCCATAACTGGAGCCCGGCTCCGTGAAATCCACATGGATATCTCCATCAACCAGGAACTCCGATATCTTCGGATACTCTGTCAGTTTCTGGCGCATAAAATCTATGATTGTCATACCTTCCCTCCTCTATTTACCAGGGCTTGGGCCGCCTGCAGTATATCATCCTTATGGTCGGCCTTCATGCGGTCAAACCACTTCTTGCCCCGCATAGGGGCGCCGGCATAGGTCAACTCCCGGTCTGTGGGAACCTTGATTTCATTCTCTTTGGCCCAAGCACTACCCGTTGTCGGGGACACGTATAAAATGCCCTCATGCAAATAATGCGCATAAGGACCAGGTATGTCAATCTGGCCGGAGCCAATTACCGTAGCCATGACCATCATATGCTCCAGCTCCCCTGCCTGTCTGCGCGGCATGTAGTCGCTCATATACCGCATGGCCTCACTGTCTACCAGTTTCTGCACGGGCCCTTCAGGTTGTAAGCCGTGGTTTCTTTTGATGGTTTCCGCAGTGCTGATGTTGAATTCCACCTTCATAGTCTCATCTCCTACTTACAAGCCAGCTCATAATGCTGCACGGACTCGCTGCCATACAGCCGTTCATCTACCGTGACCACTGTCAGGAATCCATGGGCCGCCTTAAGGGCCGTCAAAGACTTCGACATGGCCTCCTGGCTGCTGCAGTCTATCTCATCCTCAATGATGCCCTTGACAGCCAGGTCCTTACCCTGTGTCAGTTTTATGGGACCGTCCAGACTTTCCAGTGGGATGACCAGGAGGACGGATGTGCCGTCCCGCTGGCCAGTCTTAAGATAGGTGGACTGCCTCACATCCTCCCAGTACACGCCCTCTATGGACATCCTGGTGTACTTCTCCACCTTCCCATCCTTGCTGTACAAGTACAGCGTCACATCTGCATTGGTATACATATCACACCCCCTGGTAACACAGGCCGGTATCTTCCAGCCATTTCATGACAATGCTACGCTGTTCCTTGGCTGTGGCCTGCGCCGATTCTTGTACGCTTCCGAAGCTGACCGAATAAGTCCCAATCTTCTCAGATACCTTCCCTCCAGATTCCTTCTGCTGTTTCTCTCTGCAGTACTCAGACTCGGCCAGTTCACAGCAGCACATCTGTACCTCATCTGGGATTTCTACCACATCCTTCAGGCGGTTGAATGTATACCGGTCAATGACCTGGCTGGCTGACCTGACATAAAAATGGAAGCCAGTTGTGATGACCGGCTTCCTCCCCTTCAGGTAATCGTTGATATAGTACATTTCATCTGCGTAAGCCTGCATCGTTTTGGCCTCCTTACTACTTAACCAGGGTTACATCCTTTGTCACTGCCACATCTGCTACGGTCACGTTCTCGGTAACCTGGCTGTAGCCTGACTTCTTAATCTTCGCTGGATATGTCCCTGCCCGCAGGTTGAACTCCGCCACGCCGGACGCGTCTGTCTTAACCCTGGAACCATTCACGTCTACAATTGCCCCATCAATAGCTGCTGGGGTTTCGGCGTTGTCCTTAACCGTAAAGGTAACCTTCTGGGTAACAGCTGGGCTTGTCGGCTCCAGGTATGCAAATGGACAGCCTACGCGGTCCTCGTCCATCCTGGTTGCCGGGTTAGGCAGTGCCCACCCCATCCGAAATACGATACGCAGGGCAACCATATCCTGCTGCGCCAGGTTGTAGACGATTTCCTTCGTTGTCGGGTCCTGGATGACGCCCTGGTCAAGAATCTTCACCGTCACATCCTGGCGGATGGAATATACCGCCTGCTTGAAATCGCCCACAATCAGCTGCGCAATGGTGTTGTCATAGGCGCCGTTCTGCGGAAAGTACATGGGCGCCCCATCCAGCGCGTAATTCGTGGAACCCTGCATATCAGATTTGAAGATGAGACTGCCGTCCTCTGCGCGAATGCCCCTCAGTTTTGCCCTCATGGTCATGGCAGCCAGCGCACCGGTTGCCATAAACCCATCTTCCTCAACCTTGGAAATGACGCCGCCCTCACCCAGGAGCAGGTTATAATAATCCGGACTGGAACCTACAGCCACGTTATTACCCGCCTGCCTGGCCAGCGTGATGATGTCATTCTGCCAGTTACGCGGGCGGTTCACGCCGAAAATAATCGCACTGTCCACGCGCTGGCCAATTGCCTCGTTGACCCGCGGTGTAATCTCACCGAAAATGTCGAACTCTGCATCATCCAGAACTGCCTCAGGAATCGGCACGATGACTGCCAGCTCCGCAGCCTCAATGAATACGTTATCCCAGGCCTGCCTGGTGGTCTGTTTCATCCCGGTATCACCGTCCACCCAATATGCAGTCGGCAGGAAGTCAAGCACCCGCATCCGGGTCTGGTTACTTGTCATGTTCGGCAGCTTCCGTGCCAGGGACATGAATGTGGACTGCTTCGGTGCATCCTGGAAAATGGTTGATATGACCTGTTCGCGGATGATGGCCTCCGCGTCGGCCCTGCTTGTAATATTTACTGGCATAATTTACCTCCTTATTCTCTGCCCAGAATACTTCTCAGGGCATTGTTTGCTTGTGTCCTTGTGTCATCTGTTTTCTCACCACCAGGCCCAGGAGTAGGCGCAACCACCCGGGGAATACTGACGTCCTGAAACAGATAACCCTTATCCTTCTTAACGGCTTCCAAGGCAGCCTTGATATCTGTTTCCTGGTTCTTGCTCCCCTTGAGTTTCTCCACATCCAAAAAGGGCATAACTGCCTTAATATCCCTGGGCTTAAACCCTTCTGCGGTAGTCTTCAGCAGGTCGTTAAAATCCCGCTCTGCCAGCTGCTTCTGGTACTCGGCGTCCTTGTTGGCCAAGTCTGTGGTCAAGGTCTGTATCTTCCCCTGAAGTTCCGATATATTGACCCCCTCAAAGCTCTTAAGGGTAGACTGCGCCGTGGAAAGCTGGGTCTTGTATGTATCCCTCTCCTGCTTGACAGCTTCAATGTCATTCCCGTTCTCAGCCATGATGCTGTCCACCTGCTCCTTGGCCAGGCCCATGTCCTCTAAAAATTTACGTTTCATACTGCTCCTTTCTCACTACGCTTTTCTACGGGGTCGCGTCCCTTGTGGTGGTAGTTTTACGCCGTTCCGGGCAAATTTGGGTATAAAAATACCACCTGCCATTTACTGACCGATGGTGTTTATCTTAATATTCTACTATACAATCCGTTTTCTGGTGGTTCTTCGTAAACTTTATCATCTTTCCTTTCTAAAAAGGTATATCCTGGAGCACACTCGACCCCGGGCTCTGCTTTTACCATCACCTCTAATGGGACTCCTTGTGGAAACGCCTGACAGCAAACTTTACTTTTGTTGTTATCCAAATAATATTGGCAAAAATCACAATTTGGCAATTTCAGCATTAACTTTTCCACCTCCCAATATATTTATTAACAAGCATTCTGGCCTTCAATGGTACCTTTTCTCCGTTTTGCATTTTTACAAAAGCTTCTGCCAGCGATTCCGTTCCATCTTTACATTTATCAGCATATCCTGAAATGCCCGGTATGAACGGTATTTTTTCTTTTAGTGCCTGATATTCTTCGTAGGTATTACATCCCTGAAAGGTCATCACGTGAGCCAATTCATGTTTAACGCTATCTTCCAGATTTCTAGCAGCAAGATAGCCTGAACCATATCCTTCTCCTATCCTTTTGTCAATACCAGTATAATCAATATCCCTGTTAATTACCAGTGCCATTTTTAGGTTCTTTCCGTCCATGTATGGACCAGAAATGAAATATGTTCCCTTTTCTTTCACTCCCATTGATTCTACTGATATTTCCCCAATCCGGATGTCATATTTTTTCTGCATTACCGTTATGGTTTTTTCAATGCGGATACGTTCATCTTCTGTCATCCCTTTGACTGACATAATCTCATCTGGAAGTTTTATACGGTTTTTATCCAATAGCCTGCCATCGGTCAGTTTTGGAATCTTCAGTCTCTCCCGCTGTTGCCGCAGGCCCATCTCCTTAGAAAAATCCACATAAGTCTTATTGGTCAACCTCAGCCGGCACTTAGCCGCCGTAATATCCTCCTTATCTGCTCCGGCCTTTTCCAAAAGCTCCACATCCTGCTTCTGCTTCCGGATAGTACGCTCCAGTCGGCGCTGATACTGCAGGGCCGAATAGGTGTCGTACTCTCTGCCATGAAAAGGTTTCTTCTCATTTTCCCGTTGGTTCTGCTCCGCCAGCCACTCATCCGTGTACTTACGTTTGGATATACCTGGGATGAATACGAAGGCTATATGGTAGCAGTTGATTCCCCCAAAACCTAACATCTGTCCTTTTCCACAGATTGTCCGCATCTCCTCCGAAGAATACACGCGACCCTGCCACGATTGATGATTGAGATATCCGGTCCCGGTGTTCCTGGCGCCCATGTGCCAGTCTACTTCACAGTAATCTGTCTGTAGTTCCTCCATGTTCTTTTCGTTGACTTTATCCGTCATCTGGGCCACACCGGTCATTACCGCACGCCTGGCTGCCACCTCGATGCGGTCAGACTTCCCGGATGCATAATCCACTGTCCGGATGCCGCTGGCCGTCATCTCGTCAATCACCTCACCTATAGCCTGGCTATATGTCCTGGTGCCAGTGGTGATTCCCAGCATGGCCTTGTCCAGACTGCGCTCCAGGTATTCGGACATCGGTGTAAACACTTTCCTGCCGCCGCCCATCGGCACGTTGAAGCCCGTGGTCTGGGTAATGTTTTCCAAGGGCCTCAGACTGTCCTTAGTCTGCCTCCTGGCAGCGTCCACAACCTGCCGGAGCCATTGGTTATCCTTATAAGACAGATAGTCCCTGCCGGCAGCCTCATAGATTGCTTTATTGCGGATATAATCAGACCGCGCTGCCTGCTCATAGATGTCATCCACCTGCAGGTCCGTCTTTTCCAGGGCCTTGCCAATCATCTGTCTGATGCTGCTACGGCTCTTACCAATGGCATCCATCCTGACCAGCAGCCAGTCAATGACTGGAGTAATCTGTGCGGCCTCCTTGATGCGCTGTATGATTTCATCCATGATAGACAGTTCAAGGTCCGTCATGGTGCGTTCTAATGGCTTTGGCAGTTTTTCCAATTCCTCAGGCGTCATGGCATCACTCCTCTGTCAATACAAAAGAAAAAACACACCGCCGGAACAATGTGTTTTTACTCTGCTATTATTTTTTCTTAACTGGTCTTTCAAACGCATCTTCTACAGACATCCCTCGTCTTAATCTATTACTAAGTGTGGATGGAGCGATTTTTAATACATCTGCCCAATCTGTTAAGGCTTTCGTTTTCCCCTTGTACTCTACAAAATACGTATTCCGCCGATTATTAGTTTGTTCCCTTGCTGTTGCCCACCTGCAATTTGATGGTTCATAATTCTTATTTCCGTCAATTCTGTCTATGGAAAGATTCTCTTTATATCCATTACATAATGCCCAATTCATGAATAATTCAAAACCACTTTCCCATTCAGCACAAACTCTAATTCCTTTATCATAATAATTATGGATTTCATGTTTAGGACAAGATGGACTACATCGTTGCTTCATCCTCTGCCAAATATGATATAATCTAGTATTCCACATACCATGTTTTTGAATTTTCTTTCCCGTTTCTTTAGCTGTTACTTCTGCTCTGAAACACCCGCAGGATATAGTTTTTCCATATCGCAAATGGTCTGAACGAACATTCCTTTCAGTTCCACAATCACATTTGCATCTCCACATCACCCCTTTTTCGTATCCAACATATTCAAGAACTGTCCATCGTCCAAAGCGTTGCCCTGTCAAATCTATCATCTTACCCATTCACAGCACCGCCCTTCTCCATTTCTGCTTTGGTGGCTTTCATACCCTGCATATAGCCAAACCGAAATCCATAACAAATTAAATCGTAGAAATCTCGACTTGCTTTTCTTATATCCTCTATATTCTCTGTACACATATCATAATTATTATTGATTCGTCCAATAGATTTCTCAATTAACTGCATGGTTTTCTTTACTCTTGCCATAATAAAAACTCCTTTCAAAATTAGGTTCTTGAAAGAAGTCTCAATCCATGATATGATATTTCATGGAAGGAAACTTCTAAGTGTCAATAAGGGATTCCAAACTTTGGTAGGGGCGGAATTCCTTATTTTTTTATTTCTTCACTGATTTTTTCATCAAGCCATTCTTTTTTTGTCTGTTTTTTCATGTGAAGTTTATTTTCAAAAGCCTCCATTTTCTCTCTTTCAACTTCAACATGGAACGCTTTGTATTTCTCGCGGCGTTCTTTGAAATAATCAGCTCTGCTATGTTCAGCTATCGTTCTCACCTCCTGTTGCATGTAACAGTTATATCATGTTACATGCAACAAGTCAAGCGCTTTTTATTCGTCTACCAATGCGGGGTCAGGTATCATTGCTTTTGCCTGTTCTTCCGTTTCCCCCATCCATTTCATTCTATACTCCCACAGATTGAGTGCCCCCATAGCCACATCTGCCCGGTCAGTCTGCCGTTCAGTCTCGGCATCCATTATCACGCTGTCATCCCAGTCAGATGATACCTCATAATCACTTCCGGCTGGAATAAGCCCATACAGTGCCGCCCAGAAGCCCATGGCATACACCAGGTCCTCCAGGGCATCCTGTAATGCCATCTGGGTATCGGACACCATCACATAGGAGCGCTGCCGGCTGGTTTTAATCTCAGTGGCGGTCTTATCCACGCTCTGCGGGTCCGACAAAGTACCGTAAGCCAGGTTACAGTTGAATTCCACCAGTTTTAGCTGGTTGTTGAATCCATTAAATAAAGCTGTATCTCGAATCTCTGGGCTGAATGTATCAATGAATGGCTTATCTGCAGCTCCAGTATTATATTCCACATCCCGGTATAACCGCTCGTGACCTCCAGGGTACTCAAACTTATCCCGGGCCTGGTTGTACTTAAGCAACGATGACGCTATATGCACGGCCAGCTGTGTACCCTCATACTCCCAGCAGATATTGGAATACCGGCGGTCCGCTTCCCGGATGAGCCCGATGGCCCTGGAGTACACGGATACCCCCAGGGGGCTGTCAGAATCATCCGCATTGGCCAGAGGGACCTTAAAGTATCCGAACAGCAACCGGTCCGCACCCTCCAGGGACAGTTCCGGAACCAGTTCCGACCATCTGTCAATGGAGCTTACAGTCACCTCACTGCCAAGGCTGTAATCATTGGTGGCCACAAACGCACGGTTGGTGATGTGTACCCGGCTCCCCTGCAGCGTGTGTATCTCCAGCCTGGTATATATCTTCTGCCCTTTACGGAACTGCTCCGTGAACACACACTGTATAATCCGTCCGGAACTGTCAAAAGACAATGGGAAGAAACAGTCCGCCTGTACAAACTGTACCTCAATCCCCTGCCGAGTGATGTACGGCTTCATGACCAAGCCACCTTTCGCGCAGCCGTACTCCACATACCGGCGCAGGTCCTTAAGCACCTTACGCTGATATTGTCCATTCAGGTAATCCGCCGCTGGCCCACCTGTCACCTCTGACTTAAGTTCCAGCGTCACCAGACGCGCAATCTCAGAGGCGATGGCCGGGGCAAGGCTGGCACTGAGCACATCCTTTCCATTGACCCACGGGGACCGGTTCTCGTACATTCTTGTCCACAGTTCAATCCGGTCCGCCATCTGGGATGTCAGGCACACATCCACCTGCGTGTCCGCATCCTTATTCAAGACATTCGTAATTAAGTCCAACATCTTGGTGAATCTCATCTTCCCCTCACCTCCTATCCATACTTTATGAGTCTGCTAATCTGCCGTTCAAATGTATACTCAAAGCTGTCCAGGCTGTCAATATCGCTTGTACCATCATCTAACCGGACGTTCTTCGTCAATTCCTTTGGGTCCCACACCGCTGTACTTAGGGCATCCACAAGGCTCTGACACTCTCCCCGGACATAGTAAAAACGCCCCTGCGCCATCAGTATGGCGGTGGCGTTAATCCTGTCATTAATTTCAGTTTTCAGTGCATTTTCTACACGCACCCATCCAAATCCATGTTTACGCAGACTACTTCGGATGCCAGATATCAGCGTCTGCTCTGCACTGTCTGCATAGACCGTTGTAATGTACCCGTACCTGCTGATAATCTTCTGGCAGAAGTTACAGAACATGGTCCCCAGCATTTCTGGGTCAATCTCTATCTGGTTCCCCTTCTCGTCCTTGCAGCCAATCCATTCCGATGCCAGGACAGCTACGTTATGGTATCCCCTGGTGATGGCTGTGGCCGTGAAAGCATGGCCGGAACCACTGCCGCCAAAGTCAATCCCCAGGATAATCTCCATGATATCCTTGGGCTTATCAGACAGGCGGAACGTGTATTGCTTGGTACTTGTATCATCCGCAAACCGGCGGTAGATGAGCCCATTGGCCACCACACGCATCCCCTTGATGTCCCGCAGGTACCAGATGCTGTTCTTGTCGTACCTGCTCTCAACCTCCCTCAGACGCTCCTGGGAGATGTTGATGTTGTCATAGATGGTACAGTGCATGTAGTTGTATCCGCCAGGGAAGTCACCCACATCGGCCTGGGCCTGGTACTTATCTATGTAATCTGAGTAGATTGGCGCACGCGGATTGTCCGGGTTAAGGTCCCAGAACACTTTCAACCGACGGGCAGCCAGCTGACGGTTGAATGCCTCCTTGATGGTGTTGTCATGATGCAGGTTGATTTCCGTTGCAATCCACATGCCATAGGAGTTTCCACGGATTTTCTTATAGCTGTCTTCCTTGGCGGCGCCAGCAAAGATGATTATCCTTTGCTTCCACCTGGTATCCGGACCCTTGACAAACAGAGCTTCGTTATCCTTGTACTTCCCCCAATGGCACTGTCCCCGGAATATCCATTCAAGCCCAAAGCCATTGGCATCCCCAATGTTAAGCTTTGCATTGGCCATCGTGGAACCGGTAGCCAGGTGAATACGGTCCGGTGTAGTCTTAAGCTCATGTGCAAAGGCAAACACGTTGTCAACCGTCTTGCCTGCACGGACGGCCCCCTCGGCCACGTTATACATGTTGGCCTCGCACTTGCGGATGTACTCCTTATGCTTTTCAGAGAAATTAAAAGGAATGGTCCTTTTCCTGGTGAACCGATTAGCTACTGCCATAGATATCCCCCTCTATCCCGTCCATATCCTCCAGCTCCTGGTTGTTCCCAGTAAGCTTATCTGTCTGGGCCCTCATCTGTGCTATCCGCGCCTTCTGCTCCTCGCTGGCCAGTTCCCAGTTTTTATGCAGGAGTTCATCATACTGTTTGATAAGCCCCTCCAGCGTCTTCTGGGCCCGGGCCTGCGCCTGCAGGAAGTTGCCCTGCTTGTCCCAGGCCTGCTGCACCTCCCAACGCTCCTCCGTGACTGTCTCGCCGTCCTTCTGGCCTATCTTAGTGATGGTCACATCCTTCTGGTCCCTCACATACATGATGGACTGTGCCCGGATGATGGCAGCATAGGCTATCTGCACCTGGTCCCAAAGGATGTCCAGCGGGTCCGTGGGCATCTCCTGGATAATGGAAACGGTCTCCTCAGGTAGGTACTTACTAAAGAAACCGTATTTTTCTGCGTTCTTATTCTGTTTCGGCGCCCCATGGCCAACAGCATTTTGATTACCTACAGGAGCCCCTTTATGATTAGTAACGTTACCTTTTGCATTTGGTAACGTTACTTTATCCCACTTATCTTGATTTTTCCATTTACGAATCTGTTCTTCTGATACCTGCAACTCAGCAGCTATATCTTTCAACTGGCGTTTCCGCCCACTGTCCAGCCATAGCTGCAGTGCTTTGTCCCTGTTAGGGCTCCTGGGTCTTGGCATAATCACCACCTCTTGTTATGGCATAATAAAAGCACCTGCAGGTATCCGCAGATGCAAAAAATCTTATAAATATCTATATTTTGCTTGACATATACGTACGTATATGCTATAATTAAATCATAGAAAGGAGGTGATACGGAATGGATAAACAAATAGGCAAGCTAATAAAAGTGGTTCGAGCACTTACACAGCTTGCCTTAGAAATTGGAACTCTCATAGCAGTCATTAAAATGATTGTAGAGAGTATCCGCTAACCAAAGGGGAGGGAAACCTCCCCACCTAAAATATAACACATATCCATTCTAAAAACAATATGAGAAGAAATGTAAAAAACCTATTCCATCTTATTGTTTCCATCCTTTGGCTAATTATCATTGTCATTGGTTTAATCAAACTCTTATTTTAAGGAGGCCTATCATGCCAGAAGAAAAGAAATATGCGTCTCAGCAAAAACACCTGCGCACCAAATATGTTCGTTTCCCTCTCGACCTAAAGCCTGATGTCCTAGAGGCATTCAAAGCCAAATGCGACGAGCTAGGAACCACTCCCACAACGGAAATCAAAAAATTTATAAACACTTTCATTTCTGAGGATGAGGCGGCCGATTAGGCTGCCTTTTCTTTGTTTGTTTTGGGGTATGAAAAGGGCCGTCCGGAGGCGGCCCCTCAAAGTTCTACAAGCTTCCCCCATCCAATATAAGGGTATCAACTTCCGCCGGATCATCTTTCTGAGAACTTCTCATTTCGAGAATAAGTCCCCCTCCAACATTTATATATTGATAATTAATGTCTGGAAATCTAAAAATTTCTGATTCTCTATCTGGCCTATCTAAAAGCTGTTGATTTTTTACTATCTCTTTTAAATAGAGCAATTCCAATAAACACAATGCCGATAATGCATACATTACAACCTTCATATTTGCAAACTTGAATTTTTCTACACGACCGTGCTTTATTTGGTTATACGCATCCCACCAAAACAAACTTTGTGACGGTTGGGCCTGTAGCCACGTTTCAAACGGTTTAAACTCAAAATTATAACATCTTACTCGATATGTTGTAATGTTTGGTATTTTATGGACAATTATTGGATAATAATCAGCTATTGTTTTGCGTGCGCTTTGAGAAATATTGCATATTACTTTCATCAATACATCAATTTCCGATCCAATTGCCTGAAGCTGATTTACATATTCAAGTGAATATACTTCCTCATTATCCTCTACTGGTTCTATATATCTTGTAGATTGAATAAATCTTTCTTCCAGCATAAGATAATACATCCAATAGTTTCTCATAAAACTTTTTCTATCCATTGAATCCTCCCCAACTTTTTCTTCCATCATACATCAAAATCCGACAAAAGAAAAGCCCCCGCCGCACTGGCAGGGACTAATCCAAAGGAGAAAATCAATCTATGTATCTGGAAAACGTCACGGGGGATAAAACCAGATACCTCACCGCTTGCATACCCTGCGGCATTGTCCCGTGAAAGTACAGGTCTGTCTTATGAGGGATTACACAATACCGGTTAGTCAGCCACCAGGCTATGATACCTAGCGGCCGTTGCTTATAATGGGGGAGGATTGAAAGCGGCTTTTACACCACTTCCAGCTTAAATATTACCACATAAAAACCGCCAAAACCGCCGTTTTTATAATTTGTCTAAAAATCTATCATGTTTCTGCCTGCAACTGCTATCTGTATAACACCGGTTCTTGCTCTGATATATCCGGTTCATGCCGTGCGCCACCTGTATCCAGGTCATGTCCTCCACATAATACAGAGTCATTATATTGCGTATCTCAATATCATCCAAACCGGATATGTACTCCTCCACCTGTGTCTGAAGCTCCAGAAGCTCTTGTTCCTCTCGCATCAAATTGCTATACTGCTTCTCATATTCTCTTTTGGCTCTGTCATGTTCAGGAACTGGGTATCCCGTAATCCTCACAGTTGCCAGCGATTTCTTTCCCCTCTTTCCGCAGGACACGGAATCCGATACCCGTACTCCCTTCTGCTCCAGCTTCTCAAGCCTACGGCGCTTCTTCTCCGTCTGTTCCCGCACCAGCCTTATCCTGGCCCTGGCATCCGCATACACCACTAGAATGTCTTTGTCCATCGGCATCACCTCCTCCCGCATCCAGATACGGACATGACCAGCACCCGTACCGTATCCTGCCCTTGTTGGTCCTCTGGCCATCACACCCGTGACGCCCGTTGTCTATGTAGCAGTGTCTCATGATACCGTATCACTCCCTTCGGCGGCCGGCGCAACTCCGGAACTGGACACAGGCTGGTATACATGTAGGCCGGCGCCGTCCGGATGCGCTCCTTTACGGCCTCGTCTGCCTGGGCCGCCAGAGCCTTGCTGCGGTCGATGCGGTTGACCTTGGACTGCTTACTGCCTCTTATCCTCAATCGGACACCTCCCTTTATATTGAAAATATCAGTGTTATTGCAATTTTTATCACAATATGTTAATATATAAACGTTATCGGTTTAGGC
Organism: Clostridium sp. 1001271st1 H5; assembly: GCF_005845215.1. GTDB lineage: Bacteria > Bacillota > Clostridia > Lachnospirales > Lachnospiraceae > Enterocloster. Next base: position 24,226 of record NZ_SPHO01000006.1, read on the forward strand.
AGTGGTAGACCCTACATGGTTCGAATCCATGCACTTAGCTAATACATTTCCTATTTTTGTTTTCCTTGTTATCGCAAGTTTATTTCTATCATTTAGCGATTCACTTAAAGGAGTGAGGCCAATGTATAATGTTATTTCAGCCTTTTTTACTGTATTAGTATCTTTTAGTATTAGCTGGGTCGTTGGCAATGGTATGCCAGTCTGCCTAAGCCGATAACCTTCTTATTTTGTTGACTATCCAATCCACGAATTCCACACTGTTAATTGGCAAGTTGACCGCCAGATAAATTCACCTAGGGCTTGATTGGAAAATGGCATCCTTTCTGGTACGTCTACATCTGCCTTATCACGTCCTGCCGCAAGGCCTCTATCATATCAATCTGTTTCTCAAACATAATCCTTAACCTCCTCCAGTCTGCTGATTGAGACCTCATACGCAATCCGTTTCTCACACTCAGTCTCACTTAGTTGCTTCACATATTCCCTACTCTGTACCCGGCCCCATGTCCTCACCCTAGTCCCCACCTCAAGACTAGTTACATACCGGGCATTCCGGCCCCAGCTGATGCAAGGTATGTAATCAGACTTGCCATACGGCCGGTTGACGGCCAGAAGGATATCCGCTATCTCACGTCCCAGGGGAGTCCTGCGATAAACCGGCGGCTTACAAAGGTAGCCATCCAGGGATATCTGATTTGTCTTTGTATAATCTGTAAATTCCTCCATGAAACGGACCTCCCGGACAAAAACGGACAGCTCCAGGCGGTTTCTGGCGCCCTCATGGCGGTTGTAGGAATGGAACTGGCCAATGGCCTCCATCGTATCACCGGAATAATCCCGGTGCACATCCAGCAGACGCTCTGACACCATTAACGGCAGGGTATCCGCCTGGCCACTGAGCCGCTTCACAGCAGCATCCACCAGATAAAAGCCTTCTCCAAAAGCTTCATGGCTAAAGGTAAATTCCGATACAATCCCACCAATTACACTTACTTTGTTGTTTTCAATCATTTTTTCTGACATTGTACATCCTATCCTTTCTTCACCTTCTGAATCTCTTTCAGTTTCTCAATCAATAACCCCCTGTTCGTCTCACAATCCCGGAATAACTTCCCATCCCGCAGCAGATAGTACTCATGCCGGCCGTAGCCATCATAATATTGGGCCTCATAGCTCCCATCCTTGTACCCACCAAACATCCTTGCGTGGTATACCTTGACCACCATGCTGGTCCCGTCCTCCAGGTCATACCGATAGTACCGCTCTCCGGTCTGTTTCGTCTCAATCCATAACGGCCACATCTCATATGCATCCACGAAGGCAGCCCGTTGGTCATTGTTCTTAAGCACCGGCAGTTCCGGCTGCTCTGGCTGCGGCGGCGGATTCACGATGTCATCCAAATCGCACACATAGCTGGCCAGGGCGCAAACCTTTATTTTCAGCCGGCGGATATGGGTGTCGTTTTCGTCCACCCCGCATCCCAGTCCGGCATTAAGCAGTTTTTTTGCACGTTCCAGTTCATCCCGGGCAATCTGCAGCTCGGTCATGGGTTCCTCCGGGTCCTGGATGTCCTCCTCCGTTTCTGGAATCTCCGTGAATTCACCATCAATCACGGGTTCCTGGCATTCTGGCATATCGGGGACATCGTTTTCATGTTCAGATGCCTCATCCTCAGCACTTCCCAAGAGGTTGAGTAATTCCTTTACGTACTTACCCCAGGTCAAGCTCAGAAATGTCTCGCACATATTATCCTGAAAATGAATCCGTTCCGGGCCGCATTGATAAAAGCCGTACTCCGTTGACCCGCTGTTATGGGGTTCCCCGTGATTGATTATCAGCTCCTGCCTCAGCAGTTTCGCATTCCTGTCATTGACGGCCTGCGCACACGGCATGGACATGTGATGCTGATAGAAGTCCAGAATACATTCCTCCTGGGAAGGGATGGCTGTTTTCACCTGCTGCACATCCGCAGCATCCAGTGATTGACAATCCGGCTCTGCCTTTGGAGGTTCCAGATGTTCCGGGCGCCGCTGTGAACTGTAACATTCCAACTCACAGTCACCGCGCCTGATGCATTCCCAGCAGCACATCCGGCTGCAGTCCTCCCCAGTTCCCGGGATGAGCTTATGGGCCTCCTCCAGGGTGCAGTCAAATTCTGGCCGGTGGATGCACTTACCGGACTTCTCTAACTGGGTCTGCTCTGTCTTTGGTAGTTCCGGCTCAGGCTCTGGTTCTTCATCCTGCGGGGCCGGCTCTGGCTTTATTCTGTGTCGGAATTGGTATTCTTCCTCCAGACGGGTATTTTCTACGTCGAATACGGTCCGTCCCAAATCCGTGTAAAAAACTGTAACGTCCTGTCGTTTAAGAACTTTGTATGATAGTCCAAAAGCAGTAACTTCACACTCTTTTTCGGGTCTAGCATATCCGGCATCCAGGTATGCTCCTACAACCGCGGCAATAGTAGCTCCATAAGCATTGTCTATCGTTCTGTTTCCAGCAGTGAAATGTATTACTTCCGGCTCTTTTTCAGCTCCTTCATCCAGTTGTGATGTTACAACTTTTTCTCTCAGCTCTCCCTCATGTTCCTTCAGCTCCGGTTGTAATGTCACAACTTCCTTTTCCAGCTGAGGTTCCGGCTTCCGAATAGCCTGCAGCTGCTTCACTGTCATATCCGGATTGGCCAGAGTCCGCTGTTCTTCGGTCAGATACGCCAGTTCTACCAGTTGTGAGACACTGTAATCCCTATACCCTTCCGCCAGGACGGGGCTGTTCCCGTCCTTACTCAGCTGGTCATTGACCTTGATGCATCGGCTGGCCCATCCTTTATCGCGGTCGTATTTGTCACGGACGAATTCCTCAAAATTCTTATATCCAGCCTCCTGGAAGAGTTTTCTGTCCCGGATGGCCTTTAGGTAAAACCCAACCGCTATGTAGTTCCTGACTGATGACCGCATGTTGGTCTCTATGCCGTCCATGGCCTGCTCGAGGGTCATGTCACGTTCATACCACTGCATTACTTCATCCATTGGCTTCCCCTCCATCAGCACATCGGCTCATACTGCCCCTTCTTATCGTTCCACCGCACTGCCACCGGCGCCCCACAGTCATAGCAGGTTATGTCAAATTCATCCTCTGTCATATTGGTCAGATACCTGGCCTGTCTTCCGCACTCACATCTCATATACAGAGGGACCATACTTTCCATCCTCGTTACGGCCCCACATTCACACCGGTAATGATTCAGCCGCGTCTTGGCACAGAAGCCCCTGGTCTTTCCACAGGCAGAGCATTTCATGTACAGATATCCTCCATACCCTGCGGAGATAATTTTAGGCGCCGGTTCTTCGTTTTCCTTTTCTGGAACCCCAGTTTCCATCACTGTCTCAGCCTCCTGTTTCTTCTGGCCTGGATAGACTTCTCTCACCGGTTCCGGAACCTCTTCTGGTTCCATATCTGCTTCTTCCGCCGGCTTATGGCTCTTTTCACCAATCAACCACATTAACTCTGCCATCTTGTGGAACGTCATCCGTGCCTGGCCCTCCTCCATGTCCATCACCATACATGCTCCTGGCATTGATATCCTAACCTTCATCTTCTCTTCTCCTTCCTACCGGCATGCATCCGAAGTGTATGTGCAGCTCCGTCCGCCGCCTGGTCTTGATATATACATGGTCCCCGCTTATCTCCTGCCCGCACTGGCTGCAGATGTAGACCGGGGATTTCGGCTGTTTTTTTTCTTTTGCCTTAATCGCCATGACGCTCCTTCCCATATTTCTCCCGTTCCCTGTCCTCCAGCTCATCCATGAACCAGTTGACAATCGGCGCCGCCACCGGTTCCTCCTCCATGGTTGGGACAGGGCCTTCCCACTTTCTGACCAGGCGTGTGCCATGCCTCAGCTTGATGATATAGGCTTCGCCCTGCAGGATATCCCACTCCATTGAGCCCCTTGATGGAACGTTATCACGCCACTTCATCCAAAATTGATTGTAAGTTTCATTAAATATGCTTGATATTTCCTTATTTGTCATACAATTCACCCTGAGTAACCTTTTTTATGGTTCCCGTAACCATCTGTTTCGCCTCACTGGATACCGCTCAAACCCTCATAGAATAAGGCTTTATGGACTACGGTAACCAAAGTAACCATATTTTTTAGGTTTCCTTACGCGCGAGGCATTTTTTATATCAACATGTACATAAAATATTTTTTTCTGTATATAGGTGCGTGTTTTTAGTGGTTCCTTGGTTACTCCCCTTAAATAAGTCTGCAAACCCGCATAGAACCTAGCTTTTTGCGGTAACCATGTCTTGGTTACTCTATGGTTCCCATCAGTTGAATGGAAGCCGTTCCTGACTATCATCGTCCACCTTCACAAATCCATCCTTATCCGTGTTATCGTTCAGTTTCAGGAAGATACACCGGATTTTATTTCCGTTGAAGCTCTTCACCTTATCCATCCGTTTTCCGTTCCCTTCCACTTGGATGACGCCTTTCCTGTTCGCCCAAGACAAGAACGATGTACGCGAAAAGCCGCCTTCCTTGCATAGCGCCGTAAAAGCCGTGGTGTAGATGATGGCATATCCATTCTCAATCGTGCCCCACTTTTCCACGTTCTCCACCTTGTTATCAAACCTGGCCGGATTCATGGCCACCTTGTCCAGGACGAATTGGTAACATCTCTCATTATCAGAAAGTTCATTGCGGTCTATCAGGACCTCCCTGGCCTCATCCAGGCTTATGTAATGGGCATCCTTAAATAGATAATCCGTTGCCAGTTTGTCAGCTGTCAGAACGATGGACAGGGACAGGCTTTGCTTCTGCATCTTTTCATCATCTGCCAGCTGTCGCAGGAAACCCTGCTGTATTTCTCGGATACAGTCCACGCCAATGTTCTTAACGACATCCACAAATTCCTGTCCTGCATAGCCATAATTATGCTTTACCAGTTCTGCAGTGTACCCCGGGTCCTCAAACACACGCTCACCGCATTCAATCTCCAGGATGCGGTTGATGGCGCCTCCCTGGGTCACATAAGAGCTTAAAGGCCGTTCCCCATTGGTCAGAATACAGTTCTTCCAGTGGTTTTCCCGGTTTAATCCCAGTTCCTTATTGGAACGTGTCTTCCCCTTCCCCGAACACAGGTCATAGACCAGACCTTCGAAATTATCCTCTATCTTCCGGTTCTTCTTGCTGGAATCATCCAGGATAAGGGGAAGGTTATTCAGCAGGTCACAGATGGCCTCCAGGCCAACCTCTGTTCCCTTGTAGTCTTTGATATAGGCGCTTTCATCCGGGTCTGCCCATACAGATGCCGCCAGCATCAGGTCCACAGTCTTTCCTCCTTCCGTTTCGCCCCAGAGGTCCACAAAGTATGGCAATCCTCCCAGGGGCTGCACCAACACACTGGAAAACGATGCTGCCAACATAAATTTAACTTCCATCCTCCCCCGACTGCGCAGTTGCACTACATGCTCGTACCACTTATTCCGGTTGCCGGAAGGCCCTATACTCTCCGCTATCTGGCGGAACCGCACATCCCCATCAAACACAATGTCCGTGTCGTAAGGCAGGAATCCTCCTCTGACCCAACCCAGTTTCGATGTGGAATACTGCACCGCGATATGTTCCTCATTCGCGTTTTCTACATCGGCCAGATAACGTACCAGATATTTTGCATTCTCGCTGGTGACTGCAATCCCCCGTCCGGACAGGCTCACAATCTTGTTGGCGGATGTCACCATTGTTTTGGGCACGATGAGTTCATCCCAACGGCCATTCCTCTTGTAGGCCAGTTTTATCTGCTCCTCACCGGTCTCCAGGTTACGCAGGCGTTCCACTGGCAGAATGGGATGGTAGCAGGCCAGGATGTCCGTATATCCCGTGGTGGGATTCCGGAGGAATATACCTCCCTCGCCGGCAATCCACTCCTTGCACTGCATCCGGTTATAGGGTCCTTCAAAATTGGTCCATTGCTCCAGCGTGCAGGGCTGGCTTTTCTTATCCCGTTCCCGGCGCCGCATCTCCCGCTCCACACGTTTATAGGCCTTGACCAGTTCCTGGAACTTCTTCTTTACCCCCAGCTCCCCGGCCCGGTCCTCCAGCGACAGCAGCAGCCTTGACTTGTACAGCTCGTCCTCCTGGTCAAATACCTCTGTCAGCACATCATCCGACAATACTGTCTCGGCCGTCAGCTCCTTCAACGGCACCATGCTACCACCTCGCTTCCAATCCGCATAATCCTGCCTGTACATAGAGCTGGTACTGCAGGGCGTTATAACAATCACACCAGACATCACTCAGGGGCTCAGAGCGCTCCATATAGGCCCTGTAGATACTTATAAGCATATTGTTCAGCCTGCGCTTCTCCCGCTCTCGCTCCGCCTCCTTCTGGCGCATCGCGCGCTGTTTCTGCGCCCGGTAAACCGCCAGCCGGCTGGAAAATGTAGGCTTCTGATATTCCCCGCCAAGGCTCATGAATGCCTCCTTGAAGGAGACCTCATCCATCATTATGATAAAATCAAAGATGTCACCATGGGCGCCGCAGGCATGGCAATGAAAGTCACGGTCATACACCTTTAAGGATGGCTCCCGGTCACCGCCGTGGAATGGGCAATGGATGAAACCGGCGCGGTTTGGCTGGAAACCATACCGTTCCACCACATCCCTCATGCTGTAGGCTGCCTTAATCTCCTCACTGGTCATGGCCATCACCGCCCAGCAGCTCAATTATCCGTTTACCGGTATCCTTCTTTTCGCAGAACAGGAACCGGCATCCATACTTGCGCTGGAAGGTACACAGAATCTTATACAGTTTATCCCCAGTGGTCGCATTGGTCTCCCTTTCTATCCACCGTCCTGTCTTTTGGTCCTGGAAGCGTTTATGCCGGCGCGGGTTATCCCACCAGATTACGTCCTCCAGACACTCCACCCCCTTGCCATGCTCGCACAGGATAATCATGCTGATTCCGTGCTCCTGGGCCCTCAGCATCTCATCCCGGAAACGGTTATGTCCCTGGCAGACATTGCTGCAGAGCTCCGTCAGGTTCTGTTTCCTGTCTATAATCAAACGGGGATTATCATAGTTCATATAATCCCCGACATATAATTTTGATACGAAATGGTCCACGCCCTGGCGGTCAAACTCCGCCACAATCTTCTGGATGGCGCGGGCCTTCTCTCGGCTGTCAATCTGTATGTTCAAGTAATCACCTCTGGTCAATTAAAGGGCAGACCATCATCCTCCACTCCATCCGGGATGTTCATGAAGCCATCACCAATGGCACTTGTAGGCGTAGGATGCTGCTGCGGTCCGTCATTTTCTGCAGATGCCCCCTTACTATCCACAAACTCCACATTTTCCACTACTACATTGGTGGTATAGACCTTGGTCCCCTCCTGGTTAACATAGGAACCGGTCTGGATGCGGCCGGTCAATCCCAGGCGCTGTCCCTTCCGGAACCATTTTTCCAGGAATTCGGCCGTCTTTCCGAACGCAACACAAGAAATAAAATCCGCATCATCTCCGCCATCTTTCTTAAACCGCCGGTCTACTGCCAGGGTAAATTTGGCCACGGTGGAGCCTCCATCTGAATACCTCACTTCCGGGTCCCTGGTCAGCCTTCCTACTAACTGCACACTGTTCACGCTGCCCCCTCCTTATCTGCCTTCTCGTACAATTTGAGCTTGTCCATACAGTCCCTGTACTGGTCCACGGTCATCTCCACGATATCTTTAATCTGGTACATCTTAAGAATTTTCTCCATCTTAAGCCCTTTGGAGCTGTACTTTTCTATCAGGGACGTGATGGACGCAATCATGGCCTTGGTGACCATCCCTGCCCCTGTTGGTGCTGCCTTATCTCCCTCTTCTGCCGGAGCTGTTGTCTGCCCCGCTCCTACATCCGTTCCCTTACCTGCCTTCGTCTTCCCGGCTGGCTTCGTATTATCCCTGGTTCCCTTTCCGGCTGCCTGGGCCTTACCGGCAGTATTGTCCTGGTTGTCCGCATCCTTCACGTCGTCAATGCAGAACAGACCATTTAATGCATATTTCCTGGCATAACTGCTGGTGCTCCCTGTCACCTGTGACACATCCATGCCCTTCTTTTCCTGTTCCTCCCTTGCATAGGCCGTGTTCTCCACTGTCTCGCCGGATTCACAATCCACGAACCGGGCCGTGGCCCTGATGTAATACCGTTCTCCTATCATGACCAGTTCGTCTCCGACCACCAGCGCTGCCTTGACCTCCTGCAGGAGGGGCTTGGCCGCCTCCTGGATGTCCTCACAGTTCCTGTAATGGTAGTTCCCGAACTTGTTGTACTGGTTCTTCGGAGCTTTCAGACCGGACTGGACATGCTGTAGTTTCTCATATACGTTCATGGTTAACCCTCCTTGTCATACACGATGCGGTCCAGGCTCTGCATGATGATGAGGCTTGCTATCTGCTTCATGGACAGCTGGCTCTCGTTATATATCTCAACCAGAGCATTGTATGCCTCCTGTGTGAGCTTGACCACAGGCTGCCCATCCTGGACCGGCTGCCTTTTTCTGGCCGGGATATGTATCTTCCCATCATCCATGGTCTGCATCCCCTTTCTGTTCCTTTGTTGGCAGACGCAGGATGGTTTCCTTAATCTGCTGGATTACGGAACGTGACTTCACGTCCAGGCATCCGGATTCAATCGCAATTATCCTTCCCAGCAGTTCCGTCCGGTCAATCAATATCTGTTTCATTCCTCCAGGAACACCTCCGCTTCTATCAGTGCTGTCTCCTCCAGCACCCAATCATACATCTCCTTTTTCTCTGTACTGGCTGCCTCGCCTGCCCGGCGGGCCATCCGTTCCCGGTAGAGGAGCCACATACGGCGATACCTATCTTCCATGGCCAGACTCCTTCCCAGCCATAATCTCGTGGAAGTGTTCCAGTATATACTTATCCGTCTGGCTATCCAAGCGTCTAAGGAACAGTTTCATGGCATCTGCTGATTCCGTTGGTTTCCCGTCGCATATGTTGGTTAGGATTTCCTTAATGAAGCCCACCAGAAGTTCGATAAGCTCCTTCCTGTTCGCGCCATCAATCCGGGCAATGTTCTGTACTGTCCAGTCCGAATCAGTGAGGGATTCCCCTCCCCTCTTGGCGGCTACCACAAAGACAACATCGCTCTCCTCAATCTCTGTCGTGCGGACTAACGCTCCATCGAATTCTGTCTGTATTATTCCTTTAGTCATTGATTTTTCCTCCATAATCCCTTATGATAAGGGTGTGATTATTTTAATTGCCTGGACTTCGGACGGCTCCACCCGTCTGGGGTCCATTTTTTGTACGACCGGCACGGAATCATCCGGCTGTACTCCATACATCGGTTCCGGTACCGGCAGCTCCGGCATGTCACTGACTCCATGGCTGCCTCCTCTTACAGTACGCCCATGGCCAGCGCCATAACTGCCGTTGCTGCACCCACCATTCCGAACATCCAAAAAGATGCTATGATAATCCATCTCGTTGCCGTCATTAAAGGATGCTCGTCCCTGTCATCGCTACATCTCAACTTCATACACCTCCCCTCTGTCATACGCCACACGGATTTTGTCACCATTGATGTCAGTGACTATGACCTCATGCGCGTTGACAGTTTCCATGTGCCCATCCAGCCCTGGGTAAACCACATCCAGGTACTGTCGGATACGGTGTTCTGCGAATGTCTTAGCTCTCAATGACTTGTCCCTCCTTTCATATGCTTGTCCACTCTGACCGCCCTTAGGCGGTCTTCTTCCGCCTGAATCCCAGCGGTATCATCAAGTTGTCCTGCAACGCATAGGCAATGCGTCGTTTTTCTTCGTCCGTCAGCGATTCTATTGGAACATCCTGGCCATCAATTTCTATGAAATTGAACACCTGTAATTTTTGCACTATCACCACCCCTCTCTGGTAGATTGTATGCGGTACCGGTTGTACTTGTTTCCTTCCTCTCACAGTCCTTACACGGATACCACCGTGTCCGTTCCGGGCACTGGCTATGCCGGCATGTCTTGCATGTCGTGTTGATATGTACCTCCATTCCTACGCTACCCCGTATTTGATGGCCATTTCTTTTACAATCGCGGTATAACCCTCAATCAGTTTCTTATCCTCCGCTATGATGTCCGCCTGTGATAACCTGTCCCTCTTGGATTTACACACACCCTCGTCTGCCATGCGTCTGCGTTTATTGGTAAGGCGCTGTTTCAAGCTCACACCCATCCGCTTTTCCAAGAGCTCGTAACTTTCTGCCCGTACCTGCTGAAAAGCTGTTCCGCCCCCCAACTCCTGGGCTATCTTATTAATGAGGTTCCGTGTATCATCCCGCCACGATGTGGTGTCCAGTGATACTACGTCCCGGATGCTTTCTATCCGGTCAGCATTTTTCTGGTTGGCTTCCTTAACTTCTGCCAGCACTGCCGCCTGTCGCTTCTGTTCCATTTCCATGTTGATAAGAAGGCGGAGCTCTGGGGACAGGTTATCCATCTTTACTTTTTCGTCCCGGAGCTCGAAATACTCGTCCATCAGTTTATCGTGAACTTTCCAGGCAAGGTCCGTATCCATAATCTTAATCAGCTTTGCATAACCGCGTTCCGATAATATATAGATGTGTTCGGCCTGAATTATCTGCTGCTTACTATATCCTAGCGAAATCAAGAGGTCGTCATATGGTGACGGGCTTTTTAAGTCCATTAAATCAATCCCCTCTTGAAATCTGGATGTGTTCCTCCCCACTGCCTTTCTTACGTCACTACTGGTTATCCCATGTATCTCAGCGATGGTTTTATCCGAAATGCACTTCTTTCTATCTCCAAATCCTCCGAGTACCACCGGGATAACCAATCCCATGAACTCCTGTTTTCCTGTTACTTTAATCTCGTTCATGTTATGTATATCCTCCTTTGTCATCCAATCAGTTTCGCTGCCAGCGCACAGATTTCAGTGTATGTGTTAATGGCACTTTCTGCTTCTACCTCTGAATTAATTGAGGCATCCCACGCGCTACCGTAACTCATTCTAAAACGGCACAGATTGGTGAGTTTTGTAATCGCCTCTTTTGTCCGCCAATATCTTCCTGCATCTGTCTGATATAGGCCAGGAAAATACTCATCAAATATGACATGCTGTTTTTTCCTTACCTCTTTAAGAAAAGAGTCCCTTTTCCGCATCTCACTGCTTTTCATTTCCTGAAGCACTTCCTGTTTTACTGCTTCTTTAATTAACCGATATTCTAAATCAGTCATTCTGTGTGTCCTCCTTTTTTGTTCAATTACATTGAACACACTGCACAAAAAAATAATCTTGTATGTATTGCCTGTCTATGTCCAGTAATTGTGATGCCAAAGATATTTCCGGCTGTTTCCAAAAAACTTGATTACTTAACTTTAAAGAGCACGTTCTTTCAGACCATCCCATTGCCACGGCAAAGGATTGCTGTTTTCCGAACTTTTCGACTATCCTTCCCTTTAATTTACTGTAATCATATGTCATAAAAGCTTCACCTCCTTTTGCATTTGCTCAATTTAATTGAACACACTTATCTTAACATTATGGTGTTTTCTTGTCAATAGATATGTTCAACTATTTTGAATGTTTATCTTGAACTTTTGTTCAATTCATGATACAATGCTATATGAAAGAGAGGTGCATCATGAAAGCAACAACAGCCGACAGATTAAAGGAGGCAATGAATCGATATGAGTTACGGCAAGCGGATATATTGAGACGTGCAGAACCTTTTTGCAAACAATTTGATGTTAAATTAGGAAGAAACGATTTATCTCAATATGTTTCTGGAAAAGTGTCACCCGGGCAGGAGAAACTTACAGTGTTAGCGCTGGCGTTAGGTGTGTCTGAAACCTGGCTTATGGGCTATGATGTTCCAATGGGGCGCCGTTCTTTAAATTTTCCCACAACGCCCGATGACTGTCCCTTCAACTCTGCATTAGAAAAATTATTGAACAATGATTACGATTTAACCAAAGAAGAACATGAGGCTATCAAAGAAGAATTGCCTATAGTGACGGAAAGAGCAGCCAAAGCTTTCAATGGCCTTCATCGTAAAATATCTGATTTATATGAAAGAGAAAGAGTAAGACAGCTGCTTGGCAGTTTCGGCTTATTAAACAGCGCTGGACAAGATAAGGCTCTTGAGCAGGTAACCTTACTAACTAAGATACCAGAATATCAAGATACTAATGCAAAAAATATAGGAAGCTCAACTATTATAGAGTTTCAACCTAAATATAATACTGGCCTGTTTGTTATCCCCTACTACCGCGGCGGTGTGTCTGCCGGAACCGGTATTTTTATATTAGGCAATGAAGCGGAAGATGAAATAGAACTGCCTGATATTCCCGAATATCACGGCGCAGACTTTGCTCTTGATGTAAATGGCGACAGCATGGAACCCAGTTTTATTGACGGTGATATTGCTTTGGTTAGTCAGAATATGGAAATGCAAGTAGGAGATATCGGGGTGTTCGTTGTAAATGGAAGCGCTTTTATCAAAGAACTTGGAAAAAATGAGCTTATCTCCCAGAATGGTGAATATCCTAATATCCCCATTCATGAAGAAGATAATGTTGTATGTATGGGTAAAGTAATTGGTAAACTTATGGATTAAGGGGGAAATTCTCACAAAAAACGTTATTAATTTGAAGGCTCATAGCCTAATAAATAAAAGAAAAGAGGAAAAGTATATGAAAAAAATCATTATTACAACTGCGTTAGCAATTAGCATGATGACCGCTTGTGGAGGGAAAGCGGAGCATACTACTGCTGAACCAGTAGCATCTGCGCAAACGGCCTCAGAAAATCCAAGTGAAACTTCCAAGGGCGTTGCTACGAGTGAGACCATCGCCACCAAAAGCGAGGATGACCCAGACGCTATAAAGGCGCAATTAGAAATAACGCCTCAAAAAACGCTTGACGGTGAGGTTTGCCTATTTATAACTAATAATAGCAATACTACAATTGATGAATTGAGTGTCCAGATTAACTACAAAAACGGTTCAGGAAACACGATAGATACAGCCGATGATGGGCACGACATGGTTTTACCAGGTAGCACGGTTGTTTCAAAGTTAAGTGCCCCCCCAGAGTATGACGACTTTGAGATAAACAGTGATATTAAATTAAATTGCTATCCATCATACCAGAACCATGCTGATAAAGTGTCTGTTTCCTCAAACCAAGGTGAAGACGGTATAATCATTGAAATAACAAATAATGACAGTGTCTCCATTGATGAAATCGAATATATCGTGGTCTACTATAAGGGTAATGACATTGCTCATGTAGATTATCCGCAGGATATTGCTAATGTTGAGGCTGGTAAAACGGTTACCGAAAAAGCATCTCCTTATGATGTTGATTATGATAGCTATGAGGTATATCTAAATCAAGCCCACACATTTTAGTTTCACAGCTTGTTAAACCGCATACGCAAAAAGCCACCCCTGTTGGCGCAGGAATGACTTTTAACATAACTCTCTTGCCGGACTGCTCCAGCAGATATATTTAGCTTGAACACCTAAATTATATCATTCCTGAAGCGTCCTGGCAAGGGGCGTATTTTTTATATCCATTTTTCATATGGTTATAACAAAGGAGATGATATAATGACCACACCAACCACCCTGGAAATCGGCGCCGCCTACGTCCGCGTCAGCACAGATGACCAGACGGAGCTGTCCCCGGACGCCCAGATTCGCGTCATCATGGATGCGGCCAAAGCAGATGGCTTTATAATCCCGAAAGAATACATATTCATCGAAAAGAAGGGGATATCTGGCCGGAAGGCAGATAACCGGCCTGAGTTCCAGCGCATGATTGCCTTTGCGAAATCGCAACGGCCTGCACCATTCAAGCGGTTATATCTTTGGAAGTTCTCTCGGTTCGCCAGAAACCAGGAGGAAAGTACCTTTTACAAGGGCATCCTTCGAAAAAAATGTGGCGTGGAAATCAAGAGCGTGTCTGAGCCAATCATGGAAGGCATGTTCGGCCGGCTGATTGAGACCATCATTGAATGGTTTGATGAATACTATTCCATCAACCTCTCTGGTGAAGTAATCCGCGGCATGACTGAAAAGGCTCTCCGCGAAGGATATCAGTCCACTCCCTGCCTTGGCTACCGAGCTGTAGGAGAAGGCAAGCCTTTCATTGTTGATGAAAAATCCTACGCCATCGTGGAATATATCTTCCAAACATACCATAGTGGCAAGGATATGACCGCCACGGCCAGGGCTACTAACTCAAAGGGATATCGAACCCGCCGCGGCAATCGGTTCGACCGCCGTGGAATTAACCGTATTCTTACTAATCGTTTCTATATTGGGGAAGTAGTATGGAACGGATACACATTTCAAGGGACACATGAGATTCGAACATCCATTACGTCCATCTTTGACGATGTCCAGAAGCGGCTCGAAAAAGAGTACCGCCCTCAGAAACGCCGTGAAGTTTCCAGCAACGCCCATTGGCTGTCCGGCATGTTGAAATGCAGCGTGTGCGGCAGCAGCCTTGGTTATAACCGCTCCAACGACCAGAAGAAACGTCCTGACTTCTTCCAGTGCTGGAAATATGCCAAGGGATTCCATGAAGGTTCCTGCTGTCTGTCAGTCCGACTGGCGGAGAAGGCTGTGATTGAATCACTGGAGGAAGTTCTGGCAACAAATGAATTGGAATATGAATACATCCGGAAAACCAATGATACCGTCAATGCAGAAGAAGTTGCCATCCAGGAGGCCCTGGCGCACCTGGAAGTCAAGGAACGGCGCATCAGGGAGGCTTATGAGAATGAGATAGACACGCTGGAGGAATATAAGCAGAATAAGCTCCGCCTTAAATCAGAGCGGGAGGAACTCATGGCTGATGCAGAACGGCTGCATCGTCAGGCCGAACAGGCTCCTGACGTAGTCCCCAGCAAAGAGGATGTCATGCGTCAGGTTGCTCATGTACACGAAATCATTTCAGACTCAAATATAGATTATGAAACAAAAGGAAATGCCCTCCGTAAAATTGTCAAGGACATTGTTTTTGACCGCAAAAAGGGGCATTTATATATTCACTTTTATATATCATAGGTTATTACAATCCGGCCCGCCGTACTGGCTCATTATAAACTGGGCCATCTGGGCATTGGGCTCTTTGATATTAACCGGAAACTCCAATCTCTTCTCATAAATCCACATTAATAGCACCCTCCTTCCCATGGCCACGGGTCGTTAATCCAGGACCAGTATGAAGCATCATTATTGGCGGAAGCAGTCAAAGGTCCGAACTGGGCCTCAAAGGCCGCCGCTGCATTTCTGTATGCGTCTGCCATCTGATTATAATAATCAATGGCAGCTGCATCACAGGGATGGGTGTCAAGGTAAAGGTTAGCGTCAACCACTGCGAAACCGGCCTGGTCTACCTCCCGGAGCATGGCAGCACGGGAAACATTAAAGTCAGGATTCATCATCTGATTCGTCATCTGCCGCACCTCCCGTAATTAAATTGAAGGTCCAGGTCAGGGAAAATAGTCCCCTGGACAAGACCCCGCTCAGGGGCATAGGTGGTCTGCCACTGCTGCCATGGCACATAAGCCATGGCTACCGGAAACTGCTGTTCCAACACACCGCCCTCAGTTGAGGGACATGACATATTGGCGGTCTGGGCTGCTGGGGCTGCTGGGGTAGGATAAGAAAGCTCAGGATTGCTCCCCCATGAGTCCCATGGAAATGCGTTCATATCCCGATAATCCGGACTTGTATAGGAACCGCATTCATTTCCAAATGATGTGCCGCATGACATACGGCTGCGGCCGCAGCACTGAGTGCTTACATCTGTATAAGAATCCATAGGTTGGATACTCCTTCCATATATCTTTTTCTACTATAGTTTATGAGAATAAAAACAGCAGGTGACAATAAAATACATTGAGACAATCACTCACACTTCATCTGGGCGTCCCATATGATATAGTACAAACCAACAAAAAAGGAGAGTGCAATATATGTGTTGCTTTAGATTTTGTAGATGTGGATGGAATCGTTGTAATTGTGGATGTGGATGCGGCTGCGGCAGTAACAGCGGTTGCGGTTGTGGATGCGGAAATAACAGCGGTTGCGGCGGAAACAGCGGCAGCGGCAGTGGCTGCGGCTGCGGCTGCGGTTGTGGCTGCGGCTGCGGCTGTGGAAATAACAGCGGCGGCCATGACATCTGTGCAGGCGCCAGGCGTCAGGCATTCAGGGAAGGCTTCCGCAATGGATATTGGGAAGGCTTCAACGATGCCACCTGGGGCAATAATCCGGGATGCGGCGGCCCCACACCGCGTACAGCCGGAGGGCCCGGACCAGCCGTAGCAGAAGGCGGCTGTGGCTGCGGCAACTAAAATAAATGGTAATAAGTGATACCATACGAAACAGGACCTCCCAACGAGGCCCTGTTTTTTCGTATATCCTGTTGTTGCACACTTCCTCTTTTACCTCTCTCCTCCTTTCTCATCACACATAATGCCTTACATAGCCGACAATCATTGACAACCTTCCTTTTTCTGGTATATAGTTGGTTTATATTCATTTTTAACCCATACATTCAACCACAGGAGGTATTCCATATGGATGCACAGAAACTGGAACAAATACAGAAGGTCTTTTCCAATGACCGTTTTGCCACGGAAAACGGTGCTGTTATCGAACAGGTGGATGAGGGATATGCAAAATGTTCGTTGGAAATACAACCGCACCATCTCAATGCAGCGGGCACGGTCATGGGGGGCGCTATTTTTACTCTGGCTGATTTTGCCTTTGCAGTGGCTTCCAATTGGAACAAACCCCTTCACGTCTCAACCACGTCTCAAATCACCTACCTGGGTGTTGCCAGAGGCGCACGGCTCATAGCCGAGGCGCATAAAGTAAAGGAAGGACGCAGCACCTGTTACTATCTGGTAGATGTAAAGGACGACCTGGGCAATGAGGTGGCCCACGTAACATCCAGCGGCTTCTCCAAAGGATAGTCATTGCATCCGGAGGTAAAATATGGCCAAGAAGGACACTTCCAGCTAAGGGCATCCTTTTGGAGCACATAAAAGCAAAAAACAGGGACGCCGTACCATCATCCTCACAGATGATAGTACGGCGCCTCTATTTTACCTGCCGCACATATTTCTGCCGCACATCTTTCTGCCGCATATATTTCTGCCGCACATCTTTTTGCCGCATATCTTCCTGCCGCACAATCCCTGCCCTGCAGAACTGCCGTCACATCCTACCAGCACATCTCCTCATTGCTGTACAGCACCAATCCCCCATCTGTCACTGCCTTGGCGGCTGTCTCTCCGTCAGATGCCTTCACAATCATGGCCCTGCGGTTTGCAGAAGCCAGGGCATACATATACTCTATGTTCAGCCCCTGGCTGCAGAGAATGTGGGTCATCTTGTGGAGTTCGCCCACCTGGTCCTCCAGTTTTACTGCCAGCACATCGGTCAGCATAGCTGAAAATCCCTTTTCCCTCAGCGCTGCCTTTGCCTTATCCGGGTCAGACACAATCATTCTCAGCATACCGTACTCCGTGGTATCCGCCATACTGAGGGACAGTATGTTGATTCCCTCCTCCCTCAGTACCTCTGTGACCTGCTCCAGCCTGCCTTCACGGTTTTCTATGAATACAGATAATTGTTTTACAAACATTCTTTCACCCCGCCCTTTCCTAAATCAGATTCCTCTTGTCAATCACATGCTTTGTCTTGCCCATGCTGCGTTCAATGCTCTTTGGCTCCACCAGTTTTACCTTTACCGCCAGACCTATGGCCTGCTGAATCATATAGGCAATCTTCCCGGTCAGATTCTCCAGCTCCCGGATTTCATCTGAGAAGAAGCGTTCCTCCACTTCCACCTGGACCTCTAAGGTGTCCAGATTGTTTACACGGTCCACAATCAGAAGATAATGAGGCGTGGTGCCGCCCATTTCCAGAAGGGCTGACTCTATCTGGGACGGGAATACATTGACGCCGCGGATAATCAGCATGTCATCGGTCCTTCCCGTGAATCTGGCAATCCTGGCCGTGGTCCTTCCGCACTTGCAGACACTGTGGTCAAGACTGGTCAAATCCTTTGTGCGGTAACGGATTAAGGGCAGTCCTTCCTTGGTCAGGGTGGAAATTACCAGCTCTCCGGTCATGCCGTCCCGCAGCGGCTTCAATGTATTCTGGTCCACAATCTCCGGAAGGAAATGGTCCTCATGAATGTGAAGCCCCTCATGGAACTGACAGTCCGTGGCAACGCCCGGTCCCATAATTTCGCTGAGGCCGTAGATATCATGGGCATGGATTCCCAGCTGCCGTTCAATCTGGGTCCTCATCTTCTCGGTCCATGGCTCTGCTCCGTTGATGGATGCCTTCAGCTTAATCTTATCCTTTACTCCCATCTCCTCGATGGTTTCTGCAATATGAAGAAGGTAGGACGGCGTACACATGATTCCTGTGACCCCGAAATCCACCATCATGGTCACCAGCTTCTTGGTGTTGCCTGTGGACATGGGGACCACGGTGGCGCCCATCTCCTCAGCTCCGTAGTGGGCACCCAGCCCACCGGTGAACAGTCCGTATCCGTAAGCCACCTGGATGATATCATTGCTTCCCAGTCCGGCCATGGTGATGCACCTGGCCACGCACTCGCTCCACACATCAATGTCCTTGCGGGTATATCCCACCACCGTGGACTTACCCGTGGTGCCGCTGGATGCGTGGATACGGGTAATCTGGGAATTGGGCACTGCAAACATGCCGAAGGGATATGTGTCCCTCAAATCATCCTTTGTGGTGAACGGAAGCCGTTCCAGGTCCTCGATTCCCCGGATATCTCCGGGCTCCAATCCCACTGCCTGCATTTTCTTGCGGTAATATTCCACACTGTGGTACACCCTGTCAACTAATTTTCTCAGCCTTGCGCTCTGCAGGTTGGTCATCTCATCCCTGCTCATGCACTCCTTCGTCTCATTCCATATCATTTGCCTGTAACCCCTCCAACTCTCACTTGATATAATTTCATATCCCTTTTCCGCTTACAGTCCGTTTCCGGATTTTCTTCCGGCTTCAGCCCATCTATACTGAAAGTGCATAACCGGTTTCAAATGCCTTTTTATTAATCTCCACTGTCTTGGGCGGAACCGTTGTCTCAATCACCTTCAGCCAGTCTTCCTTTTCAAATCCCATATGCTTTGCAGCTGCTCCCAGGACAATGACGTTGAATGCCTTGGGGGCGCCCATCTTTTTCGCTTCCTCCGTGGCCTCCACCACAATGGTCCTGCGCGCCTCCTTTAACCGGTCAATGATTCCTTCCGGATATTCAGCCACCCCTGTCACCACCGTGATGGGGTCAATACGCCAGTCATTGACAATAACCACTCCGTCCTTTTTGAGGAAATGGAGATACCGCAGCGCCTCCAGGCGCTCAAAGGCAATCAGCACATCTGCCTGGCCTTCCTCCACAATGGGTTCCGCCACATCCTCGCCATAGCGCACAAAGGTAACCACGCTGCCGCCGCGCTGGGCCATGCCGTGCACTTCGGACAGCTTCACATCATAACCTGCTCCGATTGCAAGCTTTCCAAGTATGCGGCTGGTAAGAAGGGTTCCCTGGCCGCCTACGCCTACTATCATAATATTCTTTGATGTCATTTTATTCACCCGCCTTTACCAGATTGATTGCGTCAAATTTACACAGCTGTTTGCACAGTCCGCACCCATTGCACATGGTCTCGTCAATGGATATGGTGCCGTCCTCATTCTTTGTAAGGGCAGGACAGCCCGGCCTTAAACATGCTCCGCATTTTTTACATTTATCCGGCAGAGGCCTGCACTTATTGGGGAACTTGATTCCCTTAAGCAGGGCGCAGGGCGCCTTGGTGATGATAACGGATACCGCATCCCTGGCCACCTCTTCTTTGATTACCCGCTCTAATTCCGCCTGGTCAAAAGCGTCTACCTCACATACATGTTCAATTCCCAGCGACCTGCACAGCCCGTAGATATTGATGGCAGGAACCACCTGACCCTTAAGGGTCTTGCCTGTGGCAGCATGGTCCTGGTGGCCTGTCATTCCTGTGGTGGAATTATCCAGAATAATGACCGTGCCCGTGGCCTGGTTGTAAACCATGTTCATAAGGGAGTTGATACCTGTGTGCATAAAGGTGGAATCACCGATTACAGCCACCCAGTTCTTTATATATTCTTTTCCCTTTGCCTTTTCCATACCGTGAAGGGTGCTGATGCTGGCTCCCATACAGATGGTGGTGTCAATGACGCTTAAAGGCGCCACGGCTCCCAGTGTATAGCATCCGATGTCTCCGGCAGCATGTATCTTCAGCTTGTTAAGCACCGTGTATACGCTTCTGTGAGGACATCCCGGACAGAGTATGGGAGGTCTTGCAGGCACCTGGGCCGCCTTATCCACCTGGGATGCCTGGCCCAGCACACGCTCCCGAATCAGGTTTGCGCTGTATTCACCCTGGACCGTGAATATTTCCTTTCCCACTGCCTTGGTGATGCCCCAGGATTTAACCTGCTCCTCCACAACGGGCTCCAGCTCCTCAAATATGTAAAGCTTATCCACCTTGGCCGCAAATTCCTCAATCAGCTTCCTGGGCAGTGGATTCAGAAGTCCCAGCTTCAGGACAGATGCCTGGGGCATGGCTTCCTTTACATACTGGTATGCAATACCGTCCGTGATGAAGCCCACGGACAAATCATTGTATTCCACCCGGTTGATTGGAAGGCTGTCCGCGTCCTCCGCCAGCTGCTTCATGCGGGCTTCCACCACCACATGGCGTTTGATGGCATTTCCAGGCATCATAACATACTTGGCCATATCCCTTTCATAAGGGATGTCAAAGGGCTCCGCCCTTTCCTCCAGCTCCACCAGACCCTGGGAATGGGACAGACGGGTGGTGCTCCGCAGAATGACCGGAGTGTCATATTTCTCACTGAGGTCATATGCGTATTTCATGAATTCCTTGGCCTCGGCGCTGTCCGATGGCTCCACGATGGGGACCATGGCAGCCCTGGCAACCATGCGGCTGTCCTGCTCGTTCTGCGAACTGTACATGCCCGGGTCATCGGCCACCACCAGTACCAGTCCTCCCCTTACACCAGTGTATGCAGCCGTATAGAGGGGGTCCGCAGCCACATTCATTCCCACGTGCTTCATGACACACATGGAACGCACGCCCGCTATGGACGCGCCGATAGCCACCTCTGTGGCCACCTTCTCATTGGGAGCCCACTCTGCATAAATCTCATCGTACTGGACCAGTGACTCGCTGACCTCCGTACTGGGAGTGCCCGGGTAGGCGGCGGATACCTTTACCCCTGCCTCATAGGCACCTCTTGCTATGGCTTCATTGCCAAGTAATATTCTTTTCTCTGACACGTTTCTTCCTTCCTTTCAGTATGTATTAAATGCACCGGACATCTTAAGGACTGTCCTGCTGCCTCATCAGACTTCTTTGCGCAGGTCCGTGACCCTCTTTGCCTTTCCCTCAAACCGCTGGAGCGTGTTGGGGGATACCAGCTGAATCTTGGCATCCAGGCCAAGCATCAGGCGCATCTTATCCTTCAATGTGTCTTCCAGCCGTTCCAGTGCAGCATAGGAGTCCATCATGCTCTCTGCTTCCACCTCAACCTTGATAATCAATATGTCGGAATGGTTCTTCCTGTCCACCACAATTTCGTAGTTAGGTCCGATTCCCTCTGTATTAATCAGCACTTCCTCAATCTGGCTTGGGAATACGTTGACACCACGAATCTTTAACATATCGTCCGTACGTCCTGACAGATTTTCCATCCTGGCAGTGGTACGGCCGCAGGAACACGGTTCATACATAAGCCTTGTAATATCCCTGGTGCGGTAGCGGATAAGAGGCAGCGCTTCCTTGGATATACAGGTGATAACCAGCTCCCCCTTTTCTCCGGGAGGAAGGACTTCGCCTGTGGCGGAATCGATTACCTCCGCAATAAAATGGTCCTCATTGATATGCATTCCGTTCAGTTCCAGACATTCTCCTGACACGCCGGGGCCCATCAGTTCGCTCATGCCGTAATTCTGGGTCAGGTTTACATCCTCTCCCCATACCTTGTAGAGCTCGTTCCTCATGGCCTCTGTCATCAGCTCGCTGCCCAGTACAAGCGTCTTCACCTTCAGGTCTGTTTTTGGATTAATTCCCATCTCCAGAGCCACCTCAGCAATACGCATGGCATAGGACGGGGTGGCCACCAGCAGGGTGGTCTCAAAATCCTTCATGTACATCAGCTGCTTCTGGGTATTGCCGGTGGAGGAAGGAACCACGGCAGCGCCCACCTTTTCCAGGCCATTGTGAAGTCCCAGGGCGCCTGTGAACATGCCGTACCCAAAACAAATCTGGGCAACATCCTCGTCCGATGCGCCTCCTGCCACTGCCAGACGGGCCACGCATTCCTTCCATACCTCCAGGTCATTCTCCGTATATCCCACCACAGTAGGCTTTCCCGTGGTACCGCTGGATGCATGGATTCTCCGCAGTTCCTTCTTCGGAACCGCAAACAGGCCATAGGGATAATTATCCCTCATATCCTGTTTTGTTACAAAAGGAAGCTTCTGCAAATCCTTCAGTGTCTGTATGTGCTCCGGCCTTACACCTGCCTCCTCCATCTTGGCGCGGTATGCCGGTACCCTCTCATAAACCCGGTTCACCGTGTCTTTTAGGCGGCTCAGCTGTATTGCCTCAATCTCCGCCCTGGACATTGTCTCTTCTTTTGCCCAAATCATGTTGTCTGACCTCCCTTTCCCTGCACCCGTGTATCCTGTCCGGTTTCCTGTACTATCCCGCTTTGACGTGACAACGCATTGGCGCATTATAATGTCTGGCGACATTATACCATCTTTTCCCGGGTTTGTCTGCTGTTTTCGTGCAAATTCCATATGAGTTTTCTGTCCCCAGTTTTAACGCCGGAATCATCTGCACAAAACCAAAGAGCGACCATATATACATATTATCACAGTTTCATGACTTAGGCCATATGGGGAAAGGGACATATTGCCAATGTCCCTTTATGAAAACAGGGAATCATGCCCCGCCCCACGGCGTTCTGCATGATTCCCTGCAATCGCACAGCCTTTACTGTGCCGGACAGCTCTGTCCTGCTACACCAGGACTCCCTCCTGGCTGCGCAGCTTTACCACTGCGGACAGGTCCGTCTTTTTATGTTCCTTTCCGCCCTGTTCCTGACACTTCCTGGAACGTTCCTCAGCGGTCTCGCACTTCTGGTAGAAATACTTAATAATGTCCTTTCTGGTAATGATACCAATGAAACTCTTCTGGTCATCCAGAACCGGCACAAAATTCTGGTTCAGCGCCTTCCCAATCAGGTCCTCCATATCTGCGTCTGCCTTAACCGGACGGTTGTCACACCGGCGGCGTATGGCTGTGACAGGTATCTTCTCAGCCCCTTTCAGGTCCAGATTGAACTGGTTCTTGATTCCCCATAACAGATCACCTTCCGTCAGCGTCCCCACATAGCGCCCTGTCCTGCTGACAATCGGTACCGCGGAATACTTGTGGTGCTCCATTTTCTCCAAAGCCTGCCTTAACGTATCATCCTCACTTATATACGCCACGTCACTTTTAGGAGTCAGGAAAAACAGTATGTTCATTTTTTCACTCCTTCTTCCCGTATTCTCTATTAAGTATAATGCCTGCCTCTGAACCGAATGTGAACAAATTATTATAAAAATCTGAAATTTCTTAAGATGCGGGAAATACAGATACATCTATACATGCATTACAGCTGTTGGAGCTGCCGTACTCTGCCTGACCACTAAGTATGGCTGAAACATAATATTTTTCTTTGTATCCTGCTTCTGTTTCTGGCGGATAATCCGAATCATCTGCTGGACCGCCTCTGTTCCCATTTCCTCCACCGGCTGATGGACTGATGTAAGAGGTACGCTTAATATCTCAGAAAAAAAGATATCATCATATCCAATCAATGATATGTCCTCCGGAACAGAAATTCCCTGCTGTTTTAAATAGTGAAATACGCCGTATGCCGACATATCATTATAAGCGAAGATTGCTGTTACATCTTTTTTGAGCAGATACTCTGCCCCCCGCACGCCGCTGTTCAGGTCATAATCCCCATAAAAGATAAGGGAGGGGTTAAATTCCACTCCTTTCTCCATCAGCGCTCTTATATATCCCTGCGTTCTTCGGTTGGAATCAGCCAGGTCCTTCGGTCCGCCCACACAGCCGATTCTGGTGTGCCCCAGCTCCAGCAGATGCCTGGTTGCCAGATATCCGCCCTCGTCATGGTCCACAATCACGGAACAGCCTTTGACTTCAGGATAAAAACGGTCCACAAGTACAAACGGTATGTTGAGGGAATCCATCAGCGCTACCATCTCCTCTACTTTCTCACTGTCATTCTCCCTTGCCATACAAATCAATACTCCGTCCACGCCTTTGTCAGCCAGCATCTGCAGATATTTCATCTCCCGCTCATGAAGGTCGTTGGTATTGCACAGAATAAGATTCCATCCGTTTCTGCGGCATTCATCTTCTATGGATTTAGCCATATTTGCGAAAAAGCTGTTTCGGATGTCAGATAAAATCAGTCCCAGGGTTTTTGTCTGCTTCTTTACCAATCCTACAGCTAATTGATTTGGCCGGTAATTGAGTTCCTTCGCAGCCTGGAGAATTGCCTCCTCTGTAGCCTTTGGGATTTTATGTGCCTTACCATTCAGCACCAAAGATATGGTGGTAATTGAAAATCCTGTGTGTTTCGCTATATCCTTAATTGTAGTTCGCAAATCCTGCCCCCTGTTAAAACTATGCTCAAAGTCTTACATTTCATTATATCATAAGTTTATCATTTAGCAATGTGCCTGCAAAACTTTTCCATGACCTGAATTGCTTCAAAATATTTGGATATCTCAACGTATTCATTAGGTTTATGACACATCTGAGGTTCTCCCGGTCCAAAGAGCAGTACCGGGCAGTCCGGCCAGGCTGTCAGGAAAATGGATGCATCCGTAAAATAATTAATGCCAACCTCCCTGACCTCATCGCCGATGAGGCCTTTCAGCTTGTGAAGCCACTGGTTTTCCGAATCAGTTTCTACCGGCATTCTATAATTTGATATCTCAGGTACAAAAACCAGTTCCCCCTTATATTCTTCACAACGCTTTTCTATAAGATATTCCAGACGGTTTAGGACCTTTTTTTCATCCAAGGGCGGTACAATCCTGATATCAGCCAGAAACTGCGCCCTGTCCGGAGTCATATTGGGGGCAATTCCTCCCTCTGCCATGGTAATCTGGAGTGTACTGCGTCCCAGCACAGGATGTTCCTCTCCCTGCAGCTCCTCTCTCAAATCACCAAGCAGGTCAAAGCCCTGCTCCAGTGCATTGATTCCCTGCCAAGGCTCTGCTCCATGGCTTGTCTTTCCTGAAACAGTAAGTTTTAACCAGATACACCCCTTCTGGGCGACACCTGCCTGGCATGAAGTAGGCTCTCCAATCATAACCAGTTCCGGAAATAAATCAGGATATTTCTTTATTACTTCCCTTGCCCCCAGGCCTCCCCGCTCTTCATCGCAGGTTCCCACAAAAACAATTGTTTTTTCAGGAACGTATCCGCTCTGCGCAAGCTCTCCCAGAACAAAGGTCATTACAGCCAGCCCACTTTTCATATCGCTGGCTCCTCTTGCATAAAAACGTCCATCCTGTTCCTCGCATACCGCCGGATTGGTATTCCACTCTTGTATATCACCGTACGGAACCGTATCAAGATGACCGTTAAAAAGTATGGTTTCTTCTGTTTTTCCTTTGAGCACACCAATCAGATTGCCGTGATGCTCATCTATCAGCTGTACTGTGGTTTCCATACCCTTTCCTCTTAAATATTCTGCCAGATAATCAGCTACCCTCTGTTCTCTGTCCTTTCCATTAACACTGGGAATATCCAGTATATGTTTTAAAAGCTCCAGAGCCGCTGTCTTTTTCCGTTCCTCTGTTTTCTTCTCTGCTTCCATCTGCAATCCTCCTGTAAAAAAGGGACTGCTGCCCATGGAATCCCTTGATTTCAGGCAGCAGTCCCCATCCTTATTCTTACTTTGTCAGCCAGTCCATGATTCCCTGCCACATCCTGTTATAATATTCCCACTCACAGAATTCCGGCGGAGCCCAGTGAGGAGCACAGTCCGTGGTTACCACAGCGCTCTTTCCTTTCCCATATACTCCAAAGGCAATAAACGGGTCGTCATCCACTACGGCAGCCACAACTGCTTCCGGCTTTGCAATGGTCTTATTGTAACCCAATACCTGGGGGAACTCCCTAGGAATCCCGTTCAGGGCTTCATGTTCAGCAACCATCACCGGCGCAGTTCCCTCGCAGTGCTCCATACGGTCATCAACCGTAAGCACCTCTACCGGCAGGACTTCCTGCACTGCAGTATCATGCCATTTTCCCTTTGCATCCACACCTGAAAAGGTGAGGTATCCTCCCACCATCATGAGGGCTCCTCCATCCAAAACATAATCGCGAATCAGGCTGCATCTGTTTGGTTTCTTCTCGCTTCTCATAAATGTTGCTGTTGGAAGAAGAAGCGTGTTGGCACCGATATCAGAAAGAATAACCGCATCATATGCCTTTAATTCATCCATCGTAAACGGAAACTCCTCTCCTGCCAGATGGTTCGGCAGAAAAGTAACCTCATATCCGCCTTCTTCCAGCGCTGCCTTCAGCCACTTTTCTCCTGTCTCATATACAGAAGTATAAAAACTGTCAAATCCTTTCACGTGTGTGGTATAGCTCATCCAGGACTCGCCTGCTAACAATACTTTCTTACTCATCTCTATTCTCCTTATTATTCTTTCTATTCTTTTGCCTTACACCATTCCAGTATGAGCTGAGCATACACAAGAATGGCCTCCAAATAAGAATCCGTCTCCACATACTCATTGACAGAATGGCACTCTTCCAGACGTCCCGGTCCGAACTGCATAGTTGGACAGCCCGCAATATTCTTCCATAATCGTGAATCACAGCCAGCCGGAGAGCCTACCTGGCGCACCTGTCTTCCAAGCGCCTTCTCATATCCATCCATAAAGCAGGCCACAAAGCTGTCGCCGGGCTCCTGTTCGAAAGCCCCTCCAGCCTGATACATAGTTATCACCGGCCTATGCTGGCGAAGCCATACATCACTGTCAGCCACCCGGTTCACTGCATCTGTGAATTCTTCTACGATTTGGTTATAGCTCATCTGCCCGGGCAGATAATGGATGCATGTCTCAAAATAGCAATGTCCTGGTACGGTAGAACCAGCGCTTCCTCCATGAATCGTACCTATATTCAGATTAGGAGCAGGGAGCAGAGGATGTTTATAGGTAAGAAGCCAATTGTGTTCCAATTCCTCCAGCTCCCTGATGACCTTCAGGGCCTTATCAATGGCGCTGACTCCCTTCCACTTTGCACCGGAATGATTTGCTTTTCCTTCAAATTCCACCTTAAAAAAGACAAATCCCATATGAGCCAGAATCAGTTCATCAGAAGAAGGTTCGCAGACAACCACTCCATCCGCCTTTTCTCCTGACATGATTGCCGCCATGGAGCCGTTGCCCCCGCCCTCCTCATCGCAGACGGAAGTGATATGTATGTCTCCGGGCAGTTTTATCCCGGCATCCTTAAGCAGCTGTACTGCCATAACGGACGCCATAAGGCCGCCCTTCATATCAGCTGCACCCAGGCCGTAAATCTTACCGTCTTTCATGGTTGGCGTATGCGGCGGTGTATTCCATTCATTTTCATTACCGGCAGGCATGGTATCTATATGGCCATTGAACATCAGGCTCCTGCCGTTTTGGTCCCCTTTGAAAACAGCATACACATTATAGCGTCCGTCGTAATTATGACCGGGATTTCCTTCCTGATATCTGTCCAGGCATTCTTTGATGGCTTCCTCGGTCATGGGGTCCCGGCGGATGTTGTCTGCTCCCATATCCTCGAATAATTTCACCATATACTCCTGCCCCTGTTTCTCCAGTCCCCCTGATATTCCGTGGCCTAAGTCATGGGTATCAATCGCTATCAGGTCCATCAAATGCTGTATATATGCTTGTTTATTCTGCTCCAGAACTTCTTTTAGATGCCTCATGATTTCAACTCCTTTTTTCAGCCAGACATGGCTGCTGCAATTCATAACCAGCAGACCGTATCAACCATAATTGCGGATTCCCTGTTCAATAATATCCCAGAACTTATCCACATCCACTTCCACTGCCACATTGCTGTTCGGCTCCCTCTTGAAATATCCGAAGAAGTCACAATTTGTACGGCCATAGCTCTGGACACTGCGAATATCTATTTCTGTAAACATAGCCTTTGTTGTAAGTACGGTTGGGTCTATCAGGTATGCGATTGTCAGAGGGTCATGAAGAGGCCCTCCCTCCCATCCAAATACAGCTTTCTGGCTTTTACTGAAAAATCGCATCAAATCTGCAAACAGCCTTGCAGACTTTGTTCCGATTTTTTCCATCCGTTCAATGACAGAAGGATAACACAGTACTTTTCTGGTAACATCCAGTCCAACCATGGTTATGGGTCTTCCACAGGTAAATACCACATGAGCCGCATCACCATCTGCCAAAATATTGAACTCCGCTGCAGGCGTCACATTTCCCAGCTGATAGCAGCCTCCCATAAGCACAATCTCACGAATCTTGGGAAGGATTCTTGGTTCCAGTCTTACCGCCATGGCTATATTAGTCAAAGGACCTGTGGGTACAAGGGTAATATCACCGTCCGAGGCCATTAACGTATCTATGATATACAACACTGCATGTTTATCTTCCACCTTACGGTGAAGAGGCTCAAATACCGGTCCGTCAAGTCCGGTCTCCCCATGTATATCATCTGCAATAACCTGCTTATCCCGTATCATAGGCTGTCCGCAGCCTGCATACACAGGAATATCCAATCCCAGATATTGGCATACATTCAATGCATTGGCAGTAGTCTTCTCCAAGGTCTGGTTGCCGGCGACCACCGTGATGCCCAATAAATCAATTTGCGGACTTTTGGCCGCAAGCATGATGGCCACCGCATCGTCGTGTCCAGGGTCACAGTCTAAAATAATCTTACGCTTATCCATATATCAACCTCCTGTTATTCAATCGTAACCAGCGAACTCTTTTTCTTCTCCTGGGCTTTTTTCTTAGAAATCATGGAAACTGCCAGCACAGCTATGGTTACTACATAGGGCATCAGCAGTACAAACTGGGACGGAACACCATAAGCCTGTATGCGGGCCCCCAATGAATCTGTAAATCCGAATATCAGACAGCCCACCGCGGTGAGTGCAGGATGAGCACCTCCAAAGTACATGGCAGCCACGCCCATAAATCCTCTGGAATTGGTCATGCCTTCTGTAAAAAGCTGGCTGTATCCCAGGGACAGATGGGCTCCTGCCAGCCCTCCAATCAATCCGGATATGGCAATTGCCTGGTATTTCATGGCATTTACATTGATTCCCGCTGTTTCTGCAGCCATTGGAAACTGCCCCACTGCCCGCAGCCGCAGTCCCCATACTGTCTTATAAAAAAGGAACATCATAAGAAATACCAGTACAATCACAAACCACTCCGTCACGCTCCAGTTATTAAACAAGCTATCCAGAACAGGCACACCATCCAAAAACGGCATATGTACCTTAGGTATGCCTTTAATCTGAGGACTGGTAAAGGAGCCGCTTACTCCCAGCACACTATTGAGCATAAATTTAGTAAAAGCAACGGCAAACAGGTTAATACCCATTCCAATTGCGCAAATCTCAGCCTTGTACTTAATGTGTCCCACAGCCATTATCATGGCAATGAGAAGACCGGCTACCATTGAGATAAGGATTCCCAGAACCCAGCTTCCGGTCAGATAACTAACGGTTACAGCTGTAAATGCACCTGTAAGCATAATACCCTCAGTACCAATATTAAGAATATCTGCCTGCTGGGTAATGGCTGCACAGAGAGCAGCATATATGATGGGCGTAGCTGAACGGAACGTCGCATATATTAATGAAATATCAAAAATTTTATCAAATTGCATATGTCCTCCTCCTACTGCGCATCTGCTTTTGCCTTGCGTTTCTTGTTAAACTGAAACAGCAATTCCATGGTAGCCACGATGATAAAAATTGCAGTAATAGTATCTACAATGGATTTTGGAACGCCGGTATTCTGCTGCATACCCAAAGCGCCGGAACGCAGCACCGCCAGGAAAAATGCGATAAACGGGGTAGTAACCACATTGTTTTTAACAATCAGGGAAGCCAGCATTCCGTTTGTCCCCAGGTTGGTCGCAAAATTATTCAGGAAGTATCCATATGTACCCAGTACCTCAATACAGCCTGCCAGCCCGCCAATTGCACCGCTGAGCATCATGGTACGAATAAACACCTTCTTGGGATTAATGCCAACATACTCGGCATTGGCCGGATTGGTTCCCACCGTTCTTATCTTATAACCCAGGGTCGTTTTGTTCAGCATCCAGATAACCGCTATCACCGCTATAATCGCTATGAACAGCCCTGCGTTGGCATTACTTGGTTTCAAAAGCTTAGGAAGCGTCACATTTACCGGTATGGACTGCGGGTTGGCAACACCTGCACTAATTGGTCCGCTTACCAGATAAGAAGTAATGTACAATGCCACACTGTTCATTAAAATGGTAGTACACACCTCGCTGACACCATAATATGCTTTTAAAAATCCCGGTATCCAGGCCCACGCTGCGCCGGCTGCAACGGCAGCTGCGAAGCATGCCACCAGCAGAAGGGGCTTAGGAAGCCATGTACAGTAAATTCCTACATAGGCGGCCGCCATACCGCCCAGGAATACCTCGCCCTCTACGCCAACATTGAAGGCACCAGCTTTAGCTGCCACTGCAAATGAGATGGATGTCAAAAGCAGCGGGGTAAAGTTTGCCAGAGTGGTTCCTATCTTTAGCTTCCCGACAAAAGCCCCCTTAAACAAAGCAGCATATGCCTCCAGCGGATTTTCATGAATCAGCAGTATAAAAACAGCTCCTATGCCCAGTGCCAGAAGTGCCAGCAGTAAAATCCTCCTCAGGCTTTTCATCACTGATTCTACTTTTGGGTTCATTGTCTGCCTCCTTCCTGCTCCTGAATATTGTGGCCTTCCATATCGTGACCGCCCATCATCAGAAGACCCAGTTTCTCCTCGTCTGCTTCTTCCGCCATCATACGCCCTGTAATCCGTCCTTCATACATGACCACAATCCGGTCAGACAGGGACATGATTTCCTCCAGGTCCGCAGATACCAAAAGAACTCCCAGACCCTTTTTCTTAACATCCTGCAAAATAGTACGGATTGATTCTATAGCGCCTATATCAACACCTCTTGTAGGCTGGGATGCCACCAGAAGTTTTCCGCCAATGGAAACCTCTCTGGCCACCACTACCTTCTGGGCATTTCCGCCTGAAAGAGAGGATGTGGGGATTTCCGTATCCCTGGGACGTATATCGAACTTTTCCGCCATCTCTTTTGCAAACGGATAGGAAGCAGCATCATTTACCAGAATTCCTTTGGCAAAGGGGGCTTTATCCTCCTGAACAGCCACCAGATTTTCCCGAATCGTCATGGTACGGTTCAATCCTCTGGTATTACGGTCCTCAGGAATATGGGCAAGTCCGGCTTCTCTGGATTTTTTCGGGGAGAAATTCGTAATTTCCGTCCCTCCCAGAATAACGCTTCCCTTCTCCACTCTCCTCAATCCGGTTATAGCTTCTATAAACTCGCTCTGTCCATTACCGTCAATCCCGGCAATTCCCACGATTTCTCCAGCTCTGACCTCCATGGAAACCCCGCGTATCTTGGATATTTCTTTTTCACCAGATGTCCACAAATCCTTGACTTCCAGAACCACATCCCCGATATCGGCCTTTTCTTTTTTTATGTCCAGGAAAACTTCCCTTCCTATCATCATCCTGGCCAAATCCGAAGGCGATGTATCCTGTTTATCTACCGTACCAATAAAACATCCCTGACGCATTACCGTAATACGGTCAGATATCTCCATAACCTCATTGAGTTTGTGTGAGATGAAAACGATGGACTTGCCGTCCTTCCTCAGATTCTCCAGAATCTCAAAAAGTCTGCGGGTTTCCTGAGGAGTCAGCACAGCTGTTGGTTCGTCCAGTATGATTACATCTGCTCCTCTGGTTAATATCTTAATGATTTCCACTCTCTGGGCTTCTCCCACGGAAATCTGATTTATTTTCTTGCTCATTTGTATATCCATGCCGTACTGGTCTATATAGTTCTGCACCGTATTTTTCGCTTTTTCGAAATCTATGGTACATCCCTTTCTGGGCTCAAATCCCAGAATAATGTTCTCCAGCACAGTAAGTTCATTAACCAGCATAAATTCCTGGTGTACCATGCCAATTCCCTTTTCTATGGCAATCTTGGGGGTGATGTGGTTCATATTTTCACCTTTAATTTTTATCTCTCCCCCATCAAAATCATATAGTCCGTATAGCAGTTTCATCATGGTGGATTTTCCTGTTCCATTTTCACCAATCAGAGAATGTATTTCACCCTTTTTCAGGTTGAACTGTCCATCCTTTACCGCCTGTACGGAACCAAATGATTTCCTGATGCTATTCATTTCCACTACATATCCGTTCATTCCGGTCACCTTTTTCCCTGAATCTTTGCCTGTAAAGGTTTCATAAAACCCGGGGCGGGAGGACCTATTCACGCCCTGCCGCCCCTGAAGTATTCCTGCATCTTTTACTGCCTTACTGAGCGTCTTTGCCGAATCCTTCGTAGTTATTTACCACAATCTCACCAGAAATGATTTTATCTTTCAGTTCCTGCACCTTGTCCTGGATATCTGCCGGGAACTTATCGCCTAAATGCTCTTTAATAACTGCAAAATCAGTTAAGTCCACACCATCATTGGAAATTTCCAAATAACTGGTTGTATCCCCTTTAAAAGTACCATCCACAACGGACTGAATCACACTATAGCAGGCTGTATCAACCCGCTTAACCATGGATGTTACCACATGTCCCGGCTGGTCGTTATCCTGATTCAAATCAACGCCAATTGCATACTTTCCTGCTTCTTTGGCAGCTTCCAGAATACCTGTGCCTGTACCGGAAGCAACATTCATAACAATGTCAGCGCCCTGCTCATACTGAGCCAGTGTAAGCTCCTTGCCCTTAAGAGGGTCTATCCATGTTCCGGCATAAGACTGAAGAATCGTAATATCAGGATTAATATATTTTGCACCCTGTTCAAATCCAACATAGAAATCGTGAAGCACCGGAATATCCTGGCCTCCCACCCAGCCTATGATGGCATCGTCATTTACTCCCTCAATCTCGGAATGGGTCGTAAACATAGCTGCCACTGCACCTGCTAAAAATGACCCCTGATTCTGGGCAAAACTGATGGAAACCACATTTGGTCCTTTTACAGTTGTATCAATGATAGCAAATTTAACATCCGGATAGCTGTCTTTATATTTCTCAAGGTATTCCTGGAAATTAGAGTTGGAACAGATAACCAAATCATAACCTCCCTCACAGCATGCCAGAAGGTTAGCTTCCCACTCGTCTGCAGTTGTGCCCTCCAGGTTCTTTACCTCTACTCCAAAATCCTTGGCTGCCTGCTGTGCACCGGCATTACAGGAATCATTATAGGATTTATCGCCCAGATTACCGGAATAGACAACCGCTACCTTTACCGGGCTTTCACCCTGGGCATCCGCAGCCTCACCGGCGCCTTCCCCTGCAGTCTGCTCATTACCTGCATTGCTCTCTGCCTTTGCTCCTGTACTGCTGGAGCCGCACCCTGCCAGACTTAATCCCAATACCGCTGCCATTGTCATTGCCAAAAAACGTTTCTTCATAAAAACTACTCCTTCCTTCACCTAAAATATAGTTGTTTTCTTTTACCAGGAAAAAGCTTTTAGTAAAGCGTTTTTCCAAATTTATTTCGTGATTTAATCTTATTACTATTTTTTATATTTGTCAATAGATAAATATTGCACTATATTAATGTCATATTTTTATGCATTTATTACATATTTATCGCGTGGCCAAGCGTCTCCCAATGGCCATATATTCCTTTAATGGTAAAAGGCTTTATCTCTGCGAATATGATGGATTCAGCATGCGGGTCTGTTTTAATTTTAACGTACAATAACATGGCATCTAGTCCATTTTTTCTATCAATCAAAGAAATAGCAGGAGAATGGCGGTTCTCTCACCGCCATATCTCCTGCCATACTCATTCTATGCCTTCTTACCATCCCCATACAAGTTCCTATACTGTCCCGGCGTCACATTCTCCGAGCTCTTAAACCTTCTGGTAAAATTGGACAGATTGGCATAGCCTGCTTCCTGGGCAATCTGGGCTATCTGCTTATCTGTATGAACCAGGCAATCCTTTGTGTAATCCAGACGTTTTTTGGATATCAGTTCCGAGAAGCTGGTATTCAGATTCTGGGTAATGAACTTGCTCATATAGCTGGACGAGTAGCCGAAATGCTCCGCCATCCCCACCAGACAGAGACTGCTGTCCCTGTAGTTATCCTCTATATAGGCAAGCACCTGTTTTATCAAATCATTGCGCGCATCCTGTCTGGAGGCTGCCAGGACACCATTGATTCTCATAAGGGCATCCCCCAGCTTATCCCCGAATTCTTCCACTGTCCGGAATGCAGTGAGCTGGTACAATTCCTTCTCCGTCAGGCGGATGTCATTTTTCTTTACCTCCTTCAGGAGATGGCTCACGATGTCATAACAGCACATCAGCGCCATCTGGCCCGGCAGCTCCTCCAGACTCAGCATCACCTCCTGCACAGAACCCTCCACCTCCTCCGGAGAACCGCTGTCCAGACACCGGTTAATACACAGAAGGCACTCTGTCTGATAGCGGCTGATGGTGGCGCTGTACTCCTCGCCCCTTCCCTGTTCCATACTCTCAAAATCCAGCTCCTTGTGGGGATTGAGCAGGCGGAACTTCATGTTGGTAAGAGCCTCCAGATAGGACAGATGCACCCCCGATGCATCTTCGTGAATATTGCCCACGGAAATGATGCATTCATGACTGCCGAATACCTCCCTCAGGCGCTCCTTTGCCTCACTCTTATGCTCCTCAGCCAGAACCTTGCGGCTGAGGATAACAGCGATTGCACCAAAATAGTACAGAAAACTTGTATACACTCCGTAATCCGTCTGGAATTTTTCTTTTATAGGGCCTTCCTTCTCCTTGTAGAGGGCGGATAATTCCCTGGAGGACAGGCCGCCTCCCGCCGCCAGGACCACCATGTGATTCCGCCCCTTCATCTGCTCTGTCAGAATGCCGTTCACCATATCATCCTCTCCGGCATCATCCTCCCCGTAAAGAAGCTTTGTCACAAGCCGTTCCTCCACCAGAGGCCACTGGTTCTCAATCTCCTTTGCCAGGGAATCCTTGACGGAATTCAGGCTGTCATACCGGTTCTTTATAAATACCAGCTCATCCCGGCTCCTGTCCTCACTGTTTTCATTATCCTGCTTCATATATTGGGCCAGCTGACGGATGGGCTTGTAATAGTGGTAGGCCATGTAAATTGCCATGAAACATCCCAGAATCAAAAATACCAAAACCCCTGTAACCAGCAGGCTGTTGTTCTGCACCACGTCCCCCAGCAGGTCCGGCATGGTAATTCTGCTTAATATGATAAGAGGCGGATGGTCCATGGGATATACGATATAACGGCCCTGGCCCGCCTGGAATGCGGTGCACAGTCCCGGCTCCGCCTCCAGGATTTGTCCCATCACTCCGTCCGGTTCCATATCCTCCCCTTCTGTCACCAGCGGCTTCCCATCTCCATTCAGCACAGCGATTCCATGGCTGTAGCTGCCCGGGGATGTGGTCATGCTTTGGCTGATTTTGGAGGACTGAAGCTCCAGCACCACCCAGGATTCCGCTTTATAGGAATAATTATATACCGGATAAATAAATACCATCTGCGGTTTTGTTATGACCCCGTCCTTCATATGGTATTCCTTGTTGATGATGTCGTACCCGGGATGGTCCATTTTATACAGTTTATCCAGAAAAGGCTGTCTCTCCCCCTCCGGTATCCTCAGCTGGCCCGCCAGCAGAATATCCTTGTCATACCGGCCCTGGGAGGAAAAGCTCATATCCTCATTTTCATAAATAATATAGGCTTTTGTTATGTAAGGATTGGCTGCATTTTCCCGGCGCAGCATGTCCATCATCTGTATCTGGTTGTCTGTGTCCCGGCTCCTGGACACCACAGGACTGCTGAAGCTGATTCGGTTCCCTGCCTCCATCAGGCGGCCGTTCATGGTGACCAAATCATCCCCCAGGCGCTCCAGGATATTCTCATTGTACCCGAGAATTTCCCTGGAAAGATTCCGGTACATAATGATTTGTAAACAAATGGAAAGCACCACCATAGGTACCAGGAAAAAAGATGTAAAACCCAACAAATATTTATGAAAAATGCCTCTGCGCAAATCAGTCCCTCCCCGCTGCATATGATAGTGCACATGCCATTGTTATTATATATTATTTTTTCTTCATTGGAAAGAAGTTAAATGGAAGGAGCGCACTTCCCGCAGCAAATCCCGACAGCAAAACAGCAGGAAAACGCATGCCAGCCTGCGTTTTCCTGCTGCTTCCCACTTGCCTCTATAGTCAATATCATTCCGCCTGACGTGAAACCCGAAACCGCAGCTCCTTTAGTCAACCAGCTTATCCAGTTCCTTCACATGCTCTGTCTCATTGGATGTCTTATGCTTTGCCTTGGATGCGTACAGATTTACGGATGCCTGGGATTTCTTAATAGGCTGCATGGTGCCAGCCCCGGCCACACACCCTCCGGGACATGCCATTCCCTCCAGCAGGTAGCCATTGTATTTCCCTGCTTTTGCCATGGTCAGCAGCTTCCTGCATTCCCTGAGTCCCTCTGCATTGGCCACCTTAATCTCCTTATCCGGGTAACGTTCATGAATCACATCCACCACGGACTTGGCCACACCGCCTGACACTGCAAAGTTACGGCCGTCTGTGGAAGCGTCATTGACGCCTTCCGGGTCTTCTTCTATCTTCTCCACATCCACATGCCTGGCGTCAAAGATACCGTCCATTTCCTCAAAGGTAAGGACAAAATCCACGTCGCTTCGTATATCCGTGCGCATGGCCTCCAGCTTCTTCGCTGCGCAGGGACCGATAAACACCACCTTTGCATTGGAATGGTGGCGTTTAATCAGCCTTGCCGTCAGGGTCATGGGAGTCAGTGCCATGGAAATGCAGTCCGCTTGTTCCGGGAATAGTTTTTTTGCCATCATGGACCAGGCCGGGCAGCAGGATGTTGCCATGAAGGGAAGCTTTTCCGGCACTTCCTGAATAAAGTCGATTGCCTCCTGGGTAGCGCACAGGTCTGCGCCTACCGCCACCTCAAATACATCTGCAAACCCCAGCGCCTTCATGGCTGCACGGAGTTTGCCCGGCGTCACCTTGGGACCGAACTGTCCCACAAAGGCAGGGGCAACCGCGGCATAAACCCGTTCTCCTGACTGGATGGCGCGTATGACCTGGAATATCTGGGATTTGTCCGCTATGGCGCCAAAGGGGCAGTTCACCAGACACATGCCGCAGGACACACATTTGTCGTAATCAATATCCGCCTTCCCATTTTCATCCGTGGAAATGGCGTCCATGCCGCAGGCAGCTGCACAGGGTCTTTCCTGGATAATGATGGCCTTATAGGAGCAGACATCCGCACATCTTCCGCACTTGATGCATTTTTCGTCGTCAATATGGGAACGGCCGTTGGTCCTGTCCAGTTTAATGGCATCCTTGGGGCAGACCTCCTCACACGGATGGGCCAGACACCCCTGACAGCCGTCGGTTACAAATACCCGCTTCTCATGACAGGCATTGCAGGCGAATTTAATCACATTAATCAGGGGCGGCGTATAGTAAGTCTCCGGCCTGTCTGCCGCCTCTATATTATCCGAAACCGGAGCATGTTCCGCCGCGCTGCGGTAGGGAAGCCCCATGGCCAGTCTCAGTCTCTCCCCCACAATAGCCCGCTCCAGAAAAACGTCGTTGCGGAAATTGCCCACTTCTCCCGGTATAATTTTATATGGAAGCTCTTCAATACGTTTATCCACCGGCCATTCCGTATGGTAAGCCATCCTTGCCACTTCCCTGAATATCCTGTGCCTTATTTCCTGTATACGTGTCTCCACTCCTCGCATATTCCTGCCTCCTCGTTATGAACACTTAGAGACCGTATTCTGGTCTCTTACGTGCGATACATTCCGCTGGCACTTGGCGGGCGTCTTTTGACCGCTTAGTGCAGCGGTTCGTTATGAGCACTTAGTAACCATATTCTGGACTCTTACGTGCGATACATTCCGCTTTTAACAGTACCGATTATATAACAGCTCATAAAAAAAGCAACCGTCTGAATGCATTTTGCCCTCATTGTTCTTAAAATAAAGCACAGATTATAAGTAAAACAGGCGTCCGCAGCCATTTACCCGGCCGGATGCCTGTTCATCCCTTTATCCTTCCACCCATTTCAGCACTTCTTCCACCCCACCATGGTCATTGTCCTTTGTCACAAAGCGGGCAAGGCGCTTCAGTTCATCCCCGCTGTTGCCCATGGCGATACCCCAGCCAGCGGACCGTATCATCTCCACATCATTGTCCCCATCCCCAATGGCCAGTGTCTGCTCCATGGGAATATCCAGATAGCGGCAGAGCCATTTCAGCGCAGCGCCCTTGTGGGCTGACCCATCATTGATTTCCATGTTTCCGGCCATGGAACTGGTCAGCCTAACTCCTCCCTGCTTCCGCAGTATTCCTTCCAGTTCCTTCCGGTCCCCTGCCTCCAGAAAAAACAGGTTTATTTTCTCTGTTTCATTCCAAAGGTCCGCGGCTTTTGACAAGTCAGGGACCAGTGTGTGGTTCCGGGTAAAATACTGGACAAAATTATAATCCTGCTTCATACGGGATGCCCTGATACAGTCCCCTTCGTTTATGTACGATTTCCCTTGTGAAAACAGTTCCCCATACCCTTCCCGCCCTTTCAGGAATTCCAAGACAGTTTTTACGGTCCTGTCCGGAAGCTTTGCCCTGTATAAGGATGAGAGGGGGTGCAGCCTCCAAATCTGTGCTCCATTGGCTGTGATTGCATAGCGGACATTCCCCGCCATCAGCAGATTCTGAGGAATACTCTTCAGATACCGCCCGCTGCAGGGCACCATCAAAATCCCCTGTTCACTCAGCTTCCGAATTCGTTTGATGGTTGTCTCCGGAATATGGTCGCTGCTGTCCATCAGGGTTCCGTCCATATTGATTGCCATCAGCTTAATATTGGGAATTACGGTGTCTGTCTTTTTATACAATGTCATTTCAGTCACTTTCCTTTATTGTGGTCCCCATGTTTGCCCGCACACCGCCCCATTCAGCTATCCTTTTGCCGTGGTCCCACGGA
The DNA here is from genome assembly GCF_005845215.1 of Clostridium sp. 1001271st1 H5. Classification (GTDB taxonomy): domain Bacteria; phylum Bacillota; class Clostridia; order Lachnospirales; family Lachnospiraceae; genus Enterocloster. The sequence continues at coordinate 63,813 of NZ_SPHO01000006.1, forward strand.
CCACCAGCTTAACCGGAAGCAGGGTCTCTCCCCCGTCCCCTGTCCCCTTCCGTCCCTCCGCCATGTCCACCAGCGTGTCCACAGCCAGTGCCGCCTTCCGCTTCATATCCTGCCGCACAGTGGTCAGGCCCGGACTTGAAAGGGATGCATACATTATATCGTCAAATCCGGCAATCCCAAGGTCCTGGGGTACCCTTATACCATGGGCCATGAAATGGTTCAGGGTTTCCAGGGCATACAGGTCCGAAAGGCAGAATAAGGCCGGCCTGAGGCCTTCCCTGATATTGGCTTTCACCGGCTGGACAAGGGATGCCAGGGTATCCATTCTCTTTTCCCGGTTCATGCCCAGGGATACAAAATGCACCTGGTTATATCTCCCCTCCCTATCCCGTCCGGCGCTCTCCCCCGCAGCTCCTTTCTTTCCCCATTCCTTCCAGGCGCTCTGGCACCCCAGATACCTGATATGGTCCACGCCATGGTCTCTCCCCGCGCACACATAGACAGGTCCGTATCCGCATTCCAGCAGATACTCTGTCATCAGCCTGCCTCCCTGCCAGTCATCCAGGCCAATGTTGGGCACCCTTCCCTGATACCCGCTGGCATCAATGGAAACCACGGGACGTTTTAACAGGCCTGCAAGCTTATCGCAGTCATTCTTATGAAAACTCAGGGTTATGATTCCCTCTACCTCCCGTTCCATAACCATACGGAAAATATCGTCCATGTCGGAGGATGAATAAAACATCATATAGTACCCCTTTTCCCTGAGATACTGCTCTGCCATACCGATTATCTTCCCATAAAACGGGTCGGCTCCAATGGCCTCCTCGTAGGTCTTATGCGGGTTTGCCACCAGCGCCACCAGCCGGGAGCCGCCGGCCTTTTTCTCATCCCCTGTACTGTCCCGGTCATACCCCATGGTCTGAATCAGGTCCTGCACACGGCGTATTGTTTCCGGAGACACACGCCTGGTTTTCCCGTGAATGACATTGGATACCGTAGCCGTACTGACCCCTGCCAGTTCTGCCATCTCCCTTATGGTAACACGTCTGTCCTGCGGCTTATCCATGCGGTTTTCCCTCTGCACACGATTCCCTGTCCCCATGTCCTCATCCATATTAAGCCTCCAGTATATATATCCTGGACTGATAATCCCCGTTGGTCCCGTCGTATTTCTCCTTATTGTCCCCGGAGGATGAATCGGATACAATGAGACCGAAATTCATCAGTTCATCGCCATACACATCCACTTCCCTGAATCCGCCGTGATATCCTCCTCCCTGTACAGACACATGGTAACGGAGTCCTGCCTCTAAACCGGCCAGACGGACTTTCCTGTACCCTTCATTTACCGGCTCCAATATCCGGTAATATCCCACCAGGGCCTTTTTCCTGTCCCCGGATACCACCATCCAGGCGGTCACATTCCCTCCTCCCTCAAAGGGACTCAGCAGCCTGTAAAAGGTTCCGAACTGGATGAGCTCCCTGCTCGCCTTCATGAAAGCAATCTGTCTCCTCACCTTTTCCAGCTCTTCCCCTGGCAGCTGATTCAGGTCCAGTTCATATCCAAAGGTTCCGAAGCAGGCCACATTGGCCCTGGTTTCAATGGGCGTGGTGCGCAGGACCTGGTGATTTGGCACAGCCGACACATGGGCGCCCATGCTGCTTAAAGGATAGACCATGGAGGTGCCGTATTGTATCTTTAACCGCTCCACTGCATCCGTGTCGTCGGATGTCCAGCACTGCGGTGCGTAATACAGCATACCCGGGTCAAACCGCGCCCCGCCGCTGGCGCACGATTCAAACAATATATGGGGATAGCGCCTGGTCAGTTTCTCATACAGGCTGTATACCCCCAGTATATACCGGTGGAATACCATTCCCTGTTCCTCCGGCCGGCAGAAATGGGAATATACCTCCGACATGCACCGGTTCATATCCCATTTGATATAGGAGACAGGAGCCTCATCCAGCACACGTCTTAACATCTGGTAAATACCATCCACCACTTCCTCACTGGAAAAATCCAGGACAAACTGGTTCCTGCCGTGGCAGGCGCTGCGGCCGGGTGCGGACAGCATCCAATCAGGATGGTCCCTGTATAAATCACTTTCCTTGTTCACCATCTCCGGTTCTATCCACAGGCCGAACTTAAGCCCCATATCCTCTATCTTACGGGCAATTCCCGCCACCCCGTCCGGCAGTTTTTTCCGGCAGGGATACCAGTCTCCCAGAGAGGAGCAGCTGTTGTCCCGGTGGCCGAACCATCCGTCGTCCAGCACAAAAAGCTCCACGCCCACGTCCTTGGCAGTCCTGGCCAGCCCCAGGATTTTTTCTTCGTCAAAGTCAAAGTAAGTGGCCTCCCAATTATTGATTAATATGGGTCTGGCCTTATCCCTCCAGGCTCCTCTGGCCAGGCGGCTCCGGTATAACTCATGATAGGTCTGGCTCATGCCGTTGAGTCCGCTGTCCGAATATACCATAACCACCTCGGGAGTCTGAAACACCTCTCCGCACTTTAACGGCCAGGAAAAACAATGGGGATGAATCCCCAGCATAACCCTGGTGACATCGTATGTATCCACCTCTGCCTGGGCCAGGAAATTGCCGCTGTACACCAGGCTGAATCCGTAAACCTCCCCTGCATGCTCCCCTGTCTCCGGCCGTTTGAGGGCAAGAAAAGGATTGTAATTACTGCTGCTGCATCCTCTCATGCTGTACACGGACTGGACACCATGTTCCAGCTTTCTGGTCTTTATGCTCCGCTCCCTGGCCCAGGCCCCTGTAAGCTCCACCATCTCAAAACTGCTGTCCGGCAGGTCCACACTGGCGCTCATGGCCTGGTCCAGAATCACGCCATGCTCATTTTGGCAGATAAACCTGGCGCTTCTTGCAATAACAGGAAGATTCTCATAAATTGTATAGGTGAGAACCAGCTTAGTCTTTATCCACTCATCCCACAGGGTTATCTCCAGGGTGGCAGCCTCCTCGGGCCTTTCCGTATAGGTGGCCGGAAGTCCCTTAAGTACAGGCTTCCCTTCATAAACGCGGTGGGATTCATAGACAAATTCCGTGATGTGGCTCCCATCCGCCTGGAGAATGTCATAGGCCGGACAGCGCATATCTCCGTGGCCATAGGATGGATATTCCTGTTTGATGTGCTCCATGGAAAATTCCCTGTCTCCTTCATAAAAACAGGGAGCCATGGAACGAATCCGTATTTCCAGCATATGTTCAAAGGACGCCTGGTCCCGGATAGCCTTTCCATAGTACAGATGGCCCAGCTGGCCGTTGCGCAGTATGGTCATGATATAACTTATCTTATGATTATACAGGTGGAATTCCCTTCCGTCCCCGTGTACTTTAATTGGCATGTTTTTACCTCCAAAGATTCTGGCCAGCCCTAACTGTTTTCTTCTATGATAATTCTGCGGAACAGCTCATAGAGCAGGGAAAGTTCATAGGAATTCATCCTGATTCTGTATTTCTGTTCCATGTCGCTAAAAATTTCCCTGGATATCCCATAAAACCGCTTTTCCCGCGGCGGCAGCTCCCGTACCTGTTCCGGAGCCGGGTCCGTGGTCATAAGGCGCTCAATCATAAACGCAATGTGCATATACAGGTTAAGCCTGATATGTCCTGTCATTTCCAGGTGGTAATACTGCTCATATTTCATAAGCACCAGCTCCACCTCGTTGATGACCACCGTTGGATTGAGGAATCTGAGACGGCTGACAATTCCCTCAATGGAAAAAAAGCGGATGTATTCCCGTTTCAGTTCCTCAAATTTCTCCCTGGTCATCAATCCCTTAAAGGAACCCCACAGCAGGTCCTCTCCCTTGCCGTCCAGTATGTCATAGATGTTCAGCCAGGGCACCCTCACATGTTCCGGCAGGGCCGATGTGGTAAGGATGAGCAGTGTCTGCTTAAAATATTCCCTTTGATTCTCGTCCAGAAGCCTGCGCAGTTCCTGATAATCCATGGTCACAATATCAATGACAGACGGGTCAACCACCTTGCACATGGCCTCCTGAAGCTTTTCTGCAATGCCCACGCCCGACATGCAGGAAACAATGATGTTTCTTCCTCTGGATACTCCCTCAAAATACTGGATTTCAAAGGCATAGGTCTCCCTGGCGGCCTTAACGATATCCAGAAAGGAGCAGCGTCCCAGCATCTTAATGCCCACATCCAGGGCAATGGCCGTGGTCACATTGTTGATAATCAGCAAATCTCCCGCCAGGTCATTTTTAATGGAGGAATACAGCTGGCTGAGGGAACCGGTATCCACCAGCAGTATCATGCCCTTCCTGGCATTGACCCGCTCCAGATACTGTCTGACCTTTGTTATGGTATCCTCCACTGCCGTGTCCATGGGCATGTCAATGGCCTCAAACACAAAGGTGCGGCAGGTACGGTTGGCAACCTTCTGGATACTGCTGGCCGTGGAATCCCCATGGGCAACAATCAATCCGTGAAATTCCATGGTTTCCACCATATATTCGTGAAGGGACAGGGCAAACAAAAAGTTAAGGGCCTTTCCTGCTTCCTGGTCCATCTCATCCAGACTCCTGCAAATCCGCCCCGCCACATAGTATGCCTTGGGCATGGCCTGCTCAAAATAGGCGTCCAGTTTCCGGCACATTTCATCATCAGGACTGCCGGACTTAAATATACCATAGAGGAATCCCAGTTCATCCTGAACACCCTTTGCCTCGCCCACACCGTAGGCACAGAGAATTTCACGGCATACCGGGCTGAACAGCTTCCAGTCCGGCTCCTGCCGGCAGGCCGAGTACTCCTGGGTTCTCAGCTTCTTCACCATACGTTTAAAGTTCAGATATACGCTGTCCACCGAGGTCTCCATGCGTTCAAAGGGAATCCCCGAAATATCCTTCCACAGGGCATCCGCCTCCTGCTCCGCACCCTCGCAGGCCAGTTCCGTCTGCTCAAAGGGCAGGCCGTCTCCATCCACCAGGATATCGGACAGGATATAGATGCGTTTGCTCCGGCTGCCTCCGCTCTGGCCGGGGCTGCTCTGATTGAAACCCGCTATTTCCGGCAGCTCCCCCATGGTAATGTGAAGCATATCCCTGTGCTGCTGCCTGTAAAATGCATTGGCACAGCTGACCTGTATCAGATTCTCCAGCTTTCCGATATTTCCCTGCAGCCTGGTAAACAGCAGCGCTTCTGCCACTGCTCCTTCCACCTCTATCCGGCGGTTCACCTTTTTTGCCTCCTTCTGGTAGAAGAGATACAGCATCTGAAGCCGTTCCCTAAGAGGCCGGTCCATCATGCTGGGTATGGGAATCTGAAGGGTGATACGTCTGCGGAAGGTTTCCAGAAGGACTTCCTCCGGATTTTCCGTGGTGGCAAAGATAAAACGTACCCTGGAGTTTTTCCAGGCATTGTCTCCCAGGGGGCGGTACTGGCCGGAATCCATGAACAGGAACAATTTTTCCTGGTTCTCAAAGGACAGTCTGTGGACCTCATCCAAAAACAGATACCCGCCGTCTGCCTCTTTTAAAAGTCCCTCCCTGTCCCGGTCAGCGCCTGTAAAGCTTCCCTTTTTATAGCCAAGCAGGGTGGCGGAAAGGAGCTCCGGATTATTGGCATAATCCGCACAGTTGAGCACCACAAAGGGCGCCCCGGGTCCAATGGCCCCCTGCTCCAGGGCATATTCATAAATCAAACGGGCAATGAAACTTTTTCCCACTCCGCTTTCACCGGTAAGAAGCATGGGAAGGCCGTCCGGAGGGTAATTCACTGCCGCCATGCACATCTCCACGGTCTGTCTCTGGCTTCCCGCGTATCCGACCATAGATGAAAACACAGAACAGGGCTGTACGGCAGCTGCTTCCCCTTCCTCCTGTGGCAGCCGGTTACTCACACAGTCCCACTGCTCCTCCCCAAAAAATTCCAAATCCTCCGAAGTCACGGGAAACCAGTACACTGGCCGTGTACTGGTTTTTACCGCAAGTCCGTCTTCCATGAGCCTGGTCAGATAATGGCTTACCACCTGACGGCTCAGGTTCAGCTTCTGAGCCAGCTCTGCTGCCGTTACCTTCCCATCGCTGCAAGATTCCTTCAGCGCTTCATAAACCCGTTCTTTTGCCTGCATGGACAAGACCCCCATCCTACTGATTCCGATTTCCTTTTCCCACAATGGAACAGTTCTGTTTCCACCGCCGTCTCAGCACCATCATACCATGCTGCTTCGGCGGGATGCAATTCCCAAACTACGTGATTCCCAAACTATGCGATTCCCAAAGCAGAGAGCACAATACCCAGGACAATCACTCCCACAATCAGCACATTGATGCTCATTTTCTTTTTAGTCAGGAGATAAAAGCACAGCAGGGTAAGGCACAGGGGCACCAGGCCCACAAACAGCTGGTCCAGCATACTCTGGAGAGAGAAAATCTCTGTCCCCTCCATGGACAATGACAGCTTGCTGTTAAACACCACCATGCTGCTGGCCATGCCTCCCACCATCATTAGCCCCATGATGCTGGCCGCCTTGGTCAGAACAGTAATCAGACCGCCGCTGTACAGTTTCTCAATGTACTCGGAACCCAGGCTGTATCCCAGAAAGGTACCGTAGTAACGCACCACATTGCTTGGTATATTGAACAGCAGCAGGAATACGAGAGGAGCCAGCACATTGCCTGCCAGAGCCATACTGATGGCTATGCCTGCGCAGATTACACGCCATACGCCCCAGAATATGGAGTCTCCTATACCAGCCAGAGGACCCATAAGGCTGGTCTTGATGGGGTTGATGGAACCTGCGTCAAAGTCCTTATTTTCACTGTTCTCCTTTTCCATGGCGCCGCAGAGACCCATGATGAAGGTGGACATGGGCACTGTTGTATTAAAATAGGAAATATGCCTTGCCATGGCCTCCTTTTTTCCCTCCGGGTCGTTGGCATAGAACCGGTTGATAAAGGGAATCATGGAGTAGCAGAAGCCGGACGCCCCCTGTTTTGCCGGAGTTACGGATGTATATAAGGTAAAGGAACGCAGAAATACGGACCTGAGCATCTTCTTTTCTTCTCTGGAAACATCAGTTATCTTAGACATTGAAAAAATCCTCCTCTTCTTCATCTAACATCCCCTGTGCGGGAACACCGGCAGGTGCTGCTGCCTTTACCCTCATCAGCTGGTTAAGCTCCAAATCCCTCTGTGCCACCAGCAGGGCTGCTATGACGCCCAGGGCTGCCAATGCAATCAGCGGAAGCTTTAAGTAGGCCACCAGCACAAATCCCAGGAAAAAGTAAACGCAGATTTTATTGTTCCACAGCAGCTTCAGCAGCATGGCCATACCTACGGCCGGAAGCAGGTTTCCGCAGACCGTCAGGCCGTTCATGATAACAGCCGGAATGGCCTTGACCGCAGCCTCCACTGCCCTAGAGCCGAACAGGATTGCAAAGAACGGAATCAGGCAGTATAGTCCCCAGTTCAGGCACCACAGCCCATAGTGGAGTCTTGTAAGCTTTTTGTCCTCTCCATTCTCAGCCAGCTTATCAAATACAGGTGCAAACCAGCCTATAATTCCAATCCAGATAATGTTTTTTGCCTGCTGCCCCAGCATTCCGATGGGAAGTGCCAGTGGAAGAGCCACCTCAGGGCCTCCGCCGCTCATAATGGCAAAGGCACAGCCCACCACGCTGGCAATTCCGCACTCTGCCGCCGACGCACCGCCTATATTTACAATTCCCATGAACACGGCTTCCAGGGAAGCTCCGATGAGAAGACCCTGCTGTATATCACCAAAAAGCCATCCGATGATAGGGCAGATGAACACCGGCCGGTCCAGCATGGTAAACCCCAGAAGGTCCCTGACGCCTGATGCTATCAGTACCATGACTGCAATGACAAACGCAGTAACAAGTATGGATGTATGTGCTAACATAAATTTATCCCCCTTTATTTATAATACTTCCGAAACAAGCTTCTTTTCATCAGACGGCACCATCTGAAGAGCCGTACCCGGAGCCAGCTCCACCAGTTCCTTCAGCGCCCCCACCTCGTCAGCCGTAAGGCTCACGGACCTGGAAATAACCATGCGCTCCGTACCGTCGCCGCTGGTAAACCGTCCTGCATTTCCAATATTAACATATTCGATGCCAGGCACAGCCTTATACACTTCCAGGGCATTCTTCACCGTCTTTACCAGCACCAGAATCCGCATCCCCTCAGACCTTGGATTACTTAGCAGTGCAATGATTTCCGGCACTGTCTTGATGATGCATTTAATACCATCCGGCACAGCCATTTTCAGTGTCATCTTCTGCATCTCATTGGAAGCAGCCTCATCGTCCGCCACCATAATTCCCTGAATTCCCAAATCCCTGGTCCACGCCATTGCCACCTGTCCGTGAATCAGTCTCTCATCTACCCTTAAAGCCTTAACCATACAATACTCTCCTCTCGTTACGAGCACTTAGAGACCGTCTTTTGGTCTCTTACGTGCGATACATGTCACGTTCATCCTATTCAAAAAAATCCTCATCCCGGCCATCTTCCGCTTCCAGCTCCACCAGCTCCATCTGGTTTCTTGAATCTTCAATGTACTGTCTGACCTCATCCTTAGTGATTCCTTCCGGCGCAATGGCCAGGGCCACCAGAAGCGGCAGGTTAAAGCCTGCAACCAGAAATACGTTTTCCCGGACCGCATAGGGTACAATTTTCTGGTTCACGCTTCCCCCCTTGATATCCGTAAGCACAATCACCTGGTCCCCGGGCCGGACCTGGGCAAAATACCGTTCCAGTGTCTCCACCAGATTTTCGTCCTGGTCCACATAAGCATTGATGCAGGTAATATTCCCAACATCTCCCATAAGGAACTTGACCGTACTCTCCGCCCCGGAGGCAAAGGTTCCGTGGGTGGCTATCAATATCTTCTTCATGTTGGAACTCCTTCCCTTTTCTGTTTTATTTTCATTTCACTTATATATTAAGCAAATACGATGCCAACTTTTTTTAGACACTAAAAACCGGCCGTAAAATCCTTGATTTTATAAGGAAATATTCTATTCACCATTCTGTCTATAAAAATTTTACCACACCAGCCTGCAAAGTGTCTAATGGCTGTGTCCAATATTAGTGTCTAAATTTACTGTTATTCTGTGCTGACAGATATTTAGCATTTACCGCACTGAACGCAGACAGGAGTGCCGCCCTCAATTATAATGAGAGCGGCACTCCTGCTTCCTCTATATTAACCTGTCTCCTCTTATCTCAGCAATAAAAGCCTCATAGGGCTGTATCATCCCGTCCTTCATGACCTCCGGCTTATTCTGAATGATAACCTTGTACTCCGGAGACAAAATCCCCTCAAGGCGGCCGGCCGGCACCGGGCTGCCTGTCAGATTGGCGGCCACCAGCCACTTTTTTCCATCATATTCCCTCTCGTACACAAACAGCGATTCATCCTCAGGCAGCAGCAGGCGGTAGCTTCCCTCTGTAAGGATATCCTCCTCATGGCGGAGACGAATCAGCTTCTGATAGTAATGGAATACGGAATCCTGGTCCTTAAGAGCCTCCTCCACATTGATTTCCTTATAACGCGGATTTACCTTGAACCACGGAGTGCCGGAAGTAAATCCTGCGTTCTCCCCACCGGTCCACTGCATGGGCGTCCTGGCATTATCCCGGCTCTTATTCCAGACCGCCTTTTTAAACTCCTCCCGGCTGATGGTTTTCTCACGTTCCACCAGTTCCAGGCAGGCATTCTTCACTTCCACATCCTCATACTCATCCAGCTCATAGGAAGCATTTACCATCCCAATCTCCTCCCCCTGGTATACATAGGGGGTTCCCTTCATGCCGTGCAGAATTGTCGCGTAGGCCTTGGCGCATTCCTTTCTGTAGCAGGTATCGCTGCCCCACCGGGAAACCACTCTGGGCTGGTCATGGTTTTCCAGATAAAGCGCATTCCAGCCATGGCCCTCCAGCTTCTCCTGCCAGTCCGACATGACCCGCTTCAGATTCCGGATATCAAATGGCTTCAATGCCCATTTGCGGTTCACATGGCCTGGAATACGGTCAATGTTCATGTGTTCAAATGTAAATATCATATTCAGCTCCTGGCGCCTGGGGTCCACAAACAGCCGGGCATTTTCAGAGGTGGAACCAGGGGCCTCGCCCACAGTCATACAGTCATATCCCATAAGCGCCTCTCGGTTCATTTCCTGAAGGAACTCATGGAGTCTTGGACCGTTGGAATGCATGAAACCGGTATAGTAACGCCTGCCGGGTTCTTCCGGATAGTCCGGAAAATCCGTGTATTTGGAAATGGATGCAATCACGTCCATGCGCCAGCCGTCCACGCCCTTATCCATCCAGAATTTCATCAGGTCGTAGACCTCCCTGCGCACAGTCTCATTTTCCCAGTTCAGGTCCGGCTGCTTCTTATCATAGAAATGCAGGTAATACTGTCCCCGTTCCGGGTCATAGGTCCAGGCACTTCCACAGAAGCTGGAGCCCCAGTTATTCGGTTCTCCTCCATCGTCTTTTGGGTCTTTCCAGATGTAATAATCGCTGTAAGGATTGTCGGCAGACTTCCGGCTCTCCACAAACCACTGGTGCTCATCTGAGGTATGGTTAGCAACCAAATCCATGACAATCCTGATTCCCCGGTCATGGGCTTTTTCTATCAGCTCATCCATGTCCTCCATGGTGCCAAACTTTTCATACATCTGCCGGTAGTCCCGGATATCGTATCCATTGTCCTGCTGCGGTGAATCATATACAGGACTCAGCCAGATTACGTCAATTCCCAGGTCCTTAAGATAATCCAGTTTTTGGATAATACCCTGCAAATCCCCAAAACCATCCCCATTGGAATCCATAAAACTTCTGGGATAAATCTGATATACAACGGACTTCTTCCACCAATCGCTCATACATGCATCTCCTCATGATTTTAAATTTTGCGAAAGCCGCGCCCGGCTTTCATCCATGTCTTGATGCGATTATATACAGATACCCTGTACAAGGTCAACAGGTTACGGCCATAACCTCTTTATTGCACAAACCAATATTGCAGTATATCCAGTCCGCCTTTTCCTATGTAATATCATACATCGTATACAAAATGGGGAATAAGCCGTCCGTCCACAATGGACCTGGTTTCCCGGTCCTGCACCGCGCCCATTTTCCTGTAAAATCCCGCAGCCTGGGGACTGGTGACAAAGTGAATGCGGCCGATTCCCTGGTGCGCGCACCAGCCTGTCATATGCTTCCACATCCGTTTTCCCAGACCGCTCCCCATTTTACCCTCCGCCACATAAAAATATTCCAGCTCCCATTCATATCCATCCTGCCTGATTCCCCAGAAGGCAGCCGGGCAGCCTCCTTCCCTGGCTGCAAACACAGGATTGCTGCGGATGAAACTGTCTGTAATATTAAATCTTGCGTCAAAGGTTTCCATAAATGCTTCGTCATATCCCCAGTGAGCCTCCGACTCCCTGGCCAGCCGGCGCAGTTCCTCTGTTTCTCCTGTCTCTGCCCTCATAAACCGCAGCATGGGCCGTTCATACCGGCCGGGATAAAGGCGCTTTGCCTCTCCGGTAAATCTTGCCACCATGGCTGCCTTGTGTTCTGTATATCCGTCACGGTCATGTTCGTATTCCTTCCAGAGCCCCAGCTTCAGGGCCTCGTATTCCCTGGCAGCCTCCGTATGCTCCCTCAGATAATCCCGGAAATACAGCTCATCATTATCCCCTGCTGTCCTTAGATGCAGATGGAATACCCGCTCCTCAAATCCAGAAGGCGTATATCCACGGTTAAACGAAATCCTTCCCGCCTTTTCCATCATGCAAGTGTAGCCGCAGCAGGTAATCTGTTCCTTCATGGCCTGCATATCTCCGTCTTTGCTAATTTCCACCAGAATATCCACAATGGGCTTGGCCCAGATGGCTGGAATGGACGTGCTTCCCACATGGCTGATTTCACAGATATCCTCCATGGGCAGAAGGCGGCACAGCCGTTCCTTTTCCTCCTGGTACCACTGCGCCCAAACCGGCCTGTGTTCTGTAAGGAAAATAGGAAACAGCCGCCACAATTCTTCCAGGCTCATTCCAGAGAGCGGATTCCCGGCCTCTGTCTGCTCTGGATTCCCGGCCTCTGTCTCCAGCTTCTCTCTCTGCCTATCCCTCATCATCATGCCTCTCTGATTTTTTCTCCCATTCTTCCTTTACTCCTTTCATCCTGCGGAAATAGGAGCTCATCTCATCCGCCATACCAGAGAGACGGTTCAAAAGAGTGGAAAAATCCTTTAACATCTCATCGTCCTGGAAATAAGGGTACACGATATCATGGTCTATCTCACTCCACCCCTCCTCAAACAGGGTTCTCCCCTGGATTTCCACATAGTATCCCTTATACTTGATAATATAGTGAAGGGAACGGTATATTCCATTGGACTTAATCTCAATCAGATTCTCATCATAAATTCTGGTGTCCCCGTTCCTGCGGTAAACCTTTGGCCGTTCCGCAATGTAATAATGTCCGGGGTCCTCATCAAAATCCTTGATGCGGTCCACCACATAAAGACCAGGGTTATTCTCAAATACGCTGGTTATATATTTGTGAAAATGAATCCAATCCTCCCGGTAAAGGAAAAACACCCGGATGCCAATCAGGTCAGTGATATACTTATGGTAATTGCCGGAATCTATATCCTCAAACCGTTCAAAATGCTCATTGCGCTTTCGTATGATTTTTTCAATCAGGTGGCCTGGGTCCTTGGTGCGGTACCTGTAAGAGTGGATTCCCGCTCTCTCTATATCATAGAGATAATCGTATACAAAATCCTTACCAATGCTGCGCAGCTTCCCCTCAATGGACAGATAATCATCATATATGGCCGCCAGCTCTTCCCAATCCAGTCCTGCCGCCTCCAGTTCCTCAGGTTCAATGTTATAGCTTGTCAAAAACCTTTCCTTTTCAATCATCCGGTATCATTCCTCCTGTGTGTCCGAAAATGTCTGTATATCCGCAGCGGCCGTGTATATCCGCAGCTGTCATGTATCTTTGCGGCGGCCGTGTATATCCGCAGCTGTCATGTATATCCGCGGCGGCTGTATATGCATGGCCGCTGTGTGTCCTCACAGACGCCATACTTCATCCGTCAATAAGGCTTCATCACCAGGGCCCTTTTGTCCACAGCCCGGAGGGTTGCGAGTATTCCGTCCAGATGGTCGTACTCATGCTGAATCAGTTCCGACATATCCCCTTCCAGCTCCATGGAGCAGTCATTCCATTCCAAATCTTTATAATATATGATGCACCGTTTATACCGCTTGACCCTCACCAAAAGGCCGGGAAATGACATACAGTCATCCATCACGTCTATCAGCTCCTGGTCCGGAAAGGAAAGACGGGGATTGATAAACAGCACTGGGGTATCCAGATGCCGGTAAATAACACGTTTCCTCACCCCAATCTGAGGCGCCGCAATGGCCCTTCCCACGCCATAGCGGGACCGGAATGCCAGCAGCGTATCCTTTAAATCCTCCCTTACCTGTTCCATCTGCGGAAGCTCCTCTTTTTTTACTTCCCCGCTGACCTCATATAATTCAGGATTTCCCAATAGCAGAATCGTCCGCTCCATATCAAGCCTCCCTCTGCGCTGTTTTCTTTCATGTACAACGCGTTTTCCTTAGTATATCATGATTCCTTAGTATTTCCAAATCCCAATTAAAGGGTATGAGCAAAAAAAGCCGGACCGCCTCCTGTACATGGGGCAGCCCGGACCTGTCTTTCCGGATATTTCACTTCTGCAAATTCAGTTTTGTCCTTCCGGTTACTACACTTCTGCGAATTCAATCAGATTCAGTCCGATTGATTCACTCATTCTTCTGCCAGCGGTTCCGTCAATCACCGTAATGAAAATCTCAGCAGTGGCACTGATAACCGCCCTGTTCAAATGCCCTCCATGGCATTCTCCCTCCAGAGGGTTGCCGATTACCATGTGAAGATGAAGGTAGGGATTTCCTCCCTGCTGTGTGATGTTGCCTGTAAGGGAGGCAATCTCATAGATTCCCTTAAAAGACTTTCCGTAATATTTCTTTTCCCCTGTGTCAAATACCCCCAGTTCCACCTCGCAGGCAGCTCCCAGCCCGGAAACCTCGCCCAGTGCCACCTTTTCATTTCTGCAGACCTCCCGGATGCACTCCGCCACTTCCTCGCCCGGATTCAGGCGGACAACAATTTTTTCTCCAAATCTTTTATATTCCATGGTATTGACTCCTTTCAAACACAGTTTACAATACATTTAACCATTATATATTTACATATGTAAGATGTAAAATTATATTTTTTACGGTAAGCTCTAACTTTTTGTTATGGTTGATTCCAATTTCCCCATTGTCACGGCTCATTTATAGGTATACAATTATACTAACAGCTATTTTGCACCATACAATCATAAAGATACCAGAAGGAGATACATAATGGATAACGGAATGAAAATCCCTGACTGTCCCGTGGAAATGACACTGCAGCTCATTGGCGATAAATGGAAGGTTCTCATCATCCGGGATTTGCTCACAGGCACTAAGAGATTCAACGAGCTCATGCGGTCCGTCAGCGGCATAACCCAGAAAGTTCTGACCAGCCATCTCAGGGCCATGGAGCAGGCCGGACTGATTACCCGGAAGATATACCCCCAGGTTCCCCCAAAAGTGGAATATACCCTGACAGAGACAGGGTACAGCCTGAAGCCCATACTGGACTCCATGGTGGCCTGGGGAACGGATTACAAAAACAATATGGGACAGACATCAACGCAAAAAGAGCCGTGAACCCGGATACGTTTCACAATCCCGGTGTTCATGGCTCCTTTATGGTATTACCTGTACATAACAGGCTCCAGTCCTAAAAAATCTGCTGTGTCCCGGAGGGCCTTCATCCCGTCAAGACGCCCCAAATTATACATCTTCTGTATCTTCTCCGGTCTGTTCTCTGTCCGGCTGATTTTAATAAGATGGCTGGGGCGTATGACAAAGATTTCCCCGTCAGCCTCCATGCGTCTGACCTCTTCCAGTTCCCTGTTATACATCAGGTGACGGCACTCCATGGTTTTTATAAATTCAGGATACCGGCGGTACACCCTTCGGATGGCGGGAAGCATGTGGCCCGGCTTTTTGCGGTAACCATCCGGCCTTGTAAGTATGACCAGGCTTTTGCCAAAGCCCATTTTGCGGAATGCTGCCGCCGGTATGGAGTCGGATACTCCCCCGTCCAGCAGTTTCTGTCCCTCTATCTCTACAATCCTGGAAACCAGAGGCATGGACGCGGATGCCCGAATCCATTCAATATTCTCCCCCCTCAGGCTGTCGCATCTGTGGTACACCGGCCTTCCGGTTTCCACATCCGTACAGGTGGCATAAAACTCCATCGGCGACGCCTCAAAGGCATCATTGTCAAAGGGGTCCAGCCGCTCCGGCAGTTCGTGATAGCAGAAATCATTTCCCACCAGGTCCCCGGTCATAACCAGGGAGCGGAAACTCATATACCGGGGGTCCCGGCAGTACTTCAGATTATACCGGATGGAACGTCCGGCCTGCCCCGCCACAAAACTGCACCCATGGATGGCTCCGGCCGAAACGCCCACCAGGCCGTCTGTCTTAATGCCATGTTCCAATAATACATCCAATACGCCGGCGGCGTAAATGCCACGCATTCCGCCGCCTTCCACAACAATTCCAGTTTTCATTTCCATCAACCTCTTTACAGACGCATCTTAGGAATCAGCCCTTACACCATCCCAATCGCCCTGGCCTGTCAGCCAGTTAAGCGCCTTGCGCCATTCCCTTACCACTCCTGACTTCATACCCACTGGCTCCGGCAGCCTGTGGCGTCTGGCATTGATGCAGGACCATTCCAGACAGGAAATAAGGTCGCAGGCATCCAGCAGCTCCCTTGGGCTCTTGGGCCTTGATTTTGCCATAATCTTACTGATACTGGTGCCATTTCTCAGGGACTTCACCAAATCAGCCGGATTGCATGGATGGTCCGGGAATCCCAGCTCCTCCACCAGTCCCAGCGCCCACTCTACCACGTATAGAGATTCATACTGCCTTAAGAATGACAGGACTTCCTTCCTGTCAGGAGCTGTATCGTGAAGATACTTCCACTCCCTGGGTGAAAAATAATCCTGCGTATTGTTATTATCAATATAATCCATCAGGAAATTCTGGGCCTTTTCCATCCCGTTTTTTTCATCCAGCAGGCATTCCGAATAAATGGCCACGCCCATGATGGCCAGCGCCCTCTGCGCTGTCTCTTCCAGGGAGGGACAGGTCACCTGTGAAGCAGGCGCAACCGGGGGCAGCCATCCGGGTACATAGACGGCATTGCCGATAAGGGTCTGCATGGTACGCATCCTGCGGTCTACCTGTTCCTGGGTAATATCCTTTCCGGCCTTTAACTCCGGCTCCTGATAGGGAAGATAGCGGGTAAATGCACTTCCGCCCTTGTCGGACAGAATCAGCAGCTTTTCCCCATTCTCACCGCAGCAGAACATGCTGTCTTCTTTCTCTTCCTGGTTCTGAATCAGAATGATTCCTTCCAGGTCGTTTAAGATGGACACAAACATGTCCTCAATCATGGTCTTCTTGTCCTCAATGTCCTCCTGGTCTTCCACGTCAAAGGCGTATTCCACCAGCACGAAACTTCTGGCCCGTCCAATCTGGTACAGCAGGTTGGTTTTAACATCCGTCACCCCTGTTTCAACCTGATAGAAATGGTCGCAGGTTCCCTCCACCTGTCTCTTTATGAACTCCTCTGCCTGCTCACCGGCGGATTCGCTGGCCACTGCCAGACGAATCTCTATATCTCCGTTATGCAGTACCAGGGTATCCCCCTTTCCCTCCGGGTCCAGACCAAAGGTTGCGCACAGTACTTGAATGATTTTTTCCTGTGACGGGATATCTGAGAAAATGAAGGACTTGCCTTCATATCGATTTGCAGGGGCTGATGTCTCTGTTGTATTTTTTTCTTCAAACAATTCCATATAAATCTCCTTCTTGGTTAAGCCGTATAAAACAGTTTGATTATACTATGTTTGGTGGGAAAACACAAATTATTCCTTATATTTTCTACTATTTCCCTTCAAAATAATCCGAAGCCACCATCCCATAGATACACTCATCGCATATCCCCTGATTATTCCACCCATACTGGCGCAGGGTTCCTTCCTTCTTAAGCCCGCAGGCTGCCATAACCTTTCCGCTGTTCACATTTCGTGTATCGTGGAGGGCCTCCACACGGTTAGCACCCTCCTCCTCGAAAAAGAACCGGATTACCTCAGCAAATGCCTCCTTCATGATTCCGTGCCTCCACCATTTCCGGCTCAGACAGTATCCCACTGTCACACGCCCCGCCTTCTGGTTGAGCTGCGGAACGCCCAGACTTCCGATGACATTGCTCTCATCTTCCTTCCAGGCTATGGCCCAGTTATAAAAATCACCGGACCCATAGGACTGAATCCAGCCCTCCAGGATTCCCCTTGTCTCATCCACATCCTTGTGCGGTTCCCAGAAAAGGAACTTTGTGACCTGGGAATCACTAGCCCAGTTCCTGTACATGGCGTCAGCATCCTCCGCCGCAAAAGGCCGCAGTACCAGCCGCTCTGTCTCCAATCTTACGGTTCCGGAATTCTTCATCATAGTCCTCTCCTTTCATGCACATACAAGGGATGTGCGCAGCATGATTGACCTGCAACAGAATATTATTCTTTAATATAGCACACATCCCGCATTTTAGGAACCCATGATATTCCGGATTATTTTAAGTTTATTCCACGCCTGCTTTTTTACAGATATCACTGAGACAGCATGCCTCACAATGGGGTTTTGTCCTGGCCGTACAGACATCCCGGCCATGGAATACCAGCCTGTGGCAGAAATCACTGCCTTCCTCAGGCGGTACAAGCTTCCACAGAGCCATTTCCACCTTCTTTGGCTCCTTGACACCATCCACCAGACCCATGCGGTTCACCAGGCGGATACAGTGGGTGTCCGTCACAATGGCCGGCTTTCCAAACACATCCCCCATAATCAGATTGGCGCTCTTTCTTCCCACTCCGGGAAGCTTTAACAGGGCGTCAAAATCATCCGGCACCTTACCCTTGTACTGTTCCTTCAGTATTTTCATGCAGGCGCTGATGTCCCTGGCCTTGCTGTGTCCCAGACCGCAGGGCTTCACAATCCGTTCAATCTCTTCCACATCCGCCTCTGCCAGTGCATCCACATCCGGGTATCTGGCGTAAAGGTCCTCCACCACCACATTCACCCTTGCGTCCGTACACTGCGCCGCCAGACGTACGCTGACCAGCAGTTTCCACGCATGGTCATAATCCAGGGTACAGCCTGCATCCGGGTATTCCTTTTTCAGGCGGTCTATGATTTCCAATGCAAGTTTTTCCTTTGTCATGTCCTATCTCCTTTGTATGCTGCAATGCACTTTTATTATACATGACGCCCGTCTGTTTCTCAAGCAAAATACCCTGCGGCAGGCTGTTAAAACAACCGGCTGCAGGGTATTTTGTTTCTTCCTGTATCTCACATAATTACTTGACAATAAACGACTTTCTCTTACTTACCACATCAAATATAACCGCTGCCAGCAGAACGCCGCCCTTTACCACCTTCTGCAGGTTCTGGTCCACGCCCATGATGCTCATGCCCAGGTTCAGTACGCCCATCAGGGTAGCGCCCACAATAACGCCGGGGACTGTACCGGTTCCGCCGTATGCCGAAGCTCCGCCGATGAAGCAAGCTCCGATGGCATCCATCTCATAGCTGTTTCCTGCCGTTGGGTTGGCGGAATTCAGTCTGGCCACCGTAACCATGCCTGCTATGGCTGCCAGAAGGCCCATGTTCAGGTAAGCCAGGAAATATACGCGGTTGGTATTGATACCGGAAAGCTTTGTTGCCTTCTCATTGCCGCCCACAGCGTAGAAATAACGGCCTGTGGTGGTCTTGGAAGCAATATAACTGTAGATTCCAATGATAACCGCAACCCATATAAGAGCGTTGGGAATCCCCTTGTACTGGGCCAGACGGAACATGAAGGAAAGCAGGACCACGCAGATGACTGCCATCTTGATAACAACGCCTGTAAGGGGTTCCACATAATACCCCTTTGCCAGCTTCTGCCGTCTTCCATTGAACACGATAAATGCATAGACAACGCAGGCAATGACGCCCACCAGGAAACAGGTCAGGTTAAAGCCTTCCACTGCAAAGAAATCCGGTACATAAGTATTAAACAGCACCAGGAACTGGTCCGGTATGGGTGCAAGGGTCATGCCCTGGAGCACCACGTTGGAAAGTCCCCGAAACATTAACATTCCCGCCAGGGTAACGATGAAAGGAGGTATCCTGACATAGGCAATCCAGAAGCCCTGCCATGCTCCCACCAGCATTCCCATGACTGCCATGGCAATAAGGGTAAGGTAAGGGCTGATGCCCATTTCCACCATCATCTTACCGCCGATGGCGCCCACGAAGCACACCACGGAACCAACCGAAAGGTCAATGTTTCCGCCGGTCAGGATACAGAACAGCATACCGGTGGCCAGAATGAATACATAGGCGTTCTGGGCAATCAGGTTGTTGACGTTCTGGGGAAGCAGCATTTTGCCTCCCGTATTCGCGGTAAACAGTATGATGATGACCGCAAGAGCGATTATCATTGTATATTTTTTCAGAATCTCTGAGATTTTCAGCTTTTGATTCATGGTCTACTCTCCTTTATCAGCTTTAAGAATACAGGACATGATATATTCCTGGGTCGCTTCTGCTGCGTCCACTTCCCCGGCCAGCTTACCCTCATTCATGATATAAATGCGGTCCGACATGCCCAGCACCTCCGGAAGCTCCGACGATATCATGATGACGGACTTTCCCTCCTCCACCAGACGGTTTATGATACAATATATCTCGTACTTTGCGCCCACGTCGATTCCCCTTGTGGGCTCATCCAGAATCAGCACATCCGGCTCTGTGAACATCCATTTGGCCAGAAGCACCTTCTGCTGGTTGCCGCCGCTTAGGTTTCCCGCGTTCTGCTCCACTCCCGGACATTTTGTTTTCAGCTTATCCTTGTACTCCACAGCCACCATATATTCCTTATCCTTGTCTATGACTCCATGGCTGCTGACCGCCTCCATATTGGCAAGGGTTGTGTTAACACGGATTGGATTGGACAAGATAAGGCCGTTCCCCTTCCTGTCCTCGGTTACATATGCGATTTTATGGTGTATGGCATCGTGAACCGTGTTCAGCTGGACCTCTTTTCCCCCGATAAAAAGCTGGCCCGATATATTGGTGCCGTAGCTCTTTCCGAAAATGCTCATGGCCAGCTCCGTACGCCCTGCTCCCATAAGCCCGCAGATTCCCACCACTTCCCCCTTGTTGACGCGGAGGGATACGTGGTCCACCACCTTCCTGTCTGAATACAGGGGATGGTATACCACCCAATCCTTAACCTCCAGGGCAGTGTCTCCGATGTTTACGTTTTCCCTCCTGGGGAACCGGTCCGTCAGCTCACGTCCCACCATGCCCTTTATGATTCGGTCCTCTGAAATGTCATCGGTCTGTTTATCCAGCGTCTCAATGGTGGCGCCGTCCCGGATAACCGTTATCTTATCGGCCACATATGCAATCTCATTGAGTTTATGGGAAATAATGATGGATGTCATGCCTTCCTGCTTGAATTTAAGCAGCAGCTCCAGCAGGGCCTTGGAATCATCCTCATTTAGGGAAGCCGTTGGTTCGTCCAGAATCAGCAGCCGGGCCTTTTTGGCAAGGGCCTTGGCTATCTCCACCAGCTGCTGCTTTCCCACTCCGATATCCTTAATCAGCGTATGGGAGGACTCGTTAAGGCCCACTGTCTTAAGATAGCGGTCAGCCTCGTCGTATGTCTCATCCCAGTTAATTGCCATCTTCTTTCCTTTTTCATTTCCAAGATACATGTTCTCACCAATGGACATGTATGGAATCAATGCCAGCTCCTGGTGGATGATGACGATTCCCTTTTCCTCACTGTCGCTGATTTTATCGAACTTGCACACCTGTCCGTCGTAAATGATATCGCCCTCATATGTGCCGTAGGGATATATGCCGCTGAGCACGTTCATGAGAGTGGATTTACCGGCTCCGTTTTCCCCCACCAGTGCGTGGATTTCTCCCTTTTCCACCTTCAGGTTTACATTGTCAAGGGCTTTTACTCCGGGGAAGGTCTTGGTGATATTTCTCATTTCCAAAAGTATCTCTGCCATTCTATCCCTCCTACAACCGTACAGGCGGGTATTTCTCCCCGCCTGTACGATTCTCATCTTTTCCGGCCTGTTTCACCGGTCCATCTGATTACTTTAACTGGTCTTCCGTGTAATAGCCGGAATCAATCAGCATTTCTTTGTAATTATCGATTGTGACAACCACCGGCTCGCAGAGATATGTGGGGATTACGCCTGTGCCGTTGTCATAAGACTTGGTATCATTTACTTCTGCCTCTCCGCCCTGCATAACAGCGTCCACCATCTTAACTACCTGGGATGCCAGGGTACGTGTATCCTTGAATACGGACATGGCCTGCTTACCGGCAATCAGGTTCTTCGTATTGGCAATGTCGCAGTCCTGTCCTGTGATAATAGGATATTCGCCGGTATAGGAAGATGCAAGGGCATTCTCAACACCCAGTGCAGTGGAGTCATTGGAGCAAAGTACTGCATGTAATACGGTTCCGTCGGAATAGTTGCCTGCGATGATGGTATCCATCCTGTTCTGTGCCTTCTCTGAATCCCAGTTGGCGGTTGCCACCTGCTCAAATGTGGTCTGGCCGGACTTTACAACCAGCTTTCCGCTGTCAATGTATGGCTGAAGCACGTCCATGGCTCCGCCGAAGAAGAAGTTGCAGTTGTTGTCAGCCGGGTCGCCGGTGAACATCTCAATATTAAACGGTCCGTCGTTCTCCTCTAATCCAAGGGCCTCTACCAGATACTCGCCCTGTTTCTGTCCTACCATATAGTTGTCAAAGGTTGCATAGTATGTAACAGCGTCAGAGTTCATAAGAAGTCTGTCATAAGAAATAACCGGTATGCCCGCTTCCTTGGCCTGTCCCAGAGGCTCGCCCAGAGAGCTTCCGTCGATGGATGCAATTACCAGCATCTCACAGCCGTTGGAAATCATGTTTTCCACCTGGGATACCTGGGTCTGCACATCGTTGCTGGCGTACTGAAGGTCTACCTCATATCCTGCTGCCTCCAGCTCTGCCTTCATGTTGCTTCCGTCCTGGTTCCATCTCTGCAAATCCTTGGTGGGCATTGCCACGCCAACCAGATGCTTTTCGCCGGATGCAGCCCCGTCCTTTGCTGCTTCTGTCTCTGCCTTGGTGTCCTCAGCCTTGGCATCCTCTGCCTTTGAATCAGCCGGCGCCTCTGTCTTTGCCTCTGAAGCAGGAGCGGCTCCCTCCTTGCTTCCGCATGCCATAAGGCTGCCTGCCATGGCTAATGTAAGCATGGTCACTAACAATTTCTTTTTCATATTGTAAATCCTCCTCCAAATGTTTTTGATGGTTTCAATATACCATAACCGGCTCTGGACTTGCTTGGCACCCATCTGCACACTTTTAAGGGATTTAAAAAAATGCCCTGTGCTCTACAGGACATTTTTGCTCAGTTTATATTGTTCTTAGTTAAAAATATGCTAATTTACATTCAGATACACATCCTCCTTGGCATGAAACCCGCCCTTAATGATAACCTCGTCCATATTTTCCTTGGTGACGGCAATGGGCTGCAGCTCCAGATAGGGCACGTTATAGGTACCGTCATAGGCAGTGTCCTGCACCTCCTCGATTTCCTCCCCCAGTCCCAGGAGCACTGCGCATTTGGCTGCCATGCTGGCCTCCTGCTCCACTGATTTAAAAGCCGTCATCTCCTGGGTACCCTCCACAATGCGCTGACAGGCTGCCAGGTCGCCGTCCTGACCAGTCACACATACCTTTCCGGCCAGCCTTTCCTCGGACAGGGCCCGGAAGGCCTGGCTGGCCAGGTCGTCGTTTCCGCAGATGATTCCCTTTACATTGCGGTCCTGTTTTAAGCCCTCCTTGGTGTAGGTATAGGCATTCTCCGCAATCCAGCCCACACAGTTGGACTCGTAGACCACGTTGAGATTGCTGCCTGCCAGCGTCTCGTCAATGCCCTCACGGATAAGCTTTACATTGTTATCCGTCAGCGGACCCTGAATCAGGAAAATATCGCCTCCGTCCGGTATGTTTTCCAGCAGGCTCCTGGCCATCAGTCTTCCCACCTCGGTATTGTCAAAGGATATGTACAGGTCGCATCCGGAATTCATTATAAGCCGGTCATAGGAAACCGTCTTGATTCCGGCTTCCCGTGCTTTAATCATCACATCCGACAGCGCCTCACAGTCCCCTGCCACCACCACGATAACATCCACCTGCTTCTTGATGAAATACTCTATCTGGGAAATCTGTTCCTGCACATCCCCGTTGGCATTCTGCACATTGACCTCCGCCCCCAGCTCCTTTGCCGTGGACACGAACACATCCCGCTCACGCATCCACCGTTCTATGACAAAGGATTCAAAGCTGAGACCAATCTGTACCTTAGGCTCCTCCTGCTCCACACTGCCCGCCGCTGCGTCCTCTGTTCCGGCACAGCCCGAAGCAGCCAGGACTGTAAACAGGACTGCTGCCAGTATACAGGCAATGCGTCCTGCAGTACCCCTTTTGCGTATACCCATACCGTTTCCCTATCCTTTCCTCATCTTTTCCTTATCCTTTTCCCGCCCATTCTCCGGCCCCTTCCTTACCCCTTTCCTGTTCCATTCTCCATCCGTTCCCTGTACTCACTGGGATTGACGCCCTCGTATTTCTTGAAAATACGGCTGAAGTAATTGGGGTCGCTGTATCCTACCATGGCGCATATCTGTTTGATGCTGTAATCCGGGTTCTGAAGACAGACGCAGGCCTGTCTCATCCTGGTCCGGGTCAGGTACTCGATGAAATTTTCCCCTGTTCCCTGCTTAAACAGCTTGCTGAAATAGTAAGGGCTTATATTTACCATTCTGGATATCTCGTCCAGTGATATATCCTTCTGGTAATTTTCATCAATGTATTTCCTCACTGAATCCACCAGATACTCCATCTCCTTCTTTTTCTCAGTACCTGCGCATTTGCATATTTCCCGTGTCTTTTCCAGGAACCAGAGGCATAATTTGTCGCTGTCAGATGCATCCCTTATTTCGCGTATATAGCTGCCCCTGGGCTTCAGGCCGAACTCAGTGCCGTCTTTTGCGCATATCCGGTACTCCAGCTGCATGATAAGCTCCAGCACCTTTGCCTCCATGTCCTCGCGGCAGCCATACCTTCCCTCCATGCAGGAAAACAGTTCCGCTCCGCAGGCAGCGGCTCCCTCGCTGTCCGCCTTCATTCCCCGCTCATAATAGCTGTTTTCCAGCTCCCTTGGATATTCCCCGGTCACGTCCTCCTGTCTGCTTGGGATATCCATGATGTGGACCACATGGCTTCCGCTCTCCCGCAGGGCTCTCAGCGCCTCCCCATAGGACTCTTTTGCGTTTTCCATTGGTTTTGTACTCCCGATGCCGCTGCGGAAATCACTGCCAATGCGCTCCTCCAGTTTCTGAAGCATGGTTCTTGTCCTGGTAATGACCTCCACCCGTTCTTCATACTTAAGCACCGGCTCAGGGGAGGGCACATACAGCACCACCCGGTTGCCCATGACAGGTCCTGTAATGCAGGAAAAATAATCCTTAAGGATTTCCCTCATATCCTGATAATATTTATTAGCCTTTACGCTGGAGCCAATTGCATTGGTCAGCCTGCCGTTCTCATCCCTGTCTCCGAATTCCAGCACCAGGCAGAAACCGTAGCCGTCACGGATTCCCAGCAGTTCCTGATAGCCGGAGCTGTCCGTACCTCCGTCGTCCTGGAGCATGTTGTAGATAAATCCGCTCTCAATCATGGGCACCACGATTTCCAGACGTTCCCTTATCTTAAGGTCGTCGCTGCGTTTCTGCCTGGCTTCCTCCACCCTCTGCATGGCTTTCATGCATACGTCCAGAATGATTTTCTTATTGGAAATTGGCTTGGTCAGATACTCCATAACCCCCAGGTTTACAGCCTCCTTTGCATAGGCGAATTTGTCGTAGGCCGTGATGATGATGATAATCATCTCCTTATTGACCTTCCTGATTTCCTGGATGGCCTGGATACCGCTGAGCCCCGGCATATGGATGTCCACAAACGCAATGTCCGGGTGAAAGCTCTCCGCCATCTCCACAACAGCCCTTCCTGTCTTGACACACTGTATCTCACATTCACTTCCAAAGCTGGTGGCAATGATATGCTTTAGGGACTCCAGCATAATCCCCTCGTCATCTGCCAGTAATATCCGAAACATGTTCGTCTTCCTCCTTCACCGGAATATGGATGATAACCTCGGTCCCCGTTCCGGGGCCTTCGCTCACAATCTGGACCAGGCCCTTTTGCTGGTAATACAGCTCCAGACGGCTTACCACATTATCCAGTCCGATTCCCGTGGAATCGCCGTCATCCGGCGTTTCCTGCTTCCTGCCTTCCATGACCTCAAGAATCCTCTCCCTGCTCATGCCCTTTCCGTTATCCCGGACACTGATGCGGATAAAATCCCTGCCTCCCCGGACCGTCAGCAGGATGGTCCCATTCTCTTCCATGCCCCGGATTCCATGCCTGACCGCATTCTCCACAATGGGCTGCAGTATCATGCTGGGCATCTTCACATCCAATACCCGGTGGTCTATGGACTCCTTAAACTGTATGTCCCCTGCAAACCTTACGTTCAGTATGTAAATATAATTTTCAGCCGCAGCAGTCTCATCCCCTACGGTGGCGTCCTCCAGCCCCTTTTTTACATTATAGCGGAAAAATTCCGCCATCTTGTCCAGGAAAATACAGGTTTTTTCCGCATCCTCCATCATGGCCAGCTGCGCCCCTGCATTGAGGGAATTAAACAGGAAATGGGGATTAATCTGGGACTGGAGGTATTTAAGACGCGCTTCCTTCAGATGGTTTTCCATTAATAGCTCACGCTCCAGGAGCTCCTGCTCCTTCTCCGCCCCCTCCTTCACCTTGGCCACGTACTCCTCCAGACTGCCCACCATCTGGTTAAAGGTCCTGGTGACAATGCCAATCTCGTCATTGGAGTCCGTATGCGGCATTTTAACATTAAAATTACCCTGGCCCACCAGATTGGCGGTCCTTGCCAGACTGGTAAGAGGCGTCACCATATCCTTTACCAGCATCCTGAGCACCATAAGTCCGGCCATCATCACAATCATCAGGATTACCATATTAAACACCTCCATATAGCGAAGGGCCTCTCTCATGGTCTGATAACTGGCTGAGTTATTTTTAAACTGAAGCTCGTTGAGCTCCGATATACGCATGTTGATGTACTGGTACAGGGTAAGTGCCCTCTCATAAGCCTCCCTGTACCGCTCCACATTCCGTCCCCTCTTGGCCTGGACCGCATCCTGGGTCACGGCCAGATAGGATTCCGACATCATACGGATGTTTTTTTCCAGGATTTTCCCCGGCTTGTCAACTGTTTTGTCATTCAGGCGTTCTAAAAATTCCTGGTATTCCTGCTGGCTTTTATAATAGCTCTCCAGGCTGTCTGAGCTCTTCACGGACACATAGTCCCCCATGTCCTTCTGCACATGTTCCAATGCCTCTGACAGCTCGCTCAGGTTGACATTGCTGGCATATACCGTATCCATTTTTCCGGCTATTTTATTTACCTGGAGATAGATAAATATATTGCTTACAAATAACGTCAGTATCATAAGGGTTACGGCCAGCAGTATCTTTTTCTCCAGGCTCAGGCGGCCCCATATGTTCTTTCCCGGTCTTTCCATATACATTGCCCACTTTTCCTTACTCAACGCCCGCGTTTCATTAGCTGGCCTACATTTTCCTTTGTGACAAACTGCAAATCCACACTGTAATAGGAGTTGGCATGTCCTTCCTGCAGATACTCCTCCAATGCCTGTACACAGTAACGCCCCATCTGCTCCGTGTCAATGACCAGCGTAACCGGAATATTTCCCTTTGTAACAGCCTCCAGAATCTGGTCTGACTTGTAATACCCCAGCAGCTGGAGCTCCCCTACCTTATTATAGTCTATCATAGCCTGATAGGCTGCCTCTGTGTCCACGGCCTCCGTACATACAAGGACATCCGGTATGCCCTCCTTACGGAAAAATATGTTCCTTATGGTTTCATCCGCATCCACCTTTCCGGTGGAACGCATGGTTTCCTGTATGAGCCTGACCCTTCCCGATGTGTCCGGCGAGGTCACCAGCAGGTTGTTGACCTGCTCTGCTATCTGGGCCTGGCTGCTGTTGTCCCTGTCATGCAGGAGGAGCATCACCTCCACATCATCCTTATCCCGGGGCACCAGCTTAAGGATTTGTTCCCCGTACTGCCGGCCCAGCTGATAATCATTGACCCCCACAAAGCTTATACGGCTGGTATCCGAAGCGTCCTTAAGAACCGTGACCACAGGTATTCCCGCCTTACCCGCGTCATTAATCCGCTCATCTATTTTATGGCCGCCTGTGTATTCCAGGATGATTCCGTCCACCCTGGAGGCAATGGCCATATCCATAAGGCTCTCCATCTCTATGGTGGAGGAAAGGCTCTTTCCCATCAGCTCCACCAGAGCGTTGTTCTCCCTGGCAGCCTCCCTGGTACTCTCATACACATCCTTCCAGAAGGGCATGTCGGAGTCCTCCACTATCATGACATAGTGGTAGCGGTATCCATTCCCATCCTCTCCGCCCTCATCTCCTACCTGCTTTAAGACATTCTGGTAATAGGAGCTGGTAACCAGCGTGAGGAACAGCACTACCAGTATTCCTGCAATTACAATAATCCGTTCCATGCGTACCCGGTTTTTCATTGGTTTTCTGTGCCTGCCCTTTATCCATAATGCATTTATTATACTGCTTCCGGGTAAAATGGACAATAACCAATGTCTTAACCTGTCCGCAGAAGCATCATTTACAGGCCGCAAAAAAACGGCATGCCAGATACACTGACATGCCGATAGATAAGAAGGACCCCATCGTCCTGATTAAATAATTTCCCCTTTATTCAAATTGATTCAAGCGGGTGATATCGCTCCCATTCCTCCAAGTGTCCGTGCGCCCTTCCCCACTCTATTGTGTCACATCCGTTCCTGTCAATTTCTGATAATACTTGATTAACGCTCCGTGGTCTTCCTGCCCGCACCCGTCTGCCTTCAGAACCTGAAACATCTGCATCACCTGGGCGGTCAGCGGCATTGGGGTATGGGTGGCGTACCCTGTCTCCATTGCATTGGTCAAATCCTTAATATGCAAATCAATTTTAAAGCCCGGTTTATAATTTCCTTCCAGCATCATAGGAGCCTTTGCATTCATAACGGTTGAACCTGCAAGGCCGCCTTTAATTGCTTCGTACACCTTCTCCACATCTGCGCCTGCCCTTGCTGCCAGCTGTAATCCCTCTGACAGGGCAGCTATGTTCACTGCCACAATCATCTGGTTGGTAAGCTTACATGTATTTCCGCTTCCCACACCGCCAACCAGTATGGCTGAAGACCCCAGTATATCAAAATATTTTCCGGCCCGTTCAAAATCCTCCCGGCTTCCTCCTGCCATGATTGCCAGGGTTCCGTCTGCTGCTTTTGGCTCGCCTCCTGATACAGGAGCATCCATCATATGGATTCCTTTCAGACTAAGTTCTTCAGCAATTTCCCTGGAGACTCCCGGAGCAATGGAGCTCATGTCAATGATAAATGTCCCGCATCCCCCAAATTCAGCGATTCCCCCATTGCCTAAAACAACGGATTTCACATGCGGGCCGTTGGGCAGCATTGTTATGATATCCTCACACTGATCTGCTACCTCCTTAATGCTTGCGCAGCCGATGCATCCTGACTTTTCTGCCCGTTCCACAGCCTCCGGCATAATATCGTAGGCATAAACCTGATATCCGCCTTTACTCAAATTACACGCCATATGGTACCCCATGATACCAAGACCGATAAATCCAACTTTCATCATCTGCCTCAACCTCTATTCTATGTAACCCGCTCCGCGCATCTGCAGTTCCATTGCTTCTATTGCCTGCTTATGCCCCGGCAGATTCGGTGTATATGGTTTTCCCACGTCCAGGCCCAGCATATTGGCTAAATCTTTTGTGGCCACCGGAAAGCTGGCCTTATCCATGGACAATCTGATGGGATTCAGCTTAAACTGCGCTTTCCTCGCGCCGTCCAAATCTCCCTCCATATAAAGATTATAGATACTTGTAACTAATTCCGGTATAAAATTTGCTGTTGTGGCCACACAGCCCGCGGCTCCGTGGACCATTGCCCCAAAAATCAGGGTGTCCTTTCCTCCAAAAACCTTAAAGCCTATATCGGAGGTTCTTCTTATGAATTCCTCTGTCTGTGTCATATCACCGGAGGAATCCTTCATACCTACAATATTCGGCACTTCTCTGGCCAGACGTTCCACCAGGCCGGCGCTCAGGGTATACCCGGTACGCCCCGGATTATTATATAATAACATGGGGGTATCCGGCACTGCATCCGCAATACGTTTGAAATGCAGGTACAGCTCGTCCTCTGTGGGTTTCAGAAACATGGGCTGGAGAACCGATATGCCGTCTGCGCCGGCTGAGGCTGCGGCTTTTGCAATGCGGATGCATTTCTTGGTGCTGATTGCCCCGATTCCCATATAAACCGGTACCCGGCCGGAAGACTGGTCCAGCATGATATTCAAGGCCCATATCATCTCATCCTCTTCCGCCATATAAAATTCGCCGTTGCTTCCAAATGCCAGAATGCCGGAAACACCTCCATCAATGACGAAATCCACCTGTTTTCTCATTTTTCCTTCATCCATCACTTCATCTTTATCAATGGGTGTCAGTATGGGGACAATGACTCCCTTTATAAATTCTGTATTCATATAATTTTCCCTCTCTTTAATTTACGTATGCCTTAGAGCGTATTTTATACCTGCAGTATCCCGTTTTGAGATATAACCCTCCCGTCAATTTTCAACGTGATATCTCTTATAACCATATCCATATGAAGGGGAGCCTCCACATTGCCGCCAAATGAAAGATTGTTTCCAATTCCAATATGTACGGTCCCATAGGCGCCTTCATCTGCCAGCATGCGTCCGCATATTTTATTTTCCCGGTTTACAGGAAGCCCTATTTCACCGATATTATAAACCCGGCTGTCCTTATACTGTTCCAGAATCCGCCTCAATGTTTCAGCTTCATCTGTTCCGGAAATCATCACAATCTGTCCATCCTCAACCTGCATGGTAATGGGTTCCCGTATCATGTTCAGACTGGGGTGCGGGATGCTTCCGTCTATTACCAATACCCCCTGGGCGGTTCCCTCCACCGGTCCCAGGGCAATTTCAGCGTTAGGCGGCGATGACGACTGGCCCGGACGGATGCTGCGGCCATAATCAATCACAGGCCCCCTTCCCTCCACACTGCATACCAGGTTTGTTCCCCCGGGTGATGTGAGTTCCAGTTTCTTTCCGCTGAAATGCGGGGCAATGCGGTTTAATATCTCTGTAATCTCCAAAAAGTCGGCTGTAAGCCCGCCTTCATGAAACATGGATGGTATATAATCAACCAGATTCACATACCGGCAATGGCCGTTTAGTACCACCCTGCGTCTGGCCTGGGAATGGAACATGGACATGGACGTGGCTGCGAAGATAACATCGGCTGTGTCCATGGCTGCCGCTATCTCCGCAGTGGGCTCATCCCCGTGGGACGTCCTGGGCGTCATCACTGCCATAGATGTCTCATTGGCCTTGGAAGCCCAGTCAAACAGTTCCTTTCCTATCTGAAATTTCTCCGTATCCGTAACAATGAGGACTCGTTCCTCTGGTTTTAAGTCGGTAATCGGTCCCAGAAGAGACCGGATTCCTAATGGCATTTCTCCCATAGCTCCTCCTACATTCCAAGATATATCCTGCGTATTTCATCATTACCGTTAAGTTCCTCCGGGGTTCCTGATATCACCGTAGTGCCGTCCTGTATGACATAGGCCCGGTCTGCAATCGCAAGGGTTTCGTTGACATTTTGTTCTACAATCAGAACCGATATGCCCGTCTCACGGATTGTCTTTACAAACTGCAGCACTTCTTTTACCAGCTTAGGCATCAGGCCCAGGGACGGTTCGTCCAATATCAGCAAAGATGGTTTTGACATAAGGCCCCTTGCAATGGCTACCATCTGCTGTTCTCCTCCTGACAAGGTCTCCGCCTTTTGCTCTGCGCGTTCCCTGACCCTGGGAAACAATTCATAGACCATATCCAGTGTCTTTTTGATTTCATCCTGATTTTTTCTTGTATATGCCCCCATGGACAGATTTTCATAGACAGTCAGTTTTCCGAACAGCATCCTTCCTTCCGGTACAAGGGATATTCCTTTTTTCAGGACCTCATACGCGGGCATGCCGGTGATATCTTCCCCATTATAAGTTATGGCTCCCTCCCAGGGCTTTAGTAATCCGGAAACTGTTTTTAATGTCGTGGTCTTTCCGGCTCCATTTGAGCCAAGAATGGCAACAATCTCCTGATTCCCGGCCTGGAAGGATATATCATTCAGGACCGGCATCATAGCGCTGTATCCAAATTTCAAGTTTTTCACTTCCAGCATAATCATTCCCCCAGATAAGCAGCAATCACTTTTTCATCCTTTGTAATCTCCTCCGGTGTTCCTTCTGCAATCCGCTGTCCATACTGCAATACCAGGACCCGTTCACAGATTCCCATTACCACCGGCATCACATGTTCAATGGCCAGGATGGAGATTCCCCTCTTATTTATCCTCTTCACCAGGTCGATGGCAGCTTCACGTTCCGCTCCATTGAGCCCTGCCATACATTCATCCAAAAGCAGGAGTTTCGGCTTTGTACTGAGTGCCCTTGCAATCTCCAGCCGTTTCTTCTGAATGACGCTGAGAGAACCGGCCAGCTGGTCCTTCTTACTTCCCAGTCCCACAAATTCAAGTATCATATCCGCATATTCCTTGGCCTCCATAGTGCCCGGAATGTGAAGCATGGCGCCTACAGTGGCATTATCAAGCACAGTCATGGAATCCATGGACATGGGAATCTGGAACGTCCTGCCAATCCCCTTTTTTGCTCTTTCATACGGCGGCAGGCATGTCACATCCTCCCCATTAAAAAGTATGGTCCCGGCTGTGGCGGGATAAATTCCACTGATAAGATTGAACATGGTTGTCTTTCCTGCCCCATTAGGTCCCACGACGCCATACACCTGACCTTCTTCAATATCAAACGTCACATCCGATACCGCAGTCAAACCTCCGAACTTTTTTGTCAGGCCCGTTACCTCCAATATACTCATGCACTGCCCCCCTTCCCGGCGGAGCGGCCCGGCTCCTTACTCCTGGCTTTGTGAATCAGATTACCGGACAGCTTCAAAACGCCTTGAGGCTGGTACAAAATAGTGAGTATGATTAAGACGCCGTACAGAACCAGGTCAATCCCTGATATAGTGGCTCCGATGGTGGCCCTGGTATATTCTCCCAGCGGCACAATAAGCGCAGCCCCAATCACAGGTCCGTAAATGGTTCCCACGCCCCCGATTACCGCCATGATAATCATTTTTGTTGAAAGGGTATTTATAAACACGGTGCTCGGGTCAATATAGGTCTGATACATGGCGTAGAAAGAGCCGCACAGAGATGCGATGCATGCGCTGATTACCAGCGCAATGGTCTTATATTTTCTGGCATTGATTCCTACGCTTTCTGCCGCTGTCTGATTCGCTTTGATTGTTCTGAAGTAATATCCGATTCTTGAGCTGTTGATATATATCATGATAGATATCACAAGCATCAGTATGACACCGAAAATGTAATAATAATGCAGCTTTCCCCTGAATTGCAGGGAATACCAGGGATTCATCTTCATATTAAGAAAATCAATCCCCATCATTCCTTTTGTAAAGGGCAGGTTCACCGCTATGATACGTACGGTTTCCCCCAGCGCCATGGTGGCAATGGCAAAATACTGCGCGCTTAATTTAAATATAGGCAGAGCCACCAGCAGCGCAAGAAGCGTTGCAAAAAACATACCTATCAACATGCCAATCCACGGAGTGACATTCCAGTAATAAAAAGGAAGCACCGCTCCATATGCCCCCACGCCAAAGAACATGGCCTGGCCAAGGGACACCTGGCCTGTATATCCGCCGAATATATTCCAGGCAGAACCCAGACATGCCCACATCAGAATCAGGATTCCCAAATTCTGCTGAAAACTTTTGGTGAATACGTGGGGATATGCAATTATAATCAGGACAGTGAGTATCAGATGCCAAGGCTTTATATTGCTGATAAAAAGGGCTTCTCTCATTCGTTTTCCAATTTTCATAAGCATCACCACCCAAACAGGCCCTTGGGCCTTTTATAAACCACCAGCAGGAACAGGGCAAATACAGCCAGGTATTTAAGAGCTGCATTGGTATAAGTTCCCACCACCGTATCCATGATTCCCATCAGGACACCCCCGATTACAGCCCCGGGTATACTTCCCATACCGCCGATACAACAAGCTACAAAGCCAAAATTAATGAATACCGAACCAACGCTTGGATATACATAAAAGTAATAGGACAACGCCACTCCGCCGATTCCGGCAGTAGCCGCGGCAATACCAACGCAGCGCATATATGCCTTTTCCGGATTGATTCCCACCAGCGCTGCCGCGTCCTTATTTAAGGCAGTCGCCTTAATGGCCCTCCCCAGCTGTGTCCTGTTCAGAATATAATACAGGGTAACTGCAGTGACGATACAGATAATAAAGGGAACCAGCTTTGAGTAGGATATAATTAGACCTCCTGCGGAAAACGAGCCTGTAAATATCTGGTTCGGCACTGTCTTAAAGTCAGAACCAAACGCTATCTGAGCAACGTTGACCAGCACAATACTGAGGGCATATGTAAGCAAAAGCTGGCTTAACATAGGCGCATTCATGACACGCTTTATAAGCACCTTGTAAAAAACAATTCCAAAACAATACATTACCACCGCTGCAATAGGCAGACAGAGAAGCGGGTCCAGTCCTGATTTAACGCTGAAATAATAGGATATGAACATACCAAGCATCAGTATTTCCCCATGAGCAAAATTAACAATGTACATGACACCCCAAATAAGCGAAACCCCCATCGCTATCAGGGCAATAATCATCCCTGTAAATGTCCCTTCCAGCAGGACCTGCAACAGCAATGTCATAAAATGCACCTGCCTTTCCGCTAGTCTCGTTCACTCCATGCCGGTACCGGGATTATAGACTCAGCACTCTTGGCAGAATCCGGATATACGGTCACATATGCCTGATTCTGAATCTGGGTGATGATGCCTGTTGCCTGGGTGTTCTGATGGCTTTCGTCAAAGGTTACCCCGGTCCATGGTACAATCAGGTATTCCTCATTCATATCCGTCTCTTCCAATGCCTTGACAATCGCGTCGGCGTCCGTACTCCCCGCCCGGTTGATTGCATCTGCAAAGATAAGGAAACCCTGGGCTGCGCGTGCTGTATTTCCAGTCATATCATGGTTGGAAAATTTCTTGGCCAGATTATTGATTTCGGTCAGATACGGTTTTGTATTAGCCAGGTCCATACTCCAGGCATTTGCCGTAAATATGTAATCCACATCCTTGCCGCAGGTGTCGAAATACTCCGTTGCAACAAATCCTCCCCTGGCTGTAAAGGTCGCCTTAGGGCTGAAATCCAAATCTTTACATGTATTGGTATATAGAATGGCCTCTGCGGTCAATGCATAAATCAGTACCACGTCCGGTTTCGCATCCTTCAGTTTAAGTACCTCTGACGTAAGTCCGGTAGGATTTCCAGGATATGTAATGGACTGGACTATGTTGTAGCCATGATTCCCGGCTGCTGCTTCGCACAATTTCTTAAAATTCACGCCGGCCTCAGCCTCATCCGCTATGATAGCCACATTTTCAAAGCCGGCTTCCTTTCTATAAAGGTCCATATAATTAAACGTATCTTCCACAAATGTAGCATCCGTTGGTCCTGTGCGGAAAAAATATTTTAGTCCCCGTTCCGTCAGGGTAGGCGACGATGACTCTGCATTAATGAACGGAATACCATATTTTTCAGCCACAGCGCTGGCTGTCTTAGTCACCCCGCTGGCATCACAGCCAATTAATCCCGTCACATTTTCCTCCGTTATCAGACGCTCTGCTTCCGTGGCGCCCACTTCCGGATTTCCCTGGCTGTCCGCTGCAATGATTTCTATCTTTGCATTGCCCAGATTAGGAAGTCCCTGGGTCTTGGCAAAGGGATAATCAATATCATATTCATGATTGATAAGCTCCGCCATGGCCTTCAGTGTATTGATTGTCTGGTTTCCTGTCTCAGCGCTGGTCCCTGTCAGAGGATAAACCGCTCCTATTTTAATGGTTTGGGATTCCTCCTCTGTCTTTGCCTGAGACGCCTGTGTCTCTTTGTTTTCAGAAGAATTTCCGGCTGACCCCTGGGGGGTGCATCCTGTAAATGAAACCACAATAGCTGCCGCTGTCAGTAAGCTTATGATTCTTTTTCTCATTCCCAGTTTCCTCCTAATCATTTGTGCGTATGTTTTTTACAGTTCCCTAACAAACTCATTCATCAGAGTAAGTCCTTCCGATAATACATCCATCCCCCTTCCGTAAGACAGCCTTACAAAATCACCATAGGCTTCGCCAAAGGCCTGTCCCGGAACCAATGCCACCCCCTTTTTTTCCAAAAGCTTTTCCGCAAATTCATTTCCATCCATTCCTGTTTTTGATACATTAATAAAGAAATAAAATGCCCCCATGGAATCGACGTAACTGAGCTTCTGTATCTTATCCAGTTCAGATGCTACAAAGTCCCTCCTCTCCTCAAAACAGCTTATCATATGGTCCACAGCTTCTGTGCACGCCTCTGTTTCCATCCCTTCAGCCAGACCCTCCTGGATAAAACCAGGTATACAGGTCGTCGCGTACTGATGGACTTTCAGTATGGCAGGAATGAATTTGCGATGGCAGGCAACAAACCCAACCCTCCATCCAGTCATGGCAAATACTTTTGAAAACCCGTTTACCATGATGGTCCTGTCTCTCATTCCGTCCAGGGAAGACAGGGAACAGAACTTCCTGTTTCCATAAGACAGCCTGGAATAAATTTCATCGGCCAATACAATAAATTCATGTTTTTTGGCCAAATCCGCAATGATTGACAGGCTTTCCCTTGTAAGAACGGTCCCTGTGGGATTGTTGGGATTTGTCACCACCAGCATTCTTGTTTTCTCTGTTACGGCTGCCTCCAGACGTTCCCGGTCAATTTGGAATCCGTCCTTTTCCTCCAACGCCACCTTTACACATGTCGCGCCGGTCATATGGATACAATTCTCATAATTCATGTAGGCAGGGGTAAGTATGATAACTTCATCTGATGCATTGACCAGTGAAAATATTACATCAAAAATAGCCTCTGCCGCACCTACTGTTACCAATATCTCATCCGACGGGTCCACTTCCACCTGATATTCTGCTTTCAGCATGGATGCAATGGATTTTCTCAGTTTTAATGTTCCCCTGTTGGGTGCATAATGGGTCATCTTCTTCCTGGTCAGCGCATCCACTGCTGCGGTCACTATGGGTTTGGGTGTATCAAAATCAGGTTCCCCAACCTCCATATGGATAATTTTCCGTCCTTCAGCCGCCATCTGATTTGCCTTTTCCAAAACCTTTCTTACTGGTGAAAACTGTACTTCTTTTAACCGCTCTGCTGGTTCACATGCATTCATCATCGTAGTAATCCTCCTAAGTTTATTCGGTTCATAGTAAAAGGGCGCAAAAACTTATTTTCGTCTTTGCGCCTTTGCCGTCTTATCAGCCTCTGTATCGGTTTCCTTCCCTATGGCCAGATTCCTCTGATTTTTTTTGCCTCCACAACCCGTTTTACTGCAATCAGATATGCTGCCATACGAGGGGAAATCTTCCGTCCCGTTGCCGTATCCCAAACGCTCAAAAACGCATTACCCATTATCTCTTCCAGTTTCCGATTAATCTTTTCTTCACTCCACATTACTTCCTGGATATTCTGGACCCATTCAAAATAGGACACGATAACGCCGCCAGCATTGGCCAATATATCCGGGATTACCACGATATTTTTCTCAAATAATATTTTGTCAGCCTCATTGGTAGTGGGTCCGTTGGCTGCCTCCAATACAATTCTGGCCTTTACCTCATCCGCATTTGCCTTGTTAATCTGGTTCTCCAGTGCTGCCGGAATTAAAATGGTCACATCCAGCCCCAGCAGCTCCCTGTTTGATATATGTGTCACGCCATCCGCCCTGTAATCCTTTAAAAGGCGGTTTTCTCCTGATGTGACGTATCTGCAGATATCCGGAATATCCAGCCCTTCCTGTTTATACAACCCACCGCTGACGTCGCTGACTGCAATCACTTTGATTCCGGCCTGGTGAAGAAGTCTTGCAGTGGTCTCCCCCACATTTCCAAATCCCTGGACCGCAACCGTAGCCTCATCCCTGCCCATTCTCAGTACCTCCAGCACATTGAGGGCAGTAAACATGACGCCTCTTCCCGTGGCATCCTTCCGGCCTAAGGCGCCTCCTATCTCCAGAGGTTTCCCTGTTACCACTCCCGGGACACAATGGCCCTTCAGCATGCTGTAGGTATCCATCATCCACCCCATCACCCTTGCATTGGTTCCCACATCCGGCGCAGGAATGTCCTGGTCCGGTCCTATGATGGGTGATATCATGGCAGTAAACCGCCTTGTAAGACATCTCAGCTCCCTCTCGGAAAGCTTGGACGGGTCTACTACCACACCGCCTTTTCCTCCTCCGTAGGGAATCCCTACAACAGCAGCCTTAAAAGTCATCCAGGCAGCCAGTGCCTTTACCTCATTCTGGTTTACGCCCTCGTGGTAGCGGATACCTCCCTTGGCAGGTCCCCTGGAAGTTGAGTGCTGTATCCGGAAGCCCTCAAATACACGCACTGAACCATCATCCATCTCCACAGGGATGGAAACCTTAAGCTCTCTTTCCGGATATTTGATTGCCTCGTAATCCTTTGGCGCATATCCTAACAAATCCGCGGCTTGACGCACAATTTCCAATACCTCATCATAAGGATTATAATTGTCTCCCATTTGCATATACCCCTTTTTTATTTATTATGCATAAACCGGTTCATTGCTTTTGTTCCAGATATTCCCATGGATAAATTGATTTATTTTGTTGTAAATCTTAGCAAAATAATCTATAATCTTTTGATGTAATATAGTTTTTTCATGATTTAATTATATCTTCCTTTATTTATTCGCACAAATGCATATTTACCCCACAATCTATAGATACAATCTATGGATTTATCTGTGATATGCGAAATTTGTTTGTATATAAATTTTACAAAAGACAAACCAGGAGGTTAATCATGAATCTGAACACACTGTATTACTTTAAGGTATTAGCCCAATTGCAGCACTACTCCCAGGCTGCAGAACTTTTATACATATCCCAGCCCAGCTTAAGCCATGCCATATCAGCTCTGGAAAAGGATTTGGGTGTTCCCCTGTTTCAAAAAAAAGGACGCAATGTAGAGCTCACCAAATATGGAAAAATCTTCAGTTCCTATATATCGAAGGGATTTGATGAAATTGAAAACGGCGAAAAAACCATAAGAAAATTATCCAGAAATGATTCCGGGATGATTGATTTTGCCTTTCTTTATATTCTGGGAGCAAATTTTGTTCCCGGATTACTTTCTAATTTTTTAAAGCTGGAAACCTCTAAAAACATCAGCTTTTCCCTGAAGCAGAATAATTCCAGGGTCATTGTTGAAAATCTTAAAAAAGGCAACTATGACCTGGCCCTGTGTACCTTTGTTCCCAACGAGGAAGAAATATTGTTCACTCCCGTACTGCACCAGGATTTAATCCTGATTACAGCGCCTGAACATCCCTTATCCGTAAAAGAGGAAGTCTGCATTGAGGAATTAATTTCATATCCCATTATTGGCTATAACTCAAAGGCGAGTGAAACCCAGAACGTGATATCCAACTTATTCAGTACCAGCATCCTGAAACCGAATATTATATGTGAGGTAGAGGAAGAGATGTCCATTGCCGGTCTTGTTTCCATTAATTACGGGATTGCCATTGTACCTGACCTGGATTTTTTCACCAACTTTCCCATCAAACGCATTCGTATTAAGCACGACCGGGCCCATAGGGAAATATATCTGGCAGTCCGGAGGAACCGGATATCTGTGCCGTGCATTGATACATTTTACCAGTTCATTCTGCACTATACCCATAACTCAGACGCAATTGTCTAATCACGGAAATCCGCTGCAGCGCAAATGACGGCTCACCGGGCTTTTTCACTCAGCCCTATGAACCGTCATTGTCCTGTTTCATTACCCTTTATATGATTTCCCCTTAATCCCCGGACCTGCTTTCTCCAAGCGTTTTTCCGGCTGCTTTCCCAATCAGCCTCTCTATTCCTTCTTCAGGATAAGACAGCAGCCTCCCAAACTCCGCGGCAATCCGGAATCTCTCCTGTCCTGTATAGGCGCCATTTCCAACCAGATTTTTCTTCTGTTCCTTCAGACCCAGGTAGCGCTCCAGCACATCGTCGGTCCGGTAAAAGAGATAATTATACTTACCCTTATTTAACTCCTCCGGAAACAAATCCGTAATAAAGGCCTCATCCTCCGGATAGAACTTCACCCCGTATGTTCCGCACAGCCTTTTCACATCCTCCAGATAGGAATCCCGCTCCTCCCTGGTATCACAGGGATGGCTCATGGCCAGGGTCTTAAGGCCGGCGGATACCATCTCACAGAAGCAGTCCATGACACCCAGACCATAGGAATATGCGTCAATTACATGGGGGTTCTGTTCCCTGTTCACAAATTCGTACTCTTCCTTGTCCAGAGACAGGGGAATCCCCGACTTACTGGTCACATTCACACCGCCATACCAGGTGCTGTCAACGGAAAAGACATCTCCCGCCTGGTATTCCATGGAGAACTCATCATTCTTTTTAACTATCCGTATCCATTGTCCTTCCACTGCTGTTTTCCTCCAATCTAATCCTGTACAGAGGGCCTTCCGGTCCCAACCCGTCCCGGACAAAACCGCATTTTGTCAGTACCCTCTGTGATATAACATTATCCGCCTCAGTCTGTGCCGTCACACATGTCACTTCCTTTTGGGCCAAGGCCCATTTCACAATTCCGCTTACTGCCTCTGCTGCATATCCCTGGTTCCGATACGTTTCATCTATACCGTAACCGACTTCCACCGCCCCATCCTGGTCCGGAGCGCCTTTAAAACACAGCCCTCCGATGGCAGACCCGCCACGCAGCTGGATTTCCCATTGTGTGCCCCACTCTTCCTGTCCGGGCAGCAGCCTGATGGTTTCCATCATTTCCCCATATGCCTGCCTCATCTCTTCATCAGGCTCTGCATCGCGCAAAGCAGCGATTTGTTCCATGCTCTGCGGCAGAATGCAAAGCCGCTTTGTCAGTACTCGGCATTCCTTCATTTTCTTCTGCCCCCTTTGTTTTCTTTTATACACCCCATTTTTTCAGGCCCCAATTTTTTCCATCCCTGCATCATAATAAAGAACCGGTATCCTTCTATTTTATAGCTGCCCCCGGTTCCTGTCAATCCGCCTTGCATTCCTCCCTGACGCCTTGCTCCCTGCAGTCTGCATCCCGATGAAAGCCGGCCCAAAAGTTCCCAGATGTAATACCCGTATTGTTTTTTCGTACTATCCAATCTCCCCCCAGCGTGTTATAATTTAATTATCACATTAAGACCAGACATAGTAAACCAGGCACACGTCAATGCAATCATACACGGGGGGATGGTTATGGTATTAAGATGTTTTTCGGCTCCGGATGAAAAGGTGTATCTCAGTTTTTATCCCTGCTGCTCCGACACTGGCCAGGGGGATTGCTATGCATGCTGTCAGGACCCACTGCTGGTCTTTAAGACAGACTATACCAAACTCCTGCTGTCCTATCTGGAA
Source organism: Clostridium sp. 1001271st1 H5 (assembly GCF_005845215.1). Classification (GTDB taxonomy): domain Bacteria; phylum Bacillota; class Clostridia; order Lachnospirales; family Lachnospiraceae; genus Enterocloster. Next base: position 105,035 of record NZ_SPHO01000006.1, read on the forward strand.
TCAGAATATCCTGAAGTTGACGTTTGCCGGGATAACCAGATTCCTGCCGGTACCTGGAATATCATTATACAGAAAATTGAGGATGACATGAGCCGCATCCATTTCGATGACACTGTCTTTGACTTTTACAGCCGTTTCATCAGCTGGATTACGGATGCACTGGAACGGACAGATATAATCGGAGTGAAAGGAAACCAGGGCTTGTCCCAACATTCAATTCCGCAGCGTCACCCGTAGCTTCTTAAAGCTGAATAAAGCCGCAGATAACAGATAACAGGAGCTGGCCTTGCCAGCTCCTGTACCTGTATACGGCTCATCAGATTCAGATTTCTATATCCCCAGCCATGCTCTGCCGCTAAACCGCCTCAACAGCCGGCAGTATATAATCCCTGACCAGCAGCCACCTGTTTTTCGCATCCGGTTTAAAACCAGATGCCATAGCCACCACCAGATTCCTGTCAGGAATCCAGCAAATCATATTTCCTCCGTCTCCCATCGCTGCATGGACAGCCACGCCCTTGCGCTCAAACTGCCACCACATATAACCATAACGGTTGGAATTACGCTTCACAGACTTCCGGACCCATGATTCAGGTATTATCTGCGTTCCATTCCACATACCCATATTCAGATACAGAAGGCCGAACCGCGCCATATCCCTGGGCGTCATTGTAAGTCCCCAGCCGCCGGTGGTAATGCCGCCGGGGTCCTGTACCCATCCCCTGACTTTCTCCCCAAACAGGCTTTCATAGGTATAGGACTCCATGGGATAATCCGGAATCACCCTCATGCCTGTGGGCGCAAACAAATGCTGGTTGGCAAATTCCCGGACACTTGTCCCAACGGCCCGCTGTACCGCTGCGGACAGGAGATGGGCGCCGCCCGTGCAGTACTGGAAGTGCTTCTTCCCCTTACTGTTTTCCCAATTTCCCCTCATCATATCCAGCGTAAATCCCACCCAGTCAGGAGAGGTGCACATCCGCTCCAATGGTTCCTTCCAGTCCTCAAATCCATAAGGCACCGTCATATTCAGCAGGTCCTCAATGGTTGCATTGCCGCAATTCCTGACGTGTTCCTCCGATACCTGGTCCGGGAAATACTCCATCACCCTCTGACCGGCGGATGGTATGTATCCTTTATCAACGGCAATTCCCACCAGTGCAGACAGAACACTTTTTGTCACGGACGCCACATGGACCGGCTTATCCGGCCCAAAGCCATTAAAATATTCCTCATAAACAATACAGCCGTTCCTGACAACCAGGATTCCATTGGTATTCCCGTATTCTGATGTGATAACGGAATGCAGCTGCCGGGGCAGCTCCGGGTTTATGCCCTGTTCTCCGGGTCCTGCTAACCGCCACTGCGGCACAGGCCAATTTTCTTTTTGCATAAAAGCTCCTTGATTTTTATAAGTACACCGGTGTCTGCAAAGAGCATATAATGATTAAAAATGAAAATCAAGTACATTTGCGCAGAATATAAAATCCTTTTAATATCTTTTATAAATCCTTACAAAACATGATAGTGGGGAATTATGTCCTCATAATGTCCGTCCTTCATCAGGAATCCTCCCGGTATCACGCCCAGCCGGGTAAATCCAAGCTTTTCATACAGATGCAGCGCTGAAGCATTGCTCTTCACCACAGCATTGAACTGCAGGATACCAAATCCCAGTTCTTTTCCCTTTTCCATACAATGCGTCACCAGCGCCTCTCCGATATGATGTCCCCGCATATCGGACCTTACTGCATAGCTTGCATTGCAGATATGGCCGCAGCGCCCCACATTGTTGGGATGAAGGATGTACAGACCCACGATGCTCCCACTGCCAGCGTCATATGCAATTCCGGTAAAAGACTGTTCAGAAAAGAACTGATTTCCTGTCTCTGCTGTGAGTGTATCCATCTGCGGAAATGCCACGCCCTCCTCCACAATATGATTCCATATCCTGACTGCCTCTTCTACGTCAGATTCTGAATACTGTCTTATCCTGATATCCATGCCTGTCAAATCCCCTTTCCTGCACGTCAAATCATTTTTCTCAACATGCTTTCCCCGTTACTATAATAAATTACCAAAGGAAAATCAAGTCCACTCCCCTGTCCGTGACAGAAAATGCCCTACAGGAAATTAAATGCTCCCATCCCTGGATAAACAGCGCTGTCTCCCAGCTCCTCCTCAATCCTCAGCAGCTGGTTATACTTTGCCACACGCTCGCTCCTGCTGGGCGCGCCTGTCTTAATCTGGCAGGTATTGAGAGCCACTGCCAAATCCGCGATAGTGGTATCCTCTGTCTCTCCGGACCGGTGGGACGCAATGGCTGTATACCCTGCCTTGTGCGCCATCTTGATGGCCTCCAGTGTTTCCGACACAGAGCCAATCTGGTTCAGCTTTATGAGAATGGAGTTTCCGCATCCCATGGAGATTCCCTTCTTAAGCCTTGCTGTATTGGTAACAAACAGGTCGTCGCCCACCAGCTGTACCCTGCCGCCCAGTTCCTTTGTCATGAGCTGCCAGCCTTCCCAGTCTTCCTCATCCAGGCCGTCCTCTATGGAGTAGATGGGGTATTTTGCACACAGTTCCTTCCAGTGTCCCACCAGTTCTGCGGAGGTAAAATGCTTTTTGCATTTAGGAAGCATGTACTCTCCCTTTGTTCCGCTCTTCCATTCACTGGAGGCCGCGTCCATGGCCAGCACAAAATCCGTTCCCGGTTCATAGCCAGCCTTCCTGACTGCCTCTAAAATAAACCGGATTGCTTCCTCGTCGCTTGCCAAGTCAGGGGCAAACCCGCCCTCATCACCGACAGAGGTGGCAAGCCCCTTTTCCTTAAGCAGCGCTGCCAGGGCATGGAATACTTCCGTGCACCAGCGCAGACCTTCCCTGAAGTTCGGTGCGCCCGCAGGCATAATCATGAATTCCTGCACGTCCACTGTATTGGCCGCATGGGCACCGCCGTTGAGAATGTTCATCATGGGCACCGGCATCCTGTTTCCGTTCACACCACCCAGGAAGCGGTACAGCGGAATCCCAAGAGCCATGGAAGCCGCCCTTGCGCTGGCAATGGACACAGCCAGAATTGCATTTGCCCCCAGATTGGACTTGTCCTCTGTGCCGTCCGCCTGTATCATGGCCTGGTCAACGCCATATATATCGGATGCATCCATTCCCCTGACAGCGTCATTGATAATAGTATTGATATTATGTACTGCCTTGCTGACTCCCTTGCCACCGAAACGGCTCTTATCACCGTCCCGTAACTCCAGCGCCTCAAATTCACCTGTGGACGCCCCGCTGGGAGCAGCTCCTCTTCCAATGGTGCCGTCTGCCAGATATACCTCTGCCTCCACGGTGGGGTTTCCTCTGGAGTCAATGATTTCCCTTCCAATGACTTTCTCTATCTCTAAATAATCCATACGCGTCCTTTCCCATGTACGCCCCTGCCCTGACCCGTAAGAATCAGGGCAAAAGGAGTTCCATGATTGATTCACATGTGTTAGTTTCGGCTAACTATCTGTATTATACTAACAACCCGCATAAAATGCAAGACTTTTCCATGTGATTTTTTAAATATCCCGCACCCTTGCGGCTTTTCCCACTCCCATACATCCATACCCAGGGCATTAAGGGCAGCGATTCCCAGGGTATGCCCGGGAATAAACCATATTTGCAATTATATTACCTGCCTCCATCCACATCAAAATGTCTGGGGCCAAAAAAAGGACTGCGGCATTCATTGCAGCAGTCCCCCGAATTTCCTATTCTCTGATTTCCTAATTCTCTAATTTCCAAATTCTCTATCTTCCATTCCCTTATGCCCCGGCCCGGATATCCCTATCCCTATATCCCTGCCTTCTACCTCTTGTCTCTCAGCATAACGTCATGGGCTCCGCCCTCCACAATACTGGTGGAGGATACCAGAGTGATTTTAGCCTTCTCCTGAAGTTCCGGAATGGTAAGGGCCCCGCAGTTGCACATGGTGGAACGCACCTTGCTCAGTGTCAGGTTCACATTGTCCTTAAGGCTTCCTGCGTATGGAACAAAGGAATCCACGCCCTCCTCAAAGGACAGCTTCTTATCCCCGCCCATATCATACCGCTGCCAGTTCCTGGCCCTGGCGCTTCCTTCGCCCCAGTATTCTTTCATATAGCTGCCGTTGACATTCACCCTCTTGGTAGGGCTTTCGTCAAATCTGGCAAAATACCGCCCCAGCATGATAAAATCAGCGCCCATGGCCAGCGCCAGTGTGACATGGTAATCGTGTACAATGCCGCCGTCCGAACAGATGGGCACATATACGCCTGTCTCTTTATAATAATCATCCCTGGCCTTTGCCACCTCTATGAGGGCTGTGGCCTGCCCTCTTCCGATTCCCTTCTGTTCACGGGTAATACAGATAGCGCCGCCGCCAATGCCTACCTTGACAAAATCAGCTCCTGCCTCTGCCAGAAACCGGAATCCGTCTCCATCCACCACGTTGCCGGCTCCCACCTTTACGGAATCCCCGTAATTCTTTCTGATATAATCAATGGTGATTTTCTGCCACTCTGAGAAACCTTCCGAGCTGTCAATACACAGCACGTCCGCTCCCGCCTCCAGCAGGGCAGGCACCCGCTCCGCATAATCCCTTGTATTGATACCGGCTCCCACCATATACCGCTTGGAGCTGTCAATCAGTTCGTTCTCATTCTTTTTATGGGTATCATAGTCCTTGCGGAAAACCAGATACACCAGCTCCTGGTTCTTGTTCACCAATGGAAGACAGTTAATCTTGTGCTCCCAGATAATGTCATTGGCTTCCTTCAGGGTGGTGGACTCGTCGGCATAGACCAAATTCTCCAGCGTGGTCATGAAGTCCTTTACCTTTGTATCAGGTCCCATCCTGCTGACACGGTAATCCTTATTGGTGACAATGCCCAACAGCTTTCCGTTTGGCTGTCCGTCCTCAGTCACTGCAATGGTGGAATGGCCAGTCTCCTCCGTGATGGCCAGCACATCCGCCAGCGTCATATCCGGTGATACATTGGAATCACTTACCACAAAACCAGCCCTGTACCGCTTCACCTTATGAATCATCTCAGCCTGCTTTTCAATGGCCTGGGACCCATAGATGAAGGAAAGTCCGCCCTCCTGGGCAAGGGCAACGGCCATCCTGTCATCCGACACGGACTGCATGATGGCGGACACCATAGGGATATTGATGGATATATCCGGTTCCGTTCCTTTCTTATACTTTACCAACGGCGTCTTCAGACTTACCTGGGAAGGGACGCACTGGGTGGATGAATAGCCTGGAATCAAAAGATACTCACTGAACGTGCGGGAAGGTTCCTCAAAATAGAATGCCATGTCATTTCTCCTTTTCAATTTGTTTTTATTTTATTCTCCGCCGAACCTTGTAACTGGTACTATCATATCATGCCCCCATATCTTCCGTCAATCAATGACCGGACGCTGGCAGCCGTTTAATCCGACCAGACCGTCAGTCCATATATACCCGGGACCCGGTGGCTCCCCTCTGCCCCTGGTATTTTCCATTATATGGGTTGAGCGCTATGTCGTCCATCTCCGCAAACACAAGCTGTCCCACCCTTCTTCCTGCCTTCAGTTCAATGGCACAGCGGTTTGCATTAAAGAGTTCAAGGGTAATCTCTCCCTTAAAGCCCGGATCCACCCAGCCTGCATTCTGTATAAACAAACCCAGACGCCCCAGAGAGCTTCTTCCCTCCACAAACGCGGTCAGGTTGTCCGGCAGCGAAACATACTCCATGGTGGTTGCAAGCACAAACTGGCCCGGCAGAAGGATGTAGGTATCTGTGCTTATGGTCTTATACCTGACCTCATCCTTTAAGGTGATGATTCCTGTGGATAAATCCTCCACAATACTGAAGGTATTTCCCAGCCGTATATCCACGCTGGCCGGCTGTACCTGCTCTTTTTCCAGAGGCGTGATTGACAAAGTACCTGCCTCCAGCATTCTATATAATGTCTTGTCCGATAAAATCATAGTGTATTCCTCCCATAATCAGCGTTACTATATTTTATCCCTTAAACGGATTGGCAGCAATATGAATTTATCTATGAACATCAGACAGAGGCTGGATATGAGTGCAGAAGCGGCAGAGGGTCAGGTGCATCTCCATCCGTTATACTCAAACCAGGACTGGAAGAGAAAATCGGCATGCCTGGGTTAACGGCATGCCGATAGAAATGAGAGTTATATTGTGTTGATTTGACGCGGTCTTTCGGTCCCCGGACTTTCCTGTTCCCTGGGTTTAAAGCATGCCTGAACTTTTATTACGGCATCTGTTTACCGGGCATTATCCGGCCCTGCAAAATGCAATCCAGCGTATTCTTATACCCAATATATGAATCTACAATATAATCCGCTTCCCTTACATCCTGTGGGATTCCTGAGCCCCGGTAGGCTGCCACCCGGGCTCCGGCCAGCTTTGCGGCGTGTATGCCCACGGCGGAATCCTCAAACACAATGCATCTGCCCGGCTCTGCTCCCAGATAATCCATTGCCCTTTTATAACACTCCGGGTCCGGTTTCAGGTTGGTGCACATATCGCCGCATACGACCACATCAAACAGGCTGGTCATCTTCATTCGGTTCAGGGCAATCATAATCAGACGGGTGGAGGTGGAAGTCACCAGTCCTGTTTTCATTCCCCTGCCCCGTATATGCTGAATCAGGGATACCACGCCCGGCATGGGACGGATGTCGCTGTTTTCATAGGTATTGCCCACCTCTTTCCGCATTCTGGCCAGTTCCTCTGCCGCGACCTTCACAGGGGCTCTTGAAAGCAGGGCTTCGATGGCAGTTTTGTCATTGGTTCCGATTAACAGCCTTTTGTCCTCCTCTGTCAGGCGGATTCCAAAAGCTCCCAGGGCCTTCTCCAGATATGCCGCATTGCTCTCCTCCGTATTTGCAATGACCCCGTCAAAGTCAAACAGTACGAATTCTGTTTCCATAGGCGCACCGCCTACTGCTCAAACAGCCTGCGGGCATTGGTCTGTATGTATGCAATCTCATCTTTGGAAAGGTCGCAGAAATCGCTGTTTTCCATGGAACAGTTGGAATCCTGGACATACATCATCCTGGTATCTTTCTGGGTAATGGAATAAAACCAGCACTCCTTGGGCACATTGTATACCTTTCCCTGCTCCATCAGAGTCAGTTCAATCTGAAACCCGTCCTCTTCCTTCTCTGCGGTAATCAGGATTGCCTTTCCCCCAGCCAATATAAACTGCTCGTCAGTGGAGTGATGGATTTCCAGGTGGGCAATGCCGTCTATGTCATTATCCGGTTTCCAGTTCTTAATACTTACAAGCCACTTTTCATTTTTATAAACACACAGAATTCCTTCTCCGTTATTCTCATATACATCCGGCTTCATTATCATATCCTCCTCGTTATGAGCACTTAGCGCCTGTATTTTAGGCGCATATGTGCGATACATGTCACTGGCACTTAGCGATTGCTATGAGCACTTTGCCGCTGTCTTTTAGCGGCTTACGTGCGATGCATTCATATGACTTAGTGAGGTCCCTCACGAACTTAGTCATATGATGGTCCTTTCGAGCTTAGTGCAGTGGCTCGTTATGAGCACTTAGCGCCTGTATTTTAGGCGCTTATGTGCTAAATTTCAGTCCTGCCAAGAATGGGCACGCCATAACCAAATGCCCCTTCCTTTGCACACATTTTTGCTGCAAACGCAGCGCCCTTCTTCATGGCTTCTTCCAGTCTTTCCTTCATGCGTTCCTCTGAGCCCTCCACCACAGCTCCTGTCTCCGATGTTTCCAGCAGGGAGCACAGGAAGGCTGCAAAGTAAGAATCACCGGCGCCCATGGTATCAATCACATCGTCCGCATGGACAGCGGGCACATACAGGAAACTGTCCTTATACAGCACATAGGACCCGTCCTCTCCAACAGTGCCAAGGACTACCTGGACGCCGTAGGACTGGACCTTCCGCATCTCCTGCTCCCGTTCCTCCCTGGTCAGATGCGCACAGGAAAGAATGGCCACCGTCACATAAGGACATACCTTCTCCAGATACTCATCCGTCCATCTGGTAGAAAAATCATAGGCAATGGCAACGCCGGTTCCCTTAAGGCTCTTTAAGTCGTCCTCGATGTAAGAATTCAAATTGGTATAAATCAGGTCGAAATTCCTGATATACGCAAAATCTTCCTCAGTAAAATCATAGCCGTATTCCCTGGCAATGCCTCCTTTATTGGAGCCAAGAAATACCCGGTCATTTCCCTTCAGTGTCACCAGGGCAAATCCATTTTCACCCTCATGGCGGCGGCAGCGGCTGTCGTCAATCCCAATCTGTTTCAGGGTGTCCCGGACGCATTCCGCCACCTGGTCGCTGCCATATTTGCCAAGGTAGGCTGTCCGGGCCCCGTTGAGCTTGGCATATACACAGGTGTTGACGCACTGGCCGCCAGGATACATTTTGCCTCTGGAAAGGTATTTATCACAGACATTATCTCCCACCGCAATTATTTTGTAATCCTTCATTTCATCTCCTGCTTTCTTTTATTTATATGGATTGAACTGCTGAATGATTTCAGTAGCCCGCGCCTTTCCCCTGTCCATGCATTCAGGTATGGATTCCCCAAGGCTTACGCCATAGGTAAAGGCGGCAATATAGGAATCCCCGGCTCCCACCGTGTTCACCACCGGTACTTTTTCCGCTTCCTTTTCATAGAACCTGTTGCCGTCATATGCAAGGCTGCCGTGTTCGCCCAACATGGCAATCACAGTACCGGCGCCCTTTTCCCTTACATTTACCATAAAGTCCCTGATATAGCTGTCGTCCTGGTCATAGGAGAAAAACGCATAATCCAGATAGGGAATAATCCTGTCATTGCTCTCCTGCTCCAGCCGCTTGGAAAAATCATACACCCATATCTGCCCCGGCTGTTTCAGTCCCTTTATATAACGGTCAATCCTGGACCAGCGTTCCGCATAAACAATATCAAAGGTTTTGACAAATTCCAGGTCCTCCCCTGAAAGTTCAATCTCCTCCATGGCATTGCCCTCAAAATGGAGATGCTTCTTATCCCCATCCACAATGTCCATGGCAGCCATTCCCGTAGGACGGTCCGCGCGTTTCAGCACCCGCAGGTCTATTCCCCTTTCCCTCAGGCGTTCTTCCAGGGCCATGGCAAATACATCATTGCCAAGAATGGTCATCTCTGTCACGTCACCGCCCAAATCCCGGTAATTAAGTGCAAAATCAATGCTGTTTCCGGTGAGGTAATACCGGTCCAGCTTATAGTAAACATCAATGCAGTTATCTGCCATTGCAATTGCCCGTTTCATGCTTTATTCCTTCCTTTCCCCCACGGCGTATATCATATAATGGCGCATTTTGATTCCATCGTATTCACAGAAGTAAATATCCGCTGCATGGCCCAGCTTCAGCTCTCCCCGGACAATGGGAAACACACAGTGGTTTCCTGTCAGGAGGGACTTCAGATGGCCCGGCGTATTTCCTCCAATGGTCCCGTATGTGGGCAGATAATGGTTATGATGATACGGATAGTCCTCCGGGGCAATGCGGCTTAAGCATTCCATGATATCCTTTTCCACACAGTCCAGGCTTTCATTGACCGTGATGCCCGTGGTGGTATGCTCGGTAATCACATAGACCAGCCCGTTTTCAATTCCGCTCTCCTCCACAAACTGCCTGACCTCAGGAGTAATCCTAATCATCTCAAATTCCTGGTCCGCACAGACAGCTGCTTCCTTTAGTTTAAACTCCATTTGTCCATTCCTCCAATCCCAAAAATCTGAGGGCATTTTTATAATATATGTTCTCCAGGGTTTCGGGAGAGAATCCAAGACTGTCAAGCCCTCTCTTACACCGGACCGGGCGGATTCTGGGCGAGCCGGAACCAAACATGATTTTGCGGGAAATATTATGCTCCACCCACAATTCCCCCATATCTTCCTTAAACACCTTACGGTATGTCTGGTAAGGGCCGTCGAAATTCATCAGCGCCGTGCTTGTATAGCAGTTCTCGTATTTCAGGAGAAGGGCGGCCGTTTCCTGGACCCAGGGCCATCCCACATGGGCCAGGCAGACATTGACATCCGGATAGCTGCAGCAAATCTCCTCAAAATCCGCGGGTCTGGAAAATCTTGAAAATGCCTTCTGTTCCAGGCTGAGTCCGGCATGAAAGATAATTGGCCTGCCGAATTCCCTGCATATGTCATACAGGGGCATCAGTCTCTCATCATAGGGATACATGTGAAGCCTGGCCGTATTGATATACAATCCTTTCAGCCCCAGCTGTTCAAATGCCCGCCTGAGTTCTTCCCCGGCATCCTTATTCCGCGGGTCCGCTGATGCAAACCCAATAAAAAAATCCGAATCATATGCTGCCAGCCGCGCAATCTCATCATTGGATATGGCCGGCTCCCCGGTTTCAGATGAATAATCACTTGGCAGCATGAATATCTTCTGTATATCGGCCAGAGCATACTGCTTCTTCAGCAATTCCATGCCCGAAGGTCCCATCAGATGATAATTCATTTCGTCGCACCGTTTTCTGAATCTGTCCTTATCCCGGCAAACCGGCTCAAAAAGCGCGGGACGTATATGCGTATCAATAACCATATCGGTTGCCTCCTCGTTATGAGCACTTAGCGCCTGTACTTTAGGCGCTTACGTGCGATACATGTCACTGGCACTTAGTCTTTTGCATCCTGTGCATCAGTTCCCTGTTGTTCAGGTATAAGTCCCTGTATACCGGGTAATTTCCCCGGTAAAATTCATGGTTTTCCCTGTCCGGCTGTATGAGTCTTCCCGCCGGAAGCTTCTCCTTAAGCTGGTGAAAATCCTTTAAACAGCCGGCGCCCAGGGCGGCCAGCATGGCATCCCCATAGGAGGAGCACTGGAATGATTCCGGTATATGCAGGGGCATTCCGGCCATATCGCAGATAATCTGCATCCAGACGTGATTCTTTGTGCCTCCGCCGGCTGTTATCAGGGTATCGGGAGGCAGCCCCATTTCCTCAAACAGCATCAGGTGCTGGCAGGTGGAATAGCCAACAGCCTCAAGCGCTGCCCGGTTGATATGCTTCCTCGTGTGGTTTCCCTTCAGCCCGAATATCATGCCTGTGGCCAGCGGGTCCTGTATGGGGCTGCGCTCCCCGTATATGTAGGGCAGAATCATCAGTCCCTCAGAACCCGGGGCTATCTCCCCTGCTTCCCTTGCCATGACTGCATATGCGTTTTCCCCGCCCTTGGTTTCCCTTTCCAGCTCTTCCTGGTAAAACGTATCCCGCACCCACCGTGTCAGGGTACCGGCCGCATTGGTCCCGTCCCCCAGGCAGAATGTACCTGGTATGGTAAATACCTTGCCGCCTTTTACAGAACCATTTCCCCTGGGAGATGAATAATCCTCAGCCATGCGGTCCACGCAGTAGTAATAAAACATGGATGAGCCGTACTGGAAGAATGCGGTCCCAGGTTCTGTCAGCCCCACGCTGATTGCCTCCGACGTGGAATCCCCTGTACCGCAGATAACCGGCGTTCCCTCTGCCAGTCCTGTCTGGGCCGCTGCATCCTTGGTAACACAGCCTACCACATCGGTCGAATATGCACACGATGCTATCTGGTCCGGCCTGCAGTAAAGCCCGCATTCCTCCTCATTGATTGTCCCGTCCGCACGGTAAAGGGGCCGGAAGGAACCCTTGGCCAGAAACTGGTCAATCACATACCTTCCTGTCAGCTTTGCCGTGATAAAGGAGCTGCCTGTCAGAAACTTATAAGTCCTGCTGTATACGTCCGGTTCATTGTTTTTAATCCACAGTATCTTTGTTGCAGTGTCGCCGGAACAGATAGGGTGGCCGAACAGCCTATGCACATCCCCGCCATAGTAGCTGGTAAGCCACTGTATCTCCTTGTCCGCCCTGGAATCTATTCCGTACAGGATGGCCGGACGCAGCGGCCTGCACTGCTCATCCACAGGAAGACAGTCCGTCCCAAGGGTGCTGGCTCCGATACAGCTAATCTGTTCCGGGGCAATACCGCTGGTTTCAATCAGCTGCCTGGATATCCCGCAGAAATCTCCCCACCACACCTTGTCTGCATCATGTTCAAACCATCCCTGTTTTGGATGAGCCATTCCGTGGCTCATGGTATATTCTGCAGCCACTCTGAAATCTTCTCCTATGAGCATCCCTCTGGACTCATAGGTTCCGATGTCAATTCCCATAAAATATTGTCTCAATCTTCCCATCTCCTTATGGTTCCCTGCGGACCTCTTTGACAATCTCCATAAAGCTGCGGACCCGTTCTTCATCCACACGCTCGTTAAAGATTCCATTCTTTTTAAAGGCCGAGCCAATGCAGACAGCGTCGCAGTGCTTTAGTTTTTCCCTTACATTCTGATGATTGCATCCGGTATTGCAGAACACCGGGACATTTTTCTGTTTTGCCACCTCATGGACCCTGGACAGGACCACATCGTCGGGCTCCGCGCCTGCCGCTGCCCCTGATACACAGAGGCCGTCCGCAAAATCGCCAAACATGATGGATTTTGCCACCACCTGGATGTCCCGCTGTACAAGATAGGCATCCGCCTCCGGATTCACCTTGAACAGGAGCTTAAGGTGTTCCATTCCCAGGGCCTTTCTGTGACGGACAGCCTCTCCGCTGTTAGAGACATAGACCCCGTACTCTCCCATATAGGCGCCTGAAAAGCAGCTCCGCCCAAAGCAGGCGCCTGTGGCTGCTGCCAGGTCAATGGTTGCAATGGGATTCTTCACAACATTGACCCCAAACGGAACCCTGATTCTGTCCTTCAGTTTTCCGATTATGTATGCCATGGCAGATACAACGGCAATATCAGCCACAGGCTGGTACGGCAGGCTGAACTCGTTGGCAATGAGTATTCCATCCACGCCTCCGTCCTGCAATGCCATGAGGTCCTGCTCCGCATGGTCCAGCACCGCATCCATATCCCCGCAAAAACCAGGGTCCCCCGGAAGGGCGTCCAGATGCAGCAGTGCAATTATAGGTTTCTCCGCCCCAAACATGTCATGAATCCACATATCATATCTCCTACTCTCATTCATCCTCTAATTCATGGGTATTTTTCCTCAGCCAGGAAACGATGTCGTCAATGGCTTTATCCGGGTCGCAGTAATATCTGCGGTCACAGATTTCAAACGAAACCGTTCCGCCGTACCCTCTTCCCTTTATAGCATCATAGTATTCCTTCATGGGAAAATCCCCGTGGCCGGGAACCGTATGCCCCCTGTCATTAAAATGTATGTGCCAAAGCCGCTCTCCCAGATGGTCAAAATAATCATCCACGGTTTCCCCTGCATATGTCATCTGGTCCGTATCCAGCATGCCTGTAATCCAGGGAGAACCTATTTCATCCAGCATCTCCGCCACGTCCCTGCTTGTAATCAGTACATTGGTGGTAGTTACCTTTAATTCTTCCAGAAGAAGCCGTACCTGCTTCCTCCGGCAGTACGAATCCAGCTGCTCCAGTGACTCCCGGCAGTATTTCCACGCCTCATCCCTTGGCTGGTCAAAATAGCCAAAACCGGTGCTGATTTGGACGTTAGGGCATCCCAGAAACTCCGCGGTATCAATTGCCCTCTGGTAATAGCGGATGCTGGACTGCCTTGTGACTGTATCCTGGGTACAGAAATTCACGGGATAGGTGCAGTTTTCAGGCGTCATGGCCATTACCTTCAGATGTCTCCGCCTGATATCCCGGTCCAGTTCAATCAGCCGGTCCAGGGGGTAATCAAAGATGTTAAGCTGGGGTGCAGAGCAGTAAAGGTCAATGCTGTCAAAGGGTGAGCGCTCCACTTTGTCCAGAAACTTTTTGATGGGATAGCGTAAATAATGGTAATTCATTGGGGCAAATTTCATATGATATAGCCTCCTTTCATATCACAAACCGCATTTTCGCAAAACTGCAGCCCGGGAACCTGTCACAAGGCGAATCACGGTTCCAGGCTGCAGTTTTTAGCTGTCCCGGCAGCTGCCGGTCCGTATTAAAAGATGATGCTTCCAAGGAGCAGGGCCGCTGCCACGGATACCACCGTACACACAAGTCCCGGTACCATGTAGCTGTGATTCAGGACAAATTTTCCAATCTTTGTGGTTCCTGCTGAATCAAAGGCAATGGCCGCAACACACTGGCCTGATGCGGGAATGAAATAGTTGGATGAGCAGGCAATCCATCCAGCCACTATGATGTTGGCCGGAAGTCCTAATGCAATACCGATAGGCACCATAATCATGGTCGTGGAGGACTGGCTGGTGGTAATTGCGCCTACTATGAATACAGCTATAATATAAATCCATGGATACTGGTTGGTCAGGGCAGACATATTGTCAGTGATAAAGGATGACTGGTCTCCGATAAAGGTATTCACCAGCCAGCACAGTCCAAATGCCAGCACCACTGCAAACATACCTGTACGGAACACCGGCTGGTCCAGCACCTTGTCGCTGTCAAGCTTTGTGATAAGCACCATGGCTGCTGCTGCCACCAGCATGAAGATTTCGATAACCGTTGTCAGCGGCAGCTTATTTCCGTCAGCAAGCGTTGGCACAAGGGGCTTCACCGCGCCCAGCAAAACAATGCCGGCCATGGCAATCAGGAAAATCGCCACAGAAATCTTTGCTTCCTTAGTTGCAGGTCTTTCCTTTTTCTCTGTCTTTGTATAATCCTCAATCTGGCCTGCTGCAACACGTGCCTGGAATTCCGGATCATCTGCCAGTTCCTTGCCCTTTTTGATGACTGCAAGAGCGCAGACCACGGTACCAATCAGGGTTGCGGGGATGCAGACAAGGAGAAGGGTGAATATATTCACAGAGCCATAGCCTGCGGCCTCGGCCATAAAAGCAAGGACAGCCACGGTAGCCGCTGAAATCGGGCACGCAGTAATGGCCTGCTGGGATGAAACAATGGACGCTGAAATGGGCCGTTCAGGCCGGACGCCTGTCTCAATGGCAATCTCGTTGATAACCGGAAGAAGGCTGTAAACAATGTGTCCTGTACCGCACATAAATGTAAAAACATAAGCCACAACCGGAGCCAATACGGTAATCATCCTGGGGTTCCTGCGAAGTATCTTCTCTGCAATCTTAACAAGATAGTCCAGTCCGCCGCATGCCTGCATGGTGGCCGCCGCGCAGATTACTGCAATCATAATCAGAATAACGGTAATCGGCGGGTCGGAAGGTGCTACATGCAGTATAAATGTCATAATGAACATTCCTATTCCGCCTGCCATCGCCAGGAATGTACCACCAATTCGTACCCCCAGAAAAATGATAGCCAGAACGATAATCAATTCTATCCAAAACATAAATTATCCTCCTAATCCTTTGTAAAATGTTTCCCCTTCATGGTCAAAGAAATGATTTAATCTTTTGTTTTAAGAATGGTGCGCACATTCTTGGTAATACAAAAGCAATTCAGTTATGTATGTCTTTGTATTATTCTGTATTGTTTTGTATCTAATACAATAGTATATTCATTTGATTGTTTTGTCAATTAGTATTTGGTACTTTGTATATAACGTATAGTTATCGTTCTATTTTTTATGCAAATCTCACAAATCAAGGGACCATCAATGTATCATTAGCAAGAATACATTTGAATACCTATAATTCAGTCAGTTTGCAGCCATTTTCCGGCCGTACTTCCACACGGTCTGCACTTCCATACTCCAGGCATGTACTTCCATATCACGGCTGCGCTTCTGCACTTTTGCTGTCCATCCGTCATCCTATGCGTTCTGAATACCATGCAAGCGCCCTTTTCATAGCGTCTTCCGGATTCATGACATACCTCCTGTCCAGTATCTCCAGGCCCAGATACCCCCTGTAGTCCATGGCCTCCAGGTACTGGAGCGCCTGGTCCAGATACAGGTTCCCGTCTCCCGGAACCAGGTGCCCGCCGGGACTGCCATCCACAAAATGTACATGGGCCAGGTTCTCCCTGCCCAGTATTCCGATGAAAGTTTCAAATGTATCTACCCCGGTTGTGGCAATCACATCCGTATCTGCAAGGCCTTTGAGGACAGGACTGCCCACGGCGCGCAGCAGACGCAGCAGCTGGCCCGCCTCGTTGCAGATATGGGTTGTGTATTTTGTGAATGGTTCCAGTGCCAGTGTAACACCTTCCTGCTCCGCTTTCCGGCTGATTTGCAAAAATGCATCTGCAGTCCATTTAAATGCTTCCTCCGCATCCACATCCAGATAGGCGAAGCCTGTGGACACCACCATACAGCTGCATTCCAGACATACGGCTGCTTCTATATGCTTTATAAAAAAATCCACGGTTCTGTCCCGGTATCTCTTATCCGGATGTGAGACACTGACGGCATAAACGCATTGCTCCGGCGTAAAGCATGCTGTATTCAGGTGATGCTTCTTAATGGACCTGTTTAATTCACGCAGACGTCCGGCATCAAAATCCTCCAGATGCAGATGGGGCCCGGAAGCCCACAGTTCAATTGACTGGTATCCCAGACGTTCTGCAGAATCCAGAAAATAATCCAGCGTATAACGTTTGTAATGGTAATTTGCTGCGCAGAGCTGAGAAAGTTCCATACGTTTTCCTCCTTGTATAGCAAAATACCCCGCAGTACGCTGCGGGGTTTAAGCCCCCGCGGACAGGAGCCAGGCCGTGTACGCCTCAGAGCGGGCAGAAAAATGCTCCGGCACGCTGCCTACGCGGGTATATTTTATGGGTCATCAATGACAGGGCACCAATGTTGTCATACTTTCTGCCGTGCCCTAATACTCCACCTTCCACATGTAGCGGCGTGTCGGAAGCGGATGCTCACGCTTTGCCGCAAGGGCGTGGTTATAAATCGGGTATACATTATTAAACAGGGAGTGGTTAAAGTAGTCCACCACGGAAGCGTCAATGGTGGAAAGGCCCAGCTCCTTTGCGTCCAGGACCTCAATCCTTTTCGCATACGTACGAAGGAACTTTAGGGCTCTTTCATCCAGCGGGCGGGTAGAGCCCTCCGAAATCTGAATCATAAACGGACGGTTTGCATCCGTTATCTCAAACGGACCATGGAAATATTCTCCGGTATGGATGCTGCTGGAATCCAGCCACTGCATTTCCATAAAAATGCAGATACTCTCCATATAAGCAGCGCCGTAAGAAGCTCCGCTGCCCATGGTATAGATAACCGGGTCATTTTTATACGTTTCAGCAAACTCCAGGGCTCTCTCAGCTACATGGGCGCGGGCATTTTTGATGATATTGCTAATCATCCCCAGCCCCTCCTGGAACTTATGGTAGTTCCCGTATCCTTCCGTCTGCGCAACCAGTTCAACCGCCACAAGCAGGGCGCATAAGGTCTTCTCGCCTGCATAGTCAATGTCACCCTCCAGATGGTCCGGGCTTGCATCAAATGCATAGCGGATAATATAATCGCCAAATTCTATGATTTCCGATTCCTCAAGCCATGTCAGCACAATAACTGCGGCTCCTTTTTCCTTACCCAGCTTTGCAGCCTCAATGGTCTCCGGCGTATTACCCTTGTGACATGCCAGGCAGATAATGGAATTTTCCCCAAAGTCCCTGGGTGTGCTGTGAAC
This sequence comes from Clostridium sp. 1001271st1 H5, assembly GCF_005845215.1. Lineage (GTDB taxonomy): Bacteria > Bacillota > Clostridia > Lachnospirales > Lachnospiraceae > Enterocloster. Next base: position 122,656 of record NZ_SPHO01000006.1, read on the forward strand.
AAACTCATTGCTGTTAATCCATGCGGATTTTATGGAGGCACACTCTTTCTCCATAAATGTCTTTGCCGGATAAAGGGCTCCCAGAGACCCTCCGCATCCCACAAAGTACAGGCTTTTCACTCCGCCCTTTGATTTCTTTGCTTCCAGAATTTCAGCAATTATATTTTTGATATCCGTGCCAAAGTATGCCATTGTCTTAACTCTCCTTTGCATTTTTGTTTTTAATTGTTTCTATATAAATGATAATACAATATGATACTTATTGTCAATAACAAATTAAATTTTTCGCAAATATATACAATACGGCCAATTTGTATTATAATATAATCAAGCATTATAACTTAAGGGTAACGCGGAGGATGTATATGGAACTAAATAATACAATTGCCACCCCTCTATATAAACAGTTGGAGGAAAAGCTGCAGAAAGAGATAGAAACAGGTGAGCGGCCGGCCGGAAGCAGGCTTCCCACGGAGAACGAACTAAGCGAAACATATAATGTAAGCCGTGTCACGGTCAGGAAAGCCCTGGCCGGTTTATCCGAATTAGGTTATCTTTACCGCAAATCCGGAAAGGGGACCTTTGTCGCAGAAAAAAAGATTCAGCGCGGCATCACCAATGGCGTCTTAAGCTTCACCGACATGTGCAGTATGATGAATGCGGTTCCCGGTGCCAAAATCACCAAAATAGCCCTGGAGGACCCAACAGAAAAAGAGATGGAACTGATGTCACTTGACAAGGATGAAAAGATACTGGTATTGGAACGCATACGGTATGCCGACGGAAAACCGGTCCAGCTGGAACTGAACAAGTTTCCTGAGTCATTTTCCTTTTTGTTCAGCGAAAATTTAAACGACGGTTCCCTGTATGAGATTCTGAAAAAACATAATATTATTTTAGACCATTCCCAAAAAACACTGGACATCGTGTTTGCCACCTCAAAAGAAGCCAAAGCCCTGGGAATTTCCAGCGGTTACCCCCTTTTGAGGATTGAAAGTGTGATTCACGATGTGGATAATACGATTACAAACCTCTGCCGCCAGCTCTGTATTGGAGACAAATTCAAATTCATTATTTAGGATGCGGGACATTCAAACGACTCCCCCAGCTGCCGGTGTACAGCAAGCAGCTGGGGGAGTCTCTTTTAGCTCTTCCTTATTTTTTTATTCACAAAATCGTTTGCAAACCGGTAATATACCTTTTTTGGCATATAATCCGCCATGGCCTTCACCAGTTTTCCGGCCTTGTCAGGTATGCAGATGACACGCCCTGCTTCAAAATCCTTCATGGCCTCATCCACCACATCCTCCGGCTGCCGGAATCCGAACATGCCTTTTCTCGTTTTATCCACAGGCATTCCATTATTTTCGTGGAAATCCGTATCCACAAATCCCGGACACACCGCCTGAATCCGGATTCCCGTCCCCATAAGCTCCATGTGGAGCCCTTCGGTCAGTGTAATCATAAAGCGCTTAGCGGCAGCATAGGTGACATTGCCCGGTACTACCGCAAATGCCCCGTCGGATGAGATATTGATGATACTGCCTTGATTCCGTTCTTTCATCCCCTTCAGGACATGGTGGGTGATTTCAGCCACAGCTGATGTCTGAAGATAGATAAGGCGCCTCAGCCCCTCCATATCCGTATCAATAAATGAGGTTCTGAAGCCAAAGCCGGCGTTGTTCACCAGCACATGAACCTCCCTGCCCTCCAATGATGCAAGCAGCTTTTTCACGCCGTCATCCCGGGCCAGGTCCACCAGAATCACAATTACCCTGCAGCCATATTTGTCCCTGATTTCCTGCGCCCTCCTTTCAATCACCTCTTTCCTTCTCCCGGTCATGATTAAGTCATATCCCTTTCCTGCAAACCACTTTGCATAGGCCAGTCCCAGACCGCTTGTCGCCCCTGTAATCAATGCATACTGTTCCATCTTCCTACCTCCTGACGTCTTTCTAATGAACATTGTTCATTCGCTTTTTAAAAAAAGATTCCCGGACCAGCGGCAGCGGGAATCCTTCTCTGTACCTACCCATATATTTACCATTTTCAACTAATTCCAGGGCCCAGGATACGTTTCATAATCATACGGATTCCGGCAGCTTTCTCAGCCGATGACAACGCATCATTCTCCAGCACCGGAACCGCGCCAAAGAGCATGTATGACGCGGTAAGCGGAATATTCCCCACCCTTGTAATTCCCATTTCATTCATCTCCTGCAGCTTTTCCTGCATATAAGGCTCTATGGTTTCACACAGTTTAACCGACATAAGCATCTGAAGACCGTGATTCTCCTTCTTATGAAAAAAATGATGATACTTTTCCCTGCCATCTGACTGAAGAAAGAGCTGCTCCATTTTGTCCAGAAAACCATCCAGCGAACCATCCTTCTCTTTCAGCAATTCAATCATTGGCAGCGTAATATCCTTTACGTACTGCTCAATTGCAGTGTCATACAGAACCTGCTTTGACTCAAAATACCGGTAGCACAGGCCCGGCACCACATTCATGGCAGCGGCAATGTCCCTCATGGTTGCTGCCTCATACCCCTTTTCCATAAAAACCAGCATGGCCGTGTCCAATATTTCCTGTTTGCGGACCTCCGGCTCCTTGGATATCCTGGCTGTCTTGCGTTCCATCTGTGAACCCACCTCTTTTCCGGATTTATCCCAGTTCTGTTATTTTCTGATTGTAATTTTGGACTGTATTACTTGACTGTACCTTTTGTTCGCATTCTTTATAAAACTATTCCCTCCAGTAATCATAGGATACCACCTCATTGAACAAAAGTCAATGAATTATGTTTATTCATTAAGCCGCATAATTAACTCCATGTGTTAAGCTGCCAAATTTTATCAACATTTCACACAAAGTTCAAAATTCTGCTCCTGTTCTCCATGTTATAATAGACTCATTCCACTTGATAACAGGAGGATTTCCATGCGCATATTAGTAATTGAAGACGAGAAACGGCTGGCTTTTACATTAGCCGACATGATAGGCGGGGCCGGATATTATACCGATGTCTCCCACGATGGGGCAGAAGGGCTGGAGCTGGCTAAAAGCGGTATTTACGACGCCATTGTTCTGGATGTAATGCTTCCCGGAATAGATGGTTATGAAGTCCTGAAAAGGCTGAGGAACTCCCGCAGCATGACGCCTGTGCTCATGCTGACTGCCAGGTCGGAACTGTCAGACCGGGTCAGGGGATTGGATGCCGGCGCGGACTACTATCTGACAAAGCCCTTTGCCACAGAAGAATTCCTCGCCTGCCTGCGCACCGTGCTGAGGCGCCACGGCGATATAGCACCTGACACATTATCCTTCGGCGACCTTATCCTCACGCCTTCCATGCCCGAACTCTGCTGCGGCGGCAGCAGCGTACCCTTAAGCGCCAAAGAGCTGGAACTCATGAGCCTGCTGATAAAGAACAGCAGCCAGTATCTCCCCAAGGAAACCATTCTCCTTAAGGTATGGGGATATGACGCCAACGTAAATTCCAACAGCGTGGAAGCCTACATATCATTTCTGCGCAAAAAACTCGCTCTGCTGGGTTCCTCAGTCAGCATCTCTGTTATGAGAAACATTGGATATAAACTGGAGGTATCTGTATGATACGGAAAGTGAGATGGAAATTTTCAGTCATCATGATGACCATAGTTACCCTTCTTCTGGCTGTCATCTTCATAACACTGTACTACACAACAAAAATAAACTATATCCAGAGAAGCATGGACACCCTTCATTCCGCCATGATGGAAAATCCCCCGGGCAGTGCGAGGGGACAGGCACCCCCTCCCCATCCCTCCCGCCCCCGGAGGCAGGAGCTGCCTCTCATGGTCGTAGATATAAAGCAGGGCAATTATACGGTTGTGAAGAACCAGCTTCTGAGTACGGAAAGCCAGGAGGCCGAAACCCTGGTTTCCCTGGCAGAAAGCAAAGGCAGTGAATCCGGCACCCTAAAGGACCTGCATCTGCGTTATTTACGCGGAAAAACCATGCCCGGCCAAACAGTACGGTATGTATTTGCCGATATATACGAAGAGCAGAATTCTCTCTATTGGCAGGTGATTCACTCTTCCATTATCGGCGCATGTTCCTTTGCCGTTTTTTTCCTGTTCTCCACCCTTCTCTCCCGCTGGGCTGTAAAGCCGGTGGAAATTGCCTGGCAGCAGCAGCGTCAGTTTATCGCGGACGCTTCCCATGAGCTGAAGACTCCTCTCACAGTCATCCTCTCCAATGCGGATATGCTGGAAAAAGACCGGAATATACCCAATGGACAAAACCGGCAGCGAATAAGCCACATAAAAGCTGAATCTCTGCGGATGAAACAGCTGATAGAAAGCCTTCTCACCCTCGCCCGAAGCGACTCAGGACAGGAAGCAGCAGTCTACAAGCCCATTGACCTGAGCTTCATAGTAAACAGCAGCCTCATGGCCTTTGAACCTCTTGTCTTTGATATGGACAAGCGCATCACCTGTGATATTGAAGCCTCGCTCCAGGTAAATGGAGATGAGAAGAAACTCCGGCAGCTGTCAGATATCCTTCTTGACAATGCCTGCAAATACAGCAGGGAAAACGGTTCTATCTATGTGACGCTGAAAAAGGACGGCGCGAAAGAGGCGCTCCTCACTGTGTCAGATGAGGGAACGCCTCTCACAAAAGAAGAAATCAAACACTTGTTTCTCCGCTTTTACCGTGCAGATGCTGCCCGCAGCAATATTCCCGGCTACGGTCTTGGACTTTCCATTGCCCAAAGCATTGTCAATGAGCACGGAGGAAAGATTGGTGCCGGCACAGATGGCTCCGGTGTCAATCTCTTTATGGTGCGGCTGCCCTTACTGGAATAAACAGATAATCCCCGGTTCACCGGCCTATTCAAGAAACGCCGTCCCATTCATGTATCCGGACCCGTCAAACACATGGATACCCTCACCCAGATTCTCCGCCAGCAAAGTCTCCTGTATTTCCACTACAGAAGCTTTGCCGGAAACATTTCCTTCTTCCGGCACCCTTTCAAACTTCCCTTCCCGGCCTCCTTGTCCCGGGATTTTTTCAAAAGTACCCCTCCCTCCGCCGGGCATTCTTCCAAAACCGCCGCCGGATGGCGTACCATATTGATTTAATATACGGTCCACCGTCACCTGGATATCCTGGTCTCCGGCCGCTATGTGATAAGTCTCCCCGGTTTTTAAATCCGGTGAACTGAAGAGCAATGCCTCAAACGCCTTTGAAACCGCTGTTTCCGCCAATTGATTCCCCTGACTGTCCTCGATTGATATGGTTGTTCCGGCACTCTGACTCTCATCTAAGAAAACCACCAGCATGGGCTGGGATGAGTCCTCGGAAAACGTCTGGAACATACCTGCGCTTCCAACAGCCAATATGGTTCCGCCTGATACGGTTCCTGTGCCGTTGTAATCCAGAGCACCATTTCCGCCATTTTCTGGTCCCTCCACAAGGACGGTTCCCCCCTCCAGAAACAAGTCTCCGTTGGAATCTATACCATCTCCGGAGGCATTGATTCTTATGTCTCCTCCTGAAATGCGGATGTAAGCTCCCTCTGTTACATCAAAGGCACCTCCGCCCGGTCCCCGCCTGCTGCCAAAGGAATCTGTCCCCTCTGCATTTGATACCCCGGAGGCATCAGAGCCACCTGCTGCATTGATTCCGTCGTCCTCTGAATGAATCCGTATGGTTCCTCCGGTAATTTCCACACATAGCCCTTCCAGTCCCTCATAGCTCTGTTCCACTGTTATGGTTCCGCCTGAAACCTCAACCAGCGTTTCAGCCAGTATTCCTTTCTTTCCCGCTGTTATGGCCACGGTACCGCCGGTAATTCTCACATATCCCTTGTCCTCTTCCGTGTCATTATTTGACTGGATTCCATCGCTGCCCGCTGTAATGGCAAGACTTCCGCCATTCACCTCCACAAAATCCTTTCCCTTTACGCCGTCTTTTGCCGCCCCTATGACATAGGTGCCGGAATTGATAATAACCCCGTCCTTTCCCCGTATCCCGTTCATATAATTACCGCTGATTTCCAGCATGCCGTTCCCCTCAAATACCATATCGTCCTTACTGAAAATAGCTGCGTCCGGCTCGTCCTCCCCGGCCTGCAAATAGACATACGCACTTCCGTCAGATACCTTGTTTTCCGAACCATCCTCCAGGACAATGGTCAGCAGCCCGCTTTGGCTGGCATAGATTGCAGAATAGCCGGAATTTGCAATAGAAACATTATCCAGCACCAGAAATACCTCATCCTCCTTTCCCGCATCCACCGTCACGCCTCCCTCTGCTATATTTCCTGTTAAACGGTATGTCCCGGCAGCAGAAATGGTGACATTGGCTCCGTTCGCCGCCGCTCCCTCCCCTTCTATGGTCACTATATTTTCATTTCCTATAATTAAGGTTTCCTTTCCATTCCCACTAAAAGCCCCTGTCTGATTCCCTTCTGGCCCCCCTGTATTCCCCGCTCCTATCTCATCCTTGCCAGCTGTTTTTGCACAGCCGGCAAGAAGCAGGGCGCCTGCCAGACCGGCTGCCAGGCCAGCTTTTCTAAATCTCCTGTATCTTATTTTGTCTCTATGCATACAAACATCCTCCTATAATTCTTCCCTGCTGTCCGGCAGCCGGCCGCAGACAATGGTAAGGTTTCCATTCCTGCAGCGTATATCATCCAGCATGTTCTTCTCAATTGTCCCGGATTTTAAATCCACGTGGTAGCACAGTTCATAGAGACTGCCCATATTTACAGTCCTGACCCGCACAATCTCTGAATTTCTAGTGTATTTCTCAAATATATCGTCAAAAATTCCCGAATAATCCAGATTTTCCGGTATGGTAACCTTCAATTCCTTCCTCCCTGCACTGCCGGCCGGAAGGGATACCAGAAAAATGGTAATCCCGCCGGCCACTATCATCAGAAGCAGCGCGGTTCCCAGATAGCCCATTCCGGCAGCCAGACCCAGGGCCATGGCCAGAAATATGCTTCCAATCTCCCTTGCATTGCCCGGCATGGACCTGAACCGCACCATCCTGCTTCCGGCAGGTATTGACCGTGCTGAGGCCGGGCGGTCTGTTCCTGATTTGCAACGAGGCCTGCAATCCGGAGGACGACAGGTGGAGCAAAATCATAGACGGAATGACGGTATACAGCGGCAGTCAGCTGGAACAGTATCTGCAGGAAGCAGGGTTCAGCAGCATCCAGTGTGACGAGGACCGCCGGAAAGGCCGCATTTGCCTGATTGCAGAAAAAAAGAGATAAGGCGTGCCCCATCATCTGACCAACATGGCAATATGATAAATATAAGGCGTCTTATATCTTATCATAAGCCATGTTTTCTCTTATATCTCAATTTTTCCCGTCAAATAACCCTGGCTTTTTTACATTCTCCCTTTTACAGTGTTTTCTAAAACCTTCCAGAAATCGTACACATAATTCAAAAAATATTCGAAAAAAGAAAAATAAATAATTAAAAAATTAACAATTGACAAAAAACAAAACATTTGCTATATTGAATGTGTAAAGACTAAAAGTTTTAAAAATGCAATAAATCAAATTAATTTTAATTTTAAAATGTCAATATAGATTCAAAACAGTGAGGGGGCTTTTGCGCTGCCCGCGTAATTCCCGGCCTGACCTTATACCGTACATATAACATAAAGTAATAATTTTCGTAAAATAATAAAAACTTTATTTTTTAAAACATTGGGGTTACAATCTAAGTACATTTATACTTAGGAGGAAATTATATGAAGACCATTGAGAACGAGATGCCATTTTTCCAAACCCTGCTTAAACTTTTAAAAAATCAGTTTGGTATGGAGTCAGAATTTATCCTGCATGACTGGTCAAAAGGTTATGACCATAGTGTGGTAGCCATTGAAAACGGACATATCACAAACCGCAAGATTGGAGACTGCGGCAGCAACCTGGGCCTGGAAGTGATACGCGGAACCGCTACAAGCGATATGAAATGCAACTATGTCACGCGCACAAGGGACGGAAAAGTCCTGTTGTCCTCCACCATGTATATAAAGAATGATGACGGACAGGCTTTGGGCGCTCTGTGCATTAATACAGATATATCCGAAAGAATCAAAATAAAGGAATATCTGGATGCTTCGCTTCCCGAAGAGCTGAATAAAAAGGACAGCAACGAAGAGTTCTTTGCTACGGATGTATCTGACTTACTGGTATACCTAATAGACCAGGGGATAAATAAGATTGGCAGACCTGTCAGCGAGATGACCAAAGAAGACAAAATGAAGGTATTACGTTTTCTGGATGACAGAGGAGCGTTTCTCATCAGCAAATCCAGTACGAAAATCTGCCAGATTCTGGAAATCTCCAAATTTACCTTGTATAACTATTTGGATGAAGTACGTGAACGTAAAGAGTCCATTTAGAAATAAAATTTCTACCAAAGAGTAGAAAATTAAGAAAGGACGGCGAGGTAGTAATGAGAAAAATCAAACAGATTAAAAGGATTGCAGCAGTCGTAATGGCGGTTTCAGTTGCAGTGGGGCTGACAGCATGTCAGCAAAAAACTGACTCCCAGGGAAACTCTTCCCAGACAGGAACCCTCCAGAAAGTGCTGAAAGAGAGGAAGATGACGGTGGGATGCATTTTGTCCTTCCCTCCCTTTGGCTACAAATCAGAGGATGGCACTCCCATGGGATATGATGTGGACATGATTCATGAACTGGCGGATTCTTTAGGTGTGGAGGTTGAGATTGTGGAAGTTACTGCCGACGCCAGGATTCCCAGCCTGGAGACAGGCAAGGTTGATGCTGTATTCGGGAACTTTACAAGGACACTGGAGAGAGCACAGAAGATTGATTTCTCAAATCCTTATGTTGTTGCCGGAGAACGGCTTCTTGTAAAAAAAGGCAGCGGGATTAATTCCGTCGACGATTTAACCGGCAAGAAGGTTGCCGTTACAAAGGGGTCAACAAATGCTGAACTGATGGCAACATTAAACCCCAATGCTGAAGTAGTCTTCTTTGAAACGTCTGCAGACGCACTTCAGGCTGTAAAGAACGGCCAGTGCGCCACCTTCCTGGAGGACAGTAATTTCCAGCAATACCAGGCAGCCCAGAATGATGACCTTGAGGTGGTAGGCGATTCCCTGATTTCTCTGGAATACAATGCAATCGGCGTAAAAAAGGGCGACCAGGACTGGCTCAATTACCTGAACCTTTTCATCTTTAACACAAATGTATCAGGTAAAAATGATGAAATGTACTCAAAATGGTTTGGGGAACCAATGCCGTTTGATTTAAATCCTCAATATTAATCAAAGTAAATGGGGCTCCGTTACGGCAGCCCCATTCTATAGAAAGAGGTGTTAATATGTTCCTGGATTGGTGGACTCCCATCGAAAATCTTCCGGCACTGCTCAGAGGTGCACTTGTATCCCTTGAACTTACCCTGACCGTCTTCGCGCTGTCCCTGTTTTTCGGAACGGTTGTAGGATTTCTGCGGTATAACAGACAGCACAAAGCCGGTTACCGCATCGCAACTGTGTATGTGGAATTAATCCGCAACACCCCTATGCTGGTTCAAATTTTCTTTCTCTATTTTGGACTTCCCCAGTTTAAGATTTATCTTCCTGCCTTATTCGCCGGTATACTGGGACTGACCATTAACAACACAGCATACATAGCGGAAATCGTCCGTTCCGGTATCCAGTCCATCCCCAAGGGCCAATGGGAAGCGGCCAACTGTCTGGGGTTAAAGCCCATCCACGCGTTTCTGGATGTCATCTTTCCCCAGGCCCTGCGCAACATTTTCCCTTCGCTTATTAATCAGTTCATCATGATACTCTTTGGTACGAGCCTGCTTTCCGTTCTTGACATCAAAGACCTTACCCAGGTGGCCTCCATACTGAATTCCCAGAATTTCCGAACCCTGGAGTTATTCACCTTTGCTATTGGCATCTACTATATTATGTCGGTGCTCTGCTCTAAAATCCTAAGATATGTTAATAACCGGTTCTTTCCAAGTATCAGCAACGGCGGGAGGTAAAATAAATGGATGGTTTTTTACGAGTTTTCTCCTATTGGAGGCTGCTGCTGGACGGTTTTCTGATTACGCTTAAGCTTTCTCTCACAGTAATCATTACCAGCACCCTTTTAGGAGTTATGTGCGGTATGCTCTTTACCTTAAAAAACAAGGGTGTCAGGGGCATTTTAAGGGTATATGTGGAATTATTCAGAGGATGCCCTCTGCTCATGCAGCTGTTTATGGGTTATTACGGCCTGGCTTATCTTGGAATACAGATAGATATCTTTTCAGCTGTAGTATTAGTATACACCTTGTACGGAGGCGCCTATATAGCGGAAATCATACGCTCCGGAATCGAAAGCATTCCAAAGGGACAGTGGGAAGCCGCTAAATGTATTGGCCTGCGTCCACTGGATGTACTCAGAGACGTCATACTGCCGCAGTCCTTTAAAATATCCCTGCCGGCACTGATTGGTTTTCATCTGGGACTAATCAAAGATACGTCCATTGCATCCATCATTGGATATTCCGAACTTCTGCGGGAAGGGAAAACCATCATGAATGTCACAGGGTATCCTTTTGAGACTTACATTCTTGTGGCAGTGATTTATTTCATTATATGTTATCCGCTTTCAAAATACGTAGGGTGGACAGAAAGGAAGGCAGGCTTATGATTGAGGTGAAAAATATTTATAAATCCTTTGGCGCTCTGGATGTTCTGAAGGATGTATCTCTGACTGTAAACAAGGGCGAGGTGGTAGTAATCATAGGCCCCAGCGGTTCAGGAAAAAGTACGCTGCTGCGCTGCATCAACCATCTGGAGACTCCTGATAAGGGCGAAATCGTGGTGGATGGCCAGGTTCTCACCGGCAAATCCAGCCAAATCAGAAAGGTCAGGGCCAACCTTGGTATGGTTTTCCAACAGTTCAATCTCTTTCCTCATATGAATGTCTATGACAACATCACTCTGGGGCCTAAGCGTGTGCAGAGCATGTCCAAAGAGGACATGGATAAAACGGTGGATGACCTTCTGGCAAAGGTAGGGCTGTCTGACAAAAAGTATAGTTATCCCCCCCAGCTGTCGGGCGGTCAGCAGCAGCGCATTGCCATAGCCAGAGCACTGGCCATGAATCCGGAATACATGCTGTTCGACGAACCCACCTCTGCCCTGGACCCGGAGTTAATCGGAGAAGTACTGGAAGTCATGCGCCAGCTGGCAAAGGACGGTATGACAATGATTATCGTGACTCATGAGATGAAGTTCGCCAAGGAGGTGGCGGACCGCGTAATCGTAATGGCGGACAGCCACATCATAGAGCAGGGACCTCCTGAAGAGTTGTTCACAGCGCCTAAAGAGGCACGCACCCGTTCATTCCTGCGGTCAGTTTTGGAAAAAGAATAAAATAAAAGATAGAAAGGATATAATGCTATGGATGTATACGAAAATATCAGAAAATCAGGATACGAATTGCCCCCAAGCCCGCCCAAAGGAGGTATCTATAAACCCGTTAAACAGGTAGGAAATCTGTTGTTCATATCAGGTCAGGGAGCTACACGCAATGGACAGCCTGCTGTCTCCGGAAAACTGGGCAGTGAACGTACCATCGAAGAAGGACAGGAGGCTGCCAGAATCTGCACGCTGAATGCATTAAGCGTGCTCCATGAATATCTGGGCGATTTAAACAAGATCAAAAGTGTTGTTAAGATTCTGGCCTTTGTAGCCAGCGCTCCGGGATTCAATTCCCAGCCCGCTGTGGTTGACGGTGCTTCCCAGCTTTTAAAGGACGTATTTGGTGATGACAACGGAGTAGGCGCCAGGTCTGCTATTTCTGCTATTGAATTACCTGGTAATATTTCAGTGGAAATTGAGTTCATATTCGAAATTTGATGCAGACTGTCTCACATTGGGAAGGAGGGATAGGAATGGACGAAAACCGTTATCTTCTTAAACACACGGACGAGATTATCACCCCATGCTTAATCTATTATAAGGATATCATTGAGCAGAATATAACTGAAATGATATCTGCCGCCGGCAATGCAAACCGTTTATGGCCCCATGTGAAATCCCATAAAATGAAAAAGCTGGTGGAGCTGCAGATTAAAATGGGTATTACAAGATTCAAATGCGCAACCATAGCCGAAGCCCAGATGGTTGCCGAAAGCGGTGCTTCCGATGCACTGGTGGCTTACCCGCTGGTGGGGCCCAACATAAAACGGTTTCTTGAATTAGTTAAAACCTATACAGGCACACGTTTCTGGGCCATTGGAGATGACCGGGAGCAGGTCTCACTGCTTAACAGCGCTGCCGGCACCCAGGAAATCATGGTGAATTTTTTGGCCGACGTCAACATGGGTACCAACAGAACCGGGATTTCCATGGATAAACTGCCGGATTTTTACCGGTACTGCTGTAATCTTCCCTGGCTCTCTGTCCAGGGGCTTCACTGCTATGACGGCAACAACGGCATTGCCGAATACGATGCCAGGGAAAAAGCAGTGGACGAAATAGACCGGGCAGTATTCACAACCGTGGCCGCCCTGGAGCAGGCGGGCTTTCCCTGCCCGGTTCTGGTTATGGGCGGCACCCCCTCTTTTCCCTGTCATGCCCGCTATAAACGTGTTTATCTGTCACCTGGCACAGGCGTTATCTCCGACTTCGGTTACGCCAGTAAATTTACAGATGAAACCTTTGCGCCTGCCGGATTGCTCATGACCCGTGTTGTCAGTCATGGCGCTCCCGGACTCTTTACATTGGATTTGGGCTATAAAGGAATCGCCGCCGACCCTCCCGGCCTCAGAGGCTGTCTTATCGGTGACTGGCATGCCACCCCCCTGAATCAGAATGAAGAACATTGGATTTGGAAAATGGAAGAGGGCTATGAGGACCAGAGGCCCGCTATCGGAACTGTATTATATGTGATTCCCACCCATATCTGTCCCACCAGCGCCCTGTATCCTGAAGCCCTGGTTGCCCTGGATGGTAAAATAGTTGATATTTGGGAAGTGACAGCCAGAAACAGAAAGCTTTCCATATAGGGAGGTAAATGCTTATGAATATACTGGATAACAGGATAATTGCCATCCTAAGGGATGTGGATGCAGAGAACATCGCAGACGTAATAAACGCTTTGATGGATGGCGGCATCAAAGCCATTGAGATTCCGTTAAGCCATAACTCTCCTGCCGCCAAAGCAGCCAGCCTCCGAACCATCCAAAAATCCCATGAGATTTTTGGAGACCAGATTTTCCTGGGGGCCGGAACCATATTAAGTCCTGAAGAAGCCGAGTCCGCGGCCAATGCCGGAGCAAAATACATTATATCTCCCAACATGGACCCTGAAACCATAAAAAAGACCAAGGCATTGGGGTTGTTCTCCATGCCGGGAGCCATGACCCCCTCGGAGATTGCAGACGCTTATAAAAATGGCGCCGATATTGTCAAAATATTCCCGGCCGGAAATCTGGGGGCAGATTATATCAAAGCGATAAAAGGCCCTCTGGGTTTTATTCCGTTTGCTGCTGTGGGAGGGGTCAATCTTGAAAATGCCGGAAAGCTGCTGCAGGCTGGTTATCACATGATTGCTGTGGGAGGAAACCTGGCCGACAAAAAGGCTATACAGGACGGCGACTTCCGGAAAATCAGCTCCCTGGCCAGAGCTTATAAAGAAATTGCGGACACAGCAATATAGCAAAAACAAGTAAAGCAGGTATATCTATGGGAAATATATGTATAACAATAGACGGAGGAACCACCAATACCCGCTGTCTGGTTTGGAACCGGGAAGAACAGGTCATAGCCGGCTGCAAATTAAGCATCGGAGCGCGCAACGGCGCTATTGAACACGGAAATGACGCTCTAAAGACCCAGCTCAAACTCAATCTGGAGCAGGTATTGGAGTCCTCGGGCCATTGTTGGGCAGATGTGGAATCCGTCCTTGCATGCGGTATGATTACCAGTTCCTCAGGACTATATGAATTGGCTCATTTAAGTACACCTGCCGGATTAAAAGAATTGGCCGAGGGCATAAAAACCATACTGATTCCCGATGTAAGTCCTGTGCCCATTCATTTTATACCCGGTGTGAAAAACCGTGTAAATCATCCGGACTTCGAATCCGTGGACCGGATGGATATGATGCGCGGAGAGGAAACAGAAAGCATGGCCTTATTGAGCCGCCATCACAAGGGAACCCCCATGCTGCTCATTCTTCCTGGTTCCCACAACAAATATATATCCGTAGATGAGAAATGCAGGATTACCGGATGCATGACATCAATGAGCGGCGAAATACTCTCATCTCTTACGTTAAATACCATACTGGCAGCATCCGTTAACTGCAGCTTTTTAGATGAGTCTGAGCTGGATACATATTGGCTCCTGAACGGCTGCAGAAACAGCCATGCATTAGGTATTGGAAGAGCTGCATTTCTGACCAGGGTCCTTCATCTGTTCTGCGAACGTTCGCCCCAGCAATTAGGCAGCTATCTCCTGGGAACAGTCGTTGCTCTGGATTTGGAGGCGCTTAAGGGTTCAAAAGCAATCACCTTTAACCACGGCCATAAGATTGTAATTGGCGGAAAAGGAACAATGGCCCTTGCCCTTTCCCAAATCCTAAAGGAAGAGTATCCTGATTCAGAGGTTTTACAGGATTGCACGGAATACCTGGCAGGCATGGGAGCCAGGTTAATCTGGCAGGCTTCCCTGGATAATTAGCCACTTCACGCCTGTCTCATTCATTTCGGCCGCCGGAACCCAAATCCATTCCCGGCGGCCCTTCTCTTTCCATCTGTCTACAAACTCCAGTTCAGGCTCTTTCCCTGAAGTTCCGCCATATGATGGTATATTCCCTTCTGCTCCATCAGTTCTTCCGGCGTCCCCTGCTCTGCCACGCAGCCATCCTTTAACACCACAATCCGGTCTGCTCCTGCCACGGTCCTCATTCTGTGCGCAATTATCAGCACAGTCTTATTCTTAACCAGATTGGATATGGCTTCCTGTACCTGCGTCTCATTCTCCACATCCAGCGAGGCCGTGGCCTCATCCATGAGAATCACGGGCGCATCCTTTAAGAGGGCCCTGGCAATAGAC
This sequence comes from Clostridium sp. 1001271st1 H5, assembly GCF_005845215.1. Taxonomy (GTDB): domain Bacteria; phylum Bacillota; class Clostridia; order Lachnospirales; family Lachnospiraceae; genus Enterocloster. The sequence goes on from NZ_SPHO01000006.1 coordinate 137,764, forward strand.
AGCCGCTGGCGCTCACCGCCGGACAGAGTGGAGCCATTTTCTCCAATCCGTGTCTCATACCCCTTTGGCAGACGGCGGATGAATTCCCCGCACTGAGCTGCCTCGGCTGCTTCCATAACCTCCTGGTCGGATGCGCCTTTGCGGCCCAGCCGGATATTTTCCATGATGGTATCGTTAAACAGGACCACATCCTGGAACACAATGGAAAAGCTTTTGAGCAGTGTCTCCGGCTCTATCTGGCTTATGTCCGTTCCCCCCAGTGTAATCTTCCCTCTGTCAATATCCCAGAACCTGGCTGCCAGCTTGGCACTGGTGGATTTTCCGCCGCCTGACGGCCCGACCAGAGCCGTCACCTGGCCCTGCTTTGCAGTAAAGGACACATCCTTTAAAACCGGTTCCCCGTCTTTATAGGAAAATCCCACATGGTCAAACACAATGTCATAACCATCATAGACAGCTTCCTTACTGCCCTGCTGGACAGGCTGTTCCTCAATTCCTTTCATCCGTTCCACCACCAGAAGGGTGGAATACACAGCCGACAGGTTCTGCAGACAGCTGCTAAGAGGGCCGTACAGCCTGGTAGACGCCACCATGAACATGAGGAACAGCATGAAGTCAATGGAACGGGATGACAGCAGGGATGCTCCCGCCAGTACCGTGGTGGCCATGCCGACTTTCAGGAACATCTGGGACGCCGTGACCATGGTGCCGTTAAACAGCTCCAGGCGTATGGTAATGGACTCCACATTCATAATCTTCCGGTCCAGTCCTTGCAGATACTCCTCCTTCTGGTTATTGGCCTTGATATCCTGAATATTCTCAATGCACTCCTGGATACCGTCGGATGCAGCGATTTTCGTCCCCTTCTGCCTGCGCTCCACCCGGTCCACCATGGGCCGGGTGCCTGCTGCCAGAAGAAAGGACACAGGAACCACCCACAGCACAGCCAGGCCCATCCGCCAGTCAGCAGCCAGAAGGCACACTCCGATGAAGGCCGTGGATATAAATGCGCCTATGAGTTCCGGTATGAAATGGGAGAATGCCTTTTCAATAAACGCGCTGTCAGCCATAATGGTGGTGGTTAAATCCGCCAGGTCCCTCTTTCCAAAAAAGGACAGGGGCAGGGTCCTGAGCCGTTCTGCCAGCCGGATGCGCATATTGGCGCTTTCCGTATAGGAGGCCACAAAGGTAGCGTTATACTGGATTCTCCAAAAAACAAATATTAATATCAAAAGGATAATGCTGATAATTACATACCCGGCCATCCCCATGGAAGGAGCCTTAAGACCCACCAGAGGGCCCAGCAGCCGTTCCAGAAACAGGAACAGTATGCCCATGGGGAAAATCAGCCCCATATTAGTCAGGGCGCAGAAAAATATGGCCTTTGTCAGGTCTCTTCCCCCTTGTTCGCTCAATGCGAATTTTCTCTGCAGATACTTGCTCATGCCATTCCACCTACCTTCCACTCTACTGAGGTCTGATAATCCTTCCACATTTTTGCATACAGCCCCCGGGCCTTCAGAAGTTCATCGTGATTTCCCTGCTCAGCCACCCTGCCTTCCTCCATCACGAAGATACAGTCGGCCCTGCACACCGTAGACAGTCTGTGCGCAATCATAATCACAGTCTTGCCCTCCACCAGCTTCTCAAATGCCTGCTGAATCAGATATTCATTATCCGGGTCTGCAAATGCCGTGGCTTCATCCAGGAGAACAATGGGAGCATCCTTCAGGATTGCCCTGGCCAGGGCAATTCTCTGCATTTCCCCGCCTGACAGGTACACGCCCTTGGTCCCCACCACCGTATCCAGCCCCTGGGGCATCTTTTCAATGATGTCCTCACACCTGGCTGCTTTCACGGCCCTCATGACCTCCTCCTTATCCGCCTTTGGCCTTGCCGCCCGTATATTGTTCAGCAGGCTGTCCTTAAAGAGGCGGCTGTCCTGGAACACAAAGCTGACCTGCTTCATCAGCTCTTTTGTCCCCATGTCCCTCACATCCACGCCGCCGATGCATATGCTTCCCCTGTCCACGTCAAAGAACCTGGGAATCAGGCTGACCAGGGTGGTCTTGCCGCTTCCCGAGGCCCCTACCATTGCGGCGGTTGCTCCCTGGGGTACGGTAAGGGACACGTGGTCCAGGGCATTTACCCCGTCCTTATTATAGGAAAAGGAAACGTCCTTAATCTCAATCCTGTGGTTTTCAGGCTTCCTTGGAACAGCTGGCTCAGGAAGGGGTTTTTCCCTGATAATATTCAGTATGCGCTCCAGGGCATCATTGGCAGCCACGGTATTTTCACTGGTCCACATGATTTTATCCATCATGGTCACGCAGACAGGCGTAAAGAGGATATAAAAAACCAGGTCCAATACCGTTGTCACATAGGCTTCCCCCCTGGCCGCATCCCCTGCCAGAAGAAGCCCGGCTGGTATGAGAACGGCAAAAATGCCGTTGATGCTGACTGAATAACAGCACATAGGTATCCTGAGGGACAGGGTATAATTCACAGCCCAGTCCTTGTAGCGCATGATGGAATCGTGAAAGCTTTTAAAGGAAAAAATGCTCTGCTGGAATGTTTTCACCACAGGTATTCCCCGCACATACTCCACGGCCTCATTGTTCATGTCCTCCAGGGCATTCTGGTACTGCCTCATGCACTCGGCCATTCCGGTCCCCATCATCCGGCTGAGGAAAAATGCGCCTGCGGCCATGGGGATGAGACTAATCAGGCCAAATCTCCAGTCGAACACCAGAAGCAGAACCAGCACTGCCGCAGGTGTCACCAGGGCACCGGCCAGGTCCGGCAGCTGATGGGCCAGATACGTCTCTGTCTGGCCCGCTCCGTCGTCGATGATGCGGCGCAGCTTTCCGCTGCCAGTCCCCTTAAAATAACCAATAGGCAGTTCTGTCAGATGGTGAAGGGCAACTGTTTTCATGTTCCTGGCCGTCCGGAAGGCAGAAATATGGGTGCACATCAGAGCTCCAAAATAGATCAGCATACTGAAGAGCGAGGATGCCACCGCCATCCATCCCCAGTAAACCAGCATTCCCCCGTCCGGGCCCTCGGGCCAGTTAAGCACCGCCAGCTTTATCACCTTCCACATACACAGATAGGGCACCAGGCTTATGACTGCGCTGATTCCTGACAGGACGCAGCCTGCTCCCGTCAGGTATTTGTGCTTTCCCGCAAAGGTCTTGAGCGTCACCTTACCTGTATCAGGAAGCTGTGTCATAATATGCTTTCGTTTACCATCCACTTTTTCATCCTCCTTTTATTAGTTTCAACTAACCATTTGTTATAAAATTAAGGCTGTCAGGCTCCCGCCTTAAGCCTCTCTCCCGCCTGCAGCCTGCACCATTTCTGTCATACTCACACATCCAGGCCCATGATGCGCACCCATCCTGCATGTTGGAAACGGCTTAAGATAAGGGAGCAGGAGACCGCCTGTTCTCTTGGCAGGTCATGGGACACAAATTCATGAAGCTGCTGGAAAAAGGACCTGCACAGAATATGAATCAGCGTACTGCTCATCCCCGCTGCCGTATGCCCCAAAGACTCCATGGCATTGATAAAATCCCAGCAGGATTGCTCCTCCACTGCTGCCAGTCTGTCAAAATAGCGTTCCCTTACCCCCGGCGCACTGCAGCACAGCAGCAGTTTGAATACCTCAAAATGGTCATAGATATAATTCACCATCCATGGAATATACTGCTCTGTAATCTCATTCAGCCGGGCAGGCTGCAATCCGGGCGGCAGGGAAGCAAATTCCTTGTGCACTTTATCATACATGGCCAGCAGTTCCTCTGCCGTGTCCGCTGTCAGGGCGTCAAACAATGCTTTCTTTCCCGGAAAATAACCGTATATGGCTCCGGTTGTCACCGACGCCTCCTTTGCAATTCTCCTGAGGGATGCCTTTTCATATCCATATGTAAGAAATTCCTTTTTCCCTGCCTCTAATATGGCTGCAGCTGTGCTGTTATCCCGGCCCCCCATGTCAATCCCCCTGTCCTTTCCCCATATCCTTATAACACTGTTATATAACATCGTTATTATGTTACAAAAAAAGGCATCCGTCAATGCATATAACTGATACCTTTTCTCATTAAACCATTTTTTGCATTTTTTGAAAAATCTTCTCAAATAAACTGATTAAAATCACGCGATTTGGAGTATGATTAAGTTAGACAGGTCTAATCCAAATGCATCAAATTGTCAAAAACAATTATTAGAAAGGACAAATATCATGGGACGCAGTTATCATTTATCAAAGAAACTGGCAGATAATCAAGCCAGGGAAATCCTTCGGGAAATAAGTGAGCTTCCCGATATCAAGCAGGCCCATTTCAGTACAGGCCTGGACTATCTGGAAATAGAGACAGGCAATCAGGATTACTCCGATGTTATGTCCAGGGCCGTCAACATTTTCCGCCGGGCAGGCGGAGGCTGTGAACTCTCCTTTGCCAGGTTCCTCCATTAAGCCAGGGGACCTTCATGCAGTCTGAGGTGCTGTTGCAGCAGCACCTCAGACTGCTGCAGACAAAGCGGCTCTGGGATTTGCATCCCGGAGCCTGCTTTCTAACAATTCAGAACAATCCTTTCATATACAGAAAATTGTAAATCTGCTTAAAGATAGACCTCTGTCTGGCTGTAAGCCTGGTGGAGCCAGTTGTGCTACAGACTATGGCGGCAGGATGTGTCTCTCCCCATTTCTGCCTACGCCTTCCCCAACAGGGACCTGCCATATGGCAGAGGGCCACCACAAAGGAATGAAGCTCGTGGCCGCCGGGAACGCCGTGGAAAAGAATATTCCCGCCGCTGTAAAATCCCCGGTCCCGGGGCACCTGTCCTCTGTGCCGGCAGCTGTCCTATATCAGTCCTACCAAATCCAGGCTTGGCTTTAAAGTGTCTGCTCCGGGCTGCCATTTTGCGGGGCACACCTGGTCGCCGTGTTCTGCCACAAACTGGGATGCCTGGACACGTCTGAACAACTCGTCCGCATTCCTGCCCACATTGCCTGCAATAACCTCGTAGGCCACAATCTTACCTTCCGGATTCACAATGAAGCTTCCTCTTTCAGCCATTCCGTCCGCCTCTATCATCACGTCAAAATCCCTGGCCAGTCTGCCCGTGGGGTCTGCCAGCATGGGGTAATTGATTTTTCGGATGGTCTTGGATGCATCGTGCCATGCCTTGTGGACAAAATGGCTGTCGCAGGACACGCTGTATATCTCGCAGCCGGCTGTTTTAAAATCCTCATACTTATCAGCCAGGTCCTCCAGCTCAGTGGGGCACACAAAGGTAAAATCCGCCGGATAGAAAAAGAATATGGCCCACTTGCCTAATACGTCTGATTTCTTTACTTCCCTGAACGCTCCGCCTGCATAGGCCTGTACTGTAAAATCGCTGATTTCTTTTCCAATTAATGACATATTGTTTCCTCCTGTTATTTATGATGGTTTTTAGGTGTTCTCCCGCTGTTCTTCTCTGATAATCTTGCTGATAACCCGGCAAACCATTCAGGTTACAGCGGTTTGGTTTATATTGGTATTTAAGTGCCGCTCCTTTGTTAGTTTTAACTAACTTAGTTATATTTTACCAAATCACCGGCTGTTTGTCAAGAAACAATATTAATAATAATTATTAATATTGTTTCTTTTGTAACATGAGCAAAAAAACAGCCGGACAAGTTTCCTCATCCGGCTGTTCCCGCCCTTCCTTATTACTCATCAAATGAATTAATGACTGATAATTCCGGCTTCATATCATATTTCTTCTTGAAAGCAATGGCTCCCACAACGCCTGCCAGGGTACCGCTGATACCGGCCAGCAGCAGTGCCATCAGTACCTTTAACGGCGGATTGAAGGCAAAGGGCGCCAGCAGTCCCGGTATGGGAGAAGCGGTTCCCGGGGCATTGTTGATGATGCCCAGGAATGCGGCGGCTACTCCCGCAAAGCCTCCCCCGAAGAAATTGGAACAGTAAATCGGTATGGGATGCTTTGTAATAATATGCGCCTGTGTCAATGGCTCCATCATAACAGCTGCTACGTTGCTGTTATCCCCGAAGTGGAGCATTTTAAAGATAACGCCGTTGGTAAAGGAACCGCCGAAGCAGGCAATGGCTGCAATGCCCATGGGCAGTCCCGTAAGTCCCAGCATGGCGGTGAGGGCCATGGAACTAAGGGGCGACGTACAAATCATCTTGATGACGCCTCCCAGCAGAAGTCCCATAAGAATGGGGGACTGCTCGGTAGCTGCCGTAATCATGCCGCCGATGTGAGCCAGGGCTGCATTTACAGCCGGATCCACCAGGAAAGCAATGAATCTGGCAATGGGCGCAATCAAGAGGGCTCCCAGCACGGAATCCAGGCCCGGCGGAAGGTGCTTCTCAATAAACGGTGCAAGAAAGCCAATTGCATATCCTGCGATGAATCCCGGAAGAATGCCGTATCCACCCAATGCAACGCCTCCAACTACCGCAAACACAGGATTCACACCCATGCCAATCGGTACCATGATTGCCGCTGCCACACCGCCCATATTGCCCGATATGGTACCAGTCTCTCCAAGAAATGCCAGGTGAAGCAAATCTCCGGATATGTACCTGTGGACAGCCTCCACCAGGAAAGTTGCAACTGCTGCATTGGCCATTCCCGACATGGCCGCTGAACCTTTGGGTGCCTTCATGCTGAAAAGTGAGAATGCTGCCAGCGTCAATAATAGTAATCCTAACCCCGTAATAATTGTCATAAATCTACGTTCCTCCTGTTTTTTGCTCTCCGCAGATATCCCTTGGCCGCTTCCCACCACAGACCGCCGTTACCGCTGTGATAGCTCTTAAGCTAAGGTATATCCTTGGTAGAGTTTTCGCAATGCAGGTAACGAAGAAGTCCCCAAAATTGCAAAAAAACAGAGACAGACATAAACATAGCGTAGATGTCTGCCTCTGTCCTTTCACCTGAAAGTTTCCCTGACGCGGTTGCTGCTATGCCGCAGGTTGCTTCATCGGTATTCACAATTTAGTGACCTTCTCCAGAGTCCCGTCCGAATTCGATTCTTTTGCCTGAGAGTTTGCGCATCCCCTTCGGCGTTACCTGACGGTAAGCTCTCCCGAATTCATCAACCGGTCTGTCATTAACTTTGTTTATATTTTAACATCAAACATAGAAAAAAGCAATAGAATTATGTTCAGTTCATTTCTTTTTCACAAAAATCCGCATGTGTTTTTATGCACCTGGCACAAAATAGTCCATAAAAAATGACAGAAAATAAACGGATGTCCATTTACTCTCTGCCATCCTTAAATTAATTGTAAAATATAGGAAGGGGGATTTTATTTTTTCTCCGTATACGCCCCAAAAAATCAGTCCAGAAGATTGGTCATGCTCTTTAAGCTGACGGCCAGCGTGGAGGTGTTATGGAGCATGGCTGACGCGGCCGGGGTTATGACGCCTCCCACTCCCAGCAGAATAAGGCCCAGGTTAAAACCGATGACAAACCGGTAGTTCCGGTCAATCCGGTCCATAAGTCCCCGGCTGATGGCCCTCAGTGTCACCAGCTGGAACAGGTTATCCTCGGAGATGGTGATATCTGCTATCTCCCTGGCAATCTCAGCCCCCTCGCTGATGGCAATTCCAGCGTCGGCAGCCGACAGGGCCGGCGAATCATTGATTCCATCGCCAATCATAATAACCCTGCGGCCCTTTCTCTTTTCTTCCTCCACAAACCTGGCCTTGTCCTCAGGAAGGACTTCTGAATCGTATTCATCCACTCCCACGCGCCTGGCAATGGCGGCAGCCGTGCGTTCGCTGTCCCCTGTCATCATAACAATCTTGGTTATATCCTGCCTGTGAAGGGCGGCAATGACAGCATCAGCCTCATCCCTCAGCGGGTCCTCAATGCAGATTACAGCTGCCAGGTTTCCTCCGATGGCAAGGTAGAGATGGGAATATTCCGCGGGCAGGCTGTCAAACTCATCCCTTTTATCCTCCGGTATCCTGCATCCCTCATCCTCAAATACAAAGTGATAGCTTCCTATCACCACCCTCTCATCGCCCACATAGGTGGCTATGCCGTGGGCCACCATATAATCCACCCTGGAATGCATCTCCTTGTGAACCAGCCCCCGCTTCACCGCCTCATGGACCACCGCGTTGGCCATGGAGTGGGGGAAATGCTCCTCCAGGCAGGCCGCAATCCGCAGCAGCTCATCCTTCTTCATGCCGTTGAATACCACCACGTCCGCCACCTGGGGCCTGGCCTTTGTCAGGGTTCCTGTCTTGTCAAAGACAATGGTGTCCGCAGCAGCCACTGCCTCCATGTATTTGCCGCCCTTTACCGTAATATGGTAGCTGCTGGCCTCCCGCATGGCCGAGAGCACGGAAAGGGGCATGGCCAGCTTCAGCGCGCAGGAGAAGTCCACCATCAGAATAGACAGGGCCTTGGTCACATTGCGCGTCAGAAGCCACGTCAGGGCGGTTCCGCCCAGGCTCCAGGGGACTAAGGCGTCAGCCAGGGTGGCTGCCTTGCCTTCTGCCGTGGACTTAAGCTGCTCCGACTCCTCAATCATGGTCACAATACGCTCAAACCGGGTGTCGCCTGCCGCCTTTTTGACCCGGAGGGTAATCTCCCCCTCCTCAACGGCTGTCCCTGCATACACATAGGAACCCTCTTCCTTCCTGACAGCTACGGACTCCCCTGTCATGGACGCCTGGTTCACCATGGCATCCCCCGAGGCAACCACACCGTCCAGAGGGATGACATTCCCCATGTGGACCGTTACCAGGTCTCCCTCCCGGATTTTTGAAACAGGGACCAGGACCTCTGTTCCGTCCACATTCTGCCATACCCTGGAAATATTCAGGGACATGCTCCTGGCAAGGTCGCCCACAGACTTTTTGCGGGTCCATTCCTCCAGAAGCTCCCCGATTCCCAGGAGAAACATGACCGAACCAGCTGTGTCAAAATCCCTTCTCAGCACAGAGACGGCAATGGCTGTGGCGTCCAGCACCTCCACCTCCAGCTTTCCTCTGAGCAGGCACCGGATTCCCTTCATCAGATACCGGAGGGTGTGGGCTGCCGTATAGACGGCCCGGACAGGAGCCGGCAGGAGGGACTTTGTAAATGCCCGCACCACCACCTTCTGCACCAGTTTTTCCTTGTATTCCCGGTTCAGGGCCCTGCCGCTGTTCTTTGGCACCAGTTCCTGAATCCGCTGATTCTCATAAGAGAACCGCTGTATATCCTCCAGGATTTTCCCGGAACCGCCCTCATACACAACCACTGCATCCGCTGTTCTCTCATATACCCTGACAGCCTTTACCCCGGGAAGGGTACAGATATAATAATGGAGCAAATCAGCCTGCCGTATGCTCATATCCTTCTGATAAAAATGAATTCTAACCCTTCCCCTTATCTCATGTCTAATCACAAACTTCATTGTTTTAAGCTCCTATTCTCAACCTGGCCGGACACTTTCCGGAAAAAATTACCGCCCGGAGATATCCTTCCCCAGGCGGATTGTATCCTACGCTGTAACCGTATCAGCAGGAGCTGTCCCCGCTTCCTTTAAGCCTTCTGCGGTCTGCTCCGGGGTTTCCTCCCCGCTCTCATCCTCAAATACGTCTTCCTGATAGCGCTGCGCATTGATTTCCTTAGCCTCTGCCAGAATGTCCTCAGCGTTCTCCTGGATATTGGTAGCGGTAGTCATCACACAGTCCTTAGCCCTTAATCCGGCTGCCAGGCAGTTGATGTAAAACTTCTTGGCGTCATCACTTCCCAAAATCTTTACGCCAGCTGTTCCAAACAGGACGCCGCCTAAAAAAAGGCCTATTCTCTTACATTTAAAACAATCCATCATTCCTTTGCCCTCCTATTATTTTTATACTAACTTCCGCCCCCCGGGGTAGTCAATTCTAACATAAGTTGTTGAGAAATTTGCTCATTTAGCCTCCCAGGACACGGCCTCTGCCTCGTCCTCCCTGTCAGGCACAAAGGAGTATTGATAGGAACGGACCAGCACACCGATTTCCTCCAGCGCACTTACAGTCCTGTACACAGTGGCCATCCCCAGCTTCGGGTCCCGTTTCCGCGCCTCGTAGAAAATCTCCTTGCAGTTTGTCCAGTTTCCCTCCAGTATAACATCTAAGAGCATCTTACGCTGTTCTGTAATCCGCATTCCCCTCCTCTGAAACTCATCTATCACCTGTGCCTTCTGCCACATGTCAGTTCCCTCCTCACCTTCCACCGGCCAAATCGGAATGTGTCCGGAAAATGCCTGCCTCAGCTTTTCCGGACACTTCTATCCTTCAGGTGCCCCGCACACAGGCCGGCCTTAAGCCGTGTCTGCCTGCGGCGGCACATTATGATGCTGCTTTTGTCTTTATGCTGACATTAAGGGAGCTGCTTTCTTTATAAGGCCTTACCAGCAGATAAATGAAACCAGCCACTACTGCAATTGCGGCAATTGCCCCGATTCCAAAGGTTCCTGTCATAAACCAGTTCCCCAGCTGGTAGATGCACAGTGAAACAGCGTATGCCAGCAGGGTCTGGTAGCCGATTGCAAACCAGGTCCACTTTGCATTGTTCATCTCGCGCTTGATGGCGCCGATGGCTGCAAAGCAGGGCGCGCACAACAGGTTAAATACCAGGAAGGAGTATGCGCTGGCCACAGTGAAGCTCTGTGCAAGGGTTCCCCAGATTTCCTCGCCGTCCTCAGCCACTTCTGCAAATCCGTAAAGGATGCCGAAGGTACCAACCACGTTCTCCTTTGCCACCAGGCCTGTGATGGCTGCAACGGCCGCCTGCCAGTTGCCCCAGCCCAGAGGTGCAAATATCCAAGCAATGCCCTGGCCAATGGTTGCCAGCAGTCCGTCAGACAAATCTTCCACCATCCCGAAGTGTCCGTCCGTAAAACCGAAGCTGGATGTAAACCATACAAAGATGGTGGATAACAGAATCACGGTTCCCGCCTTCTTGATGAATGACCAGCCCCTCTCCCACATGCTGCGCAGTACGTTGGATACAGTGGGAAGATGGTAGGCAGGAAGCTCCATTACAAATGGCGCCGGGTCCCCTGCAAACATTTTCGTCTTTTTTAAGATGATGCCGGAGCAGATAATGGCTGCGATTCCAACGAAATAAGCGCTGGGTGCAACCCAGGAGGCGCCTCCGAACAGCGCGCCTGCAAACAATGCGATAATCGGAAGCTTGGCGCCGCAGGGAATAAAGGTGGTGGTCATAATGGTCATTTTACGGTCCCTGTCATTCTCAATGGTACGGGAAGCCATGATTCCGGGAACGCCGCAGCCGGTTCCTATCAGCATTGGGATAAAGGACTTTCCCGACAGTCCGAACTTGCGGAAAATCCTGTCCATGATGAATGCAACCCTGGCCATGTAACCGCAGGACTCAAGGAATGCAAGGAAAATGAACAGTACCAGCATCTGAGGCACAAAGCCCAGCACAGCGCCAACACCGGCCACGATACCGTCTAAAATCAGGCTGGACAGCCAGTCAGCGCAGCCAACAGCCGCCAGGAAGCCTTCTGCCACAACCGGAATGCCAGGGACATCCATGCCGAACATGGACCAGCCTTCGCCAAACAGGCCGTCGTTGACCCAGTCGGTTGCAGCGGTTCCCACTGTGGATACGGATACATAGTAAACAATCCACATTACCACTGCAAAGATTGGGAGGGCCAGGAAACGGTTGGTGACAATGTGGTCAATCTTGTCGGAAATACTCAGTTTTTCCCTGCTCTTCTTTTTATAGCACTTGCCAATGATGGAAGTAATGTATGTATAGCGCTCATTGGTAATGATGCTCTCAGCATCATCATCCATGGTGTCTTCCATACGCTTTACAATGCTCTCCACATCCGGAACCATGGTCATCTGTGCTGCAATCTTGTCATCCCGTTCAAACAGCTTGACGGCATAGAAACGCTTCTGTGCCTCAGGCACATTGCCTCCGATGCACTGCTCGATTTCCTCCAGGGAAGCCTCCACATCAGAAGAAAACTTGTGTACCGGCACAGACGCCCTGCTGTCCCTTGCCAGCTCCACTGCCTTGTTGGCAGCCTCCATGATGCCGGTGCCCTTTAATGCGGAAATCTCCGCCACCGGGCAGCCCAGTTCCCTGCTCAGGGCCTCGATATTAATCTGGTCCCCGCTCTTCTTAACCACGTCCATCATGTTAACGGCCATCAGCACGGGAATCCCCAGTTCCATCAGCTGGGTGGTCAGGTACAGGTTGCGCTCCAGATTGGTTCCATCCACAATATTCAGTATGGCGTCCGGACGCTCGGTAATCAGGTAATTCCTGGCAACCACTTCCTCCAGGGTGTAGGGAGACAGCGAATAAATACCGGGAAGGTCCATGATGATGACATCCTTGTTCCCCTTAAGTTTGCCTTCCTTTTTTTCCACCGTGACACCAGGCCAGTTACCTACAAACTGATTGGAACCGGTGAGACCATTAAACAGTGTGGTCTTTCCGCAGTTGGGATTACCGGCCAAAGCAATTTTGATTGACATTTTCATATCCTCCTCATTTTCTTATTGAGAAAATTTATCAACAAATTAGTTTCAACTAACTCAGTTCTTTAAAAAAAAGCAGTTTCTACTGCACTTCAATCATCTCTGCATCCGCTTTCCTTAAGGACAGCTCATAGCCCCTTACATTTACTTCCACGGGGTCCCCCAGAGGCGCCACCTTGCGGACATAGACTTCTGTCCCCTTTGTAATGCCCATATCCATGATACGGCGCTTTACAGCCCCTTCTCCGTGCAGTTTAACAACCGATACCGTGTTTCCGCATTTTACTTCCTTCAATGTGCGCATCTTATTCATGCTCCTTTCCTTTTCATACCCTTGGCCAGTTTACACCATAATCTTATTGGCCATCTCTTTGCTGATGGCAACCCTTGATTCCTTTACATTGACAATCACATTGCCATTGTTAACAGAAACAACAGTCACGCTTGCTCCCGGTACGAATCCCATGTTCTCCAGATGACGCTTTACCTCTTCCTTACCGCCCACCCGGACTATGGATGTCACCGTACCTTCCCTTACCATTGTCAACGGCATACCCATCACTCCTCTTTCTGAAACCTGATGTGATTCTGTTTCCTATATCCGTATTGCAGCTGGAAAGTTATGGTATCCTAACTGCAAATTTAGGTTAGCACCAGTTAACCGAAATGTCAATAATTTTTTTCAATTTAAATGCGGGTTTTTTGCAATTACAGTTCAGTTCCCAATTTGCGTTTCCCTCCCGTGTATGATAAAATAGAAAATAGCCGCCGCAGACTCAGAGCGAACGAATTACTATCAGTGGGAGGATTTGATTAAATTGAAAATACAGGAATCAGCTGAAAATTATCTGGAAACAATCTTGATTTTAAGCCGCCGCAACCCCTATGTCCGCTCCATCGACATTGCCAACGAGCTGGCATTTTCCAAGCCCAGTGTCAGTGTAGCCATGAAGAATCTCCGCGAAAACGGTTATATCCTCATGGATGACCAGGGCCATATCACCCTCAGCAGCATGGGGAAGGAAATTGCTGAGACCATGTACGAGCGCCATACCATGCTGTCCCAGTGGCTCATGTATCTGGGGGTGGATGAAAAGACAGCCGCAGAGGATGCATGCCGCATTGAGCATGTGGTCAGCGCCGAGAGCTTCCGTGCAATCAAGGACCATATCACCAGAGGACATGAGCTTCCGGAAGACAATGCTCATGTGCGGTAAAGTAATAAAAAGATTTAGGTAGCCGCCTTAACTATTCCTAAATAAGATAATATGCACAGTATTTTCTCGTAAATAGAAAATAAATTATTGCATTTTACCAATTATTATGTTAAAATGACAATGTAACAAAGAGCTATGTATTTTTAAGGAAAGGGAGGAACTTATGAATTTAAGAAAATCTATTTTAGCACTTTCAGTAGTAGCTGGAATTGTAGCTGCTCCAATGACTGTATTTGCCGCTCATACTCATAGTTGGGGTTCTCCCCAGTACTATGGATATGAAGATGAAATGCCTGGTATATATGATGACTGGGATAAATGTGCGACACGTCATGTATATAATTACAAACAATGTTTAATTTGTGGAGAAGTAAGCATTTATGAAGTTGAGACGATTGAAATGTCTCACAAATGGGTGAATGGTGCATGTGTATATTGCAACAAAGGTTACGCGAAAGAGATAAATTAACATAGTATCATTACCGGCAAGTTTATAATCAAAAAATAGAAAGCATTGAGAATATTTCATAATTTCTTGAAAGTACTCTCAGTGCTTTCTTTGATAATATGAAAGGAGAAATAAATGCAAAAAAAACAACTTTCTGTATTAGTACTAATTATTTTATGCTTTTTATTAGGATGTAACAGAGAAACACCAAAAGATGAATCTCAACAAAATTATGAAGATGAATCTAATATTTCTAAAACAAATGGAGAAGAACTTGTAAATATAAACAGTGAATTGTTAGGTTCGACTCCTTTTGATATCCAAATCGATAAAACAGCATTGCAGACTAGAAAAGAAACAGAAACAGAAGTTACAATAAAGACAAATTTAACAGACTGGGGTTATACTGTTTCTTCTGAAAAAGGGAAAATATCTGATATAAATAAAAATTCATTCATATATATAGCACCTAAAGATGAGAGGGATGATACTATAAAAATACAATTATCGGACTATGAAAATGGCATATCATATGAATATACAATTCCACTTATTTTTGCGGGAAACAATGAACATTCTTTAGATAAATTCAAGGAAAATCTTTCAAGATTACCTAATAGTTAGTAAAGAGTCGATAGACTAAAGTACCACCATCCTCTTTTATTTCAACTGAATATCCATCCCGCCGCACCGCAGCGGCACATGAAGCAGTAAATCCGAAAAAGATTTGCTGCTTTTTTTGCGTCCATTTTTGGCAAATTTCCAAAAGTTCCGTATTAGACAGTGAAACCAAAAAAGGCTGCCATTTTTTTCAGACAGCGGGCAAAACGCAGCTTCCGAAACGCCTTATTGTCGGGAAAGACCGAGCCGCCGGAAAAGTTCTTGCCGGAAAGTCCGTCCATTCTGCTCTTTTGTGGTTTGTAGGGAGTAAGGGAAAAACGCCAGCCCGCAGCCTTTTATAAAAAAAGCTGGTTATAGATTTTCTGAAAAAGTGGCAGTAGCAAGTGAACGGCAGGCCGGCAGTTTCTTAGAGCAAGATTCTACCGAGGTGCCAAAATTCGCTTATCGCTCATTTTGCCCCTGCGGGAATCTTGTTGGGGAGTGCCTTCCCCAAACCCTGCTTATGCGGCTTGCGCCGCTGAAAAACCCCTCAAAATATTTTTCGGATTTTTCAAAAACAGTTCCGCTTCACACCCTGTTTTTCTCCTATTAGTGAGAGGACACCACGCACAGAAAGGAGGTCAACCACCTATGAAACGATACAACACGCCGCACCGCAGCCGGGTAGTCAAAACACGCATGACCGAGGAAGAATACGCCGAGTTTGCCCAGCGGCTTTCTGCTTACCACATGAGCCAAGCCGAGTTTATCCGGCAAGCCATAACCGGGGCAGCCATACGCCCCATCATAACCGTTTCCCCCATCAATGACGAGCTGCTTGCCGCTGTCGGGAAGCTGACCGCCGAATACGGGAGGATCGGCGGCAACTTAAACCAGATAGCCCGGACGCTGAACGAGTGGCACAGTCCCTATCCGCAGCTTGCCGGGGAGGTACGGGCGGCGGTTTCCGACCTTGCTGCCCTAAAGTTTGAAGTCTTGCAGAAAGTGGGTGACGCTGTTGGCAACATTCAAACATATCAGCTCTAAAAACGCCGACTATGGCGCAGCGGAAGCCTATCTCACATTTGAGCATGACGAGTTTACCATGAAAGCCACCCTTGATGAAAACGGGCGGCTGATACCGAGGGAGGATTACCGCATTTCTTCCCTCAACTGCGGGGGCGAGGATTTCGCTGTTGCCTGTATGCGAGCCAATCTCCGCTATGAGAAAAACCAAAAACGGGAAGATGTGAAAAGCCACCACTATATCATCAGCTTTGACCCACGGGACGGGACAGACAACGGCTTGACCGTAGACCGGGCGCAGGAGCTGGGCGAGCAGTTCTGCAAGGAGCATTTCCCCGGACACCAAGCCCTAATCTGCACCCACCCGGACGGGCATAACCACAGCGGGAATATCCATGTGCATATCGTCATCAACTCCCTGCGGATTTACGAAGTCCCGCTTCTGCCCTACATGGACAGACCAGCCGACACGCTGGAGGGCTGCAAGCACCGCTGCACCAACGCCGCTATGGAATATTTCAAGAGCGAAGTCATGGAAATGTGCCACCGGGAGGGGCTTTACCAAATCGACCTCTTGAACGGCAGCAAGGAACGGATAACCGAACGGGAATACTGGGCGGCAAAGAAAGGGCAGCTTGCCCTTGACAAAGAGAACGCCGCCAGAGAAGCCGCCGGACAGCCGACCAAGCCCACCAAGTTTGAAACGGACAAGGCGAAGCTGCGCCGGACGATACGGCAGGCACTTTCCCAAGCTGGCAGCTTTGACGAGTTTTCTTCCCTTTTGCTGCGGGAGGGTGTGACCGTCAAGGAGAGCCGGGGGCGGCTTTCCTACCTCACGCCGGACAGGACAAAGCCTATCACAGCCCGAAAGCTGGGGGACGATTTTGACAAGGCTGCTGTCCTTGCCCTGCTCACGCAGAACGCCCACAGAGCTGCCGAACAGACCAAAGCCATACCCGAATACCCTGCCGCAGTTAAAAAGCCGTTACAAGGGGAAAAAGCTGCAAAAACCACCCCGGCAGACAACACCTTGCAGCGCATGGTTGACCGGGAAGCCAAGCGAGCCGAGGGCAAGGGCGTGGGCTATGACCGCTGGGCGGCAAAGCACAACCTAAAGCAAATGGCAGCTACCGTTACCGCCTATCAGCAGTACGGCTTTTCCTCCCCGGAGGAACTGGACGAAGCCTGTTCTGCCGCCTATGCCGCCATGCAGGAAAGCCTTGCGTGGTTGAAGCAGGTGGAAAAGACGCTGAACGGGAAAAAGGAGCTGCAACGGCAGGTGCTTGCCTATTCCAAGACCCGCCCTGTCCGGGACGGGCTGAAACAGCAGAAAAACGCCAAAGCAAAAGCAGCCTACCGTCAGAAGCATGAAAGTGACTTTATCATAGCAGACGCAGCCGCCCGCTATTTCAGGGAGAACGGCATTTCCAAGCTGCCGAGCTATAAATCCCTGCAAGCAGAGATTGAAAGCCTTATCAAAGAGAAAAACAGCGGCTACAACGATTACCGGGCAAAACGGGAGGAGTACCGCCGCTTGCAGACTGTCAAGGGCAATATCGACCAGATTTTACGCCGGAGCGAGCCGCAGCGCAGAAAGGAGCAGAGCCATGAACGGTAATATCCCCCGCATGGACTACCGCCAGTACCGGGCAGCCCGCCGCCTTGTGCATGAGTGCTGCAACTATGACAGCGGGAACTGCCTGCTGTTGGAGGACGGCGAGCCTTGCGTGTGTGTACAGAGTATCAGCTATTCGCTGCTCTGCCGCTGGTTTACCGCCGCTGTCCTGCCCCTTGATGAAGCACTGGAAGCCGCCCTCTTGCGCCGGGGAAGCCGGAAACGCTGCGCTGTCTGCGGGGCGTTCTTCTTCCCAAAATCCAACCGGGGGAAATACTGCCCGGACTGCGCCGGACGCATGAAGCGGATAAACGCCGCCAAACGGAAGCGGAAACAAAGGGAGAAATGTCACGCTTTAGGGCATTTCAAACCCGCATAAATCAAGGCTTTTTTGGAGGGTGTCAAAGGGTGCGTGATACATTTATCCTTTTCCCTTAAAAACGCCCCCTAAAAGCGTAACAGAACCCACAGACAGACACCACAAGGAGGTGAACCCTATCGCTGATTATATGACCGCAGGAACGGAGCTGCCCGCTTACCTGCCTTACCCCCGTTTCCTGCTGGAAACAGACCTATCCCACACCGCAAGAGAGTTATATGCGCTGCTGTTAGACCGTTCCACCCTTTCGCAGAAGAACGGCTGGCAGGACAGCGAGGGACGGACATACATTGTCTACCCCATAGCAGAGATAGCGGAAATGCTGGATAAAGGCTGCACCACCATAAAGGGCGCACTGAACGAACTGGACGCTGCCGGGCTGCTGGAACGCAGACGGACGGGCTTTTCTGCCGCCAACCGTCTGTATGTGAAAGTGCCGCCTATCCCAGTGGTACAGTTTTCCGACCAACTGACGGACGGAAAACCGCCCCTCATAAGGGCGGGAAACCGACCAACTGACAGCCGGAAAACTGACCTTATGACGGTCGGAAAACCGTCCCCTAACCAAACTAATATAAACAACCTAATAGAGAGCCAAACAAAAGGAGCGAGTGAGGGGCAGCCCCCCGCCGCTTATGGCAGATATAAAAATGTATTTCTTTCTGACACAGAACTTTTGGAGCTGGAACAGGACTTCCCCGGCAAGTGGGAGTATTACCTTGACCGCCTTTCCTGCCACATCGCTTCCACCGGGAAGCAGTACCAGAGCCATGCAGCCACCATTTACAAGTGGGCGCAGGAGGACGCTGCCAAAGAGAAGCCAAAGAAAGGCATACCGGACTATTCATTCAAGGAGGGAGAAAGCCTATGACCGATACAATCCACAACACCATACTGCCTATGACCGACACCACAGCCGAGCCGGAGGATTACACCGGGGAGGACGGGCTTTTATACTGCGGCAAATGCCGGAAACCCAAAGAAGCCTATTTCCCGGAGGGCAAGACCTTTTTCGGGCGTGACCGCCACCCGTCAGAGTGCGACTGCCAGCGGGCAGCCCGTAAGGAACGGGAAGCCGCCGAGAAGCGGCGCAGCCACCTTGAAACGGTGGAACGGCTGAAACGGCAGGGCTTTACAGACAAGACCATGCAGGACTGGACATTTGCCAACGATAACGGCAGCTGCCCGCAGATGAAGAACGCCGCCGGATATGTGGCACGCTGGGAACAGATAAAGGACGGGAACTACGGGCTGCTCTTGTGGGGCAGGGTAGGCACTGGGAAAAGCTATTTTGCCGGGTGTATTGCAAACGCCCTCATGGAGCAGGAAGTCCCGGTGTGCATGACAAACTTTGCAGCAATATTAAACGACCTTGCCGCCAGCTTTGCGGGCAGGAACGAATATATTTCCCGCCTTTGCAGCTTCCCCCTGCTCATCATTGACGATTTTGGAATGGAGCGTGGCACAGAATACGGTCTGGAACAGGTCTACAATGTGATTGACAGCCGCTACCGGAGCAGGAAGCCGCTGATTGTGACGACCAACCTCACGCTGGAGGAATTGCAGCACCCGGAGGACACCGCCCACGCCCGGATTTATGACCGCCTGCTTGAAATGTGTTCCCCTCTCTGCTTTACCGGGGAGAATTTGAGGAAAGCCGCCGCACAGGGAAAAATGGAACAGCTGAAACGGCTGCTTGCCGGAAAGGAGATTTGCCTATGACCGACACCCAGAGAAACAAACGCCCTGCCCGCCGCCCGGACTGCGTGACCGAAACGAGGATAGGCAACACAATCCTTGTGGTGTCTGGCTTTTTCAAGGAGGGGGCGACCGACACCGCCGCTGACAAGATGATGAAAGTGCTGGAAGCAGAAGCCGCCGCCGGATATTTGACCTGTGATAAGCCTGATTGAAAAACCGTCATTTTTACCGACCGTAAAGAAGCAGATTTGACGCTTTTGCCGCTATACAGACAGCCGCCCCATGTGGTACAATCAAGGTACGGAATAGTGGGGCTGGCTGTCGGAAACGGAGGAATTTATGTTAAGACAGACCACCCAGCAACTCATTACCGCCCTTTACCCAAGACTGTCCCATGAGGACGAGCTGCAAGGCGAGAGCAATTCCATTTCCAACCAAAAGAGGATTTTGGAAACCTATGCCAAACAGAATGGATTTTCTAATCTGCGCTGGTACACCGACGACGGTTATTCCGGTGCGAACTTTCAAAGACCCGGATTTCAAGCCATGCTTGCAGACATTGAAGCAGGGAAAGTCGGGACAGTTATCGTCAAGGATATGTCGAGGTTAGGGCGAAACTACTTACAGGTGGGAATGTACACAGAAATGATTTTCCCACAGAAAGGTGTCCGCTTCATCGCTATCAATGACGGAGTGGACAGCGCACAGGGGGAAAATGATTTTGCCCCGCTGCGGAACATTTTTAACGAATGGCTGGTGAGAGATACGAGCAAGAAAATCAAGGCAGTAAAACGCTCTAAGGGCATGAGCGGAAAGCCCATCACAAGCAAGCCCGTCTATGGCTACCTCATGGACGAGGACGAAAACTTTATCATTGACGAGGAAGCCGCCCCGGTGGTACGGCAGATTTACAGCCTTTGCCTTGCCGGGAACGGTCCGACCAAGATAGCCCGTATGCTGACCGAGCAGCAAATCCCCACGCCGGGGACGCTGGAATACCGCAGGACGGGCAGCACCCGCCGCTACCACCCCGGCTATGAGTGCAAGTGGGCGACCAATACCGTGGTTCATCTGCTGGAAAACCGGGAATATACGGGCTGTCTGGTAAACTTTAAGACCGAGAAGCCGTCCTACAAGCTGAAACACAGCATAGAAAATCCCCCGGAAAAGCAGGCGGTTTTTGAGAACCACCATGAGCCTATCATTGACCGGGAAACGTGGGAACGGGTGCAGGAGTTACGCAAGCAGCGCAAACGCCCCAACCGTTATGACGAAGTGGGCTTGTTCTCCGGCATACTCTTTTGTGCCGACTGCGGCAGCGTCATGTACCAGCAGCGATACCAGACGGACAAGCGCAAGCAGGACTGTTATATCTGCGGAAGCTACAAGAAACGCACCGCCGACTGCACAGCGCACTTTATCCGCACTGACCTCTTGACCGCTGGCGTACTCTCCAATCTGCGGAAAGTTACCAGCTATGCGGCAAAGCATGAAGCCCGGTTTATGAAGCTTTTAATCGAGCAGAATGAGGACGGGGACAGACGCAGGAACGCCGCCAAGAAAAAGGAGCTGGAAGCCGCCGAGAAACGCATAGCCGAGTTATCTGCTATCTTCAAGCGGCTGTATGAGGACAGCGTAACCGGGCGCATATCGGACGAGCGTTTCACAGAGCTGTCGGCAGACTATGAAGCCGAGCAGAAAGAACTGAAAGAACGTGCCGCCAGACTGCGGGAAGAACTTTCCAAAGCGCAGGAAGCCACCGCAAACGCTGAAAAGTTTATGAATGTGGTACGCAGGCACACTACCATTGAAGAACTTACCCCTACTCTGCTGCGGGAGTTTGTGGAGAAAATCGTTGTCCATGAAAGCGTTGCCCTTGACGGGAAACGCCGGGGCAAGTTACGCAGACAGGAAATCGAAATCTATTATTCTTTTGTCGGCAAGGTAGAACTGCCCGACACCTAACCGCCCGACCTATCCGACATACCTCATGTGCCGGATAGGAACGGCAAAATTTTTTACACTTCTATTACTTCTTTATCACACATAAGCAAAATCGTAAGACATATATTCATATATACGCAAAAACACAGCCTTTCCCGGCCATGCCGCCTGGAAGCGCTGTGTTTTTTGTTCTATTTCCGCATTGTTTCATGGTTCCTGCTGATGGTTCCTGCTGATGGTCCCTGCTGATGCTCCCTGCTGATGGTTCCTGCGATGACTTTCCCCTATTGTTAATGTTCACTCTGCTGTCCCTGCTCTTCTTCCGGAACCTCCGGCCGTCCTGTTCTTATATACACGCTCTCCGGCCGCCCCTTGGTGGTGGTCCTTGTCTTATATGCAATCCTCAGATATCCCTCCTGCTCCAGTACGGCCAGAAAACGGTTGGCGCTGCGTTTGGTGATGCCCAGTCTGAGGGCAAGGGTCCTGGCCGTGATTTCCTGTTTGTCAGAGGCGCTGATGGCTGTGAATATTTTCTTTACCGTCAGGGGTGAAAGCCTGGACTGTACATCCAGTACCTGGCTGTTGTCCACATTTATGAGAAGCTGGCCCGCCTCCCCCATGGGACCGATGATTTGCTCCCGCTCATTAATCAGATAGGCCGGGGACTGCTTCAGTTCCGCCTCATGGCAGGCGTCAAGGGCATTTAACCGCGCCTGGGAAAGGCTGTTTCCAAGGCCGTAGCCTATGCTGAAACGGGCTGACAGCTTCTTCTCCCTCAGAAAGGCGTTCAGCCGGTCCTCCCTAAAATCTCCAGTCCATCCGGCCACATGTTTCTTGGTGGACACGATTTCCAGCCCGTAATGGCGGCGGTGCACCGAACAGTCAATCATGGACGCGCCTATGAATTCAATCACAAGATTTTCAAGCCGCATGTAATCGTAATCCAGTCCCTGGAACATCTCGTCTGCGGAACCATGCTCCGACAGCTTCACAATGATGACGCCCGGTATCTGCTCCTCCAGTTTCCTGCGCTCTATCTCATTGAGCAGCTTATCGCACACTTCCCCCACATACCGCTTGCCGGGGAAGGGAAAATAGACCTTCACACCAGCCTCCACAAGAGCCGGCATAATACTGGAAAACCGGGTGACGGATAAATCAATTTTTCCTTCCTCCCAGAGGCTTACATGCTTTTTGTACTCCTCCTGCTCAATCTGAAGCATCCGCTCCATGTCAAACTCGTCCTCTGAAAGCTCCCGGATATCAGGCATGGGGCTGCGCCCCTCCACGAAATCCTTAAGACCCACGCCGAAGACTTCCACAATGTCGGCGTATACCCTTGTAAAATCCAGATTCCTGTTCTCATTTAACAGCTTCAGGAACAAACGGTACAGGGCAGCCTCATCCGTATTGAAGAAACAGATGGGACGGTTCTCTTCTTTATAGTAAAGATGTATCATGTGGGCCGGAAAACTGCCGGATGTAAGAATGCCGTCATACTCATCGGTTATCTTTTCATGAATCTGCTGTATATCTGCAAATGTCCTGTACGTAAATATGCTGTAATCAAAGTCCAAATCCGCAAGCATGGACTGGAGAAATTCCTTTATATACTCTGTTGCGATAACTGCAATCTTCCTCTTCAATTTCATTCCTCCCAAAACCGCTCTGTCCCTTAATCTTAACATAGCAACGTAAAATCCGCACCCTCCAAATAAAAAAAACCTTATTTCTTTGTTAATTCTGTATATAAATCTTTTTTAGTCCCTTGACAACCATAGTATATTTGCTATAATAAAGACATGTCTCTATATAGTCTTTTTATATTTTAAGGAGGGTACCATAATGAATGAATTCTTACAGCGAGCAATGGAACTTGAATCCCAGATGCAGAAGGACCGCCATTATCTGCACCAGCACGCCGAAGCAGGCGAACACCTGCCCGGCACAACGGCATATGTCATGGAACGCCTTGCCTCTATAGGGCTTTCCCCCCAGGAAATCTGCGACTCAGGCATCACTGCCCTGATTGAAGGCGGACACCCTGGTAAGACCATTCTTCTCAGGGCTGACATGGATGCCCTCCCTATGAATGAGACAAACAGCCTTCCCTTTAAGACGGTCACGGGTGCAGCCCATAACTGCGGCCACGACATACATACCTCCATGCTGCTTGCGGCTGCCCGGATTCTGTACGAGCGCAGGGATGAACTCCGGGGGAACGTGAAACTGATGTTCCAGCCCGCGGAAGAGGTTTTCTCAGGCTCTGAAAACATGATTAAAGCAGGGCTCCTGTCCAATCCAACAGTGGATGCCGCCATGGGTATACATGTGATGTTAGACACCCCGGTTCCCTCCCTCAACTATGGCACCGGCTTCATGACATCCTCCTGCGACGGTTTTAAAATCACGGTAAAGGGCGTGGGCTGCCATGGCGCCATGCCTCATCTGGGCATTGACCCCATCAATGTGGGCTTCCATATTTACAGCGCCTTCCAGAATCTCATAGCCAGAGAATGCGACCCGGGCGAGAAGGCAAGCCTTACCCTGGGCGCCTTCAATGCAGGCTCCACCTCCAACATCATTCCTGACAGCGCCGTGCTCATGGGCACCCTGCGCACCTATAATAAGGAGCTGCGGGCCAGACTGGTAAAAAGAATGCATGAGATTACCGAATACACGGGCAGGGTCTTCGGAGTCACTGTTTTATATGAATCCCTCTCCGAGGTTCCCTCCACCTATTCCGACCCGGACCTTACCAGGGAGCTGGCAGGCTACGCCTCAGAGATAACGCCTGATTTCATCCAACGCACGGATTACTCCGTCACGCCCTCCGACGACTTTGCCCGTGTGGCTGAGAAGGTTCCCTCTGTCTACTTCATGATAGGATGCAAGGTGGAAGGATGTACGGTCCAGCACCACAATCCAGGGGTATTATTCGATGAAACCGTCATGCCCTACGGGGCCGCCGTACATGCAGCCTGTGCATATAACTGGCTGAACAGGAGGAACGCATAATGGAGCACAAAAAAATATATTATGGCTGGTTTGTTGTCTTTGGATGTCTCATGATTACATGTACCATGGTGCCCCCCATCATGGCGCTCAGCAATAAATTCCTGATTCAGGTCACCGGTGAGCTGCAGATTTCCAGAAGCGCCTTTACCCTGGCCAACACCATTCTCCAGGGCCTGGGAATCTTCCTGTCCCCCATGGTGTCCGCCAGGCTTGCAAGGGGCAACATGAAGCGTATCCAGACCGTCAGCATCATTGGCTTTGTCCTTTCATACGCCTCCTTCTCCCTTGCCACCAACGTGATTCATCTTTACATATCCTCCTTTTTCACCGGCATTTTCTTCCTAAATGCCTCCCTGATTCCCGTAAGCATGATGATTACCAACTGGTTCATCAAAAAGAGGGGACTTGCCATGAGCATTGCCATGGCCGGAATCGGAGTGGGCGGCACCATCTTCAGCCCTGTCATCACATGGCTGCTGGGAGCCTACGGCTGGAGGAGCACCTACCGCATTATGGCAGTCATCATCCTGGTGCTGGCCCTTCCCGCTGCCCTGTTCATTCTCAGGAAACGCCCGGAGGACATGGGACTCCTGCCTTACGGCAGCGAGGATGTATCCCAACAGGAGGCTGCGCCCAAAAGCAGCCCCAAAAAGGCAGATATTATATTTCCCCTCAGTGTAAAGGAATCCAGGACAAAAGTGTTCTTCATCCTTTTTATCTTCGGCATGCTGTGCAACGGCCTGATTAATACCGGTTCCCTGGGCCACTTTCCCCCGGCCATCGAGGAACTTCAGGGTCCCCAGGTACAGGCTTTAATCATCTCCATGTACTCCATGATTGGCATATTCGGCAAACTGGTGCTGGGATGGCTCAATGACAGGTTCGGCGTTGTGGCCAGCACTGCCTTTGGATGCATCACCTTTGCCCTGTCCTTCATCTTCATCCTCTTTGGACAGAACATAAACATGCTGTACATCATGGCCCTGCTCTTCGGCCTGGGAGATGCCATCGGCACCGTGACTCCGCCTCTTATTACCTCCGCCATCTTCGGCGCTGAAAAATACGGCGAGGCATACGGAATCGCCAACAGCTTCTCACAGATTGGCCTTTCCCTGGGCGCGCTTATGGTGGCTGCCATCTATGATACCAGCGGCTCCTACAATACAGCCTGGATTCTCCTGCTCATCCTGACCCTGGGCGCCTTCGCGGGCTGGGTAGGCGCATACGCAGCCTCCAGAAAGTACTGTGAAAAGCCTCTGCCGGACAGCAATACGCAGAATGCATAAGGCCAGGTAAAAAAGGAGTGTCTCCGAAGCACCATCTGTATATCAGAATGGTGCCGGAGCACTCCTTTTAGTGTGTCTGCGTATCGTCTATTAACGACATATTTCCCCTATGTTATTTCAGGACTCCATCAGTCATAGGACGGCTCCCCTTCGCCGCCAATCCGCTGCCTGCCGGGATTGTACCACAGGATTGCCGCTGTCTGCAATCATTCTTGCTGATAACCCTTTTATGATAACAGTCCCTCATATAGTTTCCTGTCCACGTCCTTAAACACATTAAAAATAATTCGGTCAAAGGCTGTTTGCCGTTGTTCCAGGAATTCTGCCGCTGTATCCACTGCAATCCCTGCCGCCTCATCATTGGGAAAATGGAATTCCCCGGTAGAGATACAGCAAAAGGCAATGCTCCTTATTCCCCGTTCTGCAGCCGCAGCCATGCAGGAATAGTAGCAGTTCCTCAAATCCTGTCTCAATTCTTCTGTCAGCCTCATTCCCACAACTGGCCCCACGGTATGAATCACATACTTACAGGGAAGGCAGAATCCCGGCGTCAGAACCGCCCTCCCAACGGGCTCCTCATAATCCGGTTCCTCCCTGCGCTTTTCGTCCATGTACCGGCGGCAGGCTTCACGCAGCCCCAGACCCGCAGCGGAATGAATCGCATTTGCTATGCCTATCTAAATCACACATTTCATCCTCACTTTCCCGAAAAAAATCATCATATTCCTCATTAGAGCATCCTTTTATAAAGATATGGCATATTTCTTCTTTATCATTCGGGGCTACAATGATTCTTTCAATTAAAGTAGTAAGCAGGGAAAGTTTATCTTCGTACTCCATATCGGCAACAAGGCTATTGAAATTAAGCAGCGTTTTCTTAACTTCACTAAGTCCTTTCATCAAATCCTGCTGTCCTTGATGTGCCTGTTCTAATTTGGCAATAATGCGTTCTGTCTGTACCAACTCATCAGACAATGCGGTTATATCATCTTGGATATACTTTTTAATTGTTTCGTCCGCTTCACGCAGATTTCTGACTTGCGTAGCAATAGTGGACTGTATTTTCTCTTTCCTTTTTTTTGCTTCAGCTAAGTCACGCTCATTGCTGTCATTTTTGATTAAGGACTGCATTTTGCTGTCTAAAATCTTTGTGTAGTATTCGCTGTCCTGTTCCGCAATCTTTCCTAACTGCTCCATTACAAAATCATCAAGACGATTTCCGTCAATGGACTTAAAGTTGCATTTCTCTTTCCCTCGCCTTTTCGGACAGCCATATTTGAAACGTGGTTTGCCATTTGTCCAACGATTGGATTCTGGCAGGACACGCAATCTGCCGCCGCAAATCGGACAGTAGACAAGTCCGCCAAGCAGAGCATTGGTCGCTCTGTGAGGTCTGTTGTATTTATCGGCAATCGCTTCAAGAAGCTCCTGCGTTTCAATCCATTCAACACTCGGAATAAAGCCCTCATGCTTACCGACAGAAATAATCCACTCGGCAATCGGCTTGTCCGCACAAACCTGAACAAATTTCGGTTCAATAAATGTGCTTTCTTCATCTTCCAATCTTTCTTGGTCAGTCTTATTATACGCCATAATTCCATGAATGGCATCAAAATCTTTTTCATCAGAGCAGATATTCCCGTTCTTCTGATAGAAATAATCAAAAGATATTTCGTCTGCTGTGCAATAAATAGGATTTGACAGAATATCTTTGATACTCAAAGACGTATGCTCTTTTCCAAATTTGGTCTTGTAGTCCTCACCGATGATAGTAGCAGTCTTATTGATAGAACGACATTGACGGAAAGTTTTAAAAATCTGCTGTACCATTTTCTTTTCATCGGGTATAGGCTCTAAATGAGTAATGGAAGTTTTATTTTTTCCACTACCGATAGTGTTCCGTATCGCCTTAAAGCCTGTGGGCGTACAGCCACCCATCCATCTGCCATCCTTTGCAAGTTCGATTAAGTTATCCGCTATTCGTTCTGCAATAATATCCCTTTCAAATTCAGCTATGATTGCCAAAAAAGAAATCATTATCTTTGAAGTGCTGATTAGTGTATTGATATTGTTGGAACAGACCAACAACGCCACATCATGCTTATTAAAGAAATCAATTAACCGAAGCAGGTCAGATGTTTTCCTGCTGATACGGTCTAATTTATAGCACACAACCGCACGGATTTTCCCTGCTTCAATATCGTGAAGCATTCTTTGAAAATCGGGTCTGTCTGCATAATATCCGCTCAAGCCTTTATCTTCATATTCTAAAAAGCAGTAGTCCTCTGGTAAATTTAACTGGCTTCTTGCAAAGTCAGCACTCTGCTTCATCTGGATGCCTGTGCTGTCGCCCATATGCGTTAGCTTTGACTTTCTTGTATAAATAGCAACATCTCTAAGGTCAATCCCAACTCTTGGTTTTCTTCGCATATCTCTTACCTCCATTCTTTTAAAAAATTATAGCGTAGGAATTGACCTCATACAAATGTGCAAATTACGCACTTACCATTTCCTTATACAATTCATGCCGCAGACATTTAATCTCTGCGGCACTGCAATCCCTAACATACCCTATCGCCATAGCTGCCCGTTTTTCCGAAAAGGCTTTCATTGCTGCATGGCTGTCATCATGCATATGCACAATAGCCCTCATTCCTCTGTTCCCCCGTTTTTTACTTCCTACTTTATTTTCAATCATTGGATACCTCCTTTTCAGATTCTGGCTTGGCAATCTTTACTCCTATACTGACAGCCAACGCATCATCAACTGACAACATCAAATGCTTGTCAAAAGTACCGATGTATTCTTGCAGGCGTTGTTTATCAAGCGTCCTTATCTGCTCAAGCAATATGATGGAGTCTTTTTCGAGAAATTCACATCCTTTCGCTATGACATGGGTAGGCAGATTCGCTTTGTTGTGTTCCATACCAGTAATCGCCGCCACGATAACCGTAGTGCTGTATCTGTTACCTTTATTGTTGGAAATGATGAGTACAGGTCTGTGTTTGCCGCCTTGTTCCGAGCCAACAATGGGATTTAATCTGGCGAAATAAATATCGCCACGTTTAATATTGTTTTTCATTATGTGATTGACCTCCTATCTTGATTTAGGCGGAAACTTCCTGCCTATGTAGCCGCCAGACGCAAAGGAATAATTAAGGTAGGAAGATTATAAAACAAACTCCGTTTCCATTGACCGCCTTGCATCTGGCTTTATGATAGAAAGCATTTTCTATTTGTCCCCGACACCCCGAAAATGCTGATACGTTACAACGCAAGGGAAGTCACCAAACGGTCAGCAGCGAACTGACGCCACGGGAGTTACACCCCAACTGTCGGTCTGACAGAGCCGCCCTCATTGCCTGCGATGGATTGGTTACCACTCGGACTGTGACTGGACGGGAGTATCATTGTCCTCTTTGTGGGTCTTGGCGAAATCGGGAGCTGTCCGATATTTTCAGTCGGTATTTTTCGCTTACTGCCTTTCGGCGGGTCATGGCGTACCGCTGCACACGCTTATGCTTATTACAGTCACAAAGAGAATGTATTTGGTGAATGGGTATTCGGTTGTCAAAGAGCTGTCCCGTTTCCGACATAAAAGAAAACTGGGCAAGAGGTTTTTGCCCTCTCACCCAGTAGCCGATGGGAAAGTGTGATTTTGGACACTATCCCAAAAGTTTTTTAATTTTTTTCTTAAACCTGTTCAAACGCTTATAAATGACTTCCCTGTTTAAACATAATTTCACTGAAATTTCAGTGATTGAAAAACCTTGCGTTCTCATCAGCAACGCTTGGAGCGTGAGCTTGTCCAACTGATACAGCTCTTGATACAGCACTGCATTTTCAATGCTGTCCAAAAATTCCTCAACCGTTTTCACTTCGGGCTGCGCTGCGTCCTCTGCAACTTCCTCAAGATATGTACCTGCATCCTGCAATTTCTCATAGTACCGTCTGTCGGAATTGAATATCGCCCAATCATGGACACGGAGCTTTTCAATATCATCCTCACTGACACCCAAACTTCTAAGCTGCTTTTCCTCGGCTTCTTTCCATATTCTCCATTTTCGTTCTTCTCTGGCTTTGTTGTACGCCATAATCTATTACCTCCAATCTGAATTTTTTTGATAATCCAGATTGAGAGGTGGAGAACGGCATCCAACGCCAGAAACAACCTTGCGGCGTATTCCTGCAAAAATCGACAAAAGAAAAACCGCAAAGGCTGTTAGACCTTTACGGTTTATGGCAATTTTATTTCTATTATGTAGAAATTTTACTTCTGTTTGTAGGGTGCAAAGCCCCCATGTATTGACAAGGATTTTTTTAACAGGTTATCCGTCCATCCTTGATATGGTATATGTAAATAGAAACCGCTGCTTGCAGGCAATAAAAATCCCTCCAAACTTCAAAAAGCGAAGTCGGAGAGATTTCAAAGCATGGCAAATCAGCTCACCGATACATCGTTTTTTTTATTCGGTGGGCTTGTTTTACCTATAATATATAAAGAAAGAGCCGATGCTCTGTGATTATTCACAAGTTCATCGGCTCTGCGTCTAAAGCGTCTGGCTCTTTGATGACAATTATCTGTAAATCCTTTACCTCAACCAAACTTTCGTGTTTGCATTTGGGGCAGTATAACGGGTAGTTTTTTAAGACTGTATCCTCTCTGATTTTATTACGGGTCTTGTTACCGCAGACGGGACACAACATCCACTCACATTTAATCGTAATCATCTCCTTTACATTCTGAACTAAAATCTCCTTATATAAGATATAAAATCTCTATAAACAAGATATTTCATCTCGTTTAATAAGAAGCCACATTTCCATACAATATAAAAGGAAAAATTTATATGTACGAAGGTGGAAAATATGAATACTATCAAAAATTTCGATTTTATGGCACTAGGTCAAGCAATAAAAAATGCTCGTGAAGCTAAAGGCATTACCAGAGAGCAATTAGCTGAAATTCTTGACCTTGCTCCAAGACACATTCAATCTATTGAAAACGAGGGACAACACCCAAGTTTTCAACTATTTGTACGTCTGATTACTATGTTTGATATATCGGCTGACCAATACATATTTCCAGACAAGAAAACAGACAAATCAACTATTCGCAGACAAATTGATACTGTACTTGACACATTCAATGATAACGAACTTACAATTATTAAAGGTACTATCAATGGTATCTGTGCCGCAAAAGGGCAACCGAAAGAGTAACAACTTTCGTTTACTTTTTATTCATCGAGTGTTTTAAAGAGTATTTGACAATACCGATATTTTTTTTTCAATATCTTTAATTACTGTTTCAAACATAGCATCACTTTCTCCTGTTGGGTCTGGAAGTCCCCAATTATCATCAAAGGTTCTTCCTATATATGGACATCCTACGTCACATCCCATTGAAATCGCAATATCGGGCGTAGGAATGTCCGAAATCAATTTAGAAAATTGTTCCTTTTCCATGTCAATTCCATAAAGTCTTTTCATAATGCGTACAGCATCCTGATTGATTTGTGGCTTTGTTTCTGTTCCTGCGGAATAAAAGTCAAACTTTTCCCCTGCAAAATGTTTTCCAAGAGCTTCGGCTATTTGACTTCGGCAGGAATTATGTACGCATATAAACGCTATTTTTTTCTTATTCATTTTTAAACCAACCTTTCGTATTATTTGCAATTTTTACAAGAAATAACATAACAGGCACTTCCGTTAATACACCAACTGTCGTAGCCAATGCTGCGGGCGAACTTGTTCCAAATAAAGCAACTGCGACTGCAACTGCAAGTTCAAAAAAATTCGATGCTCCTATCATTCCAGCAGGAGCAGCAATACTATATGGTAATTTCAAAAATTTGCAAGCTATATAAGCAATCGCAAATATTAAAAATGTCTGTAAAATAAGGGGCATTGCAATCAAAATAATGTGTAGCGGATTCTGTAAAATAGTTTTTCCTTGAAAAGAAAAAATCATAATTAGTGTCAATAAAAGTCCAATACTTGTAGCATTATCAAACTTATGAGTAAAAATATTATTAAAATAGTCTTTTCCTTTTTTACGAATAACATAATAGCGGGTAAGCATCCCACCAATAAGCGGTATGACAACAAATAACACGACCGAAAGAATAAGAGTATTCCACGGAACAGAAACATTCGACACACCTAATAAAAATTTTACAATCGGTACAAATGCTATAAGGATGATAAGGTCATTTGTCGCTACCTGTACTACGGTATAAGCAGGATTTCCCTTTGTCAATGAACTCCAAACAAAGACCATTGCCGTACAAGGTGCAGCTCCAAGCAAGACAGCCCCTGCAAGATACTCCGTTGCAAGTTCTGGTTCAATAAATGCCTTAAAAATCACAAAGAAGAATATGCTTGCAATGCCATACATAGTAAAAGGCTTAATAAGCCAATTTGTTATCCAAGTAACAAATAAGCCTTTGGGATTTTTACCAACATCTTTTATACTTTGAAAATCCACTTTCATCATCATGGGATAAATCATCAGCCAAATCAATAATGCCATTGGAATAGATACTTTTGCATACTCAAATCTGTTAAGGAAATTGGGGATGATTGGTAAATACTTACCAATCAATACCCCGATTACCATACAAAGAATTACCCATACTGTTAAATACTTCTGAAAAGCACTGATATTATTTTTTCCTTGATTCATAAAACAGTCCCCTTAGAATCCTAATTTGTGCAATAACTTTTCCACATCGCCACTTTTCAAGACCTTTCCCGAAGAAACTACCTTTTCATTCACTACAAGAGCAGGCGTACTCATAATGCCGTATTCCATAATTTTTTGCATATCAGTTATATATTCCACTTCTATGGAAAGTCCCATTGCTTTCATCGCTTCTTTGGTATTTTCCAGTAAAATATGGCAATTTTTACAACCAGTGCCGAGTACCTTAATACAACAAATACCACCTTTCGCAGCATCGCAGCAATCGTTTACAATATCATTTGTTTCGCTTGCAGAGCAATTACAGTCACACGCACAAGCAGGTGTAGGTTCCTCTGTTTTGGCATCTGTATCTTTTTCCTCAACAATCTCCATATTACAGCAGCCGCCAGATTTTTTACCTCCAAATAACCCAGAAAGAAAACTCTTTTTTTCACTCATGTGAATTACCTCCATTTTAAATTTGTTTTATGGCAAAAGCAGAACATTTCTACTTCTTCCATTCTAAAGAATAAAATTAAATACATAACCCGTAATTGTTGCAACAGCAAAAATACAAAGGACAAAAGTAATAACCATTTTCTTTTTGAAGATAGAAGTTAATAAGGATACCTCTGGAATACTTGCTCCTGCTCCTCCTAAAATCAGTGCTATCATAACACCTGGGGCAACTCCCTTAGAAATCAAAATACTTGCAATCGGTATCATTGTTTCTGTGCGAATATACATCGGAATACCAACAATGGCTGCTAATGGAACTGCCCACAAATTTGACGCACCTGCAAAATTCGCTAACAAGTCTGTGGGAATAAATTCATAAATAAATGCACCGATTCCTGCTCCAAGCAACAGAAAAATAACAACACCTTTAAATAAACCGAAAGCATCTTTTAATGACAGTTTAATTGCCTGCCATTGCTTCTGCCAAAAAGTTCCTTTTAAATTTTCCCAACATACATTATCTTGATGCCCACCCTTTACCGTAACATTTTTTATCTCTTTTTCAAAACCTAATTTATCCAAAATCAAACCCATTATTACCGCAAATAAAAAGGTGAATATTGCATATACAATCGTTGCCTTTAATCCAAAAAAAGCTAACATTAAAGTAATAATGGCTGGATTCAGTATGGGTGAAGTCAGCAAAAATGAAATTGCTCCACAAAACGGAGCCCCACTCTTAAATAACCCAACCAATACAGGGATTGTAGAACAAGAGCAAAAAGGAGTTACTGCCCCAAGCATCGCACCCAAAAAGCTATTTAATCCTTTTCTTGGCGTTGTCAGAATACGTTTTATACGCTCCTGTGAAATATAAACTTGTAGCAAAGCAACAATAAAACTGATTCCTATGAACAGTCCAAACAATTCTCCAAACAGCATTAAAAATGTTTTACCTGCGTTAATCAATGTTTCCGCATTGAATGTCATAAATAAAACCTACCTTTCTGAAATTGAATTTTCTAATTTTTAATCAGCAATTCAATTATCGAGAACGGCAATGTAACCTACATCCGCATATACACATAAAATCCACCTCACAACTCGATACACTTTCTTTTAAAATGCAAGCCAGAACATATATAAACCAATCAGAAGAATTACAGCTCCTATTACAATTTTTAGAACAGCCGCTGTTTTTTTATAATTATCACTACTGTTGATTTTTTGAATAAATCCGATGGATGTTCCCGCCACCATAACAAGAGTGCTATGCCCAATGGAATAAAGCAGCATCAGTATAATGCCCCACACAAGATTTCTCTCCCCCGCTACAATAGCCAACAACGCAATCAATACGGGTGTAGAGCATGGAGATGAAAATATACCGCCAAGAATGCCTGCAAGGAACGCACCAATAAATCCCCGCTTTTTATTTTTTGAAAGTAGATTTATTGATGGGATAAAATTAAATATTTCCCAAACCTGCAAAGCCATAAGAACCATTAAAATACCAAGTAATAAATACCAGATAGAAGATGATGTTCCCATTAACCTGCCTGCTGATGTTGCTATCACACCAAGTGCAACAAAAGTAACTGCTGTTCCAATAGAAAATACTGCTGAATACATAAATGCCCTTTTTGTATTTCTTTCACCGACACCTCCAACATACCCAATAATGAGCGGCACATTCGATAATGAACAAGGTGTTATAGAAGTTAATATACCTGCAAGCAAAGCAAGAATAGGGGCAATCCATACATTATTGCCAATCATTTCTGCAAGCTGCGAAAGCCAACCATCAATCATAACTATTCAACCCCCATCTCTGCAAAAATTTCCCGCATTTCTTCTTCTGTAATACCTCCTTGATGAACAGTAAAAATATGTTCATCATTTGATTTATCTGAATACATGGTAAACTGTATTTTTGAAGCAAGCTCGTCACTTGGAACAAATGGTGTTCCATCAGCATTAAAGAAAACCTGTGTAGGTATCACTTGAACAGGGAAATTTTCAACGCCGTCTGTATATTCCCAAACATCCATAAATTGTACCGCTGCTTTGCCTTGCCATTCACTGTTAAGTGTTTCTAAGACAGGAGCCATTTGCTTACATGGAATACATGAATCAGAGCCAAAATCAATTACTGTTGGAATACCATATTGTTTAATTTCCTCTAAACTAACAGAAGTAACTTTTAGCGGGAAACCCTTGTCATTATCTGTCTGCTTGGTGCTATCAATTACTGATGGCTCAGTTGTAGGATTTTGCATATTTTTTGCAATGAATATAGCTATAATAGCAACAGCTATCAAAATAGGAATAAGTATTTTTGCTATCAAAGACTTTTTCTTATCCATTAAATATCCCCCCTTAAATAATGAGATATTGTATCGCATTGAAGAAATATCCAACAACGATAATACCTACGGTACATATTGCAATAAAAATACCAAGCAATTTAGGTTTAACTGCTTTACGAAGCATAATTATTGATGGCAGAGATAATGTTGTAACACCCATCATAAATGATAAGACAACACCAAGTAATGCTCCTTTATTGAGTAATGCTTCGGCAATCGGAATTGTACCAAAAATATCTGCATACATTGGCACACCTGCAATAGTAGCAATAACTACGCCAAAGGGATTATTATCGCCAAGTACCTTTACTATAAAATCTTCTGGTATCCAGTTATGAATAAAAGCACCAATGCCAACACCTATAAGGACATATGGAAATACCTTTTTTGCAGTTCCCATAACTTGCTCCCAAGCATATTTCAAACGCTCTTTAAAGTGTAATTCCTCTTGTGCTGCATCAAGGGTATGACCACTCTTAATATAATCTTCCACTTGATTTTCAAGATGTAATTTTTCAATAATCGTACCGCCTGCAACTGCAATAACCAATCCAAGCACTACATAAATAATTGCAACTTTCCAACCAAAAATGCTCATAAGCAATACCAAAGAGCCAAGGTCAACCATTGGTGATGAAATAAGAAATGAAAAAGTCACTCCTAGCGGTAAGCCCGCACTTGTAAACCCAATAAATAATGGTATTGACGAACAGGAGCAAAATGGTGTTACTGTACCAAGTAATGCCGCAATTATATTTGCACCGATTCCGTGAAAGCGTCCTAAAATTCGTTTACTACGCTCTGGTGGAAAGTAACTTTGTATATATGAAATAATCAAAATAAGAACACCGAGTAAAACCATAATTTTAATTACATCATAAAGAAAAAATTGAATGCTTCCGCCTACTTTCCCAGAGGTATCTAATCCGCAAGCGTTAAGCAAATTATCAATCAGACGGCTTAACCATCCCATGCCAAGAACTTCATTCTGAAAAAAGTTCCACATTGTTTTTATAACTTCCATAGTAATCTTCCTTTCTCGTATAGTTATATTGAAATATATCTATATATAATTCATTTTGTAAGCCGTGTGGAAAAGAAATTTGTTCACTCCTCACAACACGGCTTATCTTCCGCAACAAAATTTATATTAGTCAGCTCTTGCAAACAATTTATCGCATATTTTGTTCCCTCTGGCGAAATGGAATAGTGCATCCATTTACCCTCTTTTCTTCCAACAACAATCCCAGAGTCACATAATATTTTCATATGGTGTGACAGGGTAGGTTGCGTAACGTGAATTTCCTCAAGAATTTTGCAGGCACATTTCTCACCAGAACGCAAAAGTTTAATAATACGGATACGATTTTCATCACAAAATGCTTTGAAAACTAAAGCTATTCTTTTTTCATCTGTATTCACTTCATCACCTCCAATAGATGAATGTCTATATGTTATTATATTCATCGCATAGATATTTGTCAATATGTTTTTAAAAATTTTTTATGTAAGGCAAAATAACCAGAGAAATAAACCTCTGGTCTTTTGCCTTTTTCTAATACGCAGGTACACCATAGCCATAAATCGAGCTGCTCCCCACTGGATAGCTTTGCTGCCTGCAGGCATCGTCAGAATTGCCCTCCACGGTGTAAACCGTGCCATTCTCGCATTTCTCCACGATTCCCACATGGTCGATAGAGCCGTCATTTCCCCAATCAAAGAAAATAAGGTCGCCTGCCTGTGGCTCATAGTTCTTATCCTGCCATTGCCCCCTGCCTTTGAACCAGTCTACGCCGTCCGAGCAGAGGGAGAATTTCGGGATGATGCCGCTCTCCAGATAGCCGCACTGGTCAGCACACCAAGAAGCGAAGCAGGCACACCATTCCACACGCCCGTCAAAGCCGTACCAACTCCAATAAGGCTGTCCGCCCTCATTGCCGAGCTGTGTCAACGCTACCTCTACAATGGCTTGGTTGCCGCCGCTTGTAAATGCCCGTCCGTATGGATAATAGCGTAACACATGGGCGGGGTACTGCGTGTCGCCGTATTTTTCCCAACCTAACCTCTGTGCCTGCATAGCGGAAAATTCCACCGCATTTGCATAGGAATAGCCGCCGTAATTGGTCTTTGCCCATGAGATATACCCATTGCCGAAGTTGTAGCCCTGCAAGGCAAGCTTGATACGCTCCATGTCAATGGGATTTTCCACCTCAGCGGAGATAAAAGCCGCCTTTAGCTCCTGCACGCCGCACTCAATGGAATATTCGGGGTCTTTGATGCCGTTCGGCTCATGCGGGTACTTTTTGTTAAAGCTCCCCTCCGCCGCCTGCATCGGGTCGCTGCCCTTTCCCCCAGATTCCTGCATCATCACCGCTTTTATCAGTTCCACATATTCGGGGATGCCGTACTGCTTCGCATACTTCTGTATCAGCTGCGTGTAGGCTTCCACCTCCGCACTGACAGGGGTATAGGAAGTGCTTTCGCTGCCGCCCCCGAACAGGGAAACGGCACACCCAAGCAGGACAACGATAAGGATTATCACAATGGCAACCCAACCGCCTGCGATAAGGGCAGAAATTAACGCCTTAGTCCCTGCGATAATCGCCTTGACCGCTGCAATGGTGGCTTTGACCGTCGCTTTTGTTGCTTCGGCTGTTGCCTTTGCCGTAGCTTTCGCCGTCTGTGCTGTTTTCTGGGCGGCTTTGGCAGATGCTTTCGCCGTTTTCTGTGCCGCCTTTGCGGTCTGCTCCGTGGTCTTAATCGCTGTCTTGGATGTCGCCCCTGCGGTTTTCACGCCTTTTTCCGTTGCCTTGACCGTCCCTTTGGCTGTGGTCTTGATTGCTTTTTCTGCATTTCTGGCTGTGGTCTTGATGGTCTTTTTCCCCTGCTGCCTTGTCTTTATCAACTGGCTTGCCCCTGTCTGGGTCTGGGGCATTTCGCCCTGCCTGGGAACATCGGGGACAGGAGAATGGCTCGCTGCCCCGTTTCGGATCAGCGAGCCGTTCTGTTCTGCAACCGCCTTTGCTTTTTTCTGCTCTGCGGCTTTTACCGCACGCTTGGTTTTAAATTCAGCAATTTTATCCTTTGCCCTGCCGATATTTTCTTTTGTGGTCGTAACGCTCCTTTGCCCCTGTTTATTGAATTGGTGGATTCCCTCGTCCTTGATACACCCCGAAGCATGGGAAACCTTGTCAGAAGCATATTCTGTGGGGGAATTTTCTTCTGCGTAATATCCCTGCTCCGCCTTATCCTTTGTCTTTGCATAGGCAGACTTCATGCGTTCCCCTGCAATGGCAGCTTTGTCAAAGGTCTTTATCGTGCCTTTGACCGCATCTCTGGTCTTTATATCAGCCATAAACATCGACCTCCTTTCCCAGAGGATTTGCGGTCATATCAGTTTACCTTTTTTGCCACGACTACGAGCCTGCCGTTCTGTGCGGAATATTCGCAGGTGGAGAGGGTTATGAATTTATCGCCGTATTCAGCGGTCACGCCCGTATCATACAAAGCAAGCTCCTTACACTTCCCAACAAAAGCAGCAAATTCTTTTTCATTCTCCACATTTACAAAATCATAATAACGGTAGCCCTGTGAGCTGTACGCTACGGTCTTAAATACGGCGATGATTTCATACTCTGCCTGCTCTGTGAGGGTGTCAAACTGGATAGTCCTGTGCTTCTCATAAAAGCTCTTGGATTTGTAATCTTCCAATGCCCCGAACATCCTGCCGCCCTTGATGTGGTGTCCGTAAATAATCAGATTGTCGCTTGTGAGGATGTCGCAGTCCTCTTGGATATATGGCACTCCCAAATCGCTGTATTGCTTTTCAAAGTTGTGCTTCAGATAGAAATTCGGGCTATTCCTGCTCTGCATGACAGGGTAATTGATGCTTGTTCCGTCAATGGAAATCCAACCGACCATATCCTCATTCTGCAAATACAGCTCTTTGTACTTCGCAAGAATATCCTCGCCCTCGCTGACAGGCATATCTTTATCTTTTGGCGGTTCTTCCTCTGGTTCGGCGTTCTCCACAACCTCTGCAATCTCCGCAAATGCTTCGGTCTGCTCGTCTATCTGCTGATAATGGCTGTAAATCTTGAAGCCGCAAAAAACCGCTGCTCCCAAGAGGGCGACAGCGGCGGCAGTACAGATAATGGTTTTATAGTTTTTCAAATTCATAGGCATATCCTTTCCTTACTGATATTTGTTTACCGTGTATGCTCCGTCTGCTTTTTAGGGGCAGGTAAATCCCTGCAATATTCGGGATACCTTACCTTGATGCCCTCCATGAAATACGGGGCAAACTCGCAGCAGAACAATTCCTCTGGCGTGAAAAGCCTCTCACGCCCCTCCTCTGCGTAACCGTTCCAGAGGTTAAAGGCAAGG
Source organism: Clostridium sp. 1001271st1 H5 (assembly GCF_005845215.1). Classification (GTDB taxonomy): domain Bacteria; phylum Bacillota; class Clostridia; order Lachnospirales; family Lachnospiraceae; genus Enterocloster. Next base: position 177,438 of record NZ_SPHO01000006.1, read on the forward strand.
TGGCAGACCTTGACCGTGCCGCTTGTCTGCCACCCTGCGTGCATCCCCTCTGGCTCAATGCAGTCTGTCTTAAAATCAAACATGGAATTGATATTTTTCCTTGTTTCCTCCGCAATCCCCATCACATAAAAAAATGCCCTGTGGTAACAATCGTTGACCTTGCATTTCATCATGTTATCCAGAAAGAAATCACGGTGGGCTGCATTGCGGAATCTTATCTCTGACATAGAAATCCTCCTTTCTCCTGTGCCGATACAATAAAGTCCTGTTCCGTTTCTTTTTTCAGTCTTGGCAAAATGATATTCCCCACATAGGATTCATTGATTTCAGAAGCAATGAAGTCACGCCCGTTTTTGATACACTGGACTATCTCACTCCCTGAACCCGCAAAGGGAATTACCACTAAATCGCCAGTCCTGCTGCTTGCAAGCAGCATCCGTTCCGCCAGTTTTTCTGGCTTCTGCGTGGGATGCCCTGTTGCTTCCTTGTAGTTAGGCATAATCCTCGGAAACTCCCATACGTTCCCGCAGGATTTCCCCTTTGGATTTTTCCTTTTGTCTTTTTCGCCGCCCTCATCATACGGGATGCGGACGGCATCAATATTGATTTCGTGCATAGGGTTGCTGTAAAACCACAAAAATTCCGCTTCGTTCCGATAAGTCGCTTTCGCAGGTCGCCCCGTCCTATAATTCCAGACAATCAGATTCCTCTTTATCCAGTCAAACCTGTCTAAAACTTGGGTGGAGAGCTTATCTATCATCTGGCAGCTCCCCCAACAGTAAAACGCACCGGTCGGCTTTAAAATCCTGTAACATTCCCCTGCCCATGCCAGACACCATTCCAGATATTCCGAAACCGTCTGGAACACAAAATCAAAATCCCCTTTCATGCGGTAGTACGGCGGGTCGGCAATCACCAAATCCACGCTCCTGTCTGGCAGCTCCCGCAGCACATCCGTACAATCAGCATGGTAAACACGATTTTTCTCCAAAAAACCCTCCTTTAGACCTCCCCAAACTTGGTCGTCATCAACCTATACAGCTCCGTATTCCGTGGGAACTTGTTGACGAACGGCACAAGGGAGCTGCCCACTTTCAAAAGTCCCTGCCCCGCACCGACATTCGTGATATAGCTCATCTGCAAATCGGAGATGTTAAGGAGCTTCGCAAGCTCGATACGGTCTGTGGATGCCTGATTCAGCATGATAATAAATTCGGAATTGGCAAGCATCGTCCTCGCCGTATGGCTCTGCAACAGGTCGTCCACGTTCTGCGTGATTCCAGTACAGTACGCCCCGTACTTACGCACACGCTTCCAGAGAGTAAAGAGGAAGTTGGCGGAATACTCATGCTGAAACAGCAGATAGATTTCATCAATGAAAATAAAGGTGTTTCTGCCTTTCGCCCTGTTCATCGTGATGCGGTTCAAAATACTGTCAAGCACCACGAGCATACCGATAGGCTGTAACTGCTTGCCTAAATCAAGGATGTCATAGCAGATAAGGCGGCTGTGGGTGTCCACGTTGGTATGCTTGGCAAAGGTATTGAGGGAACCGTCCGTGAAAAGCTCAATCGCAAGGGCGATTTCCTGTGCTTCTGGCTCATCTTGCTTTAACAGTTCCTCACGGAAGTCCTGCAAAGTCGGCGGCGTCCCCATATAGTTCCCCTGCTGATAATAGCGGTACACGCTTGCCGTGCAGCGGTCAATGATGGATTTCTGCTTTGCCCCCAGACTTGCACCGCCGATAAGCTGCTCACACAAAGACAAAATGAACTCTGATTTCAAGATAACGGGGTTTGCACCGTCGCCGTAATCAGAGTTCATATCCATAGCGTTAATGTGGTTTTCGCTTGTAGCAGAAATGTGAATGACCTCGCCCTGCATGGCTTTCACAAGCGGGGAGTACTCACGTTCGGGGTCTATAACAATTACATCGGCGTTAGGGTCGGTCAGAATGATGTTCGTCATTTCCTCTTTCGCTGTGAACGATTTGCCTGCACCAGACACACCGAGAATAAAAGAATTACCGTTCAGCAGGTGGCGGCGGTTGGCAATAATCATATTTTTACTGATAACATTCTGACCGTAATATACACCGTCCTTATGGTAGATTTCCTGCACACGGAAGGGAATAAACACCGCAAGGCTCTCCGTGGTAAGGGTACGCAGGGCATCAATCTTCCTCACGCCGAACGGCAGGGCGGTATTCAGACCGTCCATCTGCTGATACTTCAGCACGGCAAACTGGCAGAGATGCTTTCTCGCTGTCGTGAGCAGAGCCTCCGTGTCGTTGTCAAGCTGCTCTTTGGTGTCTGCGGTATGCACCATCGTAAGCACCGCAAACATCATCCTCTGGTCACGGGTCGTCAAATCATCAAGGAACTCCTTGCTTTCCTTTCTCTGCTGCTCCAAATCATAGGGGATAACAGCAGAAAAGTTATTGTTCTGGTTCTGTTTCCTCTGCCAGTTTGTGATGTTGGTTTCCACACCTAAAAGACGGTTCTCTACCTCCCTCACGGCTTCATCCGTGGGAACAGGGACAACATCAACAGAGAGCATCATGTTACGGTTTAATTCGCAAAGCTCCGCCACCATGCTGTCCTTGATATAGGCGGCGTACTCTCTAAGGAAAATCACACGCCCGTAGCGGTTGCCGATGCGGAAATAATCTTTTTCAAATTCAAAAGAGTCGGGGCAGATATAGTCTTTGAAATCGTGACCTTTCCGCATGGTCTGTGCCATGTCAAAGGAAAACGCCGTTTCCTCGCCTGTGCGGTAGAAGTCGTGGAAGATACGCAGCTTATCATTGACATCCAGTTCCGTACACTTTGAGCCAAGACGATTGAAATGCCCGATAAGGTCAGCACCCACACGGGCAAAATAATTCCTCGCTTCTTCGATGTTCTTCTTGCAGACGGAGATTGTCACATATTTGTCCTGCACGATGGAGTTCGCCCCTGTCGCCTTATCCAGAAGCATCTTGTTATACTCTTTACGGTATTTATCCAGACCGTCCTCCGCCATCGGGATAAGGATGGTCTGCTCAAAATCCGCCTTGTTGAGCCTGCGGTTATTGATGGTGATTTTCGTGGTCGCCCCGCTGTCGAGGGCATTTAAAAGCTCCGAATATTCAAGGAACATAGCTTCCTTGTCCTCACGGCTCGCCACGGCATAGTTAATATCTTCAAACTTGAATGTCTTTGCGTATTTGTTCCTGCCTACAAGGAAAATACCGTCCTCCCACATGGTCTTTAACGGGATGACCGCCTGCACCGATTTCGGCACGGCAAATTTCTCCTTATCCTGCTTGAACAGATTCCTGAGCGTCTTAATCATAGTCTGCCTCCTTACGCTTTCTTGCTTTTTCATTCTTCTTTCTTGCTTCTTCAGATTGCTTTCTTCGCTTTCTTGCTTCCTTACGCCTTTTCGCCCTGCGTTTCCGTTTCTTCCGCTTTTTCTGCACGGCGGGCGTTCCCTTTTCATGGGCTTCAATGCTGTTCTTCATCGCTTCGTAATATAAATTCTCTGGCACAAACAGGAGCTTCTTCGGCATAATGAACTCCGATTTTATCCACGCCCACACAAACTGCTCTGCGGTCATGCCGTTGTACCTTACAAATCCCATCACCGCAAAGGGCGAAGCTCCCAGAACACACATCCAGCTCACGGTTTCCGTCCCGAACCTGCCACGGAGCAGGAAAAACAAGCCCACCGCCACGCCGCAGGCAAGGACAGAAAAAAGGAACTGCCGCATAGACAGCCCGAAAAACATACTCTCCGTATAGTTGCGGATTTCCTTATTTATCTTTACTTCCAATCATAAACACCTCCTATCGTTCCATTTCCTGTTTATGGCGGGGCGGGGTCTGCTTCTGCCTTTCCCTCTGCGGAATTAAAAACATCTCCCCGTCGATTTCCCTCGTTTGGGTAGGGCATCCTAAAACTTTCAAGGCTCTCTGCAAATCTGACACGCAATCTTTTTCTGGCTTGCAGACACCGATTGCCAGATACATCTGCAAATCCCCGTACCACTTTTCATTTTCAAAATTATCCGCCCGAAAGAATATATCCTCTTTGATTTCTTCAAGCGGCGTTTCAAATATCCTGCGGTATTCCGTTTCAAAATCGTACAAAGCAGCACCTCCTATCGCTCCATTTCAGATTTTCTCTTAGGCGGCTTTTTCTGTGACGGATAGGGAATAACTTCTTCCTCCCCCACAATGATGCTGAACTCCGCCCGAAGCATGGGGTGTGTTTCCAGTTTCTGGTACTGGCGGATAAGGTCAACCGCACTTTCTTTTGTGGCTGTGCTTGCCTGCTGCACCCCGTCCTTAAAGATATAAACACGTTTCATCCGTTCCCTCCCTTACAAGCCCATCATTTCACGCACGACACGGTCTGCCATCTTGACTGCACCGACAAGGACGAGCATATTAAATACCAGTTCCCCGATATAGCCCCATACCATCGTGACCGCAGCCGCATCGGGGTTGACAACGGGCGGGGAAGCCGCAAACACCGAAAAGATGATGCAGGCAAGCACGATGATTGCCCCCTCAAGGCACACGGCACAATAGCTCTTGATAAAGCTCCTGCCCACATTCTGGCTCGGCTCTCCTGCAAAAGACGACAGCGGCACGGGAGCGATGGCGGTATAAAGATACAGCTTGAAAAACCTGCCGTACACCGACATTATCATAATGAATGACAGCACCGTGATAAACAGCCCGCCTATCAGCGTAACCGCCCATAGTGGTATGCTCTCAAAAAAGCCGCAGTCCTCAACCGCAGTCACTATCTCCTGTGGCAATACCGTCTTTTGAGCCGTGCCGAAGCCTGCGGCTTTCATAATCGTTGAGATTACTCCCTGCACTATCTGGAACAGAGCCATCATCAGCTCCAAGCCGTAAGTCACCGCACCTTTGGCAAGGGCGAAGCGGATAAACAGCTTCAATGCGTGTTCGGGCTTTTTTACACTTGCGAAGTCGCCGCAGGTACGCATCACGCCCACGACAAAGAACAGCACGAGCAGGGCAAACCCGATAGCCTGCAATGCACCGTGGATGTCAACGATGACTTTCCATATCGCACCGCCTTTGAAATTCTCTGGGGACTGGGTGATGAGCTGCCATATCTCGGCTAACTTCTCATTCCAAGTGTTAAGAGCGTTCTCCAAGTTCTGGACTACCCAGTTATCTGACATTCGACCACCTCCGTTCTTAAAATTGGATAGCGGGGCAAGTTCCGCAGGGCGGATCTGCCCCGTTATCCCTGTCTTGTGTCAGTCTGCTATTTCATCCTGTTTTGGATTAGCCTGTGATAAGGGTCAGAATCTCTTTTGCAAAGGTAATCACCACGCCGCCTGCAAGGGTCAGAAATCCGTTTGCCCTCTGGGACGGGTCGTGGGATTTCAGCGACAAGCCCACCTGCACGATGCCGAAGCCGAGCATAATCATCCCGACCGCCTTAATCAGACCGAAGATAAAGTTTGACAGGTTGTTTACCACGGCAATCGGGTCATTGGCGGCAAAGGCTGTTGTCGTTCCAAAAATCATGCAGCATACCAAAGCGGCATACATGACAAACGCCTTTCTGGTCTTTCTTCCCATCGGCAGTTTTACGGTTTCTTTCTTCTCGTTCTTCTTAAAAAGTTTCATAGGGTAAATCCTCCTTATAAATTGAATATTTCTTCCAAGTCCTCATCGGACAGAAGTTCATAGGATGTGCTGACCGCTTCCATGCTCTTTGCATCCATCAGCAAAGCATCGTCAAACACAAGGGTTGCGACTGCCTGTGTCGGCTCGCCGTGGATATACGGCGGCTTCCCTCCGTCAGCAGTCAGTTTCACATTCGGGTGTTTCAAGATGTCATACTTTAAATCCATAACGGGGCGTTCCCCACGCACAAAAAGAAGTGCGTAGCGGTTGTCAAGCATACGCACTTCGTCTGGGGTTAAAAGCTCACGCCCCGAAATCTGGTAGTTGGTGGAATAGTTGCCGCTCCGTCCAGAGCTTTTCCCGTAAGTGTTGGTGTCGATGGTCGCCTTGCCTAAAAGCTCCGACACAAACTTATGGGTACTCTGCTCATTGCCGCCCAGATAGAGGAACTCATCGGCGTTCCCGACGATGCTTTCCCATTGTTTCTCAAACAGGGCTTTTAGCTGTGCCAGATTTTGCAGGATAATCGAAACGGACACGCCCCTTGACCTCATAACCGACAGTATCTTGTCAAAGTCATCGGGCAAACTGACGTTCGCAAACTCATCCATAATAAACTGGCAATGGACAGGCAGGCTCCCGCCGTACTTATGGTCGGCAAGATAAAATAATTGTTGGAATAGCTGCGTGTATAAAAGTGACACCAAAAAATTAAAACTGGTGTCGTTGTCTGGTATCAGAGCGAACAATGCGACTTTCTTCTCGCCCAAAGACGGCAAATCCAGTTCGTCCGTGGCGGTTAAAGATGCAAGGCTTTCCAGATTGAACTTCTCAAGCTTTGCGGCAAGGGTTATCTGGATGCTCTTTAAGGTCTTGGCACTCCCACTGTGGTAATCACGGTAATATTTCAAAGCGATATGCTCTGGGTTTACCATTTCCAGACGGTCAAACAACTCGTCAAGCGGGCTTACATAGCTGTCGTCATCCTCACGGACTTCCCCTGCACGAAGCAGCTCCATCACCATCGGGAAATTCTGTTCCTCTGGCGGGGCTTCGTATTTCAGATAGAACACAAGGGATAAGAGCAGCATACTTGCCGCCGTGTCCCAGAACGGGTCTTGCGCCTGGCTTCCTTTCGGCGTGGTCGCCTTAAAAAGATTCGTCACAAGCCGCTGCACATCATTATCATTCCTTAAATATACAAATGGATTGTAGCAATGGCTTCGGTGCATATTGATAAGGTCAAGGACACGCACCTCATAGCCTTTCTTCTCAAGCAGCCCTCCCGTGTCACGGACAATCTCGCCTTTCGGGTCTAAGATTACCATTGATGTGTTGCACTGCATCACATTCGGTTTACAAAAAAATCTGGTCTTTCCTGCACCAGAGCCGCCCACCACAAGGATATTTAAGTTTCTCCTGTGCTTCTTCCCGTCAAGCCCGATGCGGACGCTCTGGGTCAGCAGCTTGTTTTCTGATGCGTCCTTATCTCGGTACTTTTTATTGAGCGTACCTGCGTTGCCCCATTTTGCAGAGCCGTGTTCCTCCCCCTTGCGGTAGTTCCTGCGTGTGGAGAAATAAACGCCGATTCCCATGCCGTAGGCAATCAGAAAAATAAGGACGGTTTTCATGCTGTCCTTACACACCGTTATGGAAAACGGATTCTCGATTGCCACGGATAAGTTACCGATTATCTCCACGATGCCGCCGCTGACATAAGGGGCTGTCAGCAGGGCAAGCCACACGACAGGGATAATGCCGCATAGTGAGAGGATTAAGCCTGCCTTATAGTCGTCACCGTTCTTCATGGCACCTGCACGGGGCAACCTTTACTTTCTTGGTCGGGGCTTTGGACACTTTGATAATCAACTCGTCAACAGGGTCGGTGGGGCGTTCCTCCCTGACCTGCTCAGTACGCAGCGTGTTTAATGCGTTGAGCATGATGTTCTTATCATATTTATCCAAAGCCAAATGGTAGCGTTCTTCTTTCATAGGCTGCACCTCCGATTAGCGTTCCTGCTCTTTGGATTTGGGCGGCTTGTTCTTTTCAAGGCTCTTATACATATCCGACTGGATTTCTCCGAGGACGTCACGCATCGAGCCAAGCTCCCCCTTGAACGCCTGCGTTTCCATGCCCTCAAATTCTTTCGGGAGCTTGCCAAAGCTAAATCCCTTTGTGTCCACGCCGTAACGGGAGCTTACCATATAGGCGACGCAGAACGATTTGAAATCGGAATCATCACGGCTTTCCTTATGCTTGAAGTCAAAGACCGCCGCCGACACTTCCTTTGCCATGCTGACAAAAAGCTGTTCCTCGGAAAGTCCCGTCTTGATGAAGATGGTCTGCTGTGAGCTGTCATAGAACGCAGGCAGCTCAAGGTCATCGACTGGCACAAAGGAAACGGGGCTTGCGTCAATCATTGCCGACACAAGCTCCCGCATGGTTTTCTGCTCCTGCGGCTGCTGCCTGTCCTTTGCCGAGGTCTGGGAAACGTCATAGACTACTTTTGCGTTATATCCGACAGCTTTTGAACCATCGTCACGCTGATACTCTTTCCCCGGCTCAAGGATGGTCACTTTCTGTGCGTCCTTATCCACATAGACACGGCTCTGTTTCCAGCTCCCGTAATCTTTTAACTGTGTCGCTTCGGGCATCTGTGCCGATACTAAAATGGCGTTGTTGACAGAGTAGCGGTCAAAATGCCCCTGCACGTCAAGGTACTGCTGAAATGCACCGCCGTCCGCCATCATCTCTTGGCAGGTCGTGTCAATCAAGTCATAGGCTTCTTTCCGCTGCTCCTGCTTTTGGGCAGCCCATTCCTCTTTGTTAAATGCTCTGCTGCCGCCGCTGAATACATCATAGATACTCATAGCTATCTTGCTCCTTTCGATTTTGGTTTGCGTTTCCGCTTCTGCGGCTGTTTATGCTCCGTCTTTCCTGCGGTCGGTTTCTTTGCCCTGTCGGAAGATTTCTCTTTTGCAGGGGAAACATCCGCTTCCTGCCCTTTGCGGCTCTCCTTTATCTTCCGCAGTTCTTCCCTGACTGACGGCTTCTGTGCCTTAGTCATAGTAGCCCCCTCTGCGGACTTCCTTTGCTGCTCTGAGGTAGGCTCGGACAGAGGGGATTTTTCTGTCTTTGCCAATGAGGGGTTTGGGGTGTTCTCCTCTTTCTGGACAGGCTTGCCCATCAAAGCGTCCATGAGCCTGTCTTTCTCCGCCTTTTCCTGCACGCCGATGTCTGGCTCTGGCTGACTGTCATTTGCCCCTGCATCCTTTTCTCCTGCGGTCTTGGCATCTTTCGGTTTGGTCTTTTCCCCTTTCGATTTCTCCGCCTCGGTAACGATAGAAGCGGCGTCCACCGATGCAAGGTTGAAACGCTCCACGATGCGGCTGATTTTCGATGCGTCCTCCGCACGGGCTATCACATCCACCTCCGCATTGGGGTCTTTGTTCCCCCTGTCCGCCAAAACGCAGTAGAGTACGCCGTATTTCTTCGCTTCCTGCGTGAACTTCTTCAAGTCGCCGCTTTTTACGGTAAAGACTTTCAGCTCCTTTCCAGAGCGGAGCATATTTGTGAGCCTTGCCTTTCCTTTTGTTTTCTGTTCTTCTTTCAAAATGGAATATAAGAGGATTGCGATATTCTTCGCACCCGCCCCCGTGATTTTGGCTGCGACCTCAAATCCCTCCAAGCTCATCCTTACGATTTGCTCTGCCGCTTCGCCGCCTGTGTTCATGCTTCATCAGCTCCTTTCTTTGCTGTTCTTTCTCGTCTGCCCGTATGGTCTGTAACTTTTCCTTGAGGGTGTCGCTTCGGGCAAGGACACCATCGCATAATCTGACCTCCTTTCGGATTGTTTTAAGCCGACCCGTGATTTCCGACAATCGAGCCTTGACCGCTTCTTTTTCTTCGCCGACTGATTTGCGGCTCTGGGAGTAAAGCCCCTTACGCTCTTCGGTCAGCCCACTTATCTCGGATTCCAGAGAGCCTTTATAGGACAAAAGCTGCTCCGCCGTGTCGATGTGGTTGCGGCAGAGCAGCCTTGTTTCATCTGTGATGGCATCCATCTTCATTAAATCGTCTTTCAGAAGATAGTGAAGCCGTGCATAGTTTTGTTGTTTCTTCTTTGGCAAAATACCGAGCTTGTAACAATAATGGAGATACAGCCCACGCAAGCCGCCGATTTTCTTGGCATCTTTTAATGTGCCTTTTACCCTTATGACCTTAACAGGTTTTGTCGGCTCAGCAAATCGGAAGAACTTCACCGCATAGGAATTTTCCTTAATGCGTTCCGTTATCCTTTCATTGGTGTAATCATCGCCGAGCTTGTAGAGCCGCTTCGGTCTTTGCCACCCTTTCCCGATAATCGTCCAGTATTTTCTGTTAGGGTCAAAATTGATACGGTATCCCATTTCTGACAACTGGCGGTCAAAATCTTTCAGTGTAAACGATTTTGAGATTGCTTCGTCCACCGCCTGCCGTGCCACGGTATCCCTTGTAGGCAGACCGTTCTTCTCGGCTTGATATAAAGCGTAGGGCTTCTTCCTGCCGCTTGGGTGTTCAATGACCGACAAGGAATACTCACGGCATAATTCATCCGAACGCTTACGGAGCAACCGCAGGTTCTTTTTGTTATCGTGATAATGCTTTCCGTCCACATAGGAAACGGAGTTGACAACAAAATGATTGTGCAGGCACTCCGTATTCAAATGGGTTGCTACAACGACTTGAAATCGGTCGCCCCACATCTTCTCCGCCAGCTTCACGCCGACCTCATGTGCCTGCTCTGGCGTGACCTCGCCTGCCTTAAAGCTCTGGAAGCCGTGATAGCAGACAATCTCGCTCTCATCATTCCACTGATGCTTGGCTATCATCATCTCGTCCCTTGCAGTAGCAGGGTCACAATTTACGCCCGTGACAAAGAACTGCTGCTCGGTCTTGTCGCCGTTGGTGGCATACTTCATCACATCGCCCATCGCCTGCAAGTCCGCATCCGTGTATTTGGGGTTAGCGGTCTTTTCTGGATTCTCGGCGTAGTCGATAGGGTGGTCGAGCCTGCCCTTTACGTCCCAGATTTCGCAGACCGCCATCAGCCAGACATCTTCCTCGGAACAAAGTATTGCCTGCTTACGTCCAGACGAAAGTCCCGCCACCTCTTGGCTTCGTCATAGAGCATCGGCGTGTCCACAAAGTTCAAGGCGTTCGCCTTTGCCGCAAGCTGGTTGATGCGGTTGCCGATTGCCGACAGTTCCCGCATGATTTTATAAAACTCTGGGTCTGGCTTCTCGCAGAGCCGATAGCCCATGACCATCGACTGGAGCAGGGCTTGTCTGGAGCGTCCCGATTTCTCTGCAAGGGAACAGAGGTATTCAGCTTCTTCCTCGGTCAGTCGGAACAGTATCTGCACATTCCGTTTCCGCATCTGCATCCCCCTTTCCCTCGGACAGCCTGTTAATCTGCAACACGCACATGCACGCAACGCCGAACATCCCGCCGAGCGTTGTGCCGAGGATAAAATATATAAAATCACTCATCCTTAAAATACTCCTTTCTGCCTGCCGTCCTCTGGCGGCGGTCTTTTCCACGGGGTATTAGGGGCGTCCCCTAACAAGCGAATTTTGTTTCCATCGGCAGATGGATAACCAAATTCAGTGCTTGGTAAGACGTGTCTTTAACATCCGCCCTCATACATACATTCTCCACACACGGGGCAGAAGTACGGACAGTCTGAACAGCATACGTCCTCCATATCCTCATTCTCTGCTGCATTTTCTTCACAACCGCCCTCATCCTCGTCCTTAATATCCGCTTCGCCGCTGACAAAATCCTCATCAGAAAAGCGGACAAGGTCGGTATCAAACAGGATAATCCTTAACTTTTCCGCCGCCTGTTCGGGGCTGTCTGCATAGATGGAAACGGTCTTTTCAAAGTGACCTGTGAGCGTAACATCATACTGTTTCAATGGCAATTTCCTCTCTTTCTTCTTCGATTTTTCTTTGCTGTCTGTCTATTTCAATCCGAAAAAATCATCCGACAATCAACGGACATCACCCCTTTCACGGTTCGTTTTCTGCCTTGCAATCCCCAGATAGGACATTAAAAAATCGTTGAAGTCCTTGCCGACTGGCGGCGGTTCATCAACGATTCGGTAGTCTTTCTGCAATAATTCTTTCAAGGCGGCGGTACATAACCGACCTGCCTTATCCTTATCCAGATGCAGATAGATTGTATTGATTTGTGGATGTGCTTTCAAAAAAGTCGATAAAGCAACAGGAATTTTGCTGTCTTTTATCTCTTTCTTTGGCTGATACACGCCCGACAAAGAGAGCAGGTTTTCCGCTTTGTAATCCCTGCCCTCACACTTTAAATAGGTGGCATAGGAGAGTAAATCAATGGCGGCTTCAAATAAATGCACCGAAGTACACGGACTTCTCGCCAGAAGCCGAAACGAATACCGTTTGTCGCTGCCCGATGCGTCACGCTTGAAGCTGCTGACTGTGCCACGGCAGGCGGCGTACTTTGGCGTCCCGTTTTCATCTTTTCCGATAAAAACAGCATTGTGGTAGTCGGCACTCTCGAAAATAATTCCCTCGGCAATGCACTCTTGGATAAGCTGATAATCAATGCCACGCCCGAAAAGATACTCTGCCACCCTGTCGCAATTTCTGTTCTTCGGCGGCAGGAGCAGCACCTTTGGCTCGGCTTTTTTCACGGCAGGGGGCGGCGGTTTCCAGTCTGCCATCGTCTGCCCCGTGAGGATTTCCACGGCTTCCACAAAGCCGTACTCCTTAACTTTCATCAGATAATCAAGGGCGGAATAGCCGCCGAAGCCCCTCGACCACCAGTACCATTTGCCGTTGGAAATCTTTAGGCTGTCATGCTCGGCGGTACAGTACACGTTCGTTGTGCCTTTGACTTTGACAAGATTGCTCGGCTCATAAGCTCGAAGATAGGAAAGCAGGTCTATCTGCCTTGCCCTCTCAAGCACGTCTGGGTCAATCTGCACATAGGGTCTGCTGTTTCTCAATGGGCAATCACCTTTCTTTCCCAGACAAAATCTTTTCCGTCTTAACCATATAGGACTTAAAATCAGCAACGGTCTGGCGTAATTCGTCCATGTGGGAATCTTCCCTCTCAATCCATTCCTCATAAATATCCTGCAAAAGATTCGGGGATTTCATAAGGGCTTTTGCCGCCTGCGGGGAATAATCCGCATCCGAAAAGCACTCTGCAATATCATTCTTCAAGATAATCTGATATGCTGCATCGTAAATTTCCTGCGGGCTTTTGCTTAGGATGTCCTCACGGAAATCGGCAAGCTCACGCTCTACTCTTTCAGCCAGTTTTTGATTAAGGGACTGTCTGTACTCTTGGTAATCCAATCACACACCTCCTTGAAAATAAAATAAGCCGAGGAATTTTCGTAAATGAAAACCTCTCGGCTATGTAAAAGACGGCATCAGCACTCACGCCAACACCGCCTTTTTCTCGGTCAGTCCATTATAAAATTCCTGCCTTTTTCAGATACCCTATGCTGTCATAACAGCCACGGAAATAGACCGACTGCATCTCCATATCCGTAAGTTTGTTTCTAAGCTCCATCACTTTAATCAGTGCGGCACATTCTTCCTCGGTCAGTTCCGCCGATGTTTCCGTATCAAACACGCCTAAAACTTTCGGATATTTCTCATAAAGGCTCTCAATCTCGGCTCTCACGGCACGGTATTCCTCATTTTCTCTGGACAGCTTTGCTATGACAGAGCCGAGGTATTCATTAAAGATATTGCTGTGGACATCTACAAAAGTTTCAAATCTGAACGCATCAGACATTGTTCCTCACCTCCGACTTTTTCTTATCGTCACTTATTATACTGCCCAAAATAAAGCAATACAAATGTGCAAACTGGATTTACCTCTCCCTGTCCTCACTTATTTTCTCTGCCGGCTCATCGTTCTGCTCTGGCTCATCGTCAATAACAGTGTTGTCCTTTTCATTCAGATTCAGTTCGATATTGAGGGCATTCAGCCTTTCCGTCTTTTCTTTCAGCTCATTTTCAAAAGCAAATGGTTTCTCAACCTCAACTTTTGCGGTTTCAAGCTGTGCGATGGTTTCCTCCTTTCTGGTCTTGGCGGCTTCCAGTCTGGCAGGGAATTTGGCAATCTCATTCTCGATTCTGGTGAGGTTGCCCAGAGCGTCCGCACCTAACTCTACCTTGTGTTTCCTCATTCCGCAGAGGTTTAGACAGTAGTGGGCATTAACGGTATCATAATAAATCTCCATCTGAAAGCCACGGTAGCTGCCGATTTCTGTCGGCTGTGACAACGGATTTTCCTTGCAGATGGCAAGGAGCATCTCACCTGCGTCTGCTTTTTCTTTATAGGTCACGCCTTTTAAAGTCATGGGGCAGAACTTATCCTCTCCCTGCGGCTTATGCTGACTGGCTATCTCGGCATCATTCCCATAGGCTGTAATGCGTTCCTCATAGTCTTTAATCTGCTGCGGGTAATGCTTCAGTATCCTGTCCTCAAGGTCGTAATGCTCGGAAAGATAGCTCTGCTTCAAGACTTTCAGCTTCGCCACCTGTGTAGCTTTTCGCGAAAAACCCAAAAGCTTTTCGCATAAATTGCAAAAATCAACTACTTTCTGAAAATTAGCAAAAAATAAAAGGACATTTGAAAGGTATTTTATTTCCTATCAAACGCCCTTTTACCTCTTCATTATCATGGCTCATCCGGTATGTATTCCAGTATATCTGAAATATCACAATTCAATGCCTTACAAATTCGGTCAAGATGATTCAGGCTGATGCGTTCAGCAAATTCATTGTATATGTCATTGATTGTTGACGCCCTGATTCCTGTCACTCTCGCTAATTTTGCCTGACTCCAGCGTTTCTCTCCAAGAAGCCTTGATAAATGAATTCTGACCATCCAATCACCCCTTACGGATGATTTTACCGCTTTCGACAGGTCTTTTTTCTGTTTTGTTATATTATAACGAATATCGTTATATTTTTCAGAAATTCGTTATGATTACTTCCTTGTATCTCTCGCGATTGCTTGCATTTCCAGCCAATGTATTGTTACGCGTCACTTCTTTACAAGGATATTGAGAATACAATTCATGTATCCATGCTACATTATTATAGGAAAGAACAAACTTTCCTTTGATATGTTTTAAGACATCTGCAAGACGCTCATGGTCTTTCATACTAAAGGCAGCACTATAATATCGTTCTGTCCCTACATAAGGAGGATCCAGATAAAACAGAGCATCCTTCCGGTCATAGACACTTATCAAATTCTCAAAATCCTTGTTCTCTATCACCACACCCTGAAGCCTCTTTTGGACTTTCCCCAGATAATCCATCGCATTCTCTATGCTTTTAGATGAAGTTGCAAATGTGCGGTAATCGCACCCGAAGCTTATTTTTATCAAATAAAAAAAACGGGCAGCTTTTTGAATATCTGTCAATCCCCTCATATCCATCTGCGCTTTATAATCATAAAATTGTTCGCGAGAGGATAAAAGCCACTGCAACTCCTCCTGCAGGGCACTGCAATGATATTTAATGCAGCGATACAGATTGACTAAATTCCCATCCCGGTCATTGTACACTTCCAGCTGACCTGCTTGCTTCTCTTTTGCAAAGAGCACCCAGCCAGCTCCTCCAAATACCTCGATGTAACGTCCGATATCCTCCGGGAAACGTCCTAGAATCTCCTTGCGTAATAACCTCTTTCCACCAATCCATCCAATAAAACTATTCATCCATCGTCCTTTCTAAGGGGTAATCGGACAGATGTCTAAATATCTATTATTTCCTACCAATTAAACACATACCGATGGTGGACCATGTCGTACTTCTCCGCAATCCGGAGCGCACCTCTTGCATCTGTAATCATGCACTTACCCTCGTTGCTGCCTTTGACGGGGCAGAGTAAAAATGCCTCGCCGGAGGGGTCCGCCTGGTATCCGGTCAGCATGTACCCTTCGCTGTCAAACAGATACCATCCCCACGTCCTGCGCTCCATTTCCTGGAGCCAGTACCAGCCATTGGCCGCATAGCTGCCGTCTGCAAACTGGTACCACCAGCGCTGCCCGTCTGCCGCCGGCTGGAAGCCTTGGGTGTATGTCACCGGGACCGGCGCATAATCAATGTCACAGAGTTTCAGTACCTTCTGCCAGGGCGTGGCAGATACCCTACTCTTTTTTGTGCCATAATCAATACCCTTGGCTTCGATGCACCAGCCATCACCAATGTACACTCCGATATGCCCAGGCTTCCAAAGCGCCCAGCCGACCATGGTCTCGTCCAAGTGGTCAATGCTCATCCGCTCCGTGGCCGTGTCGTGATAGTTGTAGCTGCCACGGATGTGCCCGGTAAACCAGCTGATGAGGCCGGAGCAGTCCGTACAGTGCTGGCCTATGTATTTGACGGCCTTGGCCTTATAGGTGGATGTATATGTGCCTGGATTCTCCCGGGCCAGGCGGTCCAGGATGGTCTGTGTCAGGACCTCTCCCTTGGCTCCGTAGACGTAAGGGGTGCCCAACTTGTCCTTACAATGCTGGATTAATCCTGCTACTGTTTTACTCATGGTATTTACCTCCAATCTCAAAGACCTGGGAGTCATCCAAGGCCTTGCTATTATCTTATTCCTCACAGTCATCCATACCATTTTCTTCACGATCACTGGGGCCACCTATGCCACTGTCGTGTATCTCTGGATGTGGAACATTTGAAGGGGCATCATACAGATAAGGGGTCGGCTGCTTTGCGCCCAAATCAGGCCCTGCATCCACATATCCTCCATTGCCGGGGAGTTTTGCTGCATGCTTGTTTGTTATTTTTGCCATAATTTCTTTCCTCCTTCATCTTTTATAAATCATTATTCTGTTGTTTTGGGTGGTTTTGTCCGTTTCCATATCTCTGTCACTCGTTCCCATCCGTCTAATGCCACCAATGCTACGATAAAGGCTGCAATCATACAAGCAAATACGGTATACCAGACAATAGGGTGGTGAAGCCACGCCATCAGTGCGATAAAGACAGCTGGGCAAAGTATCAAAGATAACACAATGACTACCGCCTGTGTAGGTAGCTTGTCCAGTCCTGGCCAGGATTTAATGACCTGTGTGATGGCTGACACTAGGAATGCCATTAGCCCAATGGCAATCAATAGATACGATACGTACTGCATTATTGTACTTACATCCATACTTTTTCCTCCTTGATTTGCATATTTATCTATAATAAAAGGCCCTTGCGGGCCTGAATTTTTCGTAATTAATGTGTATAATACCAAGATTACAGATTTTGATAGCCGAATACATATTGACGATACCACTACCATTGCAAATCTTAGCGCTCAGATAAAGACAGGATTCCAGTGTGTCTATCTGAAAAGCGCTAATTTAAAGCCCAACTATGGGCATGGTGTGATTTTAGAGCTAAATAATGCATCGGGACTATATGCGATAAGAATAATATCCTGGGATGATGATACACCCAATATAGGAATGTATTATGGCATTAAACTGAGTCCCTCCACGTTAATCAAGGATGTAAGTTACTTTAGCCTACAAGTCAATCGTTAGTTTATCCTTGGTATTTGGTCAGATATGCAATTTTCCCAACTATTGAAACCAAATGTTTTTCCAAACACCACCACTTTTAATTTTGTAATAAGGTTTTTCGGTACTATCTGACCTATAGGCAACGATTCGTATAGTATTGTCAGATATTTTCAGCACAAGGCCAATGTACACATTAATCGTTGGGAGATAAGGGCTAGACGGTCCTGCAGAAAAATTATACATTCCATCCATAAGAGCATCGCAAGTGGCTGTTATATCTTCCTGCTCAATGTTGATATTTTTTGCTTTATTGAACAGTACCTCATAATTGGTATTGAGCACATTAAGCTGTTCCTTTAGCAGCTTTCCCATCGGCCCCGATAGCACTGTTTCCTCATCCGTAGACAAAAAATCATTTACTATCTTACTCTTAAGGACATACGTTCCCAGCCGTTCCATTAAAACGGTGTTCGTTACAAACTCGGTCAGCAGCTTATTTGTAAGGGCGTCTATCAGACCCTGGCCGGTGGTCTCTGCACCCGCTTCTCCTCCAAGTATCCCATGAGTATCTATCGCTTTTAGATTAGCAGCCGTAAAAGTATCCCTGGTGATGATACTTCCCGGTGTCACCGCCGCTATCACATTGCTCACGCTGCCAACCAGTACATACAGAGTGAACTCCGCGAACTTCGACCGGTTCGTGGACCCATTGGCATAGATATAGGTTGGATCCGTTGAGATATCCATGTACCCGTACAGTATCTCCCCTTCATCCGGATCCTCCGCAAATACCCCCACCTCTGTGACCAGAAATCCTTCCGTTACGTTGTCGCTGCTCACCTGTACTGTAATATAGGCCATGTCATCCTGTACCCCGTAATCCGCTATCTCCGCATCTATTTTATAAGCATTCAGGCCAATCATGGATTCCGGCGAATATCCCTCCGGCGGTTTACCGGTCCCTACGGCAGCCCGTGTGAACTGCAGACTTCCCTGGGATGCCGCCAGCTTTGTTAGCAACCTAAATCCCTTACTGACAACAAACGTTCCTGTTGCCTGAATTGCATGTTCATTTGCCATCTTATCTTCCCTCCGGATATACAATCATTTTTGTATGTATGTACACATTTCCCTGTACCCTGACATGGGCCTTCCCTTCCCGGTGCCCATTCGTTTCCTGTGGCCGTCCTATGTATCTTACATAGGTTCCCAGCGTGGTGCCCGCATACAGCTTTCTTTTCCCTGCATAACGCTGCAGATATTCATGCACCGCTTTCAGATGGGCTGGGATATACTTCATGATGCGCTCCTCCTGTTCCAGGACTGGCTCCCTGGCATCAAAATAGTAACGGATAGTCAGGGTCAGATGCTCCGCATCCTCCAGTATCTCGCAGTCCCATCCGGTTATCTGTTTTATCTTGGCCTTCAGGTTTGGGATGTTCATGACTTCCTCATTTAACAGTATCATCCTCTCCCGCAGCCACTCCGCCACTTCCAAGATCACACCCAGATACGCCTGCTCCGCCTGGAGCAGGTCCTCCATCTGAGGAATCCGTATCTTAATTCCCGGAAGCATTTTTTCATCCAGAAGCATTTAATGTCAGTCCTTTCAATGTGAAAAATTGGTCATAGTCCGCTGTCATGGACTCTCCCCCTTCATTCACGGTATATTCCACTATCTCCTTCACGCCAGGCGTCCCGCCTATGAGCATCCCAATACGATAGTAATTCAATACCGTTTCTTTCTTTCCCTCCAGGGCAACTTCCGCCAGGTAAGATTTTACCTCCTTGCCGGCCTGGGCGCGGACACTTTCCATATCCGCCCCTTCCTGCAGCTCGATGATGCCGTTAATAGTCACTTCCACTGCCTCAGCTGCACGGATGACCGGCTGCGCTCCCACCGGCCTCTGGGTCTCAATGTAGGCCCGGACCAGCTCCACCACATCTGGTGTAGGTGCTCCGGCCTCTGGCGTGAGCAGGGCCACGTGTACAATTCCAGACCCATCTCTAACTCCATGAACTCGCGCGCTGCCGATAACCCGTTTCCCTTCTGCGTTTTCTACCTGCCTGGCCCAGAACGCATAGTGATTTTCATTTCCGGATGTGATGACCTCGTCAATCCGCAGGTCAATCTCATCCCACAGGGGTTTAATCAGCATGCTGTTGTACCGGGCCAGCTCCTCAGACACGGCCTGCATGTTATCCATGGAGAAACTCCCTTCAATCCGGGTGTCCTCATTTTTCAGCCCAGCCTTCAGCCTGGCCAGGATGTCCGATGCGCTCCATTCCAGCTCCATTACCTCACCGCCTTTATATCATGTTGTATGGTTTCTTCACCGTACACGCTTCTGCAGCGGAATGACTCCTTGATTCCATCCTTTTGCAGCACGAAATCGAATTCCGATAGCTCCTCTATATAAGGGTTGCACATCAGTGCTTCCGTTGTGTACCGTTCCAGCTCCATCTGGGTCACCTCATCGTTCATCGGTTGGCCTATCAGCTGCTCCTCTATCTCGCTCCCAAACGTAGTATCATAGGCCGTATATCGGTACCTGGCTGTTTCCAACGCAAAATAAATCCAGATGCGCAGGGCCTCATTCCCCTGGACCAGATAGGTCCTGCCATCATCATCCAGTTTCAGGCAGTGTTTCTCAAAATCATACGCATATTCCCGGAACAAGGGAAGTTTCTTGGACGCGGCTTCCTGGACTGTCTCAGTATTAATGAATGGAAATACTCCCATGTCACACCTCCCTGCAGATAACATAAAAGGAGCTTCCTATCTGGGCCGCCAGCACGGTATCTCCGGCCGTTGCGTCACACTGTGGGTTTCCATGAACATTATGTGAGAACAGTTCCCCACCAATCCGGATGGCAGATGGCGACACATATTCCGCCAGGATGAGGGGACTGCTTCCGCCTGCCCCTTGCTCCTTAATACGCCTTGCCAGCTTTGCTGTATATCCTCCCATATCATCCTCCTCGCTTCTGTTTCTTGTCCTCGGATGGCTTATCAATCTCAACCTCATCCATCAGGTTCTGGAATGCAAGGGTCAGGCTCATCGTAGATTCCCCATTGGAATATTTGTGGCTGTCACTCTCAATAAAGAACTGGCCAATCAGCCCGGTTTCTTCCTCCTGTACCAGCAATGCATATCCGGCCATCGCCCGTGTGTCATCCGGGATGCCCGTGACCGTAGCGGATGGATCACTTCCATGAAGCAGATTCTTAGCTTCCGCCGCTGCGTCCTTTCCCTCTTCCTGTTCCAGGACTTTCTGGATGGTTCCATAGGCCGCCTGGCTTTCTGTATCCTCCACGATCCCCACTACGGTACCCTTTTGATTGGTGATTAAAACCTTGTTGACAAGGTTTTGAAGGGTGGTCTTGTAAGTAGCATCTGACAAGTTGGAATCTCCGGTCAGTATCACTCCGCTGTCCTGGCCTTTTTCAATGACGGATACCCGGTTAACCTCCGTCATCATCAGCTGATATTTCTTACCATTCTTCCGGGCGGCTGCCGTATAGGATGATTGTATGACCTGATATCCGGTCTTTTTTACACATGGATTCGTGATTGTAATACCCGTGGCTGCCATAGTTCCGGCCGTGATTCCAAGTGCCCCGCATACATCCCTTGCAATGTCCTCCGGAGCCCCGTTATAATCCTTCGTCAATTCGGATCCTGTTAAATAGAATATCAGGTCATAAGCCAGATACCGGACCAGGTTGCTTCCTGCCATCTTTTCAATATCAAAGATAATTCCGCCAAATAAGAAGGTTCCCGTGTCCGTCTGAAGGAGTACCTGGTCTCCCTCGTTAATGGTCACATTTGGGAAGTTTGGGTCCTGCGTGTTCTTGGCAATGGTAAATTCCAGTTTCCTGGCTATCTGTCCACTGTCCCCGCTCCAGGTTATGGTTTCCACCAATTCACTCAGATCCTTATCGCCCACCAGGATATTCAACTTTCGTTCTCCTTTCCGATTACGGGATTGCCAGGACCGTCCCCGGATAAATCCACCAGCCGTTGTTACTGCTGCTTTTTCCATGCTGCTTGGCGGCTGCTTCAATCACGGCACTGTTGGCCGCATATATCCGGGAGCTTTGGGCCCCGTTCCCGTATGCTTTTTTTGCGATCCCCCAAAGGGTATCCCCGCTTCCCACCCTATGGGTCTTAGCCGGGACTGCCTCGTCCGGGCGTTGTTTCAAGCCGTTGTCGCGCACCTGCAGCGGGATGGACACGGTCGGCACGGTCAGGTTCCGATACTCCGACAGCTCCAGCGTATAATACATATCCCCGCTGCCTTCCTTTACCTTAAAGCTGCATTTGTCAATCAGCATAGCCAGGTTGACTCCCATGTCCGTAATGATCAGGCGCTTTGTTTCCTTGTTCTCTTTCCAGTTCTCAATCTTAGCCCTGTATTTCTTAGGGGGCATATCAGCATAGCGGTAAAAAGGGGATTCCCGGCTAGGGAAAAAGGAGGAGATTGTCGCTGTGGCGACATCCCGGTTCCCCTTTAAATTGACCGTCCCCATGTTAAGGAGGGTCAGACGCTTATTAAGCTGCGGCGTGATGACTTCCAGCTCTACCGGGTTAACCGGCAGGACAATGTCTCCCAGCTTGATTTTCCTCGTTTTTCCCATAAGCCTCTCCTTTCTGTTTATGCCGTATTGTCAAGTTCTTCTATGATTTTCTTTGCAGTGCGTTCGCTGATTTCCTCAATGTCATCCTCACTCCTTACATGGACTTCATCCGCTATCTTTTGGATTTGGATCGTGATGGTCTTTCCACCAGATGGCGTCACATCCCCTCCATCGGCTGGTTGTCTGGAAAGTTGGATTATATTACTGTCTCCCATAGCTGCCCAGGTAAAGCTTTCCTTGGAAGGCAGTATCCGCGTCCCCTTCGGAAGGTCAATCAGCTCAGGGCCCTTCTCACCCACCCAGGTGGGACCGCCTCTCCAGTTATTGTCTCCTCTGGCATTCTTCCCGGGACTGACGCCGCTTCCGGAGCTTCCGCTTCCGGTATCTCCTCCGCCGGTCACCAAATCCTTAACCTTGGACCAGGCCCCGGCCAGTAAGTCCGCGCCCTTTCCAATGGTGTCAAATATCGGCTCAAGATGGGACCACACCCCGCTGATTGTATCCTGGATGCCGGGCCATACCTTCTGGACCACGCCAAATACCAGCTCAAAGGTGGTAATCAGGATGTCCATAACCGGGCTGATGATGCCCCAGGCAGTTTCCAGTACCTTAGCAATGGCTGGGCCTGCCGTTTCTATAACGGACTGGATGAAATCTGACCGTTCCGCTAAAAATTCCACCACGCCGCCTATCTTGTCCCCGATTTCCGACATGATGGTCGTGACAACCGGAGCTACTACGGAGATGGCTGAACCAATCCCGCCCGCCACAGCCCCTATGATAGAGGCCGCCTGTTGGATAACCGGCACCAGGCTCATGACCACGGGGCCGATACCCGTCATGGCCGTGGTAACAACCGGGGCTATCTGTCCAAATACCGTGGACATACTCCCCAAGAAGCTGGATGCGATGGGCAGAGCCGTGGATACCACGCTGCTGATGATAGGAGCTATCTGAGTGAAGGCGGTCTTAGCCAGACCGATTCCCTTCCCAAGTCCCTGTCCGAATCCGGAGCTAAGTTTCTTTAAGACGGGCTGTGCCTCGTCCATTAGCCCAATCACCTCGGACAGGACCGGCTTTAACTGCTCCACCACACCAAGGCCGAAGTCCGCCGCGTTGCTCTTCATTTTGCCGGTGATCGTGGACATAAGCCCCGCTCCGGAACCGGCCAGCTTTCCGGCTGCTCCTCCAAAAAAGTCCTGAAGTTCACCGGATACGCCGGAAAATCCCTTCTTTTTGAACTCCTCCGCTGAAACCTTGAAGCCGAAGGATTTAAGCCGCTCCGTCTCCCCGACCTTTAAGTCTCCCAGGGCCTCGATGGCATCCATGATGGAGGCAGTCCCTCCACTGGCTGCTGCCATATCCTCCGCCAGCGTTACCAGGTTCATGGCGTCCGTGGTGCTTCCACCGGCAAGTGAAATGGCCCTTGAACCAGCCTGGATGACTTCCCCGGTTTCAAAGGGAGTCGCATTGGCATTCTCCCTCAGCTGCTGAATGTAGGACTGAGACTGCGCCTTTACATCCGCTTGGGAAAGCTCTTTATTCGTGGCCCCAACGAAATGTTCAATGGAAATCTGCTGCTGTTCCAGCTGCATCCCCGCACTGACGGATGCGCCAAGGGCCGCTGTCCCGGCTGCCGCAGCAATCCCCACCGGTATCGCCACAGCCTTGGCTGCCTTGCCAATCCTTCCCACGATTCCCTTGATGGCCCCGCTGGCCTTGTCCACCACCTTAATGACGGGGGACGCCACCTTCCTTCCCAGACGGTCCAATGCACCGGCTGTCTTTTTTACCACCTTGAAAGCCGTATCCTTCGCCTTCAGCACGGCCGTTACAGGCCTCCCCACAGCCTTCAGGACAGTTCCAGCGCCCTTAATCACCTTTGTGGCTGTATCCTTTGCCTTGACTGCCACCGTGACCGGTTTGGTTTTCTTCGCTGCATCCGTGACACGTTTTAACGCTTTGGTCGCATCGCTTACATCGGCCTTTAGTTTTCTGGGTGTTCCCCATACGCTTTTCAGGGCGCTGGATGTCTTTTTTGTATCCTCACGGAGTTTTGACTGCTCGCTCCGTAGGTTCCTCAAGGTGGCGCTGGCGTTATCCTTGAGGCTGATGCTTCCTGTTACGCCTCCCATCGCCTACCTCCTTCTGGACAGTACCCTGCATAGTGCCTTAAAATATTCCTCCTCCCGCTTCTGTTCCAGCCGCATGGATGCGACAAAGAAAAGTTTCTGGGACAGTCCCATGGACAGGAGATATTCCGGGGTGAATCCCTTCTGGATGTAATGGCTTAAAAATTCCGCCTCTCCATCCAGTCGGATTAGTTTTTTAGGCTTTCCTCTATGACCTCAATCTTGTTCTTTCCACTTACACCGGACAGCTCCATGATCTTTTCCGCCATCTGCCTAATCTCGTAAATCTCAAAAATGTCAACCACATCCGTGTATTCCTGGATGTTCCCGTCCTCCTTCATCTGCTTGGCAACCGCTTTTAAATCCGGCTCCACGGTGGCTATGTAGACGGAATATTTATCACCTGCGTAAGGGTCATCCGTATTATCAATCTCCGACACCTCCGCAATCTCCTGTTTTGAAAGGCCGCGGATCCGGATCCGTTCATCTATACTTGGCACCCGGACAAGGCAGGTGCGGTGTATCTTCTTTTCCTCCGCCCGTTTTTCTGCCTTTGCTAAAAAACGTTTAAAAATATCTTCTTTATTCTGTTCCATCTTCCGATTCCTCCGTCCTATTTGATTTCGTCTAAATTCTTCATGTCACTTGGAGTAAAGCCGAACTCCCACTCCTCCTGTACCTGTCCCCCTGTCTCCCAGCTGATGACCGGGATGGTGTTCCACCAGACATTATCCGTGCTCCAGCGTTCTATCTGGCCGTCCACGGCATCCGGGTCCTTCAGCTTTGCAATGATCTGGCAGCGGACATCCTGGCCTGCACTTAGCTTTTCCAAGACAGCCTTTGCCCTGGAATAAACCTTCTTGATGGACAGGGTACCAGACCCCTTAAGCCCGGTCATCTTACTGTCCACGTTCATCCCCATCTGCACATCCTCGCGGTTGACCTCCACCTTCTGTTCAATCTTCTGAAGAACGAAGATTTTTTCACCGTCCACCCAGACCTCTCCCCAGCTTCCGGTCAGGGTCCGGTTCCCTCTCACGTTTCCTGCCATTGTCTCCTCCTTACATGTTCACGGTCATCTGCAGGTCCTCCATTGCGTCCACGAACTTCACATGGCTGGCAATAAACACCTTGGCCCCAGTGTTGGCCGTCAGAATTTCTGTCTCTGTCATCTGGGATACATCCTGCCCCCGTTCCTGCAGGTACTGCTTCTGGGCCTGCGCGTCCACCGATGCCGTATTGTCATAGCTGGCATCCAGCACCTCCCCTGCGAGTCCTGCCTGGTACGCCCGCACAGCTGCCACGAATAGCTGCTTGTTGTCATAGTCATTCACATACTTTCCTACATAGCTGTCTGTGAAGGTGTTGCGGATGTCGTCCTGATATAGATCCATCCCCTCCACGATCTTAATCTTGCGCACATCCTCCGTCTTTTCCTTCGTAAAGGTGGTCAGGCTATTAACACCACGGCCCACCTTGTACTTTTCGCCGTCAAACACCAGAATAAACTCTCCCTTATTAATGCGTTCATCCGGGTCCGATGGACACTCTGCCTTTAATACGTCTCCCAGCACGTAGTAAGTGCTGGAGCGTGACAGGGAAAGCCCGGCTAAGACCCCCGCAATCCGTGCACAGTATTCCTTTGCCGTGTGGGTCTTTCCAGTAATGGAGGACTCTATCCCATCCGTGGTCAGATTGATAATCCCTTCATGATCGCTGGCACTTGCTGCCAGCACTGCTTTAAATGTCTTATGGTTCTTATCTCGCATCTCCTTGATCCAGGCCGCCAGCGTGGTCTTGTCCTCGTCTGAAATATCCGGATAGCACAGGTAATTCCAGCGCAGGTACATCAGCTCCTTCAAGGCCGCAGCCAGGTTGGGGGACTCGGCGGACTCCCTCAGTACAATCACCCGCACGGGTCCTCCTTCGAATAGCAGCTTTAAATATCCGTAGTTGGCTTCCGTCATGTGCTCAAAGTCAATGTCCAGGATGCTCTCATAGACCGACAGCCTCTGGCCGCCCTCCGTGTCATCCTTTATAATACAGGCCACAATCCCCCTCTCGCTCCGTTCGATGGCGGAGGCGGCAAGGCCCTTAAATATAATTGTGATGTTCGGTAATCCTAATGCCATGTTCTCATCCTCTCTCGGTTCTCATTTCCAGTGTCCCAATCTCCGTTCCTTCCTCCGGCCTGTCCGATACGATGAAGGTAAGAGGGAAGGTCAGGTGAAGCATGCCGCCGCTGATATTGGTGGTAACACGGGCTACCGTGGCTGCCCGCCTCTCTCCTCCGTAAGCAAATGGAAAGACCGGCCGGAATACGCGGTCCAGTTCCATGGCCTTTTCGCCATATCTGCGGATTGACTCCTCTGGCTCATGGTAATCTATGGATACCATCAGGGCCGCTTCTGTCTGGTCCGGGCTGATGGTCGTGAATGAGGCGGGAATCACCTCCACAAAATACCATTTACTGCTATCCTCATCCTCCGGCTCCAGCGTCCTGTCCGTCCGCATAATTTCCTCGGCATACACATCCACATCCGGTTCATGGTCGCGCAGCATACCGATGGCCGCGTCCTTTACTGCCTGTAAGATGTTCTCATCCATACAGTTAGTTCCTCCTGTCTTATACAATGTCATGGGTGTTCAGGAAATCGTTCATCCACTCCTGCAGGTATCCGGGAAGTACGGCCTGAAGCTCCGCAAGGGACAGCTCCATCATGTGGGCCCCCTTAACCGTCTTTGCCTTCAGGCGCTTCCCCAGGGCCGGAACATACTGCCCTACCTTCTGCCGATGCCCCCATTCCACCGCTTCGGCGTACTCTACGTTGTTGTACACCTCAATCACATATTCATCCCCGCGTTTCCGGACTTCCCCCACCTTCCAGTTGTTCTGCAGCCAGCTGGTCTTTTTAGGAGTTTTCTCCTTGACCTTGCCCTGCAGCTCCATGGCCACCTGGATGACCATGGCCTTAAACTCTTCCGGATACTGCTCCTCAATGGCCCTGGCCAGTTCCTGTTCCCATTCGTCCAGTCCATCCATGCGGTATTCCGTCCCGGCCATCAGACACGCTCCTGTTCCAGGACAAGCGGGACCTGGTTGTGAGAGGGCTGACGCTCGGCCAGTCCGGCCATGGCTTTGGTGAGCCGTCCCCTCTGTTTAATTTCCAGATAGTCATTAGGCTCTATCTCTATCTCCGGACGCACAAATAGACTATACTGGGTGGGGACACTTCCTGCGGGCAGTTCCCGGTTCAGAGTTCCTCCCGTATGGGTGGATAAAGCGCAGGAGATAGATTCATAAACCTTCCTTCCCTCCGCTTTCCTGTGAAAGACCGTCTCTCCGTTTGGCAGACGGTCTTTGAAAGGTCGGTAAACAGTCACGGTATCTTCATAGGTCAAAGCCAGGATATCTGCTTCCGTCATGTGTTCCTCCTTTATTTTGGCAGGTTCATCTTTTTATAGCGGCGCAGCTGGGGCTCATAGTCTTTCAAAAGCCGGGAGCATGCCTGGGTAAGGGCCGTGTCGTCCCGATAGGTGATGGAGGTATCTCCCCTGGTCACGGAGGTGACGGCCCCTGCACCGGACAGGTTCATCTCCTCCTTTAAGGTGTCCTCCGCCATCTGTGCAATCACCGGCTCCAGCATTTTTGGAATATCCTCCCGATTGCAGCGGATGAGGACCATGGTTCCAATCCGCCGAATACACCGCTCCACATCTGATTTCTTGTCATCCGATAGCTTTAGGGAGGCCATCACCTCCCCGGTTATCCAAGTAAGCTGCTCACTGGTCATATGCGTCTCCCCTCCATTACGCCGTTTCTTCCGGTTCCACAGAGGCCGGTTTTGCCTGTTTGAAATTCGCACGACAGGTCTTGAGCTTTTCCTTCGTGATCCACAGATCATGGTATCTCCGGTAATCCCATCCCCATGCCCGTGCCTTCTGGTTGGTTTCCGGGTCAAAGATACGCATTTTGTCCGTTTTAGAGACCGCGATGGGGGCGTTCTGCGGCGTGATGAGCCAGTTGATGTCAATGGCGTCCTCCGCCGCCTTAAATCCGCCTTTTTCCTGTCCGGCTGTCTTTCCGTCCTGGAATACATACTTGGACTTCATGCGGCTAGAAGGCACGGACCGTAAGGGAATCCCATTCAAGGATTTGACCTTGACCGTCACATCTCCCTGGGAAAAATCCGTCACATCCAGCCGCCTGGACAGCTTGTCCGAATTATTCAAGAGGTTTAAAACCAGGGTGGAGATGGAAACGATGAGTGGGATGCTCTCCCCTACCACGTCCTGCACAGCCGCTATATCATCTAAGAGCGCTTTCAGGATGCTTGATTCCGCAGGCGTATAGCTGTATTCTGCCAAGTCAGATCCCATACATTTTTGCGCAATGGTGCTGTAACGGTAAGCATCAATCTCCGGGACCACATGGACCCGCTGGAATTCTCCCATCAGGCTGGCGGCTGCCAGCACAAAGCCGGACTCATCCACATCGTTTTCATCAATCTGGAAGGAGCGGCCCCTGTCCTTGGTCATCTTCATGGTCTGCCAGGACAGGTCCACGCTGCCCGCGACAAACCCGTTCCTCCGGTCATAGTCCGCCAGCCCGTCCATGACGACATCGGGGATTTTCACCTCATCGCCCCCGCTGTAGCGCACCAGGTCACGGTTCACCTCCATCCAGCCGGATGTAGCCTGCTCCACAGCCGCCGCGTCAAGAGCCGGCTGAAATATCTTTGCATACTCAATTGTGTTTGCCATCTTATAATCCTCCTCTGATTCGTTTCTGAATTTCCGCGCTGATCATGCCGTCTGTCAGGCTGGCTGCTCCTCCCAGTCCCTTGGGAGTGGTGCCCTTAAGCCGCTCCTTGATGCCTGTCTCCAACTGCTCCTGGTACATGGCTCCAATCTTCTCCAGGCTGGCCGCCATCCTGGCTTCATCTGTATAATCCAGGAATTCCGACAGTCCGACCGGAAGCTTTTTCTCCGCCAGCTTAGCGGCCGCTTTCTGTTCCAGCTCCATCCGCTTCAGTTTCCCGGTCAGCTCTGCGTTCTCCTTTTTCATAGCCTCGCGCTCCTCGGCCTCCCGTTCCTGCGGCGAAAGCTTCTCCAGGCGCTTTTCCTCCGCCCGCCGGGCCTCTTCTGCCTCCTTTGCTTCCTTTACGGCTTTTTCAATTTCAGCGGCCAGCTCTGCCTGGGTATAGGTTTTTTCTGCCTTCTTTTCACGGGAAGCCTCCTTCCCGTCTGTCCCTTCCTCCTTTGTTTCCCCTGCTGTTTTCCCATCCTTTGCGGGCGTCTGTACTCCCGGGCCCTCCTCTTTCTTCTGGCTTCCTCCCAGGAGGCTGCGTATCTTATCAAGCAGTCCCCCCTCCTCCTGTCTCTCTCCCTGCTGCTCCAATACCGTTTCTGACACAGCTGCCTTTGTTCCTTCTTCCATCCGATGTTCCTCCTATCCATTCACTTCCGCCATGATTTGGGCTTTCTCTTCCTCTGTGATCCACTTCTTTTTGACCGCATTGGTCAGATATTGCTCGTTGCCTGTTTCTCGATAGATACGGGTCAATGTCTGTATCATGCTCCCTCACCTCCTGTCAGTGCATCCATAGCAAGCACATCCGTGGTTTCCTCCACTGCCCCTACTCGGTCCGCCAGCTTTTCAAGCTCCGTCCGTTCCCGGATCCCCCAGGAAGCAAGGAGGGTGCCGTCCTCCTTTCCCCGGACTACCAGCACCGGATCTCCAAATATTAGGTGCTCGTAGGTCCCGGTCACCGTATCACCGTTCTTTATCTGTACCCGGGATAAGTTCTCTTTTGTCATCTTCTCCCAATCCGCCATTAAGGCTTCCCGCCCCTCATAGGCGGCCTCCATCTGCCCCAGGCAGGATCCGGCTTCCAAGATGATGGCTGTTCCGTCCTTTAACAGTAATTTACGTTTTTCCATGTTATTCTCCTTCCATTGCTCCTATTTTTGCGTAATAAAATAAGCCCCATAGATGGGACTCATTCTCATTTCGTTACTGTATCGTTCCCTCCAGATGATTCTGGCTCAATCCGATACGGGCAGGCGTTCTTCCCGGACCATATCTCTTTTGGGATTCCTTTTTCATATGACAGACAGTAGTGGAGCTTCCATGCCTCCTCCTCATCACAGGGAGCCAGGATTCCCTCCATCAGTTCATCGTATACCAGGCAGTTTTCACAGTTCTCATGCTTCATGCGATTTACACTCCTTCACCAGGCGTTTTATGTATTCCGGCATCGGCTCCCCGTTTTCGTACATAACCGCTGCCTCACAAATAAACTCCCGTTCATTTTCCGAAGCGCGGTAGGAAATACCATAAACATCGCCGCTTTTCATAGCCCTATTATAACATTCCTTTAATTTCCTGTCATCCCGCATCCCTGTTTCGTTTACAATCATATGCATCATTTCATGCTGGATGACGCATGCTATCTCACGGCCTTTATATAAGACATTTCCCCGGCTGTAGCGTTTTAATTCCATCTGCCTGCCATATGCCTCCCTGACTGCTTCCGATGCCCCTTCATTCAGTCTCGCCCGCAGCTTTCCCATGGAAGTTTCAATCCGTTTTGTCCAATTCAGTACACTTCCTTCATAATACTGCTCCGGCGCATTCATGAGCGCCGTACCCATCCGCAATCGTTTTCCTACGGCTGATCCCATTTTTCCAGGCGCATCCCGGGAATTAAATATTGTGATTTCATCCAGTTTCTGAAACGGGGCCTTTGCAAGCTGCCGTTCCAGCTCTGCAGCTGCTTTCTTGTAATTTGCTTGATTCACCTCCCCGGTCACCTTTACCTTGGATGCGTAGGGCTGCAGCAGGCCGGTCGCCTCCCGCCGATCCTTTAGATTCGCAAAGATGCCTTTCTTCGCATTTTCCTGTCCTGGTTCTGATTCTGCTTTATCCGCTTCCTCCATATGTTTTTTCTTCCATTCTTCAAACTTCGGATTACTTTTCAGCGGATTTCCCTGGCGTTGTTTAAATACGGGTATATCATAGGCTGCCACCGTGGTGCATTTGCAGTTCGGATGGATGGGCGGCAGGTTCTCCCCGGCCCGCGCGTCTGATAGTTCAAACACCTGACCATTCAGGCGCTGGCAAATTTCACAGCCTCCGCCCAGAAAACGGTACTTTGTCACCCCGGCATCCTGATACGCAAGCAGCTGGCCCTGATTGGCAAAGTAGCTGGCCTCTGTCCGTACCAGACGCTGGGCCGCATACCTTCCCTTCCCCATCACATCGTCAATCTCCTTTGCAATCTTATCCACACTGGCCCCGCTCATGAATCCCAGAGTCAGCTCACGGCGGGTCAGCGCTGCCAGCTGGTCCGTGTTGTCCCAAAGCGCTTTTGAATACTGCTTTCCGCTCCATGGATAAGATAATATCTGCTTTAACAGCCGTTCATCCACCTTCGACACATCCCAGGCCACTCCCCCGATACTCTGGATATCGAACATTTTACGTTCATAGTTGGTCTGCACCAGGCCTTCCAGCAGTCCGGTCAGCTCTGTTTCTGACCGGCCGGCCAGGCGGGCCATGTTGTGGTAGATATTTGCCAGCAGCTGCTCCTTCCGGCTGACCTGGCTCTTGGCCGACAGGGTGTTCAGTTCCAAGGCCAGCCGCGAATCCTTCCCCTGGCCTTCCAGTTCCTCAAGGTACCCTTCCAGCGAGTTTTTCCATGTACTGTATTCCTTTCCCGTCAGCAGCTTTGAGGCCTGGGCCTCTGTCAGCTGATTGTCCCTTGCATGCCGGCTGTAAAAGGCCCGGATTTCATTTTCAAGGCCATTCACACATTCGTCATACAGCTCCATCAAGTCTGCCTCGCATCCATCGGACGCTTCTGCGTTTCTTAAGACCTGTTCTTTTGCTGCTTCAATCCATGCATTGCGCTGCCGCTGGTTCATCCTTTCTCAGCCTCCTCTTCCGGCTCAGCCGTTCCCTCCAGTCTGGTTTCACGGGTCTGGAAAGCCCGGGCCAGGTTCTGGTACATCCCAAAGGATTCCACCCCTTCCTGTTTCTCCTCCTCCAGCTTTTCCAGTTCCTCCTTCGGATTGTCCACAAAGGGCAGGAGTTGCAATAGCGTCTCCTTGGGCAGCATGCTGGACAGGTTTCCGATGATTTGTGACTGCTCCAGAATGTTCTGCGGCTTATTACGCCGGAACTGCATATCAAGGTCCCGGTAATCATAGTTATGTCCCAGCAGGTTCAGGACGTGGGTGATCAGTTCAATCCTCCGCTGCAGGGCCCGCTTGAACTTCCGTTCCTTGATGGCGCATATCTGCTCCAGGCCCCACAACTTATAGGATACCGCCACCCCGGACAGGTTACCTCCAAACGCTTCATCCGTCATGTTGGGGACATTGGCTCCCAGGTGGATATCCTCACGCAGCCGGTTCTTATAGTTCTCCAGCGCCGTGTCATCCACTGTCTTTAAAATCCAGCCCACATCCCCTCCATCCTCCAGAATAACGGCACGTTCCCGCTTCATCTGCGCTATGTCCTTGGAATCCACATCCCCCAGCCGCGTCACCTTCAGGATGGCATCGTCATTGTACTGGAAATAGTTGGCCGTATTGGATTGCACCCGGTTATAAGCGTCAATCTCGGAAAGGACCCCTTCAAAATCCCCAATCCGCTCCCGGTTGTTGACGTACTCGCAAAATGGCACGTCATTCCAATAATGCTCCTTCCACCCGGTCACTTCTAACACTCCTCCGTTAAAAGATTGTAGGTAGATAACCCGTGTCCACGTCCAAAACTCCACACGCAGGAGAATGTTCCCATTCTTATCCATGCCCCGCACCATGCGGATAGCCGCAAGCGGGGAGGTGAACTCGCTTTCCGTCTCATAAAACAGGATGAGGTTTTCTGGAAAAACCAGGCCCAGCCGAATCCTCCCGTCCTCATCCAGATAAACCATCTCAAAGCAGTCCCCCTTGATGCTGCACTGTTTCCCCAGCTCCGTGTTGTGATCCTGCTCATCGTTATAGTCGAAGATATCCTGAATGGTCTGCAGATATTCCTCGTTCTCGGAGCTGTACACCACCGGCTGTCCCAGGAAATAGCCCGTGGCCGTGTCGGTGATGTAGCGGGCCATGTTATTGACAATCCGGTTGTCACCTCCGGTCTTATCCGTTCTCTCTGAATGCAGGATGTCATGATCCCCCACATAGTAGCGTTCCAGTTTCTGATATTTCATCTGGTAACTCTGCTTCACCACGATTTCCCGGATATCCTTCACCGTCAGGGACTCGATGGAGGCCCGGTCCATATATACAATCATTGGATTCCTTCTTTCCTCTTTCTTATCAGATCAAGCTTTCCCTTGGGATGACCTTAAACTTTCTGACTTTCTTGGCCAGGGTCCGGCACCCCTCCAGGGCGTCTGGGCCGTCATCATGGGCTCCCATTGGGAACTGTACCAGCTGCTCCAGCAGGCGCTTATGGCGGCGGTTAAACTTAATGTATTTGTTCTTGATATCCGGCTGCATGGTCTGGATGCGCAGCGTTTTGTCCGCCGTCTGTGGGACTTCCTCCACAGGCAGGTACAGCCCCGCTCTGGCGCTGGCTTTTACCAGCTCCTCCTTTAAGAACCATTGGAACTGCACCGTCTCACAACCGAATTTCTTATATCCCCTGCCATAATCTCGTCTAAGCCGCCGCTCCTTTTCCAAGATATCTGAAATGATGCGGTCCGGATGGCGGCGCTCAATATCGGCATCAAACACATACATATATCCCGTTCCCTTATGCTTAGCCAGGGTAATGATAGCCGAAAAGTCGCTGTGCTTAGTCTTTCCAAGGGATGGGTCCACAAAGCCGTAAAACACAAAGCTGCGGTCTTTAAAGTCCGCCTCGGCTTCGTTGTAGTAATCCAGCCATTCCTCCTGGAACAGGCAGTCATCCGGATTGATGGGCTCGTTCTGTTCCTCACTATTAAAGGATGCCTCACCCTCATCAATCCGCATCTTCATCAGGTCATAATAGGACAGCTTCTCCTCCCACAGGACCTCCGTCCCTTTGAGCATCTCTGCCTTATGGGCTTCAAAGAATGCCTTTGCGTCCTCCTCATGGGAATCATTGGAAAGGTCCGTGTAGATGTCCTCCCATTCCTTCCAGAGGTCATCTGCCTGGGAGAAAGAGAGCACTGCCTTGTATTTGATGGATTTATACCCCGTATTGGTCAGGGTATGGGCCAGCAGGCTGTCATAGTGCAGCAGGGTCCCGATATACACGATATCCGTATAACTGTCGCCTGCCTTGGAAACGGCCTTGTTAAACCAGTTTGACAGCTTGGAACGCTGCTCCGCGGTCCGGACGTTCTCATCATTCTCGATATCATCCAACACCAGCAGGTCCGGCCTCCAGTTTCGATGCTTCCTGCCTCGTATCTTCTTGCCTGACCCGATGGCCTCCACCTTGATGTTGGTGGTAGTCAATATTACATTGTTACGCCATACCTTTCCCTGCAGATTCCCGAAGTCCTCCCGTATCAGGCCGTTTTCCTCAAACTCCACACGGATGTTCTCCAGGAATCCTTCGGCCTGGTCCGAACTGTCAGAGAGGATGATGGGATAATGCTTGTACTGATACAGGATGGCGTGCATGCTGCCCTTGAAGGTCAGCGTGGTGCTCTTCGCATGGCCTCGGGGGGCTGCCACGGCCCGGCGGCATCCGGGCAGGCGGTCAATCTCCCTGGCTACCTTCGGTGTGATGGGGAAGCGGCCCTTTAACACACCATCCTGCCAGATGGCGTCCAGGTCCCGGTGGAAGCCAGGGGAGGGCTTGGAAAAGTAGTGGGGGAAGTAAGCGCGGCCAAAAAACTCCATGTCAATGGCTCCCAGCTTCCTGCGAATCCCCTCAGGTCCGGTAAGTGGCAGGCCGGAATCATACTCCTTTAAAAGCTGCCTGCGTTCCGGCTCCTCACCCTTCCTTAAAAAAACGTTCAAAAGTTCATCCAGGTCGTTTAAAACGTTGTCCTCTTCCTCATAAAAAGCCCGGCTTTCCGCCTCCGCCAGTGCCCCCATCAAGGTGTCAATGCTTTTCTGCTTTCCTTTCCTCATGGCTTCCACCTCCTCCCTGCCGTTCCCGGCTTCATATACGGCCCGTATTTGGAATTTCCCGTCTATTGGGGCGTTTCCCCGCTGGGAATCTTTTGAACGCTTTTAAACGGGTCCTGATACGATTTAAACGGGGTCTTGTCCCAATCAAAAACGGAACCCCGCCTGGAGTTCCCGGAAGGACTGGCTTCGCCATCCCGACCGGGCTTTTCCCGCTTGGTTCCGTTTCCTTATGTCCGCGCGCTTCCTGCACCGGGACGAATCAACCGTCTGCATTCTTCGCGTTTCCTGTCTGTCCTATACTTCCTCTGGCAGCCGGATGCCCAGCTGCACCTCTTTCTTCTCACCACAGATAGATAGCTCAATGGTAGCCCTGAGGCTCCGCTTATCCATCCGTATGATACGGCTCTTAAAGTTCTGCAGGATGCCTGTTTCAATCTCCAGGCCCCCCTCTGTCTCCCGCACCAGTGTGGGCTCCAGAGGTATTCCTCCCTGTCCGGCCAACAGCCGGATCCATTCTGCTTCCAGGTAGGTCAGGGTACCGGACAGCAGCTTTACGATTCCTGGGACAGCCTTCAGCCGGTAATAATTTCCGGCATTGTAATCCATCTGGAGGAACACATAACCGGGGAACAGTACATACTCCTTTGTTCCCCAGGCTCCTCCGCTTCGGACCGGACGGTTCTCCACCGGTGCCAGCGTCTGGAACCCCATGTCCGTCAGTTTCGCGGCAATGTCTCTTTCTTCACCGGTTCTCACCTGGACCACATACCACAGCATGGCTATCCCTCCATCCCTTCCTGCTTCTTTTTGTTCAGATAGGCGCTGACTTGCCGGTACAGCTCCGGCTGTTCCTTGGCCATGGCCTCGAATACCAGTCCCTTAACCGCTTCCAGTCCGGCCTCATAATTCTCCCGTGTCTGGACTTCAATACGCTTCTTGTAGGCCGCTGCGCGGATAAGGCCGTTAGTCTCCTTAATCAGCTTATCCACCGGCACTTCCTTCATCTGCTCCTCGTCCACGTTCGTCAGGGCATTCATCACATGATGGCTGGCCAGACGGATAAGCGCCTCCGATGTGTCCAGATCCGGGTAGCGATTCATTTCATCCATCAGCATTGAAAAGTTACTCTGAGCCACGTTAATCATTTCCACCGTGGCCAGGTACTTCTTGGCATAGGTGCAAATGGCCATTTGGCTCATTTCCTCACCGTTTTCCTTCAGGTATGCCACAATCTCCTTGTAAGTGCTTCCGGTCAGCAGCATCTGCTCCACTGTATCCTTTAGCTCCGGAGGAAGCCGGTCTACCTTTCCAATGCTGCGACGCCGGTTCTCGCCGCTCATACCTTCACACATTCGTCAGTCAGACTTCCCTGCATCAGCCGGATGCCCTTTTCCGACGCCCTTGCTTCCAATTCGTCATAATTGTAGTCGGCCAGATCCGCGCCAGAAATGCGGCCTTCAATGGTACGCGTTTCGATGTATCCGGCCAACTTCAGGAAATGGATGCTGTCCAGAAATTCCGGCTTTTCCACGCCCCAGTTTTTCACTCCGACCCGGACCTGCTCCAATGGGCTGAAGCCGCTCCGGTTCAGCAGGTTGATACAGGTAAGGACCGATCCGTTATTTGCCGGGAACGCATCCGCTCTGATCCGTTTCATCATTTCGTCTCTGTTCATATCACTCACCCTTTCTTTGCTGCTTCTATCATCATTTCCATCATCCGGTCCAGTTTCCGGTCCATCTTGCTGATTTCACGGATAAAGTCATCTTTGGTCAGGTAGTTCTCACGAATTTCTTTAATGTCCTTCCGGCATTCATCAAAGTCCTTCTGGTGGGTATCCCTGGGTGTATAATCCTCACGGATTTTCCGGATATCGTCCTTAAGTTCTTTCGTCTGCTCCTTCAAATCCTCTTTACTGGCAGATTGTTCGCGGCCCTCCCGAATCTCCGTGTCGTGCCGATCTACCTGGGACATGGTCCGTTTCAAAAAATATGAGACAACCCCGATTCCCAGGGTGATTACTGTCGTTATGACCCATTCTTTCATCGCTAACCTCATAATTCAAAAAAATACACCTGCAAACTAGTGCAAGTGTATCTCATCATGAGGCAATATTCAAAAAAAGTACTTAAAAAATTTAGTACAAAATTCCTTTTAAGGATATCTGGCCATCCATCGGCTTTGCCCGTATCTCGCGGGCTTTCTCTATGACTATATTCCGAATCCAGGTTTCTGTCAATCCATATTTCAAGGCAAGCTCACGGTAGTTCTTTCCGTCAAACTCCTCCCGTATAAGTTCGTCCCTCACCGGTTTCTCCAGGCTCTCTATCTTGGGGATATAAATGGGGGTACCGTTATAGTTCCTCACCAGGGCCCGGAAAGCCTCTATACCGATGAGTCCGGCAAGGGTACGCTGCTCCTCATCCAGGTCCTCCATCTGTACCCTATCCAACAGGTCCATCCTTACACCCCCTTCCGGCGCTCTTTACATACCCCTTTAATACTTCAATCAGCTTGTTTCCTGAGTCAAAGTCAATCCAGGCAAAGGGTGTCCTGGCAATTGCGTCCGTCCCCAGTTCCTTTTTGATGATGGCGCACAGACGATCTCCCAGTGATACACTCCCAGGCTTTTTATCGTACTTGGCCAGCTCATACATCAAGGCCCATATCTTCTTCTGCTGGCCGCTTGTTACCCCGCCAGGCCTCGATGGATGCTCCCGTTCTCGCCGGGGCCTTGGAGGGGCCTGCCCGCCCTGCAGCTGCGTAAGCCTGGCAATTACAGATTCCGCTTCCCGATAGCTCAGGGCCTTCACGGACTCTTTCCCGGTTATGGTGGCCACCAGCGCATGCAGCTCGTCCTCATGGTCATGGCCCACAAGGCTTAATTGATGTCCAATAGCATAAATCCGCTTCATCTGGTATGGGTCAATGCTTCTCATGGCTTTATCTCTCCCCTCCTCTATGGCCTCCTGGCCTGCTGACATTTCCTAACTTTTTTCTTCCGCTCCTACCGTCACCTTGAGGCTCTCATCCACAATCACGGCCGCGTTGATGATATCAACCGCTTCCTGGGGTGTCCCGCTCCATTCGGCTGCCTTCAGCACCTGGAGCATCCACTCCCAGTTGACCACCTCTGACACCAGATAGGCCCAGTCGCTGGCTTCCTTTGCGTCCATCCCGGCTGACTTCATCAGGCTTTCCGTGTCCTTCTCATACTTTCCTTTCAGCTTCTTACGCAGCGTCCGCTGCAGCTTCTCATCCTTCGTGATGGCCTGGATGGTATCATCCAGTGTCCCTTCCGTATAGGCGCCAAGATAGGCGATGGTGAACAGGCGCTTGGCCGGAGCTGCAAGGGAATAGCTGGTCTTTTCCGTTACAAAGTCCGGGTAAACGGTATTTAAAAGCCGTTTGACCATCGCCATGGAAACTGGCTTGACCGTTTCACTGTTTCCCACCACCACCCGGGCATTACTGCTGCCCCAGTATTCCACGGTCTTTTTCTTGGTGTCCTTTAAGTCATTGACAGCCAGGTTCTCAAACCACGCCTTGATTTCCTCCATCTCCGCCTGGACCCGTTCCTTCTGGGCCGTCAGCTCCACCAGACGGTCCGCCTTGGCTTTGATTTCCATTGTTTTCTCCGTCACTGGAACACCTCCGCAATCTTTCCGGCACAGGTCCGGCAGACTTCCATCCCGCATACGGCAGCCACATCCTCCACTGTCCCGCAGAACCGGCAGGCTGGGACATGCTTCACGATATGGATTCCGGCAGCATCGGCTGTCACATCCACTGGGACCCCCGGAAGGATTCCTGTTTCCTGGCGGAGTATACGTGGAATAGTGATACCGCCGCCTTTGGTAACTTTTTTACTCATCTGCATGGAATTTCTCCTTTCCCACTCTGCATTGATCAGGGCTTGTGACCTGCACCGGCTATAGGCCGGTGGCTGCATTAGGAAGGGGCGGATGCCCCTTAGCGGTTCCTTTTTCCATACCGCCACTTATTACTGTATTTCTGTACCTGACAGACCAGGGTGAATACCGCTTCAATCCGCTGTTCCTGCTTCATCTGGTCACTGTCCAGCGTATAGATAAAAAGTTTACTGCCATTATCCCTTATGTATACGGTCTCCTCCGTGTGCAGGAGCAGCATGTTGCCGGTGTATACTTCCCCATACCAGCGCAGCTTCCCGCTGCTGTCAATCACACGGGGTTCAAAGTAAAACTCATCCCTTAGTGCCTTCATCCTTTCTCACCCCCATCCAGGCCGTCTGGAGCAGGAAACCAAGCAGGTTCCATATCCGGTCCCGGATCTTCTCCATGCAGGCCTCCTGGCCAATCTCCTCCGAATAGTTTCTTGGGTCCACGCAGGCACTGGATTCCACCAGCTCAAACCCATTTTTCAAGATGCACCGGACCACGGCCGTGCGCTCCCCCAGCTTCATGACCTCTACCTGGTCAATGAACGCCTCCACCATTCCGGGTCCGATGCTCACGCCGGATGGGAGCTGCGAGTTATCATCCACTTCCAGATAGGAGTGGTCAAACATCCCCTTGGGGCTCCAGCTGACATATCCATCCGGGTACTGTATCAGGTATCCTTCATCTTCCGGGTTTTCATCCGCCGGGATTTCCCACCCACGGTATCTGTTATACGCGCCTCTTGTCATTGGACGCGCCTGGACCAGCTTGGTTCCTATGTATTTCTTCATATGTTTTTCCTCCAATTTCAGACTATTTTTAAGAAATATGCAACTATATTCAACCTCAGATATATCACGGCCGCGAAAATGATCATGGCAAGTAAGCAGGAAATAACTTTTAACTTCATAAACGGCCTCCCTTCCTTCGCAGTATATCAGTTTAGCGGAATAACTGGGCAACAGCTTCTCGCCCCGATATACGCTTTCCTACCACAGTAAGTCCATCCACAGCATACCCGCCACTGTATCCTTCCAGCATGACGCACTCTGTCCCGCAAATATCAAAATGCTGGCTTCTGACTGTAAAAACCTTCCCCTGGTTCTTTTCTGCTACAACATATTTTTCATTCATAATTACAGAATCACCTATATTCATATAGCTCTCACTTTCCTCCGGCTCTACCGGAAATTCTAATATCCCAGATACCGGCCGCATGTCCCAAGGGGGCATACCGGATTCAGGTATTTCCTTCCCACTGCGCATACACACAAGCTGATGCTCTCACCCCTGCTGTCTTCTATTACTCGCCTGTGGCGACAGGACAGGCATCGTTTTCCCATTTCTGTGGCCTATGCTCCTTTTCCATTCCCGCCTCCTTCTACTCTCGGCTTGTATGTCCGCTTCCCGTCCAGGTACTGTTCCTCCGTTTTCTGACGGCCCACCAGTTGATTCATCCGTTTAAGGATTGCTCTCGCTGGCTGTTCCCGGAAGAATTCCACTACCTGCTCATTCCGTTTCATGATGTCCTTCTGTTCCCTGCGAAGCTTCCGGCTCCTGGAGAGCTTCGTTGCCACACGGCTCCGTTCCTTGCTGGTGGCCGCAAACTCCATCTCATGCAGCAGGTCCTGCAGACGCCGGTCCTCAAGGGCTACCGCTTCACTGGCTGTCCGGTACTGCTCCTCACATTCCTTCACCCAGGCCAGGAACTCCTCCAGCCTTACGGAATGGTTCTCCTGACTCTTCAACTTAACCTCCCTCCTTTTATACTTTCTTCTTCCTTTTGTTTCCTCACTCTGCATTTGTCAGGGCTTGTGACCTACACCATCAGGTGGCTGCATTAAGGAGGGGCCTAGACCCCTTTTTACTAATGAGTTATTCCCGGTGTGAAGGTATCAGGCATCCGTCCTGGCGGCCTTCTTTATATCCCTTCAGCCACACCTGATCCGCATCCAGACGCGTTCTGGTCTGAAATCCAATCATCCAGCCGCTCAGACCCGCCAGAACGATCAAACCCAGAACGCTAATGAATCCCCATATTCCAAGCTTGCCCCTCATCACTAAAACTGTTAGTACTGCCGCCATGCTGCTCCCGATCATAAGTCCTCTTACCATCATTATCACTTTTTCATTCAAACGCTTCATGCCTGTTCCCCTCCTATATAAACCTGATTCCCATGGTACCGGCCACCCGCTCAAGTCCAGCCATTGATACATCCTCATCATTTACCGCGTTACGGAACACATTGACCATTCCACGGATTCCCCACTTGCTTCGGCTGATGCTGTGCAGGTAGTCAATCTCTTTCGTCATCCTACGTTCTTCCAATGCGGGAAGCAGTTTGACCACATCTTCCCTTTTGATGTCTGTAGTCCGGTACCGGCCATGGAGCCGGGTCCGGTTAAACTGCTGGGAAAAGATGGCTTCCTGTCTGCCCAGCATCTTATTGTATACTTCTACGTTACCAATCAGGACGATGCCGATCCCCGGCTTCCCCGTAAGGGGATCTTCATCCACCCAGCCCCTTATCTCTTCCAGGGCCATGAATTTCAGGTTCTGGGCCTCATCAATGATGATGATCTTATCCGTCTCCTTCAGCTTGTCCTGGATTGCAAAGGACAAATCTTCCGTCCGCTGGTTCTCCGGCAGTTTCAACGCCCTCCCGATCATCTTCAACAGGCTTCTTAACGTCCCAGTGCTGGGGGCCGCCTTCAGGTATACCGTGGTGGATGGGTTGTCCTGAAGGAACTTGGCAGCTGCCTTGGTTTTCCCGATTCCGGCGTCTCCGTCAATAACCACAATCCCCTTCTCAAGCTGACAGTAGCGGATCAACTTGTAGGCCGCTTCCGATATGGATGTAGGGATGTATCCCTGCAGGTTGGCTCGGAAGGGCTCCGCCTTCCGGCTGTTCTGGCCCTGTTCTTCCTTGATCCGGAAGAATTCTTCCAGCTTTTTCTCGACCTCCCCAATATCGCCCTTGTCATAGACGCTTCGGCGGTACTGGCTGAGTACTGCCGCGCTAATCCCCAGGATCGGTGCTGCTTTTGCCTGGCTTAGGCCCTCGGCCTCCAGGTAATCTTCCAGCTTCTTCTGTAATTTTACGTTATACTCTTTACTCATTGCATTTACCTCCCTGTCTGTCCCTTATCTCTGTTTTTCCTGTTCATGTCTGATTTCCGCATTCCGGATCATTCGATCCAGATCGATACCTCCAACCACCTTCTTAAATGCTGGTTCCTCGTCTGCCCTCTGAACCTCTAGCACCTTGGGGTTGGCCTTGCCCTGGTAATTCTCTTTATTGTATTGTGCTTCCTTCAGCACCAGTTCCATGGCTGTTACCTTGTCACAGTCTGCCAGGACAGCATGTTCAATATATTCCTTAGCAACCTTTTCCAGCCTACGGGTTTTTGCCATAGCTGCTTTGACATCTTCTCTGCTAGCATTATAGGAAAGAACTGCTTCATTATCCGCTGGTACCGTCATAATGTAACGGTCCTCCAGGTCATAAATCCGTACTTCGCTTAAATTATCCGGGTCATATCTGAAATACACCTTCTTGCCAAGCATTAGATGAACAAAATCATCGTTCCAGTAATCAATTCGCCCTCCTGCAATATCCAGGTGCACCCCTCGCCTGCCTACGGTCTGTGCACGGCTGCTGCGCATAAGCATGAGATTCAGGGCTTCTGCCGTGGCTGTGCGTTTTTTAATCAGATGTTCGTTAAATACATCCATTTTGAGTTTTCCATGGTCTGCCGGGACCGCCCCATGATAGGGCTGAAGGTTGAAATAATAGTCAATCACTGCCTCGACATATTCCTGAAACTCATCATCTGAATAGATTTCATCCTTCTTTAAAACGCCTTTTAAACGTTCTGGCTTTTCAACCACACTGCCTCCTGTATAAGTATCAAACAGCCTTGACAGGGAATCCTTGACATCGCGAAACCGGCGCTCAATAATCTTGGCCTTTGCGTTCCGGACAATGGCATTCGTCATGTTGATTCCAAGCCGCTTGAACACACCAGGTGGTTCAAACCGCTCCTCGCCATTCTTTGGCTTCTTTCTGCGGTGCCCCAACCCTCCAATATCGAAGGTCAGGAACTCCCGTCCATTATCCACATAAATGTTATCCGGGATGCCGTATTCCAGAATCCCTTTCCGGAGTGCAATTAGTGTGGCCTCTGAACTGGGGTTGTATGTAATATAGTAGCCGGTCAGGATGCCGCTGCGGGCATCCATGAAAGCGGTCAGATATGGCCTGTGCTGCTTACCATTCTTGTCCACCACGATCACGTCAAATGTATGATTATCCGCAATCCACCACTCATTACTAGCAATATCCTCATAAATTCTGCGGATATAGGGAGCACAGCGATCATTGTATGCCTTATGGCCTTCACGCCCCAGCACCTTCACGCCTTCCGGTATATCCCGGTTAAGCCTCCGGTAAAAGGAGGAATAGCTGGGGATATCCGTATACAGTTCTGGCTGCTTTTCCCTTATCCACATCTTGGTATACTCCAGGCACTTCTGGATGGTATGCTGACCCTCATCCAGGTAGTAATAAAGGAATGCCTGCCAGACAGTCTCATGGATGTCACTTGTGCCTTTTCTCCATTTTCCACGCTTATCTGTGAGACCGGCCATATTATTCTCCCGAACTGCTTTCCATTTTCGATATAAGATATCCATGGAAATGGTCCGGTCTGGATATTCCAGGCTGCACCAGATAAGAAACTTCTGGTCGGTTTCCCCCTTGCTCCTCTTGGGGGCCAGGTTACGGTATTCCTGCCATTTTCTCACCAACTCTAGCCAGAAGTCTATCTCCAGCCGTTCTTCTGCGGAAAACTGATCTGTCCCTCCCCGATTCTCCTCTTCTATACCGTTTTCCTCGCGCATCTGTTCTACCTGCATCTGATACCAGCGCTGTTGGAGTTCATCCGGGAGACTTTCCAGGGGAATCTGGTACACTTTTTGGTTCCTATTATTGACTGTTTTCACTGACGGAAGTTTTCCTTCTTTAGCCATCCTTTGAATATACTGAACTCTACATCCCTTAACTTCTGCCACCTGCTTTACAGTGAGCATCTGTCCCATATCCTAATCACCACCTTATAGTCTCTCATCTTCAGATTCGGGGAACTGCCTCTACATTACGGAACATATGCCCCGCTTCAACATTTATTTTTCATGAAACTGTTCTTCATTTACAGAAAAGGTAAGACAAAATAATTTGATGAACATAGGTGTAGGTACTGTTTTTCCATTTTCAACTTGACTTATATATGACTGTTCAACAGTCATTGCATGTGCAATGTCTTTTTGCCTAAGTCCTTTTTCTTTGCGTATATTTTTGATAATTTTACCAGCATCCAAATCATTCACCGCCTTAATTGATTTTTTTATCTCTCTAATATATAATTATCAGTGTATTAATATTTTATATCTGCTTACTGATATTTGTCAAGTTATTTTGGAGGTTTTTATCAGTATACTGATATTCATTGGAGGGAAAATGAATAATATTAGTGATAGAATACGAGTGCTTAGAAAATCCGAACATTTAACTCAAAAAGAATTTGCAAAAAGACTTTTGATATCCCAATCTTATTTAAGTGGATTGGAAAACGGTAACGAAATTCCTACTAATAAATTACTAAAGCTTATTTGCTTAGAATTCGGAGTAAGTGAGTCATGGCTTTTAAATGATAATGGAGAAATGTATACGGAAGTATATGAAAATGATAAAGCGTCCTTGACAGAAGTGT
Source organism: Clostridium sp. 1001271st1 H5 (assembly GCF_005845215.1). GTDB lineage: Bacteria > Bacillota > Clostridia > Lachnospirales > Lachnospiraceae > Enterocloster. The sequence continues at coordinate 222,225 of NZ_SPHO01000006.1, forward strand.
CAAATGGTGCTTTACTCAAAATAATGACTCTCCTTTCAACAAAATCTAATGTTGAATATGGTTTTTATGCTAATTCTCTTAGTTTATTTTCTAATATGTTAGATTGTTCTCATTCCCTTGGGGAAGATAGAAAATTAATTTATCTTGAATTACTTACAACATTGGTAATGGACTTGGATCGCATGGTTTATGTTTCATTTAATAATAAAGATTCGAAAAATATTGATAAACACAAGCAGGTAATTAGGAATGATTTGGATGCATTTTTTAATTATATAGTTAAAACAGACATTCCTTCTTTATAAAAAGTTTATCGTAATTTAGAATTGTTTTGGTGAAATTGTTATATAATAACGGATTTTGTTACGATTTTCAGATTTGCGTTATGATTCTTTTTTGAATTGACTTCCATAAATAGGCCTGATATACTTTAGGTACATTTATCTCCATACCAGACTGCCCTCTGGTATATATAATGGGAATCGGCAACTTTACCGATTCCCATTTTTAACTATAATTTAGTCTTTTAGCAAGTTGGTATTGTGGTTGGTATTAAGATTCACTTCTTCCTCGTAAAATCATCCCTCTTTTGAAGGGTGGCTTTCAAAAAACATTTAAATTAAAAAAAACACGTAAAATCAATGGTTTTAAGCGCTTTACTGGTTTACTTTCAAACGGTTTTTAAACGGTTTTTGAACGGTTTTTATGGGACATTCTTTATAAGTTATCTTTTATCTCAAAACGGCCTTTTTAGCCCTTTTCTTTTTTTCAAGTTGGTATTGAATTCTCCTTGAAAATTTAACATTTTTTCTAGCTCTTTAAACCTAAATACGGCCCTTTTCAAGGGCTTTCCTACAACGTAAGGAGATTTAAGGAGTTCTAAGGGTTCTAGTTGGTCTCTTTTTGGATTCTATACGTTAAATTACAACCTGCATATCCAAATCCATTTTTTCCTTAAATCTTTCATCCCCTGTGGCAAGCATTTTGACCTCCGCAAAGGAGAGAGCCACTTCGTCCACGTCCTCGGCAGAACGGACAGGGCTTTTGCTGGTCATTATCTGGGAAATAAATTTCTGCTTCGATTCCACAAGCTGATAGAGGTACGCATCAAAGGTCTGCTCCGTCACATAACGGTAGACTTCCACCTCTGGAAACATATTGCCCTGCCTTTCGAGCCTGCCTTGACGCTGTTCCAAATCAGTCGGTCATTTTTTGCGGACAGTTCAATACATGCCTGTCTGTTTCGCTCCCTGCTCCTGCGTTTGCTCTCATTTGATTTCTCCCTCTGTATTCTCTTAGCACAAGTGGGACAATACTTTGATATTCCAGAGCGGGGAACATATTCACCACCGCACACCGTACAATTCTTAGGCTTTAACGCTGTCCACCGTTTTGTGGGTGTGATATGTAATTCACCGACAAAGCCGATGAATTTATAGTAAATCTTGATTTCCTGTCTTACTGTCCCGTCTGCAAGTTTCTCACGTTCCGAAACAAGTATCTTGTCTATGAGTGCGTTTATAATGGTTGCGTCCAGTTCCTTAATTCCTTGATAGTTGCGGATTAGGGAGAGGAAGTCACGAACACCCTGTGACTTCTCATAGCTGTCGTTAAGCGTTTCCGTTACCTCTTTCAGCCTTGCTTCAATTTCAAGCTGTTCTTTCTGGTACTTTCCCGACATCATCTCAAAATTCCGCTCCGTAATACGCTCCATCACCTTATCCTCATAGAGAGAGGAAAACAGCCTGTCCAGTTCCGCAAGGCGTTTGTTCAGCTTTCTCTGCTCCTTTTCCAGTGCCTTTGCCCTGCTCTGGTCTGTTTCCGTGAGCCGCTTCTCTATCGCCCTCACTGCCTTTTCATCATTGACCGCCATATCCGCAAATCGGTTGATGTCGATAAGGACAGCGTTGAACAAGTCCCTCGCTTCAATGCTGTGTGCGGTACACATGATATTACCGTATCTGCCATAATTATTGCAGGAATATTGTACGCAGTCGATGATGTCGGGGCGTTTCCTCCTGTTGGCACTCATAGCCCGCATAGCATAGCCGCAGTCCGCACACTTAATAACGCCTGCAAAGATGTTCTCAAAGCCGCCCTTGTTTTCTGGTAATCTGCGGCTTGTAATAAGCTGCTGTACGGTGTCAAATTCCTCCTGCGTGACTATCCCCTCATGGGTGTCGGGTATCACTTCCCATTCTTCGGGCAGCTTAGAGGGGCGTTTCTTGCTTTTCATGTTGGCGGCAATCCGCTTGTAGCCTGCAAGGTTTCCCGCATATATCGGGCTTCTTAAAATGCCCCTTACGCTGTTCTCGCTCCAAATATAACGGTTTTCCTCGTTATCTTCAAAGTGCCGCTTATAGCCTGTTGCCCCCTGCGTGACCGCATAAGCGGCGGGGCGTAAGATATGCTGTTTGTTGATGTGCTTGCGGATTTTGGCAATTCCGTTGCCCGCTAACGCAAGGTCGAATATCTCCCTTACCACATGGGCAACCTTGTCATCTATCAGCAGATGGTTATGGTCGGCAGGGTCTTTGACATATCCATAAGGGGCTGTCGTCCCCATGAATTTCCCCTGCTGAAATCTCGCTCGGTACGCCGATTTTATCTTGACCGACACATCGGCAGAGTACATTTCGTTTAGGATGTTGCGGAAAGGCGTGATGTCCATAGCGGATTTATTGAGCGTGTCCACGCCGTCATTGACCGCTATATACCTCACGTTATGCTCTGGAAAAAACACTTCCAGATACAGTCCGCAGTCAAGATAGTTCCTCCCCAAACGTGATAAATCTTTCGTAATCACGCAGTTTATCAGACCGTTTTCAATGTCCTTAAGCATTTCCTGAAAAGCTGGTCTTTGAAAATTTGTCCCAGAATACCCATCGTCCACATACGTTTTTACCAGATTCCATCCCTGCTTTTTTACATAATCCGTGAGGATGGATTTCTGTGTTGCGATGCTCGCACTCTCATTGTCCGTCCCGTCATCCTTTGACAGACGGCAGTAATTGCCGACATCATAAATCATATTTTTCGCTCTTATTCCTGCCATATAATAAAACCTCCATATCTGTCCTATCTGTTTTCATGTTCCATTGCGTACATTCTAAGCGGACAGCCCCTCCTTGTCGAAGGTGTCGCCCTCGGCAATCTTCTTCCGAATATCCTCGGAGATAATCGGGATAAACGCTTCTGTGACTGTCTGTGTGCCGACATATTCACGGCTGATTATCATCTGCACTGGTGCTTTCGGCACGACACGCTTTCTCTTTTTATCTGCTTTCTTATCCTCGCCCATACTTAAATCTTCCTTTCCAGACAGGGCAGGAGAACGTCTGGAAACGCCCCGCCCTGTCAATCAGATACCATCAATCCCCGCTGTTTACTTCTTTCTGTAATGCTTTAAGGAGTGACGCCGCTTCATCAGCGTTCAACGTGATACCTTTTCCGCACTTCTCATGGTTCGGGGAAAAGCTGCGTACATCATACTTCGGCTCTTTCCCATTCCATGAAACCAAGTTGATTTCTTTTGTATATCCGCTGTCGCTTACAGACAATACGGCGATTTCCTTTACAATCTCATACTGGATTTCTTTCATTCCTTACCTCATTTTCCTTAAAATACAGTCTTTCTCCTGTTCCAAATTTCTGCATTTACCTACCGAAAAAGAAGATTAGCGGCTGTCCCTGCCCCGTTTCCTCTGCAACTCACGCTCTAAAAGTTTGATGATGGTGTCCTCCATCTGCTTTGGCGTTGTGTTCTTCGGAAAATATTTTTTCAGCTTGCTTGTGTTGATTTTCAAGGTTTCTTTCTGGTTTCCCTTTTCCTCGGTCATAATCGCAAATATCGTATCCATGTCAAGCCGCCCGCTCTGGCTTAGGCTTTTCATCCGCTGTGCCTGTGAGAGTGAGGGCGTTGCTTCTTCACTCTCCATCGTGGCGAATAGGTTTTCCTGCTCGTCTTTCTTCAAAAAGGACAATTCCACCGCAGGCGTGAGGGCGATTTTCCCCTCGTCCACCATCTGCAAAATCGGCGGTATCAGTTCCGTCAGGCGGATAAAACGCTGCACGGTCATCCTGCCCACGCCGAAGCCCTGCGCCACCTTGTCGTCCGTCCGCAACTTCGTCACAACTTGTGACGAGGTTAAATCTGTGCGGAACCCCTGCCGCTTCATGGCTTCGGATTTCATCTTGTAGGCAAACGCCCGCTCCGATGGCAGGATATTTTCACGCTGTAAATTACTGTCTACAAGGGTGATGATGGCTCGGTCACGGTCTAAGGGCAGGACAAAAGCAGGGATTGTGTTTATCCCTGCAAGTTCAGACGCACGGACACGCCGCTGTCCCGCAATCACTTCATAACCGTCCCCGTCCTCTTTCGGGCGTGTGATTATCGGCGTGACAATGCCAAATTCCTTGATGCTTTCCGCTAACTCTGACAGCGTTTCATCCTCCACAACATGAAACGGATTGTCGGGAAATGGGTACAAATCTTTGGTCTTTAACACCTTAAAATCCTGTTTCTTCATTCACATATCTACCTTTCTTTCATTCTGCTTTTATGGTTTTTCTGCAATTCTTCCAACACTTCTGGCGGTATTTTTGACAGCAGCCGCCCCATCTGCTCGTTGGTTCTCTGCAATTCAAATATCTTCTGATTCGCTTTCTGCACCTTTAATTCCTGTTCGTACTTTTCATCACGCATACGCCCCGCATAGTCTGATTCCTGCCCGATTTTCTCCTTTAGGCTGTCGATATAGGCACTCTGCTTACTGATTTCCTTAGAGAATTTCTCCACGTCTGGGAGCCATGCCGCTATCAGTTCCAGAGCCTTGTCACGCTTCTTCCCTGCGTTAAAGGCGTTGATGTCGGACAGGGCAGACACGATTTCCCCATACTGTTTATCAAGCCTGCCGCCCAATTTATAGAGCCATGTGGGGACGTGTTTCCGTTTCGTTTCCATTGAGGACTGCCCCCGTTCAAGCTGATTCCACCGTGAGGACATCCGCTCATGGTAGGCGGTCTGCCACTCGGATAATGATTTCTGGTTGCCTAAAATGGTTTTCGCTGACAGCTTGTTGTCTGACGTAATCGGTACAAAACAGAGGTGCATGTGCGGTGTTCTCTCATCCATATGGACAACTGCGGAGAGGATATTTTTCTCCCCGACACGCTCCGAAATGAAGTCCAGAGCCATCGTAAAATACGCTTTCTGTTCTTCGGGCGGTAACTGATTCATAAATTCTGGTGAAGCCGTAATAAGCGTTTCCACCATCATCACGCTGTCTTTCCTCGTCCTGCACCCTGCTTCGGCTACCATGCGGTTAATCTCTTTCTTGTAGGTGTAACGTGGCGGTTTTACAAGGTGGTAGTTATTTTTCGAGCGTTCCATATCTATATCTGGATTGCTTTTATAGGCTTCTTTCTTCCGCTCGTTGTGGCGTTCGCAAGCCGCAACGCCGCCCGCTTTGCGTTTCTGGAAACGCAGGATTGCATAGGGCATGATTCATCATCTTCCTTTCTTCGGCGGGTAACTGCCCTTTGGGTGACAGCGGTGACGGCGGTGACAGCAGTTTTGGGATACCCCCTGCCGACTGCCGTAACTGTCACCCTTATCCCCTGCATGACGGCCATGTCGATGATGACGGTGTTTTTGGGATACCCCCTCGCAAGAGCCGTCACCGTCATGCCGCCATTCTTTTATCCGAAGCCGCAAGGCGCAGGATAGCAGGGCGCAGCCCTGCCTTAAGGGAGTCCAGAGGGAACGTCTGGCACACGACTTTGCAGGGCAAAGTGTAGTGTGTTACACCCTGTAAACGCAGTCGGAAAAATCGGAGAGATTTTTCTGACCGCAGGGGTGGTTTTACACGCCCGAAAAGGACGGGTAAATCCCACGCCTGCACTTTGCGTTTACGGGGTGTTCTCCCGTAGGGATGACAGCGGCGGGGTATCCTAAAATCACTGTCACCGCCGTCACCGCTGTCACCCGCAGGGCAGAGCCGCCAGCTTTACATGGCTTTAACCGTCAATGACAGTAACAAGGGGTATCCCAATATCGCCGTCACCACCGTCACCGCTGTCACCCGCCCTCCTTGCAAGGGCAATCTGCCTGCCGTGTTTTTTGCGGCTGTACTGATAGGCGATATGGTTCTCATTTAAAAATGTGGTGCGGTATTCATTCAGCCATTTCGTAATCACCGTGGGTATGGTTTCCGTTTCCCCCATAGCGGCTAACAGCTCCGTTGCCGTGCCTGCCCATTCTTCCTTATCCCTCATAAAATCCACCAACCGAAAAAGGACGTCTGGTATCGTTTCTTTCGCAAGCTGCTCCTGCGTTTTCCTCTCCACAAGTTCCCAACTGCAATCACGGAAACGCAGCGTGTATTCCTGATAAGGCGTGTCCCTGCCTGTCACATACAGCTTGGCGGTGTCAGACGCACGTTTCTCCTTTTCCAGAACAAAGGTAGCGTCTGCACTCCCCGTTAAGCCTGTCGTGCCAGACACCTTGTTGAACACGTCGCTGTCGTTCTGCTTTCGGATGTGGTGTACGACAATGACCGCCAGAGAGTGCCTGTCGGCAAAGTCTTTGATTAGGGAGATGTCCCCATAGTCGCTTGCATAGGCATTGTCTTTGGATGCGGTTCGGACTTTTTGCAAGGTATCAATCACAATGAGCCTGCTGTCTGGATGGTCTTTCAGATAATCTTCCAACTGCACGATAAGACCGTCTGACAGCTTGCAGCTTGCCACGGCAAAGTGGAGCCGCCCGCTTGCTTCGTCCGTCAATCGGAACAGCCTGTCCTGTATGCGGCAGAACGTGTCCTCAAGGCAGAGGTAAAGCACGTCGCCCTCCATTGTCGTCATGTCCCATAAGGGGATTCCCTGCGACACGCATAAGCATAGCTTCAGCATAAGCCAGCTCTTGCCTATCTTCTGTGAGCCGCAGAACAGCGACAATCCTGTGGGGATAAGGCTGTCCACCACAAAGGACGGCTTCTCAAGCGGCTCATAAAGGAGCGTTTCGGCGTTGACTGTCTGTAACTTCTGCATGGGTTTCCTCCTTTCGAGCGGTGTTTTTGTTTTCGTTGCACATAGGCGTTGACCTCCTTAAAAATAGATTTACTCCCACGAAAAAAGTGAGAGTATGTAATGCCGCCAATCCTACGCAAATAAAAAACAGATTTCCTTTTCGGACGGTGTCGGTCACGGTTGGAGATACTTCTTCATTTCCGCCTTTACTTTCTCCTTTGCAATCGCAACAGATTTCTGTATTGCCGAAGCGGTGCAATGCTCCATAGCGGCGATTTGGTAAAAATTGAACTCATACTCGTAATAGAGCAGGAAACGCCGCCTTTGTATCTCTGGCAGGCTCCCAACCGCCTTACAGAGCGTTTCATTCCGTTCTTCCTCAACCATGTGTTCATCAAGGCTCTTAGGCACACGCAACGCCCGTCTGTAAAGGGTTTCGTCCCATACCTCGTTAAACTCCCTGTGCCGCTCGTCCCATTGGAGAAGACTCCTGTTCCTGCGTTCCATCTGCCGAAACTCCATAAAGAACTGTTCCGACACTTCCAACTCGTGGGATTTGCCCTGCCCGTCCTTAAAGCTGATAAAATACCTTGTGCCGCTTTCCGTAGATTCCTCCCGAAGCGTGTATGCCTTAACTCTGTATACCATCCTGTTGTCCTCCTGCCAAAAATGAGTGAGGGGATTTCCATCCCTCACCCAGTAGCCCACAGGACGGCAGGCTGTTTTAGACGCTATAAAATTTTCGCAGCTTCTTCCTCAGATGGTCTAACCTCGCATAGATGGCGCCAGTCGTCAAATGCACGAGCGGGGCAATCTCCTTTGTGGAATACCCCTGCATTTTCAGCAGGACGATTTTCAAGGTACGCCCGTCCACCGTGACTAATACTTGATAGAGATTTTCGCTCTCAATCTCGTCCAGTAACTCCGCAACCGTACCCACTTCCGCCTGCCGCTCCCTGTCTGCCATATCCTCAAGGTATTCCGCAACGTCATTCGTCCATCGGTAAAACCGCCTGTTGGAATTGAAGTCTGCCCTGTCCGCTATTCGTATCTGCTCAATAGTCGCTTCATCAACGCCGCACTCACGCAGCAGCTTTTCCTCCGCTTCTTTCCAGATACGCCATTTCCTGTCCTCCCGTCCGTGGTTGTATGCCATTCTTACTTCCTCCAATCAGAATTGATTGAGAGGGCAGAGAAAAGCCCCCTCATCTTCCCAAAGGAAAAAACAAGGGGGCTGAACGCCTTAAATTTTAATTTTCTATTATCTTTCTTAGTTTTATTAGGATTCTGGCTTTGCGTTTGTTTACAACGCTCTGGGTTATGCCCAACCTCGCCCCGACTTCACGCTCGGAAAGTCCGTCAAAAAAGATTGCCTGTATCAGCTCCTGTTCACTATCCGACAGCAAAGGCAGGGCGGCTTTCAGCCTGTCCACTATGACCGCATTGACAACGGTTTCTGCAATGTCCACCGCTTCATCAGTGATAAAGTCCAGAGAATTACCCTCGCTGTCTGTAAATCCGTCGAGAGATAGCAGTCTATTCTTTGTATCTAATTTTTGCAGATAACGCCACCGTTCCTTGTCACGGTAGAAGTCTGTGTATTGCTCCCTCACGACTTCAAGCAGACATCCTTGAATGGGGATAAACAGCTTGTCCATATAGGTCTGGTCGGCGTTCCTGCGGCTGCAAAACTCCGTGTAGGACAGTTCCACATAACTGCCGCTTTCTTTGATATATACTTTTTTTGGTGCGTATTTCACCGCTAATACCTCCATCTGAATTTTTGAAATGTAAAAAATCCAGATGGAGAGGCGGAGAACGACACCGCATATCAGAAACAGCCCTGCGGCATATTCCAACAAAAAATGACAAAAGAAAAACCGCAAAGGCTCTGTGACCTTTACGGTTATAGGAAATGCTAATTCTGTTGTATGGAGATTGTACTTCTACTTTCAAGGCAGGAAGTACTGTTGCATAGACAAAGATTTTTTTAACTGGTTTCCTGCCATTCTCTGATGTGTTATGTATTGATAAATTTTACTTCGTATGAGCAGATAGATAACCGCCCGAAAAAAGGACATAAAAAAATCCCTCCAAATTTAAAAACAAATTCAGAGGGTAAATTAGGGTATAACAAAATAACCCACCCGAATATCGTTTTTTTTATTTGGTGAGTTTGTTCTTTCAAATACGAAACAAAAAGAGCCGATGATTCGTGAATTGTTCCACAATTTCATCGGCTCTGCGTCTTAAGCGTCTGGCTCTTTGATGACAGTTATCTTCAAGTTGTCAACTTTAATCAATCTTTCCTGTCTGCATTTTGGACAATAAAGGGGATAATTCTTCAAAACAGTGTCCTTCCTAATTTTATTACGGGTTTTGCTCCCACAAACAGGACACAATATCCATTCGCATTTCATCATAATTAGTCTCTAATCCTTTCAAATCTCATTTTATATGACTTTTGCAAGCTGTTAAGCTAACTTGTGGAACATATGCCGAACCTTATCTATACGGCTATTCGGGCGGCGGGGTTGGCAAATAAATTTACCAATAGCTGGCTGGTATCCTTTTAACTCTGTCAAGCAGACTCCCTGCCCATTTGTGAAATAAGTTAAATCGTTCCTGTATTCTTGAATACATCTAGCAGGGATTTCTCCTTTCAGAATGACCTCGTCATTCTTTATCTGAGTACTTACAATATCTGCACAATACCTTGGAGCATCATGATACGCCCGTGAGAGATATTCCTGCGGTGCATAAATTTCAAAGTGGAGATATGGCTCTAATAGTTCTGTCCCTGCTTTTTTTAAAGCCTGCTCCAATACGATAGGGGAAAGCAGCCGAAAGTCTGCGGGGGTACTTACAGGACTATAATACAATCCATATTCAAAACAGATTTTACAGTCTGTCACTTTCCATCCATACAGCCCCTGCTCGCAGCCATAAAGAACCCCCTCCATAACCGCATTTTGGAACGATTGGTTTAAATATCCAAGTGAAACTCTGCTTTCATACTGCACTCCGCTTCCAATAGGGAGCGGCTCTATGGACAACCCGACAGAAGCCCAGAAAGGATTTGGCGGGACTTCTATGTGGATGGTATATTCTGCTTTTCTAAGCGGTCTTTCCATATATATAACAGTAGGCTCTTTTATTTCTGCCTCCACATGATATTTTTCCTCAAGGATGGCACAAATGACTTCCATCTGCACATTCCCCAAAAAAGAAAGTATAATCTCATGCGTTGTAGTATCCACATAATATTTTAAAAGAGGGTCGCCATCTGAAATTTCTGTAAGTGCCCCAAGCAATATTTCCCGCTGTTCAGATTTCTTTACTGCAATCGTTGTTTGGAGCATAGGGAGAGGATTTTCAATAAATTTTCTCTGCGGCAACAGCATTTCGTTCCCCAAAATACTGTTTAGCTGCAAAACATCATTTGGTAAAATTACAATATCACCAGAGCAGGCTGTATCGGATGAATATAATTCACCGTTTGTCGGAACACACATCTCTGTGATTTTTATTTTCTCTTTTTCAGATATTCTAATAACATCCCTCAAATGCAATGTTCCGCTATATATACGCACATAAACAAAACGCCGCCTTTTCTCTGAATATTCAATCTTAAAAACCTGCCCGCATAGTTCAGATTGACCTTCAGGCGTTGATGAATAAAATTTACTGGCAATCACTTCTATAAGCTGCCGAATCCCCAGATTGTTTTTAGCGCTTCCGTGATAAACGGGAAATAACGTTCCGTTTTGGAATCTCCTGTCTTCTTCCTGTTCCAGTTCTGACATTTTAAACGGTTTCCCTGACATATATTTCTCTAATAGTTCATCGTTTCCCATAATTACCGTATCCCACTGTTCCATATCGTCATTGTCCGTTACATTTATATGGGGATGCTGCCCAACCTTTTGCTTCACTATAATTTCCGAAGAAAGCTTTGCTTTCATTTCCCGATATACCATTGGCAAATCAATCCCCTCTTGGTCAATTTTATTGATGAAAAAAATTGTCGGAATCTTCATTATCTGTAGTGCATGAAACAGTATACGGGTCTGTGCCTGTATGCCATCCTTTGCAGAAACTAATAATACTGCTCCGTCTAATACGGATAAAGAACGGTATACTTCCGCCAAAAAATCCATATGGCCTGGCGTATCTATAATGTTGACTTTTACATCCTCCCACTGAAAAGATGTCACTGCTGTCTGGATAGTGATTCCCCTTTGACGCTCCAAATTCATTGTATCTGTCCTTGTTGTGCCTTCATCTACGCTCCCTAGTTCTGCAATTGCACCACTGGTATACAATAAACTTTCCGTTAATGTTGTCTTTCCTGCGTCAACGTGAGCCAGAATGCCTAAGTTAATTATTTTCATGTGATTTTCCTCCTATCAACACCCAAAAAAGGGCATAAAAATACCCAGTGATAAATACTCCTATCACTGGGTAAATAACTCCAATAGCCCCAAAACACTTATATGTTTTCGGGCATATAAAATTACATGATAAAAGTATTCTTAAACTGGGTACAAAAAACTAAGCCCCATATTAAAAGTGAAACGGGACTGCTACTTTTTGTTCCCACTATCAAATTGACAGTTTATTTAAGAATACCTTGCCGCATATTTATTAACTCCTTGTATAATACTGAATCTAATTATATTCCTTAACCCTTTATTTGTCAAGCTGACAAACTAAAGCAGAAAAAGCGGCAGGATTTCCCCCTGCCACTAATCATCTGTTTATGCAAAAATAATTTCCTTTTCCACAATCTCCCTCGCACAAGCCCTTATGTTATTGAGGCATCCTGTCCATTCTAAGGCGTTTTCTGCCTTTAGCTGTTCCGTTATGCCCTGTGCCTGTTTCATACCTCTATGAGCCTTTCAAAGCGTTCCTGTGCCTGTCTGTTGATGTCGGCAAGGTAGGCGTTTAGCCTGCCGCTTGTAAGAAGATTGGTGTATGTAACTTTACGGTACTGTTTTAGATAATCTAAATGCCGTTGCCCCCAGATGCCTATTGCCTGTTCTTCTTCGGCGGGTACAGTTAAGCACGGTATCAAATAATCCCCTTGCCTTTCGTATTTGCCGTCCAGTTCCTCAAATAATGATTTTGCCATTGTCTGTTACCTCCACATTCTTTTTTATTTTGAATGTCCGCAAAATCCGTCCTACATCTGCCGAACTGTCGCAGGGGTCATTACGCCGCTCCGACTGACACTTTCCACAAGCTGTTCCATATCCTCATTCATTAAAACCTTGAACGGGTGGTCTGGAAACTCGTCAATTTCGGAAATGGGTATTTCCCTTATCTTGCTTAAATTCGCTTCTGCACGGCTCTCGTCTGTTTCAAAGAGGTCATCGTATGCGGTCAGCTCGATTCCTGTTCTTTTGCTTCTCGCCAATCTCTGCCACCTCCTTTGCAAACTGTTCATAGGCTGCGGCTACTTTGCCGCCTTTGTCATAGGCAAAAATGCTTTTTCCCTCTGCGGTGGCTTCAACCGCACGGATAGAATGGGGTATCTGGGCATCAAAAACTTTAATCCTCTGTCCATAGGCACTTTTTACCGTTGCGGTAATCTCCTTAGAAATGTTCGTGCGTGGCATTACCATTGTCATTAAGATACCGTCAATCCGCAGATGGGGATTGATTTGCCGTTTGACTTTAGACACGGAGCGAAGCAACAACTCTAAGCCTTTGGCAGAAAGATAGTGGGGCTGTGTCGGGATAACCACGCTGTCAGCCGCCGCAAGTGCATTGATTGTGAGCATACCTAAACTCGGCATACAATCCACAAGAACCACATCATAATTCTTTTTCACCTCATTGATGCAGGTTTTCAGCACGCTTTCACGGCTTATGGCATTGATAAGCCTTACTTCCAAGCCCGACAGTTCAATGTTGGACGGGAGCAGGTCAACGCCCTCGTCATGGTGCAGGATAGCTTTCTGGACATTGGCAGGCTTATCGTCTATCACGTCCTGCATGATGCTTGAGAGCGTATCAGATAAATCATCGGGTCTGCCATAGCCAAGCGACATCGTAAGATTTGCCGGTGCATCGGCATCAATCAGCAGGACTTTTTTACCCTGCTGTGCCAGACTGACACCCAGATTGACCGCCGTAGTGGTCTTTCCGACACCGCCTTTCTGGTTCGTCAGAGCGATTACTTTGCAATTTGACATAGGTGCGTCCTCCTTTCGCATAGATTTAGCCACTTTGTCAAGGTGGCTATGTAACAGTACCAGAGAACGCAGCTCGATTAGCATCTCGCTGACCGTGCAGTCGCCAAATGGAAATGCAAGCATTTCTACTTGGCTCATTGCAACACGCAAAAAAGCCGCTTACTCTTAAAAATAAATAAGAATAAGCGGCTTCATAGTAATGTGCCTTAGACATATTCAATTTTCATTCTCTTAGTCGGTGCGTTTACTACCTTAAATATCAACTCGTCAACGCAGTCCGTATATCTGCCTTGCTGTATAAGCTGATTTTTTAGTTCCACAAGGCTATGTAAAAGCAATGTTCTTTCTTGGCTATCCACATACAAATGATTTTTCTTTTCTCTCATAAACAACACCTCCATTTCTTAATTTCATCATATACGGAAGTGCTGAAATATTCAAATATGCAAAATCTCTTTGTAAATATCGTAATCATCTTGCTTGAAAACATTAAAGACTACCTTTTCTATCTGTGTATCCGTCTGCAAAAAATCAGTAACCGTCTTTACCGCAATTTCAGCTGCTTTTTTCTGCGGAAAATGAAATTCCCCTGTGGAAATACAGCAAAAGGCAATACTCTTTAAACCTTTATCAGATGCCAATTCCAAACAAGATTTATAGCAATCAGCAAGCTGTTCACAATGTTTTTTTGTTAAAATGCCCGATACAATCGGTCCGACTGTGTGAAGTACATAGCTGCATGGGAGATTGAAAGCAGGCGTAGTTTTTGCTTTTCCTGTCGGTTCGTCATATCCCTGCTCTGTCATCAGCTCATCGCAAGCCAAACGCAACTGGATACCGCTAACGCTGTGAATGATGTTGTCCACGCAAGAGTGGCAAGGTACGAAACATCCCCTTAAAGCACTGTTAGCGGCGTTTACAATCGCATCTATCTTTAATGTGGTAATATCACCACGCCAAAGGACAAGGCGGTTATTTATGGGGGATACGGGTAAAGTATCACAATCAGTAACGCCTTTTTCCTTGACTTCCTCATTTAGATACTCGTCCTGCACCTTGAGAAATTCAGTCCCAATCGGACGAGGGGAGCGGATATTCATAAGACTTCTAAGAAGCCGTTTCTGTTCCTCTGCATTGTCTGGGATGTCCATATCCCTATATTGCGGCATTTCTGACAATAATTCTTTAATCAGATATAATCTTTTTTCGCTATGTGTCATGGCTCAATCCTCCTTTATTCCCGAAGCCTTTCTAAATGCTTCTGCTAATAATATGTAATTCTCTCTGGTCGGTATCCAAGTTCCTTGTTCCCAAGCCGAGAGGGTAGAACGATTGATACCAGAAAATGCAGCAAATTCAACCTGTGTCATATGTAGTTCTGTCCGTACCTCTTTCAGCTTCTGATGATATGGATAATCAATAAATTTGTTAAAGTCATCGAAAAGTAATTCTTTTTTAATCTGAAGCACCTCGGCTATCTTGATTGCGTTGTTATAATCAAATGGGGATTTTAGATTTTCATAATTTACAATCGTTGCGTGGTTGACGCCTATCAGAGCGGCAAGCTCTTTTCCTAACAGCCCTCTGAAATTTCGATAGTATCTCAACTGTTCATGTGGCGGGGCAGAACGCTCAACAAAACTCCACCTATACCGTAAGTGCATCAACCATGTGCCATTCTTGACTGCATACAACTCTGTGTGATTGAGAATGGTATCGCATTATCAATGCAGCCGTGACAGGGTACAAAGCATCCCAGCATCCGGGAATTGGCCGCATTGACAATGGCGTCCACCTGCAGGCGGGTAATATCACCCTGCCATATGGATATACGGTCCCCAAAGGGAATACTGCTTCCATACTGTTCCTGTACATCCGGTATATCCTCCAGACCCAGAATTCCTTTTTCCCTGGCCTCCTCCCTCAGGAATTCATCCTGAATCTCCAGGAAACCAGCCGGAAGGGGCTTGGGCATGCGGATATTCATCAGGGAGCGCATAACCCTGCGCCTGTCCCCCGGCCTCACCTCCATATCCCTGTACAGGACCGAATCTGTCTTAAGTGCGTCCACAATATAGTCCAGACGCTGTTCCTGGTCCATCTGCCTCATGACTGTCTGCTCCTTTCCCGGAAACCGGTACTGCTTTCCTGCATACCGGGCCTATTTTCAAGCGCACCGGGCTCATTTTCCCGCATACCGCTCCCATCATCCGTTCCGGCAGATGCTGGTGTCAGATGCTCCAGTACACCGGCAATGTCCGCCCCCAGCACCAAAGACCGGTCCATGATGTCAGCCGGCGCCCACGCCTGCTCCAGGTTAATGCTGACATAATATGCATTGTCCCACTGCTTTGTCATCTGCCAGAAGGGATATTTGATGATGCCGGGCGTGTTCATTCCCACTCCCAATTCCAGGAAAACCAGACGTTTTTCCTGGTTGTTCCTCAGAAATGTTTCATAACGCACCGCTGCCCTGTACCATGCCTCATCCTCCACAAAATAACCGTCGCACCGCAGGTGCACTTCCATATCGCCTCCGCAGACAGGACACTTTGGCACCAGACCGGAGGGAATCCTGCAGTCCTTCTGCTCCCTCACCATGGCCCTGACAAGGGATTCATTGTCATACAGCTTCTTATGGCAGGCCCGTTTGCACTGGAACAAACCGTAATCACCCTGGGTTGCAAATATACGCTCATCCTGAAAACCGGCCAGCCAGAACTGATGGTCCACATTGGTGGTCAGGACAAAGTGGTTCTTATCCTTCATCATCCCATACAGGTCCCTGTACAGCTTTGCCGCCGGCATGTCATAACGGTTATAATAAATGTGGCGGCTCCAGTAGGCCCATTTTTCCTCCTGGGTAGGAAACGGGTAGAATCCCGCCGAGTACATGTCCCTCATGCCGTACCTCTCTATAAACTCCTGGAAATGCTCCTCAAACCGCCTGCCGGCGTAGGTCAGGCCCGCTGCCGCGGACAGGCCGCTGCCCGCACCGATGACAATGGCATCCGCCTGTTCCAGACGCTGTCTCAGCAGCTCTTTGTTCCGCTCTAACTGCTCTTTGTTCTGCTCCAACAGCCCCTTATTCCGTTCCCTGACTTCCATTATCCCACTTCCTTTGTTTGATTTCCTGGGTTCTGCCCAGCCGGTTCACCGGCGCTCCACCGCGCCGAAGGGACATACCTCCAGACAGTTTCCGCACCGGATGCAGTGTTCCCCAAGTATCTCAAACGGAACCCGTTCCATGGTTATGCATTTCTGCGGACATCTGGAATAGCAGATTCTGCATCCGCGGCATTGGCTGGTGATAAAATATCCGACCTCTTCTTCCCTATCCCAATCCCCAATTAAAAATCCCTGTCTTATAATGGGTTTTGCGGACAAATCAAAATACTCTCCCCTTCCCCCTGTTATGCAGAACACAGTCAGGGCCATGCGGCTTTCCCTGTCAGGATATATCTCCGCCATATAAGGGTTCTCTTCAAATACACGGTCCAACAGTCCGGGCCCCAGCTCCTTCACCCGGCCCTGGATGGATATGGCCTTTTTGCTGAGGGAGCCTTGGCCCCCGGTCATTCCGCTGATGGCCACATACTTCTGTTCTGTCAGCTGCCGGTAAAACTCCTTGCCCTTAGCCGTAATAAAATACAGGGTATTTTCATCCGCCAGCATAATATCAATGACCCTGGCCGCAGGATGCCCGTCCCTGTCCACAGTGGCAAACACAGCAGAATGGATTTCGTCCTTTAATATCTTAAGATAATCTCCGGTCTTTCCGGTACTCAATGTCATCCCATCCTTTCCAGGGCAGCCGCCCAATCTGCTTTTATTATAACCGGCCCGCAGGACATGGTAAATTACGCACTATAAAGTGCCATGGTATCCAAAAGATACCGTTCTGATATGACGGATGAATCCCCGCTGTCTCCCTCTTTCCAGCCCAGTCACTGCTTCTTCATCCGCTTCTTCATCCGCTCCATCAACATCTTCATGGTTTCCATATCAGGCACCGCAGCATCCCAGTCACTGCCGAAGAAACGGTAAAAGGAAAACAGCTGTTCCAGATTCAGCCAGTCTCCGTCCATGGCCGCAGTCAGCAGCCCTGCGATGCGGTTCACCATATACTTGTTCAATGTCTTCATATCCTGTTCCGACAGCTGTCCATTGGCGTGCATGTCCTCAACCGGGCCATTCCTGAATACATAGTGGGTCACTGCCTTGGAAATGGCGTCAATATTATCCTTTCTGAGCAGTCGTTCCCTGGAATTTTCATTCAGCTGTGCAAACAATTCTGAATTCTCATCCATGAATTCCTGGTATACCATATTTTTAATGGTTATACCATACTTTCTTCTCTTATAGGCCACCTTTCCCATGGAGACTCCAAACCGCTCCGCTATCTCCCTGTCCGTCATGCCTTCCTCATAATATAAATGCTTCAGCTCTTCCTCTGTCACTGTATTCCATTGATATTCCATACTTTTCTCCAAATCACTTCTCGTATTTAATGAAATTGCTTATGGCGCCGTGCAGCACATCATCCGTTTTTCCCGGTGTCCTGATTTCATTTTATTATAACCAGCCCCAGAGGAAAAGACAAGTTAAAAGGCGGGACACTTAATGCATCCCGCCTTCCGGCATCTCCGTCCGGACATCACATAAAGACTGTCCTCTTTTTTACTTCTTTATAATCCCTGTACGATGGCCGTTAAAATGGAATCGTACTTATCCTCAGGCGTATCCGTCCTGCTGGTCATAACCACAGGCACTGTGGTGCCGTTCAGGGTGCCGGAGGATACCATATGGGCAAAATAGGTCAGGGATTTCGTAAATATATTGCCTGCACATAAATCCGGCATCAGCAGGATATCCGGCTGTCCGGCCACCTGGCTGGTGATGCCCTTGTGTCTGGCCGCATCCGCTGAAAGGGCATTATCCAGGGCCAATGGACCGTCCACCAGACAGTTTTTAATCTGGCCCCTCCGGGCAGCCATACTCAGCATGGCTGCGTCTATGGTGGACTGCATCTTGGGATTCACCACCTCCACCGGGGTGATTACAGCCACCTTTGGACACTGGATTCCCAGCTTTCCGGCCAGCTTTACCGCATTATTGATAATTTTTACCTTTTCGCTGTAATCCGGCGCCACATTTACCGCACAGTCCGTGGCAATCATCAGACGGCCCTGGTATTCCATTACCGTGGCCTGGCTCAGCTGGCCTCCCTCCGGCACAAACCCATATGCTTCCTTGTCCAGTATGGCCCGCATGAAGCTGGCTGTCTGCATAAGACCCTTCATGGGAATATCTGCTTCTTTGTCCTTAACCATTCTGCAGGCCATCCTGGCAGCCTCCCGCTCGTCCCCGCAGGGTATGATGTGGTAATCCTCAGCCTTCTCTCCCATGCCGGCCAGCAGTTCCCTGATTCTGTCTTCCAGACCAATGAGGATGGGCTCTATGACTCCCTTTCTCCTGGCTGTGACAACAGCCTCCAGCACATCATCGTCATGGGCGTTGGCCAATACCAGGCGTTTCCTGATAGTCCGGCTCCTAATATAATCTTCCATTTCCTGGAAATTATGAAACATATTGTGTCTCCTCCCTGTCGTCAACCCGGTCAATCCTTCAGTTCCTTTATCTCTTCTTCCCCCCGCAGGGCTGCCAGTGTGTTCAGTCCCAGGGACTGCATCTCATATTCCCCCGGATAAACCGCAATGGGGGCAATGAAGGATACCCTGCGCGATACGCTCTCCACAATCCGCCTGGAGTGGGCAATGCCGCCGGTGAACACAATGGCATCCACCCGGCCCATGAGTACGGTGGCTGCCGCCCCGATTTCCTTGGCAATCTGGTAGCACATGGCGTCCAGCACCTCACCGCAGGCCTGGTCCCCTGCTGCCGCCCTCTCTTCCACGGTCTTTACGTCATTTTCGCCTACATATGCCATAAGACCTGCGTTTCCGTTGATAAGCCTGCGGATTTCGGTATATGTATATGTTCCAGAATAACACATTTTAATCAAATCTCCAATGGGCACCGAGCAGCACCGGTTGGTGGAAAAGGGTCCGTCCCCGTCTATGGCATTGTTGGCATCCACCAGCCTGCCCTTTTTATGTGCCGCAATGCTGATGCCTCCCCCCATGTGGATAACCACCAGGTTCAGGTCTTTATAGTCCTTTCCTGCATCCTTTGCATACTGCCTGCCCGCAGCCCTGTGGTTCAGCACATGGAAACTGCTGCGGCGCTTAATCTGGGGCAGTCCGCTGTAGCGGGCCAGGGGTTCAAATTCGTCTGTGGTAGGAGGGTCCACGGTAAATGCCTGGGGTCCCTGTCCGGAAAACTCATACGCCAGCTTAAGGCCCAGGTCCGTGGCGTGATTCCCATATTTCTCACTGGCGGACTGTTCCAGCATCTTTTTGGTGATGCGGTACACACCGCCCACTATGGGCTCTGTGTGTCCGCCTCTGGTAACCACCGCGTCAAGTCCGGATATGAGAATTCCTTTTTCCTTCAGATAGCCTTCAATGGCCTGTTTCCTGAATTCAGACTGTTCCCATATGGTTGAAAATCCTTCCAGCTCCCTGGCAGGATGGACAATGCTGTCCTTGAACACGCAGTTCTCATTTTCATAGTAGGCAATCTTGGTGGATGTGGAGCCAAGATTGATTGCAGCAATCTTATACACCTTCATATAGTTCTGTCTCTCCTGTTCTTCCTAAATAATGTGAAGCCCTATGGCTGCGTACATGAAGGCAACCATAATGGGAATCCACAGCACTGCTATGACAAATCCCACCTTTGTCATCTGGCCCAGCCTCCAATAGCCGTAGTCGTAGGTGGCCATGGGTATAGGGTCCAGAGGCAGAAGGAAAATGCACTTGGATGTGTAGCCCAGAATCAGTACCAGATACATGGGATTGATTCCCGCCTTCTCCGCAAGAATCACAATCAGGGGCACACATACAGCCAGCACCGCATTGCCTACCGGTACCAGGAAATGGATGAACAGGCCAAAAGCAGTCACCACCAGCATGATTACCAGCATGGAGCTTCCCACCAGTCCTCCCAGGAACTGGTTGCTAATCCACTCGGCGCTGCCCTGCTGGCTCAAAATCATGGCAAGGGCATTGGAAGCGCCTACAATCAGAAGGCCGGCCCATCCGGTGGCGTCCACTGCCTTCTTCCAGTCCATTAAATCCACCTTCGGAAGGAAGAATACGGCAGAACAGGTCAGTGATATCAGGGTCAAATCCAGCTTTGTCCATGTCTGGGTAAGCCACAGCAGCAGGGTAATGCCGAATATGACGGAGAACTTCATCTCATCGCGGGTCAGGCTTCCCAGCTCTTTCCGCTTCTCCTTCACATTATCCAGTCCCTGTACCTCATCAATCTCCGGCTTCACCAGCACGCTGAGGATGAACCAGGCCAGCAGGGTCAGCACCACTGCCAGTGGTGCGCCAATCAGCGTCCACTGCAAAAAGGTCACATCCTGGCCCGCTATGTTCTTTAACAGGTTGATGCACAGCACATTGATGCCGCTGCCAACAGGCGTGGCAAACCCGCCCAGGCAGGCTGCAATGGGAATTCCCATCATCATGCTGCGTCCGAATCTGGACTTGCCGGGCAGACAGCCGTTTTCCTTTAACAGGGTGTATCCGATTCCGCTGAGGATAATGGTGGTGGGGATATCCGCCAGCACCGTGGATATGACTGCTGAGCATATCATGAAGCTTAACAGCACCATCCTGCTCTTCTTCCCCAGCATGGGGGTGATATACAGGGATATCCTGTATCCCAGACCGCAGTCAATGAATGCCCTGGCAATGATGCCTGAGGACAGCATAAAGAAGATGGTGGTGATTCCAAAATTCTGCATTATCACATTCGTGGTCTGTACCCCGGTCAGTCCGGGTATAAACAGCAGCAAACAGGATGATATGCCAATGGGTATGAATTCAGTGACCCAGGTAATGATGGCGCACACCATCAGCACAATGGCCCTCCACCCTTCCACGCTCAATCCCTCGGGAGGGGTCATCCTGCTGCAGACCACATAGAGTAAAATCGTAATTATCATCCAGACATATTTTCTAACCCCGTTTTTTTGTTCCATAGCTACCCCCTTACGGCGCCCTGTGGGCGGGCGCCCTCTCTTATTCTGCTCCCAGCCGTTTCTGATAGTTTGCTGTTATGTAATCCTGGAATATCTTTACCTCTTCCTCTGTGATACCCTTAAAACGCTTCTGCAGCTTCAGGTATTCACCCAGAGGCTTTAACTCCTTGGGTTTCACAGTCACCCGCACCTTGCCGTCCTCACATTCATAGAGCACCCATGCTCCTGTCTGGACTGCCATCCGGGCCACCTCCACGCTCTTGGCCGGTTCATAGCCCCATCCGGTTGGACACGGACAAAAGATATGAAGCAGGCGCGGCCCCCTGATGTCCTTTGCCTTCTGCACTTTTTTGCGCAGGTCCGGTATGTTGGCAATGCTGGCGGATGCGCAGTAAGGAATACCGTGGGCCATGGCGATTCCCAGTAAATCCTTCTTACATACGCTCTTTCCTCCGGGAGTGGTGGTGGTCCAGGCCCCCACAGGCGTGGCGGAACTGCCCTGGATTCCGGTGTTCATGTATGCCTCGTTGTCATAGCAGATATAGAGCACATCCTCCCCGCGCTCCATCATGCCGGACAGGGACTGCAGTCCGATATCCAGGGTCCCGCCGTCGCCTGCAAATGCCACCACATGGGAGTGGTTGTTTCCCTGTACCTCATATCCGGCCCGTATACCGGTGGCAATGGCTGCCGAATTTTCCAGATTTCCCTGGAAGGCAGACACCTTGATTCCTGTCTCGCAGCCAAATCCGCAGAATAAGGCGGAACATCCCGGCGGAATGACCAGGGTGGTGTCCTGCCCCAGCACATCCAGCACATTGCGGATAATCAGTTCCATACCACAGCCCGCGCAGGCGCTTACGCCGTGGGCCACATATCCCTTTGATTCTGTCCTTATATCTATCATGCTTTACGCACCTCCCTGATTCCCATTGCATGCTCCGTGTCACAGTCAATCCAGACGGGCTCCTCTGACGGCTCTCCTTCCAGTATGTCCTGGTATACCCTGGTTATGGTATCCAGGCTGATGTCCCTGCCTGCCAGGCCTGCAATGTAATCCTTGACCAGACAGTCTCCAGGCAGGGCTGACTTTGTCTCTGTCCACAGGGGCGTACCCTGTCCGCCAAATCCCGTGGTGCGGTCCAGGACAGCCACCTTTTTAATGTCTCCGATAACGCTTCTCAGTTTCCTGTAAGGGAACGGCCGGAAGGATACCACCTTCACCACGCCCACCTTCCTGCCTTCGGCCCGCAGTTTATCGGATATGTATTTTGCTGTTCCGGCCATGGAGCCCAGACATACAATCACAGCCTCTGCGTCCTCCATATTGTAGCCTTCCACCGTGGATTTCCTGCGGCCGAATTTTGCCGCAAATTCCTCAAACACTTCTTCCATTACAGTCTCTGCATTCACAAATCCCCTGGACTGCTGGTACTTCATCTCGGTAATCTCATTGGAGCCGGTCAGGTTGTCGATGACCAGAGGATTGGCAGGGTCCAGATACATGTTCTTCTTACCGTATTCACCTACAAATGCGTCGATTTCCTCCTGCTCCGGCACCACCAGCTTCTGCATGGAATGGGAAAGGAAAAATCCGTCCAGACAGACCATGGCAGGCGTCAGCACCCGGTCATCCTCCGCAATGCGGTAGGCCATAATCATTGTGTCGTAGACATCCTGGACATTCTCGCAGTACAGCTGAATCCATCCGCTGTCCCTCTCAGCCATGGAGTCCTGATGGTCGCACCAAAGGCTCCAGGGGGATGCCAGGGAACGGTTCACCACGGGCATCACAATGGGTACGCGGCAGCCGGAAACCACATTCAGCACCTCATGCATCAGGGCCAGCCCCACGGAAGCAGTTGCTGTGGCGCACCGGATTCCTGTAAGCTGGGCTCCCAGGGCGCAGCTCATGGCTGTGTGCTCTGATTCCACCCGTATGTACTTTGCGTCCAGTTCCCCGCTGTCACAGAGTTCAGACAGTTTTTCCGCAATGGTGCTCTGAGGGGTTATGGGGTAGGCGGAGACTACCTTTACCTTTGCCATCCTGATGGCTTCCACTGCCGCCCCGTTTCCATCCAACATCTTGTAATGAGCCATTATTCCACACTCCTCTCATCTATCATGGTAATGCAATGTCTGGGACATTCATTGGCGCAGATTCCGCACCCCTTACAGTAATCCCACATGATTTCGATACATTCCTTTTTTTCTTTGTCCACAGTGATTACATTGGCCGGACAGTACATGGCGCAGGTGCCGCACTTAATGCAGGCATCGTAGTCCACCTTTGGCCGTTCCAGTCTCCAGCTTCCCGTGTTGCCGGAGTCAAATATGTAGGCGCATGGCCCCTGTACGTTACATCTGTCTTGTCTGGTTGTAGCTGTCTCTTGCTGCTTTTGCATTCTTCGCACCTGCCTTCTCTCCAAAAAATTCAATCAATGCCTTCTCAACAGATTCAATGGATACCACACCGGTCTTTGCCAGCGCCCCCAGGGTGGAACCGTTGGGAATCCCCTTTCCAATATTGTCCAATGCCACCTGGGTCGCGTTGACATAATAAATGGTTTTAAAGGAAAACGCCTCCTGGTACTTTCTTGCAACAGCCTCGCTGGATGCGTTGAGCACCAGAACGGTGTCATCCGTAATACCCTGGGCCACATCCACATGCTTTTGGATGATTGTCTCGTCCATCACCACCACGATATCGGGTGTATACACAAAACAATTCACCAGCACAGGCTTTTCGTCCATGACCACATCGGTGAATACCGGGGCCCCTCTCCGCTCATGGCCGTATGCCGGAACCGTGATGGCATACTTGTCTTCATGCAGGGACACTGCTGAAGACAGGACTTTTCCGGCAGTTACAACGCCCTGGCCGCCCAGTCCATAGAATTTTAACCTCTTCATTCTGAATTCCTCCTTCATCGTTTCTCTATATGAAATATAGTTTCTTTATATGAACTAAATGGATTATAGAACTTTTTATCCTATTTGTAAATATCAAATCAATTAGTTTCATATTTTTCATTGTTTTTCACAAATAAGCCTTACATTTACCTGGTTATCAGCTAAGATTTTTGTGAATTTTGTTTTATTATATGAATTATAGTTTCTTTATATGAAACATATCTTTTTTCAGGAATCTATGATAGAATAAAAATACAAATTATAAGGAGGGAAATTTTATGTCCGAACAAACCTCAGATGATAAATACCTTCTGCAATCCGTGAATAATGCACTGGCAATCATAGATGTGCTTTGTGAACACGACAATTTAGGGCTGGCCGAGCTGGCCGCTTATATGAATCTTGGAAAAAGTACGGTTTTCCGCCTGCTGTACACGCTGCAGCACAAAGGCTATGTGTCAAAGGACAGGAATTCCAAGTATCATTTAAGCTTCAAGTTCGCCCGCATCGGAACCATTGTCACCAAACGCTCCGAACTGATTGAGCTGATACATCCTTTCCTGATGGAGCTGTCAGCCCTTTCCGGAGAGACAGCCCATCTGGTCACCTGGCATTCAGATACGGAAATCATCTTTGTAGACAAGGTAATCGGCACTGCTACCATAAGCATGCAGTCCATGGTGGGATTTACCCGCACAGCCCATATGACGGCCACCGGGAAGGCCCTGCTGGCCTACTCCTCGCCGGAGGTCATAGGCACCTACATGGAACAAGCGCCCTTCACCATGCAGACCCCCAACTCCATTCCCTCCCGTTCACAGCTGGAACGGCTGATACCTCAGATTCGCGCCCAGGGCTATGCCTGCGACGAGGAGGAATCCGAGACAGGGCTTACCTGCTACGCCGCCCCTGTTGTCAGCATGGGGCAGGCTATTGCGGCCATCAGTATTTCAGGTCCCACCACGCGCATGGAACTGAACCGGGACCGCTACGTTGCCCTGGTAAAGGATACAGCACTGAAGATTGGGAAAAAACTGGGTTATTAACAGATTCCAAACAAAAAACACCCCCGGAACGGGAAGGGAAATGGATTCCCTGCCTGTTCCGGGGGTGCTTCATTCTGTGGTTTTTGTCTGTTCCGTTTTATGGTTTTGGTTTCTATCCGCCAAACCAAAAAACCTTTGGCGGGAATGTTCCTCCTCCAAAGGGAATATATATAACCATAGCTTCTATAAACTTCGTATGAAGGAGGTTTTCACCCATGTGCACAGCTATCGTCACACAGACAGCCCAGGGGGATATTTACTTTGGCCGGACCATGGATTTTTCCTATCCTCTTGAACCTGAATTGTATGTGGTTCCCAAAGGCTATCAGTGGAATAACATCCTGAACACCCATCAGGTCCGCAACCGTTACCGTTTCATGGGAATTGGACAGGATATATCCCCTGTCATCTTTACAGACGGAGTCAATGAGATGGGCTTTGGAGCTGCTGTGCTCTACTTTCCGGGTTATGCACGGTATGACGCCCCGAATCTGAAAGACCGGTCCAGGCCACCCATCTCTGCCCTGGAGCTGGCCGGCTTCCTCCTGGGCCTGAGCCCATCCGTGGAGGAGGTAGCCTCCCTGCTGCGCACCATCCAAATCGTGGGCACTGAGGACTCTGTAACCGGAACCATTGCACCTCTTCACTGGCTGATAGCGGACAGGACCGGCAAATCCATGGTCATAGAAAAGACGGCAGACGGCCTCCATCTCATGGATAATCCCATAGGCGTCCTTTCCAACAGCCCCGACTTTCAGTGGCACCTTGCCAACCTGCGCAATTACATGAATGCATCCCCTGTGCAGAAGCAGACACAGACCTGGGGCAGCCTGGAATTGTCCCCCTTTGGACAGGGCGGAGGAAGCATTGGCCTGCCTGGGGATTACTCTCCTCCATCCAGGTTCGTCAGGACTGCTTTCTTAAAAACCCATACGCCTGTTCCTGCGGACCGGGAGGAGGCAGTCACGGCCTGTTTCCATATAATGGAAAGCGTCAGCATTCCAAAGGGACCTGTTGTCACGGACCGGGATACCCCGGATTACACCCAGTACACAGCCTTTATCAACCTGTCCTCCAAAGAATACTTCTACCGGACCTACAGCGGCTCCTGCATCACCTGTGCATCACTGCCCGGCATCCCGGATACGGACAGCGGCATAAAATCGCTGGCAGTCCTCAATCAGCCTGCCGCCTTCCGCCCTTTGTCAGCGTTTCAGGGCGCCTTCTAGCACCTGGTAAAGATATTCCACATCCACGGGCTTGGTCACAAAGCCGTCCATACCTGCCTCTGCTGCCGCATCCGCATCCTCCTTAAAGGAATTAGCGGTCATGGCAATAATGGGAATGGATGCAGCGTCCTGTCTCTGCATCCCCCGGATGGCGCGGCAGGCTTCCAGCCCGTTCATTTCAGGCATCTGAATATCCATAAGTATGGCCTGATAGACCCCGGGGCTGCTCTCTGCAAACAGTTCCACGGCCCGTCTGCCATTCTCCGCCCTGCACACAGCGGCCCCCTTCATCTTCAGAAGCTCACTGGCTATCTCCGCGTTCAGGTCATTATCCTCAGCCAGCAGGATGTTCATGTGTTCCAGGCTGCCGGCTGACCTGTCTGTCAGACGTTTCTCCTGTTTCAGCTTCAGACCGTCTTTTGCATCCGGACCTGCTACGGGAAATACAACTGAAAAATAAAATTCACTGCCATAACCGGGCTCGCTCTTAAGCTTCAGCTCTCCTCCCATCAGCCCTACAATGGTCTTACTGATAGCCAGTCCCAGTCCGGTTCCCTGGCTCTTGGAGTAATTGGGGCCTACCTGCTCAAAGGCTCCGAATATGCGTTTCTGGTTCTCCTCAGATATACCTACGCCATTGTCGATTACCTGAAACTTATAGGTCACCTGCCGGTCCGTGCAGCTGGTCCGGGTCACCCGCATGCGGATGCTGCCGCCGGCCGGTGTAAACTTAAAGGCATTGGAAGCCAGATTGGTCAGGACCTGCTGAAGACGGATAGAATCCCCCATAAGGGTATGGTCTCCCACATCCATTTCCACTGTAAACTCCAGGCCCCGGCGTACAGCCTCTGCCGTCATCATCCCCTCCAGCTCATCCATGGTATCCTTCATGGAAAAGGCTTCGTGTGCCACTGTCATTTTGCCGCTCTCGATGCGGCTCATATCCAGTATATCGCTAATCAGCCGCAGGAGGTACTGGGAGGAGGACCTGATTTTCTTCAGGTTCTCCCTTACCGGCTCCGGCACATCCTCCATCATTGAGGTCAAATCGCTGAGCCCCACAATAGCGTTCATGGGCGTACGTATCTCATGGCTCATCCTGGACAGGAATTCGCCCTTGGCCCGGCTGGCCGCCTCTGCCCGTTCCAGGCTGCTCTGCATCCTGGCGGCACGGACCCTGGAACGGGCAGCTGCCATTACCAGGACCATCACTATCAGGAAAATGCACACCGTAACAGACACAAACATCACCGGGTTCGCATATATCATCTTCACGATGGTAGCGGAGCTGGATCCAATGGTTATCATGTTCTGGTTGGTCAATGCTGTTTTCTGCTCACTGCTCAGACTGTTGATGGACTTATTCAGGATAGGGAGCAGCTCGCCGTCAACCGGTCTGGTAACTGCAAAGCAGATATCATTCCTGTCGTTAATCAGTGTATTTGGCACCACATTAGGATAGTGGCTGGCCTGCATTTCGTGCTCAATCTTGGTGGATATCCCATAAAAAAAGTCTACCTCCCCATTGTTTACTGCCCTCAGCGCCGCCTTGACATTGGGGAAATATCTGACCTCATCCGCCTTTAACCCTTTTGGCAGACGGCGCCCTTCGATGATAGCCCCCACCAGGCCCTCCGAAGGATAGCTGACGCCCTTGTTTCTGACAATGATATCGCTCATGGATGCATAGGCCTTGGTAAGAGCCAGCCGCATGTCCGCCCCGTCCTCCTCGGAACCCAGGAATGCCCCCAGCACATCCGCCCTGCCCTGCCGTACCAGCTCCAGGGCTTCCTCATAGGTGTCTGTATATACGTAGCTGAATTCCAGCCCTGAAAAGTCAGTGACAATCTCCAGCACGTCCGGAATCAGTCCGTTGTGCATATCACTTTCTGTTTCCAGACAGAACAGGGGATGCCAGTCCCTGACCACTGCAACCGACACACACTGCTTTCCGCTGATATATGCCCGTTCCTCCTCGTTCAGGTAAATACTCTCAATGCCGCTGTCCGGAAAATTGGCATTATACCGTTCCTCTGCAAAATTAGGATTGGAGTCAACAATCTTGCTCATAGCCATATTCATGCCATCCAGGATTTCCTGGTTCCCCGGAGTGGTCACAATATAATATGGCTGGGAGTCAAATTCCGCAACCACCCGGAAGGGTCCCGCTGTATCTGAGTTATTTCCCAGAAGCATGTCCACTTCCTTATTGGCCAGATGCAGATAAAGATTTCCATCTGTCAGCTGTTCCTTGGAAAGGTATCTGAGGGTGCAGTCCATCCCGTTAAAATCCAGGAATTCCTGTAGCCTGCGCGTATTCTCCACAGCCTGTTCATATACGCCTATGGTCTTGCCGTCCATGCTCTTCCAGTCATAAGTCTTGATGCTCTCATCATCCCTGCGGGCCAGAAGTACGGTTTTGCTGTAGCCTGTATTGTAATCCGGATAGGCGAAATACTGTTCAAACTCCGGCTGGTAATAAGTCCCGCCCATCAGGTCGTATTTCCCGTCCAGAAAATCCGGAATCATGGCCTCCGCAGTTGTATCAATATACTCGTACTGCCAGCCTGTATACTTTGCTATTTCATTCAGATAGTCCACCACTATACCGTGTCTGGTCCCGTTCCCGTCTGTCTCCGACATTCCCTCCACAGGCGGGAATGCCACCCTGAGCACCTTATCCCCTTCCTGCGCCTTATCTTCGTTCCTGATACCTGCCTGCGCATCGCTGCATGAAAGCACAAAAAACAAGCATAAAAAGACCAGGACACCTGCCACTCCCGCCATCCTCTTTTTTGCCTGTATTGATTTTCTCATATCAGAGCTCCTTTTTTCCGTCCTGTCCGGTTTCTGCTGTGTTACACAGCCATGGTTAAGTCAAAAGCCTGCTGTTATTTATTTTATCACGTATTTGCCTGACTTGCTATCCCTAAAGTACATATGACCCGGAAAGGCCATCAAATGAAGCTAGTGTGTAACCGGACCGGCTGGGAGAAACAATACGGCCCCTTGACGGGGCCGCCTGATTTAAAGGTATGATATAGAAAATATGTCCGGAATTTGGTACAATGGCAGTATGATTATATTTGACAGGAGACAGATATGCCGACCGGGTTGTTTAACCGCAGGCGGTTGAAGGAATACATGGATATACGCTGCCGTGACCAGTATTTTACCTTTGCCGTCTTCTATATTGACCTGGACAAGTTCAAACCCGTCAATGACACCCAGGGGCACGCCTGCGGCGACGCCGTGTTAAGGGAAACAGCAAAACGAATCAAGGCAGTCCCGGCGCTTACCTCACCCCTGCCGCCCTCAGCATCCAGGCAATCCTGGCGCTTTCCTCCAGTTCTTCCAGGCAGTAAAAGGCGTCCATCAGACTTTTTCCCGGCACCACTGCCCCGTGCTGTTTCAGAAGATAGCCGTCACTGTCCATTACGCGCTGTTCAAAGGCGTCAAACAGCGCCTGGGAGCCTGGTTTCTCATAGGGTATCAGACCCACCCTTCCCAGCTTCATCTTCAGATATGGGGTATGGTCCGGGATTGCATCCGTCTCGTCCAAGGCAGGCACAAAACTCCACAGCACTCCATAGGTGCCGTGGGTATGCAGGACAGCGCCTGTTTCCGGTTTTTTCCGGTATACCTTCAGATGCAGGGGCCACTCCTTGCTGGGCTTGTTCCGGCTCAGACAGGTGCCGTCCATATCCATAACAGCGAAATCATCCTCCTTCATGTTCCCAAAGCAGCTTCCGCTCCGGCTGATATACATTCTTCCATCATGAATAAAACTCATATTGGCCGATGAACCGGCTGTCTTGTTCCGTTCAAACAGGCTTCTTCCAATCCAGACCGCGTCCTTTAATTTCTGCTCTAATAAATTCTGCCCTAATTCCTTGTCCATCCCTATCCTTCCTCCCTCCGGGTCATCTCCAATACCTTTTCAAAAAACTCCTCCTGCCCAAAATTCCCGGACTTTAACACCAGCCGGATTTCCCTGTTCTCCATGGGCACCATGACCGGTACTCCGGGCGCAACGCTGGCGCCAATCCGGTAAGAAGAAAATCCCAGCCGCTTTGTCACTGCGCCTGATGTCTCTCCCCCTGCCACCACCACTCTCCTGATTCCATGGGCCACAGCCCGTTCCGCCAGCTCAGCGGCTGCCTGCTCCAGCATCCGGGCCACATGCTCCTGGCCGTACCGCTGCACGTCTTTCACGTTTTGGGCTGTATCTGAGCTGTACACCAGCACCGGGGTTCCCCAGTTTTCCCTCACAAACCTCCAGGCATCCTCCGGCGTCTCCCTGCCCTCAAGCATGGCTATGGGGTCCATCTTATAGCTGAGTCCTCCGTGCGCCTGATAATAGCCAATCTGCCCAAGGGTAGCCTTAGAACAGCTGCCTGCCAGCAGGATGGCCGGTCCTTCCGCCTGGATGTCCAGCTCCGGCGGCATTTCCTGATGTTTGCTCAGGCGCTTTGCCAGTGGCTCCAGAATCCCGCTTCCCCCTGTCAGCAGGGGCAGGTCCCCGAACAGCTCCACAATCCGCTCCCCATCCGCCATATCCTGATAATCCGGTATTACGTAAAAATGCGCCTGTGCCCCTGACTGCCCCATGCACATGGCGCGGATTTCATCAGCAGGCCCGTCCATCTGCTCCTTCCAGAGCTCCACACAGGGATATTTGCTCTGAGGCTCCATCAGGTTGGCGATTCTGCAGTCCCACATGGGGGTCAGAGGATGGTTCTTCATAGGGCTTTCATGCAGCGGAACCCCGCCCACATACAGTTTCCCGTTCCTTACCGCCCGTCCGTTGACCGGCAGCGCCGGACACAGGACCGTATAGGGCGTGCCAAGAAATTCCATGGCCGCATCCGCAACAGGGCCAATATTCCCCTGAGGTGTTGAGTCAAAGGTGGAGCAGTATTTCAGATAAAACTTCTCAGCACCCTGCTCCTTCAGCCATTCCAGGGACTCCATGGTATCCGCCACAGCCTCCCTGGTGTTCTGGGTCCTAGACTTAAGCGCAATCACAATGGCCTGTACTCCCTCTGCAATCCTGCTTCCTTTTTCCGGAATACCGTTAAAGAGCTGGACCGACATGCCTCCCTTTACCAGAAATGAGGCTGCATCGCTGGCGCCTGTAAAATCATCGGCTACACATCCGAATATTGGCATAGTCTTCCTCCTGTTATTATGAAATAGTCCTTTTGAATCATTATACGTCAAATCCAGTTTCAGTTAAACCTGCAAAAATGATAATGCTGCAAAACCAACCAGCGCCAGTCCCGCAGCATATCCTTGCAGCATATTGTATATATGACTGCCTTACCCATGACAGCTCCTTAAAGCTTTGTCCCCTTGTTATATAATTCATACGGCAGGCTTCCTGACAAGTCCACTGCGTCCCTTGTTATGGGTTCTCCAGCCTTTATATCCCTAAGAAGCTCCATACCGTTCAGCAAGTAGAACGGCGCAATGTTCTCTGCATCCTTAAGCTCCCACAACTCAGGTACCAGACCGTCAATGGAATGATGATGCCCCTGCACTTTTAAGACAGTTCCCTTTGCCAAATCCCTCTGGGCAACTCCTGTCATCACAGAAACCTGACGGCATTCCCTGTGGGTCCCTATTCCCAGCATATCCCCCAGAAGGATGGACAGAGGCGTCTCAAGTCCCATATAATGGTAGGGGAGATAGACACAGGCATATCTGCCATTTCTGCTTACCACATGGCCTTTGCTTGCGAGCAGATTCCACACGGTTTTATTTTCACACTTTATAATGATGAATACACCTCCTGCAAAGCTTGCTTCATCCGGTGCCCTCAGGTTGCAGAACACATCCACGACCCCTGTCTTTTTCAGGATTCCTCCGTCCTCCTCAGGAATGAAGATATCTGCCAGTTCGCTGATTTTGGCAACCGGATAATTCAAACGTGCGTCCGCGGGAAGCAGTCCTGTCACATTGGAAACAAGGTTCATCTCACAAAGGTCCGCAGATATGACAGCCATATACTTATCCAGCACCTTTCGGCGCCCCTCAAGTGTTTCCCGTCCTTCATAGTTCCAAAACTCCCTGAGTCCCGGTATATTCTCCTGGGGTTTCTCCTCGCCCTCCATATAGGTAAACTGACAGGTATCCGGATTCCAGACAAAGTCATACTCACTGGCCTTTCCGGCTGCTATGATTTCCAATCCCAGAATCCTGCCCCATGAATAAAGGTCCAGAAGATTTCGCGGCTGGTCACCGTTTACAAGGGAATACACCGTTCCGCACTCGTCAGCAATATGGTTTAAAACCGGACCGCAGACACTGTCGGT
The DNA here is from genome assembly GCF_005845215.1 of Clostridium sp. 1001271st1 H5. Taxonomy (GTDB): domain Bacteria; phylum Bacillota; class Clostridia; order Lachnospirales; family Lachnospiraceae; genus Enterocloster. The sequence continues at coordinate 255,078 of NZ_SPHO01000006.1, forward strand.
TTCTTTGGAAACCATGTATACATTGATTCCCTTTTTTAAAGCATCCTCTGCTACCTCTGAACTCACGGCCGTATTGCCGGTGCACTCCACCAATGCCGTTATATCACTTTCCAAAACCAGCCTGTAATCATGTACAATAATGACCGCGTCCCTGGCCGCATCCCGGACCTGCTCTTTATTTTCACATATGATAATGCTGTCTTCAGCATATCCTAATCCGGTCAGCACTTCTATACATTCAGTCACGTGCCGTGAAGAAATCAGCCTCAATTCCATAGAATCAACCTTTGGAATCTGTGCCAGCAGTGTATAGCCATAACCGCGGGTCGCACCAATGATACCTACTCTCGACTTTTTTCCGCCGCTGTTCTTCAATAAAGTTGTGTAATCCATACCGCGCAATTCCTTTCTGTTTTATATTTTCATTTCCCATGCTTATCCGATAAAGCTGCTGCTATTAACATATATTAGCAAATATTATGCCAAAAGCAGCCTCTTGAGGAAATGAACCAAAAACAGGGAGAACCATTTTAAATACAAGGGTTTCCGGCCAGAAGGAATGGCAGCCCTAAAAGTAACTTTGATAATTGTGTAACATGTATGCAACAAAGAGAGGGGGATGTATGCAACACTGATGCATCACAGCTGCCATGCAGTCCTGTTGGAGTCCGTTCCAAATCCGTGTTCCGAATCCTTTGGCTGCACGAAGAAAATACGCCTTTATAACCACATGGCTCCACGGGGCAGCACCTGTGGATGACGGCATGGATGAATACGGAACCATGCCCACGGTTCCGTTAATCACCCGTATTATGGCCTTCTCCATATCCAGCGTAATTTCCTCCCTGGATTTTCCTTCAAAATACAGGCTAATTCTGCGCACATCCCCGGCTGTAAGGGCCAGTGTATTCAGTCCTTTTCCCGCCTCTGCCGCAGATTCCCCTGCCAAATTCCACCCGCTGCCATCTTCTCAGGCTCTCGTTGCGGCATACTGCCAGTTCCTGCGCCTCCATCTGTGACAGTGCCAGCCCGAACCGGGCCGTTTCCTCATTGCAGGCCAGAATCTCCGCTAATTCCCTGCGGCTTTTCTCCTGCTGCAGCAGCATAAAAAAAGTCCCTGTTTCTCCCATATGCGTCACCCCTCCTTAAAGTGGATACCCATGATACGGCGGGGGCAGGAGCATTACAAGTCTTGATTTTCGGGTGTTTTCGTGGTATTATAAAAACAGAAAGACAGAGGATTTTTCATATCCCCTGTCTTTTTCATTATCATGTTTCCCCAATCCTATTGATTCCGATTTATTAACGTATAATCTGCAACCTTATTTGTCTTAAACGCAATCTTCAGATTGGACTCCATTGTGCTGTCTCCCTTATACCGCTCCCCCATCCACTTATATGTGTCCGTCAGCTCCGGACAGGGGGTACGGGACATTGCCTGCAATGCGGCGTGAGCCAGCCAGTAATCCTCTCCCCGCATCAGTCCTGCAAATAATTCAATGAAATCCAGCTTATCCGGGCACCCTCCCATCACGCAGACAGCTGTCCGCCTGTCCTGGATGCTGTTTTCACTATGTTCCGCAAAATCAGCCAAATCAGATGCTTTCCTGCAGCTGCAGTCTCCCAGGAAAAATAGAATCCTGGACTTATCCTTTATGTCAGGCCGGTACAGTAAACGGACCATTTTTTCATAAAACCTGTCTTTATACTGGTCCGGCATTCTTCTTGCACAGGACACGGCTCCCTGGGGATGGTTTCCCGCCAAGGTCTCTTCAAATACCTCCAGGCCCTTCATCGGCGCCAGCCTGAACAGCAGCTCTCCCTTGGCTCCATCTGTCTCCGGTCTGTCCCGCTGCATCAGCAGCTCAATGGTTTCAGGCTCCGCCTCCCTGAACTTATGGAAACCGGACAGAATCCGCAGTTTGTCTTCTGTCCGGACAGCGCCCGCATATTCCTGCCTGAGCTCCTGCTCCGATTTCAGGCTGATATAACCATAGGATACAAGGTCGTGTCCGGCCAGAATTTCCAGGAAAAACTGCTCATACCACTCCAGAAATGTATGTCCTGTAAAAAAAGGGCCGTATTCCGGTTCCAGATTCCAATCCATGTATACAATTTTTCCCTTCTCGCTCCCCTTCCACATCAGCAGATTATCGCAGGTGCATCCCTGGGTCCCGATGACCAGCAGGCCGGAACAGACCTGCTTCATTCTGGCATTATATGCTTCATCGTCATCCGTTTCCTCTAACTCTTCCATGGCCCGTGCCCAGTCACCGGGACTCATATCCCGGTCAATGAATGCAGGCAGGCCATCCTTATCCCTGTCGTCATAGGACTCCAGGCATTCCGCGTACATTGGCAGGCTTTCCAGGGAATAGAGGCCGTAATACGGCCCGGCCCCGCCATTTCCCACCTTGGTAAGGAAGAATACATATTCATCCGGAAGGGTCAGATGAAATCGCTCCTCAAACTGCCGTACCTCCTCCCGCGTCACGGTGGGATTCAGTTTATACCCATGCCTTGATGAACCGAAAACATCCCTGTTTTCATCCTTTTTCCCTGCCCGCTTCACCAAATCCTTTATATACGCGGCATGGGCATCCGACAATGGCTCATATGTACGGGACGGCATGGATTCATTCTTTTTTCTAAGATACGAGGATAACCGCTCTGCTATTGTTGCACCCGGCATATGGAAACCTCCCTGCTAATTATGGCGCCCATCCTCAGACAGGCCGCCATCCGGCAGTTTACCGTCGGATGCCCCGCCACCGGAGAGCAAATTGTCAATATTCCTGATATCATGCTTGTCAACTTCCCTGAGTTCATATCCTGTATGGAATATCTTCTGTCCCTTTGCCGAGATACACGGTATGGTCCTGCCCTCAAAAACCGCCTTTCCAAAGTAATCAGCTTCAAATTCATACCACCCGCCTTCCAGATCCGCCTGCTTTGCGGTTCCGTCCTCATTGATTACAAAGGGATGGATGTCTGCATAGCCCAGCTCCGGGTGGCAGAGTTCTATCCGCACAGGACGCCAGTCCGTGGTGATTTCATAACCATGGGTAATCAATGTTTCCAGCAATGCATCTGTATACCGGGCGTCAAAGTTGATGTCTGCGTCCCTGTGCTCCCTGGTCTGTTTCCCAACCAGCACATCCACGCCCCAGCCGCCGTCCAGCCAGTACCCCATACCTGATATTGACTCCATCAGGTCCAGTAGGTTCATTAAATCTGTTTTTGATACCATCTCTTTCTTAACCATCTTTTTCACCATACCCTTCTATTTTCCTCCATAAACGTCTTTCACTCAAGTTTACCACATTCCGCTCTTCATATCTACCCGGAGCAGGCACACCTCGTCCAAATCCAGCATATTCTTATAGAGAGGACATCATGAACTTGTATCTGTTTTCCGCCCGCAAACGGGCATTTAAACCATAATTGAAAGGTGGGATATCTCAATGGCTACCATATCAGGCCGCGTAATCTTTGACCGGGACCGAAGCGCCACGATTTCCGGGGGCGACTCGGGCCTCGCTAATATCCCGGTGGTGCTTCAGAATATCAGCACAAGCCTAAGGCTTACTGTTTTGACTGACTCTGCCGGCAACTATTCCTTTATCAATGTTCCAAACGGCGAATACAGGATTGTGGAATCCTATGGAACCACAGGCGGCTTTGCCACACCCGGCGATTTTTCCCTTGCAGAGCCGGGCAGCATTCCCCAGGGAATCAATCCGCCCATTACCGCTGCCGGCAATCCGCCGGCCGGAGCCACCAACCTGGATTCCGTCACCCCGGATACCCTGTATGTAACAGTAACCAGTGCAGGGCTGTCCAACCAGAACTTTTTAAACGGACCCGTTATCTATACCCCGGTCCAGACCATACTGGACCCCTGCGCTGTCATTTCCGGCAGCAACCTAATCCAGGCAGCTGACAATGGGACCTTTGGGTTTTTCCCCCAGGGTACGCCGGCCAATACCGGCGCTCCCACTGAACCATACCCGGGGGTAACGCCGGATTTCACCTACGTACTGCCAAATCCTGACACCTATACGCCCTTTGGCGGCCAATACACGGTCCAGAATATCATGAATAATGCTCTGAGCCAGGCCATCGGCGCCTGGTGGCGTATTGCAGACCATACCACCGGCACCGAAACAGGACGGATGATGGTTGTAAACGGGGATAATCCCGGCACAGTTTTCTTCCGGGATATTGTAACCGTACAGCCAAACACCAGTTATCTGTTTACGGCATGGATTCTGAATCTCTTTAAAGTTACCGGTTACCCGGACCCGCAGCTGGGTGTACGTGTCCTGGACGAGAATGGCGGCATTCTCTACAGCGCGACTCTGGGAGCGCTGATACCGCCAAATCTGAATGCACCGGAATGGAAACAGATTGGCAGTGTTGTTAATTCCCGGAACAACACCCATCTTACCGTTGAATTTTTAAGTGAAGGTCCTGAGGTGATTGGAAACGACTATGCCATTGACGATATCTCCTTTAACGAGATACAGGTACCCCGGTTTATTCCGGTCAAGACCGTTGACCGCCAGACTGCCAATGTGGGGGAAACCGTCCGTTTTACCGTCACCCTCACCAATACCTGCCAGAGCCCTCTGACCAGCCTGTTTTTCCGGGATGTCATCCCGGACGGCCTGTCCTTTGTACCCGGAAGCGTGACAGTCAATGGAATATCCTTTGCCGGGAATAATCCCAACTTCGGATTTGACCTGCCGGATGTACCTGGCGGAGGAACTGCAACTGTTTCTTTTGAGGCCCTGGTATACGCTGTTCCCAACCCCAATCCGGCCCTGAACCAGGCAGCCGTGGACTATTCCTATACACCGGTGGAAGGCGGCATACCGGGCAGGTATAATGTCACCTCCAATGAGGTGCCTGTGGAAGTGGCAGCCAATGCCGATGTTGCCGTAGTAAAGACAGCTTCCCCCGTACCGGTTGAACCAGGCAGCACCCTGACTTACACCATCGGCGTGACCAACAGGGGGCCTTCCCCTGCTGAAAATGTCAGGCTGACCGACGCGGTACCGCCTGTACTCTCCATGGTGGAATTTTCCACTGACAACGGTTTTACCTGGCAGTCCTGGTCCGGTTCATATGAGATTGGGACTCTGGCAAACGGCGCGTCCCGTACGATTCTCATCCGCGGACTGGTGACCTCATCCGCCGCAGGCAGCATCATCAACACGGCTGCTGTCACCAGCACCACGCCCGACCCAGACCTCTCCAACAATACAAGTACCACAGAGACGCCGGTGGTTGAGCAGGCGGATATCTCAGTAGTGAAACTGGGCAGTCCAAATCCCGTAACGCCGGGCGGGCTGCTCACCTACACAGTAACTGTTTCCAATGCCGGACCAGGGGCTGCCGTGAATACCACGCTGACTGACAATGTGCCTGCACAGCTTACAAATGTGGAATTTTCCACGGATAACGGCGTTACCTTCCGGCCCTGGGGCGGTATTCTGTCCCTTGGTGTACTGGAACCCGGATTTGTGCTGAATGTGCTGATTCGCGGAACCGTAAGCCCCTCTGCCTCCGGAACCATAACCAATACCGCCGTGGTAAACAGCACCACGCCCGACCCCAATCCGGACAATAACACCTCCACTGAAAATACGCCGGTAACAGCCAGCGCCGATTTGTCCGTCACAAAAAGCGGCAGTCCGTCTCCTGTAGCTGCCGGCAGCCAGCTGACCTATACGGTAGTGGCTGCCAACCACGGACCCGGAGATGCGCAGAATGTAACACTGACGGATTCCCTTCCTGCCCAGATAAGAAACCCAGAATATTCACTGGACGGAGGATTTACCTTCCAGCCCTGGACCGGTTCAGCCGGCCTTGGAAGCCTGGCTGAGGGTGCATCCCGCACAGTCATCATCCGCGGAATTGTAAATGAAACAGCGGTTGGAACCATCACAAACACAGTAACCGTAAGCAGCACCACGCCCGACCCAAATCCGGACAATAACCAGGATACTGAAATCACGCCCATTAATACCTCCGCTGATTTATCCATTGCAAAAACCGGCAGCCCCATCCCGGCCACTCCGGGCCAGTATCTCTTTTACACCATACGTGTTGAAAACAACGGCCCAAATCCTGCAGTGAACACGGTTGTCACGGATACCGTACCTTCTTCCCTGACTAACGTGGAGTATTCCATTGACAGCGGTACTGCCTGGAATCCATGGACCGGTTCCTACTCCTTAGGTACACTGGCATCCGGTGCTGTGCAGACCATTCTCCTCAGAGGACTGGTAAGCCTCTCGGCCCCGGACATCATCACCAATACAGCCCTGGTGTCCAGCGACACACCAGACCCAAATCCGGATAACAACCAGGATACTGCAATCATTCCGGTAAGGGAGTCGGCAGATTTATCTCTCTCCAAAACTGCCTATCCTGTACCTGTAAATGCAGGGGAACTGCTGACATACACTCTTGTCATCTCAAATGCAGGACCGAATGCGGCGCAGAATGTGGAGCTGTCCGACATGCTGCCCTCCGGGCTGATTAACCCGGAATTTGCAGTGCAGGGCAGCAGCAATTTCATCCCATGGACCAGCCCCTACGCAGTGGGAACCTTGGCGGCAGGCGGTACCTTCACTGTTACCATACGCGGAACCGTCAATCCGTCCGCGTCCAATGGAACCCTTACCAATACAGCGGTTGTAAGCAGCACCACGCCTGACCCCAATCCGGATAATAACACAGATACCACGGAAACACCGGTTATATCTGCCGCCGATGTGATTGTATCCAAGACAGCTGACTTTTCTCCCGGCCTGCCGGGCCAGCCCTTCAGCTACACCATTACTGTGACCAATGCCGGTCCCTCGGATGCCAGGTCCGTAACGCTGATTGACTCAGTGCCGTCCATACTCCAAAACCCTGTGGTTTCCCTGGACAATGGCGCCACTTACTTTGCATGGACCAGTCCCATTACCCTGGGCATACTGGCTGCCCATACCAGCCGCACCATCCTGATTAGGGGAATCCTAAGCCCTGCTGCTGCCGGTGAGATTATAAATACAGCTGTGGCCGAGAGTACCACGCCTGACCCCAATCCGGATAACAACACCTCCACTGACAGGACACCCATCCGGGCCTTTGCCGACCTGTCCATCATCAAGACAGCAGAGCCCTCTCCTGTGCCGGCCGGCGGAGAGATAAAATATACGCTGCTGATTTCCAATGCAGGGCCCAGCCAGGCGGAGCAGGTCATTTTGACCGATACCATTCCCTCTGAGCTGAGAAACCCTGAAATATCGGCAGACGGAGGCATTACCTGGTCTCCCTTTAACGGCACCTGGCAGATTGGAACTCTGGCAGCCGGCGCATCCATTCTGTTTCTGATTCGCGCCCAGGTATGCCCTTGTGCAATCGGAACCATACGCAATACAGCCTCTGTCAGCAGTGACACCTATGACCCGGACCTTGACAACAACACATCCACCGCAGATATACAGGCCGTGCCGTCTGCAGACCTCTCCATCACAAAGAGTTCCGCCCCTAACCCGGCCCGGCCCGGCAGCCTTCTGACCTACACCCTGACCGTGTCCAATGCCGGTCCATCCACCGCATCCAATGTGCTGATACAGGATAACATTCCCTCAGAACTGATTAATCCTGAATTTTCCGTGGATGGCGGAACCAGCTGGCAGCCCTGGTCCAATATCTATAGGCTGGGCACGCTGTCTCCCGGGGCTGTCTTTACGATATTAATCAGGGCTGTCATTGGTTCGCGGCCAAACGGTTCCCTGACAAACTTTGCAGTTGTTACCAGTGACACGCCTGACCCGGATACCTCCAATAATATTGACAGAAATACCACTGATATTATAAACGGGGCTGTTTCAGATATCTCAGTCACGAAGCGTGCATGCCCCGGCGTGGCTGTTCCCGGAGAACGCCTGACCTATACAATCATTGTCACAAATCACGGCCCGGACCCGGCTGAGCGCACAGTACTCTATGATGAGGTATCCCCTGATTTATCAGGTGTTGAATTTTCTGTGGACGGAGGCGCCACATGGAACACATGGAGTAACCCATACTCCCTAGGACGGCTTGAAGCCGGTGAAAGCGCAACCATCCTGATACGCGGGACAGTGACTTCCTCAGCCTGCAATACAGTTAATAATACGGCTGTGGCCGCCAGCTCCAACCCGGACCCAAATCCGGATAACAACACAGACTCCACCTTTACTCCCGTACAAAAGGGAGCGGATTTGTCCATCCGCAAAACAGCCTGTGTCACGGCCTCTGACTGCGCTCCACGCATCACCTTTACCCTGAGCGTATCCAATGCCGGGCCGGAGACAGCGCGGCAGGTGGTTATCACAGATACACTGCCCTGCGAAATATGCAGCCCGTCCTACTCCACGGACCAGGGCCGGACCTGGTGCCCCTGGACCGGAAGCCTTACGGTACGCGAGCTGCCCCCAGGGAGCTGTCTGTGTATCCTCATACGTGGAACCGTAAGCCCGTGCTCCGCCTGCTGCATCGTGAACACGGCAGCTGTTTCCTCCCTGACACCTGACCCGGATACCAGGAATAACACCGCCTGCGTCACCGTGCGCCTGCCTGCCTGCGGCTGCGGATTTACACCGGATTAAATCAATTAAAATAAGCGGACTGCTTCCCCATATCAATGCTGAAGCAGTCCGTTTTTCATGCGCCAGCTAATCCGTTAACCGGAGCCTCTGATTAAAATGAATATCCGGACGGCTGTTCCTCCAGAAGTAAATGTGTTTCAATCGCTCCAAACAGTTCCTCCGGACTCACTCCCCCTCCCCATCCTCTTCTTTCAGTTTCTGGATTACCTGTTCCAGGCGTGATACAGGCTGCATACACTCCTGTCCCGCACAGAGATAAAACTGTTCTCCGGCCTCAGACACCGGATAGTCTCTCGTATAAGGCGCCAGCTGTTCCATTTCCCGTGCATTTTCCTCTGTTTTCACCACCACGGAAAATCCCTCCATGGTCCCGGCTAAATATGCAAGCTGAGCAAGCAGTTCCCTGCCTGTTTCCATGCCGCAGACAGCCGGCAGCGTACATACCAGTTCCTTTGAGGGATACAGTACATCCATCATGGTCAGAAGTGCATAGCTGTGTCCGGAAGGATACCCGTCCATGGCGCCTGCCAGGTAATGGAGCTGTTTCTCCAGCACCTCCTGCCATTTGAGTTTACCTGTGATTTGCGCCAACTGGTGCAGTACCCGGGCTGCCACGGAATTCCCGGACGGCATGGCGCCGTCATACGTCTCCTTTGTCCTCACAATAAGCTGCTCCCCGTCCTCTGCATACAGATAGAATCCCCCGCGTTTGAGGTCGAAGAACTGTTCCGTCATTATCTCTGCCCAGGCGGCTGCCCGCTTCAGATAATCAGTCCGGAATGTTACCTGGTAAAGCTCCAGCAGCCCAAGGATATAGCAGGCATAATCATCCAGCTTTCCCTCACCGGCCGCATCCCCGTCCCGGTAGCGCACCATCAGACGTCCATCCTTCACAAGGTGGCTGCTGATAAATGCTTCTGCCCGGACAGCCATATCCACATACCGTTTTTCTCTTAATACTGCCCCTGCCTTTGCGCACGCACAAATCATCCACCCGTTCCAGGAAACCAGTATCTTGTCGTCCTTATGAAGGCGGCTGCGGTTAAGCCGGTATTGGTACAACCTCCGGTATTCCTCTCTTTTTCCGTTGGTATTGCTGCCACCCTCACCGCCCCATGCTTCCTTACAAATCTCCTCATAGTTCTCATTCTGCAGCAGGTTGGGTATGCTCCCGCCCTCAAAATTACCGTGCAGGGTAATCCCGTATTGTTGACAGAAGTCCCTGCCTGCATCCTCTCCCAATACCGTCATTATCTCATCCGGGGTGAACACATAGTATTTTCCTTCCACGCCGCCGCTGTCCGCATCCTGGCCGCAGTAAAAGCCTCCCTGTGAATCCGTGAGCTCCCGCTCCACGTATTCCAGAATCTTACCTGCCACCCATCCATACATGTTCCGGCCGGTCCGGCCGTAGGCTTTGACATATGCCATGACCAGCAGTGCGTTGTCGTAGAGCATTTTTTCAAAATGTGGCACCAGCCATTGGTTGTCCGTGGAATATCTGGAAAATCCGCCTCCAATATGGTCAAAGATACCGCCCCTGTACATCTGCACCAGGGTTTTCTCCGCCATGGACAAGGCACTGGGGCGCTTCTCCCTTGCGCCATACTCCATGAGGAATATCAGGTTATGAGGCGTGGGAAACTTTGGTGCGCCTGAGAACCCGCCATTTTTACCATCAAAGCTGTCCTCAAACTGCCGGAAGGCCCGATGCACCGCTGTAAGCCCCGGCTCATCCCATACACTTGTCTGTTCCTTGTCTCTTAAATGCCTCTCTATCTGTTCTGCATTATCCAGAAGTCTTTCTTTTTTCACCTTCCACTGGTCTGCCACCGCTGTCAGCAGCTCTTTAAGCCCCATCCTTCCATAACGGGCCTTGGGAGGAAAATAGGTGCCGGAGAAAAAGGGCCTGCAATCCGGCGTCATTATTATGGTCAGAGGCCAGCCTCCCTGGCCGTTCATGGCCTGGCACACTGACATGTACACAGAATCCACATCCGGCCGTTCCTCCCGGTCCACCTTAACACACACATATTCCCTGTTTAAAATCCCCGCAATCTCATCATTTTCAAAGGATTCCCGTTCCATTACATGACACCAATGACATGTACATCATCCGGAACAGGTCAGCTGTACCCAATAGATAGGAAAACCGGCTTATCCTCAAGCCTTGCTTTCTCAAACGCCTCCTCCCCCCAGGGAAACCACTGCACCGGATTGTAGGCGTGCTGCAGCAGGTAGGGGGATTTCTCATTGATTAACCTATTGGGTATGTTGTCTTGACTGTTCACAATATCACCTCCTTGTTACGGGCACACAGTGACCGAATTTAAGTCTGTTATCCCTTATATGTTCTCCCCGGATATACTGAATTATACCCTTTTAAGCTTCAATCACATATCCCCTTCTGGCTGAAATCATGTTTGTGCGGAGCGCACGGGAGGTCAGTGCGCTGTATATCCATACGCCTCATTCAGGGGGCTGCCCGCGGAATACCGGCGCCATCATCGGTTGGACTGGATATGGGATGATGTTCATCTGTCTTTACCAGCATGATGCAGGCTGCGCCTGCCATGGATACCCCGCCCACCAATAAAGCGGCGGCTGTCCAGCCAAAAGTACTGATGCATAAACCTGCCATCGGCGGCCCCACCAGCATCCCGATATTAGAACTCAATGTCAGCAGGGCCACGGCAGAGTTAACTTCTGAGCTGCTTCCCGCGACCTGGGATATGATGGTCCATAAGGCTGTAATAACCCCGCTTTCAAAGAAAGGGTACAGCATAACAAAGACAACGACCCATCCTGGGGAAGGCAGCACGAAGGCTCCGGCAACCGCAAAGGCATAGAAAATAAATACAATGATTCCAAAGATTTTCCGGTTGACCCTGTCTAAAATCCAACCTGTTAACAGCACCATCGGCAGGGAGATAGCGGCAAAGAGACTGATATAATGATTAGCCTTGGTTCCGTCCATTCCCAAAGTTTCCGTCCAACAGGCAGCTGCCCACGTTATAAAACCAAATGACGCGAAACAGAAGCAGAAAATGGAAATGCTGACCAGCCATGCATTTTTATTACCGAAGGCTGAAAAGGCTGAATCACTGCAGTCTACGGCACGATTTTCACCGTGCTCCGGAGCTCGCACAAAGATAACATTTAATACAAAGCAAATGGCCGCAATCAAAAGGCTGAACACCCAGACTCCCTTCCAGCCAGTCTCCGCGGAAATAAGCGCTCCAAAGAAAAAGCACACAGACTGTCCGACATACTGCCATGAAGTCCAGATTCCGGTTGGCAGCCCTCTGCTTTCCGGCGGAAACCACATGGCGATAAGATTGGGTACTGCAATGGATATCAGTCCGGCGCCAACGCCTTCTATTACCCGGCTAAAAAGTATCAACAGAAAAGAACGGGAAATCAGTCCTATGGCAGCTCCCAGGATGCTGCAGCCCACAGAGATAAGGCAGCTGGCTTTTGCCCCCAGCTTATTGACTGTCATTACCGCAGGGAACGCCATGACTATCCCCATGACGCTGAATACAGATGAGAGCCATCCTGCAGACGCCATATCTATATGGAAACTATCCTGAATGACGTCCATACAGGGCAGTACTTTATTTTGGGCTATGGCAACCGCAACAGCGCCTGATACAGCACAAATGATTACCAGCCACGCAGAAGATTTTTTTCTCATTTCATATACTCGCAATTCATACTGCCGGCGGAAGGAAATCCGCCGGCAGACAAAGTGGGTGATTTACAGTTATGATTTCTTACCAGCCGCCGCATCCCTGACATTCTTGATAATAACCAATGCCACCAGCAGGAAACCGACCTTGCCGTTAACAGCATAAATAAAATTTACAATAGCTGCATAAGGCGCTACCAATCCAATGACGCAGCCGGCAGCTGCCAGAACAATGGCAACAATCTTGTAGGTATTAGTTCCTTCCTTGGCCACCCGGTTTACCGGTGTCCAGAGAAGCGGACAGGCTGTTGTGTAAATTCCGGCAAAAATCACCACGCTGAAAACAGTTGCAAGGAAGGGACTGCTCTGATGCAGAATCAGCAGAAGCGGAATCTGGGATGCGCCAACCAAATCTATATTCTTAATCAATGCGCTGCCCACAATCAAAACCGCCAGGGTCAGGACAAGAACACCCATGATTGTACCGTACTGGGCATCCTTGGGATTCTCCTCCTCCTTGCCAATGGCTGCCAGAAACGGCGCGAACCAGAGCATGCCAAAACCAAGATAGGATATCATGGAACCCCACCATGTGCCCGATGCCGCTATGATACCGGAGCCGGGAATCAGGACCTCTGCTTCTGAGAAGCTGAGATTTCCGTTCATAATGCCTACAAGGCCTGCAAGAAGGCAGAGGACGATAATTGCAGGACCGATTTTTCCTATGATATCAACCAGCTTGCTGAGTCCCAGCATTACCGTCACACCTGCGAGAGCAGCAATAATTACAGCGCCAATGGCAGGCTGAATTCCAAACTGCTGCTGCAGGGTAGCTCCCGCGCCTGCAATCATGACAAAGTAAGAGGCAAAGGAAAAAATAACAGAGAACCAGTCAAAAAACAGGCCTATGTATGTTCCGCCGAAATAGTTAAATACCTGGCTTCCTTTCTCAAACTGGCCTTTGCGGCCTGCCTCGAGGAAATTATAGTTCATATAGAGATTACCAATAAAGAAAACAACCGCGCAAAGAAATATCTCTTTTCCATATGCTGCAAAAAACTGCATGATTTCCTGACCTGTAGAGAAACCTGAACCAATAGCAAATGCGATGAATGCGCCGCCAATGGTGACGACCCTGCCAAAATTAAGCTTTTTATTCATTCTTTCCTCACTTTCTTAAAAGATGATTCGTCCATATAGTTCTTCAGATGCTCCGTGGTTCTCAAAGCAATTGACGTGTCCAATGTTTGAAAGTCTTTAAGCTCCAAATCCGTGTGAGGGTCATCCGGGCGATAAGGGGAATCACGAAACTGTGCCAGTTTTTCCAGCACCAGCACATCCTCTCCCATATTGCTGCAGGCCTCATCACACAAAAATACCGTATGGCAGGGATTATATCTTTTGTTGTAGCCGCCTCTGGGGTCAGCAGCCAGATGCCAGCCATTAATGACCAGGTCCCTGGCATGGAGCAGGCTTTGTTTGGCGCTCCCCTCTGTCAGCTCCACACGGAAACCCAGCTTTTCCAGTTTTTCTCCGGCTGCCGGATTATTTGTCACTACCAATACGTTCATACCGCATTTTCCTCTCAAAAAATTGTCTGTTCCGTAATTTCTGTAGCAAGTGCTTCCACGGCTGTATCAAGCATATGACGGCGGAATATTTTTTCTTCCTCCTTTGTCAGCTCAATATTTCCTGTTGGATAAGGAATTGCCATGGCAGGAACCACCCTGTTGGCGCCTACATTGATGGAAATAGGAGTTACAGTACATACATGCACTGCCGGAATTCCCTGGGCTTCGGTTTCCCTGACAATCGTTGCGCCGCAACGAGTACAGGTGCCTCAGGCGGAAGTCAGAATAATACCGTCAACCTTCATGGCCTTAAGCTCTGCTGCAATTGCCTGACCAAAGGCAACTGCATTGTTGGTTGCACAGCCATTGCCGGAGGTGACAAAAAGCGTATCGCTGAGTTTACCGATTTTTCCCTCTGCCTCCATATCCTTTAATACATCCGCAGGAATCATCCGGTTAGGGTCTTCCTGGACATATACCGGGTCGCAGCCTCCATGTATCATCTGGTGCCTGGGCATATGGAAGCCGCCGTAATCCTTAGTAAATGAGTACGTTCCAAATTTAGTTGCAATACCGGTTTCAATATGGTCCGGGTTCCCCTCCGGCACAACAGCGCCCGTGGTTACCAGTGCTATGACGGCCTTAGACAAATCCTTAATGGCCGGCGCCGGAGGCACTCTGTTGTATGTGGGCATGGGCAGTTCTGTTTCATAGGGCCTTCCATTGACCTTATTAAGCATCATCTCAACACATCTTTCAGCGCCGGTCTTGTCGGAAAACCGGTTAATCCTCTGTCCCCTCCGGATATAGTTGTCCGCCCTGGGGTCTAAGGACCTGGGGTCTGCAAGGACTTTCCTGATTAGGGCGGCCATATCGGCTATTGCGGACCTCATTCCGGCAGCGGAATTTCTGGTTTTTGTAATATAACCGAACGTACGGAACATTTCAGCGCCCGGATTCTCTGGATACATTCCAGAAAAGGCCGGTATGCCTTTCACACTGCAGATTCTAAGAACATTGCCGCAGGCCATCCCATAACGTCCCGCATTGAATGCCGGGCCTGCGATTACTATATCCGGCTTATATTTCTCTATTGCTTTTGCAATGCCTGCCGTGACCTCTTCCAGGTTCTCATTAAAATAATTGTCACCGCAGACAATGGTTGCCACGATTTCAGCCTCATCCCCCATTGCCGCCTTAAGCGCCAGACCCGGACCGATTATGGCATTCTCCCTTATGGAAAGAGGAGTATCAGCCTTTTCTTCTCCGCCTATCTGGGCGTAAAACTGATTTATATAATGAATAATCTTCATTCTTTCCCATCCTCCTTACAGAACCACAGAGTACATCCTGGTCATCCCCATCTGGTTCATTGAACACATAATGGCGACCATGTTTACATCAACACTGCCATCCCCGTTGTAGCCGTCCAGGGAACCGCCGGAAAGTACCCTGATCTGCCTTGCATCTCCTATGACCTTATCCATCTTCTCCAGATGGACAGGAATATAATCGGCATCTGTCCCGGTGTTGATGCAGGCATCGGCCTCCGGTGTACTGTCTGTAGTGCCCTCTTCCCCGCAGCATGCAGAAAGCATGCCCACGGTTTTGATTCCTGCCTTTTCCAGGCTGCGTATCATCATCATCATCAGGTCTGCATCCGGATTTCCTGCTCCCTCTTCAACTACCGCAACAACATCCCAGCCAAGAGACCTGGCCATTCTGACAGCAGCGTGGCTGTTGCGCTCCTTATCATGGAGTACCGTATGCGTAGGTGTAACAATACAGCCTCCAAATTCCAAATCCACCCCATGGTGCTTATACAGTTCCTTCAGCAAAGGATTATTCTGGTGGTCCCATGTGGTATTCTTGTCACTGGCAATTACACAGCATCCATTGACAATTGCTCCGTCAAAGATTTCGTTGGGATTCATGAAAACAGGATTGGTCTTTCCCGCATTTACCCCGTATATATAGTTATCATGAATCAGACCCTGGGCCATGGCCATATAGATGACACCGGCCCTGGGCAGCTTTGCGGCAGGGTCCACAGGGGTGAGCTGATACGTCTCATATGCATCAACCTCAGCATCCTTTGCAGCCTCTGCCACATAATTGGCAGCATGGAGCCCCAGCAGCCTGCAGGCTGTCTCATGGGCATGGGGTTCTGTGCCATCCGGGCAATTTCCAACGACTACAATATTATTCAGCTTAGAGTAATAGCAATAGTCTGCACAGGTTCCCCTCATATCAATTACCCCCTCCTGTACACCGACTATGGTTCCGGTAGTAACAATGGCACAACCCTTAAACACCTTAAGCCGGCCTTCACCGCATCCTTCATAGGTCCCTGCAAAGCCCGGAAAGGATGAACCAGCTCCCTTGCCGTCAAGTTTTACCCTTGGCTCAATCACATCCTTAACCGGAATGATTCTTACGGATTCACCCGGCCTTGCCAAATCAATGTCAATGGAACTGAAGAAAGGGTCCGTAATTGCTTCAATCATTTCCTGCTTGCTGATAAACAGGATACCGCCCCTGACTTCTGTTTTTGCGCCGAACCGGATGTCCTTTATGTGGACGATTTCCATATCCAGGCGCAGTGATTTTTCAGTACCCATCTACTAACCTCCTCCTACAAAATATTAAGAAAACGCGTTTTTCCTAACTTCGATTATAGAGATTCAAGTTGATGTAAAGTCAAGGATTACCTGATAATTTTTACACAAAAAACAGAGAGCAGAAAATGCTCTCTGTTTTTAAGGCTCATATGCCCAATTATTCAGTTATTTCGGCAATTCAATGGGGAACATCACATTGGTGATATAGTTCTCTGAACCGCATATATTGGCGCAGCTTATCATGTATTCCTCTATCGGATTACCGGAAATCTTCAGGCCGTATTCTGCGCAATAATCCAGAAGTTTTTCATACTGCTCCGAAATATTCTCGTAAGGACCCACATGAGATGTGTATACACACCACATTTCGGGAAACAAGGTGACACCCTCCACTTCCTTTTCCGGCCTTATCACTGGTAATATCCACTGGGATTTATAAAACGCTTTTTTTAGGTGTTCCATGCCAGGATCCTCAAATCTGGAAGTTGCCGGACCGCAGATTCTCAGATGTTTATTCTCACATGTATCATAGAGAAGCTTGTGGGTGGTGGAAAATTTCTCCTGCTCATAAAAACACCTATAAACCGGTATGGTAACAGCATAGGTTGCCGGGTAATACTTAATTTTTATAGGAATATGGTTTTCATTGCAAATCTTTGCACTCTCAAAATACCCTAACCCCATATCCACATTTTTCATCAGTTCTTCCACATATGCCTTTTTAAAAAGCAGATGGTCCAGCTCATCATTCAGAAGCGCCATCCTATTAATCAAGGCATCCCTCTGAAATGTCAGGCCGGGCTTTTCACATAATTCCTTAATGTCAGCTACCGTAAGGCCCAGACGCCGCATCTCGGATATAAACATGGATTTCATGACCTGTTCTTCTGTGTAATAGCGATATCCCGTTTCATCATCCCTTATTTGAGGCTTCAACACGCCCTGGTCATCATAGAAACGAAGGGCTGTTGTCGGAACCCCTACAATATCGGCCAGCTTACCAATTGAATAAAGATTATTCCCCCGCTCATCCTTCATAGACCCCCACCCCTGCTCTGAAACTTTCCACTTGGTGTAATGTTTTTTACACTGTGTACCTTATTTTCCATCAATGATACGGAGCTTCTTACTTATACCTCTCCTGAAATACCGGATAGAGCATTGATTCAACTATTTGAGTTAAAAATTGATTTAATTATCTGCTCATACTCTGAATATCATAAACAAACTCTTTCCTGAAATAGAATGTGTGCGCGCTCAACATTTTTGGCAAAAATTCTCAACATTTTTGGCAAAATATTTTGGGAAAATAGGAGCCTGAAATAGTTCTCTTCAAGCCCCCATTTTTGTCACTTATTTTAAGAATTCTGCTTTAAGAATTTCCTTCTCGCTATCCGTCAATTTTGCATAGGAGTTAATTATCTCTTCCGCACTTCCCTCTCCATTTTGAAGTCTTACTTTTATCGAATTAACAAATATTACTTTCTTCCATATTTCCATAAAGTCAACCTCCCATTATTTGAGCAAGTGCTACCGACATGGCATCAATCAACTGCCCGTTATTATCTACCTTGCATTCCAAATCACTTTTTTTTAACAACCTTATTGTAATAAGATTATCAATTATGGCTGGCGCTGCCGTTACTTCTTCTGAAACGGTATGGCCTTCTTCATCTACAATAGCTGACTGGCCCTCTATAGCTTCTTTAACAATATAATCATTCTGAATGTTATATGTATCCAACTTAGAATAATTCATGTACTGATTTTCGAGGATTTCCTGGTCTGACATTAACGTAAGTGTAGAAAGCTCACTCTCTGTCTTGAAAAGTTTCAACAGGTCAATTTCCTGAACCTGTGATTCTAAAATTTGTATCTCTAATGCTGGAACAGTTGGATATCTTACCACATTAAAAACCGGTATGGATATCCCTGTTGTAGTAACTAATTTTGACATTACTTTCTTTCTCCTTCTTTTGAATCATCTATCCCGTTATTGTTACAATCTGATGGCCCGCCCACACCACTCTGATGTTTACCCGGATGCGGCACATTTACCGGGGCATCATGCAGATACGTAGTAGGTTGTTTTTTTTCAAAATCTGGTCCCTTTTTTGTTTCTTTTGACATAATATCGTCCTCCTTGAATAAATATAAAAATTTTTAAAGTTTTTGAGTACCATAATTTGATATGTTATACTGCGCAATACCAAGAAAGCAAATATATATTATGATCAGTATGATATGGGCGGAAAATATGATAGTAATACAATCAGTTTAAAATGGGGTACCGATACATATGGAAATCGCTATATTTATATATTGATTGATGGAGCCGCCGTCTGTGCTATTCGCGGTTGGACAAGGCTCGATTAAATGTGATTAATCAAAAATAATCATTTAATCATCATGCCACTGCATAACAAATAGTCCCTGCGTAGGTCCCGGCTTTTACAGTCCCGGTCATTCGTTTGCCGCTAACCATAAGCTGACATTTTTTACTAGAGGACATATCCCATTCATTTACGCATTCATGTATAAAAAATTTTGGTGTTGGTAACCCAGTTGCCAGTTCAGCATCATAAGCAGAGTCTGTTTTTACAATCAGCACATAATGTACAAAACATAACCCATTCACTACAATCCATTCAACCGAAGAACCTGTTTCTATCCAAGCAGTTGTATTCAAGTTGCATGTTCCTTGAACAGGCTCTTTTATTTTCCAAATATTCAAATTGGTATTGCGCCCATTAGTATAAAAATTCAGGAAAAACTTATTTTTTTGCATTTTTATTACTGTGTTCAATACCAATTTAATAAATATGTCGCGTACCAATGCCATTAACGGGGATATAGCAACTTTTGCAGACAATGCACCACTTAATACATTTTTGCGTAGACGCTATGAAATAACTAACGGCACAGCCTCAGGTGCTCCAGATGCGCAAGACGGCTATGTTGAGATACATAAAACAGTGAGTAATGACTGGATTGTAATATATGCAATTACCAATAGAGGTACTGTATACACACGTGCTAAAACTGAGGGTGTGTGGGGAGCGTGGACTAATTGTAATGATAAGCTTGGCGTCTCCATCCAAAGACTAGAATATAGATGGGATAATCAAAACCCTAAGCTCATAGTCACGGACCCTAATGGTTACTCTGCGTATGTATCACTGACCAAATATCAGGGATAAACTAACGATTGACTTGTAGGCTAAAGTAACTTACATCCTTGATTAACGTGGAGGGACTCAGTTTAATGCCATAATACATTCCTATATTGGGTGTATCATCATCCCAGGATATTATTCTTATCGCATATAGTCCCGATGCATTATTTAACTCTAAAATCACACCATGCCCATAGTTGGGCTTTAAATTAGCGCTTTTCAGATAGACACACTGGAACCCTGTTTTTATCTGGGAGCTAAGATTAGCAATGGTAGTGGTATCGTCAATATGTATTCGGCTATCAAAATCTGTAATCTTGGTATTGAGCACACTAACATTCTCTTTCAGCTCGTTTGTTATCGCCGTGATTTTAGGTCCCACATCCGCTGCCAGGACCTGCTGCGCGTTGACGCTGTCCAACACATGGCACAACATGCTTTTTTCTATCATCTTGTTTGCCAGCCGCTCCAAGAATGCATCATTGTTAATCAGTTTCTCGAATAGGGCATTGTATACATTTGCGTGGACCGGGTCTGAGGTTTCCAGCTTCCTCAACTCCCGGATGAGCGCCGCCTGGTCTTCATCTATCTCAAAATTCGCCATCTTCTCTGCCTCCTAAAAGATATCATCAAACGCAAAGGTCATCTCTTCGTCATCATCCTTGTTCTTGTCCGAACAGGTGCGTATCATCACCAGGTCACCCTCCGCATCACACAACGCCATCTCATTGATGGCCGTGTTGGCCAGCTCCTCCCTGGATAAGGTACAGATATACCGGAAGTTGGTGTCCGTCACCTGCTCGATGCTGCTCAGGTCTTTCCGTAACAGCTCGTTTTTCAAGGTGTTGTCATTCTCTGACGGCGTACCATCCGCACCGTTCCCAAATGCCATCTGTGTGACTGCCGGCAATGCCTTGATGCCCGCCCTAGCCTTCAGTATCTTGTTCTTACTCAACTTGGTTATCGTGGTTGTACTTGCCATCAGATTTCCTCCTCTATGACTTGTGCATCCATATGTTTGGCTCCATCATTGTACGTGCTCCCATCATGGATTCTCCAGTGATGCCAGGTTGTACATGTCAGCCTTCCCTCCTCCCTCTCCTCCATCCGGCTGCGTATGCGCAGATAGGGCAGGTGGTTTCCAATCACATTGTCATGATGGATGCTTCCATCGTTGTTGTGCTCCCCGTTCAGGATGTTATTGTTGTACCAGCGTACCTCCGCCCGTATCAGGATGTTATGAGGGCGGATGCATTCTTCCAGTCTTGCATCCTGAATCCGGTACAGGAAACGGTAACGATCCAGTCCGCTTACCTTCTTTACCCGCCGCACCTCCCGGCGGATGATATCATGGCCGATGTCAAAGGAGTCATCTATATCCCGGGACAGGATGACATAAAATTCCGCCCAGTGCTCCCGGCTGCCCTCCAGTTCATACGCCGGCACCATCTCCACATCGGTAAATCCCAGGGACCGCACCGCCTGGAGCGTGCCCACCTCCGTCCCGCCAAGCCGGCAGGTGTCTGCATACATCATCAGCCGTACCCGGAAGTTTTCCCAGGTCTCGCCCTCGTAGCGCGTCAGTTTCCGGTCCAGGCCATGCTCCGGAAGCATCCGTGGGCTGGCTGTCCTTACCATGCCTTCCTCCCGTGCCCGCCGGAGCATGGTCTTGTTTTCATCGAACAGCCGCCCGGTCACTTTGAAATAGATATACCACTGGTTCCTGGCCTTCCTTGCCTGTTTGAAGGGCGTGGACAGCAGATAATACATATATTCCCCGAATGTCTCCAGCATGGCGTCCCTCCTATGTGTTCCTTACCTTGACCGTGATACTCCCCAGCATGACCACATTCCCGGCCGTCAGCTCCACGTCCACTGCGGGGGCCGTGAATACGGTCTTACGGTAGTCCGGTATGCTCTGGCGGAGCACATACCGGATGTCATCCTGTAAGAATAAGTTGAAGTCCGTCCGGTTGGAAAGAGACATGGCCTTTGCTATCAGGGACCGGGCCGTTTCCTCCACATCCGTCACCCCTGCCCCCTGTTTGAGGTACAGGGTGATGTCCACATCCTGATAGGTGATGGTTCCGGACTTTGCCAGGTAGTCCTCGTAATTATCCTTCAGCTGGTCCGCCGCCGCCTGGGCCTTGCGCACCAGCTCCTCGCTGGCTTCCCCCGCCGTCCCCACCACAATCACATCCACTGTTCCCTGCCCCCTTGGATGCTGGTCATCAATGTAGGCGCACATCACACCCGGGATGGCCTCCACGGCTGCCTTCAGCTTGGCCGATGTGGTATTGGTGGACAGTTCCTCCCAGCTGGACAGGGTCCGGCTGCGTAAGCCGGCTTCGCTCTCTTCATCTGCCCCCTCGGAATATATCCATCCCTGCCGGTTCGTGACCTGCGACACGCCCTCCATATATAACATGCTTACCCTTATCTGGTCCTCACTCACATTGTAGCGCGCTCCGGCCGCTTCCGCCTCCACCAGCACGCTGCCCTCCGCCTGGCCCGCCTGTATCACCGTATCCTCTAACGCGTAGTAGACCAGCTCATCCCCATTGATGTCCGGGGCCGTCTTAAACATGTGCCCCTTCGTTATGATCAGGGCCTGCCCGTAATCAGACCGGATAAGTGTCACATATCCCTGGGTCCGGGTCGCCGCCTTTCGAAACTTGGAAAAGTCCGCGGCCTTCAGTTCCAGCCACCTGCCTTCCGCATGCCTCAGGAACTGATTATTCAGGATGGTCCGCGCCAGCCGGAGCAGCTCGATGTGTATCTGCACGCAGATACGTGTCAGCCAGTAAAAGACGCCGCCACTGCCCCACTTGGTGATGGTAAACCCTTCCGCCGCCAGCTCCTCCTTCAGCTCCTGCATCTTTGCATCGGCATCCTGTACCGGTATGATTTCATCCAGAATGCTTTCATCAATCAACGAGTTTCACCTCCGCCCCGTCCAGTTCCAGGTTCATCTGGTAGGACACATCCTCATTTGCAATCTTAAATCCCACATGGATGTTCACTATGTCATCCTCCATCCGGGACACGCCAACCTCAATGCTGTGCGGGTTGATTTCCTCCCGTTTCTTTAACTTTTCCGTGACCCGGTTCTTTATCTGCAGCTCCTCCAGTTCGCCTATCTCCCGGTGGCAGAAATCCAACAGCGACCATCCGTAATCGGAATCAAAAAAACATTCCCCCTCCATGGTCAGGGCCTCCAGGCGGATGTCCTGCAGGAAACAGTCCAGGCCGCCCGCCAGTGCTTCCTCTCCCGATGCCAGGGGGACCGGCTGCCCGGCATCGTCTAACATCAGGTCCGTTGCCGTCAGTATCATAAGCATCTCCCCAGGATGTACGGCCGGCACTGCCCATATAAAAGCCCGACTGCCACTACATCCCCTTTCTTCAGGACCTGCTCCGTCCTTATATAAGGAATCGCGGGAAAGGCTTCATCCGTCTCCCCGTTTTCCTTCAGCAACCGCAGCGTCACATACGATGCCCCATCCTTCACGGTCCCTTCCATCACCTTTGCCTGGCACAGGGCCGGATGGCGTATATGCGGATAGTCTGTCCCTATGGTCTCATTCACCGTCAGTTTGACAAATTCGTCAAGAAAACCGGCCATTTTGAATCCCCTTCCTTCCAGCTAAAATGATACATACATCCTCACGCTTCCCGTTTCATCCGCCTTCACCCGGACCGAGGTCACAAGGGCCTCCCCGTCAAACTTCCGGTGTCTTATCCGGATACGCTCTCCCTGGTGAATCCACGGGACCCCGATGGTCTTGATTTCGGTACCGCCGTTCCATTGGTTGAAGGAAAGGATGTTCTTCCCTTCCTCCAGTACATAGATAAGCGTCTGCTCTTCCCCGGTCCCCCAGAAAAACCGGCCGGACCGGAAATAAAAGGATGCCTCCAGGCCCCAGACCCGGCCCACCTCCTGGATAAGCTCCGCCACATTCATGCGCGGGACCGGGACCACATCCTTTTTGGGGTACATGGTATCGGACAGGCGGTAATCCGTAATCCCGGCCCTTCCAAGGCCGAACCGGATGATATCCTGCGGACAGCAGTCCAGGAAGGTCTCCTTTACGTAGGTCCATTTCAGGAACAGTGTATCGTCCAGTATCCGGTAAGGCCCCAATGCCTGGCCGTCCGCCATGTATCCGGTTAAGAGCGTGTCATAATCCCCATCATAGCCCAGTTCCACCTGAGCCGGGGCCATGGATGCAAGGTCCAGGATCCCGGCATAACCGGGGTCATATTCCAAGGTGGCCCAGCTGCACTGCTCCCTCCGGCTGGAATGACATTCCACACGGATTCCCTGCGTGAATACCTGGTCCCCAACGGTTATCCGGAACCGTGGTGTAATCAGTTTCCGTTCTGCCATGCTGCCTCCTATGTATCCCGGGCCGGGCTCTCCGATGTCTTATCCTTAATCCTGGGGGCCTGACCTCTCTGTGTGTTCAGATATTCCTGGTAGTCGCTACTGATTCCCTGGGCTTGTGACGTCCCTGCCTTGCTGCCGGAGGATGAGGTTTTACTGCTCCCCGCCGCCTGGGTCTGCACGGTAACCGGCAGGTACTCCCAAAATTCCAGTGCTGCCTCCCCATAACTGTTCTCTGTCTTCTTGGACAGGTCGATTCCTTTAAAATACACCATGCTCAGACTGCAGGCCGCGGCCTGGCTGTTCACCACCGGCAGCGGTATGGCGGTCGTCTGCCCTGGCGGCTTAAACAGTAGCTGGATGGTCTGCACCATACTCTCAACACTTTCCCCGGCACTGGGTTCCAGCAGTAGGTCCACATTCATCTTCAGCGGTTCGTACCCATTAGGCTGGTAACCCAGGGTCACGTTGTTGTCATCCGTCACCGCGTCAATCACGGCGGCCCCGGTTATCTCCAGCTTCTTTACGAGGCCCGGGACGGCCACCCCCGCCACCAGCATGGATGTATCCTTTATGTACAGCATTCTTCCTTCCTCCCAGCCGCTTTCTATGCAGGCGTGACCGATACGTTCCCGTTGGTCTTTTCCTTGATGTCGTCAATCAGCTTGAATAAGAGCGGAAGGTCCTTCAGCCGTTCCAGGGACACATGCAGCTCCAGGCGTTGGATGACGGTCCCGCCTCCCTGCTGCCTCTGGCTCCATATGTTTCCCTGGCCGGACGGTTTCCTTTCTTCCTTCCCTCCGGTCAACAGCCTGGCAAAAGCCGCGCCTCCTTCCTGGTTTTCATCCCTCAGTGCCTGGAATGCGTCCCTCGCCGTATCCGCCGGCAGGGAAGCCGTCTGGCTCATGCCGGTATGGATGGTCTCAAACACACGCCGGCCGGACAGGGTAAGCTGGGACAGGGGTCCCTCCTTCGCATCGGAAAAGGGCAGCATCTGCCGGATTCTGGACAGAGCCCCCTTCACCGCCTCCACCGGCTTGTTCACGGCGGAACGGATTCCTTCGGTAAAGGTCTCCATTATCTTGGCACCAGACTGTTTGAACAGACCTACAGCCCCATCCACCACACCACGGACCTTTGCCAGGCCCTGGCTCCACAGCTCCTTAATGCCGTTCAGCTTTCCTCCCGTCAATGTATTCAGGAAATCAAAACCTGCCGTATAGTAGCCCTTGACACCTTCTACAGCAGCCGCTGCAATCCCACGTATACCTCCGCCATTCTGCTCATAGGCATTTTTCATGTTATCCAGCTTCTGTTTGACAGTCCCGACAGCAGCTCCCATCACGTTGCCCATTACATTCCGGACCGCCTCCATTCGGCTTCTGACAGCCCCGCGGACCCGGTTAAACACATTGGATACCGTGGAGACAATCGCGCCGCCAATGTTGAAGAAGAAGTCCTTCATGGCCTGCAGGCCCGCCCGTACTTTCTCCACACAGGCATTCCAGACGTTCTGGATGAAGGCGGATACCTTATCCCAGTTCTTCCAGAGCAGGATAAGCCCGGCCGTCAGGGCCGCAATCCCGATGACAATCCAGGTCACCGGATTGGCTAACAGGGCCGTTGTGAAGCCCCACACACTGGATATCAGGCCCGGAAGGGCCGCAGCTGCCGAAGCAATCCCCTGCCGGACCATGTTGAGCAGGCCGGCCCCCATGGCCTTGATTCCATCCGCGGCGTACATCCCGTAAATCCGCAGGGTCTCAAAGCCGCTTTTTAAGCCGCCCACCATGCCAATGGTCCGTGTTATCGCCGTCCCGAAGATGCCGATGATGGAGGTCACACTCCCCGTCACGGTCAGGAACATGCCAAGGAACAGGACCGCATTCAGGATGCCGGTTACAAGCCCCTGGTTCTCCGCAATCCATTCGGACGCCTTCCCCACGGCCTGCCCCGCCTTCCCAATCCAGTCATTCACAGTGGGCAGCAGATTCACCCCAAGCTCCTCCGTCACGTTGTGTAACTGCTGCTTTAACACCGTGTACTTCTGGGATTCCGTTGCGTTGATAGCCGTTGCCATCTCCTGGGCAGCGCTGCTTCCTCCGCCCAGCGCATCATACATATCCAGGATGCCCGTCTGCAGCTCTCCTGTCTTCCCGTACAGGAGGTCGATGACGGCCACCGCCTCGTCCGAGCCAAAGGCCTCTTTTATCTGTTTCTTCTCCACCGCGTCGATGGTATCGCCGTACTTACCTTTCAGGATTCCCAGGATTTCCGGCAAGCTCCGCAGTTGGTTGTTGGCATCCAGGAAGTTGAGTCCCAGCTTCTCACCTGCTCCTGTGGCAGCATTTAATAACGCCTTATATTTGGTAGCTGCCTCGCTGCCCGACATGGTGGCCTGCAGCATGCCCAGCACGGACAGTTGCTCCTCCAACGGCACATTGGCCGATGTGGCGGTCCCTCCCAGGGCGCTGATGGCCGAGGCCATCTCCGAGCCGCTGGTCTTATACGCCTTGACGGCGGTCGCAATACCGCCTGCAAACATCTCCCCGAATTCCAGGTCTGACAGTTCTGAGTAATACCCTTTATAAATGCCATACCCGGTCGCAAACAGGGAGGTCATTTCCCCGGTCGTGGACTTGGTGGCCTTGGCCGTCAGGCCGGCCAGCTCCGTGAACTGCGCCACCCCTTCGTCCGTCAGGGACGCGATGCCCGATTTGATGTCATAGGCAGCTGTGATGAAATCAGCCTTTGTGGTCCCGGCCCAGGTGTCTGAAAACTGTCTGGCCGCATCCTCCACCGCTTTCAGGTCTGTGATTCCCAGCGACTTAAGCTCTGCCAGGGCATCCTGGGTCTCGAAGGTGGAACCGGCAATCTTCATCATCCCGTTTGTGATTCCCACGCCCGCCGCCGTCATCCCACCTCCGGCCAGGGCCGCCATCCCAAAACCGGACTGCAGCCCCGACAGGCGGGAACTCAGGTTCTGGGACGCCCTCCCCATGGGGGCGGTCAGCTGGTCCACCATGTTCAGTACCACGCTCAGCTTATAAACAGATTCCATCCCCATGGTTCGTTCCTCCTTGTGTCACGGGCTCGCTTATGTTATTATGATGGTATAAAGATGTGTTTGGAAAGGAGGCGCTTGTATGTTCCATGGTCTCTGGCTCATAATGGCACTCATACTGGCCGTCAGCCTGTCGCTGTACCTTGTGGTCATGGCCATCCTTGTCACCGCATATCTCCTGTTCTGTGGTCCCTATCTGTGGTGGGCCTGTGCCTGGCTCCCCAAGGACAGGCGGCCCTTCTCCATGAGACGGGATTTCCGCAACGCATGGCGTTTTTACCGCTCCAGGCTGACAGGCAAGCCCCCGGTCTTTCTATGACTGGGGCTTTTTTATTCCGGGAACAGGTTTCCCAGTGCCCGAGTGAATCCCTGTTCCAGGTCATCCTGCCGCCAGCGGCGTGCGCACCTGGCCAGGCCCGCCAGGCGGATGAAGTCATCCGCGTCCATTCCGTCCAGTTCTCCCGGTATCATGCCGGAAGGCAGGTACATATGGATGAGCAGCCGGCTGGTTCCCACGAAGTCCGCCTCCAGTTCCTCCTGCGCATCCTCTATAACTTTTTTACTGCGGTCGCCTTTGACAGGCCAAGCATGGCCAGCAGCTTCTCGCCAACCGACAATGCCATGGCCGGGTACTCCTTAAAGTCTGCCTCCAGCGTCTCCCGCTGGTCCGGATGAATGTTATCCAGGCAGAATGCTGTCAGGGCCTTGCTGTTTGAGGTTTGGACCGTCTTTAAATACCGATCATAGGATGGAGTTTTCGGTTTACGGAAAAAGTAGGTCTTATCCTCCTCTGTCTCATCATCCACCTGGAGGGTGACGGTCACCTCGTAATACTTCTCATCCGTCCCCTTTAACTGCTCTCTCAGTTCCTTTGTTTCCATTTCTTTCTCCCCTTTCTTAGAAATTCACACCGTTTAACTTCCCGCCGCGGCAGGCAAAGCCGTCCAGGGATACCGTGTTCTCCTTATCCCCCTGTTTCGCGGAAAAGCTGTGCTTGTTAAGGATTACCTTGTTTAAGACATCCGTCACCGTGTCCTGGTCCTCATTGGCATAGGATACGGTTATCTTATCCAGAAGCAGACGGGACAGGGTCTTTCCCTTCCGTTTGCACCAGGCTAACAGCACGTTGTAATCCTCACGCCCCATGACCACCTTCACTGTGTTTTTCTTGTTTCCGGTCCCATAGCCGCATGGGGCTCCGCCGCTGCGGTAAATGAGCTCCGCCTCCTGCTCAAAGTCATAGGATATCTCCGTGATAGCGATTTCCTCCAGCCCCGGGACATTAATGGTGATGTCCTCCCAGCTGTATACCTTTCCGTTGACCATTTCCCAGTCCCTCCTAATTCCTGTACGGGTTCTCCATGGCCAGGCTGAACCGGAATTCCCGGACATACCCCCTCGGAACAAAGGATATCACCAGGTCCAGGCGCTCATCCTGCAGGATGTTCACGTGCTCCAGGTCCTCAATGGACACGGAGCCGCTTGACAGTTCCCCGGCCTCCGCCATGTCCTCCAGGGGGATGTTCAGGGTCTCCAGGATGTTGTTGATATCCGTCTCCATGTCATCGGAGGCGCTGATATCCATCTGCACCATGTTGACAGCCCGCTTGTAGATTTCCCGTATCATCTTGTTCAGTACGCGCACATGCTCCGCATACCGGTAATCGCTGCCCTCGCGGCACAGCACGCGCGCGTTGTTTACATAGCATCCGTCAATGCCGTAGTACTTACGCCAAGTCAGATAGCCGGCGTCATCCAGCTCGCTGATATAGTCCTCAATGCCCTCCGGCATCAGCCGGGTCATCTTGGCCTCCGAGATGGAAAAGGTATCCACGCGGCCGATGGACTGGGCCACGCCGGCTATCCCGTACAGTCCCGCCACAATCCCGGCGTTGTTGATGCACTGCTCCCGGCCGTCCCATCGTGTGTACTGGGACCAGGCGCTGCACACCTGGACGTAATAACTGTCTATCCCCTTGGCCTCCGCCTTCAGCGCGGCGGCATATTCATCCAAGCTTTCCTCCGCCCCTTTATTACGTGCCTCACACAGGAAAAACACAGGGCGTTTGTACAGGGACAGGAACAGCTCTGCACTGGCGGCCAGAGAGGCCCAAAGTGCTTTCGCAGATGTCCCAACCACATGGATGAACTCAAAGTCCAAATCGCTGTTATACAGGCTTTCCACCGCCTTAAGGACCGCGCTGTTGCTCACAGCCGGGGCCGTGGTCGAAAACCGGTAGGTATCACCCGCCTTAAATTCTTCCGCAAACGTAAGGGTGATTCCGGTCCCGGTAAGCTCCTTCTTTCCTCCTAACGGTATGGTTTCCTCCGCATCGTAGCTGTATCCGCCATTAACGGAGCAGCAGAAGGCTGCCGTATTGAGCGGGCCGTCCTCCGTTATCTTAAGGATGATATCATATGCATTGTTCGGTGTCCCGCTTACGCTTACGGTCCCTTCCCCAGTCCCGCTGTGGGTAACTTCCCCGTTGGTACCAACGGTCTCCGGCCTGACCGGCACGCAGTAAATCCGGGATGCCCCGTTCTCGACGCTGTCAATACAGGCGTCTGCCAGGGGGCTGAGCCCCAGCTTTTCCTTCATCTGCTCCGGCTTCATGCTCCCGGTAATCAGGATGGGAACCGTTGTCTCCACCGGGGAAGCCCCAATCTTTACGTGGACCCCGGTTCCAGTGCTGCCGGAATTGCCCAGACTCCCGTCCTCCACCACAAATGTTACGTCCCTTAAGCTCATCTTGTTCCTCCCGTTCCGGCCATGGGGCCCTTCTCAAATGCGGTGACGGCGGCCAGGTATTCCTGTTCCGTTACCTGTTTCCCCGGCCTCCAGCCCTTCAGGCACAAGGTGCCGGCGTAGACAGCCGGACCCGTGCCATGCACGTTGTACCAGTGTTCTATGGTTTCATAGACAGGCACAGCCGGTTCTGCTGCAGTCTCTGCGCCCATCCCCTTCTCTTCCTTTGCCATTGCCTTTTCCTTTCCCTTTCTCAGGCCGGCCGGATTCCTCCGACCGATGCCGTTTTCTTTTTGTCATCCCGGTAAATGCCCCCGTGGAAGGTGACCGGTATCTGGCATGCTATGTTGGCCTTCAGGATGCTGTCCTCCTTATCGACCCACTCCACCTCTCCCAGTTCAATGTCCACATAGTTTCCATCCAGACGGATTCCTTGTCCCAGCGCTTCTAAGAACGCCAGGAAGATGGCCTCACAGGACTCCTCCGAATATTCCCCGATGACCACCTTGAAGCGGGTATCCACGGCATAGACCTTGGTCCGCACGCACCGAACCCCGTTTTGGTCTTCATAGTTGCGTTTTGAGCCGTCTCGCGTGATGGTCTGGCCTTCCCGCAGCACCGCTCCCACATGGCTGTCCGTCTTCAGCTGCAGCCGTTTCCAGGTGGTAATCACTTCATTTTTGATTCCTGCCTTTTCAAGGCATTCCTTCAGGTATTCCTTTTCCCGTCTCATCAGGCCCTCCTGACTGCGTATTCCACTTCGCTTCGGATTTCCTGCAGGTCCTCATCTGAAATCCCTAAAAATGGCCTTGCAGGGATATGGATGGTCACCCTCTTTGCCGTGACCCACACACCCTTGTACCGGAACCTCAGGTACTTTGCCTTCTTGGCCCGGATGGTCCTCTCATCCCCGTACTGGTGCGTGGCCGCGTAAATAGTATTGGTCCCCACCGCCGCTCCGGTGGAATCCGCGATGGCCCGGATGGACTGCTTCAGGCGGGTGGTCTGGGTCAGCGTGATGCCCTGTCCCTCCTGTTCCCGCAGGGAGACAGGCCAGGGCTTCCCCTCCGGGCTTTTTCTGCTCCGAAACCGGTCCATGGTGGTGGACCGCAGCCCCTCCGCCACATCCTTCATGAGTGCGGATCGTTTTATGTCCGACAAGCCCGCCAACTTTTTCTGAAGCTCCGGAAAATCCCCGGACAGGGTTGTGGTCATTCGCATCTTAAAGTCCCCTCATGGTTGCCCTGGAAAACAGCCTCGGGCTGGATGAAATGCGAAATCCCTCCGCTGCCGCCTTCGATGGGTCCGTCCCTTCCTTCACGATGTCGGTTTCACCTTTTGCCACCTTTGTTAAGAACGCAATGGCGTTCTTATACCGCGTCAGGTAGTTGTTCTCCCGTTCCCCTTCGTCGATTCCCGCCCGGGAAATCAGGTTATAAACCGCGATGTCCTTTGAGTACTTCCGGATAACCGCCGGCACGGGGGACATGGGGACCGGGTACCGCTTCATCAGGTACCCGTCTATCTCCGCATCCGCATCCCCGATGGCCTCACAGGCCAGGGGTTCCAGCATCTCCCGGCGCTTTTGGGGGTCCTCAATGTACCGGTCACCGATAATAGGGTTCATGGCATCCTCCTTCAGCATGTCCATGACATCCCCCGCTTCACAGTATGCCATGTCTGTCCTCTCCCTTAGCTTGATTCCCCAGTGCTTCCGTAAGCCATCTGCCAGAAACCGTAACCTACGTTATTGCGGCCGTCCGCGCCGTACAGGAATTCGTCCCGCATGAATACATTGTCATCATTATCCGCCGTCTTGCTGACCAGCTTTATCTTCTTGCGTTCCTGGTAGATGATAGGTTTCAGGGACCTCCTGGTACACAGGAGATACCATGCGTCCTCCTGGGCCGCCAGTTCCGGTTCCACCAGGAGTTTTGCTGTCCCCTTGTACACGTTGGAGCTGCCGTTTATGAACTCCGCCTCCAGTATCTGCCGTCCCATCTCCTCATTGGCCGGGGATACCACTAACAGGTCCGGCACCAGGCCCAGGCTCTTGCCCTTGTCCCCCACCAGGCTCATGATGGCAGTACGTCCCGCCTTGTAGGCCTCCATGGATAACTTCTTGGTGCCCAGGTTGGATACCTTTTTCTTTTCTACCGGGTGGTCCGCACTGAAAAAGGGCTTGCCGTCATAACACGCATTTTTAAACCCGGCCATGAGTGCGCCGTAGCACTGTTCATTCGGATGACGCGCTGCACACTCACCAAGATTCTGGAACATCGGGTTATATACGCCGTAGGTATCATCCTCAATGTCATCCCGTGGGACCGCAATGGTCATCTCGAACTTCTTGTTCTTGATGACATAATCATAGGCGCTCAGGTTCTGGATTTCACGGTCCCCAATCCATTCCCGCATCTGCGGCATCTGCCCCAGCCAGTTATAAGACTGGTCCCGGGTGGTACTGGGTACGGTGGTTGCTATCTGCTGGTAGGTCGTTGGCGTTTCCGCCAGGGCCTTGTTGAAAATGACGCTGTATCCGATGGACATGCTCCGGATGTTCGCCTGGTTAATAATCATGGCTGTTTCCTCCTCATTCTTATGCTCGCTTACTCCGCAGCCGGCATGGCCGGCTGGTTGAACCACACCGTCACCCCGTCCGCTTCTACCGCCAGCACGGTTCCGGCTGGGCTGCTTCCTGTAGAGGTCATGCTGATGGTGACCGCATCCTCCAGATAACAGGTCTTTAAGATATCCGTTGCCTTTGCCTGGCTCCCCGGGGTGGCGGAATTTTCCATCACGAATGCCCCGCGGCGCACCTTTACCCAGATGTCCCCGGCCTCCCCGGTCCGGTTATCCGCCGGCTCCAGGGCCACTCCGGCCACCGTAAGGTTCGCCGCCTTCGAGGCCGGCACCGCGTAGCCGTCCGCCCCAAGGGCCACCATGGTAGCCTCCGTAATGGCTGCGCCGGCTGCCACCGGCAGCACCAGTGTCTTAGGGTCTAGCTTCTCATTCCCCGTCCGTATCATCTTCCATACCTCCATACTTCTTTAAATCCTCCTCGGTCACTCCCTGGTTCTTTAAAATCTTCCAGTCAACCCCGGTCTGTTTCCGTTCATCCACCGCAAAGGCAGTCTTTCCCATAGGGACCACCACCGGGGCCTTCTCCACAAATGCGGCAAAGCCCTTGGGGTCGGACAGGGCGTACGCAACCGCCCATTCCTTCTGGGCCGGGGACAGCTTCCCATCCTTGAGGGCCAGGCCTACCAGTTCCTCCGCCTTTTGGCTGGCCGCCTGCTTTTCAAGCTCCGCCACCCGCTGCTGCAGTACAGAATCACCGGCCTTGAATGCCATGATTCTTGCCGTCACGTCCTCCGTCCTTGCATTTTCCGGAAGGCCTAACAGGTCCAGAACGGTCTTGTTGGCTACCAGCTGTGTCCCTTCCTTTGCAGGGTCCTCCTTCCCGCTCTTTCCTTCCGGACCATCCTGTCCTTCCCCGCCTGTCTGCTGTACCAGTTCCTTAATCCGCTTCAGGACGTCCTCTTCTGTCGTTTCTTCCTCCAGTCCCAGGAGTTGAATCAGTTCACTTAATTCCATTTTTGGTTCCTCCTCTTCCTCTTCGATGCTTAACACATCGGAATTTATGATTGCAAACATACCGGTGATGGCTGGGGTATTGGTCAACGCCGCGCTATGGAACACCGCCGCGTGCTGGTCTGCCTTTCTGACCAGTACCACCGGGGACAGGTAGCGGTATTCCTTGTTGGCGATATACTCCCGCCCCTTTTTGGTCCACTCTACCCGGGCCATCAGGGCATCCTCCCCCGGATACAGGTCCTTGATCCAGCCAGCCGCCGGGGCCTGCACATCACTCAAGGTCTGGTGCTCATAATCAATCACCAGGTCCAGCCGGCGTGCCTTGAACTGCCGGATGATTCCGGCAATATCCCGGTCATCCACTTCAAAGTTCCCTTTTGTGCTGCTCACATGCCCTTTGGGCAGCACCCGGATGACCTCCGGCACCCCGCTCAGGTCGATTCCCGACAGGGGCCGGACCGTTAATTCTGTCTTCTTCATCCCATGCGCCTTTCTGTTTTGCGTTTTAACGCGCCATTGACGCGTTTTGACGCGTTAAATTTATCCCGGGCCAGAATTCCCCGCTGGCTGCCCCGGATTGGCCTTACGC
This sequence comes from Clostridium sp. 1001271st1 H5, assembly GCF_005845215.1. Taxonomy (GTDB): domain Bacteria; phylum Bacillota; class Clostridia; order Lachnospirales; family Lachnospiraceae; genus Enterocloster. The sequence goes on from NZ_SPHO01000006.1 coordinate 289,174, forward strand.
GCCTTCTGCTGTTCCTCATACAGCTTCCTTAAAACCGGCGGGAACGCGGCCAGGTCCGGCTTCCACTCCGCCTTCGCCGGGTTTGTCCGAAACTTCGGGTCTGGCAGCAGCGCCTCCGTCTCTCCTGTGGTCGGATTGGACGTATCCGGCAGAGTCTGCTCTACGGTAAGCCCCATACGCCTTACCTGCTCCTCCGTCCTGGAGACAACCATACACCGGCACCCGAATCCGTTGGGCGGATACCAGATATCCCACACCGGGGAATCCGCCGGGAATACCCGGCCATCCATGGCCGCGTGGCTTTCCCTCACGTGCCCGTCCCCGGCCGTCTGGTACTGCCAGTACTTCCGCCGCCCCATCACATCTGGGTCCGTCATCTGCTGGTAATGTCCCACGCTGTAGGCTGTAAGCATGTTTTGGCGGAAGATACGGTCCGCATGATAAGGCGTCAGACCGTCATAGCCCCGCTCCTCTAAGAAACGGTCCATGTTTTCCTGGAATTGTGTCTTCGTGGTCCCTTCCCCTATGGCCCTTTTCAGTTCCTCCAGGAACTGGTTCAGGACCTCAAGTTCCGTATAACCGGCAACTGAAAAAGCCAGGGGGCGGTACCATTCCTTCAGTTTCCTGAAATCCGCATACCGGATGACCCCCTTCTTTTCCAGGAACGCTAAGGCCTCACCGAACACCTCCGGCTCCGTCCCTTCCTTCAGTTCCTTTATAATCTGCTTATCCATCCTGCATCCGCCCCAACATGTTTGATACATACATGACCTGCTCCACCAGCTGGTCAAAATCCTTCACCTTCATGGCCTTATATAACTGCCGCAGGGCCTTCTCGTCCTTCAGCTGCTCCTGCAGGCCCTCCAGGCTGTCACAGTGCCCCACCAGTTCCAGAACAGGCTCCATCATCTGTTTAAAAAAGCTTCGGGACTGCTCCACGGCCGCCGCCTCCAGGCGGTCTAGCACCTGCCGGCCGTCTGCTTCCTTTCCATCGTCCTTCAGCTTGAGCCCCCGGAACATGCCAGGCTGCCCCGTACCCGCCATCCCAGAGACAGCCGGAGACGGTCCGATGGTTTCCTCCCCGTTTTCCGGGGCCGGGATGTTGAATTTCTTGTACAGCCAGCTCTTGGGGATTTCCAGACCGGCGGCCGCCAGGGTGTTCACGATTTCCGCGGTTTCCTTCAGGTCATCCGTATCGGTGGCATTCAGTATGAAATATGGTACATGAGCCTGGACGCCGAAGTTGAACTCCACCAGCGGTCGGATAAGGTCCCGGCGCACCGTCTCCATCACCGCCTTGCAGTCCGCCTCCGTCAGGTCCTGCCTCACATCGTTATGGGTCTTGGACTGAGCGTAGGAACCGCCGGAATCCGATGTCAGTGTCTGACCCACAATGGCCTTGCTCATCTGTTCATCACAGAACCGGGCCAGCCGTTCATAGATGTCCACACTGGATTGTTTGTTCGATTCAATGAATTTGATATCAGTCCCGGACGGCACAATCCCGGCCGCGTCCGTCCCCATCCTTACAATGGCATCCATCAGGGCCACTTTATCCTTTTCACTGGCCGTTGCGTCATAGGTGCCAAGCCGCAGGGGCATCCCGTAGACCTCACAGAAACTGACCCAGTCCTTCAGGTCATAGTTTTTAAACAGGTACATCCAGGCCACCACCCGCAGAACGCCATACCGGGAAGGGTGGCCGGAACGCGCCTTGTACCGGTGGACGATGAACTTGTTTTCCGGAAGGGGTATCCCTCCCGGGAACGCCTCCGTCCGGAGCATGAGCGCATCGGTCAGGGTGTCATAATAAAACTTTTTCTGGTGGACGTACTCAATATTTCCCACCACCACGTGGCCGTCCCTGTATTCCCACTCAATTTCCTGGAAGCTGATGCCCTTTCCGATGGCATCCAGGATGTCCATGAGGTTGTCGCTGAATCCGTCCAACTCCTTCAGCTGTTCCTCCACAAAAGCCGCTATCTCCTGGTCTGTTTCATCCTGCGAAAAGGGCTGCACCTCCCAGTCCAGGCCCGTCACCGCAAGCTTGCGGGTCTGCAGCTGGGAGAACAGATGGGTGTCCTTGCTTTCCATCTCCTCGAACAGCTCCATCTGCCGGAAGGGGTCTCCGGCGTCCGCCTCCTTGAATATCCGGGCCAGCTTTACCGGTGTCAGGCCGTCAGACGGGTAGCTGCTGAATTTATCGTTCACGTCACGGATGGCAACAGCTGCCATAATGGGGCTACCGCTTTTTGCCATTTCCGATGAGAATCTCTTCTTGCTTTTCTTTGCCATCAGTATGCTCCCTCCCCAAACCGCATGGCCCGCCTTAACACGGACTTATAGTCTGTCTTCTTCGCCATGGACTTCACCGCTACCGCCAGGGCCACGGCCATCTGAAGGCCGTCCGGAGCGTCATCATTTCTGCCCATCGGGAACTCCTCCAGCTGCTTAAGCAGTGTCTTATGCTTCCGGTTAAACTTGATATACCCGTTTTTAATGTAGGGCTGCAGGGACTGGATGCGGAGCATCTTGTTGGCGATGGACTGGATTTCCTCGATGGGGATGTACTCTCCCAGCTCCACCGACAACTGAGCCATAACTTCTTTAAAAAAGTATTGGAACTGCACCGTCTCTACCCCAAAACGATAAAAGCCCCTGTGATAGTCCCGTTTCAGTCTGCGGTTCATCTCAAACACGTCTTGGATAATGACGTCCGGCTTCCTGCGTTCCACGCTGGCCGCCTCCACATACATGTATCCGGTATACTGGTCCAGGGCCAGGTTGATGATGGAGGACGTGTCCGCCTTTTTGTTTTTCCCCAGGGACGGGTCATTAGAACCAACAAAGAGGTAGCGGCTGTCCGTAAAGTCCACCAGCTCCTCCTCGTAGTAATCAAACCACTCTGGGTTAAAAGCCGCATTGTCCGGGCCGATGGGGTTGTTCTGCAGTTCGCTGTTAAAGGCCGCCTCCCCGTCTGAAACGCGGATGACCATCAGTTTGTAATAATCCATCTTCTCCGGCCACAGGACCTGGGTTCCTGCCAGCATATCTGCCTCGTTTGCCTCGTAAAATTCCCGGGCGTGCTCTTTATGCTTATCATCAAACAGGTTGGTATAAATCTCTGTCCAGCGCTCCCACAAGTCCTCCCGCTTTGCAAAGGACAGCACGGCCTGATAGGTTCGGGAATCATACTCTGGATTCTTCAGTACTCCGCTGAGCAGGGAATCGTAATGGAGTACCGTGCCGATGTACATGATATCCGTATAGGTATCCCCGGCCTTGGATACCGCCTTCTTGAACCAGGATTCCAGCTTCCGGCGCTGCTCCGCCGTGTTGACGTTCTCGTCATTCTCCACATCGTCCAGGACAATCAGGTCCGGCCTCCAGGCCCGGTGCCGGCGGCCTCGTATCTTCTTCCCGGAACCGATGGCCTCAATCTTGATGTCCTGGGCCGTCAGGATGACATTCCCCTTCCACACCTTTCCCTGCTGCCGGCCGAAGTCCTCCTGGATGTCCCGGTTTTCCTCCAGCTCTGTCTTAATATCCGTTAAGAACCCTTCGGCCTGGTCGGACGAATCGGACAGGATGATGATGTAATGCTTGTACCGGTACAGGGCCGCGTGCAGGGAATCCTTAAATGTAAAGTTGGTGGACTTTGCATGGCCTCTCGGGGCTGCCACCACGTTCCGGCTTCCGTCCAGCCGTGAGATAACGGCCGCTTCCTGGTATGGATTGCGCCCCTTCAGCACACCTCCGGTCCAGACCGCGTCCAGCTCCTCATGGAAGGCCGGGGATTTGCGGACAAAGTAGTGTTTTAAATAGGCCCGGCCAAAGTATCCCAGGTCAATGGCCGCCAGGCGCTTCCTGAGCCCTCTCGGACCCGTCAGGGGATGCCCGTCCCGGTACATCCGCATCAGCTCCCGGCGCTCCGGCTCATGATCCGTCCGGCGCAGGACATACGCCTCAAACAGCTCCCGCTGATAGGCTTCCCGTTCCTGTTCCTCCCGGCCTTCCTCTTCGTCCAGGCGCTCCAGGTATTCGTTGATATCAATCATGCAGCATCAGCTCCTTTGCACGGGTCAGGATTTCCTTCAGTCTCACCTTCAGCTCCGGATCTGACTTGATGGTCTTCATGATTTCCTCCTCCATTTCCTGAAAGGCCAGGTCCGCCTTATCCTTCATGTCCTGGCGGACCTTATCTTTATAGGCCTTGGTCCGGCTTAAGGATGCAATCAGACGGCCTGCCTTGTCTAACGGCAGGTAGTCAAACTCATCCTCCGCTGTTGCCAGGCGGTTAATCAGTCCGTCCATCATCAGCATCAGGCCCGCCTCGGTATAATCCGCATCCGGGTTCTTCCGGACCACGTTTACCAGGGCCTCGGTCCGGGACTGAGCCTCCAGTAAGCGCTGTGCAGCCGTATTGCTCCGGACTGCATACCGCCCCACGCTGCTTTTGCTGATTTCATAACCCTTTTCCTTCAGCCAGCCGCTGACGTCCTGGTAGCTGTTGGATGTATCGGAAAGCATCACGTCTACCTGTCCTTTGATTTCAGACGGCAGTTCGTCAATCTTGGAGGATATGCGGTTCTTCTTCCTCGTCCTTCCCATCAGACATCCACTCCCGCGTCCTCTATAGTGCCCTCCGCCAGGTCCACACCGGCCTTGGTCAGCCGTATCACGGCGTCCTTGGCGTATGCGTTGTAGGCGGTCACCTTCAGGTTCGTGAACTCAATGTATCCAGCGTCCCTCAGGTAGTCCAGGTATTTGGTGATGTCCGGGGATACGATTAATCCCGCCGCTATCATGGAGTTGGACAGCTGCCTGGTCAGCGCCGTGTTGTTATATCCTTTTACCAGGGACCGTATGATATAGCCCCTGACTGCCTTGTTGTGCTGGATTTCAGCCAGCTCCCTATCATCCATCCGCTTTGCCTCCCTGTCTTACCAGTAACCGGTCCAGCTTGCCGTCCATGGACCGCATCTTGTCCTCCACCCCGTTCATGCTCCGGAAAAAATCCTCCCGCAGCACAAAGGTCGTGGCAAAATCCCCCTTGATGGAGCTCAGTTCCTTCTGCACTGCCTTGATGTCTGCCTCCTGCTTGTCCTCCAGCTTGGTAACCCTCTCGTCAAACCTGGCAATGGTGCTGTCCAGCTTGCTCCCGACACCGCTTACGGACTGCTTGAAGTCATCAATCATCATTTTTACCAGGAACCAGAGGACCGTTCCCACCGCAGTGGCTGCCATGCCGATTGTGACTGCATCGTTCATGCGCTTCCTCCCGGATGTTTGTATCTTGCCCACAGCTGCGCCAGCTTCTCCCAGCCGTACATGGCCAGGAAGGCCACATAAAAAGCCACTACCAGGGCCAAGACCGGGCCCCACCACACGGCCGCGGCCTTCGTGCTGGTCACATACCACCAATAGACCAGCTGACAGAGGACAACCGACAGCACAATCACCTGCACGGCCGTGGGTATCCTTCCCAAAAAGCCGATTTCCTTGGTTACCTCCGTGATGACGCTGACCGTAAAGGCCGCCACCGCAATGGCCGCCATCATGAGGGCCAGCTGCTGGGTATACTGCCCCGCCAAGGTCTGTAATACGTTCTCCATTTCCCATTCCTCCTCGCTCGTTCTGTCTGTCCTGGGACAAAAAAAACAGGACATGACTTTCGTCATGTCCATAGGATAATCCATCTGGAAACATATTGTTAGCCCAAGCATTTTGGACAACTTATCTTTTTTGGGCCTTTCCGGATTCTTCATCCAGGAACTCAAATAAGCTGATCTGGGTTGGGTCCAGGTCCCGCACAATCTGTAATATCTGGTTGGTGGTCAGGTCGTATTCCTTGGCCAGCTCCTTGGCGTTCCTTCCGTTGTACTCCCGCCGTATCCGGCGGTTCCGCGCCGGGGCCAGGATGCGCTCCGCCTTGGGCAGGTATATCTTGTCCCCCATGAAATACTGAGACAGCTTCAGCACGTTCTTCAAACCTATCATTTCCACCACCAGGCGGTACGGCTCCGCGATATCCTCCAGAGTGGTATCCGCTTCCAGCTCCTCCATCAGCTCCCTGCGCATCCATATCCCCTCCTCTTATTCCGCCAGGCCTTCCCACTTAAGTGCGCCGTCCTGGTCCGGGGTCAGTGTGACCGGCTCCGTGACCATGGCTCCGGCTCCGTCCATCAGATACCATTTCCCGTCTATGGTCTGCTGCCCCTTTACCATGGCACCATCGGTTCCCAGGTAGTACCAGCTTCCCTGGTACTGGTACCAGGTGTCCCTGACCATGCGGCCGGCCCCGTCAAACCAGTACCAGCGGCCGTCCACATCCAGGTACCAGGCGTTACGAACACATTGTCCCGTATCCCCCAGGTAAAACCGCCAGACGCCGTCCTCTTCCTGCCAGCCCGATTTCCTGACCGGCTCCTCCAAGGCCACGTCATCCAGCAGATAGCGACGGACACACACCAAACCCTTGTTCCCGCGTTTGGTGGAGGCTTTGGTATTCTGGCGCTGCCGGCAATAGGCTATCATGTCCTTATAGGATGGGCGGCCGCTTCCGTGTCCGCAGATGATGGTATCCTTCCCGTTCAGCGTATGCACCATCTCCACATGTCCGATGGTCTGCGGCCGGCTCTCGTCCGTCCCGGCAAACTCCAGCATGTCACCTACCCGCAGCTGGCCGATGTCCTGCACCTGGCCGTCCCGGATGGGGACGTCCACCGTCACCAGCCGCGCGGACTGGTAGATGCCGGCTGTGTTCAGGATACCGAAACCATATCCGGCTTCTTTGTATGCGTAACAGATGGAGCTGGAGCAGTCGCTGTAATAGTTCCCATCTCTGTGTTTCCGGTAGCAGTAGTCCCGCAGCGGCTGGCTGTAATGGTTCCTTCCGATGAGCTCGTCATACTTCCTGGCCACGGCCTGTCTCTTTTCGTCTGCTTTCATCATTTGTCCTCCCTTTCATAGGCAATTTCCAGTTTCAGCTTAGATGTCACAATCAGGGACCGCTTGATTTCATCCATGCTCCAGTCGATTCCCTCATCCGGCAGGATGGCCTGTATCAGTTCCGCGTTTTTAATCTTTGATATGTAGTACAGGTCCATGTCCAGGTTGGGGGCGGCGGCCTCCGCGGCCTCCTCCGTGGTCCCCTTGCCCAGATACCCCAGGACGGACAGCAGCGTCTTCTTATCCTCCTTGTAGTCCCCCTTCAGTCTCCGGGCCAGCACCTCCCTCTGGCCTGCGCTCACCGGTACGCTCATCTCCTTCAGGTAATCCTCCAAAGTATACTCAAAGGTGTAATCGTTGGCGGCAATGGCCTTCAGGGCCTTCTGCAGCTTTTTATCCAGGTTATAGGTAGTCTTTGTGGTCTCCGTCACCAGCCCTGTGCACACATCCTCACCGATAGCCTGTTTTAACCGGGGCATGTTGAGAATGTCTATCTCCTTCGGCTCTGACACGGCCGCATAGCTCCCGTCCGTCCCATACATACGGCAGTACTGGTTATTCCGGTCCTTTAAGACCGACAGTCCCCGGTTCTGGATTTCCGCCTTGTATTGTTCCAGGGCGGACTTGGCATCCTCAGCCACCTTCATGGCCGCCACGGCCAGGTCCACCAGCTCCTTATCGTTTACCGTTCCCAAATCCATCATGCAAGCTCCTTCCGTTTCTGCTTCACGTATTCATCCACCAGCTGGTCTGCGCAGGCACGGCAGACCCCTTTGCCATTTTTTTTAAGATGGATTTCCTCACTTCCGCAGTAGATGCAGCGGGCCTGGTAGGCCCGGATGACCAGCTCGTTCCTGTCATTGACCTCCAGCTCAATGGCGTCCCTGGGCTCAATCCCCATGGACCGCCTGAGCTTCACGGGGATGTTGACCCCGCCCTTGCTTGTAATGCGTTTGTATTCCATTGCTTCCTCCTTCTTATCCCATGTCCCAGGTATGTCCCTCCCGGATGTCCTGGGCATGCTCCTCATCCAGACGGGCCGTGGCCGCCAGAAAGATATCCAGCATGGCGTCCTTGACTTCCTCCACACCCATGCCGCGTTTTACCGCCTCCGCTGCCACGATGCCGGCGAACACCCCCAGCATCCGGGCCATGTCCTCCATGCTCACGTCCGTCCCACCCATCCGGATGGTCCCGTCCTCCCGGACCAGCTCTATCCGGGCTTGTGTTGGTTCCATAGGCCCTCCCTTAAAACTTCTTTTTTCCTATTAACGTGTTGACAATCGCTTCCACCTCGTCCGCGGCCCGGGCCACGCCGGCCCGGCTGCTGCGCATGACTGCCTGGTACCCTTCGCACATCTCCTTCAGCAGACGGATGCGCTCCTGGTATTCCTGTATCTGCCCTTCTCCCTCCTGCAGGATGGCTTGGTAGGCACGGTTCTGTTCCTCCACCTTGCGTCTTGTTTCATCCAGATGTCCTTTTGCTTCCTCCAGGCGCTGGACCATCCGCTCCACGTACAGCTTGTCCAGGTCCGGCCCGCAGCCAAGGTCCACCCGGTACAGGGTGATGACGTTGCGGGTTTCGGCATTAGCCAGCAGTATCCACAGGCCGTTCACATACACTTCCTTGGGCACCCGGTCCTTTCCACCCTCCGTCCGGCCCGTATAGACACGCTTCCCGTAACGCAGCATCTGGTTGATTTCTTCCTCTATCCGCTGGCTGTGCTCCGCCACGTAGGTGGTTATCTCCAGCCGGCTGTCCCGGTCCTTGCACCGTTCGGCGTAACGCTCCTTTGCGTGGTTGCTCACGGTATACACGGATGTTCCCTTTCCTGTCTCCATCCCTTCGTCCCTCCTTATTCATCCAGCGGCATGACATAGGTTTTGGGAGGGATGGCCACAAAGGCAGGCTGATGACGTCCCGTAATCAGGCTCGTCCCTCCCTCGCAGGAGATATACTCCGACTGTTTCTCCAAAATATCCTGAAGCACCTCTTTTGCCCGCTCCTTCCTGCGGTAAAACCCTAATGCATGCTCCTTCCGGTCCGTCTTACGGTTAAGCAAGAGCACGTAATCCATCCTGCCTGGCGCTGGCGGTGCAACGCGTATCTCATCCATGGATTCCGTAGTCAGCAGCCGCTCCTTATTCTGTGTCAGTATCCACATGTTCCTTCCCCCCTTCACCATCCGGCTTTATGCTGGTCTCCTCCGGCACTCCCGTTACCATCTCCCTTATGTAGCGGTGCGGCACGTTGCAGTTCACGGCATTTTTCATCAGTTCCGCGAATGTGCTTTCCCGCATGAGCCGGTAAAAATCGGAAAAGGTGATCTCCACCCGGTCCTCTTTTGAAAATGCATCCAGTAGCGTTCCCATCTGTTTTTCCTTCCTTTCTCTAAACCATATGTTAGTTTTGCAGCACACCATTATCTTTCAGGACCTGTTGAAATACAAGCCGGTTTGCAACATGGGTGAACCCCAAAATGTCAATATCATCTCCTGTAACTTTTCTGTACAGCATCCATTGTGCATAAATCATTGCTGTGAAATCTTCCGTCAGCTCATCCTTTTTCATTTCCAGCGGAGCCAGCGCAAGCCCCTCTTTTTCATCATCCTCTTTATATGCATCACTTAAAGCCACTGCAAAGTGTAGCATCTTCTGGTCAAATGGTTCCTCCATACGCCTATCCCTTCCTCCGGCTCAACCGGAAAATCCTAATATTGCTTATGTCAGTTTTTGTGGATTAAAGCTTATGCCCGCAGTACGGACAATACGCAATTCCATCCGCTGTATTTCCGTGTTTTTCGCTCCACCTCACCCAGTACCAATGTAAATCACTGAGCTGTTGGACAGCGATTTGTTGCTTTTTCAAACTCGCATTATATTTTTCCAGCACTTTGCACTCGTGGCTCTCTATTACTTCCATAGGTCTGCTCATAATCTTCCCTTCCTCCGTCAAATCCTAATTTTCTTCATTGACAATAATACCCCCATGGATAATAATACGTTTTCCGTTCTGGTCGTCAAAGTACACCTCATTTTCACTTTCAGAAATGTCAAACTTACCAGACCAATGCCGAATTTCCTCGCCATTATAATCATAAAGCGTAACCGTGCGGTTAAGCCCTCCCTTCATGTCACTACTAATAGACTTTCCCATCCTGCTCCATGAGGAACACCCGCTAAGTAATCCTGACACCAAAATGATAGTTATCAATACCGCTCTTTTTAAATCTTTCATATGTCTCCCTTCGTAAATGTAGGTTAATTTTCATATAATCCATCTTACCGTTTCAAGGTTCCCATACCGGCTGTTATCTGTGTTTCCACAACCAGCTTTGTTGCTGTTTCTCCCGCCCCTTTGCCAGAATCTTCAGCCGGGTTCCGTCCCACAGGGCCTTCATCCCGGCTATGTAGTTCTCTTCCTGGGCCCTTCCTGATAGCTCAATATCCATTTCCTCTAATTCGTCAAACGCCTCCAGCTGGCCTTTCTTTAATGTTTTCCGGAATCTCTGGTGAGCTTCATAGTTCTCCTTCATCCAGCGTTTATATGCGCGGGAATAGTCCATTCCGTCAGCCGGACGGAAATCACCATGGAATATGCGTTTAAAGAGCTTCGTATGTTTCCCTGGCATGACTACACCTCCTGTCCTGCAAATGCAAAACACTCCGTCCCGATTCCTTCCTCATCCAGGACAATCATCCCCTTCCCATTCGGGATGCCAAAGAGTCCATAAGCCGCCCAGTTGCAGCCAGACGCATCTCCCGCCTTCGGGGACCCCTTTCCCGTATATCTTCCAAGGCACTCCTGACAGGCACAGTTTGGTCCTTTGGCTCCGGCCTCCATAAAATCCCTGATTGATGCAATATGTCCGCACATGGGGCGCTCAAACTTCCAATCCATGTAGTCCTCACCAAAACGTCTTGTCCCTTCCTCTCTCCATTCCTGGATTGTCATTATCTTATGTGTGGTATCCTCAACGGTCTTGGCCGCTCCTGTGTGTAACTTAATGGTCCGTTTCATCTCTGCTCTCCTCTCTTTACTGTTCTATCCTATGGCTTCGGCGCACTATCTCCTCATGGTATTGCTTTGCGTCCTCCGCCTTCCGGTCCCATAAGGCCCACATGCAATGCAGGACCCCCAGGAGGTAGGACTGGGCAAGGGCCGCATCCGCCCAGGACTTTTCATCCAGATAATCCTGGTATTCCTGGTATTTCCGGTCAAACAGCTGCATCAGTCCTTCCATCAGCTCATCATCCCTTCCTGCGTATCCTTCTTCATCTGCTCCTTCTCTATTTCCCGGCGCACATGTTCCCCCAGCTCCAGGGTCTGCTTCAGCTGGACCGCCTCCCTGGCAAGCTGGCTTTCACGGAGAAGGGCCTCCAACTCCAACTCCATCCAATCGGATTTTTGTTGCTGTGTAGCTGGATGCCCCAGGTAGATGGCCGTGGCTTCCAACTGCACACATAGGAACCTCGCCATAGCAGACCCAAACGTCCCCTTACCTTCCTTATCCTTCATCCCCGACCATCCTCCTTTTCCGGCTTCCGCTCCAGGATGGCCTTCATGGCCTCAATCAGTCCCTGACACTGGTAATAGGTCAGCCATTCCACTGCGTCCACCCGGTACATCCGGTGGCACAGGGCACGGACCTGCCGCTCCTCCCAGCCCAGCTTCTCTTTCAGCTGGCCTATCTTTCGGCGCTGCCGTCCGGTCTGCGGGTTCCCCCTGCGTTCCGGCAGCCTCCCCTCCTGCCGTTTGATATCGTCCTTCTGTTTCTGCAGGATATGGCAGACATGGGACAGCTCCGACCGGTTCAGCTCACGGATGCTGTCCTTCCCGGTCTCACGGGCCACCAGCAGGTGCAGCTCCTCCTCCGTCAGCCCCAGCTCCTTTGACTTGGCTAACCCCCACAGGGTCTTGATGGTATACCTATATCCCGTTCCCATAGGCTTCCCCTCCTCCTGGCAGGCAGAGCACTTCCCTCCTGGATGGCCGGCTCCTGCGTTCCTGTAGGAATGCAGGGATTTGGGGTCCCGTCTCCCTGACCTTTGGCGAAGCCGGTTCCCGCACCTCCGCGGAACTGGCCTTCAGGTTTATATCATAGGCTCCCAGCTCCCCGAGCTTCTGGAGGATGGTTCCCATGATGTCCGCCTCCCCCAGGTTCACCTTGTCCTCCGGGCATGTGTATGTGATGGTCAGTATCTTGCGTTTCATCGTTTTCCCTCCTCCCGTGCATTCATTCGTTTCCTGTATTCGGCTACAGTTCTCCTATACATCCTTTCCACATCCTCCTTGCTCCAGGGCTGGTATACATCTCTCATGCCATCGTGCATCTTATGTTTCATTCTGTCGTCCCTCCCTACAGCAGCATCATGGCGGATGCCTCGTTGATGATTGTTTCCGTGATGGTCGTCTGTTCCCGTTCCCGCATCAGACGGATGACGTTGTTCATGGTCCGGTCAAACAGCCGGAAACAGCCGTTCTTGCTGTTCCTGGCCCGGCTGGTCAGCACCTCCATGGCCCTCTCCTCCACGCTCCAGTCCTCCAGGTAGCGCTCTACCTCGGTTTTTCCCAGGCCATGGAGCCGGTACGCAAAATCCATACGGTTGGCAAACCGTTCATCATACGCAGCCAGGTGGGCCTCCAGGGACAGCTCCCCGGCCAGTACCATCCCTACCGCGGCCGAATCCATGATGGTGCGCAGCAGCTCAATCTTCTTGATGGTGTACTTGTTGATGAGCTTGTCCGCCTCGTCCACTATCATCAGATATCCCCGGTTCACGTTAAAAAACTCACATATCTCCTCCAGGCGCTCATCATTGGTCCCATAGCGCTTTGGCAGGCACAGCTGCTTCTCTATCCGCCTCACCAGGTCCCGGCAGCTCATAGACTCATTGCACTCGATATAGATGACCCTGGGCAGCCTGGCGTACTGCTTCAGGCTGTAGGTCTTACCGTAGCCGGACCGCCCCACCACGATGGCGCTTCCCTGCTGTTGCTGGCACAGGTTGCAGATGCCTACTATGTTGATGTAATCATCGGATTCGAACACATCCGGCTTGCTTCCCATCCGGGGCGGCGCTTCCTCTTCCAGTAGCGGCTCCTGCTCTCCCGCTTCCTCCGGTTCTTTCTGGGAGGCAAACTGGCGGGCAATCTGCTGGGCATACTTATCTGCCACCTGCGGTTTTTCCTGCCGGAAGGCTGCTTCCTGTTCCTCTGTCTCTTCCAGCCACCTCTCCAGACGTTCCTCCAGCTTTACTGGCCTGCTTGGATATTTCCCGTTTAAGTACTGGCTCAGCATGGAGCGGGAGCACTTCATCCCTTCCTTATCAAACTGCCAGGCCAGCTCCGCCTTGTTCATGTTTATGATTCTTAATCTGAGGCACACACGTTCTGCCAGACTTTTCATTTACGATACCCTTCCTTTCCGTTTGATTGGTTTATGTGTTGGGACTTAACCCATGTTGCGCAGTTTCTCCAGCGCTTCGCGGCCCTGTCTGGCGATATATTCCGACTGCCGCGCCGCCTTCCTGTGTTCCCGGTAGCTCTCCTCCTTCGGCAGCGTGATGACCTTCTGGCTGTTCCCTTCCCCTTCTATCATCATGCTTCCCACGATGGTGTTGGCTTGGGCCGCGCCGGCAATCCGTTCATCCAGCGGGCATCTCATTTCCTTCAGCTTCTCACGCACATCCTTCATCTGCTGCTTCTGGAGCCGGATGTGGCGTTCCAGCGCCTCCTGTGGGACCTTGTGGGCAATCTTTAACAGTTCCTGGCTCTCGGCCTCACAAATCATATGGCCGTCCTGGGCGTCAAATACAAGCAGCCGGGTTACATCCTCCGGGTCATACTTGATGTCCACATGCTTGTCCATGTAATAAATCAGCTCCGGATGGTTATAGACCTGGCCGAATTTCCGGATTCCCACGTTATATACCCGTGCCCGCTCTGACTTCATCAGCTGCAGCAGGGCAAAGGATTTTGGCGGCAGGGCCTTCTCATACCGTTCCCCTTTGTCAAATAACTCCTGCGGGGTACAGTATGTTTCTCCCTGGTTTTTTAAGCCCCTGTGGACCTTCACCGCATACACGTTGTGCAGGTAGTGGCTCCACTTCTCATAAAATTCCTCCATGGTCAGCAGCTTCCCCTGCTCAAGCATCTGCTTGATGTCCTTGTCAATCTTGGCGCTTGTCCTGCTTCCTGTCAATGTACCCGTGTAACTCTTAAACCACCGGGAGAATCCATCGCATACCGTCTTAAACAGCCGCTCTATTTCAGATTTGCTCCATGGCTCATAAGGACGGCTCCGGTGGAAGTCCTCTATCCCAATGGTGTGATAGAATCCCGCTTTTACCTCCTCAAATCCGGCGTACCGTTCTGCTTCTTCCCGGGTGGGATAGCGTTTGACGCCGGTCAGCTCCCTGGAGGTATAGTCCTTTCCGTTGTCAATGTTCAAGTATTTCGGCATCCCTCCCGGGGTTCCATACAATACCTTGATCAGGGACTGCTTCAGTATCTGGGCATTGGCATCCCGGCAGATGATATCCCCCAGCACCATGCGGCTCCTGGCGTCAATCCAGGCCACCAGTTTGGGCTTGATGGCCGTCACCTTCCCATTAGGCAGCTGATAGGAGACCCAGCAGTCAAAGGTATGTTCATCCCCTAAGAGGACCTCCATGACCTGGAGGGACCGGGTATCGCGCAGGGCCTTCACCATCCGCTTGTTCTTCCACGCCCTGTCACCTTTGGCTGCAAGGAAATGGGCGCTTTCCAGCTGCCCGTCTGCCATCAGGTGGGATATGTAACGGCATACACTCTGGTAAGATGGGATGGGCCAGCCATTGGCCGTACCGATTTCCAGCAGCTTGTCATACAGCATCTGACGCTTTCCTTCATTCCGGGCAAAGTCTTTGTCGAACCAGATGTTGTGTATCTTCTGCTTCACTTCTGGCGTAAAGGTGGGGAAGGTGTTGGAATCCTTGGGTTTCCGGCACAGGCACAGGACCTTGTAATAATCGTAGTTGGCCCCGGTCTCCCGCAGCATCTTCAGGGCCCACCCTGCCGCCTCCAGGTATTTGTCCATGTGGCGGTACAAAGTCCTTTGGCTCATTCCCAGCTCCGCCGCCTTCCGGATGATGTACTCCGTCTTGTCTGCATCCGAATAGTTGATGATGTCCTGCAGGAGCCGGGACAGCTCCACCGCCTTGTAATATGCCTGGCTGTGGTTCTCTATGTACCAGTTCACATCGGTATCCAGGTACCAGGGCTCCTCTGGGGACAGCTTCTCCATCACGATATCACTTCCTTCTTCTGTATCTATCTTCTTCATGGCCCGGTAGGCCTTCTGGGCTTTGGGGCTTAGGTCAGTAAGTTTGATGTATTTTCGCTCTTGGCCTCCCTTTTCAGATTTCTCTGTTCTGATAACCAACCCCTCTTTTTTTACTCTTTGAGAAACCTGTTTTAAGAATGTTTTATACACTGCTTCTTCCAATTTAGATGCATCTTTCATGGATATATAAATTTCTTCCATCAGATTTCCCCCTTTCTGTTGCAATTTGGCTGTTGGTATAGTACAATGCAGATGAGTATTTATCGGAACGCCCGACCTTCCCCCAGAAGTAGGGCGTTCTTCTTTTATGCAAGTCCATATCCAGCCCCCTATGCCACATCATTCTCATTTATTTTGAGAATTTTCAGCATTTGCTCCCGGTACTTATACCCAGGCCTCTTTCCCTTCAGCATCCGGCATAATTCTTGGGGAGTGGTCCCCAATATATTTGCCAGCTGGACCTGGGTCATCTCCAGTTCAATCAGACGCTTCTTGACAATCTTTCCAAGCTCCCTTGTCTTTACATCTGCCATCTTACTCACTCCTGTATAATCTTCTGGTCCGTTTCCTGCCTGTTCCAATTCGCTTAAGTTCCATTCTGCTTACCACTTCCAGAAACTCTCTGGTATCCTTTATCACCAGCCAGTTCTCTGGCTGCAGGCCATGAAGTTTCATCTCCTTTTTCTGGCTTAAGGTTGGCTTCTTGCCATTTTTCATGAGATTTATCACCTCTTTTCTAATTTCCTTTAAAATGGCACTGAAAGGTATAACGATACAGCCTTTCAGGGGAGGTGAGCCCCATGGTTATCTCGCCAAAGAGGCAGCCAGAAGTGAAAAATGATTCGTTGACCCGTATTGTTTCCTTCGCTTCCGGCAACTCGATTGACTGGAAATTCGTTTCCGGTCAGGTCAGTGAGGATGGTTCCTGCTCTGCTGACTTTGAAGCAGATGCTCCGAAGCCAAAAAGCAAGTTCCGCCTCCATGGTGAGGTTTCCCAATATGGGGAATCATACCACTTCAGTGCCATTTAACATCTGGCACAGGGAACCATCAGCTTTGGCTGGTGGTTCTTTCCTTTTATAATCATAGGCCAGGAACCTGGCTTTCAAAGAATGTTGCTTATTCAATCAGACTTGATTGTAGATATGCTGTGGATTCAAGTACTTTTCCTTGAAGTAATCTTCAAAATGTGGTACTTTTGTATTGGCTTATAAATCATCCATACAGATATAATATATCTAATTTTAGATATTGTCAATATTCTTTTTTAGATTTTATCTTAAATTAGATAATCTGTATCAAAATGGGAGGTCAAATGGATAATATTGATAAAATGGTTGGGATAAGAATTAAAACTCGTAGAAAAGAACTTAATCTAACGCAAAAAGATGTTTATGCTGCTACTGGAATATCTAATGGTAACCTTAGCGAAATAGAGCGCGGTAATGTTTTACCATCTTCTAAAGCACTAGTTTCGTTATCTAAATTGCTTCAAACTTCTATAGATTGGATTTTAACTGGGGAAGCATCAATTATAGATAGTAACTCCCCAAAAATATCTAATATTGAATATGGTCTGAAATTAAATGAATCTGAGGAACTCATAATTTTTATGTTGAGGAGCCTTCCCTTAGAAGAACAAGTTGATGTAAAAAACTATCTTCGTGCAAAGGTTGCTAAGTGTGAAAAATCGGAGTTGTCATCAACCTCGAATCATGGAAAAAACGTCATGGACGGAAATAGCGAAATAGCTTGATTTTTTTATTATATTTTGGCCTATAAATAAACCATAATTTGCGACTTGCAATTATAAAAGCAAAATGGCTAAATCCCTTTTAAAATGGGCAAGTCGCACGTTTTTTAGCATTATCCAAATTTGCGACTTGCTCTATCTTCAAAAACTTACATTTTTTTAAGTATTTTCAGATTATTATTAACGCGTCAATCATTGATTTTGCGTACTTTTCACATAATTTTATAACATTGATTAACGTTAATTTTTAACGGCTCAAAAAAAGGACCTTTCCGGCAATTTTCTTGGAAAAGGTCCTTTTTCTATATTATTCTCATTTTATTTGTCAATAGCGATTTTCCTCTAAAAACCGCCGAAACCCTTGATATACCGTCACTTCCCGCCATATCCCACTCATTCCTCCTCTGTCTCGGTTTTGTCAAATATCTTGGTAACCTACAGAATGCATGATTCTTATTGGAAACATAACGGCCATAAGTCTCCGAATAAATGGGATGATATGGCTTTGAATCCTTGCTCCGCACCTGTATATGCTGCCCATTGGACGTATGTATGCACCCATCTGAACTTGTCTCTATGTGCCCCTTCAGCTGTCTGCAAATTGAATAATAGTCAGAGCGCCAAATATCCCGGAGCCGTGCATACCTGGAAGTACTAAGGTCTATATGAATACTAGGCAAAAACATCCAGTCTTTGGGACTGCCATCTTTGCAGACAGGCACATAAAGAATATTGCTGATTTTCTCATACAGATGTGTTTCCTCGAATGGGCGTTCCTGAATTAACTCATCAATTGCACGGCTAATCTGTGTAATAAAAACCGTTTCCCGCGGATTTCCCCTAAAATCACATTTATTTGTTTTTAATTCTCCATCTTCAAAATCCAGATTTGTACTGGACAAATGTATTCCAAGTGCTAATTCCAAAAGCTGGCCTGTTTTACCCTTATTAGTGATTATCATATCCATATCATCCTGATTAAACAACTCTTTAAATCGAATACCTGCCAACTTATTAAACCGAACACATGCTTCTTCAAGTCTCATTCTCTTTTCTCCTTATGGTTATCCTGATATTCCTATTTGGGAAACATCCATCATATGAACCTCATGTTGCATCTGACTGCATATTGGCTCTAGCGCCTAACCCGTTCCCCCGCAAACACTTTCATAGCTGCCTCCTCCTCAAACTGCCTGGAATACAGTTCATAATAATACCCCTTCTGCCCCAGCAGTTCCATGTGGCTGCCCAGTTCTATGATTTTCCCGTCCTTCACAACCAATATCAAATCAGCCTGACGGATTGTAGATAAACGGTGTGCAATCACAAAAGAAGTATGCCCCTTCAGCAGATGGTTTGTTGCATCCTGAATCAGCTTTTCCGTCTGCGTGTCAATTGATGAGGTGGCCTCATCCAGAACAAAAATAGCCGGGTTGGCCAGGACTGCCCGGGCAAATGATATCAGCTGTTTCTCTCCTGTGGACAGAAGGCCCCCGCTTTCACCTACATTGCTGTCATAACCTTTTTCCATTTTCGCCACAACCATATCTGCAGACACATTCCTGGCCGCCTCTTCAATCTCCTCATCCGATGCATCCAGACGTCCGTATCGAATATTCTCTCTCACGGTTCCCGAAAACAGATGCGGATTTTGCAGCACATAACCAATCTGGCTGTGAAGCCACAGCTGCGACCGTTCCCGGTAATCCACGCCGTCAATCAATATTCTTCCTTTTGTGGGTTCAAAGAACCTGCCCACCAGGTTTACAAGGGTGGACTTCCCGGCCCCGGTCTCCCCCACAATCGCAACATTCATGCCCGCAGGCACATGAAGGTTAAAATGTTCCAGTACATATTCCTTCCCATCCGGATACATAAAGGAAACATCCTCAAACACAATATCCCCCTGGATTTTTTCCCAGTTGCCCTTATTGGGAGAAAAGGCGTCCCCATACTTCATGAGCACATCCGTCCGGTCCACCACATTGGGCTTCTGCTCCAGCAAATCCATCACCCGCTCAATATTTGCCTGACAGGAAATCAAATCCGCCAGCAGTCTGGCCAGCTGCTGGATTGGTTCAAATATAACAACCGCATAGGAGATAAATACAGATAACGTCCCAAGCTTTATAATATTCTCCTGAACCATATAGCCGCCCTTTGCCAATACAACTGCCGAGGCCACGGAACTGAAAAACAGAATAGCCGGAATATAGACCGCATTCAGCTTTGCAGAATGAATGGCGGCCTGATGCATATCCGATGTCTTTTCAAAGAAGCGCTTCTCATTGTCCGTTTCAATAACCATACTCTTAGACGTCCTGACTCCGGTGATACCTTCATTGTAAGCACTTGTAATCTGTGAATTAATCCGCCTTACCTTACGGTTCCATTTCAGGATTCGATTCTGGAAATACACAGTCAGCAGGGCAATGCACGGAACAATCATGGTAATGATAAATGCCAGCTGCGCATTCAGTATAAACATAATAACAAATACACTGACCACATAAATCAAGGCCCAGAACATATCCACCAGGCCCCATGCCGTCATTCCCGCAATCCTCAAAGTATCGCTCATCACCCGGGCATGGATATATCCCACCGGCGTTGTATTATAATAGGAAAATGACAGTGTCTGTAAATGCTGGAACTGGGCCCGCTTTAAATCCTTTCCCACATTCATCTCAATTGTAGTAGCCGCATGAACCGATACATACACGCAGATAGTCTGGCAAACAATAACCAAAATATAGATTAGCGCAAATGCCCCAAGTCCGTCCAAACGGTCCGGTATTATGAATGTATCAATGGCATAGCTCTGGAACAGAGGCACAAGGATATCCACCCCTGCCAGAAGAATATTCAGTCCCAATGTGATTGCGAAAAACTTCTTATAAGGTTTGAAAAATGGAAACAGCTTCATCCATATCCTGAAGCTGAAGGGATTGTTATACTCCTGCTCTTCATAGGCTGCCATTAATTACTTCCTCCCGCGTCTGTCTCATTCTTCCTGTCCGGTTTATTATCCTTTTCCGCATTTTCATCAACTGTATTCCCATCAGCTGTACTCCCGCCTGTTGCATCCATTTCCATCTTCACTCTGTCATCCCGGCTCATCTGTATTTCATAAATCCTGCGGTAAATCCCGTTTCTCTGTATCAGCTCCCTATGGCTTCCCCGTTCTTCAATTTTCCCCTGATTCAGCACCAATATCTCATCCGCCCCCATGAGAGATGTCACTCTGTGGGATATCAGAATTACGGTTGCCTCCCTCATATGTTCCTTCAGCGCACAGCGGATGCAATAATCTGTCTGGGAATCCACGGCTGATAAGGAATCGTCAAATACCATAACCGGAGCTTTCTGAAGCAGCATTCTGGCAATGGCAATCCTCTGCTTCTGTCCCCCCGACAAAGTGACTCCCCGTTCCCCCACAAGTGTCTCATATCCGTCCGGAAAGCTCATAATGGCATCATCAATGCACGCAATCCGCGCCGCATACCGAATATCATCCATGGATGCGTCCGGTACGGAGGCCGCTATATTTTCCCGAATCGTCCTGGAATACAAAAATGGCTCCTGCAATACCATTCCAATATTTCTCCTGAGCTCCTCAATGGGAATATCCTGTATCGCTCTGCCGCCAACGCGAATGCTTCCCCTGTTATCCTCCAGCTCATACAGCCTTGAAAGCAGCTGGATTATAGTAGACTTTCCGCTGCCTGTTCCTCCTAATATTCCAAGTGTCCTGCCCTCCGGGGCCGTGAATGAAATATCCCGTAGCACATCCTTTCCTTCTTCATATCCAAAGGATACATGCTGAAAGGAAATATCAAACTTCCCTCGGGACACTTCGCTCTCTTTCCCGTTTTTTTCCTCCTCTTTTCCATACGCCTCTTCCTGGGACCGGATGATATAGTCCACACGTTCAAACGAAACACCTGCTTTACTCATATCCGAGAGAATACGCCCAAGACCGCGGATTGGCCATACCAGCGTTGAATTGTAGGCTGCGAATGCCACAAATTCACCAACGGAAATAAAACCATTTACTGCCTCCATGACTCCGAATATAATAACCGCAATCACCTGCAGCCCTGTAATCAGGTCACCAATCCCCCAATACAGTCCAGATAACGTTCCCAGCCGAATCCACAGCTTGGCAAACGCATTATTCTTTTTGTCGAACCGCTCCATCTCAAACTGTTCCCGGCCAAATGCCCGCACCACACGCACTCCCGTTGCATTTTCCTGCACCACCGTGGAAAGCTCCCCCTCCGCTTCATCCGCAGTGGTGAACCGTTTTGCAATCAACCGGTAAAACACAGTGGAATACACGACTACAACCGGTACAAACAAAAGAACGACGCAGGAAAGCTTCACATTCATGGAAAACATCATAACAAAAGACGTAATCACAAGAAACGCCGTGCGGAACACCTCCAGAAGCTGTGTAACCACAAATCCGCGAATCACCTCCACGTCCGAGGTACACCGCTGTATAATATCCCCTGTCTGGTTCCTGTCATGCCATTTCATGGGCAGCTTCTGAACATGAATAAATAACGCATCCCTTAAATTTTTAGCAAAATTCTCCCCTGCCCTGGCCGTATTGGTACGGCTGATATAGGTGAAAATCCCCGAAGCTATTGCAACCGCCACAATCATCAGCGCCAGTATCCAGAGGTGATTGGACAGATAGATACCTCCGCCCCCGCTGTTTCCCCGGTTCCCGCTGAGCACCTGGTCAATACTGAACCGGAAAATCTGCGGGGTCAGGGCATTTAATATGGTGGATAGCAACGATGCGGCTACGGCTGCCGCGAAATAGACTTTGGAACCTTGGAGGAACCTGGATATTAGATAGAGCTTTCTATGCTTTGTTTTTACATTATTTCCCATTTCTTTATTCCTTTTACTCATATGGTATATTACTACTATTCTACCATACTAATTTACCTTTTTCATATTTATATGCACATATAATAGTCCAGAAATCAATCTGTTTTTTCAGTTTTCATTGTCATTGGCCGGGAACCGCTAAAATGTAAAACGGGAAATAATTCTTAAGTATGTAATCCGCTAATCAAACTATAGGGGGAATCTTTATTTCCAGCGTATCTACTTTCTGACCTTGACGATAAAATTCGAGATGGATAGAATTACAGTATTTACTAATTTCATAGTATACCCCCAGAATATAGCGACAAACGTGCTCCGGAAACGATTCACCACCATAACTCCATACACTATTATCACTCTGTGTTAGAGCAATAAGCCGCTTTTTATCTGATTCTTTATCATCTTCTGAACGTGTCGCTTTTTTCATTTCTACTGCTATTAAGTTATCTTGCTCATAAAATACACCTCTGCTGTGTAGAATCAAATCACATGTAACGTTAGTAACGACTTCATTATTATCAATGATTGTTTTAACAAGGCCGCCTCGATTCCTATTATATTCTACATCAACATAATATTCATAGAATGGAGTGTTGCGCAAATAGTCATGTATACTTAACATTAATGCACCACAAATAGACCTCTCCGATGAACCCGAATCAAAAAGATCTGAATTATTACTAATCATATTATCATTTGCAGTCAAAAACAAATTTACTAAATCAGCATATACAATTCTTGAGTTATACCAGCTTGCCTTTACATAGTAATCTTCATATATTCTGTGTATTCCAGGGTCCTTTTCAAAGATCACCTTACAATCTTTGTATATTCGAGTATAATTTGTCACAGTATATCCCGCGTCAATCCAACTTTTACCTTGTGCGTGATTTTTATCATTCAACCACCATCGGTTGTGTTTATAGGCGCTAGGTGGTAATTTCTCTCCAATAATTTTTTCAATCTCATTAAATGACAAGCTTATCTTATCAAAATTTTGACTACTTAGCCAATGTGTCAATGGAGTGTATTTTCCCATAGTATTCCTCCAATAATATTTTTAGTAACCTATCTTCACAACGATAACGATATATTCTATAACAGGGAATACTTGCAGAATAGCAAGTACTACTATTTCACCATTATCCTTTCCATCTTTTTCAAGTAAATTCGGCCACAATACCTAAAGACTTGATAAACTGCGTACTCTTCGTGATATTCACCTGAATCGTTTTTTCACATAGAAAACAGCCCACCCCCCCCCCCCATAACGGAAGTCTATATTCTTCATTATGTATAAATAATAAGGCTAAATAATTCGTTTCTTCCCATTTGCCTAGGAACGTATATTTTGGGCACTCACTATCAACTAC
Organism: Clostridium sp. 1001271st1 H5; assembly: GCF_005845215.1. Taxonomy (GTDB): domain Bacteria; phylum Bacillota; class Clostridia; order Lachnospirales; family Lachnospiraceae; genus Enterocloster. Next base: position 312,484 of record NZ_SPHO01000006.1, read on the forward strand.
TAATACAATCTGAAAAGTCGTAAAATAGATGCCGTAGTTCTATCCATTCTGTATTTACAGTATATTTACACGAATAAATATAACATTCTGCGCCAGAGTTATTATTTAATATAAATCCTTCAGAAGTAACCTCATCAATCATTGTTTTTTGCAGCCGTTCAATTTCTATGGTGTTATTTGGTATATTGATATCTTGTACAACATAGCCGAACATTATGTTCCGCTTATTAAACGAAGAATATTTAGGCGGTGATATCACAAATCTTGCTATACCATTAATTATATATTCCTTATTTAGTTTTGCTTTACCATCAATACGCTTACATTCAATTATATAATAATCATTAATATCCATGAACCAATTCTGAGGCACTACTTTTATGTCTGTTCTTCCTTTATAAATATCCTCATCTGGCACGAAACTTTCAGGCGACTGCAAAATGAAACGCATAAAAGCTGAACCTTTATTTAAATAATTTTCGACTAATCGATTCGTTATTTTATCTTCGTTATTATTCAGCAAATTACCTGTTTCTATGCAATCGGCTTTCATTTCATCACTACATCTTATTAAGTGCTCCATGATGCTTTCAAACAAACCATCTTCGAAATCAATGTTATATGACTCGTCTTTAAATCCTTGCATCATCTGTTCCCTCCACTTCTGGTAAGAATTCTATCTACTACTTCTATTAAATCAAGTTTTGCAATAGCAGGATGCCAGTTTTTGTACTGATTGGGCTTAATAATGCAGAATGAATCCTCTTTAAAAAATAAAGTATCTTTTAGCTGATAAAATAAGTCATTTATTTTATATGAGGAAAGTAAAGTTAATATTTTCTTGTTATCATCAGCATTTTTCTTAACCTGAAAAACGCCTTCTGGACGCTCTTTTTGTATAACAACTTCAAAAGCACAGTAATGTCCAGCAACCTTTGGATATACCAATATCTTGATATATTTATTGCTCCTAGAAAAAATATCTGTAAGACAAGAATCAAAAATACGCCCATACTCTTGAAGCTCTGGCACTGTGACATCACGATAAACATCACTGTCATCTACTTCTGTTAACTGTGGTATCTGTATACGGAAAGCATAATCAACAAACTCATTATCCCATAATCCAAAGGACTTAAGTATTATTTTATTTAATTCTTCAATCTCTGATGTAGCATCTTCTTGAAATTTCATAAAACCATTATTACTTTTTAATGCTTGTATATTTTCTACAGACTGAACAATTTCTTCATTATAAACAAAGGGATAAGTAAGGACTTCATCCATTTGTCTTTGCTCTCTCTCAATACCAAGCGATGAATTAAGCATCAAATTAAAATAACTATAAACCTTTGAATTAAAAATTCCAGTAAGATTAAGAAGAAATTGTTTTTGCTCATGCGTTCCTTTAAATGCATAAAATGCCTCTCGGAAAATAAAACTTTTTTCAGAATAAACCGATCTCATGGAATAATTGGTCATATCAATTCCACGCTTCACCAAACAGTAAGGCGCTTGATATAAGGCTTCATTTCGCAAACTTTCCACTTTAGCCTTCTTAAATCCACTTAGTCGGCTAAGATCAATTTCAAAATGATCAATAGCTCTGGAATCCAAAAAATCTCTACCTAATAAATGGGACGAATCCTTCTTATTTACCTTATCCCCTTTATCACTATATTTAATACCAGTTCCCTTTATAATTTTCGGTGACTGTTCATCAATGGCAGCACCTAAAGATAAATAACGTTTTTTCAAATTCATTATATTATCTATATCGCCTGTAAATCCATAAACCAGTGTTTTCCAAGCCCAGTCATTACTCTTGAGTAAACTCTGCTGGACATATTTTATATCTGTCTTTTCTACCACAATAATTTTGAATAGTTTGAAAAAGATATTTGGCTTCATTGAAATATATTCAAATCGATTTTGCAAAACATTCTCATTAGCAAATTTATAAGTTAAAATAATTGCTGGTGCATCAGCATTTTTAAATATACGAGTTCTAACAGAAGATAACTCAATCAATCGGATAATTTGTGTGTTAGATAATAAGAATCTTCTAAACAATTTAGAAGGGGTTTTTTGCATATATAACATTTTCGAATGCAAAACTAAACAACATTGGGTCTTGCTACTGCAGAAATCCTTTGATCTTAAAATAAAAGCTCTGCATGTATCTGTATTTTGTAAATACTGATGATAACCTCTGCTATCACAATATTTAACAAGCATAGCATTACCTTTTCCCCAAGGAGGATTACCAACAATAAAATCAAATGATATTTTTTTTAATGATTCTAACGCATCTTCATCAAAAAAATCATTGGAGAATAAATTATTCCCCTTAAGATCAGGGAGTTGAAACGAACATAATGTCTTTGGATTTTTATAATCCAATACGGTTAGGTACAGTGAAAAAATGGCGACATCAATAGCATCAGGATTAAGATCAACCCCATAAATATTATTTGACAGAATATCTTGCAGAAGATTATCGTCTTCTGTAAAGAGATTTCCATTGATTTGTTTTTCAACCATCCTACGATAACTTTCAACTAAGAATATGCCAGACCCACAGGATGGATCCAAAACTGTACAGCATCCATATTGTTTCACAAAAGGAGACAATGATGCATCCAAGATATAGTTAACTAAATAATGAGGGGTATAAAACGCATTATCCTTATTCCTCTGTTCCTTACCTAATAAAATCTCATAAATATTGCTAATCAACTCAACTGGTATAATATTAAAATCGTATAAGTCAAAAAATGACAGCTGACCAGTAACAGTATCAATATTACCTGATAGAAAATCCGCCAAAACCCTGAGTGCATTTTTTGTTAAGCTTGTGTCATTCTGCTCGTCTATAAGTTCAAACAAATTTCCATTAAATTTTCTTTTCAAATGCACAAACAATCTATATAAACTATCTCTATCCTTCAAAAGGCTTAATAACTTTTTACGTGACAATTCAATATCAGAAGAAAATCCAGGATAATCCAAATCTACTCCACGGTCTATGAGATACCGAATAAATATAAGCCTTAATACAATCTTCGTTGCAAAAGGTATGTTAAACTCATTTTTAAGCTTTATAGTAATATCAGATAAATTACGTAACAAACAATCATTAAGTGTTTCACCTGCAAATTTTCTAGAATGTTTCGACCACATGTCATGATTAGTAATTTCCCAATATGAAAATGGTGAATATTCATTAATACTATTAATTGATAGTTTATCAACCTCAATCAGCGAAGAACTTTTACGTTCAAATGTACACCCATTATAAATAGTAACAGTTCCAGAATCACATATAACAACAACCGGAATCTGAGCGTTCCAAATCTTTTGATATAAGTGTTTTTCACTGTTCTTATCTGACATCGCTTCAAAAAACAAAACAAAAGGTTGATTATCAATCATGTAAACAGCATATGGAGATAATTCACTAAGTATCTTATTCACATGGGCTGTATACACATTAATATCAATCCCATCGCGCATATATTTCAAATTTGATGAGTCTGAATATCCCATCAATTTTATAACCTTGTCAACATGTGACACTAGTCATCACCTCCTGCTATTTTGTTTGATATTCGCAAATGTAAAATCTAATCCGATTGTATGATAATCTTCAGAAAAATACAATACAAGTTACTACAATAAATTTTCAAACTAAAATACAACCCCAGAGTCTTGTTTTTGCTGTAAGTACTCTGATTTAATTTCGATATTTCAACCCTAACAACTTCGCATTTTTATCTTATAATGAGTTCATAAGCCATACTTACTGAATTTATTGCATGTGAAGGGGGCATCTGGAAATAGTTTGTGAGACTAAATTCCACATGTCTTTGTGCAAGACCAAATTCTGGTGCAGTGAAATCTGCCTATGCTTATCTATTTTATCTCAATAAACTCGGACTAATATTTACTTCACCTGATGTTATGGCTTCCAGCCCAAGAACTTTATGGATTCTTTTCACAGGCCCCTTCTGCCTGAAGCCTTATGGGCCACAATAGAATTTTCGTACCTTCACATAATTCTCCCATTTCTTTTCTGGCTGTAAATTTCAGAACCCCCATCTGTAAGGATAGCAGAGAATAACCTCCTTTGACTTTAAAGTCCAGGATTCCGTCTTCCACCAAAAAGCGCAGAAACAAATGTTCGATATTTTTCATTATATGATAATAATTAAATCTCGTCAAATAGTCTTTGAAAAAACACAATATTATTTTCTATGCAACGTATCCGGCTTTTGTGTACATCACTAAAAATGGTCAATATACCTCTTTCGATTCTTTTAAATACTGTTCAAGGGTTATTCACCTGGAAATGCAGCTTGCTTACGATTATCGCTCATCACACCTGATTATTCCGGGGCTAAAAACAAACAACTGAATCAAAGCACATGTTCAGATGTTTGAATTCTTTGGCGGTGTTACGCCAATGCTTGTCTCAGACAACTGCACCACTGCGGTGAATCATGCGAAAAGTAATTGGTATACCGCTGCTTTGAATACTACCTATCACGAAATAGCAGAACACTCTAATCTTGCCATCATTCCGGCCAGAGTCCGGAAACCCAAGGATAAACCGAATGTAGAAGGATCTGTAGGTAAGATCTCTACCTGGATAACTGCAGCCCTTCGCAATGAAGATTTTTTCGCTTGCAGAATTAAACGCTGTTATCCGCGAAAAACTGGATGTCTATAATGCTCGTAGTTCCAGAAAAAGGAATATGGCAGGCTCAGTTTATTTCTTGGGAAAGAAATGCCATTACTGGCTCCGTTGCCTGCCACACCCTTTGAACTGGCTGAGCGGAAGCAAGCCACCGTCCAGTTCAACTATCACATCGCAATAGATAAGATGTACTACTCTGTGCCTTATCAGTATATCAAAAATAAGGTCGGTGTGCGCATAACAGACACAACGGTTTAGATATTTTATGATTACAATCGAATTGCTTCTCACCGGCGGCTTCATAGGCGAAGTGGTCAGTATTCTACCGTAACGGAACATATGCCACTGGAACACCAGAAATATCTGGAATGGAATGGTGACCGTTTCCGCAGATGGGCAGATTCAATTGGAATTAACACAAGTAAGGGTGTCGATGCAATACTTACCTCCGGTAGGGTCGAGCAGCAGTCCTACAGAAGCTGTATGGGATTGTTGAAGCTGGCAGAAAAACATTTACCAGCAAAGTTGGAACAGGCTTGCGCCAGAGCACTTTCCTATTCCGGTAAACCCAGCTATAAAAGTATCAAGAATCTTTTGGCTCCAATGAAAGATAACCCGGACCTTATGTCTGACGAGACAGACGCATATAAAACAACAGCGAAACCGCACGGCATCACAAGAGGAACTGAATACTATGGAGATTAATGATCATGACAAATCAAAGTCCAATTAATAAACTTATTGAAATGCAGATGACCTCGATGGCTGATGCATATCGTATACAGATGGATGATGCCTCAATGAAAGAAGTATCTTTTGAAGATCGATTCGGTATGCTTGTTGATGTCGAGTATAGCAACCGCAAAAACAATCGGCTGAAAAGACTGAGCCGCCAGGCTGGGTTTGAACAGCCTGATGTCAGCATTGCGGCAATTGACTTTGATTCTGGTCGAAAGCTGACCAAAACTTTGATCAGCCGTCTGGCAACCTGGAGTGTATGAAAATTTTTCTGTAAATAGGTATTAGCAAAAGGTCTTCTATGATAAAATAAAAAATCATAGGAGGCCTTTTATTATGGCAAGAGAAAAGAAACCGGTACACCAGGTACAAATGACAGA
>NZ_SPHO01000070.1 GCF_005845215.1 Clostridium sp. 1001271st1 H5
TGACCCGTCCCATTGAATACAGGAGGTAGCTATGGAAGGCTTGTTGTTTTTATTCGGGCTGTTTTTAGCTCTGGGACTTTTCTTTTTAACTGCGTCTGTTCTAAAGTTACCTACCATGGGTGCGGCGAAGGCCATGCTGGGTACGGTAAAACAGGAGCGGAAAGCGGCAAAGACATTGGAAACTTATTTTATGATCCTAGCAGTGCGACTGTCTGGTTTCATCCGGATGGATGCATATAAGAGAAGCAGGATGCAGAATGTGTTAAAAGCCAGTGGAATGAATATGACCCCGGAAGTGTATCAGGCGTATGCTCTGGTAAAATCAGGCGCAGTTCTTTTGGGAGCGATTCCCTGCATATTTCTTTTTCCACTTCTAGTTCCTGTCGTGGTTGTGCTGGCCTTACTTCTTTACTTTAAGGAAAATCAGAAAGCGGATGAAACCTTAAAGGCAAAGCGGGAAGAGATAGAGGGGGAGCTTCCGAGAATGGTGGCGACTATGGAACAGGAACTGAAAGCAAGCCGTAATGTGATCGGTATGTTGGAGCGGTTCAAGGGGAATGCGGGACCAGCGCTGACTGGAGAGTTAGATATTCTTCTGGCGGATATGCGTTCCTCCAATTATGAAGCGGCGCTGACACGATTCGAGGCAAGACTGAACTCGCCCATGCTGTCCGATGTGGTACGTGGATTGATTGGTGTCCTTCGAGGGGATGACAGCACAGTGTATTTTCAGATGCTGGCTCATGATTTTAAGCAGATCGAACTGCAGAGATTAAAAGCACAGGCACAGAAAATCCCTCCTAAGATCCGTGTTTTTTCCTTTGTCATGCTGGTATGTTTTCTGCTGACTTACCTGGCGATTATCTGCTATGTGGCATTGGAGAGCCTTGGAGGAATGTTTTAGACAGGAAGGAGGAGAGGATGAGGAGTCATCGTTTATGGAGAGCACTGTCAGAAAGACGGGGCGAAGGATATGTGGATGTGATCGTGTTGGTTTTGTGTGCGGTCATGGTGCTTGCCCTTGCCATGCGTGTGCTTCCGATTTTTATTCAGAAACAGCAGTTGGATACCTTCGCTACAGAACTGGTGCGTGAAGCAGAGGTAAGCGGGCGCGTAGGTACAGAGACAAGCCGCCGTGCCGCTGTGCTGTCAGAAAAAACAGGGCTTTATCCGGACATTTTATGGTCCAGTCATGGAAGAATCCAGTTAAATGAAGAGGTTACCGTTACCCTGACGATGGATACAAATATCGGTCTGTTTGGCGAGTTTGCTTCTTTTCCGGTTACGCTTCGCGCACAGGCAGCTGGAAAATCAGAAGTTTACTGGAAATGAGGTGGAGGGATTGCGGAAACGGATGAAAGAGATACTGAGAGACAG
>NZ_SPHO01000071.1 GCF_005845215.1 Clostridium sp. 1001271st1 H5
GCTTGTATGAGACACCCCTTCTGACACTTCCGGAGGGGCATTCCAAGAATCTGCCCTCAACCAGTCAATCATCTGCTGAAGCTTCACATCTCCTTGTTCCGGAAGATGGTTCCGTATAAGACCAATGGCATCCAGCCCAGTATCAGACTCAAACGCAGTAATTCCCCAACATCCCATGACATCCCTCCTAAATTCCGAGAATCTGCCAGATATAAAGCGGTGCAGTTAGGGTAAATACCAGACAGGCAAACAGAATTGCAGGTGCTGCCCATTCAAACTGTCCGTGCTTCCGATAATCAAAGTATGCCGTTCCCAGTTTTCCAAAAAAGAACACGGCAAGGATCAGATCTATAGCGGGAAATACAACATGATCGACAACTGTTTTAATCTGTTGGGATGCCGTCTGCCAAGTTCCCTCAATCGCACCGGCTACATCGCCCGATGCATATACCGGAACGCAGAACAAAACTACCAGTACGAATACCATGCACATAACTGCTGAAATTTTCTTTGTTCTCATTTATTTTTCCTTTCTACTAAGATTGTGTGAGTTTCAGCCCCATTCTTTGCTGTCTTTCAAGAAGAGGAGCCAATTCGATAATATCCGGATGTTCCTGAAACTTTAGATCTCCCCGAAAGCCAACTTTTAAACTGCTAAACCGCTTTGCCTCCTCCTGCAAAGAAGTAGGTGCATCTAGTGGAAGTTCCTGATTCCACCGAACCCATTCCCCATTTTGAAAACGTGGCTGCAATCTCAAAATCACATAGGATTCCGGAACAAATACAGGATAATACCTTAATACTCCTCCAACTCCATAGTAAGGCTTCCCTTCCATCATCACTGTCTTTTGCATTAATTCCAGTGTATCCTCTAAAGATGTACAAAACCAGCACTCCTTATCACCCATCCTTCGTATCCTGCCATCCCGCAGAATATCTTCCAAATGGTCACGGGTTGTGTAATGATACAAAAATCCCTTTGGTTTCTCCGTCTGTTGATATGACATACTTCCTCCTACTCTGGTTTCTGTGGTGCGATATGCCAGTCACTCCACAAGTTCCCATCAATGGTAATAGAATCATTCAGATTCATGGAGAGCATTCCAGCCGGTGTCCAGCAATCCAGCAGCCAAGTATATGGCGTATAACTTCCGTCCGGATACCAAATTGGTGTAAAATGCGTTCTCCTCTCATAGGTACTGTAACCAT
>NZ_SPHO01000072.1 GCF_005845215.1 Clostridium sp. 1001271st1 H5
GGTTTCAGACTACTTAGCTTGGCTAGTTATCTTTAACCTTCATTACTTGGTTTTGTTCTGAATTTTCTCAAATCCAAAGGTCTAAACCAGACCTTTTGTTTTTAGAATTTTCAGGGTTTTACATACTGTCTAATCTTCAATTATCAAGGTTCTTTGTTGTCGGCTTGTTCAGCAGCAACTTTTATATCTTATCACAGCTGCAAGTGTTTGTCAACAACTTTTTTTATTTTCTTTTTTCTTACTCTCTTGCGCCTTTGGTACTCACCGCAGCGCAAGAGATATCTTACCAGATGCTTCAACAAATGTCAACAGGTTTTTTCAACTTTTTTCATTTTTTGCGCTTTCCTGATTCCAGCCCCCTATTATCCCTATGATTTTCTTTGTTTCACCGGCTTAAATCCGACATGACAGAACGCATAAACAGGGGATTTTTCTTATATTCGGTCAAATTGCTTTCCTCACAGATTAATTCAAACAGCTCTTGGGGACTTCCTTCCTGCATCTGTCCTCTGTGTGCCTCTGTACACTCCCTGATTTTAGAGATTCGCAAAAGTCCGTCATGAATCACGGATTTACCTGTACTGCTGTCATAAACCTTGTCCCATGCCGGACAATACAGTTCCACGCCCTTCAGTTCTTCCAGACGTATCAATGTAGTCTCACTGGCCAGGGAGTCTTCGTAAATCAGAGCATCCGTTGGCTCCGGTATGGCATCCCCGGTAAAGAGGATTTTATGTTCCCTGTAGTAAAAACACAATGATTCCCTGGAATGGCCAGGCGCTCCTATTACCTGAATGGTAATCCCCGGCTCCAGCTCCAGCAGGTCCCCATCTGACAATACCCGGTCTACCGGCACCGAACCATCCACCAGACTATAATAGCTGGGAATGGGGCGTTTCTCATACTGCAGGTCAATATCTTCAATCCAATCCCGTTCACCCCTGCTGGCATATACACTGCATGAGTAGGTGTTCTTTATGGATTTCAAGGCGCCAATATGGTCCGGATGAGAGTGCGTCAACAGTACAGCATTTATATTTTCTCTGTTTTTTCCAAATTTATGTATATATTCTCCAATTTTTTTATCACACCCTCGTATTATAAAGTAGTAGTGTTTATAGACTCTCTCCAAGGTCTGTATGCTAT
>NZ_SPHO01000073.1 GCF_005845215.1 Clostridium sp. 1001271st1 H5
TGGGCGCGCCAGTATTCCTGCTGCCAGCCGGAGTAGCCGGGGGTGCGGTGGATCAGCTCGTCCAGCTTCTCCGGATCGTCTACACCATCGTCCACAGAGAAATCATCTTGAAAACTACCGTCATATTTCCGGGCTGCTTCGCCGTTGGCGATGCACTCTGGGCACAGATATGCAATATCCTCCACTGAAAAGAACGGATTGGCATAGAAAATATGGGTCGTCTTGCCACAGCAATCGCAGACAACGCCGTCTGCGGATTCCTCAAAAGCCCCAGTTTCCAGAGGGGTTGGGTGATACCGGAAGGCGGGCAGGCCCAGCTGGGCCTGCCGTTCCTTCTCTTTCTGCTTTTCCTCCGGCGTTTTGGGCTTGGGGAGAGCATAATGATTGCCCCAGTTTTCCGCATAGTCCTTCAGCGTGCCCAGCCGCTTGAGGGTCTTTTTATCGGAACGATTTCCGATTTGGCAGAGCAGTTCATAGGCATCCTTCTTGAAGTCCAGTAGATCATACACATCCACCAGCACTTCCTTGGCCTGCTGATCCTCACTCTGCTCAAGTTCTTCCTTGAAGGTATATAGAGCGCGGACACTGTCCGGACCTTCATTGGTCGCAACAAACTGTTTTTTTAGTTCGATATAGGTTTTCTGATATTCTGTCATTGGTCGCACCTCCCATCAATCCCACCAGAAATACCAGACGGTGGACTGCCACAGGACATCTGCCAAGGAGCCAATGCTTCCATCCTCATTCTGATCCAGATCTGGGCAGAAGCCATATTGCTCCACAGCCACCTCCATAGCTCTTTCCTTGGAGATCGGAGTTGGAAGTTCAAACTCTAATTCATCGTGGCTCATGGCGGCAGGGATGGCACCATGTTGCTCGAACCAGTATTTCGCCACTGCCATCAGGTCCGGTGTGTCGGGACACTCATTCCAATTTCCAAAGGGCAGGTAGGCGAAGATCTCCCAGGGGTTCTTTACCGGAATTTTAGCCAGAATGAGCGGATATGTCATTCCGGTATCATCGTTCCAATAGTTTGCGAAGCGGTCGTTGGGTTCTCCGCCCTCCATCTCGCCCAGGACTTCCTCATCCCAGTCCAGATCATCGTCCTCGGCTTCTTCCTTGCGCTGGCCGGTCAATTCCTCCA
>NZ_SPHO01000074.1 GCF_005845215.1 Clostridium sp. 1001271st1 H5
TAGCTCTCCAGATAGGCTTCCGGGTCGGTGGAGAGCTCCAGGCCCTGCTCCCGCAGTTTGTCGGGCAGCTGGGACAGGAGGAAGGACGGCTCTGCCTTGGGTTCCTCCAGCACATCAAAGCTGTCTATGTATCTCATGTGGGGGATCTCACCCAGCACCTGATCGGTGAGGGTGGTGAGCATCCACCAGGCCCGGCCTTCTTCCTCCCGGAGCATAGGCAGCAGCTTTTCGCAGTAAGCGGAGATGGCGAAGCTGTTTTCACCCTGCTCCTCCAGCCAGATCTGCACATCCTCCCCGGAGATATCCCAGCCGTCCTCGGTGCGCAGGCCGATGTTCTGGAGGGGCTGACGGCCCACCAGGATGTTCCAGTGCTCCAGCACCTCCTTGGGGGCGTGCTTCTGGAAGTAGACCAGCTCAAACAGCTTGACCTTGTCGCCCTCCGGGGTGAGGATCAGCTCATGCTTTTTGCCGTTGAAGCCCATCTCGAAAGAGATCTCATCAAAGACCAGATTCAGGGTTTCCTGCATTTGGGCCACGAGTTCGGCACCGCGGGTGTGATCTTTGTCCTCATCCATCATCTGGCGCAATTCTGCTTCCATTTCCGCAAAGGTTTCCCACCAGTCCTCTGTCCGCTCCCGGAAGCACTCCCAGAACTGCGGCAGAGAAATACCCTTCTTGCACCGTTCGATAAACTCTTTGGTGTCATCGTCACCAGGGCGGACTTCCAATGCCTTTTCAAAATATCGCAGAGCCCGGCCCTCCTGATCCAGATAAAAGTAAGAGTAACCCATGCGGAAGTTCCAGTAATAGTCGTCCTCGAAGTATTCCTCATGGGGCTTTAGCAGAGCGAGGGCCTTTTTGAGCATTTCTTTGCAAGTTGGCTTATGTGGGTCTGCCAGATTGTTATAGGCACGGGCTAACTCACTGTCCATCTCAGGGGTACGCTCCTCGGCGGGGATGGCCTCCAGCGCATCAATAATTTTATGTTGTTTGCTCTCCTCATGCCACTTCTGGCACTGCTTCAAAATGTCCATATC
>NZ_SPHO01000075.1 GCF_005845215.1 Clostridium sp. 1001271st1 H5
GAAGATATGTATGAAAACGGGAATAAGATTGGCATTATGGATTAAGACAGAAAGAGGAAGCACCGCATCAATGTGGTGTTTTTTCTTTTCCCAGAAACCAGGGAAGGAAACAAGGCTTCCCGTGGTTGGAAAGGAGGATACTTGAAACAGAAGAAATATGTGTTTTTTACAGTCTCAATCTTACTGTCTTTGATACTCTCCATCCAGGTTTATGCGGTAGGGGACGGGAACCTGGATGGAGGTGGCGGAAGTATGGGACAGGGGACCAGCCAGAATTCCTGGTCACCGGGAAATGAAGGAGTGCGGGTTACCGTAATCCGGGCAGAGAGCCATGATCCGGTAACAAGACCGATTGACTTAACAAATAAGCATCCCAATATTACCTACTCCTTTGGGAAAGTCAGTAAAATGTCATATACCAAAGGAAGTGCCCTGATGATCGACACCAATCCGTATGAGTATGTGAATCCGGCACAGCCCCTACCAAGGATCATCAGCTCGAAAAGCTTGGGGCAAGCTAATATTGAGCAGATAAAAAGCTATTTTACAGATGAACAGGTGGTGCGTAGCATTGCCGGACTAACCGGAATGGACTTTGACACACTGGTGGGAGGGGAGTATAGGCTCTTATTGGAGCCGATCAGTTTCCTTAAATTTCAGGGAACCCTGATTGCGGTTACAGCAACAGAGGCAGCGCTCTATGATGAGATGTTAAGTGGTGGGCTTCGTACTGTCCTTCCAACAGTGGCATTTCAGAACCTGCCGCTTTCCATGTTTTTGGAAACACCAGATCTGGGATATCCGGCCTGGGGCGGTCCGACATCGGGAGTCCGTTCCAACAGTGAAATAAAGAGTTCCTTGGGTCTTGGTATTGTACGGTTCCGGGATGTGCCTCCAGAAGAACCGGAAATCACGACTTATGATTATGAATATCGGACGAATACGGAAGTGATTACGGCAGTAGAGGTAAGCGGCGGGCAGAGTGATCCGGATCATCCGGTATCCGTAACATTTTCCGTAGGGGGAAGAAGCT
>NZ_SPHO01000007.1:0-276439 GCF_005845215.1 Clostridium sp. 1001271st1 H5
TAGACATAGCCACAAAATACGCTATTTCTTAAATTTTAAATTTCGTCACTTTGCCGATACTGATTTATGATACCTCTGAACAGTAACGGTGCCGCCTTATTTTCATCCTGATTCATTATATATCATCAGGACGGCGATTCATCCCCTCCGTATTTTATGGCATTCAGGAACGCATCCAGTGTATACTCCTTATCGAATTCATCCACGATGCTGTATTGCTGCTGATTCATCTTACTGTTGAAAAAATCCACCAGACTGGCCTCATCCCGGATAATGTGTTCTTCGACATAGGACCCCTCCCACTGGAACAGGTTCCGCTTGCCATTCCAGTGGGACACGCCGATTACCGTTTCATAGCTCTCGGATTTACCCGGCGCGCCTGAAATCCCGGATATACTCTCTCTTACTATTTCATTTCCAAACTCCGCGTTGACATAGGTTCCATTGACTTCACTGCAGTAATTCTCTATCTGCTGTTTTAATCCGGGGATGAATGTTTCTTCCCAGAACCTGTTAAATGCCTGGATTTCTTCCCTTTTTTTCCGGTTGAATAGATAATAACATGTAGACAATCGCTCTACCTCCATTGTGTCTCCAAACTCATATTGTCTTGTATATAATAAACTGTTTGCAAAAACTTTCTATATTATACCAAAATTCAGCCTGCAATGCCACTATAGATTTCATTGCCCATATGGTCCCTGTTTTATGCAATACAATCCTCTCTGTCCTAAACCTGCTTTCTGTTTTGCGCTGTCATGTTGGAACACCTTATGAATATACTGTTATAACCACTTTATCCGGGTAACAATGTGCAGACAATCACCGAACTGACTTTACATGATACTATGCTTTACGGGGACATACCGGTATTTACTTATCACATCAGGTTTCCATCCTTCTCAACCACCTGTGATTTGGCTGCCGCCCAAACAATAAACGCTTATTACAGGCATCTTGCAGGAAATATGGAACAGTATTGCCGTACCGTCCTCTATCCTCAGGCAGTTGAAAGCGCCGGGTATATCCCTGTCAACCGTCCTCCGTTTAACCCTTATACCCTGGATACGCATTATCAGATAACCTATAATTCCGGTTGTATTACCAGTCTTTATATGGATACCAGCACTTACATGGGCGGAGCCCACCAGGAGCTTAACCGGACATCGGACACATGGGATTTTAATACCGGCAGGCAACTGCAGCCGGATGATATCTTCCCTCCTGCTCCCGGCACTCAGGACCTGCTTCAGGACACAATAGAGAGGCAAATCACAGAACGGTTAAAAATAACTACAAGGAGGTAACCTGTCTTGCAATCCTGCGAATTCGCTCTTTCCGTATCCACCCTGGCCTGCTGCATCGCAGAAGGAAAGAGCCCGGAAGAAATCGCCCTTATCAGCTCCATTTTTATGCAATTGGGCGACACCCTGGCAACCATTGCCGCACATCAGGCACTGTGCTGTCCTCCAAAGGACACAGACAATCAGTCATCATCAACCGATGCCCATCGTCAAAAAAAGGACGGATGAGCCTTGCTCTCCCGTCCTTTTCCTGAATTATATGTCCGCTTTTATACTTTTACGTTCCAGGTGGGCCACAATATAGGTTCCTACCAAATCACCCAGACAGTTCATCATGGTATACACCATATCAATCAAAGCAAATATGCCGGAAATGATGCCTACCACCTCAAGAGGAAGGCCAAATGCATCTATAACAATTGCTATTGTCACAATTCCGCCACCCGGCACTCCGCCGGCTCCGGTGGTGAGGATGAGGGATATCAGTATTGCCTTAATCAGCATGTCCATGGTCACAGGCGCGCCAATGGCCTGCGCTGCAAACAGGAATGTAATTGCCAGCATCATGCCGTTTCCATCCTTATTTACCTGGGAACCAAGAGGGATGGTAAAACCGGATATGGATTTAGGTATATTCATATTGTCCGCACATTCAATTCCAACCGGCACACACGCAAGGCTGGAACTGGTTCCAAGAGCTGTCACCATTAAAGGAGACGCCTTCTTGAGAAACCAAAGCGGGTTGCATTTTCCAAAAATAGTAAGCAGGACGCCATATACTATGATTTGAATCAGCACACATACATAGGATGCTCCCAGATATTTTGCAAGAAATCCGCCCAGCTGTGCCCCATAGGTACCAACGGTACAGGCCATCAAAGCACAGATACCGATGGGAGCATAACCCATAATCATCCCAACCAGTTTATTAAACAGATTGGCAAGGCTGTCCACACCGCTCTTGAGAACCGCCCTGTCCTCTTTTTTCACAAACAGCATGGCCACTCCTACAAAGGCACTGAACACAACAATCTGGTCAAACTTGCCATTGGTAAGGGACGCAAAAATATTAGATGGAATCAGGCCTATTATGGTATCGCCAAAGGACGGTATGGTTTCAATAGCCTGGTCATATGTTCCCTGCAGCACAAATCCCCTGCCCGGCTGGAGAACGGTTCCCAGCATCAACCCTAAAACAATGGCAATAACCGTGGTAACGCAGTAATAAATCATTATTTTAATCCCTACCCTGCCGAAAATCTTCGGGTCGTCCAGGGATGAAATACCAGAAATAAGGTTCACTACAATCAGGGGCAGGGCCGCCATCTTTAAAAGATTTAAGAATACAGTGCCAAAGGGTTTAATGACATTAATGCGCTCTCCAAAAACAGCCCCCAGTATAATTCCTATCACCATAGCAACTAACAGTTTTGTCAATAACGGAATCTTCCTATACCTCTCCATCATACTCATACAGATACCCTCCTATCTGTTGATTCTGTTAACCTCATGCAACGCTGCTGATACTTTATCCATCTGTTCCTGTGTGTTGTAAAAGTCTATTCCTAACCGAATGTATCCCCCTCTCATGGTGCAGTGAATCTTATGCCTCTTTAATATGGCAATCACTTCCTCATCTGCGTGGGACGGATAGTAGACGCATACCACCCCTCCCCAATTCTTCTTGTCTGCTGCCTGGACAACGTGAAGGTCCAAATCTTCCAGCTGCCTCCGCAAATACGCCTCCAGCTGTCTGACATATTCGTCAATGTTCCCTATTCCCAGCTCCAGTATCAGTTCAATCCCCTTGTTAATTGCATTAATACAGTTGTAACTCAGGTTCCCGGATTCAAAACGTCTGGCGTTGGGGTGCCATTCCAGAAAGTCAAAATTGGTTGTTATGGCAGGCGGTGCCACATGGCTTACAACGCTTTGGTATGATGCATAGGGAGGAATGATATCCTTCACAATCCGGTGGGTGCAATACACGATTCCTGCGCCCAGTGTTCCCAGAAGACCTTTGTTGGTGCCCGCCACCATCCAGTCAATGTTCATGGCCTGAACATCTATATCCAGTCTCCCCAATGCCTGAATGCCGTCCACCATGAAAATCACGTTCTTCTCCCTGCAGGCCGCGCCCAGCTTGTGTAAATCGGCAAAAAAGCCTGTGCTGAACTGTACCGCGGATACCGTCAGTACCTTTGTATTTTCATCAATTGCTGCAATCATATCGTCTGCATTGATTTCGCCGTTCCTGCTCTTCACCACGTGCAGGTCCACCTTCTTACGCTGGTGCAGGTTTATCCACGGGAACAGATTGGCCTGATGTTCCTGGTCCGCAACTACTACATTGTCCCCTTCCTTAAAGGGGTAGCCATCTGCCAGTATGGATACGCCCTCACAGGTGTTCTTAACAAAAGCAATCTCCAGAGGGTCTGCCGCGTGAATTAACTGCGCCGCCTTTTCGCGCGTGTCCGCCACCATATCCCATGCTTTCGGTACAATGTCATCCCCATAATTGGCTATATAATCCTGCATAAAAGATTCATACGCTTTCTGAACCCTTAAGGGCGGCATCACAACCGAAGAAACATTCAAAAAAATATCCTCACCCAGAAAAGAAAACTCGCTCTCTATCAGCTCCCTGTTCAGCATCTGCCTTCCTCCTCCATCATTCGCTGGTATCATTCTGGTTTTGCCCGTCATTGATATAGTTGTAAATTGTATACCTTGATACATCATAGTATTTGGATACAATGGTGCTGGCATTTTTTATTTTAAATGCCCCCTTGTTATTTAAATACCGGATGCCCTCAATCTTCTGCTCCCGGTTCATCACTGCAACCGGTGTTCCTACATAATGAATGGATTCATTTATCAACGATACCAGCAAATCATCCACATTATTGTAAACAGTAGTCTCCACCTTTTCATCCTCTCCGGAGCCTACATAATTATTAAGAAATTTTCTGGCTATCATGGCGTCTGTTATGTCGCAGTTGACGCAGAGCGAACCTAATATTTTGCCCTGCTCGTCTTTCACATAGATGGTGCTGGATTTTAGATACCGCCCGTCCTTTGTCTGGGAAATATACCCAAACTTGCCGTCATCCGCCTCCTCCCCATGCATGATTTTTAATCCAATGGAGGTCCCGCTGTCGCCCACCTCTCTTTTTGTAACATTGCCATTGGAAATGGCCACAATGGTGTGGGAAAAATCTTTTTTATAATCATGCACAACGAACTCCACTGATTCCCCAAAATGCTTTCCTAATCCCTGGATTAAAACATCCAGTGCCGGTAATAATTCACTGATTTCCTTCAAAATTTCATCCTGCTTTCAATTTTCTATCTTTTTATTGCAATCACATCAATCTCCACCAATATGCCTCTGAGCTGGACACCAAATGTGCTTCTGGCCGGAAACGGTTCCGGTATCATGGCCCCATACACCTCATTCATATCATTAAAATAGGATATGTCTGATAAATATACGGTTGACCTGACTATGTCGGCCAAGGTGCACCCTGCTTCCCTGAGAACACTTTCTATGTTCCTGATGACCTGTTCTGTCTGGGCCTTAATCCCATCTTTCATTTCCCCGGTAATTGGGTCAACCGGCCTTTGCCCTGATACAAAGACAAATTGTCCGGTTTCAATGCCCTGGGAATACGGTCCGGCCGGCGGCGGCGCCTTCTTTGTCTGCAGTTGCGTTTTCTGTTCCATGGTAAACCCCCTTTTACATGAAAACATTGTACGTTTTGTTTCTGTTCCTATTATACACTAACTTTCAGATAATTACAATATTATTTTAAGTGTTCAACAAATATTTTATGTTTCTTTAAAATAAATGTTTAATCACAAAAAATCTGGCAGAGGACCAGCAATCCTCTGCCATAAATATGGTTATTATTTATTCATTTCCCTGCGCATCACAGCATCACCTTATACTTACAGCATCACTCTTAAAGCATAATTGTCTGCGACATCTTCTCCAGCAAAGCCAACACACTCCAGGCAGCCAGAGTTGAGGATTTGGCATTCCCCTCGCTTGGTTTTACAGCCACCTTAATCTCAATCTCCCCAAAATCCCCTTTCAGTCTGATATCATGGATATTGGTTTTAAGCCCCGGACAGCTGTTGATTTTGACTTTAGTCTCATCCACTCCAAGGGTCGCTACTGCCATTGAAACCGCAACATTTACATTCTTAGGGAATCCTTCAATGGCCTCCCTTGAACTGCCCTTAAAGACCAATTGCTCCTGATGTTCCGGCAAATCCGTTCCCCCAAGATAGGGAGCGCCATTGAGAGAATGGGGATTCTTTGTGGTTTGTATTTCAGCTTCATCCAATCCCCCGAAACGTACGGCCCTCATAAGGTCAAAACCGCCTATAGCTCCGCTTGCAACATGGAGCTTTGCCCCGGATTCAGAACCTGCCTGCTTTATATTTTCCATCAGGCCACTGTCGGCCAGCGCTCCCACAGAAAGAATAATCATATCAATGCCTGCTTTAAGAATATCACAGGCCATGCTTTCCACCACTTCTTTTGACGCCGCCTCAACCACATAGGCTGGTTTATATGCAATGATTTCTTCAGGAGACAGCGCCACACCAACCCCCAGCCGTTCTGCCAGCTTCTCCGCCCGGGACTGCTGCCCGTCAAAGACCGCAGCTATCTCATAGAATTTCCCCAGTTTATCCTTTATACCATCTGCGATAATTGACCCCAATACACCGCAGCCTATTATTACCACACTTTTTTTATCGGAACCCATAGCAACGTTTTTCCTCCCCTTCTAAGAATATTTCTTTAATCATACCGCAAATATTCGGAAAAGAAAAGTTGCTTTGTCTAAATCTGCTAAATCATACAATACACATTAAGCAGTACGGATATCACTGCGAACACACTCAATACGGAATAAAAAATCTTCATCCCCTTACTCTTCGTATTCCTGACAGAATATACCAAAAAGACAAACCATGCAGTATAGGCACAGATGGTAAACAAGGGATTTCGGATTAGGTACAATAGAATGAACAGGATATTGACTATTTTCATCCCGTCTTCTGAAAACAACTTCTTTTTTAATTTTTCCAGCATAGCTTCCTCCTTTCGGATTCCTGCCAGACAGCCGGTTCTGCTCCCTGTTTCTTTTTAATCACAATTTACCATCTGCAATATAGAGAGCCACATCATAAAATGATTTCACACTGTCTTCCGGTCCGTTCAGCAGACGTTTGTAAACCTTTGTAATGGGGGACATCTGGTTTTTGCCATCCTTCTTAAGAACTGGTATGCTGTCTTCTCCTGCCGCCCAGAAATACCCCCTAAGGGTCAAATATGTATCTAAAAGCGTCTGTCCGAGATAGACCCCGAAAATCACGGACAGATTCCACAGCTGACTGTCCGATGCCCTGTTTTCCCTGTACTCTTCATGGTAATACTGCAATATCTCCTCTAATGCCGCAATACTGTCTGCTGAAAAATCAAATGCTTTGTGAAAGGCTGCGCCATATTTAACCGCTGTATCACAAAACTTTTTATAGTCTGCTGCCGGTTTGCCGCAGTCCTCCATCGGTCATCCTCCTATCTTATTGCATAAATGTCCGAATCACCTGTATGCCTCCGGTTATATGCTGATTATATTCCTCAATCGTTTCCGCAGGTACCTATTATTCCTGGTGATAATGCATTCCTGTGTCTGGATTCTTCATTAAACTGGATTGTTTTCGTCATTCAGCCGTTTTAAAGCGCGCCTGGCAGTTCTCCGGTTCCAGCGCTTGCACTTCCTCCATCCGTTATGATTGACAGCCCAGCAGGCATATTTTCTGTCAAATTTATCTTCATATGACAATCGCTTCCAGAATCCCTTTCTCATAACATCTCCTTAATCAAATGGCTGTCCTTACAGCGCGCCGGCACAAGGAGAAAGAAGGGCTCATCATTCCCCCTTCTCCTTCAACATTTTTATAAACAATTCATCCCTGTTACTGCAAATCAATGTTCTGTTACAATCAACCAGATATACCCCTCCATTTTGAAATTCAGGATGGACTTTAATGGGGTCCGTCACGCACATCTGAAAAATGCCATTGGTTCCAAACGGCTCAATGGACTGCAGATATATCATATTATAGAGAGCTTCATCGCCATACTTCCCACCAACATAATATAAAATGGAATTCAAACCACTCCCGGCCGTGCCGTAACTGTCCACTTCCTTTTGAGTGATTTTTATCTCATGATAGTCTCCTCCATCATACCATCCTACAAACCATATATGACCATCCATATCCGCCACCTCACCCCATAATAATTATATCAGCGGATACATGGACTGTAAACAATCAATCATTATTTTATACCAGCCGCTTTCCGGGAAACGCATGAAAAAACAGCAGACATAGTCTTTCCTTTTGTTCAGCAAATCCCATCCTGCTTTTTCTTTAACTCACCATAGGCCTTTACCATGGAATTTGAATTCGATTGCAGGTCCTTAAAATACAATTGATTTAAGTTTCCCATGCCGTCATCATATGTAATCACGAATCGGACACCATCGTCTTCTTTCTTTTTGCCGGATGCGTAAATAATCCCTCCGAAGAGCGACAAAATCCCCCAAAGAAACATTTCGCCCAACGCCGACCGCTTGTACCTTAATCCTTTTACCTGGGCCTCCATGTTCCGAATCCGCTTGATGAAAAAGGTGAAGTGTACATTATATGTACCGTCAAAATTATCCTCCAGTATGTATAGATAGCGCACCGTCAATATAAGTTTACAGAAACAGTCCGGATACTGCGCGCTGGGCGGAACCAAACGCGCTGTAAGAACGGCAGCAACCTTCTCTCCCCTGTACTCTTTTATATGACCCATAGTCTCCTCTCTTTCCGTCAGCTGGTGTCCGGCATCCATAAATGCATCCGATAGAATCAGTCCCCCAGGTTAAATTCCTTCCATCTGATGTGCAAACCCATTCTTAGTAAATACTCCATTTATCTTCCCTTTAATTGCCACTATATTATACTGGTTTCCTCCAATCAGGCATATGCAAATCCGCCGTTATGGCTCTCCTTTGCCTCGTACAGGGCCTCATCGGCACATTTGACAAGAGCGGCGTAATTATCTCCGTTTTTAGCGATAACAGCTCCGGCTGATAAAGTGATGGGGGGCATGTTCCGGCGTTTGGCTTCTGTGGCAATGGTGTGGTTAATGTCATCTATGATTCTGCGGGCAACTGAATAGTCATCTGTCCTGGTGACAAATATGGCAAATTCATCCCCGTGAAGCCGTGAGGCCAGGTCAACGGTCCGGATACGTCCGACAATCATCTGCGCGCAGAGTTTGATAACCTCATCTCCTATCACATGTCCGTAATTATCATTGATTGACTTAAAATGGTCCCCGTCCAGCATGATAAGAATCCCTCGTTCATCCGAATCCATGATATCCAGATAGTCTGCAACATTCTGACGGAAGGATTTGAAATTCATCATACCGGTCAGGTCATCAATGGCAGCAGCCTTCTGGGCAGCAGCCAGGGCCAGCTCCAGACGTTTCTGGGTCTGTCCCAGTTCAACATAGGCTGCTTTCAGTTCACGGTTCTTAAGTTCCCTGGAAATACGGCTCAGAACATAGATAAGGAGCAGCTCCAGTACCAGTAACGGCAGAAGCCATACCTGAACCGTGGCTTTCAGCATGGAGAGAACCGGTACCAGCACAAGACAGTTATATTCACCGCCAGGCTGCAGATAGCCGTAGCAGGCCTTATTCCCCATGTGGACTGTGAGCACGGTTTGTTCCTGCTGCAGCAGCCGGTAAAGGCCGGCGCCCAATTGCCGGCGGAAGGAAAGAAAAGCAGACGCTGACTGTACCTGTTCTTCCAGCTTCTCACGCTCTGTATCCGTCACAGGTCCCGCATCCTGAAGGGCGGCCCGGGCCTCTTCCAAAAGGGCGCCGGCCTCTTCCAGGGAAACATAAAGGCTTCCTCCCAGATAATCCGGGTCAGCGCTTCCGATGATGGTGCCGTTGCTGTCAAAAATCATCATCTGCTCGCCGTCATAGGATGTCATGGAGGTTACCAGGCTCTGGATATCCCCCATTTTGATGTCATAGGCAAACACGGTTTCCCCGTCCGGCTGAAGCTGGGAAATCGTGGAGAGAATATAATGGTTGGCATAACTCATATAAGGCGGCGTGAAGACGATTTCTCCCCTGCCCGCCGCCGCGTCCTTATACCATGGACGTTCTGTGGCCACATAGCCGGTGTCCTCATAACTGGAATAGGGCGTGTCCCAGCTGTACAGGTAACGGCCCTGATAATACATATAAAGGCCGTCAAAGGTAGCGCCCTCAATCTCCAGCATTTTGGAATCAATGTCTTTCAGGTAGTCCCATATATCATCCGGCTCAGGATGGTCCTGGATTTCCTGAGACAGCATATGGGTGAACAGCTGAAAAGAATGAAGATAGCGGTCCATGACCTGGTCCAGCCGTTCCATGGTCTCCTGCCCGTGGGAGGCAAAGCATTCACTGATATGAAGAGTCTCCTTTCTGGCCAGCAGCAGGAGGGCTGCAAAATTGATAATCAAAAAAACCGCAGCATACCTGAATGCTTTATTCCACCTTTTAATCCCCGTTCCTGTCCCCTTCATCAACCTGTCCCCCTAATGTAAAATGACAATTTTCTGCCCTTAACACTATATTAGCACAAAAATGTGACCGTGTATATTGGCGAATCAAAGGTTTGCATATTTTTACAAATATCAGGAAAAACACTTTTTTTGAAAAAACAGTTGACACTTTCTTAAACCTGTGGTATCCTAATTGAGGTTCGGAAATGTTCCAAATCAAAGGGGAATAGTTCAATGGTAGAGCAGCGGTCTCCAAAACCGTAGATGGGGGTTCGAGCCCCTCTTCCCCTGCTGACTATTTTAACGAATAGCCCAACCCGAAGAGAGTCGAGAAATTCTTATTTTATAAGATTTCTGGGCTTTTTCTTTTTGTGTTTTTGCCGCCCTTTATACCAATCCCAATTTGAAAAAACGGGTGGCCGAGCACAGGACTCTACCACCCTTACCGTATCTTATCGCTTTATTGTACCCAGGCACCAGACCCATCAACATACCGGCCGTCCGGTGTCCATGTATCGGCATACATTGCGCCGTCTGTCCCTAAATAATACCATTTTCCATTGATGGCCTGCCAGCCGGTCAGCATGGCCCCGCTGCCATTCAGGTAATACCATACGCCGTCGAGCTTGAGCCACCCTGTCTGCATATACCCTGAACTATTAAAATGGTACCATATGCCATTAATTTGTTTCCAGCAGGATGATGGATATCCGCCAATATCGTAAGAATACCACCAACCGGTTCCATCCTGAATCCATCTTCCGCTTCCGCCGTAGTTGCCGATTTCGTCCTCGTCTATATAGAGTGAATCAGAATCGTTGGACCATTCTCCTGTTTTATTATTATAGTTCGCAATTGCACGGACACGGAACGTATAATCCCCTTCTTTGTTAATATATCCAGCAAAATTATAGGAAGTTCCGGTTGTACTGACCGTTGTCACGGTTTTCTCATCACGCAGTAACTTTACATCATAACTTTTGGCCCCTTCTATTTCATCCCATACCGCAGTAGTATCTTCCCATGTAACATTTGAGGCTCCCTCTAGCTTGCCGCCGATTCTCTTTAGTTCTGCATAGACTTCTATATAATCTCCGTTATCATAAATCTTGGCCTTTTTAAACTCCGCATTACATCCGCTCAACGAAAAATGGCTCTTAGATGTATAGGAAAACCGGTAGCCTGATTTGGCATACAATTCAATCTTTACTTCCGGCACATCGCCAACCGTCCAGGTATCCTGGTCTTCGGAATTCGTATATTCTGCAGATTCCACATAATATTCATTGCCCTCTGCGTGTACGGATATATCACCTATATCTTCACCGCTTTTTGGGGCTTCTCCATATGAAAAGGTTAGTTTTACCCTATCAATTTTTGTATCAGCCGCATAAGCTGTCATCCCCATCCCAACTGTCATAGCCGCAGCCACAATGAAACAAATAATCTTTTGTTTTTGCATTATTCTCCCCCTTATTGAACTATCTTCCATCGACTTGTTGATTTAATTATAATATGACAGTTTATATTATACTATTTAATATTTATTACAAGATTATTACAAAAAAATTGATAATACATGTGTCTCAATCCTATTGAATCCTTGTATAATACTCATACATAAATCCTGATACAATTCCGCCTTCTGTATATGAAATCATTTCATCCCCGGCCGCGTAATAATATGTGGCCTCCAAAATATTTCCATCGTAGGCAATTTGCAGGTCTTTGCCTGAAATCGGTTTTATATAATACGTTCCGTCTTCAGCCGGATACAGGTCGAATTCATATTGCAAAAACCTTTGATTTTTTTCAATCATCCACCATTCAATTTTCAAATTACCGTTTCCTTTTTTAGAAATAACTACTTCGCGTTCCGGGCTAGACCAAACACCACCCGCGGAATTGCCGTAATACTCTCTATTCCACCGGCCGATATATGTATTTTCATCCGTTTTGATTGACTCATTTCTTTTATTTCCCTGTGTTTGCACGTTCCCGTCTATAACCCATGCGCCATCCTGATTTACAGTATAACCGTCAGGTGTTATGGTATCCGTACAAAGATATCCCCTTTCATCAAAATAATATGACTCGGATACCCCATCCCCGTTGCCATCAATCCATTGCCAGCCATTTGAAGGAAAAGAACCATCATCGTTTTGGTACCACCATCCGGAAGTTTCTTGTATCCATTGTCCGGCAAAGGATGTGACGGCACTTCCGTATGTAATGGCAAATACAGTCATAAATACACAAAATATTTTTCTCATTTTTCTTCCCCCTGTGCGTTTGATAAATAAAGTATACCATTGTTTACAATCATTCACAATAAACATATATTTATAAAATGCTCCCGTTTTTATATTGTAACCTTTTTTATCGGGCTTCCCGCCTTAACAGCCTCTGGCATAGATTATAATTTAATTCTGCCCGCCTGTCTTATATAGGACTGACAGTATTCGTTTCAGGTATTTATTTTTATTATTGCTGAACCATATCATGGTAATTCCCTGCTTGTAATGATAACTGTCCGGCAGCTTATAGCTCATAATATTTTTATTATTTGCCAGATTAACATATGGACGAAGTAATGTTATATAGAGTCCTGTGGCCAGATAAATCGGTATGTCATCATAGGATTTTACGATTTCAATGCCCTTTGGGGTAAATGGCAGCAGATTAATCATTCTGTAGTCATTTTTTTCAATCAGGTATTTTGTGGTGACGATTGGATAATTTGCAAAATCCTCTATTGTCAGGCCGCTCTTATTTAGCGGACTGCTGACCGAGAAGAAAATCTGCGGTTCCGTTGAAGCGATTGTGTGAAGCTTAATATTGGGATTCGATATATTGGTATCGGATAAAATGAATCCAAGGTCAATGGAGCCGTCCAGGACTCCGTTCACAACCTCTGCGTTTTCACAGCATTGTAATTTCATGACCGCGGTGGGGATGTAATTCTCCCTTCTGAATAAGCGGAAGAATTCAGGTATAGACGAAGAAAAATCAATGCTCTGGCAAAATCCGATGCTGACCCGCTCCTGCTTGGACCGGCGGGAATCATTCAGCAGCAGCTCTATCTTGTCGTACAGTTCTGTCAGCTCCAGGTTAAGTAAGATGGCTCTCTGGGTTGGCATAATCCCCTTCTTTTGCCGCGAAAATAGTGGTTCCCCTATGATTTTCTCTAAGGCCGCTATATTTTTGCTGATGGTTGACTGGGTTGTGTAAGCCAGCTTTGCCGCCTGGGAAAAACTGGAACATTTCATGGCGATTTTAAAATACAGTATCTGCTGCAGACTAATGTTGTTCATGACTGCCGCTCCCCCTCCCTGCACCGTGATATTCGGCTGCGGTTTCCCGTATTTAACCGCAGTAATGGGTGCTGTACAATAAATCCATTCTATCAAAAACCATGTGTGCTGGCTATCGGAAAAGCATATAAAAAGCAAATAAAAATCATGTGAAAAATGAATGGTATGTATTCCGCTTTGGAATAAATAAAACCTGCATCCTGTATTATAATGTATGTAAATCAGGCCTGATTTATATAAAAATAAAAGACAAAATTACATCCGTTTTATTTGGAGATGCCTTTTTATGTATTCCAATAAAACAGAATTACAGGAGGTTATGCTGCGTATGAAAATAGTGAGTGTGGATGTATTTCTTTTGGACGGCGGTTCACCCGGGTGGAGGCCCATTGTCTGCCGTGTGAATACGGACCAGGGGGTGTCCGGTTACGGCGAGGCTTCTGTTGGTTTTGATACCGGGGCCTCAGCCTCATACAATATGATGAAAGAGGTTGCTCCGCTGGTCATAGGAATGGACCCCATGGCCACGGAGGCTGTCTGGAATAAGATGTATACACAGACCTTTTGGGCACAGGGCGGCGGCACCATTATGTTTTCTGCCATAAGCGCCATTGATATGGCATGCTGGGATATTAAAGCAAAGGCAGTGGATCTTCCGCTCTACAAGCTGCTGGGCGGCAAATGCCGTGAGAAATTACGCTCATATGCCAGCCAGCTGCAGTTTGGCTGGGGGAAAGGAATGGTGTTTGACCGGGGTTATAAAACAGAGGACTTAGTCGAACATTCCCTGAAAGCGGTTGATGAAGGCTTTGACGCCATTAAAATTAATTTTATTACATATGACGAAAAGGGAGGCCGCCTTGGATTTTTAAAGGGACCCATTATGCCCAGGACAAGGGCATTAATAGAGGAACGCGTGAAAGCGGTCCGGGATGCAGTAGGGGATTATGTGGATATCATTGTCGAAAACCATGCCAGGACCGATGGGGTGTCGGCTGTTGAAATGAGCGAAATCATTAAGCCCTACGGCATCATGTTTATGGAAGAGACCTGCACCCCCATGAATCTGCAGGTGCTTGAGACAGTCCGCAGCCGCTCTGCTGTATTGCAGGCAGGAGGCGAGCGGGTCTATGGAAAGTTTCATTATGCCAATCTGATAAAAAAAGATATATTTCAGATATACCAGCCTGATTTGGGGACATGCGGCGGTATAACGGAGGCAATGAAAATAGCAGCCATGGCAGATGCCGTTGATGCCGGTATACAGATTCATGTATGCGGAAGTCCAATTGCAATTGCAGCGTCTCTGCATGTGGAGACATCGCTTTCCAATTTTGTCATACATGAACATCATGTCACAAACAGAAGTGAAAACAATATACGCTTGGGTATTTACGATTACCAGCCGGATGACCGGGGTTTCTGCCATGTGCCTGAACTGCCCGGAATCGGCCAGGAATTATCAGGGTGGGCCATGGACCATGCATTACAAAAGGAGACAGTGAAAGGGGAATAAAGAACATGGGTGAAAGTGAAAACGGACTTAAAAGACAAATCGGTTTGTTTGGTGCAGTTGCTATCTTAGTGGGTGCTGTAATTGGTTCAGGTATCTTCATGACACCGGGAACCGTGGCTGCATCTGCAAAATCATTCGGACCATTTATGATTGCATGGATACTGGCAGGCGCCAGCGGTATTCTCTGCTCCCTGGTATATGCGGAATTGTCCCCTGCCATGCCGAAGGCAGGAGGACCCTATGTTTATATAACAGAGGCCTTTGGAAAGGGGTTTGGCTTTGTTTACGGGTGGTCCATGACCATCGGAAATTATATTCCTCTGGTTGCCATGCTGGCCACTGGCTTTGCAAGCAACCTTGCAAAATTAATACCCGGAATCACGCCCGTGGGCATTAAAATGGTTGCGTCAGCTGTTATTATTGCACTTATGATACTCAATATACGCGGGACAAAATTGGGTTCAGCCATTGCAAATATTTTTACGGTTGGAAAGCTTCTGGCCCTGCTTCTTGTAATCATAGGAGGTTTTTTCATTATATCACCAGAAAATTTCACCTCTGTGACAACAAGCTCCCAGACAGCGGAATGGAATGGGGTTCTGAGCGCTGCCTTTCCGGCCTTCCTGGCCTTTGGCGGTTATTATCAGCTGGCATATATGAGCGGGGACATTAAAGACCCCAAAAAGACACTTCCCAAAGCAATGATTATCGGCATGGTAATTGTAATTGCCATCAATATCCTGATTTCCGTTGTCTGCGTGGGAACCGTTGGTTTTGCAGAGCTGGCCGGAAGCGAGACGCCGGTTATAGATGCCGGCACCGCAATCTTCGGACCAGTGGGAACCATTATTGTTGCCATTGGCGCCAGTGTTTCGATTTTTGGGGCGCTGAACGGCGGTATTATGAGCTATCCGCGGGTATCGTATTCCATGAGCCAGAATGGGCTGATGTTTAAATCATTTGGCAAACTCCATGACAAATATAATACACCCTACATTCCTACCCTGTTTATCTGTCTGATTGCGCTGGTATTTGTCTGGACCGGTTCATTCGGCACCCTGTTGGGCATTAATGTATTTGCAGGCAGGATTCTGGAATGCATTGTCTGTTTGTCGCTTCTGGTTTTGAGAAAGAAAAAGCCGGACATGTCCCGCCCTCTTAAAATGCCGGGATATCCTGTTACTACCATCCTTGCCATTGTGATTACATTTATTATCTGTATGACATGCTCCGGGCTTCAGATGGTTAAGAGCATCGGGCTGATGGCAACCTCTGTTCCGGCTTATTTCATATTCCGGGCCTTGGATAAAAAGAAGGCTTAAAGACTCATTTACATGATTCCAATGGCCTCCCGCACATTGGACACACCAATCAGACGTATGCCCTCCGCGGGCTTGATTTTATCCGCGCATACCTTTGGCAGCACACAGGTGGTAAAGCCCAGCTTGGCAGCCTCATTTACACGCTGCCCGGCCTGGGACACGGCCCTGACCTCGCCGGACAGGCCCACCTCGCCGAATATAAGCATCTTTGAATCCACGGGCCGGTCCTTGTAGCTGGACATAAGGGCCATGATAATGGCCAGGTCCAGGGCCGGCTCGTTCATCTTCATGCCGCCTGCAATGTTCACATAGGCATCCAGCCGCGACATCTCGTAGCGGCAGCGCTTCTCCAGCACTGCCATCAGCAGGTTCACACGGTTGTAATCCGTACCGGCCGCCGTGCGCCTGGGCATACCGAAATTAGTTTCCGTCACCAGGGCCTGTACCTCTAAAAGGATGGGCCTGGTGCCCTCAAAGGAACAGGATACCACTGCGCCCGAGGCTTCCTCAGGACGGCCGTCCAGCATGTATTCGGACGGATTCTCCACCTCCGCCAGCCCCTGCTCCTGCATCTCAAACACACCTATCTCATTGGTAGAGCCGAACCGGTTCTTCACACTCCGCAGAATCCGGTAGGACGCATTCCTGTCTCCCTCAAAATAGAGCACCGTATCCACCATATGCTCCAATACCCTTGGGCCTGCCACCACGCCCTCCTTGGTCACATGTCCCACCACAAAAATGGCGATTTGGCGGCTCTTTGCAATCTGCATCAGGATTCCCGTGGACTCCCTTACCTGGCTGACGCTTCCGGGAGCCGAGGATATCTCCTCCCTGTACATGGTCTGGATGGAATCAATGACCACAATCCGGGGACTCTCAGTCTCAATCGCCCTCTCAATATGCTCCAGGCTTGTCTCGCACAGGAATTTCAGTTCCCCGGTCACGGGACCGATGCGGTTGGCCCTCATCTTAATCTGTTTCAGGGATTCCTCCCCTGAGATGTACAGGACCCGCTGTCCTGCTCCTGCCAGATGCCTGCACACCTGGAGCAGAAGGGTGGATTTTCCGATGCCGGGGTCTCCGCCCACCAACACCAGGGAACCTGCCACGATTCCGTCCCCCAGCACCCGGTCCAGTTCCCCAAAGCCGGTGGATACACGGTCCTGTTCCTCTATGTCAATCTCCGACAGCAGGGACGGCCTGGCTGCGGGAATCGCGGATTTCTGGCTTCCTGAGGCCAGGCGGCCTAACCCGCCCTGGCTGCCCGCAGACTTTGAAACCGGTTCCTCCACCATGGAATTCCATGCCTTGCAGGCAGGACACTGCCCCATCCATTTGGATGATTCATATCCGCATTCTTTACAGAAAAATGCAGTGGTTCTTGCTTTTGCCATGATAGCCTCCTAGTATTCATGTAGTTAAACATCGGAAAAAACTGACAGAAAAAGGCTGGAATCGCTTCCAGCCTGTATGATACTTTTGTTTTATGCTCTCTTTACAGCCTTAACCTGAACCGATACCCCTTCTTCCAGTTCCACGCTCACGCTGAGCTTGCCGCTCATGTTGGTCTTCATGCTGCCCACGGCCACACCGTCAACGTAAACCTCGTAATCCGTATCGTTCTCAAGCTGTATGGTAATCTGTGCATCCCTGCTGCCTTCCACCGCGAATTCCACGTCCTCATCCGTAACCTTAAAATGCTCTGCAGCTGTTCCGGGTACAGATTCATAAACAAACATGTCATTGCGCTCCAGTTTGGTAATCTCGTTGTAGGTCTTGACCTTGTACATGTCTCCCTGATATTCGAAATCGGACTTCTTAGCCTTCTGTCCTAACTTGTAATTGCCAAAACTAATGGTGCCATCCTGCTCTGTGCAGATTAACTCTTCAATGACCGGCATCTTCTTATCCTCCTGCTAATTGTGCTTAAGTATAACCTCTTCATAAAAATTATACAACAATTACCGAGAAATAACTAGTGAAAATATTCTTAATTTGTATAAACTGCCGGAGAAGCCCTTAAGCCTTGGGCGCCGCAGTATCCTTCTTCCTGCCGGAAGCGCGGCCGGCGCCGCCCTTGCCCCTGACGGCCTTGCTTTTATCCTCAGAGCCGTCCTTAGCTGCCGCGGGCTTTAAGGCCGCCTTTGCCCTGGTCCTGGCTGCCTTTTCCTTCACGGTGAAGGTAAGCTTTTCCCCGTCAAATCCCACTTCCACCTGGGAGCCGGCTTTGATGCGGCCATCCAGCATCTCCTCCGCCATCCGGTCCTCCACCAGGTTCTGTATGGTCCGTCTCAGAGGTCTTGCCCCGTATTTCTCATCATATCCCTTATCAATCAGGTGCTCCCTGGCGCTGTCCGCAACCTCCAGTCCAATGCCCAGCTGTTCCTTGCAGCGCTTGCCGATGGTGCCCAGCATAATGTCTGCGATTCCCTTGATATGTTCCCTTGTAAGCTGGTGGAACACGATGATTTCGTCAATACGGTTTAAAAACTCCGGCTTGAAGAGCCGTTTCACCTCATCCATGACACGGTCCTTCATAAAGGTATAATCCGCCTTGGCATCGCTCACCATGCCGAATCCCAGACGCTTGGGGGAAATGATGTTCTCCGCCCCTGCATTGGAGGTCATGATGATGATGGTATTCTTAAAGTCAATCTTGCGCCCCTGGGCATCTGTGATATGACCGTCGTCCAGTACCTGCAGCAGGATGTTGAACACATCCGGATGCGCCTTTTCTATCTCATCGAACAGGATGACGCAGTAGGGATTGCGGCGGACCTTTTCACTGAGCTGCCCTCCCTCATCATATCCCACATATCCTGGCGGCGACCCTATCATTTTGGACACGCTGTGCTTTTCCATGTATTCGGACATATCCACGCGAATCAGGGCGTTCTCCGTACCGAACATGGCCTCTGACAATGCCTTGGACAGCTCTGTCTTTCCCACGCCCGTGGGTCCCAGGAACAGGAAGGAGCCGATGGGGCGCTTGGGGTCCTTAAGGCCCACCCTGCCTCTGCGGATGGCCTTGGAAATGGCGGTAACCGCCTCCTCCTGGCCCACCACCCTCTGGTGCAGGATGCCTTCCAGGTTCCTAAGACGCTCTGATTCCTCCTCAGCCAGCTTCCTGACCGGGATTCTGGTCCAGCCGGATACCACGTCCGCAATCTCGTTGTCACTGACAACCAGCTTTCTGGTTTCCTTGTCCTTCTGCCATTTTTCCATGGTCTGGGTTATCTTCTCCCGTATTTTCTCCTGCTTCTTCTTTATCTCTCCCGCCTTCTCGTAGGCCTCCTTCTTGATGGCCTCCTCCTTGGCTTCCTCCAGGCCGTCAATCTCAGCCTCGTATTCCTTAATTCTGGCCGGCTTTGTGTAGTTTTGAAGGCGTACCTTGGAAGCGGCCTCGTCGATAAGGTCAATGGCCTTATCCGGCAGGAACCTGTCGTTGATATAACGGCTGGACAGCTTTACTGCCGCCTCCAGGGCGCCGTCCGTAATTTCCACCTTGTGATGCTCCTCATAGCGGCTCCTCAGCCCCTTAAGGATGGCCACGGACTCTTCCTCTGTGGGTTCATCCACGGTCACCGGCTGGAAACGGCGTTCCAGGGCAGAATCCTTTTCAATATATTTGCGGTATTCATTGATGGTGGTGGCTCCAATCAGCTGTATCTCACCTCTGGCCAGGGATGGCTTTAATATATTGGACGCATCCAGGGCGCCCTCCGCACCGCCTGCACCGATGATGGTGTGTATCTCGTCAATAAACAGCAGCACATCGCCGGATTCCACCACCTCGGCAATCACCTTCTTGATGCGCTCCTCAAACTCACCCCTGTATTTGGAGCCTGCCACCATGCCGGACAAATCCAGGGTCACCACTCTTTTATCCGCAATGGTTTCAGGCACATTGCCGGATGCAATCATCTGGGCCAGCCCCTCTACCACCGCTGTTTTGCCCACGCCGGGTTCACCAATCAGACATGGGTTATTCTTGGTGCGCCGGCTCAGAATCTGTATCACACGCTGAATCTCCTGCTCCCTTCCTATGACAGGGTCCAGTTTCCCCGCGGATGCCAGCTGGGTCAGGTTCCTGCTGTAGCTGTCCAGGGTAGGTGTTGCATTGCCCCGTTTCCCTGCCCTGGCTCCCTGCAGGTCATCCTTTGCAGCAGGGGCGTCCTCACCCATGGCTGCCAGTAGGTCGATGTATAGCTTCTGTATATTGACTCCAATGGTGTTGAGAAGACGGCTGGCCACACAATCCCCTTCCCTCAGCATGGCAATCAGGATGTGCTCTGTTCCTATCTGGGCAGCCTTAAAACGTACCGCCTCCCTGTAGCTGTTCTCTATGACCCTGCGGGCCCTGGGGGTATATGCTGTCCTGTCTGCGGTCTGTACCGTTGGATTGGGTGCAATGAGCTGGCTGACCAGTTCAATGACGCGGTCCTCCTCCACCCCGTTTTCCTCCAGTACCTTGGCCGCCACTCCGGTCCCTTCCTGCAGCAGGCCGATGAGCAGATGCTCCGTGCCCACGTATCCATGGTTCAGAGTCTCCGCCACGCCCACTGCCAGCCCAAGCGCTTCCTGGGCCTGTGGTGTATATCGTTCCATCATAATGTCATGTCCTCCTTGCAAGTGTGTTAAATCCGGCCCTGCCCGCGGCAGGGCTAGATTATCTCAGGCAGGTTCTGCCTTATATAAGCTGCCCTCACAGCGTCCATCTCATCCTTATCCAGCGGCCGTTTGGACCACAGATTTAAGTTGGCCGGCTTAATTCCTATAATCAGGCTGTAAAGGGAGTATTCTTCCTTAAACTTTAACAGGCCGTCCTCTTCCCCTGCCATGAGCTGGGAAATGAATATCCTGGCATCCTTCTCCGATATCTTCCTGGCATACTTAAGAACGCCGTAGGACTTATAAGCCTCGTCCTCCCGCTCCAGACGCTGGGTATTAAGGGTCGCGCTCCTGACCCGCATTTCCTGGTTGTTGAGCTGGGCCGCTGCCTTTGTCACCAATTCCACGATTTCCTTCTCGGACTGTCCCAGGGTACGCTGGTTGGACACCTCGTAGAGGCTTCCGTAGTTGTCGCTTCCCTCTCCGTACAGGCCGCGGATTGCAGTGCCGAACCGGCTCATATCGGCCACAATGCTCTGGAACTTGCGCACCTGGGACAAGGTGGGCAGGTGAAGCACCGCGCAGGCCCGCAGGCCCGTTCCCACATTGGTGGGGAAGGAGGTCAGGTAACCGTACTTTTCGTCAAATGCATATGAAAACCTCTCATTGACATAATCATCCAGCACATCCGCCTTCTGCCACAGTTCATCCAGCTTAAGGCCGGGGGCCAGCATCTGCATACGGATGTGGTCATCCCCGCCCAGTACAACACTTCCCGACTCATCGGCCGACAGCAGCAGGCCCGACGGCTCCTTCCGGCTGACGCAGGCCATGTTGAGAATCCGGCGCTCCCTGAGGGCCATCTTCTCCAGCTCCTGCATCTGGTCCAGCTGGCTGTAGCTCAGCTCCCGGCCATCCGGGTCCTTAAGCTCCTTAAGTCCCTCCCTGAGACGTTCCACCATCTCGCCGCACTGGGCCGAGGTCATTCTGGATGGGAACACATATTCATCCCAGTTGCGCGCCAGGCGGATGCGGCTGTATATCACATTGGAATTCCTGCTGTCTATTTCCTCAAACCATTTACTCATGGATTCCAGCCTCCTTTTTCAGTTCCTTAATCTGGTCCCGGTAACTGGCCGCCAGTTCATATTCCTCCTGACGCACTGCTTCCTTTAACTTGGTATCCAGTTCCTTAATCTGTTTTCTCGCCACGGCGGTCTGTGAATCCTGGGAACCGTCTTCTTCCGGGCTGACTGCATTCTCCTCTGCGCCTGTTCCTGCTCCTGCGGCT
This sequence comes from Clostridium sp. 1001271st1 H5, assembly GCF_005845215.1. Classification (GTDB taxonomy): domain Bacteria; phylum Bacillota; class Clostridia; order Lachnospirales; family Lachnospiraceae; genus Enterocloster. The sequence goes on from NZ_SPHO01000007.1 coordinate 22,002, forward strand.
GCCTCCGGATGTTCTTTTTCAAATGTGCTTCTGTACTTGGGATGCTTGCCCTTATGGCTTTCGCTTCCCTGAAGCTGCTTCATCTTATCATTGATAAACAAATCAAACACGCCGTAACAGTCAGCGCATCCAAACCGGCTGTTCTCCACAAAGTCGTCGAAGCTGGTGCCGCAGGTAGGGCAGACCACACTTCCCCTCACATCGGTTTCCTCCTCGTCGTCCTCCAGACCCAGAAGGCCGGAGAGAAGCTTTCCCAATGGGAACTCCCCATCCAGGAGAGCGGAGTACTGGCCGAAATCCATCTCCTTCGCACAGTGGGAGCAAAGGTTATGTTCCGTCTTCACGCCATTGATTATCTCAGTGTATTTTATCGTGGCTTCCCGGATTTTACATCTTTCACATAACATACGAATCCTCCATTATTATACAAAACCGCACCCGGACATTGCGGACAGCGGTTCTCTGTTTTCAGGCACTTCCTAACCTTCCCCAGTCTCCTGGCCGTCTTCCGTCCCCATACACCCGCGGGTGTATTTATCATAAATCTCATCCACCAGATGATGGATTTCGTCCCGGCTGATATCCTTGCAGATGCCCCAGGCCAACACCACATCCAGGTTCCCCCGCATATCGTCAATGGCCTGAATCTTATCCACATCCAGGCTGACCACAGCGCCCTTGCGCCGGTCCAGCTTCACAAAGCCTTCCTGGCGCAGCACAGAGTATGCCTTATTAACTGTATGCATGTTAATGCCGATATAATCAGCCATTTGACGGACAGAGGGCAATGTATCCCCCTCCCGTATCATATCCGTGGCAATCCCCATGATTATCTGGTTGCGCAGCTGTATATAGATTGCTTCATCACTGTTGAAATCAATCTTCAAGAACATAAAACCACCATCTTTCGTTTTGTGTAACAAGGAAAGTTATATTTGTTCTACAAGCAATATAACACTTGTTATTATTATCATAGCAAGGGAATAGGATTTCGTCAAGCGGAAATAACCGCCTAAAAGAGCGATACGGCTGACATCACCGTATCGCTCTTCTGGTTATCTTATGAATTGTCTCTTCTGCCTCAAAAAGGCCATCTTTGAAAAAGCACTGGAAAAATATCAGAAAAACTCCTGTCCTGAAACCGCTGAAGAAACCGCCTTCAGCGCCCTGTCAACATAATTCCTGCGCATCTTAAGCTGCTCTTCCATAGGCAGGTCAATGTCGCTGCACGGGTTGTTAATGGCTATTCCCGGAATGACCCTCGGGCTTCCTATGCTCTTTGCCACAGCCGTCATATTGGTGATAAGGGCAGTGGGGATACCGGCCTTCTCAATTTCATTTACCATGGTTGCACCGCAACGCGTACAGCTGCCTCATGTGGCCACCAGGATTGCGGCCTGGATGCCGTCCATCTTAAGCTGCTCCACGATTTCACGCCCCATCTTCCTGGCTTCCTTCAAAATCGTGAGGTTTCCGGTTGTCACATAGTAATAATCATCCAGTTTACCGATTTTCCCTTCCTTTTCCGCTGCCTTTAAGGCTGCAAGGGGAACCAGCACCTCCGGGTCTTCGTTTACATTATTTGTGCTGAATCCGCCGTGGACGCTGTAAAACTCATTTTTCTTAAACGCATCCAGCCCTGTTATATCATACCGTTTCCAGACAGATGCCGAACCGGAGGGAATCCTGTCAGGATTGCCTATAGGCACAAGGCTTCCCGTGGTAATAACTGCAATTTTTGCCTTCCCCGCGTCCACGGGAGCCGCCGGAACCACCGCATCCTCCTGCTCGATGGGAAACTCTGTCTTATAAGGCTGTCCCTTTAATTTGGACAGCATCATCCTTACCGCCCTGTCGGCAGGCGCCTCCTCACATTTGACGCTGACCCTTACGCCGCGGGGATAATAACCTTCGGCGTCAGCCCAGAGGATTTCTTCCCCGGCCAGGACCTTGGCCGCCAGGCCTGCCATGGCCGATGCATCCTGTCTCATTTTTACTGCGCTTTTGCTGCCGCGCATGATATAGACATCCGGCGTTTTTGCATAGGCGGCCACGCCCGGATTTTCCTCATTCATACTGGTAATTGCGGTCACATGGTACTTTTCCGTGACGTACCTGCAGATTTCGCCGCAGCTCATGCCATAGCGCCCTGACTGGAACGCCGGACCGGCCAGGAACAGGTCAAATTCAACTCCCTCCAGAAGCTTATCAATGATTCCGATTGCCTCATCCCTGCGGCTGGTCATGAAGTTATCGCCGCATATAATGGTATGGGTTATTTCTGCATCCTTTAAACCTGCCAGAATCACGCTGCCCGGTCCCACCGGTCCCTCCTGGATGGAGGGCGCATAGTCAGCCTTGTCTTCGCCTCCTATGCCGCCGAAAAACTGGTTTATATACATGACAATTCGTTTCACAGTCCATTCCTCCTATTAATATTCTTTTACGGCCCGCTTCAGCCACGCTGCCGGATTGCCGCCGCATGCCAGCGCATATGTATTGATGATGACGGAATGGTCCGGTCTCAGGCTGGGCCCCAGGGTGGTATGGGTAGACCAGGCGCCATAGTAATAATCCCTGACCAGGGATTCATCATCGCCTATGACCTTATCCATGGGCGGAAGCTCAATGATGGTAGAGGTTTCCCCCACAGACACGATTGCATCGGCTTTTGAATCCGTATATACCTTCCCGATATGCTCATCCATAATGCCCACTGTTTTAATTCCCTTGTCTTCCAGACGGCTTAACAGGTAAAAGGTGTCCACATCTACATTGCTTCCTCCTCCCCACTCATGCACAAAGGCGCCATCCAGTTTCAGAAGCTCTGCTATCTCAGCCGTACTGATGGAATTGCGGAGCTTCATGCTGTCCGACACATCGGCAGGGGACAGAATGACTCCCGCAAAATCAATGGTCTTTCCATGTTCCTGGTAGAGCCGTTTAATCATGGGCAGATTCTGGCAGTCATATGTGGTAAGCGCCTGCCCTGCCAGTCCCATGCCTCCCAGCAGGAATCCGTCCAGAATCTCCTGGGGATGGACCAGTAGGGGCATCATGTTATTGCAGTCCTGGCCAAGGAACAAATCATTGATTCCTTTTGCCAGCTGGCTGATTACGGTCATCACATACCCCACCCTGGGAAGCTGTCTTTCTCCGGCCTGCCGTTCTCCTTCCTCCCAGTCATAACACTCCCACTGTTCCGGCTCCCTGCCGGCCAGTGTCTTCCCCAGATATTCCGCCATATAATGGGCGGATATGCGGAATTCATCCTCCTCCCTCAGGGTATAATCCAGGTCCTTTTCATTGGTCCTTTCCGCACAAATCACAAGGTTGGTGGTGGTGGAATGATAGCTGTATTCCGCCCCTGGTCCGCTCATGTCCAGAATGCCGTCTCCCATGCTGCTGTAATGACCGCTGACCAGCACGGCGATTCCCTTCATGGCATAAAGCTGCCCTTCCCCACAGCGCGTGACAGGTCCTGTATACCCCGGAAACAGAGTCCTGCCATCCGGCCTGAACCTTGGCTCCACCGCTGCCTTGACCGGGCAGATTCTCACACTGTCTCCGGGATGGACGATATGCAGTTCAATGTTCTTAAGCTTTCCCTGGGGATTGATAACCTCCTTTGCCTCATCCCGGTTCACAGTCAGGACCCCGTCTTCAAAGGCTGTTTTACCGCCGAAGACAATATCCCTGATATGAAAATTTCCGATTTCCAGTTTTTTCACAATTTTACACCTCTCTTATCTCAGCTTCATTGATTATTTGTTGCCGGCGGCAATGGCCGCCTGTATTTTATCCTTACTGCACCCCGGTTCAAAGAACACGTCCAGATGTTCCTTCTCCATTTCCGGCGTACAAAAGGACACCATAACCATCAGCAGGAAGGATACTGCGGTGCCCGGAACAAAGGAATGCACCACACTGGTAAGACCTGCAAAATACCAGATGATGGAGATGGCTGACCCCCCGATAATACCTGCCATGCATCCCTGCCTTGTGGCCCTCTTCCAGTAAAGCCCCAGGACCAGCGGAGCTGTAAAGGCCGCTCCCATGACGCCTGCTGACATGGTTGACAATGACCAGATAAAATCCGGCGGATAAATGGCTCCGATTACCACCACCACAAGAATAATGCCTGTGGCAGCCCTGGATATCCTGACCGATTTCCCGGAATCCTGTTTTGCATGGCTCCTGATGCAGTAGTAATCTTCGTATATGTCCTTTGTCACTGCGCCGGAGGATGTCAGTACCAGGGCAACCGTGGTGGAAAGTCCGGCTGCCAGTATCCCGCAGAGGAATATTCCGGATACAACCGCATTGGTATGCTCCGCCACCAGGGTGGGTACAATGGCGTCCACATTGTCAAAGGGCACTGCCCCAAAAAGCTTGAACGCCGCTGCGCCAATCATGGCAATGGAAACCATGAACACGATTTCCCATATAACTGCAACCCTCATTACAGTTCCAACGGTTCTGGAATCCTTAAGTCCCATGAACTTTGTCACAAGCTGGGGCTGTCCAAAGGCAATCAGCGCCCATACCCCTGCCCAGCTGAACAGCTGTGCAAATGTCAGGCCGGAAGACGGGCGGATGTGGGAGGGCGACACGGAACCCATGTATGTGACTGCCTCCGTCACCCCGCCGCTTTTTGTGATAACAATGACTGCAACCAGCAGACAGGATACTGCAATCGTGATTCCCTGGATGATATCCGTGGTGGAAACACCCCAGTAACCGGCAGTTACCAGGTAGCAGAATGACACCAGGGCGATAACCACCACGCCCATGACGTACGGAATCCCTACAATGGCATGCATGGCATCGGCAATGCCTTTCATGGCCGAGATTGCATAGGGAACCATCATGACCGATACAAGGGTTCCGCACAACAGCCTGAAACCATTGGACTTGTACCGGATAGCCAGAAAACCGGAGAGCGATACAACATTCAACCGTTCTGAAAGCGCCCGCATCTTTGGGGCAAATACAATGAAAATAAGAATGCAGCAGAAAAAAACGCTGACCATAATTTCAAATGCTGCATATCCAAGTCCGTAATTGTAATACATGGGCGGGTCCCCGATGATGGCAACCGTACTGACATAGGCCGCCCCATAGGAAAGCGCGGTTGCCACAGGCCCCACCTGTCTTCCCCCAATCCAGAAATCATCTGATGATTTTACTTTCCGGCTCATATAAAGACCAACGCAAATCAATATCCCCATATACACGACGGCCATAATAATCTGAACCCAACCTATTTGCATGAAATCCTCCTCTCAACCAAAACAATATCCTGTGCCTTTTTCTGTCATTCCTCCTCGTCATCTGTCTGATTAAATGACCAGTAGTAATCCGACTTCTTCTTCCACCATTTAGAGTGGAGAATCAATTCCGTTATGAGCGGGCATCCGATTACAGCTGATGCAAACATCAGAAATGTCCCCCAAGGCAGTCCCAACGGTCCCATAGTCTTCCTCCTTTCCATGTAAATAAAAAATATCTATAGACAAATTGTGTTATCGAATTTATCTATAGATATTTTACAATGATTATTATTTTATATATATGGAAAAAAACACATTAAAACAGCGCCAAAAAAGGCTTTTTTACATTCGCTTTCACATCCACTTCAGGAAGTCATTTGAATTATATATGGGCATCTGTTCTAGGATAACCAACGACACGTATAGCTTGACATAGGCATACAAATCATTGACGTCCACATGGAAAAATTCCTTTAATTTTTCAATCTTCTGGTAGACCGTATTCTTATGCATGTAAAGCGCCTCTGCTGTTCTCTTCACACTTCCGCCGGAATAGATATAAATACGCAGAAAATTCATGTAATCGCTTCCATACTTCTTATCATACTCAAAAATCTTATAAACGCTGGGATGGCACAGGCTTTCCATGGTAAATTCCCCGCAGTTCACGCTGGTGTTCACAAGATAAGTCACAATACTGTCTGCAAATGCATAATAGTGTATTCCGTTCAGGGTGTTGAGCAATACCTTGACTGCCTCCGCCGCCTGCTTATATCCAATGGAAAGATTCACGATATTAAAAAAGCCGTAACTCAGCCCCGCATAAAAATTGCGTTCTGCCAGAAACTCCTCGATTCCCAGATGGGTCCTGGAATCATACTCCTCTGCGCAGGTTCCTGTCAAAAGGCATACATAATAATTATCATGGCTGAACACCCTGGCATTTAGCTTCTGGGACAATTCCTCTGCATCATCGGCCTTCGTCTTTCCCAGGCTCACATCAATCAGCAGCACATAATATTTTTCTTTCTCCACCCATCCCGCCTTTAGCAGCTCATTCTGCATCAGTTCCGGCTGGGAGGGAATCTCATGGACCATACTCTCCAACAGCTCGTCCAGCCGTGAAATTGGCTGTACAATGCCGTTGTTGGTAAATGTATAGCACTGGAGGATATTGCAGATTTTCTTCAGAAAAACCGGGTCCGCCACACGGTCGAACCTGGTATCCCTCCCCGCCAGCACGCAATACCGCTTTTTCCCTCTTGGATTGGTATATTGTACAATCATCAGCGGATAAGGAATTTCTTCGGTAATCTCCTGATAACATATATTCAGGTTCTGCCCTTTTTTAGCCACGGTCTTAAAGTCAATCCTGGAAACCCACCAAAACTCCTCTTCCCTCTCAAATCCATTCCAGACAAGGGGCTTATAATCCTCCCGCAGCAGGATGCACGGATTATCCATGACTCCTGAAATCATATCTGTTTCCGATGAGCGGAATGCATTTAACTTATCCTGCATCCTGATGAGCAGGGACTCCTTGCGGTTATAATCCAGCAGTATCTTCTGCAAAGTCTCATACAGCTCATTTCCCCCTGCAATGACGCACATATTATTAGGCGGGTGAGGATGTGTCAGGGACGGCTGGACATACAGCATCCCCTCCATATATGGATAGGAACCATTCTGAACCTGTACCCCGTATACCTGCCCCTCTGCCGGTCCGGCATATTTGTACTGATTTTTGCCGGCATCCAGCACTTCCAATAGAATTCTGATATCCATTAGCACCTCTCCTGTCCGTGACCCGCGTGTTCTTTTATAGTAATGTTATACAATATGGAACGCCGTGTCAAGCCAGGGGCCGTGAATCCGGAGGCCGTACCCAGCGGATATAAAACCATAAAATCATTGGCAGAAACCAATATCCAGCACATCGTCAAAACTGATTTTGGTATTTACCACCTGGAGGACCCGGCTGCTGATATTGAACCGGGCAACCATCCCGGTAACCTTCAGGTATTCATCCTTGTGAAAATACACCACACTGATTATCATTCCGGGCTTAATCTGCTGCATCTTCCGGTTCAGCTCTTCAGCCATATCCTCTGTCAGTATGATTTTCGGCACCACTACCCGCTCTTTTACCGCCAGGGCCTCCGGCAGCCCCTTCAGGGCTGCAAATGGAAGGAATTGCTTTGCCCGGTCCTGGGCGGACATCTTTGCCCTTGGCTTACCTGCCATCTCTGTTTCCTCCGGTTCTGTTTTCTCTGCCTTTATACTCCCTGCCCCCGCCGTTCTTGTCTCCGCTGTTCTTGTCTTCGCTGCTCCTGTCTCCGCCGTTCTTGTCTCCGCTGTTCTTGTCTCCGCCGTTTTTGTCCCTGCCGCTATTGTAAATACCGCTTTTATGCCCGCCAATCTGCTGGTTCCGTTCCTGCATGGTGGAGGCGTCCTGCAGGTTCATCCCTTTAAGGATAGCATTTTTCCCAAACTTTTTCTTTATATCCAGCATAGCTGACTGCAGTTTACGGTTTCGTTCCAGTTCCCAGGCATCGGTAAACATGCTGTACTGCCTGTACTCCTCCTCAATCACGTGGTTTACTGAAATGTTAATGCGGTGTATGGGCAGGCCGGGATTGGCAATGTGTTCAAACAGGGCAGACACTGCCGGAACCAGGATGATATCCGCATTTGTCTCTGCATCCAGAGAAGCTGTCCCTCTGGACGGCTCGGCTGCCGTTTTCCCGGAATACCCCACCTGTAAGGTCACGGAATTGGAGACAAGGTTCTTTTCCACCATCTCCAGACACAGTAAATCCATCATTTCCTTCACAATCAGCTTCGCATCCTCAAAGCTGTAATCGCATCCCAGCACCTGCCCGCTGGTAAGGCAATTTGTTTTGGCCTTATATGACTTAATGGCAGCAATGGTGGCAGTCTCCCTTCCCCATGCATGGTCAATCAGAAGTTCTGCATCTACCCCAAACAGCTTGTACAAAAAGTCTTCATCCATTTCTGCAATGTCTCCCATGGTGTGAATCCCATACTTCTCCAGTCTGGCCGCAGTTCCTTTCCCAATACGCCAGAAATCCGTCAGCGGCTTATGGTTCCAGAGTGTCCTCCGGAAGGTTTCCTCGTCCAGCTCCCCGATAAAGTCCGGCGAATGCTTTGCCGTGATGTCCAGGGCAATTTTGGCCAGATAGAGATTGGTGCCAATACCGCAGGTAGCCCGGATTCCATATTCCCGCAGAATATCAGCCATCATAATCTGGCCCAGTTCCCTGGCCGTCTTATGGTAAAGGGGCAGATAATTGGTCACATCCATGAAACACTCGTCAATGGAATAGACATGGATATCTTCCTTGGAAATATATTTCAGATAAATACCGTAAATCCCAGCCGCATAATCAATATACAGCTGCATGCGGGGCGGGGCCATGATGTAATCCACACTCTTCGGAATCTCAAAGACACGGCAGCGGTTGCGGATTCCCAGCTCCTTCATGGCCGGGGAGATGGACAGGCAGATGGTCTTCTCCGTCCGTTCCGGGTCCGCCACCACCAGCCTGGCTGTCATGGAATCCAGCCCCCGTTTTGCACACTCCACAGATGCATAAAAGGATTTTAAATCTATCACAATGTAGGTCCGCTGCTCCACTGTCATGCCTCCCTTCCTGCCGGATAACCCTGCTTGCCTTTCTTCTCCACTTTCTTATTAGTATCTGTCATTGTATGCTATTCCCATTTATGAATCTATTATACTGCAGCTGTTTACAAACCGCAATATGCAAACCGAACATTTGTTCTGATTTCCGCCGGTTATATCCTGCTCACCAGCAGCAGCGTTTTTTGGCCGGTCCCATAATAATTAAGTAAAATTAAAAACAGGCTTCCGCTCTCTATGGCAGAAGCCCTGAAACATTGGAAAAAATATGGATTATCTGGTATATGCCCATGTTAAAAAACCTTTCATGGTATCTGCTGAGAGGTGATAGCACTCCCGGGTAATCCTCGTATGGTTATCATTATCCCATACATAGGGGTCGGTCCATATAACTGCCACTTCATCCTCCATAAAACAGGATACATACAAATCACTGAGGTCCTGGGCCGGAATGCCAAACACAAAATCCGCATCTCCTGCAGGCGGTTCCCGGTCGGGAAGATACAGCCAGTTGTCACCGCTTAAATCCGTAAATAATCCGGCTGCCACCACATCCGAAGTAAGGAAAGAGCGTTCGTTTCCCTTTATATCAGCCCAGGTTTCAAGACAGCTGTTCCCCCGCTCCTTCAGCCTGCTTATGCCCTCGGTGTTCATCCAGTTTTTCCGGACCACAAGCTTCATGCAATCCAGGGAATTCATATTCCCCGCCACATTCCATTCATCTGTCCAGAAACTGTCATCATGAAAGATAGTAATCGGGTTCTCCGGAGTGCTGTAGGACAAATTACCATTGTCTGTACTCACCAAAAGAAGGGCGCCTTCTATATAGTGCTGTACCTGCTCCAAAAATGAGACAAATGCCCCTGCATCCCCGTAAAAGCCCGTATAAAAGCCATCCTCCCGGTTCTCATGTAAGGCAAAGCCAGCCTCATATTCATGGAGATACAGAGGATTGCCGTCACTGTCCAAGGAAAACAGATGTAAAAAGTAGGAGGCGTACCCCTGGTACATCCCCGGATAATATTCCATCAGATAATCTTGTCCCGCCTCCCTGTAAAGGTACAGCATGGTCTGTCCCGCGTGAGGCGCAGCATATTCCCTTTCCCAAATGACAGGCGAATCTGCTCCATTATCCAGCCGAACCTTCAGAACGCTTCCTGCACCTCCCCGGTCTTTATATTCGTTCATGTTAAGTTCAATGCGCTCACCTTCACCGTCATGGTCCACATCTGCGAAAAAGATTATATCCCCTTTTTCATCGTATTCCATAGGGAAGTCAGCGGTTGAGGGAAACATAAGTTCCGGCAGGGCGGTGATTTCCGGCAGGGCGGTGATTTCCGGTGGAGCAGTGATTTCAGGCGGAACAGCAGATACACCCGTACCCTGGCTTTCCGTTTCCTGCACTGCTGGCTGCGGGACTTCTCCTGATGATGCATTACACCCGGTTACAGTCAGGGCAGCTGTAACAGCAGATACCATAAGGGAAGTTAAAATTGCTTTTTTTGCTCTTCTATTCATACTTTTCCCATCCCCTTTACCTTTTGCATACCAGATAAACACATCCTATCTGCTTTTTAAATATTTGATGCAGCATGCTATAATAAGTATCAGGGCAATAAACCTTAAAATCTGAAATGTGCTGGCAAAAAAAGTGATTAAATACATTTTATACATATATCCTCCTGACTGATTGCTATGGTGCTGCCGCCTTTCTTTACATTATAGCATGCTAAATCCCAATTGTAATAAAAAGGTTAAAAAAGCTTTTTTATCCCTGTCCCGGATATCTTCATATGGTAAAAACTCTGGGAAACCCACTGAATTGTCTTGAGAGGACCAGGCTGATATGATACTATAAATAAAAATGCTGCGCGTCTGCATATATTTGGATTCATTCACAAAAGGAGGCTGTCATGATTCATTATATCAACGATGATAAAAACCTGCAGCCAGACATATTTATTGGGATGGCAAGTCAGGTCTGGCCCGGTTCCTATGATACGGAATTGATGCGAAAGGCCATAAGTAAAACAATCAACATCACTGCCTGGGATAATGATAAATTGGTTGGCTGTATCCGCATCTTAAGCGACGGCTATCTGTTTGGCACCATATCAGAAATACTTGTGCTGAAGGAATACCAAAAACAGGGTATCGGCAGGGAGCTGATGAGGCGGGCCATTGATATTTCCCCCACCTCCCTGTTTTTTGGAGCCCAGCCTGAGGCAGAGGGTTTTTATGAAAAACTGAACATAGAGAAATCACTGCAGTCATTTTATATCAGTAAGACAAGGCAGGATAACGGTCCGCTGTAAGGGAGAAAAAATGACATATTTCGGCCAGGGGCAAAAAGGATGTGGCGGGTATTCTGCTTATAGCTCCTGCCCTCCGTCTCCCCGGCTGTACCTGTCCATGTACTCAATCACGATTTCCAGGATAAGGTCCTTCCGGCCGGCTGTGAGCACGGGACATTTTATATTCCGCCGGTTGTCTCCGGCACAGCTGTTTTCCCGGCTCCAGCCCTCCTCCCCGCTCCATACATAGGCCAGCACTGTCTCCGGCCTGCACACCGGAATCTCAGAAATTTCCTTTCTCAGCACCTCCAGTTTGGGATAGTCCGAATATTTCTGCCCTTCCAGGAAAATGATGTCCGCCTCCGGAAAAAAACAAAAAAAATCCTCTGCTTTCATGAAGGGCTGCTCCTTAATCACGGAAAATTTGGAGCCGGAGTACACTACGGTGCCGTATGCCCCTGCATCCTTGATTCTGCGGCTGTCGGTTCCCGGCACATCGGCCTCAAACTCATGGCCGTCGTGCTTGATGACCGCAGACCGGATTCCGGACCGGGCCAGCTCCCGGACCAGCATTTCCAGAAGGGCTGTCTTGCCTGTGTCCTTTCTGCCGCTTACGGCCAGGACAGGCGTCCGCAGCTTGTACAGACTCCTGTAAGCGGACAGTGAATTCACATTGGCAAACCAGATATCCGGTATATGGGCCTCAGCGGTGTCCACCACAACACAGCGGATAGCGTCCAGGAACTTCATCAGACGGTAATTCCCCCGGCGGATTGTATCCTCCAGCGCCTCCAGGCAGGTATCTGCATAAAAGCCGCACATGGGCTGTATCCGGCCGTTCCTGGTCCTCCACAGCACCGCATCCGTGCCCGGTTCCCAGCGCTCCATGAGAATCCGCGCCATCTCTGTTCTGAATAACGGCATATCGCAGGATATAAAGAACAGCCCCTCATGGCCTGTTCTCTGAAAGCAGGACCAGATGCCTCCCATAGGGCCAATCCACTCACCCTCAGCCCCCTTTACCGTGTCTTCAATGACCTCCAGTCCGTCCTCCCTGTCCCCGTTCCCCCCATAGCAGGCCCGGGACAGATAGCATGGGATATCCAGGGCCTGCAGCTGTCTCTGTATATGCCCCCGGAAGGATTCCCCCTTATAGTCCAGCCCTCCCTTGTCAATGCCGCCCATGCGGCGTCCCTGTCCTCCTGACAGAATCACGCTTCCCCATCCATGCCTCATGTCCTTCCTCCTGCCGTCATGATATTGTCCTGTCCTGTTTTCCTTCTTCTGCCGCTCCGCTCTTCTTCTGGTTCCTGGACTGCTCCTTGGCCTGATACATGGCCCCGTCCGCGGCCTTAAACAGCGTCCCGTAGTCTGTTCCGTCCTCCGGGCACAGGGCAGTGCCGATGCTGGCCCTGATTCCCCTGATTCCCCAGGTGGATATACGGACTGCCAGAAGGCTTTCCTGTATCTCCCCTGCCTTGCGTTCTCCTGTCTGCCGGTTAAATGCCCCCGGAAGGAACATGACAAATTCATCCCCGCCAATGCGGGCCACGATATCATTCTCCCTGCATGTCCTTTTCAGGACCTTTCCCACCTCGGTGAGTATGGCGTCCCCTGCCGCATGGCCCATGGTATCGTTGATGTTCTTAAAATGATTTAAATCCAGCATCAGGAACAGGCCCTGGCCCTTTTCCTTCAGCATCCTGTCTATCAGTCTTTCACCGGCCTTGTTGTAGATTCCCGTGAGCACGTCCCGCATGGCCTGCTCCCGGAGTGCCTGCTCCCGGCTTCTCTGCCGTGAAATATCCGCCAGCTTTCCCACCACCTTTACCACTGCACCTGTGTCCGATGGTATAGCCTTATAATGGCAGCCAAACCAGTGATATTCACCGGAGATGCTCTTAAGACGCAGTTCTGTATACTGGACCCTGTCTTCCCCTCTGCCGGGCCTGCCTCTCAGCATATCCTCCATCACCTTCCTGTCCTCCTGAAGAAACAGGTCGGTCCGGACCTTCTTTCCCGTGACATGGCTGATTACCAGCTCCTCCAGCTTCAGGATGCGTCTGGCATTGTTGGTAAATTCCAGGGTATCCTTTCTCCTGTCATATTCAAACAGGGCTGTGTCGGAAAACTCCGCCAGCAGTCCGTACTTCTTAACCTCCAAATCCATACTGCTCCTGTAACGCAGGAACAGTACAACGATCGCACCGCCCAGCACAGCCGTAAGGCCAATCAGGAGCAGACTGGCATAGATAAGCTCTTTCAGAATATTGTCGTAATGAATGGCCACATCCGGAGAGCGTACAAAGTTCACAATGTACCACTCATTGTACCCCAGGGAATCCCAGGAAAAATAGTAGGAATCCCCCTTCCCCTCAAACATGAAGCTGTCGGACCCATCCCTGTAAAAACGTTCTTCCATCTGTCCCGCTACCTTATCCGTAATACCGGCTGCCCTTACAGAGGTAAACAGGTTCCCTGTGGATATATCGCCCCGGTTATGGTTCTCACTGGCAAGGATGGTCCCGTCCCTTCTCACAATAAGGGTGCTGCTGCGCTTAAATGCGCTGGCCTCCGGCACCTGTTCCGTGATGGCCAGGGGCTCCAGCCTGGTCTGCAGCACCCCACCCACGCGCCCCCTTATCCGGACCGGCTCCGCAACCGTGAAAACAGACCGGCTTCCCTCCTTCTGCCAGTCCCAAATATCGGATACAACGCCCTTCCCCTGTTCAATCTCATGGAACAGATTCCAGTCACGCTCCGATACCTGCTGGTCCCTCAGCCTTTTCTCCAGCTCTTCCAGGGACAGGTATTCTATCATGTAATCCCTGTTCTGCAGATTAAGCTGTTCCAGATACCCGTTCAGGGTATCCTCCGTAGACTCCGGGACAATCTGTTCAGCCAGTCCTGATATCCCTTTCAGGGTATTCCAGGCATCTGTAATGGAACTGTTCAGGTAACGTTTCTGGGCCTGGGTATAAGAGGTCAGGTTAGCTGCCACCATATCCCCGAATTCTCCGGCCAGTTTCCCGCGCTGGTTATAAAAAACGCCGCCGGCCGTCAGTGCAAACACAAAGCAGACCGCTAAAAAAACAGCGACATGCCATTTTCCGATAAACCTATGCTTCATAGCTTCCTCTTGTCATAACTAAATGCCTTTGTATCTTTTATAAAGACACTTTCACATGATATCAATTTATATGATATCATTTATGACAGTCCTTGTAAACACAAGGCAGGCCGCCAATTAGGCCCACCCCCCTGCCATCTGTTTCCAGTCCTTACCATCCTTAAAAAGGCTCCGCAGCAGCGGAGCCTTCCATCCTTATAGTATGGTTACTGTTTCTAGGTTATGGATGCATCGTAAATCTCCTGAATGGACTGGGCCAGCATCCGGTCAAACTCACCCTGGGTCTGTTTAGCATTCAGGCCTTCTGACAATGCCCTGGAAAAGCTGGCAATCAGTCCCGGGCTGCGGCTCAAGCGCTCATTGGCCTCCTGGCGGGAATAGCCGCCGGACAAAGCCACCACGCGCACCACATGGGAATCCTCCATAAGGTCGCTGTAAAATCCATGCTTATCCGGAATGGACAATTTAAACATCAGCTTTGTATCCCCTGGAAGCTCCGCCAGGTGCTTCTTGATTTCATCCTTCATAATCTGCTCGGACTCAGCCTTATCCGGGCTGTAAATATCAATCTCAGGCTCCAGAATAGGAACCAGTCCTGCGGCTGCAATGCGAAGCCCGATTTCAAACTGCTGGTCCACTATCTGCTTGATTCCCGCTGGATTTGCCTGCTTAATCACGGAACGCATCTTGGTGCCGAAAATATGGCGCTCCACTGCGCGGGCAAGGAGCTCATCCAGTCCCGGTATGGGCTTCATCAGCCTGACTCCGTCCGCTTCCTCTGCCAGACCCTTATCCACCTTCAGAATGGGGATGATACCCTTCTCCTCCCACAGATAATCCGCAGTCAGCTTATCCCCTATCTTCCGCTCCATCGTATTCTCAAAGAGAATGGCTGCCAGGATATGGTCTGAGGTAAAGGAGGGACTGGTTATGATTCTGGTACGCATCTCATGGACCAGCTGAAACATCTCCTCGTCATTGCTGTACTGGTCCTCCTCAATTCCGTAATTCTTCAACGCCTTCGGTGTACTGCCGCCGCTCTGGTCTAACGCTGCAATAAACCCTTTTTTCCCGCTCATGATTCTTAGCTGTTCCTGGTTCATAAAACTACCTCTCTTTCTTGATGGAATATATGGTAAAGACCGGAAGCACCCCAGGGAAAGGGGATACCTCCATACTATAAGTTCTGCTGAAACTGGACGCGGGGACAGAAATCAAAGACTTGAAACATGTTATTAAACTTACTTCTATTATAGTAAAATCAGTTCCCCATTGTCAATAGAGGGTTCTCCGGATTTACAAATTGTGGGACCGTCACCGGAACAGGGGGTCGGAATCCTGCATGAAAACAGGCTTCCGGCCCCCTGAATATGTCTTAAATCTTAAGCAGGCTGCATGCCAGCTGAAAATAAATTATCAGACTCACAGCGTCCACAATGGTAGTGATTAGGGGCGCAGCCATAATGGCAGGGTCCAGATGAAGGACCTGTGCCACGATAGGCAGGACACAGCCAATGGTCTTGGCCAGCATAACCGTGGCCAAAAGGCTCAGTACGACTGTAAGGCAGAGCATTTCCTGGCCCGGAAAGCGGATTAACAGCTGTATATAGTTCACCAGTCCCAGCAGTACGCCCACAATCACTCCAACCCGGAGTTCCTTCCAGATAACCCTCAGTATATCCCCTGCTTCAATCTCTCCCACCGCCATGCCGCGGATAATCATGGTGCTGCTCTGGCTGCCTGCGTTTCCGCCGGTATCCGTCAGCATGGGAATGAAGGTCACCAGCAGCGGTATAACCGCAAAGGCCGCCTCGTACTTTGCCAGAATGCTTCCGGTAATCATGCTGCTGACCATGAGAATCAGAAGCCAGGCCAAACGGTTCTTGGCCAGGGCAAAGACCCCTGTCTTAAGATAGGGCTTCTCGCTGGGAAGCATGGCTGCCATCTTCTCAAAATCCTCGGTGGCCTCCTGTTCCATCACATCCACCACGTCGTCCACGGTGACTATGCCCACCAGACGGTTTTCATGGTCCACCACAGGAAGACTCAGAAGGTCGTACTTGCGGAAGCTCTCAGCCACCTCCTCCTGGTCGTCTGTGGTCACGGCCTTGATTACATGGGTATCCATGATATTGCCGATGACTTCCTCATAGGGATGCATCAGCAGGTCCTTGACCGTCACCACACCCTCCAGGGCCCTCTTGGCATCCATGACGTAACAGGTGTAAATGGTTTCCTTGTCCACGCCGTGCCTGCGGATATAGGCAAATGCCTCCTCCACGGTCATGCGTTTCTTAAGTCCCACATACTCGGCGGTCATAATGCTTCCTGCGCTGCCCTCCGGGTACTTTAAAAACTGGTTAATCAGCTTCCTGGTGTCTGGCGTGGAGTTTTTCAGCACGCGCTTGACCACATTGGCCGGCAGTTCTTCCAGCATATCCACGGCGTCGTCCACGAACAAATCATTTACAATGGTGCTGAGCTCGTAATCCGTAATGCTGTTAATGATGTGCTCCTGCTTCTCCACCGGCAGGCAGGCAAACACATCGCTGGCCAGCTCCTTTGGGAGCATACGGTAGACCACCACGGTCTTTTCCGAATCCAGCTCCTCGATGAACGCGGCAATATCCACCTCATTCATCTCAATCAGCTTTTCCTTCAATAATCTGAGCTGCATGGTGTCCAGCAGCTCCAACAGCTCTTTTAAATCAAAATTCTCCTGCATCTTATTCCTTCCATGAATGGTGACATCATGAAAGCAGCGCGCAAAATGCCGCAGCCCTGCCGCGAACAGCCGGACTGCAACTACAAAATAGCCATAATTACAGACTCCTCCTGTAATCCATGGCTATCATCATAAACGTATCTGTATCCTATCATCAACGGCAGTGAAAGCAAAGCGGAATCAAAGCCCCTGGCCCAGCTCCCACTACCACACGCTTATGATAATTGTCTGCTTCCAACGTATGACTTCGACCTTCCACTCCGGTTCACTTCCTTTCATTTTTAAATTTAAGTCCTTATCTAGCATACCAGCACCCGGCTATAAAATCAACCCCCAATTTCCTGCTTTCCTTTTCACGGCAGAGAGCATTTCCCCATATCATAGATTATATTCCATAAATACAGGAGTGACTTATCATGATAGAATCCGCAGTAGTGCTGACTCCGCTCCACTACGCTTATCTCATAGGCGTTATCGTTATCCTGGCAGTGATGGTCCTCAAGAAGGATACCCCTGCTGTCTGCATTGCCTTCCTGTTCATCCTGGGCCTCATCGGCCTTAAATCCCTTACAGGAGGCATTATCACCGTATTCTCCGCCGTCCTCTACGCGGGCAGGGAATTCATGGAAGTGCTGGCCACCATTGCCCTGGTCACCTCCCTGTCCAAATGCCTGAAGGACCTGGGAAGCGACTATCTGATGATGGTTCCCATGGCCCGAATCATGAAGACCCCGTCCCTGACCTGGTGGATTCTTGGACTCACCATGTTCCTGTTTTCCCTGTTCCTGTGGCCCAGTCCCTCAGTGGCACTGGTGGGTGCCATCATGCTTCCCTTTGCAGTGAAGGCAGGCCTGAATCCCCTGGCCGCGGCCATGGCCATGAACCTGTTCGGACATGGCTTTGCGCTGAGCTACGATGTGGTGATTCAGGGAGCCCCTGCCATCTCAGCAGGCGCGGCAGGCCTTGACACCCCGGACATTCTCCGGCAGGCATGGCCTTTATTCTGGATGATGGGCATTGTCACTGTCCTCAGCGCATATGTGTTAAACAGGAGCCGGCTGGATGCCAGAGGCCCCAGGCTCTCCATCCAGGCAGAACCCTCCAGGCCCCAGGGACACAGGAAGGCAGCCCTGTTCCTGGCGGTATTTACACCTCTGGCCTTTGCAGGGGATGTTGTGCTCATGCTGCTGTGCGGCCTTAAAGGAGGGGATGCCACCAGCATGGTTTCCGGCACCGCCCTCCTTCTCACCTGCCTGGGCGCCCTGGCGGGATTTGGAAAACAGTCCCTGGAAAAGGTCACCGGCTATGTCACCGAAGGGTTTCTCTTTGCCATCCGCATCTTTGCTCCGGTTATTATAATCGGCGCCTTTTTCTTTTTGGGCGGGGACGGAATCACCTCCATCATGGGAGAACGTTTCACCCACGGCATCATGAACGACTGGGCCCTGTGGCTGGCGCAGAATGCCCCTCTGAACAAATATATGGCTGCCTTCATCCAAATGGTGGTGGGCGGGCTGACCGGGCTGGACGGTTCCGGTTTTTCGGGCCTTCCCCTTACCGGAGCTCTGGCCAGGACCTTCGCAACTGCCACCGGTTCCTCTGTTCCGGTTATGGCTGCCCTGGGCCAGATTACAGCAATCTTCGTGGGCGGCGGCACCATCGTGCCATGGGGACTTATCCCCGTTGCTGCCATCTGCAATGTAAGCCCGCTGGAGCTGGCCAGGAAGAACCTGATACCGGTTTGTCTTGGCTTTGCCTGCACCTTTGCCCTGGCATGCTTCATGCTTTAATACCAATCACCTTTCCACATCATGACAGGAGGAATGAATTATGTGCGGAATTGCCGGTTTTTATAACCCTCATGACCATTACCTGAAAGAAAAAGAACACTATGAATCGGTGCTGGAAGCCATGGCAGAGCAGCTGCGGCACCGGGGGCCTGACGACGCCGGAACATGGCTGTGGGAACACGGCGGACTGTCCCATGCCCGCCTGTCCATCATCGACCTGTCCGGAGGCCACCAGCCCATGGTAAAATCCGGCTCCGGACAGACCTTTGCCATTGTCTACAACGGAGAACTGTACAACACCGATGAACTGCGCCAGGAGCTTATGGCCGCCGGCTGCACCTTCCAGACCTCCAGCGACACGGAGGTCATACTGGCAGGCTACATGGAATACGGCCCTGACTTTGTAAAGCGCCTGAACGGCATTTTTGCCTTTGCCATCATGGACACAGCCCATAACAGGCTGTGTCTGTTCCGGGACCGGGCCGGTGTAAAACCGCTGTTCTATACCATCAGGGACGAAGAACTAATTTTCTCCTCTGAGCTCAAAGGAATCCTGGCCTGCCCTGGCGTCAAGGCCCGGCTGGACCGGAAGGGGCTCAATGAGGTGTTCTCCATCGGGCCTGCCAGGACCTGTGGCTGCGGCGTCCTCAAGGACATGGAAGAGCTGCTTCCGGGGCATTACCTCATATGCAGCCCCGGGGGCATCCGCCAGCAAAGCTATTGGAAGCTGGTCAGCCGTCCCCATGAGGACAGCTATGAAAGAACCATTGAGAAAACGTCCTTTCTGGTGGAGGACTCCATACGCCGGCAGATGGTGTCCGATGTGCCTATCTGCACCTTTCTCTCCGGCGGCGTGGATTCCAGCCTTGTATCCGCTGTCTGCGCAAAGGAGCTGAAAAAACAAGGAAAGCGGCTCACCACCTTCTCCTTTGACTTTGTGGACAACGATAAATTCTTCCGGGCCAACTCCTTCCAGCCCTCCCAGGACCGCCCCTATGTGGACCAGATGGTAAAATTCCTGGATTCCGACCACCACTACCTGGAATGCAGCAACCTGACCCAGGCCGACCGCCTGCTGGATTCCGTCCTGGCCCATGACCTGCCTGCCATGGGAGATATTGATTCCTCCATGCTCCAGTTCTGTTCTATGGTCAAGGAGCACAATAAGGTGGCCCTGACCGGCGAATGCGCCGACGAGATATTCGGCGGTTATCCCTGGTTCCATAAAAAGGAGTGCTTCGAAGCCCGCACCTTCCCATGGACCATGGACCTGGCTCCCAGAAAGGTTCTGCTGGACGACAGCTTCTTAGAATATCTGGACATGGACCAATACGTACAGGACACCTATGAGCGCTCCGTGGCGGAGACACCTGCACTGGCTGAGGATTCCCCGGAGGAAGCCAGACGCCGTGAAATTGCCTGGCTGAACCTGCGCTGGTTCATGCAGACCCTTCTCAACCGTATGGACCGCACTAGCATGTACTCAGGTCTGGAGGCAAGGGTACCCTTTGCCGACCATCGGATTATAGAATATGTCTGGAACGTGCCCTGGGATATAAAGACCCGGGACGGACTGGTAAAGAACCTGCTCCGCCAGTCAGGAAAGGGACTTCTTCCGGATGAAATACTGTTCCGCAGAAAGTCCCCTTATCCTAAAACCTATGACACTGCCTATGAAAAGCTGCTTGTGGGCCGTGTAAAAAAAATGATGGACGACAGCCACTCCCCGGTCATGGATTTCCTGGACCGTAAAAAGCTGGAACGTTTCCTCACCAGCCCCTCTGATTATGGAAAGCCCTGGTACGGACAGCTCATGGCCGGCCCCCAGATGCTGGCCTACATCCTGCAGGTCAACTTCTGGCTGAAAACCTATCACATTGAGGTGGTGGATTAGAACCCATTTACCCTTATCAGGGCGCGGAATGGGGTTTCATCCCGGGCTGGTAAAATGCAAACTGGTTCTTGCCCCGGCGCTTGGCCTCATAGACAGCCATATCCGCTTTCATGAGAAGTGAATCGTAATCCCTTCCGTCCCTTGGACACACGGCCCCTCCAATGCTGCAGGACAGCCCGCGGTCTTTCAGTTTCAAACCCGGTATACGGCTTACGGCCTGGCACAGGCGTCCTGCGCACTCGCCAGCCTCCTCTTCGGAAGCCACACCCGGAAGGAAGGCCACAAACTCATCCCCTCCCACCCTTCCTATTATATCGGAGGTGCGGAGGACCTGGCGGAAGCAGTCCGCCACGGAGCACAGCACCTTGTCCCCGTACCGGTGACCAAGGGTATCATTTACTGTCTTAAAATTATCCAAGTCAATAAAGAGCAGGACCGAAGCAGGCATCACAGCCCAATCCCCCAGGATTCCATTGATTTTGGCGTTCACGGCCTGGCGGTTGTAAAGCCCTGTAAGCGAATCAATCCTTGCATGAAGAAGCGCATCGTTTAGGCGCTTCTTCTGCCTGCTCTGCTCCAGGTACTCCGCCGTGATATCCTGGCGCATAAGGAGGACCTTGCGTTCCTGCCTGTCAAAATATACATAGCGCAGCAATTTGCGGACATACTGACCGTCCTGACCCGTTTCCCCGTAGGATACCATCAGCTCGCCTTCCCGTTCCAGGACATCCAGCACATTGCCCATGGATGCTTTCTCCAGAAGCATGTCCCGGTCCTCCGGCGCCACGTACTTCCTGATACAGGCTTCCAGCTCCTGTTTATAATTTCCGGAAGAAGGCATCTGTCCCTGAATCCGGCTGTCATTCTTCTTAAGAATTTCATAGTAGCCCGTGTCTCCGTCCAGGCACAGGAAGAAATCACATTTCCTGTACACGTACCGGTCAATAATCTGTTCCTGCATGTACCGTTCCTGCTCCTCCTTTCCAAGGTCACGGACATAGCACAAAATGGTATTACTCCCGCTGCCGGCCGGTATGGCCACTGCCTGCACCCACACATACCCTCCCTCTGCAGTCCTTTGCCTGAATACAAGCTTATCAGGGGTTTTGCTTCCGGACAGTTCTCCCATGTGGGCGGAGCTGAAAAACGCCCGGAACTGCCTGCACTCCCGGGGATGTACATGGTTCCAGGCAAATGCCTGCAATTCCTGCGCTGTCCGGTTTTCCCGCAGCCGTTCCCTGCCCTCTGTGTAAAATATCGTGCGGATGTTCCCTGATGCCAGGTCCCAGGCCACCAGTTCGTCAAATAATGTCAGAAGCGGCTGTGCATATTCCTGTTCATGCACCGGTTCCAGCACCACACGTTTCATGCACGCCTGCATTCTGTCTTCTGTCCGTTCACCCATGCAAAAATCCTTTCCCCCTCCCGGCAATCCATCCAGGAGTTTGGTGTATTTCAATTCATTGTTTATATGTATTGCATAGTAATTCATAATATAAGAAGTGTAGTGTACACTAGTATTGAGGTGAATCGCAATGCATGATTACGTTAAAACTTTAGGTACGGTCATCCGAAAAGCCCGCGAAGAACAGGGGTTGTCCCAGGCTTCCCTGGCGGAGAAGCTGGGCATAGATGTCCGTACCATTATCAATATAGAAAATTTCCGTGGGAACCCCAAATTTGAGGTGCTCTATCCCTTGGTGACCACTTTGAGAATCCCCGCCGACCGTATTTTTTACCCAGGAACCGAATCCATGGAGGACGGCAAACAGCAGCTGTTCTGGGAACTACACAGCCTCAGCGAGAAGGAAGCCCTGGAGCTGCTTCCCGTCATACGCTGCCTGGCTGAAATGGTCCGGAAACATGGGTCTGAGTCCCCATAATCAGATATTATTTTACTACAGGGATTCTAAAAATACAATATAATATTCATTGCATTACAGAAATTTTACGTATTGCAGTACATGTTTCAGACAAAAACACAGAGCTGTCTGCCAGGAACCGGATTCCAACAACCCTTCCAAAGCAGGCAGCCCTGTCCCATGTCCGGAACAAACACGCCTCTACTGATGCCGCCTACGCCGGTACATTGATGATAAGGGCAATTATTTCCATGGTTTCATCCCCGTAACAGGCAATGCCGTGGCTGTCCCCGTCCTTGCACATGTGGTAGTCTCCCGGATTCAGCACGGATTCCACGCCGTTATCCGTAACCAGGGCCCGGCCCTTCAGCACATAATATCCTTCAAACTCTCCATGATGCTCATGTATCCCAATGGATGTACCCGGTTCAAACACAACCCTGGCAAAGGTCCTTCCTGAGCCGTAAGCCTCCTCCTTTGTCATAAAGGTATGGAAGGTCACATCCCCCATCCCCTTCTGCACCTCATGCTTGACCGAGGCTTCCATTTCGTCTTTTCTTCTAATCATGATTCCTGTCCTCCTGTGATTCCATATGGCTATTCATCATTGTACCATCCTGCTCAGGGTCCGTCAACGTCCGGAGGCTGCATTTGAGGATGGCATTACGGGTAATGGCCTTTAAGGATGGCCCATGCGGAAGAATTTTGCACATACCTTCATGAATAATACAGCTCCCGCTTCCTGCCAATAACCGGGCTGGTGCAGTCCGGGGCCAGGGAGACGCTTAACATCTCCTGGTCCAGCTCCACATGGGGCTTCACGCTGCCCTTGGCCTTTAGGAGCTGGCACAGGCTCTTGGCCCGCTTCATGCTGTCGGTTGCCTCCAACATCAGATGTTCCAGCTCCTGCTCCACATAGCAGTCCTTTGCATATTCCCTGCAGATAATATCGTAATTGCGACGGCAGCCCGTGTCCCTCCTGCATATGTCCTCCAGAAAGCTTCCTGCCACCTCTCCGGACGGAAACTGTTCGCTTAAATGGAGCATCATGAGACGGGCGTATGCCTCCAGAAACGGTCCCTCTCCTGCCCTTGCCTGCCGCCTGTCCATACGGCAGAACTGGCTCATGTCAAATACCAGGGCCGGAACGCGCAGGCTGCTGCCGGCCCCTGTCATATAGCATACATACGCCTGCTCCCGTATCTCTCCTTCGTCAAATTCCTCCCGCCCATACGTTGCCGCGCCTTCCTGTATTCTGTATATCAGATTGTGAGCAATATACCGGTTCACCCGCAGGTTCACTTCCTGTTCCAGGGCAGCCATATCGTAGGAATGTTCAGCGGACATGGGAAATAATGTCTCCAGCAGCCCCCCGGTAAAATCCAGAAACCGGTTGGTCCTGCTGTCGAAAAATAAAAAGGGGCCATTATCCGGCCCGGTTCGGTCAGGAACTGCCTCCGGCCTGCGTCTGACGCGGATTCCCCAAAAACCGTCCGGACAGGCAGGACTGTATTTCCCGGCAGCAAATAAATATTCATGCCTGCCGGAAAACACGCTGACTGTCTTCTGCGCCCTTATCCCCTCAATCAGTCTCATAATTCCCATGTTATCATATCCTCTCACATCATTTGTATTTTCCTCCGCCTCCCAATTTTCAGCACCTGAAATATGGGAACGCATTTTCTATACTACTAAATTTCACAAAATAATGCAACATTTCCGACCAAAAATACACAAAAAGTACAAAAAACGCAATAAAATACCGGACAACTCCCAACAAGCTGTCCGGCAAATCATGATTAAATACGGTTGTACCTGATTCAGTACCGCTGTTACATTGAGTCCACAATGGCATCCGCCATGGCGTCCAGTTCTTCCATCTGTGATTCCTTCAGGGATGATTTTACAGTCACCATCTGTTCCAGAATAGTCATATTCTTCATGGAGCCAATGATTTCCTTCATCTGCTTGCCTGACAGCACACCCCAGGAACCATTTTCCATCAGGGCCACAGTCCTGTTCTGCAGGTTATGGGCCTTCAGGTCCATAAGCACATGCTCCATGCTGCTGAAAATGCCTCCGTTATAGGTGGCTGACGCAAATACCAGATGGCTGCAGCGGAATGCCTCCGAGATAATGGTGGACGGATGGGTGGAGGAGGCATCGTACATGGCGATGTTCCTGAGCCCTCTCTCCGCCAGCTTGCAGGCCAGGATATTGGCTGCGTTCTCCGTGTTGCCATAGATGGAACCATAGGCAATCATCACAGCCTTTTCCTCCGGCTCATAGCTGCTCCAGGTCAGATACTTGTCCACATACCAGCTTATATCCCTGCGCCATACCGGTCCGTGAAGAGGACACAGGGTACGGATGTCCAGGCCCGACGCCTTCTTTAACAGGGTCTGGACGGAAGGACCGTACTTGCCCACAATATTGGTATAATAGCGTCTGGCATCATCCAGCCAGTCTCTCTCAAAGTTGACCTCATCTGCAAACAAATTGCCGTTCATGGCCCCGAAGGTGCCGAAGGCATCTGCGGAGAAAAGGGTCTTGTCTGTTGTATCGTAGGTCACCATGACCTCAGGCCAGTGCACCATGGGCGCCATGAGGAAGGTAAATGTATGACGTCCCGTGCAGAAGGTGTCATTTTCCTTGACCACAATGGCCCTGGAGTCAATGTCAAAATTATAGAACTGTTTGATGATTGGAATGGTCTTGGGATTGCACACCACCTGTACCCCCGGATAGCGCAGCACTATCTCTCCAAGGGTGGCGCAGTGGTCCGGCTCCATGTGGTTCACCACCACATAATCTAAGGCGCGTCCCTTTAACAGTGCGTCTATATTTTCAAAAAACTGCTCCGTGATTGCCCTGTCCACCGTGTCAAACAGAACCGTCTTCTCATCCAGCATCAGATATGCATTATAGGATACGCCACGCGGAATAGGATACGCGTTCTCAAATAAGGCCAGCCTCCGGTCTGTACCGCCAACCCAGAACAAATCATCATTGATGCGCTTTACACAGTACATATTCATTCTTCCTTTCGTCCATAATATGTTAAATATCCGTCAATTTATTTCGCTTAGAAGTATACTACATTTTCCCCAAAATGTCACTGTATAAATTAGTGTACACTAATAATTCCCTATTATCCGCATTGCCTTTCCCGCTGTCTGTATTGCCTTCTCCGCCATCCCTATTTTCGTTCCCGCTGTCTGTACTTATCATATATAGTATCCCTGTCTGTCCGCAAAATATCACGCTGACCGTATCCTTTGGCAAAAAGGTAAAAAAATGCAGAAAAACAGCAGGGTATGCCCCGGCATCCCCGCTGTTTGTAATCTTTTGCTGCTGTCTGATTATATTCCAGGATTCCTACTTTTTTGCCGGCTCCTGAGGACCTGCGTGCTTATGCTCGGACAGGGGCATCACATGCATGTTTCCTCTCTGCTCATTCTCAGCCCAGAAAATGTCATCCGCCATCTTTGCCTCAGGATTGAACTCCACGCCCTCAAAGATATGCTTTACGAATTCCTTGTAGCCCACACGGTCAATGAGGTGGCCGCCGTGGAGATACTCCGGCTTGTAATCCAGGGCCCAGGCGGAAAACTTCTGCCAGTTGGCAAACATGCCCAGAATCACATCCTCTGTAACCCAGTTAAGGAACAGCTTGCCTGCCCTTGGGTTCTGCTTGCCCGTACGTCCTCCCAGGGTTACACGGTACAGTTTTTTATCTCCTCTGGTCCAGGCGCCGGTAGGACAAATCAGGGAACATTCGCCGCAGCCCACACAGCAGCAGGTATCCTTGTCAATCTTTCCGTTCTGATTCAGGCTCAGCACGCCTGTGGCATGGTGCTTGCAGGCATCCACGCAGGAACCGCAGCCAATGCACCGGTCAATGTCATAGACCTGCTTGTTGATGCCCATGATGCCGAAATCATTAAAGTTGGCCTTGACACAGTCATTGGGACATCCTGCCACTGCCACCTTGATGTGGTAATGGGAAGGGAATACCAGACGCTCAATCTTCCTGGCCAGCTCGTATGTATTTGCATTGCCCTTGATGCAGTGGGCGTTTCCGATACAGGACATAACATTCCTGGCCCCGATGGTGGGATAACCGTAATCCGTCACATCCATGTCCACGCCGCACATTTCCACATCCACATCATGGATATATCCCTTAATGTATTTATTTACTTCCTCAATGTTTTCATATTTCACGCCCGGTATGTCAAATGTCTGTCTGGTACCCAGGTGGAAGGTGCCGTTTCCAAAGCGCTCGCACAGGTCCTGCACCAGCTTTAAGTGCTTTGCCTCTATCATGGCTCCCGGCACACGCATCTGCAGCATGAACTCTCCTGCCACCTTGGACTGTCTGAAACAGTTGATTCTTACCTTTTTTATATCAATATCATGATTCATTCCTTCGCCACCCCTCTCTTAGTCAACCAGATACTTGGCCTGGGTATAATTGAACACAGGTCCGTCCAGACAGACATACACCTCATCAATGCGGCAGTGTCCGCATTTGCCCACGGCGCATGACATCTTGCGCTCAAAGGACATCCATATCTTTTCCTCCGGAACGCCCTGTTTAAGCACTTCCAGGCCGGTAAACTTCATCATGGGCGGCGGTCCTACCACCACAACGCTGTAGTCCTCTCCAAAATCCCGGAAGGGAATCCCTGACACAAACTCTGTGACAAAACCTGTCTCCCATCCATCCTTGTGGTCTGTATCCAGAGCATAGGTGGTGGTGAACTTCTCTTTCCAGCGGTCCAAATCATTCTTGAAAATGATTCCGTCCTCGTTCTTGAATCCGCTGATAAGGTGCACGCTCTTCACAAAATCCTCCTGGTCCCAGAACATGTTTAACATGCTCTTTACAGGCGCCAGTCCGGTGCCGCCGGTAATGACAACCATATGCTTGCCCTGGAACTGTTCCACCGGCCATCCCTTGCCGTAGGCTCCTCTTAAGAAAAGAATGTCTCCCGGCTGCTTCTCAAATATCTCGTCCGTCACCTTACCCACGGAACGGATGGTAAAATCCATCCAGCCGTCTCCAAAGGAGCTGACGGATATGGGCGCTTCCCCTACCTTTGGAATGGAAAGCTGCAGGAACTGTCCATGGGAAGGCCGGATATCCGTTTCCACCCTGAATGTATATTCATGAAGGCTCTCCCGCCTTACCTCGCGTATCTTACATGCCACTGGCTTCACTATATTATTCATGACTGCATCCCCTCTCCTATGCCTGCTTTCCAGCTTTTATTTCCTCAATGGCATCCGCCATCTTGTTCACTGTGGCCACGATGGATATGTACTCCGGACACCGGTCCATACACCGTCCGCATCCCACGCACATATGGTAGTCCTTGAACCTGGCCTTGTAATCGTGGAATTTGTGGAGCACCTTATAGCGCATCCTGTCCCCGGCCCTGTTCCTGAAGCTCATGCCGCCGGCCATGTCGGTAAAATCCTTTACCTGGCAGGAGGCGGAAGTTCTCTTGCGCTCCCCTACATTGTGGTTCTCATTGTATATGATATCCGTTGTGGTGAAACAGGTGCAGGTACTGCAGGCAACGGTGCAGGCGCCGCAGGAGATGCAGCGGCCGTCAAACTGCCTCCACATGGAATGTTCCTTAAGCTTTGTCAATACCTCCTTATCCGGAATCTCCGGCACGGTAAGGGTCAGCTCATTTTTTTCCACAAACCGGGGTTCATAAGGACATTCTTCCATGCCCTCAAAATAAGAGGCAAATGCATCATCCTTTACCTGGAATTCCAGTCCGTCTTCCCCAAAGCGGACTGCCATGGAATAATCATCGGTCCTGTTGGTTCCCATGCTGACGCAGAAACAGGTATCCCAGCCTTCGCCGCACTCCATCATCACAATCTTGACCTTTTCGTTCATACGCTTATAATATATATCCTCGTAACCGCCGTTGGTCAGATAAATCTTCTCCTGATGGTGCTGTGCATGGATGTCGCAGGGCCGCATAAAAATAAGCAGCTTCTTGGAAGTCGCCTTGCTTTCAATGAATTCATCCTCTGTGAAATAGAACAGGGACTGGGTAATGGGGCTTAAAACCTCCTTGGCCGGAAAATCCGATTTTTCCCTGTACTCAATTTCCTCTGCCCGGTCCACCCTGGCGTACTTAATCAGGTCTGTGTCGGAATACCTGCCCTTACCCACAAAACGTTTTGGCGCCCATATCTCATACTCTTCCTGAAGCTTTGCAAACATCCTGTCGGCATCCTTCAAATCCATTCTGTATCCCATGAAATGCCTCCTCCTTTATTCTTTTATCCCTTATATATACTCTATATTAAAAGGCTTATGTTATTATTATAACAACCCCCAAAAATAAAGTATAATTATATATTGTGATGGTCTAATAATAAAATTTTATCATTAAGGCATATTCCTGCCATTGGGTGTACAGGCAAACAGCAGCCATGGGAATCATCCCCGATGGCTGCTGCCTTTACGTTCTGTCAGTCTGTTCTCTTATCGCATATTACAAGTCAAAAATCTCAAAATCATCATCCTGTCCTTCCGGTTCTGCAGACTGCTGCTCTGCTTCCCTTCTGACAGCCGGCCGTTCCTGCTTCACAGGGGGCTTCTGCCTGGATGCCGGCGCCTGGGACGGCGTATGAGCCGGCGCCTGGGCTGGTGTCTGGACCGGTGCAAAGGCTGCCTGTGCCGGCCTTACCGGCTTCACAGACTTCTTCACCGGAATCTCCAGCTGAGGCTCTTCTTCAGGCTCGTATGCATCTTCATCCTCATCATAGATGTCCTGGTCCCCGTCCTCAGGCAGGTAATCGTCCTCAGGAAGGTCCCTGTAATCCTCATCGTCATCGTAGACAGAATCATCCTCATATTCCCGGGATTCATCGTACTCGCCAGAGTCCTGGTATTCCTCCCCGGCATAATCCTCATATGCCTCTGAATCCCCCGGAAGTTCAGGCTCCTCCGCATGTTCCTTCCTGCTGTTTCTGCCCCGGCTGCCCCGCGGTCCGTCCTTCTTGCCGCCAGTCTCTTCCCGGCTGCCGCCCTTTTTGCCGGAACCCTTGGTAAATACAACCACCAGAAGGATGACCAGCAGAATGACAGCAATGACAATGGTCACAATCAGCAGTATCTTAAGGAGACTGTAATCATCATAAATCTTGTCGTATGTAAGGGCCAGCTCATCATACACTTCCTTGGTCACGGAACCGCTGATGGCCGGGTCCTCAAAGTAACGCTGGATGGTCCTCTCATCATCCTTCATGTCATAACGGTAGAAGCCCTTTTCTCCGGCCTCGTTCATGCCGTACACAACACAGTACTGGTGCTCTGCCTCAGAACCCCATACCCAGCCCTGAACCTTGTGGCCGTCGATGTTGATGGTGCTCTCCTTGAAGCCTTCCGGAACCTTCACCTCCGGGTCGGGAGGAAGAATGGTGATGACGCGTTCAGCAATCCGCATCCGTACCTGGGAAGAAGCATCGCCGTCCGCTGCACTGGCGCCGCCCTCTGCCTTGGTCACCACAATGACGTATTCCTTGATGGTCTCCCCATCCTGGGCCGTCACACGGCAGGTCACGCGGTTCTCGCCCATCTGCAGGCCTTCGTTTCCGCTGACCACCTTGGTAGCGTTGTCGTCGGTACAGTCCGCGCTGACAATAACCTTATCCACATCCGTGCCAACGGTCACCGCATAGGTGTCCACATCCGGCGAAAATGCCGGTGTCAGGCTTCCGGGTGAAATCTGGAGGGATTTAAGGGTTGCATCCTTGGAAGCTGACTGGAGGGCGCTGATTGTCACAGTGGAGCTCCCCTGCTGGTTTACCGTCACTATCTGCGAGCTGGTATCATAAATCTCCTGGCTGGTAACCTCAATCTTGCTGGTCCCGGCTGCTATGGCATTGAAATTAAGGGTAAATGCAAGGGTACCCGTATTGGGCGTACCTGCATCACCGTGAACCCGGACAGCTCCCGCGCCTCCGTCCGCATTGGTGCCGTCCACAAATTCCAGTATGTTGGAATCATAGGAAAGCATCACATCCGCATTGGCCAGGTTATCGCTGCTGGTTATCTTCATATTCACCTTTACCTTGCCCCCAACTGTTGCCGAGGGGTCGGAAAAGGCGATTCTCGCATTTGCTGCAAAGGCCGTCATCATCTGTGCCGGCATCATGACTGTCATCAAGCACGCCATTGCCAGAACAGCAGCCGCATGTCTCATCCGTCTAATCATTATTATTTCCCACTTTCTGATTATAATGTCTTCCCTTTATCAGGACTGCACTTCTACAATGGTAACATTGCTTCCGCCTGGTCCGCTGCCGCTTCTGGAAGAACTGCCCGGTCCGCCCGAACCGCCTGGTCCGCCTCCGCTGCCGGAACTGCCGCTGCCTGAGCTGCCGTCCGGACTGACCGTACCGCCGGAACTGCCGCCGCCATATACGGGCGAGCCTGCGCTTCCCTGGGTGGGTCCGCCGTCCTGCTTCACCACATGGATGGTATAGGTCCTTACGCTTCCGTTCTGGGCCGTCACAGCAATGGAAATGTCATTTCCGCCATTCTGCAGGGAGACATTGCCTGCGCCGTCCACACGTGCATTGGAATCCGATGCATATGCGCTGACTGTAATATTGGACACAGAAGAATCCACAATCAGATTATATTCCTGGGTATCCCTGTTAAAGCTTGGCGTCAGATTGAAGCCGTCCACTCCAAGTCCGGACAGCTTGTTGTTGGGGCTGCCGTCTCCGGTTGGCGCCACACAGGGCTGCTCAGGCATGTTGTTGAATACAGGTATATGGAACTCCAGAGCCGTCTTTTTCAAATCAGACGTATAAGCCTGGGACAGCTTGGCCGCCTCCGAGGCAGCTCCCTGGATATTGCTCATATACTGGTGCTTATAAAGGTTTGACCCCTGGACATTGAATTTCTTCAGATAAAATGTATTCTGCCCAGCTTTCACATAATTATCCCCATAGTTCTGGGCGCCGCCCCGGATGGCCTTTTCCACCGTGTTCCAGGGCCGTCCGTAGGAACCGGACTGGGACGCAAACCTGAGTCCCATCTCAATGGCGGACACTGCGCCGGACTGGTATGCCTCCACATTAAAGAAGTTATAGTATCCCTCATAACCGGAATAGGAACCGGAGATAAGAGGGCTTGTACCATTATTGCCCTGCTCCTGAAGAATCATGGCCGCCAGCACATAAGGGCTTACCCCTGACTGACCGGCCGCCCCCATGATGATGTCTGCATAGGGAGCTGCCGCACCTGTGGAGCCGCCTCCCGGCGATGTGCCGGTCTGGTCCACCACATTATCGGACCCCGGCGAAGCCACAGGGCCGCTGGAAGAGCTGCCGCCGCTCTGTCCGGAGGGCGAGGGACCATTGGTGCTGCCGGAGCTGTCCTGTCCCGGAGCCACCAGGCTTACGCTGGTAGCCACCACATTGCGCTCCCTGCGCTCAATGGATGCGTGAGGCGGCTCCAGGCTCACTTCACCGCCGCTCCCCGAAGGACTGCTTCCCCCGGAGGAACTGCTTTCGGAGGAACCGCTTCCTCCCGGAGAGACGGCTGCCGCCCCTGAGCCGCCGGAGGAACCGGAGACTCCCGGTCCATGCTGTGTATCCTCATAGGTACTGCTGCGGCCAGGCCCTTTGGAAGAACCTGAGGAGCCGCCCGATGAACCGGAACTGCCTGACCCGGGTCCTTCCGAGGAAGCCCCTGGTCCGCTGGAAAAATCACTTCCCCCTGTTCCCGTGGAATTCGTTGTCCCTGACAGGAAGGAGCCGGATATAAGACTGTTCAGTCCTTCCTTTGTCTGGGTATTTGCATCATATTCATGGTTGAGGAACTGGAACACATAGGTCTCATCCAGAAAGTTCCTGGGGTCCATGTAATACCTTATAATATCCTCGGAAGCAGCCACCCAGTTGCTGCCGTCAAATCCTGTCCAGGTGCTGTTGTCCCAGTTATAGGCTCCGTTGGCAACCGATTTCCAGGAAGAAACACTGCCTGTGGCCACAAGGTTGCGCCCCAGCACAGACTCATTTTCAATGACCGTGTTCCAGTCCAGGCCTGTGTTCTTGGCCTTGAATACCCAATTAGGGTACTGGGCGTGAAGCTGCCTGAGCCCGTTCTTATAACTCTCCGGAAATCCCTGTGAGGTGAGATATGCTTCAAAATTAGAATCCGTGGTATAGGCCACCGGAAGCCTGATGTAAAGTGACGAGACATAGCCGGTGTTCACGGCACCGCCTGTGCCTGTGTATTGAATCTGATACCATGTATTGCCGTCTGTTCCGCGCTGCTCTCCGATAACGGTAACCGCTGCTCCCGCCGCAAGCCTGCCCACCGAGGAATAACCGGTGCCGGCCCCGCTGCGTACATTCAAAGAGGTGGCCTTAACCGTGGCCGCCCCTGTATATGCATAGGAATCAAACATTTTAAAAGGCGCTGCCACAGATGCCGGAAGCTCAACTGCCAGCATCAGTCCCAGCACAATCGCCAGGCCCCTTTTTAACTTTTTTCCCTTCATTATGTAAAAATCTCCTGTATCTTCATTCATATCCAGAATTCGTATGAATTTCTATTTTATGACATTAACCCTATTATAATGACAAAAGCGTTCATATGTCAACAAGAACGGCGGAAACTTCACATAATACAAAAATTTGTAAGAAAAGATTAAATAATGTGGCAAATCCTGGCATATTCTGCCCAAAGCCCCTTAAAACACCCTTCCCATCCCCTTATCCAAAGGTCTGTTTCCCCTTTCTGCCGTACCAGGGGCTGTTTGAAAATTCATTCCCGTCATCTGCATAGAAACAAATCCAGCACGCGGTCCGCGGCACGCCTCAGATTCAGCTTCTCCACGCCCTGCAATGCATAGACAGGGTACTTTCTTACCAGCACATCTCCCAGGTAATAATCCACGCTGCCCACCTGCTGCCCCTCCCTGACCGGAGCCATTAATATAGAAGGAACCTTCTTTTTTACCTGAACCTGTTCCCCCTCTCCCATCAGCAGTGTCAGATGCATATCATCCGGCTTAAGCACCATGGAAAGCTCCACCTGGTCCGTGGCGCCTTCTCCTTCCTTCCAGCACAGTCCTCCTGCCACTGGAACTCCTGCAAAGGTTTCCTCCCGGAACACATCCTTCATCTTAAAATGCTCCAATCCGTAATTATAGAGCTTTCTTGCATCCGACCATTTGTATGTCTTATGAGGCGGCCAACCGCAGCCCAGAAGAGCAATGACATAAGTCCTTCCCTGATTTTCCATGGCCCCCACATAGGAATAACCGGCGCCTCCGGTAAATCCAGTCTTTCCTGACAGCACTCCCTCCATCATAGTCAAAAACGCATTATGATTATTGCAGTTAAAGGAGCGCTTCCCCGCTGCATCCGTAAAATAGTGGTTCTGCGTCTGTGTTATCTTTAAAAATTCATCCTTGGCAGGCGACTCCGTCACACAATACCGCATAATCCTCGCCAAATCAGAGGCAGTGGTCGAATGGATGTGCTCCTTCCCCTGCTCATCCGTCTTCACCCCGTCCAGCCCGTTGGGCGTAATAAAATACGTATCCCGGCATTCCAGCCCGGCCGCCTTCTCATTCATCATGGAAGCAAATCCCTCCACGCTGCCCCCTATGTGCTCCGCTATCATCACAGCCGCATCATTGTAGGATTCCAGCATCAGGGCATACAAAAGGTCCTCCAGCCTGTACTCCTCCCCTTCCCGCACCCCCAGATGCACCTTGGGCTGGGAAGCCGCATTGGAAGACGCCTTCACCGTCTCCTCCCCCTTCCCTGCCTCCAGCGCCAGGATGCAGGTCATAATTTTCGTGGTGCTGGCCATGGGCCGGATGATATCCTGTCCCTTCCCATACAGTATCCTGCCGGTATCTCCATCCATAAGCACAGCCGACTGGGCATACAGCTTCAGGAAATCCCCTTCCCCCGCCGTCTCCCCGGCCCCTGCGGCGCCCGCTGTTCCCTTCACCGCCGCAGCCTCCTTCAGTCCGTCCCCCTGCACCCGGACCTCCCGCACCTGGGCTCCCAGCGTCTGCACCTGCTGTTCCCGGGCCTCCCATTCCTGACCCTCCTGCACTTCTTCCCGCACAGGTACCGCTGCCCAACTGTCTGCCGCCGCATATATCTGCGTACAGGCCAGTGAAATAATCAAAATTACCGAAAAAATCCAATGCTTCATAAGCGACGCCGCCTAGTTGGCTTTATTTTAATAGTATTCCTGATGGAAAATGAATATTACTGAGAAAATGGATTGAAAGGGTATGGTTGTGGGGTGCAACCAAACGCCAATCCTCCTCCCATCCCCATCCCCGTCCCCTCTCCCGCCCCATATCCCTCTTGCCCCCGAACACATATTCTGCTATGATATCTATAAACAAACTAAAACCTGAAAGGCCGGTGTTTTATGATGGGACAGGGAGAGCGTCTTATTTTTCATATTGATGTGAATTCAGCATTTTTGAGCTGGGAATGTGTGTACCGGCTATCCCAGGACCCGGAGGCCCTGGATTTGAGGACCATTGCTTCTGCGGTTGGCGGGGATGCCAAGTCGCGTCATGGAATTGTTCTGGCCAAGTCTCCTTTGGCCAGGAAGTATGGGGTCACCACCGGGGAACCCCTGGTCCAGGCCATGCGCAAGTGCCCGGAACTGGTGGTTGTTCCCTCCCGGTTTGATTTTTATATTAAGTGCTCCCGGCGCATGATGGAGCTTCTGGAACAATACACACCGGACCATGAAAGGTTCAGCATTGACGAGATTTTCCTGGATATGACCGGCACCATCCATCTCTTTGGCAGCCCCCTGAAGGTGGCCAATGAAATTCGGGAACGCATCAAAAAGGAACTGGGATTCACGGTAAATATCGGAATCTCCACCAACAAGCTTCTGGCCAAGATGGCCTCCGACTTTGAGAAACCGGATAAATGCCATACCCTGTTTCCCCAGGAGGTGCCTGATAAGATGTGGCCCCAGCCTATACGGGAATTGTTTTTTGTGGGAGGCGCTGCCCAGCGGAAGATGGAAAACCTGGGATTACATACCATCGGGCAGCTGGCCGGCTGCAACCTGGAGGTGCTTAAGTCCCATTTGGGAGAAAAATATGCAGTCCTCATCCACCAGTATGCCAATGGAATTGACCGGGACCCTGTGGCTGAAAAAGAGCCGGTAAATAAAGCATATGGAAACAGCATCACCCTTTCCAGGGATATATCCGACTATGAAAGCGCCTGCCAGGTCCTGCTCTCCCTCTGTGAGACTGTGGGCGCCAGGCTGAGGGCGGACCATGTGCTGTGCAATAATGTCTGCGTGGAGCTGCGGGACTGGGAGTTCAGGAATCAGTCCCACCAGATGGCCATACCGGAACCAACGGACTCCACCTCTGTTATTTATGAGTATTCCTGCCGCCTGCTTAAAGAATCCTGGAACATGACGCCTCTGCGGCTTATGGGGGTGCGTGCCGGCAAGATTTCCGATGACGGGTTCTCACAGATGAGCCTCTTTGACGACCCAAGTCTCCAGAAGAAAAAGGATTTTGAAAAAGCTGTGGATGCCATACGCAGCAAATATGGAATTGACAGCGTAAAGCGGGCCAGCTTCCTGCGAAAGGATGCTATTGTGGACCATGCTGCCAGCAAGAAGAAGCATTTGAATTAATATCCTGCGCAAAAGGTGATGGGAGTATATCAGAAAAACAGAGTTGAGGAATGGACATGAGACGGAGAGTTATATGTTATACCATTGGAGAAGGGCAGAATGGAGTTGATATCGGACGGTTTTTAAGGGCAAGAGGATTTTCCCACCGGCTGTTGGTGCGCATTAAGGCAGGTCGGGGGCTTTACGTGGAGGGAACCCCGGTGTACGCAGGTTACCGGCTTAAGACCGGGGAGACATTGGAGGTGACGCTGCCTGAAGAGGAGGATTCGGAGAACATTGTGCCGGTAAAGCTTCCTCTCTCCATTGTGTATGAGGATGAGGACATACTGGTCATCAATAAGGATGCGGGCGTGCCCATCCATCCTTCCCAGGGCCACCACGACAATACCCTGGCCAATGCTGTTTCCTGGTATTTCCATGAAAGAGGGGAGCCATTTACTTACAGGGTCATCAACCGCCTGGACAGGGATACCACCGGCCTGCTGGTCCTGGCCAGACACATGCTCAGTGCCTGCATCTTATCAGAACAGATGATTGGAAGGCGAATCAGACGTGAGTACAGGGCCATTGTCCTTGGTCATGCCCCGGAGGAAGGTACCATTGACAGCCCCATCGCCAGGGTGGAGGGTTCTACCATTGAACGCAGGGTGGACCCGGAGACAGGAGAAAGGGCTGTCACCCATTACCGTACCCTTCTTTATAACAAAGAAAGGGACCTGTCCCTGGTGAGTCTCAGCCTGGAAACAGGCAGGACACACCAGATACGGGTCCATATGAGGTCCATTGGACATCCCCTTCCCGGAGACTTCCTATATTGTCCGGATTACCGCTATATCAGCCGGCAGCCACTCCACTCTTATCGTCTGATGTTTGAACATCCCATTACAGGAGAATCCATGGATTTTACGGCCGGGCTGCCTGAGGATATGGAATGTCTCCTGCCGCCCGGCATGTGTCCGTAATATGTGATGCGGTTCTTAATTCCACCGGAGCCCCTTGGGATAGTGGTTTTTCATCATTCCGCCTGCACTCTTGGCCCAGCCCAGGCTGAAACCGCCGGTACAGACCAGCGTCCAGCCTTTCAGGCAACCCTCCGGCGCTCCTGCGTCCTCACTGAGGGTTTCGCCTTTCAGATACCGGATTACACTGTCTCCGCAGGGGGGCAGCTCCCAGGAGGATAGTACCTCCTCTTTTCTCAGCGCCAGTGCCAGTGCATGGGAGGGCTCAAAGCGGTTCTTTTTAAGTGTGCCCAGATGAAGGCCCGGGCGGAGAATCTTAAGCCCTTTTATATCCGGCATGTCGGCCGGCAGAAGATACAGCTGCTCACCGAACAGAACGTATTCTTTTCTTTCCAGGAACATTTCCGGCTCTGTCAGTGTGCTTCGTATGAATGGCCCATAATCCCTGAATACCTCCTTTCTCTTTCTGCTGTCCAGATACATCCTGTCCCGGTTTCCTGCTATTGCTCCATGGTCCGCCTCCCCATCCTTTTTTAAGACAGCCATAAAATGGCCCTCTCCCTCCAGAATGTGGGGCATAATGCGCATGGTCTTCTCCAGCCCCCAGCCATCTGCCTCCGGTCCTGCCCACCAGGGCTTTCCCCCGGTAAAGCCGGGATAAGCAGACACCTGTTCCACGCGGAATTCGGGGTGGCGTTTCAGGAAGGCCAGAACCGTTCCCTCATTCTCCTCCGGGGCAAAGGTACAGGTGGAATACACCATCCTGCCTCCAAAAGCCAGCATGGATGCCCCGTGGTCCAGTATTTCCCCCTGGCGGGCAGCGCACATCTTTACATGCTCCTCACTCCACTGGGCTCTGGCCTCTTCATCCTTGCGGAACATTCCTTCCCCTGAACAGGGGGCATCCACCACAATTTTATGGAAATAATGGTTAAATACCCTGGCCAGGCCGGATGCATCCTCATTGGACACCACCGCATTGCGCACTCCCATCCGTTCCATGTTCTGGGAGAGTATCCTGGCCCTGGCCGGGTGAATCTCATTGGACAGCAGGAATCCCCTGCCTCTCAGTCTGGAGGCAATGTGGCTGGACTTTCCTCCCGGCGCCGCGCACAAATCCAGTACGCGTTCTCCCGGTCTGGGGTCCAATAGCTCCACCACGGCCATGGCGCTGGGCTCCTGGATATAGTAGAGCCCCGCCTCATGGTAAGGATGCTTTCCGGGCCTGTTGTCCCCGGAATAATAATATCCTTCCTTCACCCATGGAATCCGCTGAAGGGTGAACCCTGTTTCCTGACTGACCCGCTGTGCCAATTCAGCTGCTCCGGCCTCTTCCCAGTTTTCCCCTGCGCCCTGAATCCCATCCGGAAACTTAAGACGGTTGAACCGCAGTCCCTGGACCCGCTCCTTGTCATAGCTGGCCGCAAAGGCAGGGTATTCATCTCCTAATAATTCTCTCATCCGTTCTTCAAACCGTATCGGTAAATCTGCCATACTTTCCTGTTTCCTATTCTTTATCAATATTATGCCTGCCCACGGCACATAAAATAAATGAGCTGCTGCATCCATGATACAGCAACCCACTTCATCCTTCAATCCTTTATTCTGAATTACAGTATTATCTTGTAATCGTCTCCGCCCTCACCGTTCACCACATAGTAGGCTGCGCCCTCATTTGCAACAATGTACAAATCAATGGTCTTAATCTCAACACCCCTGTGTGATTTCTTAAATGCCTTCACAGCCTGGTCCAGCACATCCTTTGCCACAAGGTCCTTGCCGTCAAACTGGAAATGTACGGCTGCCTTTGGCTCTGCTGCCTTTTTAGCGGATGTCTTTTTTACAGTCTCTTTTTTAGCTGCTGCTTTGGGAGCTGTCTCTTTCTTGGCCGTCTCCTTGGGAGCAGCCGCCTTCTTGACTGCTGTCTTAGCGGTTGTTGTCTTCTTAGCTGCTGTCTTTTTAGCCGGAGCTTTTACTTCCTTCTCAACAGGAGCTGCTTCTGCCTTCACCGGAACTGCTGCCTCTGCCTTTGCTTCTACTTTCTCCGGAACTGCTGGTTTTGCTTCTGTCTTGGCCTCTGCCGGCTTAACCGCCTCCGCTGCCGCCTTTACAGTTGCCTTAACATCTTTCTTTTCTACCATAGTCCATATCCTCCCTAATTTTGAATAATGGCTGTACGAGTAATCCCTAGATGCATTAAGGGCATTATAAAATGGTTTTTTCCATTTGTCAATAAATTCACTTGAAAAATCGACTGTCTCCTGCAAAAAACCTCACAGCTTGACCCATTCTTAATGCGTTCCGTCAGCTGACGCCCGGCCCGGCTGATGAGCCGGACTGTGGTGTCTGAAAGGCCGGTCCGTACCCTTCTGTGGTTCCGGGTGACGGCTGCGGCTCTGCCGGCGCTGCGGTTGTCTGGTCCGCAGGCTGTATGATAACCTGAGGCTGTGATGGCTGCGGCGCTGTCTCCGGCGGTACTGCCTGGGATGGCAGTGTCCCCTCCGGAATATCCGGATTTTGGACCGGCGGTGCCTGGGTGGGCGCCGGCGCTGTCTGTGCCGGTACCGGCTGCGCAGCCGCAGTCTCCTGAGGCGCCCTGCCTGAAGACTGGCTGGATTTCCTGCTCTCTGTACCCGGAAGGTCATAGCAGATAACGGGCATCCCCGCATACACATTATCAAAAAGCTCTTTGGCCTTGTCGTAGGGCATGTTCACACAGCCATGGGACCCGCCGCTCTTATAAATGGAACCGCCAAAGCTGGACCTCCAGCTGGCGTCATGGAAACCAATACCTCCGTTAAAGGGCATCCAGAATTTAACCGGGCTGGCATATCCCTCCCCTTTCAGCACAGCGTCCCTTTGTTTGTATGTAATGGAGAAAATTCCCGGAGGCGTGGTATGTCCTCTGGAAACATTGCCGGAGACAAAATCTGACTCCAGCACCTTCTCACCATCCTTGTAAAAAATCAGATGCTGGGCCGTCAGGTTCACCTCCGCATAGGTGCCGCCATAATCCGGCCCGTCGTGGCTTGCGGCTGTCTGCAAATAGACCGGCTCCCTGGTAACATTTTCCCCTGTTTCCAGAATCCCAAGCAACTCCTTTGTCTCCTGGGACTGGTTGATTCTCCACCCGTAAAAACCGGACACCTCCACGCTCTGTCCGTAGCTGGTGGCAAAGGAGCGCTTTGTGTATGCTGTGTTATACCTGGTGCCCAGGCTCTTTACATAGGCTGCCGCCTGGTCCGGGTCAATGGATACCTGTTCCCCGTCAGCCACCAGCCATTGATGTATCTCATCCCCGTCCAGCACTTCTGTCTTGCTGCCGAAGGTATAGGTCACAGTCATATTTACATAGCGGTTCCTGGCATCTCTGGCAGCTGCCAGGGAGGAATTATCACTGCGGATGGACGGGGCCTTGTAACACCCCAGGGCATCCAGGTCCAATTCCGGGGCAAGACTGGATATGGCCTGCTCCGCCTGTTCCCTGACTTTCCCCATATCCAGGGTGGTTCCCTCTGTCTCCGGCACAATGGAATACCCCTGTCCCCTGACATAGTCGGACAGGTAAGCGTCCGAGGGCGGGACAGCCCGGCTGCTGTCAAAACAGGACAGTCCCTCCAGTGTCTGCCCCAGTGCATCGTCATCGTAGGCAATCATGGTCCGTATATCATAGGATGGTCCCTTAAGCAGGTATCTGGGCCAGCGGAAGGGATTCTGCTGGCGTATGATTTCCTCCAGGCTTCCGTCAAACACAGTATGAAGGCCGATTTCATCCCCGGTTATAATCTCATGTTCCTCCCCCCGGAGCCTGAGCACAAGCCCGTACCCGTTTACACCGGAGGCCATAAGTCCCTTCACATCCTCCACGGTCTTCCCTGATACGTCCATTCCGTTGATGACTGTATGGGGAAAGTATGTATTCCGGTATCCCAGGGCTTTGTATACATAGACTCCCATCAGCACAATACCGGCCATTAACAGAACCATGGCCCCTGCCTTCCAGCTCAGGATTTTAGGAAGGGGGCTGTTCCCCTGTACATCCGGGTTTCTTGTTTCCCGGTCCCCGGCTTCCCATCCTTCCTGTGCCTTGTTATCCTTCTCCTGGTCCGTCTGTGCCTTGTTATCCTTCTCCCGGTCTGCCTGGGCCTTACCCTCCTGCTGCCTGCGTTCCTGTGCCCTGCTCTCTGCCAGCTCCTTCTGGCGCTGCCTGAAAGCCTCCCTGCTGC
Organism: Clostridium sp. 1001271st1 H5; assembly: GCF_005845215.1. Classification (GTDB taxonomy): domain Bacteria; phylum Bacillota; class Clostridia; order Lachnospirales; family Lachnospiraceae; genus Enterocloster. The sequence goes on from NZ_SPHO01000007.1 coordinate 63,521, forward strand.
GGCTGCGGCGGGGACGGCTTTCCCCGCTGCGGGCAGGTATGGATTCCACCTTGTTTTTATCTTCCCTCATGCACCTTTACCTTTCTATGTCTTCTAACAGTCTCATCACCTGGCTCTCCCCATATACTTCAATCCCATGTTCCTTCAGACATGCGGCGCAGACACCGTCTCCGCCCTTAAGCGTGCCGGTAAATGTGCCGTCATAAACCTGCCCGCTTCCGCAGGAAGGACTTCTCTCCTTTAAAATGGCTGCCTGACAGCCGTACAGCCGGGCCAGCTTAAGTACTTCCCCGGCGCCTTTTTCATACGCTGCCGTGACATCCGCTCCATCCCTTGTGATGACTCCGTCTCCCACCCGCTCCGCCGGTGTCCTGGGCGTGGCCAGACCGCCCATGATTTCCGGACAGACTGGTATCAGATGGTGTCTGCTTAACAGCTCCTCTGCCTGGGAAATCAGTACGCCGCGGCCGTCATATCTGCATTCCACTCCCAGCAAACAGGCGCTTACCAGTATATTCATATTCTTCATCCTTCCATTTATGTATGTTTCTGTCTGACAGCCCGCAAACCGTCCTGTTAAAACAGTCTCCGGTTGTCCTTCAGCACCTTCCCGCTCAGCAGGATAAATGTTGTGGATGCGGCTGCACAGGCCATGATGTCCGATATGGGCTCAGCATAGAACACAGCCTCCACACCAAAATAACGGGGCAGCAAAAGCATGCCCAGGAAATAGACCGACTTTCTGAACATGGACAGGCTGATGGCCACCTTTGCGATTCCCATGCCTGTAAAACCGTCCACCACCGTATATTCCACTGCCAGCGGAATGATACACAGGGTAAAAATCCGGATTGCCCATTCCGTAACCTGGACATAGGACATTTCCCTTGTAAATATCCTGACAAAATACCCGGGGCCTGCCTGGGCAATGATGAACATGACCGTTGTAAATGCAATGGACAATAGCAGCACATGCTTCTCTGCCTTCCGTATACGGTCAGGGCGGCCTGCACCATAATTATAACCCATGACCGTCTGTGTTCCACCGGTAATTCCTCCCAGCGGCATAGTAATAATCAGCATGAAGCTCTGCACAATGGTATTGCAGGTGAGAAGCATGTCGCTTCTCTCAGGTCCCCCATAGCTGCTTATTATCATGTTCATGACAATGATGAGCAGGCTGTCCGAGGCAATAATCAGGAATGGGGACAGGCCAACTAACAGCACCTGCTTCATGGTCTTCCACCGGTATCCCCCAAAGGTAATCCGCACCAAAGGCCGCTTACCAAACAGGAACAGCAGCACATAAATGCAGGACGCCATCTGTGACAGCACGGTTGCAATGGCTGCTCCCCGGACCCCCATATTCATCACAAAGATAAACACCGGGTCCAGAACAATATTGCTGACAGCTCCCAGCACCACGGATTTCATACCCACCGTAGCAAATCCCTGGCATATGATAAACTGGTTCATGCCCGCGGAAATGAGGGCAAATGCAGTGCCTGTCAGATACCAGCTCATATACTGGTTTGCATAGGGAAATATGGCAGGACCTGCGCCGAAAAACACCAGAAGCTGGTCCTTGAACAAATAGGACACTGTCATGATGATAAGGGCCATGCCTGTCAAAAGGGCAAAGCAGTTGGCCACCATCTGGGTGGCAGCCCTCTCATTCTTCTGTCCCAGACGAATACTCATGAGAGGCGCTCCTCCCACTCCAATCCAGCTGGCAAAGGATGATATAAGGGTGACCACAGGACCGCATATTCCCACGCCGGCCAGGGCCAGGGCGCCCACCTCCGGAATATTTCCAATGTACATACGGTCCACAATGCTGTACATCACATTCACAAATTGAGCCAGCATGGAAGGAAATGCCAGCCTCCACACCAGCCCTCTGACTTTATCTGTATCCAGATTATTCTCCACTTTCAACTCCGTCTTCTCCTGATTACATTTTATTCCTTATTTACCTCAACAGCCGGCTGTCATACCTCTTTATGCCGGAATCGTTCGATATCCTTGACAAGGATACACACGCTGTCCGTGATACCCTTAAATGCACCGTAATGGTACAGGTTCACAAACAGCAGGCCTATGGGCACGGCCAGAATCATTCCCGCGATTCCGTCCGCCTTAAATCCCAGATACAGCAAAAACAGCGTGATAAGGGGGGGCAGGCCCATACTGTCTCCCACCAGCTTCGGCTGTACAATCTGTCTGGTTACCTGGGTTAATACGTATATAAGCAGCAGCCCTGCCGCAAAGGCGTACTCGCCTCCCAGAAGCTTGATAAGCCCCCACGGAAGAAGGGCTGTTCCTGTTCCAAACACAGGCAGGAAATCCAGGAAAGCAATGAGAAAAGCCCACAAGGGACCGTATCCCACTCCCAGAACTAAAAACCCAACCGTGAGAATCAGCCACACCACTGCCATGATTTTAAACTGGGCCATAAAATAGCTCCCTATAAGATGGCGCACCTCACCCTTCAGATACAGCCCGTAGTGGCCTGCCCATTGGGGCGTATGGGCTTTTATGACTGCCAGGATGCGGTCCCTGTCCACGATAAAGAAGTACGCAGACAGGATGGTGACCACGGTATAGACCAGGATAGCCGGAAGGCTTTTCGCCACAGTCCCGGCCGCCTCCACGGTGGGGGATGCAATCTTCTCCACAACCGTTCCCATATAGCTTCCCAGATTATTACCGAACTGGGCCCAGCTCTGCTGTATGCTGTCAGGCATAAAATCAAACAGGTGCTCCAGCTGTTCCATGCTGCGGGCCACATCCCCTTCAATACCGGCATAGAGCCCGGGAAGGTCCATTATGAACTGGCGCAGCAGGACAAAGGTTCTTGACACCAGAAGATATAAAAGTCCGATGACAAGGGCCAGGGCCGCCGCCACAATGACAATGGAGCTGTGCCTGCGCACCAGCCTCATCCGGCGCTCCAGGAAACGAACCAGGGGATTGGCTATCATTGCTATCACCCAGCCTATGACAAATGGCATGAAAAACTTCAAAAGCCTTGGTCCCAGCAGGCAGATTAAAAGCCAGCCCGTCAACGGGATTACTATATTAAGTATAAGACGAAGATAATGCTTCCAGCCTGTTTCTTCCATCATATCCATCTCTCCTGCCTGCACACAGCCTTTATTCAGAATCCTCTGTTTCCTTCCACTCCCTCAGATACTGCTCCAGGAACCGGAACAGGGCGTCCATCTCCTGGTCCGTGCCAATGCTGACGCGCAGGCTGTTGTCCAGCCTGGGCGCATTGAAATAGCGCACGTAAATCCGCTCCCTTTTCAGCGCGTCGAACATGGCCCTGGCCGGAACACGCGCATGGGTAACCAGGATGAAATTCGTCATGGAATCCGGGAAGGTGAATCCAAGCTCTGCAAACCGTTTCTTGGAGCGCTCCCTGGTAGCTATGATTTTTGCCTTTGCCGCCTCAAAATATGCCCTGTCTTTTACGGCCTGGACACCTGCAATCTGGGACGGCAGGTTCATGGTATAGGAGTTATAGGAATATTTTACATCATTCAGCGCTTTAATCAATACAGGGCTTCCCAGGGCAAAGCCGATGCGCACCCCTGCCATGGAACGGGACTTGCTGAAGGTCTGGACCACCAGCAGGTTATCATACCTGGGCAGAAGCTCTCTGGCGGAGGGGCCTGCAAAGTCGATGTATGCCTCATCCACCATAACAATCACATCCTGGTTGGCCTTTAGGATTTCCTCCACCTGGTCCAGGGGCATGTAGATGCCGGTAGGCGCATTGGGGTTTGGGAATATGATTCCCCCATTTTCCCCTTTATAATCCTCAGGAAGGATGGCCAGGTTCCCGTCTAACGCCGGTGTCTCATAAGGAATCCGGTACAGGTCAGCCCATACCTTGTAAAAGGAGTAGGTGATATCCGGAAACAGCACCGGCTTTTTGGAGTTAAAAAAGGTCAGGAAGGACATGGCTATGACATCGTCAGAGCCAACCCCCACAAACACCTGGTCCTGCCCCACTCCGTAAAATTCCGCCAGGGCTTTCACAAGCTCTGCCGAGGACGGGTCGGGATATTTGCGCAGCCGGTCCGCATCCATCTCCTTTAAAGCCTTTTCCACGCCCGGTGCAGGCGGGTATGGATTTTCATTGGTATTCAGTTTTATCAGTTTATCGCCTGCCGGCTGGTCCCCGGGTACATAGGGAACCACCTGGCGTATGTTCATTTCCCATGGTTTCATGTCTGCTTTCCTCCTGAATTCTGACTCACTGCCGCTTCACGGCCCAGGTCCCTATGCCTGCTTCCCGAGTCCGTAATCTGCGGCCACCTTTGCAAAGGCGGGAAGGGAACGCTCAATCTGCTCATAGGACACGCAGTAGGAAATGCGCACATAGCCGGGGCATGCAAAGGAGGTGCCCGGAACAACCAGTACATTGTACTTCTTACAGTTCTCACAGAATTTCTTTTCATCGGCCTCCGGAGACTTGACAAAAAGGTAAAAAGCGCCCTGGGGCTTGATGCACTGGAATCCCAGGTCCTTAAGCCCGTTGTAGAGCAGGTTCCTGTTCCTGTCATATGCCTCCAGGTTTACCTGGGCGTCCAGGCAGCGCATGACAACCCTCTGCATCAGGGACGGGGCGTTGACGCAGCCCAGCACCCGGTTTGCAATGGTGGCTGCATTGAACACTTCCTCACTGTCCTTTAAGGCATTGGGAATCACCAGATAACCGATACGCTCTCCCGGCAGGGACAGGGACTTGCTGTAGGAGTAGCAGATAACGGTGTTGTCATAGACATTGGTCACGTAGGGCACTTCCACGCCGTCGTAGGCCAGTTCCCTGTAGGGCTCGTCGGACAGCAGCACGATGTCTGTGCCAAATTCCTTTTCCTTGGCCCGCATGATATCGGCCATCTTTGTAAGGGTTTCCAGGGAATACACCACGCCGGTAGGGTTGTTGGGGGTATTGATGATGACAGCCTTGGTCCTTGCGTTTATCTTCTGCTCAAATTCTGCCAGATTAGGCTCAAAATCCCTTGTATCCGGTGAAATGACCACCAGGTTTCCATCGTAATTGCGGACATAATTTCCATACTCCACAAAATAAGGTGCAAAGGCAATGACTTCATCCCCCGGATTCAGCAATGTCTTCAAAATCACATTCAGGCCGCTGGCAGCCCCCACGGTCATCAGGATGTTATTCCGGCAAAAGCTGGTGCCGAAACGTTTATTCAGTGATTCGGCCACGGCCTGTCTCACGTCCTCGTAGCCGGCATTGCTCATATAACCATGGACAAAGGTGGACTCTTCTTCCTTCAGGATATCACAGATTGCCTGGTTCACCTCTGCCGGGGCCGGCACATTGGGGTTGCCCAGACTGAAATCGTACACATTCTCCGCTCCGTGGATGGCAGCCAGACGCTTGCCCTCCTCAAACATGGCGCGGATGGCGGAATTGTTGTTGACTAATGGTTTCATTTTCTCTGATATCATACTTATGTCCTCTCTTTCTCCCTGATGGCGGACCTCACATTATTTTACATATACTGGCTGGTCCATCTGTTGATATGATTGTAGCTTTACGGCAAAGGATTGTCAATAAAAAGAAGAGGCAGAATTATCTTCTGCCCCTTTGGGAGTAGCTGTCCGGCCGGTTTGGGACGGCCTGCCGTCCCAACGGTTACCGCTGAAACTCCTCCCGTGAAAAATATTCCTTTGTAGCCTTCCTGACCTGGGGTGCCAGCGCTACCATGGCAATCAGGTTGGGGATGGTGAGAAGCCCCAGAGCCACATCCTGGATGACCCAGACCAGCTCAATCTCCGCCAATGCGCCGATAATGCAAAAGCAGGGGAATACGTATTTAAATTTGTCGGCCACCTTTGTCCCGAATATGTAGTTCAGACCCACGAAACCGAAATACCACTGGCTCATCAGGGTTGTGGAGGAAAACAGCAGGAGACAGACAGCCACCACATAGCGCAGGGGTTCCCACACGCTGGCAAATGCATTGATGGCCAGCACATTTCCCGGCGCTCCCGAATCCAGCACGCCGGTAACTCCCAGCACCAGTCCGGTAATGGTACAGATGACAAAGGTGTCTAAGAAAACCTCCGCCACGCCTGTAATGCCCTGCTGCACCGGGTGGTCTACCTGGGCGGCGGAATGGATAACCGGCGCCGAACCCTCGCCGGCTTCATTGGAATACAGGCCCCTGGCAACACCCTTTTGCATGGCAATCAGCATGGAGCCCATGGCGCCGCCCGCCATGGCCCTGAGGCCGAAGGCTCCGGCAAAGATGTCTGCGAATACGCCCGGCACCCTGGTTATATTGGCAGCAATGATGAGAAGCCCGCCCACCACATAGATGAGCGCCATAGTAGGAACCAGCTTCTGGGCCACATGGGCCAGACGTTTAAGTCCGCCCAGTGTAATAACAAAAATAATGAATACAAGGGCAACTCCCGTGGTCAGATAGGGAACGCCGAAATTCTCCTTCATGACACCGCTTATGGTGTTGGACTGGATAAAGTTGCCTCCGATAATCTGGGTCACCATAAAGAAGGCGCACAGTACAGCCAGCCAGGGCGCGTGCAGTCCCTTTTTGATATAGTACATGGGACCGCCCACATAATTTCCCTCTTCATTCTTCTCGCGGTACAGCATACCAAGAATGATTTCACCGTACTTGGTAGCCATTCCCACAAAGGCAGCCACCCACATCCAAAAGATGGCTCCCATGCCGCCTGCCAGCACGGCCGTGGACACGCCCACAATGTTGCCGCTTCCCACGCAGGACGCCACTGCCGTACACAAGGCCTGGAAGGAAGATATGGTTCCTGCTTCTTTGGACTCCTTGTTCTTTGAGAGAATGGGCTCCCAGATTGTCTTTTTTATGATGTATCCAAAACGCCGTATCTGTATGCCTCCTGTTATGATTGTATATAAAAGCCCCACTCCAAGAAGCACAAACAACAGCCAGTTGCCCCACAGCCAGTCGTCAAAAGCCGTAAGAATCTGCTGAAGCTCTTTCATTCTTCCTTTCCTCCTTTAGTACCTGATTACCATTCCAGATAGATGGGATTCGTCCACGCGGTGCGGCCGTATTTGTCCACTGCCTCCACCCGTATATAGGTCTCATGGCCCTTTAAGGCGTATTCCGCATGGTTCAGGGTATCCTTAAACCTCTCCCCCAGAACCGTGGTCCCGTCATTGATGATATTTCCGCATACAAAGTTTACATGATTCACATTGGATGTGTCAATCCATACCTTGCCGTCCCGCACACCCCAGTCATATATCTCAGGGCCGGATGAGGAATAATAATTGCCGTCCATAAAGTTCTGCACAATGCCGTCATGGCTTAAGTCAGGGGACTGGACGCAAATCCAGCCGCCGCAGGAATCCTCAAACAGCCCCTCGTTGTGATTGTCATCACTGGCAAATGCATTGATTTTCTTTCCCATGCGCAGCATCCTGTCCCAGTACGTCACATCGTAACCCGTATTGGACTCCTGCACCGTATTGAAGTTAAAAATCTCCAGGGAGCTGATTCCCTCTGTGTAGATAAACTCATCCTCTGTCACCCGGCTCCAGATGGGGTGATTGTAGGTGGTGACGCAGCCATGGTCCCTCAGCATGTCGGCCACCTCCTGGGCAGCCTTTGGACCGGTCCACTCACCGAAAAATTTCATAGGGGGGATGTACTGCATGTGCCCGTAGGTCCCCAGGGGAGCTGCGTCCTGCATGGCCTGCGTACCCAGGATACCGTGGAGGTGATGTATCTTATAGCGCTCCCCTGTGCCCTTTGCCCGGTACAGCACCACACTGCTCTCCACCGCCGGCACTATGATGAACTGTTCCGTGTTGAACTGCTCCCGGTAGTCTGTAAATATGTCATGCTCGGAAAAGCACATAAAATGGTATCCGTTGTCCCTGTAAAGCTTCACGGACTGCTCCGGGGTGAGCATGCCGTCCGACACCGTGGTATGGCTGTGGATATTGCCTTTATACCAGTTTCCGCAATTTTTAAAACCATGATATTCCTTCATATATTCATACCGCCCTTCTTTCAAAATCAATGTGCCGGCTTACTCTGCCTTGGATGCTGCCTGGCACTTCTTGATACGGTGAATCAGGAATGTGGACACTCCCACACCAATGACCGCCCATCCAATCATGACGCTGAATACAATCCGGAAGCCAGCCATACCCGGATACCTGTCAAGGAAATTGCCGTACATTACATATGCAAATGCATTGGGAAGGTAGATAACCAGGGAGGCAAGGCTCATGGCTGCTCCTGTAATCTCCTTTGGAACCTTTACTTCATCCATAGGTGCAAAGAACACAGCCCTCATGGTGAATACGATGGCTCCGAAAGCCAGTGTGCATGCTGCTCCAATTACCCAGTTCCCGCCCTGTCCAAGCGTCTCATGAGGCACCATCAGGAACAGCGCCATGGCAATGATGCATACCACGAAGCCAGCGCGGATATGCTTTGCAGAGGATTTGTGCACCTTATCGGACATGAAACCTCCGATGGGTCCGCCTACCATCTTAAGGCCGTACTGGTTGATGATTCCGTACATACCCACGGCTGTTGCCGGAAGGAAATAAATCTGGTTCAGGAAAGGAATAAAATATGTAAGTCCGCAATAAATACAGTATACCGTAAAACCGTTCAAAGAAACAGCCCAAATGTCAATACTCCTGACCGCCTGCATCATACCGCCGAAAGCAGCCTGCGCCTTATTGACTTCCTTACCCGTTTCATCCACGCGTTTTTCGTCATTGGGAACAAAAATCAGGCAGAGTACGCCGGCTGCAGCCGTGACTGCTGATAAGAACAAGAGGCCGCCCCTCAGTGCTGCCGCACCCTCTCCCATGGCCTTGAAGATAGCCAGGGCAGTGGATGCAATGATGACGTCCACAATACCGCGCCCCATTTCCAGAAAACCGAACATACGTCCCTGTGTCTTCTCATCGCCTAAAAGCCTGATGGCCTTTAACAGTACGGGCCAGTATGTAACCTCTCCCAAGATAGCCATTACGCCGAAGGCAGCCAGAAAGCCCCAGTACCCGGGGAAGGTGGAAAGATATACGCCTACGATTCCAAGGCCAATCAGGGAACCGCCAATCATATATTTCTTGCTGAACATATCGCAGATGTAAATACCTGCTATCAGACCAATGGTCTGCACAATGCCGTAAGCACTTAAGGCGCCGCCGATTTGGGTATTGGTCAGGCCCATAAACTGCTGCATGGGTACATAGAACATGTCCTTCATGGACGAAAGCTTGAATGCAATACCTCCTGATAATGTGAGGATACAGAACACCAGCCAGCGGTTGGGTGCTGCTTTTACGATTTTCGCTCTTGTTTCATTACTCATATCTATTAAATCTCCTTTCGTTGTGTGTATCCGGTACCCACTCCCTAAACGGTACCTGTCATTCCCTGCAGGACCGCTTCGCCCTGCTACAGACATAGTATATCTGTTTTTAATTGGGTTTTCAAGTTAATTCGCAATAATATCAAATTTTTTCGCAATTATACTAAATTTTTTGTTGGCTTTTTGTGCATTTCGCATCTATAAAATTGCGAATATGTTGGTTATAATGAAATCGGTCCTTTTAAACACAAGTTTTTCCCAATGTTTTTTTGCAGGGGCAAAGAGGCGATTTTGGGATTAACTTGGGAATCATTGCATTTTTTACTTTTCCATTTTGGGATTTTGGGATATAATAAGTTATGATTGACTAATTAAGAAAAGCATCAGAAGGGAGGGCTAAAACATATGCTGGCAAAACAGCGATACACTAAGATTCTGGAGCTTTTAGATAAAGACGGAATCGTACATACAGCCGAACTGGTAAAGCTGATGGGCGTTTCCTCGGAAACCATCCGCAAGGACCTGGAGTATCTGGACAGCCAGGGACGCCTGTCCAGGGTACACGGAGGCGCTGTCCCTATGGATACAGGAAAATCAGCAGATATTCCGGGGGGATACATTTCCCTGCAAATCCGTAATTCCCAGAACCTGGAGCAAAAGGCAGCCATCACCTCAAAGGCAGCGGGCATGGTAAATGAAGGCCAGGTCATTGCCCTGGATTACGGAAGCACCAGCCAGATGATGGCGCTTGTATTAAAGGAACGGTTCCGCAGCCTGACCGTTGTGACAAACTCCATTCAGAACGCTCTGATGCTGGCTGAAAATCCGGGAATTACCATCATCCTCACAGGCGGTATTCTGAACCGGGATGAGTATACCCTGGTCAATGAATTCTCCTCTACCCTGGAAAGCATCCACATCGACATCATGTTCATGACCGTAACAGGCATTGACCCTGTTATCGGATGCACGGACCAGAGGCTGAGCGAGATACGGATTCAGAACCAGATGCACCGTTCTGCCAGCCGTACCATTGTGCTGTCTGACTCCACTAAGTTCGGAAAAGCCAGCCTGCTTAAAATTTGTCCCTTTGACGAGGTGGATACCATTGTGACAGACTCAGGCATCTCGCCGCAGATGGAAAGCAGGATTCGCGGGACCGGGGTCAAGCTAATCATTGCATGACAGTGGGTATACCGGGACAGAACAGCACAAGCAGTATGGATGAACAGCACAAAAATGTACAAACAAACCAATGACAGAAAGGCGGAACATCATGAATGTATTTGATATCCTGGGGCCGGTGATGATTGGCCCTTCCAGTTCCCACACGGCCGGAGCTGCCAGAATCGGCAGGATAACCCTGGCCCTGCTGGGCGCACCTGCCGTAAAGGCGGACATTTTCCTCCACGGCTCCTTTGCAAAGACATATAAGGGCCATGGCACGGACAAGGCATTGATTGCAGGCATCATGGGAATGGCCACGGACGACAGCCGCATACGCAGGGCGCCGGAGCTGGCTAAGGAACAGGGCCTGGAGGTCAATATTGCCACAGGCGATATTGACGGAGCCCATCCCAATACGGCCAGGGTTACCCTGACCGATGGCGCGGGCAACACAGTCTCCCTTTTGGGAAGCAGTATCGGCGGCGGCAACATACTGGTAACGGAAGTAAACGGCATGGAGGTGTCCATCACAGGACAGCACACAACCCTGATTGTGCTCCACCGAGATGCACCCGGCACCATTGCGTCTGTCACCGAAGTCATGGCCGACGCAGGGGTGAATATCTGCAACTTCCGGCTGTCCAGACAGAGCCGGGGCGGCGAGGCCGTGATGACCATTGAGATTGACGGCAGTTTCGGACCGGAGCTGAACGAGAAAATCAAAGTGCTTCCCAATATTTTCTCCAGCACCATGCTTCAGCCCATATAGCTGATAAAAAACCACAATAACAGGAGGATTTATATTTATGGAACCTGAATTCAATTACTCCTCTGTGGCATCCATTGTGGCTGCCGCCGAAAAAAGCGGCCTTCCCATCTCTGCCATTGTACTGAAGCAGCAGGCAGAGCAGATGGAGCAGACAGAGGAATCCATATATGAACATATGCGGAACAATTACCAGGTCATGGCCCAGTGCATTGAACCCGGCTGCAATAAGGACCTTCGCAGCACCAGCGGTCTGACCGGAGGCAGCGCTTATAAGATGCGCAGGATATCCGAAAGCGGGAAAAGCCTGACCGGCTCCTTTCTCTCCGGCGCCCTGTACCGCGCCCTGGCTGTCTCGGAACTCAATGCTGCCATGGGTCGGATTGTGGCCGCACCCACAGCAGGCAGCTGCGGCATCCTGCCTGCTGCCCTTTTGACCATGCAGGAAGAAAAACAGATTCCGGAAAGAGACTGCGTCATGTCCCTGTTCACTGCATCTGCCGTAGGCATGGTTATTGCCAACAATGCCTCCCTGGCAGGCGCCCAGGGCGGATGCCAGGCCGAGTGCGGTTCTGCGGCAGCCATGGCTGCTGCTGCCATCGTGGAACTGGCAGGCGGTACCCCGAAGATGGTGGAGCAGGCCATTGCCATTGCCATCAAAAACATACTGGGACTTGTATGCGACCCCGTAGCGGGTCTGGTTGAGATTCCCTGTATCAAGCGCAATGCCTCCGGCGTGGCAGGCGCCTTTGTGGCAGCCGAACTGGCCCTGGCCGGTATTGAGAGCGCCATTCCTGCCGACGAAGTCATCTGGACCATGAAAAAGGTAGGCGATGCCATGTCCTCCTCCTTAAAGGAAACAGCGGAAGGCGGCCTGGCTGCCACCCCTACGGGAAGGCGGCTTCATGAACAGGTCTTCGGCACTGCCCGCGAGGCCGGAAGCGGATGCAGCGGATGCGGAGGATGTTCCTCCTGAAGCGGATGATTTCTGCTGCAAAAACAGGGAACAGACCAATGAAATGATTGGGGTCTGTTCCCTGCTTTTTTTATCCTTCTTTTATTTCCGGCTCAGCTTCTGTTTCCAGCCCTGTCCGCCCTATTTCCCGCTGTTTACAGGAATTCCGTTAAAGAGCTCTGCTATCTCAGGCGTGACCCTGTTCTTAATAAGCAATCCGCCCACTCCCACTTGGTTCTCTGTCCTTATGGTACAATAGGGGCCTCCCTCAACTGTCTCGCAAAGATAATTCATGCGGCAGCTGTCATCCTCTGCAATGGCTCCCATCAGCAGGCGGATGGATTGGGAGTCCTCAAATACAAGGGTACCGTCTTCCCGGTAGTTAGGGTTGATTTTCTGAAGTTCCTCCAACTCCTCTCCCTCCGGCAGTTCTCCCTTCCGGTCATAGAAATAATTCTGCACCTCAAATGCAATCCGCTCCACCTTTTCAGGCGCCAGGTAAGAGCCAGGCTCCATGCCCTGTTCCTTCAGAAGTCCAATGGTCCGCTTAAAGGATGGGTATACCGGCCAGTACTGGCATACATCTTCCACCTGATACTGTGCTATATTGCCAAATGCCGACCTGGCTTTCTGGCGCTGCTGCAGGAGATAGCTGTTTTCCTGGTCCGTCATAAATGCAAGGCTGCCCACAGGCATCTCCACCAGCCGTTCCTCCACGGTCAGCTCCCTCATGTCCTCCTGGTAAGCCGCAAGCACAGCCTCCTGTACCCGGCTGTCCTGGCTCACCTCCGTGACACAGTCAGCCTCCCTGTACATAACCTGGCTTACATGTCCGGGCTCCTGGTTTAAAATCCTGTACACGCCCTCCTTGTAGGCGTCCTGTCTGTACAGGGCCGCATAGGCATCCAGCACAGCTGACAAGGGCAGGGAGTAGGAGCGTCTCACCTCACGGCCGTTTGCCAGGCGGTAGCACACCGTCATACTGGTGTCGAATTTTTCCTGCTCTGAATCATCTCCTTTGCCGTTCTTCATGGCCACAAAGATGGAGGTGGGACCGTCCGCCCCGCCGATATAGCTGACGGAGCCGGCTGCACCGGGATAATAGCCGCCGGCCCCCACCGCTGCCCTGCGTATGCCCAGCCGCTCATCTCTTTGCTCCAGGGCGCGTTTCCTGCCCTCTCCCACCATGGATAACACAGCCTCTTTGTCGGTAAGCACCATGGTTTCTTCTATATATTCATAGGGGTCCGCATATCTTATCTGCAGCTTTCCCTCACTGTCTGTTTCAAAGGTCTTATCTGAGAGCCAGTTGGTGTCCACGCCGATGTCCAGGCTGGCGGACAGGATTTTTTCTCCGGACGGTATATAGGAATCGTAGCCATACCAGTCATACCGGAAGCTCAGGAATACCAGAACTCCCGCAGCCAGGCACAGCCCCAGCTGCATTTTATGGCAGAACATCTTCTTAAAATCAAAGTGATAGATGATTTCCACAATACAGTGGGTCAGCACCACCGACACCATGGTTCCGAATAATCCCCAGCGCAGCCTGCTCTGCAGCGACCAGAAGAACATGCCTCCGGCCAATCCGATTCCCAGTACCAGCAGTATACGGATGGGCGGCATGGACTTCTTAAATGCCATTGCTTTGCCTGCAGCCTCTGACGGACGTTTACGGTACAGCCCCAAATCCAGTGTGGTGACAGCCAGAAATGCCAGGACCGTACAGATGAGCTCCGGAACATGTTTTGTCAGTTCGTTCATCTTCCAGCCAAAGGAATTGATATACACGCTGAACGGGGACAGATACTTGACACCCCACATAAAGGGCGACTGTTCTGAACTCCACAGGTATCTGGCCGTGGTGACGAAAAATGTTCCGCAGTACCAGCACAGGAGCAGCATGACTCCCGGCAGCAGGAAATAGAATACGCCTGTTCCCAAAACGCCTACCACTATATTTCCGGTCATCATCATGGCTGCCACGGCTGTGGCGTACATCAGGGCGTAATACAGCATATTAAGTGCCCATCCACCGGCCATGGCTCCCAGTATCCCGCCCGCAGGCACGCCGTAGGATAAGGCCACGCCCAGGAGCAGCAGCAGATTAAGCCCATAGGCAGCGCCCACAATGAATATGCCTCCTGAAAACTGAGCCCCGAACAGGGCCTCACGTCTCACCGGGATGCTGTGGTAAAAGTCCACTTTTTTCTTGTTATGCAGATAGGCAAAGCCGGACACGCCCATAACCACTGCCGCGGTTATCATCAAAAAGGCAATCATCCCGTTTCCATACTCCACACCGCTTAACACAACCTCTGTCTTCAGTTCCAGAAGCCTTTCCTTGTACTGAAGGTCAGACATGGTGCCGTCCTGGACAAATGGCATGTAATCATTGTACCTGTAGTAATTGGTATTGGCTGCGTTCTCCATGTTCAGGGCCAGCCCAATGGGAAGGGTGAAGAAAAATGCCAGAAACACCAGCGCAATGGCCCACAGCCTTCTTCTGAAATCCTCCTTTAGCAGCTTAAAGTATAAGCTTCCTGATGTCATAACCAGCCACCTCCGTTTCACTGATGAATATTTCTTCCAGGGACAGTGGGATGCACTCAAAAAATACCGGCTCATAGGAAGCCATGACAGCCTCCACCTCGCCCCTGCTCCCCCGCACCGTGATGGTGCAGAGACTTCCTCTCTGTTCCACATTTACCATATCAAGGGCCGTCAGGTCCTCTGGCTTCATATCCGGTTTAAGGACGCACTGGACCTTGTGGATGTTAAGCTTCATGTCATCCAAATCCTTTGACAGAAGGATGCCTCCCTTGTGGAGCAGACCCACATGGTCGCAAATGTCCTCCAGCTCCCTCAGGTTATGGGATGCAATGATGGGGGTCAGGTTCCTGTCCTCCATATCCGCTGCAAAAATGCTCTTCACCGCCTGGCGCATTACCGGGTCCAGCCCGTCAAAGGTTTCATCGCAGAACAGGTAATCCGTGCCGGCGCACACGCCGCAGATGACAGAAACCTGCTTTTTCATGCCCTTGGAAAATGTGTGAATCTTCCGCTTTTCATCCAGGCCGAAATTTCCCATCAGCTTGTGGAAACGGGCCTCGTCAAATCCCTGGTACACCTTCTGGTAATAGCGCATCATCTCCGCAGGAGTGGTATTATTAAAGAAATACTGCTCATCCGATATATAGAAAAAACGCTTCTTTGCCGGGATATTCTCAAATACCTCATGCCCGTCAATGGTTATGCATCCCTCGTCTGGCTTTAACACGCCGCTGGCCAGCCTCAAAAAGGTGGACTTTCCGGCCCCGTTGGTACCGATGAGCCCGAACACGCTGCCATCCCGTATGGTGGCACTTATGTGGTCCACTGCCACGATATCGTCAAACCGCTTTGTCAGGTTCACTGCTTCAATCATTACTCTCTCCCCTTTCCATGGCATGATTCCGGCAGGCCGTATCAATCATTTCCTTCATCTCTCCTGCTGTGACGCCTACCTTTATGCCTTCCTCCACAGCGGAGTTAAAATGTCCCTTCCATTCCCTCAGGATTCCAGCCTTCATCCGGCTGTTATCCGCCACAAAGCTGCCCTTGCCTTTGATGGAATAAATATATCCCTGGCGCTCCAGCTCCGTATACGCTCTCTGGATGGTATTGGGATTGATGGACAGCTCTGTGGCCAGGCTGCGCACAGATGGAAGCTGTGCATCCTGCGGCAGGGCGCCCTTAAACATCAGTTCCCGGAGCCGCTCCGCCACCTGCTCATACAGCGGCCTGCTGTCCCTGTAATCCAGTACAATCATCCCGTCCTTCCCCCTCTCCCTTTTTGATGCCGGGATTCCCGCCCGCAGCCTGTATGGCTCTTGCGTCAGGCCGCGGGCCGGGTTTCCTGTTTTTCCTGGTGTTCTATCTGTATTAAGTATATTAATACAGTTATCTTCCCCATTAGATTACCATAGTCTTCCAAGATTTACAATTAAAGATTTTCTTAAGATTCATTTTTTGGTATACTGGTGTAAGAACGACTCAAGGAGGTCAGCCATGTCCAACACCATGTTTTTCAACCTGCTTTTAAACATAGGTCTTCTGGTACTCATAGCCACCATGCTCACCAAGCTTCCCATGGTGCGCTCCATGCTCCTGGAGGACAGCCACGCCATGGGCAGCAGAGCAGCCCTGGCAGTCATCTTCGGTCTGGTCAGCATTTTTTCCACCTACACCGGAGTACGCGCCCAGGGCGCCATTGTCAACACCAGAGTCATCGGCGTGCTGGCGGCAGGGCTTTTAGGCGGTCCCTATGTGGGAATCGGAGCCGCCGTCATAGGAGGGCTTCACCGGTACCTTTTCGACATCGGAGGTTTTACCGCGGTGAGCTGTGCTGTCTCCACCTTTGTGGAGGGCCTTATCGGTTCCGCCTTTTCCAGGCGTTTTAAGGCCGGCAAGATTGACGGGGCCGGGGTATTCCTTATTACGGCCCTGGCGGAGATTGGCCAGATGGTTATCATCCTTCTCATCTCCCGCCCCTTCCCGGCTGCCCTGGACCTGGTGCGCCTCATAGCCTTTCCCATGATTATCATGAACGCCCTGGGCATGGTTGTGTTTCTTGGCACCTTTAATATGGTATTCATGGAGGAGGACAGCCAGTTTGCAGAAAAGATACGGCTGGCCATGGGCATTGTGGACCAGAGCCTGCCCCACCTGAGAAAGGGCCTCTACAGCACCGCTGATATGGATGCCACTGCGGACATCATATACCGGTCCACTGCCTGTGCAGCCGTGATGATTACAGATACCCAGAAAATTCTGGCCATGAAGGGGGAAGCATGGTACGATGTCCTCCGGGATGAGGCTGTGCTGGCGCCTATTCTAAGCTCCATCCATGACAGAAAGCCCACCACCTTCTCCTATGCGGAAAAGTCAGACCCTCTGTACCATATTCTGAAAAACCATATCATTGTTGCCGCCCCTCTCATTGAGATGGACAAACCAGTGGGAAGCCTGACCATGATGGTGAAGAAGCATTGGCACACCTCCCAGTCCAACCTGGATTTTGCCTCGGAACTGGCCCGCCTGTTTTCCACCCAGCTGGAGCTGTCAGACCTGGATTATCAGAAGCAGCTTCGCCGCAAAGCGGAGTTTAAGGCGCTCCAGTCCCAGGTAAATCCCCACTTCCTCTATAATGCGCTGAACACCATTTCATGTGTATGCCGGGAAAATCCGGACCGGGCCAGGGAGCTGATTCTCACCCTTTCCTCCTACTACCGCCAGGCCCTGGAAAATGACCAGTACATGCTCAGTCTCCACACGGAGCTGTACCATGTGGCCAGCTATCTGGAACTGGAACAGGCGCGGTTTGAAGAAAAGCTGGCTGTGGAGCTGGATGTGGAGGACGACCTTAACTGCAAGGTCCCTTCCTTCATCCTGCAGCCCCTGGTGGAAAATGCAGTGCGCCACGGCGGGGACAGGACCGGCGCCCGCCATGTCTCCATCAGCGCCCACAGTGTGGACGGCATGGCAGAAATTGCTGTGTCCGACCACGGACAGGGCATCCCCCGGGAAGTGGTCTTAAGTCTTTACACGGGCCTTGGAAAGGGCGTGGGCCTGTCCAATGTACATAAGCGCCTGAAAAGCATATACGGAGAAGATAACGGCCTGAAGATAGAGACTTCGGAGTCCGGTTCCAGGGTCTGGTTCAGGATACCTCTGGAACCGGAGGAAAGCCCTGACCCATCCAGGAAAATCAAACAGGAGGTTTCATGCAATGAAGATAGCTGTGATTGATGACGAACGTCCCGCACGAAAGGAACTGGTCCATCAGATTCTGGACGCCATGCCGGACAGCCAGATTGAGGAAGCCGACAGCGGCGCCTCTGCCATTGAACTCATCAGCCGGCAGACATTTGACCTGCTGTTCGTGGATATCAATCTGGGGGACATGGAAGGCACCACTCTGGCGGCAGCTGCCAGACGCATTCTTCCCGACGCCCAGATTGTGTTTGCCACCGCTTACTCCCAGTATGGAGTCAGGGCCTTTGAGCTGGGCGTGAACAACTATATCCTAAAGCCCTTTGACCCGGACCGTGTGCGCCGCGTTTTGGAAAAATGCCAAAAGGACCTTCGGAAAAACCAGACCCTTACTGCTTCTGATATCCAGTCCTGCATCGAACCGTACAGGCAGACCTCATATGCTGTCTCACAGGAAACAGGAGAACCCGCTGCAGCTGCCTTTCCCTCCGGCCGCATGGCCATTAACATAAACAGGACCATTATACTGGTGGATATACAGCAGATTGTATACATAGAAACCGCGGGAAGGAGCTGCATCATCCACACCACTGAACGGGACTACACGGAAAATCTGCTTTTGGGAGAATATGAGAGGCGTCTGGCCTCCCATGGTTTCTGCCGTATACACAAGAGCTATCTGGTAAACCTTAACTATATCACCGAACTGTTCCCCTGGGCCAACAACAGCCTGGCCGTGAAGATGCAGGGGTATGAGAAGAACATTCTTCCTGTGAGCAGGGAAAAATCAAAAATGCTGCGCCAGCTCATTGGATTCTGATTCCTCTACACGCAATCCCGGGCAAACCGCCATCCGTTTATGAACCTTTTTCTACTGTTTGCGCACCCCTCCACACAGTTGGTACAAAAAATATTCACTTTTCCTCCTATTATTGTATAATTATGACAAATACAAGAAATACATAGGAGGTAGGTATATGATTAGTTTTTTTGTATGTCTGGCAATTTTAATTATCGGATTCATGTTCTACAGCAAGGTGGCTGAAAAGGTATTTGGCCCGGATGACAGAAAGCCGCCGGCATTGTCCATGACAGACGGAAGTGACTATGTGCCCATGGGAACCCCCCGTATATTCCTGATTCAGCTGCTGAACATTGCTGGTCTGGGGCCCATCTTCGGAGCACTGGCCGGCGCCTGCTGGGGCCCCAGCGTATTTCTGTGGATTACCTTCGGTACACTATTAGGCGGAGGCGTCCATGACTATATGGTAGGCATGATGTCCATGCGCCACAAGGGAGCCAGCGTGTCTGAGCTGACAGGTACATATCTGGGCAACGCCATGAAACAGGTTATGCGTGTATTTTCCGTGGTCCTTCTGGTACTGGTAGGCGTAAGCTTTTCCACCGGCCCCGCCAACCTGCTTGCCATGCTGACCCCCAATGTGCTGGATGCCAAATTCTGGCTGGCAGTGGTATTGATTTATTACTTCATAGCAACCTTTGTTCCCATTGATAAGGTTATCGGAAAGATTTATCCTGTGTTTGGAGTCTGCCTTATTGTCATGGCGCTGGGCGTGGGAGGAGCCATCATACTCGGCGGCTATCACATTCCTGAGATTACCCTGTCCAACCTGCATCCTGCAGGCACCCCTATATGGCCCACCATGTTCATCTCTGTTGCCTGCGGCGCCATCTCCGGTTTCCATGCAACCCAGTCCCCACTGATGGCGCGGTGTCTTACCAATGAAAAGGACGGCCGCAAGGTGTTCTACGGAGCCATGGTAGCGGAAGGTGTCATCGCCCTTATCTGGGCCGCTGCAGGAGTTGCATTCTATAACGGCACCGGCGGTCTGTTAGAGGCACTTGGCAACGGACAGTCCAGCGTTGTATATGAAATCTGCTTCAAGCTCCTGGGACCTGTAGGCGCTGTCATCGCCATGATTGGCGTTATCGCCTGCCCTATCTCTTCAGCAGATACTGCTTACCGCAGTGCAAGGCTGACCCTGGCGGACTGGTTTAAGATTGACCAGAAGCCCATTAAGAACCGTCTCGCCTTAACCGTTCCGCTGCTGGCCGTTGGCGCTGTCCTGACCCAGGTGGATGTACAGGTGGTGTGGAGATATTTCTCCTGGAGCAACCAGACACTGGCCATGATTGCCCTGTGGGCTGCCAGCGTGTATCTGTTCCGCAGAAAACGTTTTTACTGGCTCACCGCCCTTCCGGCCACCTTCATGTCGGCTGTTTCCTGCACCTATATCCTCATGGCAAAGGAAGGCTTCCAGCTCTCTACCGCCATTGCCTATCCAGCCGGCATCCTCTTTGCCGCCGTATGCCTGGGAACCTTTGTGTACACCTGCGTGATGAAAAAAGGAAAGAACGCAGACAGCCCTGCTGTTGAAGAGCCCTATGCAGTTTAAGAGAACCAGTATACCTTGATTCATATAAAAGAAGCGCTGTCCACGGCCGGTTCTGTCCGGCCATGGGCGGCGCCCTTTTTCTGTTATATTCTTCCCTGCTTTCTATTTATCTCCGGGCCTCTTCCGGCTGTCAAAATACACAAACCGGTCAATGGCATCCAGAATATCCTTAAAATCCTCCCTGGGAGCCAGGTCAATGTAGGCCCTCAGTATCTCCTTCTCCCGTTCCTTAAAGGGACCGTAAAATATATCATAGAGATTATGGCCCCTGAGATAGGTGCGCACCTCTTCCATGTGGTCCTTCATATCCTCCGGGGATGAGAAATCCCGTCCCAGCACTTCCATCAGCTGCTGCCCGCTGCGAATGCGGTACAGATATTCCCGCCATTTGCCGTAGAGTGTCCCATAAAAGGCATCCTCGCTTTCCACGATTCCCAGACGGACCATAACAGCCGGATTAAAGAAATAATTCTCAAAGGAATAATACTTTAAAATCAGCACATTCCTCCGGGTCACCTTGGGCAGGCGGTCCACATCCTCCCTATTGCGCTCGTCATAATACCTGCACAGCTGCGATGCCAGCTCCTCCGGGTCCCTGCCGTCCCCATCCCGTATCATCAGAAACTGGTCGCGCAGGTAGACCTGGTTCATATACTTTAAATTGGCATAGGTCTTTATGTTGGTGCAGCTGTTCGTAGTGATGATGGAAATACGGTACAGATTCCCCTCCTCATTGTATATCTCGGAATAATACTTCTCCAGAAGCAGCGGCAGGCGGCTCTTATCCTGTTTTCCCTCCACGATAAACACAAAACTGACATTTAAAAGGTCATTGGCCCCGTATCCCAGGTCGTCCAGTATCCCGCTCATATTAGTCTTGGGGCGTACCACTGAATACCGCTCCTCATCCAGCACCACCTGCCGTATCTGGCGTATACTGAAATTAAACAGCAGGTCCGGGCTGTGGGTCTTAAAAATCACCTGGTTTTTCTTGGACAGACGGTACAGAATCTCACTGCAGGTCTTCTGAAGCTGGGGATGGAGGAAAATCTCCGGGTCCTCCACCACAATAATGCTTGGAATCCTGCCCGGTTCACTGATATAGGTTTCCAGCAGGGACAGCATATAAATGCTGCGCATACCCTTTCCCATCAGCTCCACCGGCTTTACGCTGCCCCTCTGGCGGTTGTGTGCCGTTACCTCCACGGTGAAAAGCTGGTCCGCATCACAATTCAGGGTATACTGTATCTCCTCATATCCGCCGTTTTTAAAGAAATTCTCATTGACCTTCCTGGAAAACCCGCTCAGGTTCAGCTGATATATCTTAAACTCCAGCAGGCGGGCCGTCTCAAAGGCAGTAAGCTCTTCCGGCTTTTTCTGATTAACCAGGCCAATGCATTGGAAACAATGGTTGCATTTCTTTGCCCGCTCAAACATGCAGCTGCCGGAGCGCAGTCTCCGCAGTTCCTCGTCCTCCTGGAACATCAGCAGGTCGTTCTGCAGCTGGTTCAGCTCCCGCTCCGCATTGATACGGTAGATGCGCGGCATTACCATATGGATGTAGGGGTTATTCTTCCGGTACAAATCCTCGTAACGCACCCTGCCGTCCTGGTTCACGTGGAAGGTAAAGGACAATTCCCCATTCTGAAAGGAGGGCAGCCGCTCAGAAAACACCCTGCGCCACACATCATAGCGCCTGTACTGGCTGACAACACCCATATGGTGAAACAGATGCAGGTCCTCCTCCTCTATGGAAAAACAGGCGTCAATCCGTATAGCCTGGCGGTTCTCGTTAAAATCCCTGTCCTGAATCTCATAGCAGCCGCACACTGCGCAGACTGCATCCAGCACCGAGGTCTTTCCTGTATTATTTTTTCCAACGAAAATCAGCGCCCTGTCAATATCACGGATTTCCATGCTTCGGATGGATTTAAAATTATGTATATGCAGATAGGTGAGCTGCATGGGAGCCTCCTTTCTCCGGGTGTGTATTGTTACTATGAGTATACGTCATTAAAAGGCAGGGCACAAGCCCGTTTTTACCGGGTGCGCCCTGCCTTTTATTTTGTTTTCTGGCCTTTTTGTTTACATGCTACTTCTCCGCCTGTTCTTTCTCTGTCCCTTCTTTCTCTGTCCGTTCTTCCCCAGCCTGCTTTTCCCTGCTGTCTTTTTCTTTTTTCTTCCCTGTATTATCACCGCGGAAAATAAAGACACTGCTTCCCGGACGGTTCCTGCCTCCGCTCCTACGGCCCGCCCTTTTGGCGATGAGAACAGCCGCCGCAATTATGACAGCCAGCACCAGCAGGACGGGACTGTTGGAAGCCAGCCACACAATCAGGTCAACCGCGGCCTCCGTCAGGTTGTTCAGACTCCGGTTAAAGCCTTTCTGAATCCTGGTTCCAATGCTGTCAGGCGCAGTGGGGGTAAGGTCCTTTACCTCCATCATATAGATGGACACCGTACTGTAGTCCACCTGGTTGTCATAGAGACGCAGCTGTGATGTGTAGGACTCCAGCTCATAGCGTATTTCCGACAGCCGTGCTTCCAGCGCCACCACGGCATCCAGCGTGTCCGCCTTCTCCAGCAGGGCCCAAAGCCGTTCCTGTTCAATCTCCAGTGACTTCTTGCGGCTCTGTACATCTGAATACTGAAGGGTCACATCCGTCACCTGTTCCTGCTTGCTGGTCACATTTCCGGCGCCCTCCACAATCTCCACAAAGCGGTCCAGTTTGTCAGCCGGAATCCTGGCCTTGATGTCTGCATAACGCTGCTGGCTGCCGCCGTAAGAGCTGACGCTGATTCCCGACACATCAGATGATTCCACGTAACCGCCCAGCTCCCTTACTTTGCCGGTAATCTGTGAGAGGACACCGTCAAAATCCCTGGCCTCCACGTTCATGCTCACATCCCGTATCAGCTTCCTGCCTGCGTCCGCCAGACTGCCCATATCCGCTGTGGACGAAATCCCGCTTCCGCTCTCCTGCATTTCTGTGCCGGCGTCTTCTTCCGGCAGAGCCTCCATGTACTGCCCTGCCCCCGCAGTCTCCACATATCTTGCAGCCGCCGCAGTCTCCGCCCTGGCAGATGTGTTGGCCGACTTGCTTGCACAGCCTGACAGTGAAAGCAGTGAGATGACCGCCATCAGGACAACGGCCGCCCCCAGTCTTCCTGAATGTCCCATGTTCCATTTTTTCATAACCCATCCTCCTTTATGGCTTCATGTTACCATGAAAAAATCAGCCTTTCAATGGACGTAAATGAGACTTAAGAAACAGTAGGAAATATTAAGAAATACCGGCCCGCGGGCTTCCAGAACCATCTTCGCCACGCAAAAGGAACCGGGCAGCCGACCTTTGGGGTCAGCTGTCCGGTTCCCATTCTATGGCGCTATCCCTCCGCCCCAGGGCAGAGTGACGGTTTAATTGGAATTATAACTGGGGACCAGCAACAACCAGTGCCTTTCCTGCTTCATTGCCCTCATATTTTGCAAAGTTCTTTACAAAACGCTGTGCCAGGTCTTTTGCTTTTTCCTCCCACTGGGAAACCTCTGCGTATGTATCACGCGGGTCAAGAATCTTCGGGTCTACCCCTGGAAGCTCGGTAGGAATCTCAAAGTTAAAGAATGGAAGCTGCTTGGTTGGAGCCTTTGCAATGGAGCCGTCAAGAATCGCATCAATGATGCCGCGGGTGTCGCGAATGGAGATACGCTTGCCTGTTCCATTCCAGCCGGTGTTAACAAGGTATGCCTTTGCACCGCTCTTCTCCATTCTCTTAACAAGCTCCTCTGCATACTTGGTTGGATGCAGTTCCAGGAAAGCCTGTCCGAAGCATGCTGAGAATGTAGGTGTTGGCTCTGTAATTCCACGCTCTGTACCGGCAAGCTTTGCTGTAAATCCGGACAGGAAATAATACTGTGTCTGCTCAGGAGTCAGAATGGATACGGGAGGCAGTACGCCGAACGCATCTGCTGACAGGAAGATAACATCCTTTGCAGCCGGAGCAGCTGATACCGGACGAACAATCTTCTCAATATGGTCAATCGGATAGGATACACGTGTATTCTCAGTCACGCTCTTGTCATCAAAGTCAATCTTGCCGTCAGCGTCAAGTGTAACATTTTCCAAAAGGGCATCACGCTTGATTGCATTATAGATGTCAGGCTCGGAATCCTTATCCAGGTTGATTACCTTTGCATAGCATCCGCCCTCGAAGTTAAATACGCCGTTGTCATCCCAGCCATGCTCGTCATCACCGATAAGAAGACGCTTGGGGTCTGTTGAAAGAGTGGTCTTGCCTGTTCCGGAAAGTCCGAAGAAGATAGCGGTATTCTCACCGTTCATATCTGTGTTGGCAGAACAGTGCATGGAAGCAATGCCCTTCAGAGGCAGATAGTAGTTCATCATTGAGAACATACCCTTCTTCATCTCTCCGCCGTACCATGTGTTCACAATAACCTGCTCGCGGCTGGTGATGTTGAACATTGCAGCTGTCTCGGAATTCAGGCCCAACTCCTTGTAATTCTCTACTTTTGCTTTGGAAGCATTATATACAACGAAATCAGGCGTGAAGTTTTCCAGTTCCTCTGCGCTTGGCTGGATAAACATGTTTTTTACGAAATGAGCCTGCCATGCAACCTCAACAATGAAGCGGATTGCCATGCGGGTGTCTTTGTTTGCTCCACAGAATGCATCTACGACAAACAGTCTCTTATTGGAAAGTTCTTCCAGGGCAATCTTCTTTACCGTATCCCATGCTTCCTGGCTGGCTGGATGGTTATCATTCTTGTACTCATCCGTTGTCCACCATACAGTGTCCTTTGAGTTCTCATCCATAACAATGAACTTGTCCTTAGGGGAACGACCTGTGTAAATGCCAGTCATGACGTTCACTGCGCCAAGCTCGCTTACCTGGCCTTTTTCATAACCCTCCAGAGTTGGCTTTGTCTCTTCTTCGAATAACATCTCATAGGAAGGATTATAAACAATTTCTGTGGTTCCGGTAATACCATACTGACTCAAATCTACATTTGCCATCATTCATTTACCTCTCTTTCATTTTATCGAAATCTTTTTCATTATCTCATTTTGTGAATTAAAAGTCAATATTTCAATTAACAAAATATTAGCAAACATGAAAGGGGCACAAGCAGGCATAAAAAAGCGCCGGTCTGCTGATTCCAGATACAGCAGGCCGGCCTTTGTGGTGATGCCTTTAATTATCTTTTTATAATACGTCTTATGATGCGCTTTAGTCCTCTTTGATTTTTACAATCACCTTTTTAATAGGCGCAGGCTCTCCGTTGGCAGCCTTTGGCTTATGGGCATCCCATGGATTGAAAATCAGATACTGTCCGGCTCCGGTCACAACCTGAAGTCCGGGGGTGGTGTTTTCAAAGAATACCACATCCTTATCCGGATTATAGGGAACCTTAACCGTCATCTCATGTACCGGCGCATAGCTCATGATTTCGCTTCCCTCAATCACATACTGGATATCGGTATAGTGCTCATGGGCTTCATATTTGGCCTCGTCCCACGGAATGGTGGTATAGGCCGTGACATTGGCGTATACGTTCTTGCCGTCAATCTCATACTTTCCCGGCTCCAATGCCTCAAGGTCCGTATTCTTAAGGAAATCCACGGCCTTGGCATATCTGCCTTCAATCCCTAAATTTCTGTAAAAATCCAAGTTCTTCTTCTCATCAAAAATCATATTCCATTCTCCTTTGTGGCGTTTCGATTTTCAAGCATACCCTAGTATACACCTAAAGCCACAGGAAACTCAATCCTTTTTTTCATAATGCCATGTCCCGCAGATTGTTTCCGGGTAATTATCTGAAGAACTCATGGCCGTCATGGGCAAAAAGGTAGGTCAGGCGCCTGTCAAACCAGGAAGCCGCGCTGCCCGATGCCCTTCTGTTCATGAAATACAGGGCTCCATTGGAATAATCCTCGCCGGACAGGGCCCGGTCCACACATTCAATGGTTTCTGCAGTGACCTTTACCGTGTTGATGGTGCCGTTGGATACAGGCTGAAACTGGGATGGCTGGTATACAACTGCCTTTACACTGTCCGGGAATTTCCCTGACAGCACACGGTTTATGATTACATCCGCGACCAGAATCTTTCCCTTGGGGTCGCAGATGCCTGCTTCTGCCTGGACAATGCGCAGGAGCACCTGGTAGTCTTCGTCCGTATATTTAATCCGTCTGGCTGCCCGGCGTTCTTCCTCCGCCTTTTTCCTGGCTTCCTCTTCCTGTTTTTCTTTTAATATCTGTTTCTGAAGTGTCTCAATCTGGGTCTGTGCCGCTGCCTGCTTTCTCTGTTTCTCTCGGACATCCGCTTCCAGCAGCGCACCGGCCAGATGCTGGCCTTCACTGTCTGTATTTAAAAGTCCGGATTGTATTTTTGCTTCAGTAACCAGACCGCTTCCTTCTTCTTCCTCTGCCTCCGTGTCCACGGCTTCACTTTCATTTACCATGGGCGCTGCAAGGGCGTTCCTACCCCCTCCGCCAAACCCATTGGCTGAAAATGCAATAACAGCCACTACCATCATACCAGCCATTACCACGGATGAGGAACGGTACATCTGCTTTGTTACTTTCACAGTCAGTGACTTAACAAAGAGCAGTACCGAACGAAGGAATGAATGTAATGTAAGCATACATACTCCTCTTTCCTGGTTCCGCGCAGTTCTGCACGGATACCATTCTCAAAATTTTATGCAGTGGGTATCTCCCACTTTGTGCATGTTTTTCCGGGATGTATGGCTAATTATATGGGATTTGACTTTTCGCGTCAATGGAGATTTAACAATTTTGTTACATTTTTTCTCACTTTTGAAACATTTGTAATATTTTTTATATATTTACTACAGTTTTCTAGTAAATAAGCTTTATAAATTGTACATCTTGCCAGCTTTACTTTTACATTTATATTACATTATTATTAACTTTTAAACATGTTATCTGATTTCCTATTTTTGTAATTTTAATTATGTTAATCATTTTATACCATAATAATTCATTTTTTACATTTTATATCCATCTCTGGATTTTACATTTTATGTCGAAAATTGACACTCATCCCCCACTTTACCGAAAAAATGGCATTTAGCTCCCCCATTCCTTCCATATGTTTCCGTCAAAATAGCCAAAGTAAGGAAAAACAAGAAATTCCCTTTGACATTCCCCCTTTACTTTGATACATTAAAGTTCAGAAGTTTTAATTATTAAAGTGTATGCGGAGGTTATTCAAATGACTGTAAAACTGCTGATGTTGATTATCTTTTTTGCCATCATGCTGGGCGTGGGATTCTATTCCCGGCGCCATGCCACCAATGTCAACGACTTTGTACTGGGAGGAAGGGGCGTGGGTCCCTGGCTCACCGCCTTTGCTTACGGCACCTCCTACTTTTCCGCGGTTGTGTTCATTGGCTACGCCGGCCAGTTCGGATGGAAATACGGCCTGGCATCCACCTGGATTGGAATTGGAAATGCCCTGATTGGAAGCCTGCTGGCCTGGGTCATCCTGGGAAGGCGCACCAGGGTCATGAGCAAGCATCTCTCCTCGGCTACCATGCCTGAATTCTTCGGCAGCCGGTTTCACAGCCAGGGCATGAAGATTGTTGCCTCCCTGATTATATTTGTCTTCCTCATCCCCTACACAGCCTCTGTCTACAACGGACTGTCCCGGTTATTCGGCATGGCCTTTGACATTCCCTACAGTGTCTGCGTCATGGGCATGGCCATCCTGACAGCCGTATATGTGATTCTGGGCGGTTATATGGCCACAGCCATCAATGATTTTATTCAGGGTATTATCATGCTGGCCGGAATTGTTGCTGTCATCTTAAGCGTTCTGAACGGCCAGGGAGGCTTTACAGCTGCTGTCGGCAGACTTGCCCTGATTCCCAGTGAAGTTCCGGTAACCCTGGGACAGCCCGGCGCCTATACCTCCTTCTTTGGACCGGACCCCCTGAATCTTCTGGGAGTGGTGATTCTCACCTCCCTCGGAACCTGGGGCCTGCCGCAGATGATTCACAAATTTTATACCATCCGCAGCGAAAAAGCCATTGCCACAGGCACGGTGATATCCACCCTGTTCGCCATTGTTATCTCCGGGGGAAGCTATTTCCTGGGCGGCTTCGGCCGGCTCTTTGACAGCCCTGCCATTTATAATGGAAATGGGGCCGTGGCTTACGACACCATCATCCCTGCCATGCTGTCCGGCCTTCCCGACCTGCTGATTGGAATTGTGGTCATGCTGGTTCTGTCCGCGTCCATGTCCACCCTTTCCTCCCTGGTGCTGACCTCCAGCTCCACCCTGACCCTGGATTTTATCAAAGGCAGTCTGGTGAAAAATATGAAGGACAGGACTCAGCTGATACTGATGCAGTGCCTGATTGTGGTATTCATTGTCATCAGCGTTGTCCTTGCCCTGGACCCTCCGGACTTCATTGCCCAGCTCATGGGCATCTCCTGGGGCGCCCTGGCCGGAGCCTTCCTGGCCCCCTTCCTCTACGGCCTGTACTGGAAGAGGACCACACCGGCTGCTGTGTGGGCCAGCTTTGCAACAGGCATCGGCATCACTGTCTCAAATATGTTCCTGCATTATATTGCTTCTCCCATCAATGCAGGAGCTGTGTCCATGATTGTGGGGCTTATCATCGTGCCTCTGGTATCCTTCCTGACACCCAGGATGGACAGCCAGGATATAAATTCAATCTTCTCCTGTTATGATAATCTGGTGGAGGCAACCACCAGAAAGGTGCTGCCTGACGACCAGTCCTTTGACTCTCCGGCATTTAAAAAGAGGAAGAAAAAGTAGCATATGAAAACAGCGAAAAGCTGTCCTTTCCCATGGTATACGGGAAAGGACAGCTTTTTATTTCATGAAAATGCATTTATTCTATGCAGACATTTTCATCTTATCTAAAGTATAACCTTCACAGGACACTTCTCTGCGCACTTGCCGCAGTTGGTGCATTTCTCATAATCAATGACAGCCAGGTTATTCTCCATATGGATGGCATCAAACTCGCACTGCTTTGTACACAGGGTACATCCGATACATCCGGCTGCACAGACAGCCTTTACATCCTTGCCCTTGTCATGGGAACTGCACTGCACCAGATGCTCTGCCTTGTAGGGAACCAGCTCAATCAGATGGTTGGGACAGGAGGCCACGCACATGCCGCAGGCCACGCATTTTTCCTTATCCACCACTGCCACGCCGTCCACCACATGGATGGCGTCAAAGGCGCAGGCCTTCACACAGGAGCCGTAGCCCATACATCCGTAGGCACAGGCCTTTTCTCCTGCACCGGGAACCACCGACACCTTTTTGCAGTCGTCCACGCCGTAATAGTTGTACTGCACCTTTGTCTTATCACAGGTTCCCGTACACTTGACGAAAGCCACCTTCTTTTCAGCAGCTCCGCCGGCCACGCCCATGATTTCACCGATTTTCTCAGCCACAGGAGCACCGCCCACAGGGCAGGCCCCCACATCTGCCTGACCGGCCGCAATGGCCTTTGCCAGTGCGTCACAGCCCGCATAACCGCAGCCGCCGCAGTTGTTGCCGGGAAGCTCATTGCGGACCAGAATCTCTTTTTCATCTACCTGTACTTTAAACTTCTCGCTGGCAACGCCAAGGAAGATTCCTATAAGAATACCAAGGATACCTACAACTGCTGCCGCTAATATAATACCTGTAACCATTTTCCTTCTCCTCCTTCTAAATTAATCCGGAAAATCCGAAAAATGCGATTGCCATGAGACCTGAGGTAATTAAAACAATAGGTGACCCCTGGAATGAATACGGTACATCATTGTGCTCAATCTTCTCACGGATACCGGCCAGCATGATGATGGCGATGGTAAAACCTACGGAAATACCAATGCCGTTCACAACGCTCTGGATAAAGCTGTATGACTTCTGTACATTGGTAAGGGCAACACCCAGCACCGCACAGTTGGTGGTAATCAGGGGCAGGTACACGCCCAGTGCCTCATACAGTGAGGGCATGGATTTCTTGAGGAACATTTCCACGAACTGAACCAGGGCTGCGATGACCAGAATGAACACAATGGTCTGCAGGTATTCCAGGTGCATGTTCACAAGGATTCCGGTGTAAACCAGGCTGGTCACTGCCGATGCTATGGTTATAACGAAGATAACGGCCGCACCCATGCCGGCTGAGGTCTCAACCTTCTTTGAAACACCGAGGAATGGACAGAGTCCTAAGAACTGGCTTAAAACAACGTTATTAACCAGAGCGGAACCAATGGCAATTAACAATAACTCTTTCATCTATCCACCCTCCTAATTTTCTTTTTTGGAAGTAGCTGATTTAAGCTCTGCTTCCTTCTTTGCTACAGCTGCCTTCTTTGCCGCCAGCGCCTTTTCCTCAGCCTGACGCATCCTTGTCTCCAGCACCTCATGGTTCGCCATGCAGGCTGAACCGGTACAGGACATACAGTTGCCGCCGCAGGCCAGCCTGGACTGCGCAGCTGAACCATTGGTTGCGGAAGGAGCCTTGAACTTGTTCTGAAGGGCTGTCAGGATAGCCAGCACGAAGAATGCGCCCGGAGCCAGCACGAAGATGGCAACATGGTAATCCTCCGGAATCAGCACTTTCCCGAATACGGCGCCGGAACCAAGAATCTCACGGACCAGACCGATACAGGTCAGGGCCAGTGTAAAGCCAAGGCCCATGCCCAGGCCGTCAAAGGTGGATGCCAGGGGACCATTCTTGGATGCATAGGACTCTGCGCGTCCAAGGATGATACAGTTAACCACAATCAGCGGGATATAGATGCCCAGAGCTGAATACAGGCTGTCAACATATGCCTGGAGCAGCAGCTGCACCATGGTAACCAGGGATGCCACGATAACGATGTATGCCGGGATACGCACCCTGTCAGGTATAATCTTGCGCAGGGCAGAAATAATCATATTGGAAAACAGTAAAACCACGGTTGTGGAAAGTCCCATACCCAGACCGTTGATGGCGGATGTGGTGACAGCCAGTGTCGGACACATACCAAGCATCAGGACGAAGGTAGGGTTTTCTTTCACAATACCGTTATATAAACGTTCTGTACATTTATTCATGTTCCCACCTCCTATTTATTGGATGCAGTTATGCAGATAGTATAAAGCTGCATTGACTGCATTGGTTGTTGCATTTGAAGTGATGGTAGCGCCGCTGATGGCATTAATCTGGGTATCGTCTGCGCTGCCTGATTTGGTGACGGAAAGCTCAGGTGCGTTCTTTCCCACATACTGGTCCTTGAACGCCGGTTCCTTTGCCTTTAATCCCAGACCGGGAGTATCACTGATTTCCAGGAACTCAATGCCTGTGATGGTTCCGTCATCCTTCAGTCCCACCGACAGCTTTACCACGCCGCCGTAGCTGTCGTTGGACAGGGAGGTGATGACATAGCCTAACTGGTTTCCGCCTGCATCCACTGCCTTCAGTACATTCTCCACTTCCACGCCGCCAAAGTCCATACCGGACAGGGCCTCGTTGCAGGCCGGGATGGCAGCTGTGAGGGCTTCGTCGGAATCAAAGGTTTCCGCCTCTGCAAATACTGCCTTATACGCCTTGTTGTTGGCAGCTATGGTTGCCAGCTCAATTGGCTTCTTGGTCAGCTGGTATACACCGCCTAAAAGGCATCCGGACACCAGGGTGATTACAAAGAGAATCACTGCGTCTTTCATAAATCCTGATTTGCTCATGTTTACTTGCCCTCCTTTCCAAATGCTTTGGGAAGGGTTACTTTCTCAATCAGCGGAACAAGGATATTGCTGATGATGATTGCGTAGGACACGCCCTCTGCGGAGCCGCCGAAAATACGGAACAGTCCTGTAAGCACGCCTAACAGGATGCCGAACATAATCTGGCCCTTTGGCGTAATGGGGCTTGTCACATAGTCGGTTGCCATGAAGAAGGCTCCGAAAATCAGGCCGCCGCCGCACAGATGGGCTGCTATATAGTTCAAATCAAATCCATGGCCCCCGAACAGGACGGCAAATACCACAACCGTCAGTATGTAAGTGCCTGGAATCCGGATGGAGATTACCTTCTTCGCCAGAAGATAGGCAGCGCCCACTAAAAGCGCAATCACGGAAACCTCTCCGATGGTGCCTGGAATGTTTCCCACAAACATGGCCGGAACATCCACTGCGCCGCCGCTCTTAAGCACTGCCAGAGGAGTTGCGCCGGACACGCCGTCGAATCCGCTGTAGCTGAAATTGGTCATTTTTCCCGCAAAGGAAATCAGCAGAAAGCATCTGGCTGCCAGGGCCGGGTTCATAAAATTCTGTCCCAGACCGCCGTAGAGTTGCTTCACCACGATGATGGCAAAGATTCCTCCCAGAGCCGGTATCCACACCGGAATCTCCGGAGGCATGTTTAACGCCAGTATCATGCCTGTGACCAGGGCGCTGCAGTCGCTGATGGTACTTGGCTTCTTCATCAGCTTCTCATATACATACTCACTTAAAACACAGGCTGCAACCGTAACTATAAGCACCAGCAGCGCATGCATGCCGAAATGATACACACCGAAAGCAGTTGCAGGCAACATGGCAATGGCCACATCCAGCATGATGCTGTGGGTGGTCTCATGGCTTCTCACATGCGGGGATGATGATACGTTTAATAATTTACTCATGACTTATGTCCCCTCCTACCCTTTTTTCCTGCGGTTAGCCGCAACTGTCTTGCGCATTTCCTTAAATGCCTGAGTCAGAGGCCTCTTGGCCGGACATACATAGGTACAGCTTCCGCACTCCATGCATTCCATACCGTTCAGCTTCTCAAATGTCTCGCAGTCGTCCCTGAGGGCGGCCTGCATCATCATCACAGGGATGATGTGGCTTGGACATACGCTGACGCACTTTCCGCACCGTATGCATGCGGAAGGCTCCATCTCTGCCACCTGGTCCTTTGTGAAGCAGGTCAGGGCGGATGAAGTCTTGCTTACCGGAATATTCAGGTCAAATATGGCCTGGCCCATCATGGGGCCGCCTGACAGGATTTTCTCGGGCTCAGTCTTAAAACCGCCTGCTGCATCCAGCAGTTCCTGGTAATTGGTTCCAAGCTTTACGCTGAAATTCCTGGGGTCTGCCACCGCGTCTCCGGTGACCGTAATGATTTTCCTCATCAGGGGCGTGCTCTTGCACACGGCCATGTAGATGGAAATCACAGTGTCAACATTGTCCACAATACATCCTGCATCCGCTGGAAGCATGGATGAGTTGACCTTCCTGCCTGTGACGGCATAAATCAGGGAACGCTCACCTCCCTGAGGATATTTTGTCATAAGCGGGCAAACCGTGATGCGGGGCTCGTCCTTCACCATCTCGGTCAGCTTTTTGATTGCCTCAGGCTTATTGTTCTCAATGCCTATAACGCCCTTTGCATTGTCAAAAAGCTGCAGGATGACCTTTAAACCGCCTACGATTTTCTCCGGCTCCTCCAGCATCATGCGGTAGTCGCTGGTAAGATACGGCTCACACTCTGCGCCGTTGACCAATATGTACTCGATGGCATTTTCATCCTTCGGAGTCAGCTTTACATGAGTGGGGAATCCCGCCCCTCCAAGGCCGACGATACCGGCTTCCTTCACAATGTTTCGGATTTCCTCTTTTGACAGGCCGGATGGGTCCCTGTCCTCTCCCACGCCCTCAACTGTCTTATATTCTCCATCATTTTCAACGATAATGGAGGGCACCATTGCTCCGTTGGCCATACGCCTTGGTTCAATGGCCTTCACCGTACCTGACACAGAAGCAATTACATTGGCAGAGATGAAACCGCCTGCTTCTCCAATCTTCTGGCCTGCCAGTACATGGTCACCCTTGGCTACCAGCGGCTTCGCAGGTGCCCCAATGTGCTGTGACATCGGATACACCAGGTCGCCTTTTGGCATCAGGACCTGTACCGGTTTGTTCTCTGACAGCTCTTTCCCCTCATATGGATGGATGCCGCCTATAAAAGTCGCCAAACCCATGGATTCTCTCCCTCTTTTCTTTCTTTTTATTCCTTTGTGCAGCCGGACCAGTACTGGCGTCCGGTATGACCGGCGGGGCTGCCTGCCCCCACCGGAATACACCAACATAGTATAGCATAAATAAAGATTGTATACAATACAGATTTTATACGTTATTTTTTTAATTATATGTTAAATAACTGTTAATTTATTGGCAATCAATCCAGTTCTTTCATGCCTGTATACAGTTCGTAGTACCGTCCTTTCAGCTCCAAAAGCTCCTCATGGGTCCCCCGTTCAATGATTTCCCCGTGCTCCAGGACCATGATTGCATTGGCGTTTCGCACCGTGGACAGCCTGTGGGCAATGATGAAGGTGGTGCGGTCCGCCATCAGCCGGTCCATGCCGTGCTCAATGTGTTTCTCCGTCCTGGTGTCCACAGAGCTGGTGGCCTCGTCCAGAATCAGCACAGGGGCCTTGGATATGGCGGCCCTGGCAATATTGAGCAGCTGCCTCTGTCCCTGGCTCAGATTGGCTCCGTCCCCCTCCAGCATGGTATCGTATCCATGGGGAAGGCGCATGATAAAGGAATGGGCTGAGGCTGTCTTTGCAGCCTGTATGACCTCGTCGTCCGTGGCGTCCAGCCTGCCGTAGCGGATATTCTCCCGCACCGTGCCTGTAAACAGGTGGGTGTCCTGAAGGACCATGGCGATGTTGCGGCGCAGGGCGTCCCTTGAAATACGGCGTATATCCGCACCGTCAATGGTGATGGAGCCTGACTGGATGTCGTAAAACCGGTTCAGCAGGTTTGTTATGGTGGTCTTTCCCGCTCCGGTGGAGCCTACAAACGCAATCTTCTGTCCCGGCTTGGCATAGAGGCTTATGTCCTTAAGAATGGTTTTATCCGGGTCATAGCCAAAGGTGACATGGTGCAGTACCACATGGCCAATCATGGGATTGGGCGCCGCGCAGTCCTCCGTGTCAGCCGGCTCCGGCTCCTCATCCATCACCGCGAATACACGTTCAGCCCCGGCCAGGGCTGAAAATACATTGCTGACCTGCATGGATATCTCGTTGATGGGACGGCTGAACTGTCTGGAAAAATTCAAAAATACGGTCAGTCCCCCCACGTCAAAGCCCCTTAACACACAGAGCAGGCCGCCCACACAGGCGGTAAGGGAATAGTTTATCTGGCTCAGGCTGTTCATAACAGGCCCCATGATTCCGCCGAAGAACTGGGCCCGAATCTGGTTGTATCTCAGGTCCTGGTTCAGTATGCCGAATTCCTCCCTGGCCATGTCCTCATGGCAGAATACCTTTACCACCTTCTGTCCGGTGATGGTCTCCTCTATATAACCGTTTACCGCTCCCAGGGATGTCTGCTGTGCGGTGAAATATTTCTGGCTCCACCCTGCCACAGCTCCTCCCGCCTTCATCATCAGAGGAATCATCACCAGAGTGACAAGGGTCAGTATCAGGTTGGTGTACACCATGAGGAACAGGGTGCCGATAATGCTCAGTGCACCGGAAAACAGCTGCACCAGCGTGGAGCTGAGCATCTGTCCGATGGTATCCACATCATTGGTAAAACGGCTCATCAAATCACCGTTGGAATTGGTGTCATAAAACCGCACCGGCAGTTTCTGCATTCTGCCAAACAGGTCATTGCGGATTTTCTGCAGAGCGTTCTGGGCCACGGTCAGCATGACCTTTGCCTGGGCATAATTGGCAAACACTCCCACTGCGAACACAGCCGCCAGCACAGCCAGGGACCTTGCCAGTCCCGCCGGGTCCCCGGGTCCGCCTGTAAGCGGGGCAATAAAGGTATTAATGATAGGCCGCAGCATATAGGAACCTGCCAGGGTTGCCCCGGTGTTGAGGATGACGCAGAAAAATGCCAGCATCATCTTTGGCTTATCCTCATTTAAATAATGCAGGAGACGCCTGATGGTGGTGCCTGCGTTCCTGGGCAGCCGCCCCGGCCCCATGCCCATATTCCGCCCCGGCCCATGCCTTCTGCCTCCCATGGGACCTCCGGGCACAGGAGCTCCATGTCTTCCATAACGCCGTTTCAGGCTTTCCGCTTTCTGTTGTCTCGTCATGATGCAGCCGTCTCCTTTCGGTCCCTCTGGGAATAATAAATCTCCTGGTATGCCTGACATTCTTTCATGAGCTGCTCATGGGTCCCCTGGCCAATGAGTCTGCCCTCGTCCAGCACCAGAATCCGGTCAGCCTCCTCCACAGAGCCGATGCGCTGTGCTATGATGATTTTGGTGGTATCCTTAAGGCTGGTCCTGAAGCACTGCCGTATCCTGGCCTCCGTAGCCGTATCCACAGCGCTGGTGCTGTCATCCAGTATGAGGATTCTGGGCCTTTTGAGCAGGGCCCTGGCAATACACAGCCTCTGCTTCTGGCCGCCTGATACATTGACGCCTCCCTGTCCCATGTCCGTTTCATAGCCATTGGTAAAAGAAGTTACAAAGCTGTCTGCCTGGGCGCTCTGTGCCATTTCCCTGATTTCATCCAGGGAGGCGTCCTCCTTGCCCCAGCGCAGGTTCTCCTCAATGGTGCCGGAAAACAGCACATTTTTCTGGAGCACCATGCCCACGCCCTCCCGCAGGTTTTTCAGGGAATAATCCCTGACATCCACCCCGTCCACCAGCACCTGGCCTTTTGTGGCATCGTAAAGCCGCGGTATCATCTGCACCAGGGTGGTTTTGCCGCTGCCGGTGGAGCCGA
This sequence comes from Clostridium sp. 1001271st1 H5, assembly GCF_005845215.1. Classification (GTDB taxonomy): domain Bacteria; phylum Bacillota; class Clostridia; order Lachnospirales; family Lachnospiraceae; genus Enterocloster. The sequence continues at coordinate 100,712 of NZ_SPHO01000007.1, forward strand.
TGATGCCGATTATCTGCCCCGGCTCAGCCGTAAAGCTTATATCCTCCAGCACCATCTCATCCTCTTTGTCCGTGTAGCTGAAACTCACATGTTTAAACTCCACCCTGCCGTTCAATACAGCCAGGTCTTTTCTGGATGCGTCCCGGTCTGTCAGGTCAATCTCCGTATCCATTACTTCGTTGACCCTGCGGATGGATGCCACTGCCCTGGAAAGCTGCAGAAAAACCATGGAAAGCATCATAAGCGACATGAGTATCTGTACGATATAGGTGGTAAATGCAGTCAGGTCCCCCACCGGCATATCCCCTGCTATGATAATATTCCCTCCGTACCACACCACGGCCAGAGTGGTTATATTCATGGCAAGGGTCATCACAGGCATGGTCACAATGACGATTTTCATGGCATCCAGACTGCTGTTCTTTAAATCCTGGTTCAGGTCCTTAAATTTATCTTCCTCAAATTCCTCCCGCACAAAGGACTTGATGACCCGCACATTGGTCAGCACCTCCTGGATGCCGGAATTCAGCTGGTCCAGCTTTTTCTGCATGGCGGTAAACCTTGGAAATGCCGTCTTAAGTATGACTGCAATGGCTGCCGTCAGCAGAGGGATGACCACCAGTATAACCACGGCCAGCCTGGCATTCATCATAAAAGCCATAATCAGGGCCCCTATGAACATTCCGGGGGAACGCATGGCCATCCGCAGTCCCATCATAAGCACGTTCTGGACCTGCTGGATGTCATTGGTCAGACGGGTAACCAGGGACCCGGTACTGTAGGTGTCGATGTTCTTAAAGGAAAATTCCTGCACCTTTGAAAAAAGGTCGTCCCTCAAATCGCTGGTAAAGCTGACTGCCGCCTTCACCGAGAAATAGGCTCCTCCGATTCCTCCAATGGCCATAACCAGGGTGGCCAGAATCATCAGACCTCCCACTGACAGGATATACTGCACATTTCTCTGAGCCACGCCGTTGTTGATAATCATGGACATCAGCTTGGGCAGCATGATTTCTCCCGCCACCTCGGTCAGCATCAGAAGGGGCCCCAGGATAAAGGCGCTGAGATATGGTTTTATATATGCTCCGTATCGTTTCACTTATGATTCCTCTCTTTCTGCCCTGTCTGCAAACTCCCGGTTCAGGTTTCCGTAAATCCGGTCCAGAAGTCCTCCCAGCACCTTCATATCATTCTCGGAAAATCCCTCAAACATACAGCTCTCTATGTGCCTGAAAATCTTTACGCTTTCCTCCACCACTTTCCTGCCCTTGTCTGTAATGCATATCTGGTTGCACCGGTTGTCTTCCTGGTCTACCAGACGTCTTATATAGCCCCCCTTTTCCAGTTTTTTAAGGGAAACAGCTATGGTGGCCCCGGACACCCCATACATCCTTGCCAGCTCTTTCTGGGACACATTGGGGTTATCCGACACAAACATCAGAATCTGATGCTGGCTGCGGTACACTCCTGTGCCGTCCAGGCGGTGCTCCATCATACTGCGGTGCAGCCTGGCTACACGGATGTACTTCTCTATAAGAAGATGTTCCGGAGATTGAAAGGAACAACAGCACGAAGCATTATCCATGTAAATCGCCTCCTTTCTGGATATTTAACTGATAAACCATTAGCCTGTTTATTATTAGCTAGTTAACCATATCAGAGTATAACAGAATAAGTGACTGGTGGCAAGAATTATTTTTCATGGAAAACAGCGGTGGAATCCAGTGAAAATTATGGATGAAAATAATACCTTAAAATGTAAATACCATCCTAGATTTGCATGCTCCGATGTGCTATACTAAGTACACCCTGTTTCCAGGCTGAACATAAACCATTATCTGACACACTGACACAGCACACTGTTTTAGGAGGTGATAGCTTGACAGATTCTGAAAAACTCGACTTTTTGATAACTGAAATTGTTGGTATGAAGACTGATATCCAAGGTATGAAGTCCGAAATCCAGGGTATGAAGGCTGATATCCAGGGTATAAAGGCTGAAATCCAGGGTATGCAGTCCGAAATCCAGGGTATACAGTCCGAAATCCAGGGTATGCAGTCCGAAATAAAATCCATGAACACCCATATGGACAATCATGAATCCCAGCTCAAATCCACCGAGCGCATCTTAAGAAACCAAATCATGAAATCGGAATCCCTGATTCTCGGCGAAGTGGAGCGGGTCCATTTAATCCTGGACCAGCACCTGCACAATCAGGCCATGCATACCGTATTGGCATAGCTGGTACATACAGACATTTTAAAAACCCGGCACATCACTGTGCCGGGCCCTGCAATACAGTCAGGATATCTTACGTTTATGCATCGGCTTTATGTATTGATTCCGCGTATTATTTCTGCGTACCAATTCCGCGTATTATTTCCACGCCTTAATCAGCCATTTTCCTACCGTATAAAATTCGTCCTCTTTTTTTCCTCTGTCTCAGGAAGCGTGATTCCGGCTGCTTTTCCGGCCTCAATGGATTTGAGCATCCAGGCCATGTTCCTGCCCAGGACACGCATAATCTGCATGCCTTCCTCATCCTTCATCACATCCTCGGGACATTGTCCGTGAACCATATTCCAGTACTGGGAGGACACCACCGGCATCTGCGTAATCATAAAATATTTGTTCAGCTGGTCCAGGGTCGCAGTTGTGCCGGCCCTTCTGGCGGAAGCAATGGCTGCTCCCGGCTTATGGGCAGCAGCGCTGCTTCCGGAATAGAAGAAACGGTCCAGAAAGGAGGTGACGGCGCCGCTGGCAGAAGCGTAATGCACAGGCGAACCTATAATCAGTCCATGGCTCTGTCTCATCTTTTCCACTGCCTCATTGACCTTATCATCACCATAGATACATTTTCCAAGCTTACCGCATGCACCGCAGCCCATGCAGCCCCGGACAGCCCCGCCGCCCACATGCATGATTTCGGTTTCAATACCAGCCTTATTAAGCTCTCCCGCCACCTCTGCAAGGGCGGTGTAGGTACATCCCTTCTCATGAGGGCTCCCGTTTAACATCAATACTTTCATTTTTTATTCCTCCTTTATGATATTCAGTATATCATCTCTTGTCAGGCTTCCAAATGATACTGTGCCCTCAGGCACCACTGCATCCGCCAGATGGCTCTTGGCTTCCTGAAGCTTTAAGATGTTCTCTTCTATGGTATTTCTGGTTATCAGTTTATAGACCGTGACCTGCTTATCCTGGCCAATCCGGTGGGTCCTGTCCGTGGCCTGGTTCTGGGCGGCCACGTTCCACCAAGGGTCGTAATGTATGACAATGTCCGCTGCTGTCAGGTTAAGGCCGGTTCCCCCTGCTTTCAGGCTAATCAGGAATACCGGCACCTCGTCCTTCCCAAAATCCCCCACCAGCCGGATTCGTTCTTCCTTGGAAGTGGCTCCCGTAAGCACATGGCACCTGATTCCCTCCTTCTCGAACCTCTTATGGATAATGTCCAGCATAGAGGTAAACTGGGAAAACAGCAATATCTTGTGTCCTCCCGCCACGCCTCTGCGAACCAGGTCCATACAGGTCTCCAGCTTGGCGGAACTGCCCCTGTAATTGTCATAACACAGCCGCGGGTCACAGCATATCTGTCTCAGGCGCATGAGCTCCGCCAGAATCTGGAGCTTTCCTTCCCCCGCCTGGCCAAAGCCGCCTGCACTGAGTTTCTCCTTAAAGGCGGCGGCATTGGCTGTATACAATTTTTTCTGTTCCGGCTCAAAGCTGGAATATACAACCTCCTCCATTTTGTCCGGAAGCTCCTTTAACACATCCTTTTTTATACGCCTCAGCACAAAGGGACCTATCATCCGTTTCAGCCGTTTTAGGGCTGCTGCGTCACCATCCCTTACAATAGGGATTTCATATTCCTTTTTGAAAAACTGGCTGCCAAAGAGAAAGCCCGGCATGAGATAATCAAAAATACTCCACAGTTCCCCCAGACGGTTCTCAACAGGCGTTCCTGTCAGGGCAAATCTGGTCTGCACATCCAGGGATTTCACTGCCCTGGCACTCTGTGTGGATGCATTTTTGATATACTGGGCCTCGTCTATGACCTGGTACCGGAAATGAATGCCTTCATAGAATCCAATGTCCCTTCTCAGCAAGTCATAGGAGGTCACAATGGCCTGGTAATCCCGTGGGGTACTTCCCACCTTTTTTAACAGGGCCTCGCGCTCTGAACTGCTTCCCACAACCGACAGGACCTTAAGGTCCGGCGCAAAACGAACAATCTCATGCTCCCAGTTGTACACAAGGGAAGCAGGGCATATAATCAGAGACGGGGACGGTTCCCCTGAACCATAGGCATTCTCCAAAAGCGCAATAATCTGTATGGTCTTTCCCAGTCCCATGTCATCGGCCAGGATTCCCCCGAATCCGTAGCTGTCCAGGGTCCGCAGCCAGACATACCCGACTCTCTGATACTCCCTCAGTACGCCCCGCAGCCTCTCAGGCACCGTGAAATCGCTGTCTTCCACGGACTTGACCGACCTCACCATGGCCTTCAGCATCTGGTCCCTGTAATAGGTTACACCGGTACTCTCCTTGAGCAGATAATCCAGATAAAAGGCGCGGTAAGCCGGCAGGCGGACCCTGCCGCTCTGAAGCTCCTTTCTGGTCACTCCCATTTCCGATGCCATGCGGCTGATGACCGTGAGGCCGCCTTCATCCAGCCCAAGGAACTGTCCGTTTTTCAGCCTGTAGTACTTCTTTTTCTGGCTGTAGGCTGCCAGTATCCGGTTCAGCTCCTGGCTGTTCATATCTCCCATGTCCACGTCCAGCTCCAGCCAGCCGCTGACAGCAGAGGCCCCCACCGTAACCCGCGGCGGCGCCAGCACCTTCCACTGACGCAGGTTCTCCGACACATATACATCTCCCATGGAGCGGAATTCGTCCATTCCCTCCGTCATAAGACGGTATATCTCATCCTCATCATTCCTTATAACCAGCTTCCTGCCCTCAGGGTCCTTGTACTTAAAATATTTATGAATCAGCTGGCTAACCCTGAACTCGCCCGGCACATCGCGGCAGATAGTCCTGGGAAGATTCTCATCCTCCAGGGGATGGAATTCATAACTGCCGTAAGCAAGGGATGGTTCCATCACAAGTGCGCCATCCTCCCCTGTGCCGAACCGGAAGGACGCCTTTAATGGCTCCGGCTCGTAATCCTTAAAATCCACTTCCTCCAGCATAAGACGGCAGTATGGAAGAATATGCTTGACCACCCGCTCATAAAACAGGGGAATATCCCTCTGCCCCACCATCACGCTTCCATCCCGTTCCATGCACATCTGTTCCATGAACAGACCCATGACCTGGGTGCATGACTCGCTGCACCGGTACAGCCTCTGGCCTGATGCCACGTAAAGAAACCGTTCCCCACGGAAACAGGCAGCCACCCGCCTTGGGTCCTCGCTTCCTTTCATGGGCGCCACGCCCATAAGGCTGGCTTTCAGTCCGTCCCTTCCCGTCTTTTCCACCTTAAGTAAAGCCACCGGGTCCGAATCCTCCATTTCCATCATGACCCGGTTTCCTCCGGGAAGCTGGACCTCTATGGTACGGCCGGCCACCATTTCAAAAAAACGGTCCCGGTTCATGCGGTTTAAGGTCAGGCTGCGGATTGCTTTCTGGTTTTCCGCGGCTCCCATAAGCAGGGCCAGCAGTTCCCTGCTGCTGTCAGTAAAAGCTGATTTGTGATGATGAAAGGACAGGTCCTTTCCATAGGCCACATGGGCGCTGTTTTCAACGGCCTCCTTAAATGCCCCCAAATCGCGCACAGCATAAAAACGGGTAATTCCCACCTTAAACTCCAGATGAGTGTCCTTTCCGTCCAGAATCAGCACTGGTTCCAGCTTAACCTGGGCATCCACATCCTCCGCCAGAATCCTGGCCACCTCCCGGTTCGTGTACTCCCGTATCATGGTGTGGACCTGGGAGGACGTGTGAACCATTGGTTTGGACGCCTCCTCCCTCCGCTGTTTATAATACGCAAAAAGGGCCTCCCCATGGGCGCACATTCCCCTGTAAGAATTCCCTTTGCTGCAGGAACAGGAATAATCCCTTACCTTTCCGTTTCCCAGATATAAATTTACCTCAAATGTTTCCCCCTGGTCTTCAACCAGGCCTTTCACACCAGCCTCTCCTTTCCAGAAGCTGCTGGTGTCCATCCTGACAATCTTCATCTGCTTCATGCATCCTTTCAGCGGGATATCTCTGCTCCCCCTGCACCAAGGCAGGGGGCCGCAGAATATCCCGGGACATCCCCGCGGTTACATGCGCTCCGGAGCCTCGATTCCCAATAGTCCGATACAGGTTTCCAGCACCCGCCTGGTAAGGGAAATTAAACCGATATAGCTCTCCTTCCTGGCTTCATCCTCCTCTGCCAGAATCTTGGTGTCATGATAAAAGCTGTTGAAGGCATTGGCCAGCTCATAGATATACTGGCATATCTTATGAGGCGCTGTCTCAGCAAAACTGTTTTCCAGGACCTCGTTATATCTGGCCAGCATAAGCATCAGCGCCTTCTCGGAGCTGCCTGTGCAGGCAAGAATCTTCTTTTCAGAGCCATCCGGGCTGACCTGGCCCCCGTTCTCCCTGTATTTGGCAAGAATGGATTTTATCCGCACAATGGTATAGAGGATGTACGGACCTGTATTTCCCTCAAAGGATGTAAAGCGCTCAATATCAAAGACATAATCCTTGGCTGCCTGGTTGGACAAATCGCCGTACTTAAGGGCCGCCAGCCCTACTACGGCCGCCGTGCTCCTGGCCTCGTCCTCTGATACGGTCCTGTTCTCCATGATTCTCTGATATACAGCTTCATTGATTTCCTCAATAAGCGTTTCCAGACGCATGACTCCGCCCTCACGGGTCTTGAAGGGCTTTCCGTCCTTGCCGTTCATGGTGCCGAAGCCCAGGAAAATCATGGGGGTATCTTCTTTCACAATACCAGCCTTCTTAGCCGCCCTGAACACCTGCTCAAAATGCATACCCTGGCGCTTGTCCACCACATATATATACCGGTCCGGTTTAAAATCCTGCTCCCGTTCCACAATGGTTGCCAAATCAGATGTGGCATAGAGGGAAGCTCCGTCGGATTTGCGAATCAGGCAGGGGGGAATCTCCTTGGTATCCGTATCCTGTGCCACATCCACCACCAGCGCGCCCTGGCTCTCATGGGCCAGCCCCTTATCCACCAGCATCTGAATCATATCCGCAATGTATGGCTCTGCATCGCTTTCGCCCTTCCACAAATCGAATTCCACGTTCAGGTTTGCATAATTTTTCTTAAGGTCGGCCACAGAGACAGACATGATATGCTGCCAGATTGCCCGGTATGGGGCGTATCCTCGCTGAAGTTTCAGGGTTGCCTGATGGGCCCTCTCCTTAAACACCTCGTCAGCCTTGGACTTGGCGCTGGCCGCAGGATATATCTCCTCCAGCTCACTGATGGTAAAGGGCGCCTCCTGCGGAAAGGGTCCCTCAAAGGATTCGTCAAAATACACCAGCTCCGGCTTCCTGTCCCTGAGTTCCTCGATGATAAGTCCCATCTGCAGTCCCCAGTCTCCCAAGTGCACATCGCCAATCATATGGTGGCCCAGGAACCGGCCCATGCGCTTTATGCTCTCCCCGATAATGGCCGCCCGCAGGTGGCCCACATGAAGCGGTTTTGCCACATTGGCCCCGCCGTAATCCACTATAACTGTCTCAGGCTTATGAGGCGTTTCCAGTCCCAGCTTGTCTGCCTGGGCCATGGAACCTGCATACTCTGCCAGGAACTCCTCTGACAGTTTCAGGTTAATGAATCCCGGCATCACGGCAACTGCCTCTGAAAAAACAGGGTGGGCGCCGCCGGAAACCAGATGTTCCACCACCTGGCTGGCTATATCAATAGGCTTCTTCCTGTATGCTTTGGCAGCAGCCATGGCGCCGTTGCACTGATATTCACACAGGTCGGGACGGTTGGATAAAACCACCTTTGCAAAGGAATCCTCATATCCGCTGGCTGTAAACGCCTGCTTTATTTCCTGCTCCATCATATCCAGAATCTTATTCACAATGTATACTCTCCTTTACTGTGACAATAGGTCTTTCCTTTTCCCGGAAAGTTAAAAACTGCCCCGGCATCTGCCGGAGCAATTCTTACAAACCGCTTCCCAGAGCGTGTCTGACAAGTTATATTATACACGTGACAGATATTCGCCGGTCCTGGTATCAATCTTAATCTTATCGCCGATTTCTACGAATAACGGTACGTATACGGTTGCACCGGTTTCCACGGTAGCCGGCTTGTTGGCACCGGTTGCGGTATCGCCCTTGAAACCTGGCTCTGTCTCTGTAATCTCCAGCTCAACAAACAGCGGAGGCTCTACAGAGAATACGCTGCCATTGTAAGAGCAGACCTTACATACCTCATTCTCTTTCACGAACTTCAGGGCATCGCCGATGATATCCTGGTTCAGGGCTACCTGGTCATAAGTCTCCTGGTTCATAAAGTTATATAATTCTCCGTCGGCATACAGATACTGCATGTCCACTCTGTCAATCCTTGCCTGAGGGAACTTCTCTGTAGGACGGAAGGTGCGCTCTACCACGCCGCCGTTGATTACATTTTTTAATTTTGTACGCACGAATGCTGCGCCCTTGCCTGGCTTAACATGCTGGAATTCCATAATCTGGACAACCTGTCCGTCAATTTCCAGTGTAATGCCATTTCTAAAATCGCCTGCTGATATCATAAAGATATTCCTCCTTGAGTTCGTTCATGACGCTTGCCTAAGCGCCCCATAAGTCTTTAATCTTTTATATTCTATACTATGTAGGGAGCATTTTCAAGTTCTTTTTTATTGGCAGTATAAATTTCTCCCTTTTTAGCGGTTTTTATCCACTGCCCTGCGGTATATCTCTTCCACGATATCATCCACATCCCGTCCGTTCACATCCACTGTCATGTGGGAGGCTTCCAGATAGCGGGGTTTTCTTGAATCCAAAAGACTGATAATGCGTCCCATCACATCACTGCCGTGGAGCATGGGGCGGTCCGACACATCGGCTCCGATTCGTTCCATCACAGTCTCCGGCAGGACATCCAGATATACCACGGTGCCCAGCTGCTTCAGAAGCGCCCTGTTTTCCGCCCTGAGAGGCAGTCCGCCTCCCACGGAAATCACAGACCTGCCTCCCTGTTTCAGCAGTTTCTCCAGAACCCCTGTCTCCAGGCGCCGGAAGGCTTCCTCTCCCTGGTTGGCAAATATGTCGGATATAGCCATACCGGCCGCTGCCTCAATCTCCTTATCCGTATCAATCAGAGGCATGTGGTAGCGGGCTGCAAAATGCTCTCCCACGCTGGTCTTTCCCGCCCCCATGAAGCCGATGAGAATCAGGTTCTCTCCCCGGTCCTCCCCGGCCTGCTTTTTTACCAGGAAGTCTTCTATCATCTGCTTTGCCATCCTTATGGTTTCGCTGTCCACCTTTACCTGGGGATTCCACAGTTCAAAAGCGATAACGCCTTGATACAAAAGCATGTCCAGGCCGTTCACAGCCCTTCCTCCTGCCTCCTGTACCATCTTCATGAACCTTGTCCTGGCGGGGGTATAGACAATGTCCACACCGGTATGAATCATTCCGTAAAACTGCGGGTCATGGATGACAACATCCTCAACATGGGGATACATGCCCACGCTCGTGGACTGCAGAGCCAGATATCCGCCCTCCCTGGCAGGAAGATTCCTGTAGCCGTCAAGGGGCAGGGCCTCTGCCAGGCTGCGGCCAATCAGTGTGTTGATACAGCCGGCCAGCTCCCTGGCCCGTTGTTCATTCCGGTTGAGGATACAGATTCGCCGGGCCCCGCCCTTTGCCAGCACATAAGCTGCTGCCTTGGCGGCTCCTCCGGCGCCAACCAGAATGCAGTGTTCGCCTTCTGTCCTGATGCCGGATTCCGCAAGAGCACGGCTCAGGCCTGCGCCATCCGTATTATACCCCTTATACCCAGCATCTGTCCTGACCAGCGTATTAACCGCCCCAATGGCCCTGGCGTCCTCATCCAGCTCATCCAGGAATTCCATGACGCGCTGCTTATGGGGAACCGTCACATTCATCCCCTGTATATTCAGGGCATAAGCCCCCTTTACCGCATCCCCCACCCGGCTTTCCTCAACCTTAAAAGGGACATAGGTCAGGTTCATCCCTGTTCTCTGTGCAAAAAAATTATGCATCATGGGCGACATGGAATGTTCCACCGGATTTGCAATCAGTCCGCATACTCTTGTCTTTCCGTCCATTGTCTCACGTTACTCCCTGTCTTGTTTTATGTCTCTGGCATGTTTCCTGTAAAAATACAGCACCGGCTTTTCCAGGTAACGCTTCAGCACTATCTGTATTTCTTCCCTGGGGTTCATGGGCCTTACCAGAATACTGTAAATACCGGCCCGGTTGGCCCCGTACACATCCGTAAACAGCTGGTCTCCCACAAACAGGGTATGGTCCCTGTCGGTCCCCATAAGCTCCATGGCCTTCTCATATCCCCTGACTCCCGGCTTGCCTGCCTTGTGGATATAGCCGGAACCCACCAAATCCGCAAACGGCTTTACCCTGGGTTCCTTATTGTTGGATAAAAGGCAGGTCTTCATTCCCATGGCCCGGAGCCGCCCGAAGAGTTCCACTGCCTGTCCGTCTGCCGGCGCGTCGTGGGGCACCAGGGTATTATCTATATCAAAAATCACGCCCTGCATTCCCTGTGCATGATAATGGTCAAAGGGTATCACATAGGCGGAGACCTCGTAACGGCGGGGATAAAACATTTCCAGCATACTTATAAGTATTCCTTCCAATCTATTTTTTCAGCAATTTGCCAATCTCGTCTATGAATGTGTTCACATCCTTGAATTCACGGTATACAGAGGCAAAACGAACATATGCCACCTCGTCCAGGTCCTTAAGCTTTCCCATCACCAGCTCTCCGATGGCGGAGGTCGGCACTTCCTTTTCCTCCATATTGAAAATCTGGTTCTCTATCTCATCAATCATGGAATTAATCTGCTGGGGGGATACCGGCCGTTTGTGGCAGGAGTGAATGATTCCTGCTTCAATCTTGGAGCGGTCATATGTCTCCCTGGAATTATCCTTCTTTATTACCATTAACGGCATGGTCTCCAGCTTTTCGTAGGTGGTAAAGCGCTTACCGCAGCGCTCACACTGGCGGCGCCTGCGTATGGAGCTGTTGTCGTCTGCCGGGCGGGAATCTATGACCTTGGTGTCTGCTTCATTACAATAGGGGCATTTCATCTGGGTTACCCTTCCTTTCTTTTTCACGTATCGTCTTAAACGCTTCATATATTTTAACCGAAGAAAGTACGAATCGCAAGGACTTTGTTCTTTTTTCATTCCGGTATGGACGAATTCCCCTCCCTCCTTTATAATGAATCCATACAGAACCAAAAAGATTACAGGAAAGGTGCCCTTTATCATGAAAAATGTTATTATAAAACAAACTGTACTTGGTCAGGGAATGCCGAAACTATGCGCTCCTTTGGTGGAAAGGGACTATGACTCCCTGATTCGTCAGGCAGCCTCCTTCACGGAGCTGCCTGTGGATGTGGCTGAATGGCGGGCGGACTGGTTTGAGTCCATTATGGAACCAGGTACCCTGGACCAGGTTCTTCCCGGCCTGGAAGCTGCTCTGGATAACATTCCGCTTCTCTTTACCTTCCGCACACATAAGGAGGGCGGCCATCTGCCCGCCTCCCTCCCGGCTTACCGCTCCCTGGCGGAACGCGCCATCTGTTCCGGGCATATCCAGCTGGTGGATATAGAGCTCTTTTCCGGCGACGATATGGTAAGTGAGATGGCGGACCTGGCCCACAGACACCATGTAAGCGTCATCCTGTCCAATCACGATTTTACGGCTACACCGGATGAAAGCGAGATGCTCCGCCGCCTGCAGCACATGGAGGAACTGGGGGCAGACATAGCCAAAATTGCGGTCATGCCGCAGTCAGCCGGCGATGTCCTTACTCTTCTTTCAGCCACCCATAAGGCCAGCCAGTCCCTGTCCTGCCCTGTCATTACCATGTCCATGAAAGGCACCGGACTGATAAGCCGCCTGTCAGGGGAAGTGTTCGGCTCCTGCATGACCTTTGGCTCTGTAGGGGAAGCCTCTGCTCCGGGTCAGATTGAAGCAGGCAGGCTGAAAGACATCCTGGCCATCATCCACGAAAACCTGTGACTGCTGCGGCCATTTTCCGGTTCCCTTCACAGTTTTTTCACATTTCCACCATAAAACCTTCACATTTCATCTGTATAGTTAGTTTTGTAAAAAGCAAATGCTTTTCATACAACTTTTTCTCACAAACCGGCCGGCAGGGGAGACCCTGGCGGCCACTCCTCTGTCCCCGCATACACGGATAAAGCGCGAATCCCACTGGAATCCGCGCTGCCATGTTTCCTTTCAGCATTTAATGCTTTCCGTCACATCTTTTTCTTTTATGTCCACCAGTATAATATCGTTTCCCACCTGACAGATGTCGCAGAATGGAATGATATACTCCTTCTCCCGCCCCAAAAAACCGCATATGCACCCCGGACCAGGCACAATCAGGGCCAGCAGACAGCCCGTCTCCATATCAAAATCCACATCTCCCACAAATCCAAGACGCTTGCAGGTCTTTACATTAATCACTTCTTTTTGTTTAAGGTCGTAAATCCTCACGGTCCACAGCCTCCCGGCCTCTCTTGCTACCTACTATATGCCGGATACCGTCCCATTAAAACCTGATTTCCGCCTCTTATAATTATCTCTTATAATAATTCCCCATCAATCCAGCCCCGGTATCACGTAAAGCACTTCAACCGCCACAAAAAGGATAACTATGAGCACAGTGACAGCGATGCCAATAATAGAGAGTATGAGTCCTGCCTTTGCCTGGCCGTCCATCTTGCCGTCCATCCTGCCTTCCTTCTTTGACATGATGGCAAATATGATGCCAAGGGCGCCGAAAACAATACCAAACAGCAGGCAGCAGCAGATACTGCACACAGAAAGAATTCCCATGACCAGAGATGCGGTTGCCATGTTATTCTTTTCCTGGTAAACAGGCCGGCCGGACTGGTACTGGGTCTGGTATTGGGTCTGATATTGGCTCTGATACCGGCTGTTTCCCCTTCCGTCGCTTCCGTCCCTCTGAACAGAACCACTGCCCATTCCGGCACTGCCGCCCTGGGCTGGACCCGGCTGGCCCTGACCTGGCTGACCCTGTCCGGCCCCTGGCTGCCTCTGGCCATAAGAAGCCGGCGCCGGCTGATATATTGGCTGGCTGTCGTTTCCGCTGGCGCCGTTCTCTTTTCCCGGTCCATATGCTGTCCCGTATGGGGACGGCTCCCAGGGACTTCCCAGATAAGGCTTATCCCCATCGCTCCATCTGTCCTCTCTTAGGGGCGTATCTATGGGACTGCTCCATCCATCGGAACCACCCTGGCCTGGGCTTTCCCGGACCGTTCTTTCCTGGTCCGGGCATTCCCGGCCCGGCGTCCCCTTTGCCGCAGCATTCTGACCTCCAGCTTCCTGACCACCGGCTTCCCGTCCGCCGTTTTCCCGTCCGAAGGTCCCGTCCTTCACCTCCCTGGCAGGCTGTTCCGCCACTATCACCGGTTCCCTGTTATCTGTATGATAATCCGGACCCTTGCCATCTCCGGTTCCGCATCCGTTATCGTATTCATGTTCCATGGATTTTATCTCCTCTCTCAAGCCCATAGGGCTGCACCGGTATGTCCATAAAAAACAGGACGCACTTTTGGAGAAGTATAACATATTTTGTAAAATAAAACAATCCGCCGGGGTATATCCCCGGCGGACAGCCTCTTACAATTTTATGAATATGAATGCACTTTTCCCGAAGCCTGTTTGAACCTTCCTTCCCGTCATCAGCGCACCCTAGAACAACGGAACAACAGCGCCTTCGTATGTTTCCTCCATGAACTGCTTTACCTCAGGGCTGGTCAATGCTTCCACCAGCGCCTTGGTGGCATCGCTGGACTCTTCTCCCTCTCTCACTGCCACCACATTGCCGTAGGTGGTAGCTGCCAGGGACTGGGAATCCTCTGTAGCCAGGGCGTCGCTGACCTTCAGTCCTGCTTCGATTGCATAGTTGCCGTTAATGACTGCAATGTCGCCGTCAGAAATGGAACGCGGAAGCTGTGCTGCCTCTAACTCTACGATATCCAGGTTCTTGGTGTTCTCCACGATATCATTCTTGGTTGCCTCCAGGCCCACGCCGTCTTTCAGCTTTATCAGTCCCTGTGCCTCCAGTAACAGAAGGGCTCTTGCCTCATTGCTCACATCATTTGGCACCAGTACGGTTGCCTTGTCAGGAAGCTCCTCCAGGGATGTTGTCTTGCCTGCATAAATACCAAAGGGTTCATAGTGGATAGCGCCTGCACTGGCCAGCTTTGTTCCGTTCTGGGCATTAAAGGAATCCAGGTATGGCTTGTGCTGGAAATAATTGGCATCCAGGTCGCCGGAATCCAGTGCATTGTTGGGCTGTACATAATCTGTATATTCCACAATTTTCAACTCATAGCCCTTGGATGCCAGAACCTCCTTGGCTGCATTCAGAATTTCAGCATGGGGTGCAGGGCTTGCGCCTACCACGATTTCCTTAAGCTCTCCGCCGGCCTGGGTGGTTTCCTCCTCCGCGGACGTGGTATCTTCTGCCTTGGAATCAGCGGCCTGTGTCCCGGCAGCTGCCGCAGTTGTATCTGCTGCCGTGGTTTCCTTTGGACTGCCGGAGCAAGCGCTAAGCGCTCCTGATGCCAGCACGGCAGCCAGTACGGCTGCACCTAACATGTTTTTCTTCATAATTGTGTCCTCCTCGCTTTGGGGCAATGCCCCTGTTATTTTGCGCCATGAATGATACGGCATTTATCATCAGCCAAGGCCAGGCGCCGTTTTCTCTTACGCCGGTCATATACGTTTTCCGGACATTGCGGGGAAACCGGGCTGCCTCAGCAGACTCTCCTGCACGACTTTGTCAGATGATTCTTTTACATGATTTCTTTTACATGATTCCTCTTACATGATTTTCCAATGTAATTCTCTTGCCTGTTTTACCTACCGAATCCTCTTATCACTCTTCCTGGACATGCGCATGGCAACTTCCTGTATCAGCTGTACAATGATGACCAGAAGCACCACGGTCACCATCATCATGTCGGTCTGGTAACGGTGGTATCCGTAGCGGATGGCGATATCGCCCAGTCCCCCGCCGCCGGTAAAGCCTGCCATGGCAGAATATCCAAGAATTGTGGTCACGGATATGGCGGCCCCCACCAGCAGGGAAGGCTTTGCCTCCGGCAGAAGCACCTTGACAATAATCTGCCAGGTGGATGCACCCATGGATTTGGCTGCTTCAATGACGCCTGCGTCCACTTCCTTCAGGGAAGACTCCACCATACGCCCTATGTAGGGGGCTGCGGCAATAATCAGAGGCACCACCGTTGCATTGGATCCAATGGTCTTTCCCACAATGAACTTGGTAACGGGCAGCACCATGATTAACAGGATGATGAATGGCACGGAACGCAGCAGGTTGATGATAAGTCCCAGGGCCTTGTTAAACAGCGGCACCGGGCTGATGCCTTCCTTGTCCGTCACCACCAGGGCGATTCCCAGCGGAATACCGATGACATAGGATAAGGCTGAGGACAGGAATACCATGTAGATGGTCTCCCATATTCCCTTCACCAGCATATTTATGGTCGTAGAATCAAATTGCATCTCACCGCACCTCCTCGAACTTTACATTGGCTGTCTTCAGGTAGTTACAAATCCTACCGGCGTCCGTGTCATCCTCCGGAAGCTGGATAATCATCTGACCCATGGCCTTGCCTTCAATATCCCTGGTATCCGCATGCATGATATTCACCGGCACCTTGCAGGCCAGCACCATATTGGCAATGACAGGCTCAGAAGATTCCCTTCCGTCAAAAATAATACGAATCTGCCGGGAGCTGCCGAAACTCAGATTTTGTTCAGCCACATCCCCCAGAATCAGCTGGCGTCCGATATCGGATTTGGGGCCGGAGAAGATATCGGATACATTTCCCACTTCCGCAATATGGCTGTGGTCTATGATGGCCACCCTATCGCATATGGCCTCGATAACTGCCATCTCATGGGTGATAACAATGACCGTGATTCCCATTTCCCTGTTTATCTTCTTAAGCAGCTCCAGAATGGATTTGGTGGTATTGGGGTCCAGCGCGCTGGTGGCCTCGTCGCACAGAAGGACCTTTGGATTGGTTGCCATGGCCCTGGCAATGGCAACCCTCTGTTTCTGGCCGCCTGAGAGCTGTGCCGGGTAAGCCTTCATCCTGTCTTCCAGCCCCACCAGCGTCAGCAGCTCCTCGGCCCGCTTTTTGGCCTCTGCCCTGGACACCCCTGCTATCTCCAGGGGGAAGCAGACATTCTGAAGCACGTTTCTCTGGGACAGCAGATTGAACTGCTGGAAAATCATGCCCATGGACTGTCTGGCCAGACGTTTCTCCCTGTCCTTCATCACGGACAGGTTCTTTCCCTCAAATATGACCTTTCCTGAGGTCGGCACTTCCAGGTAATTAATGCACCGTACCAGGGTGCTCTTACCTGCGCCGGAGAGGCCGATGATGCCGAACACCTCTCCGTACCGGATTTCCAGATTGATATCTTCCAGGGCAGTAACCGGACCGTTCATGGTCTGGAACTGTTTCCCCAGCCCCACCAGCTGGATGATGGGATTCTCTTTATTTGCTTCCATAGGTCTAATTCCTTTCTTTTGTTCCTGCAGCACATAGTTGGCATCTCTCGCCTATTCACGCCTGGCTGCGGCATCCATGGCAGAATCACGGCAAAAAGGCCGCATGTCCTGCACGGACTTGCGGCCCTGAATCTTCCCCTGCTACCGGGATGTCTCCTGATTAATCACAATCCATACAGATGAAACTTACATTCAGTTTTTTGCCCATGCGGATACACAGCACATCATCATGTACATGCTGTTCATCATATCCATATTCATCTGCATGGCTCTTAACTGATTCATAAGTTCCTCCTATACCGATTCCTATCAAATCGCTGGGATTTATCTTAGTTAAGAAAATACATCACATGAACCTATTTGTCAAGCATTTTTTGCCGGAAGAGACATTTATGCGGCATTTTTTGCGGCAGTCCGGACAGTCCCCCAGGTAATATCCTTTATAATACTCTCTGTAACCAGCGCTGTGATATCCTATCCCCGCTGTTTTACAGGGCATCACCTGAGACAACTACATCGGCTGCCGTAAACCCGGCCTCTGACGCTCCGGCCACCCCTGCATCTCCCGAGGGCATGGCCTCAAAGAGGCCTGCCATGATTGCTTCCGGCGTTTGATACTCCCTCTTGTCCCCAGGGCCGGAAAACCGCCTGTATGCCTGAATATAGTACTCGTCTCCATGACCTTCCTTCACAAGACCGGCATCTGCCCCCAGTCTGGCTGAACGCATACGTTTCTGCTCCTGCTTAAGCCGGAAGGCCCTTCGGTCCCGGTGTTCCCTTTCCGCCTTTTTCTGCGCCCGCTGCTTAAGCTTTTCCTGCTCCAGCCTGCGCATCTTCCTGCCTCCCCGGCCCAGCAGCTTTTGCAGGGAACGAAGGGCCCTGGAGGCCTTTACCCGCTGCTGGTCATCACCATAGGCCGCTGCCGTCTTCAGGTTGGATATGGACCTGTATATGTCCCACATGGCTTCCTGTACCTGCCCCTTTGTGCGCGCCCTGGCCACACGGGAAAAATGGCTGGAAACATTGAGGGAAAGGGATACGTGCATCCCTGTACCGCTGCTGCTGGATGGTTTTTTCTCCCCGCCGGGAACCGGGACCGCAGCCGAGGCCGCCTTATCCGTCCTATCCGGCACAGACCAGTACGAAATCCCATTCTCCCCCAAAAAAGCCCCGGAAGCCATGGTCTGTCCCTTTTCCGCCCAGAGGGTTCCGGCAGCGGATAACAGCGCAGAATAGCAGCTGCCAAATTCCTCCCTGCTGCTGCCCATGCGGCGGACAAACTCCCGGGACAGATACAGATGCATACCTGTTCCTGCCCGGACAGCCAGCGCAGCCAAATCCTTTGCTTCCTCCCCGTCCGCCAGGTGAAGCTCTATGCCCGGATACTGCTTTTTCAGCTGTTCCAGCAGACGGACCGCCTGCTCCCACCAGTCCTCCCCGTCCTCCGCCGTTGTCCACACGGTCCGGTCCCGGCGGTAGCAGCCGTTGTTTCTGACAGCTGTTTCTGATAAATCATTCTTACCTGCAATTGTTGTTTTTTCCGGCCGGTCCGGTACTGCAGACCGGGCTTGCCGGATATTCTCCGCATAAGCAGCTGGCCCGCCTTGTTCCGGCCCGCCTTCCAATCCCACCATTCCATCATCCCCTCATTCACAATCAGGTCACAGAAAAACAGGGTATATTTTCACTATCAGCCGCACAGTTCAACAATAACCTGCGCAAATATCTTGGCACTTAAAACAAGCTCATCCACCACTGCAAACTCGTCTGCCCCGTGCATGCGGTTATCGGTTCCCGGCAGGGCTGCACCGTAGGCAACGCCGTTCTTAAGGGTATGGACATAGGTGCCGCCGCCTGTCGCCTGGCAGCTTCCCTCAAGGCCCGTGTAGTCCTCATATACGGACAGCAGTGTCTTTACAAAATGGGAATCTCCGTCCACATGGTGAGGCGGTATCATGGTGTCATTCTCCAACGTAAGTCCTAAGTCAGCCATGGCACTCTTTACCACTCCCAGCACAGTGTCCTCAGTTGCGCAGATTGGGCAGCGGCTGTCAAATACGCCTTCCAGGCCGTCAGCCCCAACCGTCAGCATGCTGAATGCAAGGGTCAGGGCGCCGGACAGCTCATCTTCCATACTGATGCCGGCGGCTCTTCCGCAGGTGTCGCCGTGAGGGAAAAGCTTTAACAGGTTCTTCAGCATATCCATCTGGGGGCACTCTGCCAGAGGCAGACGTGTCAGGTACACCAGCAGGCCGGTAAGGGCATTCTTTCCCTCCTGAGGCGTGGATGCATGGGCGCCTTCTCCCTGGGCGGTAACTGTGATGGCCGGTAAATCCCCCTCCAGTACAAAGGAGATTCCTGTCTCTTTCTCCACTTCCTCTGCCGCTGCCTCCAGCGTCTTAAGGTCAACGCCCTCCACTACGGCCCTGGCCTTGCCCGGAACCACATTGGCCTTTATGCCGGCTTCCACCTTCACCAGCCTCGGCATTGCCTCAGAAGCCTGGAAGGATGCGTGGAAATGACCTTCCAGGCGTCCTTTTTCAATATTGATAACCGGAAATTCCGCATCCGGCGAAAAGGTCATGGGGGCTTCCTCCTCCTTGTCGTAATAATTTACGATATCAGAGCTTCCGCACTCCTCATCCGTGCCCAGAATCAGCCTGACGTTATTATTAAGCGGGATTCCCAGCTCCTTCACCGCCCTCATTGCATAGAGCGCAGCCACAGCCGGACCCTTGTCGTCAGCCGTACCGCGGCCAAACAGCTTTCCGTCCTTTACCACCGGCTCAAAGGGCTTTGTCTCCGTCCACCCCTCGCCTGCGGGAACCACATCCAGATGGGCCAGAATGTCCAGCTGCCTCTCCTTGTCATTGAGGTCGGCTGTCCCCACATAGTTGTCGTAGTTGCGGATGGAAAATCCATACCCCTCCGCCATGCTGAGAGCTGCCTGAAGAGCCTGGAACGGGCCTTCCCCGTAAGGCTTGCCCTCCACATAAGGCATCTTCTCACTGTTAATCCTGCACAGCGTGCAGATATCCTCTATCATCTCTTCCCTGTGGGCGTCAATAAAACCTTCAATCTCTTTCCTATACATTGTTACCGTCTCCTTTTCCTGCAAAGCTTAAGCCCCGCATCCTTATATTGTCCTGCTCCAACCGGCCCGCTCTCAAAACCCAAAAACTGTCTTTACCGGAACATGGAAGCCAGGGTTTCATTGACCACCTTGCCGTCGGCCTTTCCCCTGACCCTGGGCATCAGAACCTTCATGATGGCGCCCTTATCCTTAGCCGTGGGATTCTCTATCCCCAGTTCAGACAGGACAGCGCCTATGACAGCCTGAATCTGCTCCACACTCATGTCTTCGGGTGCGAATTCCTTATATACAGCCATCCTGGCCGCTGCCTCTGACCGGATATCCTCACGGTCTGCCGGCGCCATCTCATACGTTTCCTGGGTCTGTTTGATTTCTTTCTTAACGACCGCGTTCTCCTCTTCCTCCGTCAAAGGCTCTCTCTTGTTGATTTCCGCATTCTTGAGAGCGGACAGCAGCATGGAAAGGGAATCCTTCCTGGCCTTGTCCTTAGCCTTCATGGCCTCCACCATGGCAGCCCTTACAGCATCAATCTTACTCATGACTTTACCTCCTTCTGTTGGCAGCTGATTGCATTCATTCTCGCTGAAAAAAACGTCTGCCGCCCGGCTCTGTTCTAAGCTCTTCCGAATTCCGACAGCTTCAGCGCCGGATTGCGGTCCAATACCATGCCCACGCTCCAGCTGTTGATGAACAGCAGCAGCGGATTATCCTTTAAGTCCTTAATGCGTTTCATATCAGATGTACCCTGAATCCTGGCCACATCCACCTCGCCCGGATTTTCCACCCAGCGGATGTGTTCAAAGGGCAGCTTCTCCAGGATGACCTCCACGTTATATTCATTCCGCAGACGGTAGGTCAGCACTTCAAACTGCAGTACGCCCACCACGCCCACGATAATTTCCTCCATACCGGAATTAAACTCCTGGAATATCTGGATTGCACCCTCCTGGGCTATCTGGTTTACTCCCTTTATGAACTGCTTGCGCTTCATGGTATCCACCTGGCGCACCCTGGCAAAATGCTCCGGCGCAAAGGTAGGTATGCCCTCAAACTGAAACTTCTCATTGGAAGCGCACAGGGTATCTCCGATGGCAAAAATCCCCGGGTCAAAGACGCCGATGATGTCGCCGGCATAGGCCTCCTCCACAATCTTACGGTCCTGGGCCATAAGCTGCTGGGGCTGGGTCAGGCGGATTTTCTTTCCTCCCTGCACATGGTTTACCTCCATGCCTGCCTCAAACTTGCCGGAACAGATGCGCATAAAAGCAATCCTGTCCCTGTGGGCCTTATTCATGTTGGCCTGGATTTTAAACACAAAGGCGGAAAAATCAGGGCGGAACGGGTCAATCACCCCGTCCAGGGTCTTCCTGGAAAGAGGCGGCGTTGTCATCTTAAGGAAATGCTCCAGAAAGGTCTCAACACCGAAATTGGTCAGAGCCGAGCCGAAGAATACCGGCGACAAATCCCCAATCCTGACACGCTCCATATCCAGCTCGTCGCTGGCCCCGTCAAGAAGCTCAATATCATCCCTGAGCTGCTGGTGATAGTCCTGTCCGATTATGGAATCCACATCCGCGCTGTCCACTGCAAACTCCTGGCTGTCCACTTCCCTGGCGCCGCCCATGGCAGCCGTAAAGGTGGTTATCTTCTTTGAGAACCGGTCGTATACGCCCTTAAAGCTCTTGCCGCATCC
Organism: Clostridium sp. 1001271st1 H5; assembly: GCF_005845215.1. GTDB lineage: Bacteria > Bacillota > Clostridia > Lachnospirales > Lachnospiraceae > Enterocloster. The sequence goes on from NZ_SPHO01000007.1 coordinate 122,290, forward strand.
AATGGGCCAGTTCACCGGGCAGGTGCGGATTCCCAGCACCTCCTCAATCTCGTCCAGAAGCTCGTAAGGGTCCCTGGCCTCCCGGTCAAACTTATTGATAAAGGTAAAGATGGGGATATGGCGCATGACACATACCTTAAACAACTTGATGGTCTGCGCCTCCACGCCCTTTGAACCGTCGATGACCATGACCGCGGAATCCGCCGCCATCAGGGTACGGTAGGTATCCTCTGAGAAATCCTGGTGGCCCGGCGTATCCAGGATATTGATACAGAATCCGTCGTAATTAAACTGCATGGCGGAAGAAGTCACCGAGATACCCCTCTCCTTCTCAATCTCCATCCAGTCGGACACAGCATGCTTGGCAGCCTTGCGCCCCTTGACGGTTCCGGCCAGGTTGATGGCGCCGCCGTACAGCAGGAACTTTTCTGTCAGCGTGGTCTTACCTGCATCGGGGTGGGATATGATTGCAAATGTCCTCCGCTTTTTTATCTCTTCTGTCATCTGGTTATCTATCTGTGACAAGTTATTCGTCCTCCGTTTTCCATTGAGTAAAAGATGGACGTACTTTGGAAGTACGCCCAAAATCATCCAATTTTTATTCTATTATGATTGGAATCATAAGTCAAGGCCTTTGGCTTTTGAATTTACCGGCCGTTTTTCCATATGCAGCCCTGCCTGCCGTACATATCTCTCTCTCATGTATTCACAGGTATGAAATACAGGCGCCGGGTGCTAAGGACACCCCATTCTATGGAAATCTCTGTAAATTACAGGTTGCTGTGCGGAATGGTTATATAGTATACTGTATAGATACGGTCCATGCCTGTCCGTAACCAGCTGACAGGCCTGAAAGGACCACAAAGAGAGGATAAAACCATGAAATGTACAACCCCCAAAAAACTGGCCCTGACCTTCTGTCTCACAGCAGCCCTGGCATCCGCAGCGCTGCAGGGCTGCAAGGCCAAAACCCCGGAGGATATGCTGGCCCAGATGCAGGAATTCTCCACCCCGGATGACACTGCGTCCATTTATCTGGACAAGTCCTGGAAAACAGAGGAGGCGCCCATGGACGGATGGCTGATTGCTTCCAGCGCCAAGGAGGACAACGCAGTGTTCCTGCTTCAGTTTCCTAAAAGCGGTCCGGCCAGACAGGCCTCCAGTCTGGAGGACGTGCAGGACATTATAAAAACCAGCTACAATATATCCGGCGAGGCCGAAGCCCAGGCGCCGGAGGTGCCGGGCATGACCAGCCTGACCGCCATAACCGGAAAGATGTCGGTGGACGGCTCCAAGGTGGATGCCTATGTTGTCTACGGGGAAACAGATTATGCTTACTACTCCATGGCTTATGTGGCCAATAAGATGAGCGACCGCAAGATAGCCTCCTTCAAGGCATCATGTTCCAAATTCCAGGAAAATGCCCCTGAGGAGGAAGACAGGACCACCGCGGAGCTGACGGATACGGTCCGCTGGTTCAACGCCTCCTACGCGGTCCTCACCGACCTGAACGGCTGGGATTACAACCGGTTTGCCGGCCTGGCGGCCAACGATGAGGTGATGGCCATGGAGCAGAAATCACTGGAAGAATGGTGGAGCGTCACGGACCGCGAGACAGCGGACAGCACCCTGGACTGGATTCTGACAGAAGGACACCGGGCCACCTTTGCCGAGGACATGGCATACCTGGATGAATCCGGTATCAGGGACATTGCCCCGGACGAGCGAAGCGCATTCCTGCTGGACCAGTTTGAGATGACCGTGGATGAGGCCCGGAATTACGCGGATATGTTCGGCTTCTATGAGCAGTACGGCCCTGACGCCATTGCAGGCTGGGACTACTGCCGCGCCATGAACCTGATGAGCTTTTACTACCTGGCTGGCTACTATACCGAGCAGGAGGCCCTGGATAAATCCCTGGAAATCGCCACGGCCATGCAGCCTTTGTTTGAATCCTGGGATGATTTGATGGACAGCTATATGCGGGGCTATGAATACTGGGCCGAAGAAAGCGCCGACGAGCGCAGGGCTGTCTATGAGGATTTAAAGACTAGGGACGACAGCCCTTACACGGTGGACTTTAAGACAGAGCTGGTAAAGACATGGTAATATAACCGGCAGCAATGGACCCGCCATCCGGAAGTTCCGGTCTGGCGGGTCCATCTCATTTCTGCTATTTAATCAGCTCCACTTCCACCGGAATGGATTTATCCACAGTCTCACCAGCCATGATACTGACGGCTGCCTCAATGGCTGTCTCACCCATTTTATCCGGTTTCTGGGCAACCGTGGCCGCCATCTTGCCGTCTTTTACCGCCTTCTGGGCATCGTCCGTTGCATCGAATCCAACAATCTTTATGTCCTTGCCGGAAGCAGCAACTGCCTCCACTGCCCCAAGGGCCATCTCGTCATTGTGGGCAAACACACCTTTAATGGTGCCGTCGGACTGAAGGATGTTCTCCATAACCGTCATACCCTCCGCACGGTTGAAATTAGCGGTCTGGCTGGCAGCCACCTGAAGGGATTTATCCGCCACCTGGTGGAAGCCCTCTCCTCTGTCAATGGTGGCTGAGGCTCCTGGCACGCCCTGTAATTCAGCCACCTTGGCGCCCTCTCCCACAAGCTCCATCAGATACTCGGTTGCCATCCTGGCTCCCGCCACATTGTCAGATGCAATCTGGCAGTCCACATCCACTCCGTTGACTCCCCGGTCCACTGCAATCACCTTGATTCCCTGGGACATGGCGCTCTTTACTGCCGGGGCAACTGCGTCCGAATCCACCGGATTGACAATCAGCACGCCCACGTTTCTGGACACCAAATCCTCGATGTCGCTGGTCTGCTTGGCAGCGTCATCCCCTGCGTCCACGACCACCAGCTCCACCCCTTTCTCTGACGCGGCACTCCTGGCCCCTTCTGTCAGCGTTACGAAAAATGGATTGTTCAGGGTGGAGACAGAAAAACCAATCACGTTTCCGCTGCTTCCCTCCTTAACGTTTTCCTCCCCGTCAATGGTGATGGCGTTGCAGCCTCCCACTGCCGTAAGCATTGTAAATGCTGCCGCAAGGGCCAGTATTTTCTTAATCTTCACGGTCTTTTCCTCCCGAAATTTATTTTTATATTCATATCAGATACATGTACGCGGTTTTACGGTTTCCTATCTCTTACGGTCTGAGAGCACTGCAATCAGGATGACCAGGCCCTTGATGACGTCCTGATAGTAGGATGATACGCCCAGGATATTAAGGCCGTTGTTCAGCACTGCAATAATCAGCACGCCTATCAGGGTTCCGTAGATTTTTCCCCTGCCGCCGCTCATGCTGGTGCCGCCCAGGGCTACTGCCGCAATGGCGTCCAGCTCATAGCCGCTTCCCAGGGTGGGCTGCGCGGAACCCAGTCTGGAGAGCAGAATCAGGCCGGATAAGGCTGCCATGGTGCCGGATATGGCATAGGCAAGGATTTTTGTCCTGTGTATGTTCACACCTGCCAGCTTGGCAGATTTCCAGTTGCTTCCGGTTGCGTAAATTCTGCGCCCGAAGGTGGTCTTATTTAACAGGAAGTAAAAAAGCAGGAACAACAGTATCAGAAGAATGACCGGAATCGGAATACCGTAGAACTTTCCCTTTCCAACCACCTTCAGGATAAAGCTGTCGCCCAGGTTGGAGATTGGCTTACCGTTGGTGTATATCATGGTCAGGCCGCGGTACACCGTCATGGTAATCAGGGTTGCGATAAAAGGCTGGAGACGTCCCTTTGTTACCATGATGCCGCTGACAACACCCATGCCGCATCCCAGAACCAGTGCCAGAATCATGGCCAGACCAGCCGGAACCCCGGCTGTAATCATGCCTGCGCAAAGGGCTGTGCTGAGGGCCAGCACCGAACCAACGGATAAGTCAATGGCGTCCGTCAGAATGACGAAGGTCATGCCGAAGGCTATGAGCCCGTTGATGGAAGACTGACGCAGCAGGGACAGGAAATTGGCCCCGGTGCGGAAACTTGGGCTGGCAATGCTGATGCCCGCCACCAGCAGGATAAGGGCAATGAGTGCCCCGAAATCCTGGGCGTAATTGATGACTTTATTTTTATTTTCATTCATTATAAGGTACCTCCCGTAGCCAATGTCATTATCTTCTCCTGGTCAGCCTCACCCTGGTTGATGATTCCCCTGACCATGCCTTCGCGCACCACCATAATCCGGTCGCTCATTCCCAATACCTCCGGCAGTTCAGAGGACACCATGATGATGGCAACGCCCTTTTCAGCCAGCTGGTTTATAATGCTGTATATCTCTTTCTTGGCGCCGATGTCAACGCCTCTTGTGGGTTCATCCAGAATCAGGATTCTGGGTTCCGTGTAAATCCATTTTGCGAATACCACCTTCTGCTGGTTTCCGCCGCTTAGGTTTACACACTCATGTCCTGGTCCGAAACACCGGATATGAAGCTCCTCTATGGCCTTGGTGACCAGCCCTTTTTCCTTCTCCCTGCTGATTACCACCCTGCCCCTGCCTGAGATGCGCCCCAGGTTTGTCAGGGATACATTTTTCTCAATGCTCTCCTCCAGAAGAAGGCCCTCTGTTTTGCGGTCCTCTGTTATGAATCCGATTCCCTGCTCTATGGCCTGCATCGGATTCTTAATCACTGCCTGTTTTCCGTCAATAAAAATGCTGCCGCTTTCATAAGAAAGATTACCGAAAATAGCCTGCATGATTTCCGTACGCCCTGCCCCCATCAGTCCGGATACCCCCAGGACCTCTCCTGCCTTTACGGAGAAATTCACATCGTGGAACACGCCCTCCTTAGTCAGGCCCTCCACCCGGAACACTTCGTTTCCAATGGCGCAGTCACGTTTTGGATACCGTTCGCCGATTTCCCGGCCAATCATCATTTTGACGATTTCGTTCATATTGGTTTCCGGAATCTTCTTCGTGCCTATGTAGGTACCGTCCCTCAGCACGGAAATGCGGTCGCAGAGCTCAAAAATCTCCTCCATACGGTGGGATATATAGACAATGGACACTCCCTTTTTCCGCAGGGACTGCATCACCTCGAAGAGCACCTCTGTCTCGCTCTGGGTAAGGGCTGCCGTGGGCTCATCCATGATAATGACCTTTGCGTCCACCATCAGCGCCTTGCATATTTCTATCATCTGCTGCTGTCCCACGGAAAGCTCAGACATCACCTTGTCTGTGGGGATGCTGACTCCCAGACGGTTTAAGGTCTCCTCTGCCTTTGCCCTCATGGCCTTCCGGTCGCATATTCCAAAGCCCTTCTTTATTTCTTTGCCCAGGAAGAGGTTTTCCTCCACCGTCAGGTCGAACAGTACATTCAGCTCCTGCTGGATAAATACGATTCCGGCCTTTTCCGCTTCCTGCGGGCTTTTGTAGGTCACTTCTTTTCCGTCCACAATGACCGTACCCCCATCCCGGGTATAAACGCCGGTAAGGATTTTCATCAGGGTGGACTTGCCTGCGCCGTTTTCTCCCATCAGGGCGTGTACTTCCCCGTCGTCCAGCGCAAAGCCCGCATCCTTAAGGACCTGGTTCTGGCCAAAGGACTTGTTGATTCCTTTCATTTCAATTTTCATGTTGTTTCCCTCCAGATAGTTTCTGCTTTAAAAGATACAGCCGGACTGCAGGATAATGTTGGCATAGGGCGTTGTCTCGCCGGTCCGTATAACGGCCCTGCATTCCTTTGTCATCTCCTTAAAGCGGGTATGCGGGACAAATTCTACTTTTTCTATTTTGAAACCGGTTTCAAGGCTGGCAAAAAGCTCCTGGATTTCCTCCAGGATTTGTGGATTCTGTTCTTTGATTTCCTCAGCCAGAACCACTGCCTCTATTTTCATATCGTTTGAAACCGCTTTCAAGACGTCCATAAACCGGGGATTTCCAAATGTTACCGCCAAATCAATGCGCTCTGTTCCCTGCGGTACAGGCAGACCGCAGTCAGCAATTGCAAGCCGGTCCGTATGCCCCATGGATGAAAGTACCCTGGAAATATTGCTGTTAAGTATGCCGTGTCTCTTCATGTTTTCTTCCTCCATCCAACATTACGCCTGCTTCATGGCGTCCAGCACCTGGCCGCAGTCAGGCATTCCGCCCTGGGCACCGAACCGCTCCGTGGACAGGCTGGCTGCCGTATTGGCAAACCGGAGCGCTTCCTCCATGGTGCTGCCTCCTGCAATCTGCACGGTAAATGCCCCGTTCAATGTGTCTCCGGCCCCCGTGGTGTCCACTACATTGGCTTTCCTGGCCGGCACAGTAAGAATCTCTCCTGTGGGAAGGCATGTGGATACGCCTCTGGAGCCCTGGGTAATCACCAGCTTGCCTGGATGCGCCTTCAGCATCTCCTCCACCGTCATATCCCCGAACAGGATGGCTGCCTCATGTTCATTCGGCGTAAGGTAGTCCACCTTGGCCAGAACCTCCGGCTTCACCGGTCTGGCCGGACCCGGATTCAGTACCACCTTCACTCCATTTTCATGGCAGATGTCAATCACATACTCAACCGTGTCCTGGGGAATCTCATGCTGCAGCAATACGATGTCGCACGCAAACAGTGCTTCTTTTATGCTGTCCACATAGTCCCGGTCCACCCTGTCATTGGCTCCTGCCACCACCACGATGGTGTTGTCATGGTCCCCCACAGTGATGACCGCCAGTCCTGTGTTTACTCCGGGAGCAACCTTGATGTGGGAGGTTCCCACTCCCATGTCCTCCATGTTCTTAATAAGGCTTTTTCCCGCCTCATCATCGCCCACGCAGCCAAACATCTCCACATCGGCTCCCAGCTTTGCCATGGCTACTGCCTGGTTTGCGCCCTTTCCTCCCGGTATGTAGCGGATGTCCTCTCCTTTCAGCGTCTCTCCCTTTAAGGGAATACGCTCGGCTGTCACTGTCATGTCCATGTTGATGCTGCCTACCACTGCTGTCTTCATAATTCCTCCTTTTCTCCTTTACATTTTATTTTATCCCTTTGATGTCCGGGCCTGCCCGGCCAATACGCCGCCAGGCATTCCCTAAAGAGTTGTGTCCCTTTTTATCAGCTTGACATCGAATACCTTATTCCGGTTAATCTGCGCCCCGGCAACGTATTCCGTCAGCATCCGCACCGCCTCCTGCCCCATCTTCTTTATGGGCTGGGCAATGGTGGTAATCTCCGGCGTAAACAGGCTGCTGAGGGAAATGTTGTCAAACCCAATCAGCTGTATATCCTCTGGAACCCGTATGCCTCTCCTGTGAAGCTCCTTATACACCGATATGGCCACCATGTCGTTGGCTGCTATGATTCCGTCCGTATCCGGATGAAGTTCCAAAAGCCGCGCCGCCATCTCGGTTCCTGATTCAAAACTGTAATCCCCTTCTATCCAGGCAGGCGCAATTCCCCGTTCCCTGCACACATCCAGATATCCCTGGTGGCGCTTTCTGGCGCTGGACAGATGAAGCGGGCCGCTTATCTGCACAATATGCCTGCAGCCGCATTCCAGGAGATGCTCCATGGACATCCTTCCGCCCTGGTAATGGTTGGACTGGATGCAGGCAATCTCTTTTCCGCCCTCAATCTGCCGGTCAATCATAACCACCGGAATCCGGCAGTTCCCGATTTCCTTATGTATCTCATCCATGTTGGTCATCAGGATGGCCCCGTCTGCATTCATGCGCTCCAGCAGGTTCAGGTTCCGTTTCTCCTTTTCCAAATCATCGTTGGAATTGCAGAGCGTCAGGCGGTATCCCCTGCGGTCGCATTCCTCCTCCACGGCTCCTGCCAGCTCATTAAAAAACGGGTTGATGATGTTGGGCACCAGTATGCCGATGATTTTGGATGAGCGCTTATAAAGGGACCTGGCCACCTCATTTGGCTTGAAACCGGTTTCTGATATGGCCCGTTCCACCTTCTGTCTCTTCTCGTCATCCACCCTGGCCGTACCGTTCATTACCCTGGATACGGTAGAGGGGGATACGCCTGCCAGTTTTGCCACGTCCCGTATGCTCGTCATAAGCCCACCATCCTGCCCGTCTGCGGATTATGCACCTTCCGGCGCCTCCGCCCTTTGTATGTTTTATTCTTGAAACCCGTTTCAAGTATGATTTAATTATATATTCTGACAGTTTTAAAGTCAATATTCAATTTTTTCTTTCGCCATTTTAGTCTAAATCTACAATATGAAGCAGGGTTTTCCTGTGAAATACTTTGCTTTTTTAGATATATTTCACAACGACTTTGTTAAGATAATATCAACCTGTCGTTTTATAGAGTAGGGGGGATGATAATTACAACCCCCGGCCTACCCCTCTATTCTGTTCAAAATTTCAGTCAGCAGGCAGTCCGCCACCTCTTCCTTGGACATAATGGGAAGCTCCTTCTCACTGTCCCTGGTAATAAGCGTCACCACATTGGTATCCGTACCAAATCCCGCGCCTTCCACCTTCAGGTTATTGGCCACAATCATGTCAATATGCTTCTTTGCCAGCTTAGCTCTGGAATTCTCCAGCATATTCTGGGTTTCCATGGAAAATCCGCAGAGGAACTGGCCGTCACGCCGGTGCTGTCCCAGCCATCCCAGTATGTCGTCTGTACGCTCCAGGGCAATGGACAGGTCGCCGTCCGATTTCTTCATCTTTTCCGTTCCCACCACGGCCGGACGGTAGTCAGCCACTGCCGCTGCCTTGACTATGATATCCTGCTCCCCGCTCCTGGCGGTCACTGCCTCAAACATCTCCCTGGCGCTCTCCACCAAAACCGTGTCCGCAAACAGGGGAGGGGCAAGGTCCACGGGGCCGCTTACCAGGGTAACTGCAGCTCCCCTGCAGGCCGCCACCCTGGCAATGGCATACCCCATTTTGCCTGTGGAATGGTTCGTGATGTAGCGCACCGGGTCAATGGCTTCCCTGGTTGGCCCGGCTGTCACAAGTATCCGTCTGCCGGCCAAATCCCGGGGATAACCAGCTTCCCGCAGTATATACTGGTACAGCACCTCCGGTTCCGGCATCTTTCCGGCCCCGGTATCCCCGCAGGCCAGATAGCCCCAGGCCGGCGTTATGACTTCCATGCCGTATTTCCTGCAGATTTCAAGGTTGTCCTGCAGAACCGGATTTTCGTACATATTGGTATTCATGGCCGGGGCCAGTATCTTTTTGCACCTGCAGGCCATCACCGTGGTGGTCAGCATATCATCTGCAATGCCATGGGCTATCTTCCCGATGACATTTGCCGATGCAGGGGCAACCATCACCACATCCGCCTGTTTTGCCAGCGCCACATGCTCCACGCTGAATTCGAAATTCCGGTCAAAGGTATCCACCAGACATTTATTGCCTGTCAGGCTCTCAAAGGTTATGGGATTTATGAAGCGGGTGGCGTTCTCCGTCATCAGTACATGGACCTTCACGCCCTTTTTGACCAGCATGCTGGCCAGGCTGGCTATCTTATATGCTGCAATGCTTCCTGTCACTCCAAGAAGGACTGTCTTTCCTTTTAACATATGATTCCTCCGGTTGTCTTTCCTCTTTTTCTATGTTACAATCCATGTTAAAGTATAACATACATCCTATTTGATTGAAAGGAGTTCCCCCAATGATTTTAGCAATCGACATGGGCAATACCAATACCGTTATCGGCGGCATCGACGAGACGAAAACATATTTTATAGAGCGGGTCACCACGGACCAGGGCCGCACGGACACAGAGTACGCGGTGAGCTTTAAGAACATCCTGGAAATGCATCAGATTGACATTTCAAGCATAGAAGGAGCCATCCTCTCCTCCGTGGTTCCCCCTGTTAACTCCACCATTCTGAACGCAGTGGAAAAGGTAACGGGAATCCGGCCTCTCCTGGTGGGCTCCGGCATGAAGACCGGTATGAATATCATTATGGACAACCCCAAAGCAGTTGGAAGCGACCAGATTGTGGACGCGGTGGCTGCCAGCCACGAACACCCCCTTCCCCTGGTAGTCATAGATATGGGCACGGCCACCACACTGTGTACGGTTGATAAAAAGGGAAATTATATCGGCGGCGTCATCCTTCCCGGCCTCAAGGTTTCCCTTAACTCACTGAGCAGCAAAACAGCCCAGCTGCCCTACATCAGCCTGGAGGTTCCCAGCCATGTAATTGGAAAGAATACCATTGACTGTATGCGCTCAGGCATTATTTACGGCAACGTGGACATGATAGACGGGATTCTGGACCGCATGGAAAAGGAACTGGGAGAGTCTCCCACTATCATAGCCACCGGCGGACTGGCTAAGTTCATCACGCCATTGTGCCGTCATAAGATAATTGTGGACGATGCGCTGCTCCTTAAGGGACTGCTGATATTATACCGGAAGAATACGGAAGCCCATTAGAGCAGGGTACGGCATCTGCCGCGGCCCCAAATACAACACCGCCCGGATTTACTCCGGGCGGCGGCGTATGAATCATTCCTTTTTCCTGAATACTGCTGACTATCCGTATATCCTTACATCTCCTGGTGTCATTCAACATTCACATACTCATAATCACAATATCCCTCAGACTCCCTGTTTTCCCGCGAGCAGGACCAGAGGCAGAGTTTTGCTCCGGTCCATGTGGCGCGTTTCAGCGGAAATGAATGCTCTATCCGGGTAAAGGTCCTGCCGTCAGCGGAATAAGAAAAGCCATAGGTCTTATCTTCCCCCAGCGTCAGCCTGAACCATGCCCGGCCTTCCTCTGTTTCCTGTGAAAATACCAGTTTCTCACTGGCCTCTCCCTCAAACATGGGTTCCGTGACCGTTCCACGGTAACACCTTATCTGGACAGCCCTTCCCGTACAGTACAGGCCGGCATATCCGTAATCATGGCCCACCATTCCGATACCCCCGAAATCCCCTTCCTGTCTGCCGGATAGGGACAGCTTCACGGTCATGGTCAGCTTTGGTTTCTGCGGAATCTGGGTCAGCACATTGGGCGCATACCAGAGCAGGTTTTCCCTGGACGGATTCCTGTAGCAATACAGCCGCAGATATCCCGGATTTTTCTCCAGAGAATAAAAGCCTGCATCCGGATTGGCCTGCCACTGCCACTGAAGCCCCAGCGTCTTCCCCGTAAAATCATCCGACTGGGAAATGGCGTATTCCGGCATTCCTTCCGACGGCATGGCCCATTCTTCCACCGGCTCGCCAATGCCGTCCCCATTCTGGTCCTGGCCAATGAAGGGCCAGTTGTCCAGAAAGCACATGGGCTGCAGATGCACGATTCTTCCAAGCTCCGCCACATCCTGAAAATGGACAAACCAGTCCCTTCCGTCAGGCGACGATACCCAGCCCCCCTGGTGCGGACCGTTAACCGGCGAATTACCCTGGTGCATCACCACCTTATATTCATAAGGACCATAGACAGACCGGGACCTGAGGCAGGACTGCCAGCCCGTCTCCACGCCTCCTGACGGCATCAGAATATAATAGTATCCGTTCTTTTGATACATTTTGGGGCCTTCCGATGTAGGAGCAACCTGTTCTCCGTCAAATATAAGCCTTGGTGTATCCAGAAGGGACTGGCACTGCGGGTCTATTTCCACCAGCGACAGCCTGTGTTTTATCCCGGTGCGGCTCTTGGCATAGGCAAAGACCATGTAGGCCTTCCCGTCATGGTCCCAGAAAGGACAGGGGTCAATCCAGCCCTTTGACCGGCACAGCATATTCCACTCAAATTCCCCGTATGGGTCCCTGGTCCTGGCAACCAGGATTCCCTCATCCACCAAAGGAATGAACACAAAAAATGTTCCCTCATGATAACGGATGGATGGCGCCCATGTGCCGGAACCGTGGCAGGGAAGGGCGTATTTCTCAAAAGGCAGTTCCTTTACACAGTGATTAATCAGCTCCCAGTGAACCAGGTCCCTGGAATGCAGCAGCGGAACCCCCGGAATATAAGTAAAGGACGAAGATACCATATAATAATCCCCGCCCACCCGGACCACATCCGGGTCGGAATAATCCGCATACAGAATCGGATTTTTATAAGTTCCCAGACTGTCCATCTCCCTGCGCAACTTCATTTCACATAAGCAGATTGGATATCTGGACGTAATCCTGACCAATACCATCCTGTCCAACTTTAATTCTCTGACCAACAATGCCCCTTATATTGCCTCTGTGTACTATTACCTGGACGGCTATGATTCCATCCTTACCTCTGACACAGGCGGAGCCACGCGGCTGTCCCAGTTTTCAGACCTGAGCTGGAAGGATTCCTATGACCATTCCGGACAGGACGAATGGCTGGAACACAGGGAAATGCACCAGTACTCCTACACCCAGCCCGTTCCTGTCCTCACCTATTTTAAGAAACTGAGCATGTTTAAGGGCGTGGTCATGGTCAACATATATGAGGAACAGTTAAAACAGCTCATCAATACCAGTTCCCAGCTGGACCGGTTCTTTATCCTGGACGAGGACGGCAATTTCCTGCTCCAGGGAGGCGCGGAAACTGCCCGGCTGTCCCTGGAGGACAAAGATTTGCTGGTCAGCCGCCTGGAACAGTCCCAGGACAATGCCTACCGCGGATGGGTGGACTTAAGCCGCGGAAAATACTACGTGCGAATCATTCCTGCGGACTGCGGAACTTATATCGCTGCCTGTATCAGCCACTCCAACTACTATCAGGCTCTTTATACCCTGCTCCTGCAGTTTCTCATGGTCCTGGCAGCCGTGCTTTCCACCTCCCTGTGGATTGCCTATGCCATCACCAAAAAGAATTTCCAGCAGATTGACTACTTTGTGGAGGTGTTCTCGGATGCGGAGCGGGGCGTATTTAACCCTGAAAAGCCTGCCTTCATCAAGGATGAATACGACATTATCCTCAATAATATTGTCCAGCTCTTTCTGAACCAGACCTTTCTACGCAGCCAGCTTGCCCTGAAGGAGCAGGAACAGAAACTGGCGGAGATGACAGCCCTGCAGCTGCAGATTAATCCCCATTTTCTGTTCAATACCCTGCAGACCCTGGATTTCAAGGCCATGGAATATACCCGTAAGCCCACTGCGGTAAACCAGATGATTGAGGCATTGTCTGATATCCTGAAATATTCCCTTCAGAACCCTCATTCCATGGTGACCTTAAGGGATGAAATTGATTATCTGAAAAAGTATGACAGCATTCAGCGGTACCGTTATGAAGATAAATACATTCTTTATTATGAATATGAAAAAGAGCTGGAAAGCATCCCCATCATGCGCCTGATTCTCCAGCCCCTGATTGAAAACAGCCTGTACCACGGCATAAAACCATTGGACGGCTCAGGCTTCATCAAGCTGCGCATTGTGAGGAGGAAGGGACAGCTGATTTTTTCAGTCATTGACTCAGGAGTGGGAATGAAAAAGCAGATATCAGAGAATTATATGAAAAGATAGCCAATCCAGGCAGTGAGAATATCGGCCTTACCAATGTAAACAGCCGCTTAATCATGCGCTACGGGGCAGAGGCAGGCCTGAAAATACTCAGCAAAAAGGGAATGGGAACCTGCATCTCATTTTGCATACCAGGCTAGGCAGGCAGAACGGGGCCGGGAAAACACTGTACTAATTACCAGTCATATTTATGGACATGCTGAATAAAATATACTATCACCCCTGAAAGGAGCATTTACATATATGACTATCTATCCAATCTGTGCAACCATGATGAAATACAGGCTCTTCCAGACCCTGGCGGAAACTTATTACAGATACCGTGTGAAAAAACCATGCTTTGTCATGCTGCAGAATGACCGGTGGACACTTGTTACCATGGATAGATGACAAAATAAGGGCGCTGCCCTATGATGTAAGCGCAGGCATCCAACATGCTCCTGCAAGCTCCATCATAGGGCAGCGCCCTTGTGGTACATTTACCTCTATAGCCTATAATTCCTTCTTTTTCTTTCCCAGAACCATATACACTGCCATCAGCATCCCCGAAAGGATGAATGACAGTTCGTGCACACCGTTCCCCCTGTCGCCTGTCTTTGGTATGGATGCCAGAGGAATTTCCCCGTCATCTATCATGGCCATTGACTGGCTGGCTGCTGCCGATGCATCCACCGGAAGAGATGCAAGGGGCACCTCCTGCGGTTCAATCACATTTCCCCGGACGCCAGGTCCGCTCTGGTCATCAGAACCCTGGTATCTGCCTGTACTGCCGCCTGTTGTGACGGTGGTGCCTCCGCCTCCGCCGGAACTGCCGGAAGAAGAGTCATTCCTGTTTCCTGCTGATGTGTCTGCGGTATCTGCGGTGTCTGTATTATCTGTGTTATTCCCAGGTGCATTGCCGGAATCCGTTCCGGTTTCACCGCCCGGATTGTTTTCAGGTGTTTCGGATGATTCCGGCGTTTCTGGTGTTTCAGGTATTTCTGTTGTGTCGTCGTTTGATGCTCCATCAGTTTTGTATTGGTTTCTAAATAAAAGCTCAATCTGATAAGCAAATCCAATATTAGTAAAGGAGCCTTCTATCTCCGGCTGCTTTATTGGTTCTTCCGGCTGTTCAAACTCAGCTGCCATCAAAGGAATCCATTTATCCGGCTGGGCGTCTATCACATCCTGGGCTGATTTTGTGTGAAGGTCAAAACTGGCTGCTGATTTAGATAAAAACTGATACCAGCCAGCTCCTTTACTGTTATATGCTACATACGCAGTCCAGTTCGGTATGTGGTCTATGTTGTTATCGTCGGTCCGGTTCATGGACAGATATGGCACAATTTCCATTTTTCCGGGGCTGTTAAGCTCGCCGCCATTGGTACCCTCTTTCATGATGCGGAAGTAGATGTTTAAACGGCTGCTGCTTAAGTCCGCATTTATCTCTAAATCATCCAATTTACCCTGGGCCATGTCTATCACATCCTGGAATCCTTCATCTGCTGCCAAAGGCCACTCATCCAGTCCATGGTCTTCTAACAGCCGCTTTCTTAACTGGTCATTCCATGACCCCAGTCTTCCATAGCCAAGAAAGTCTCTCCGCTCATTTTGCGTCCTGCATCTGGAAAATGCGGTTAATAATGCAGTTGCCCGTTCTGTCAGAGAGCCATATGCATCCTTTTCATGATGGTACTCAAAGGAATCCTCTTCCTCCGGATGTTCTTCACTGCTTCCCTCATTGCCGTTGGTCCACCCTATTTTGGTCCGGGACTCATACACTCCCATGAAGGCATTATGGGAATCTGATATCTCCTGAACCGCCTTGTATTCAGCCAGCGGTCCCACATTCCCAATCTTCATTTTTCCGCCGGGCATCAGGTTAAACGTATAGGTATTGGTATTGCCCTCGCTGGTTTTATCAGCTTTCGTATACTCCTCTGCCCCATCCTGGCCTGTCAGAAGATAGAGCTTCTCATTTTTATTTGTCCGGCTGTCCGTGATGCTGACTTTATAGGTGTATTCAATATTCTCAGCCTCCGTACTGCCTTCCGCCAGTTCATTGGCAATAATCAGATAGGGGGAGGTTTTAAAAACTGCAGTAAACGCCGAGAAATGGTCTGTCTGAAAATCAATCTGTCCGACGGCATTTCCGCTTACGTCCAGTTCCTGACGGCCTTCGCTGTCCACAGCAATGTTGCCGGCAGAAATATTATCCAGCACAGGTACCTCGGCTATGGCGTCCGTCTCTTTGCTTCCCTCCAGCTCTGCCTTTGCAGACACCGCCTGGACCTCCTGGGTAGGTGTCTCCAGATGAAGGATTTCAATCTGATCCGCGTCCATGCTGGCCTTCTCAATTCGCTCACCGCTGAATGATACCGTCACATAATGATTTCCATCCTCAGCCCAGCTGTTATCTAATTTCACGCCGTCATACATCAGATTGATGTCATAAGCTATGATGGTGCTGACCGTTGTTCCATCATCTGATTCAGCAGCCACCATCTCTGTCAGCGCTGATTCCACCTGTTCTGTTATCTCTTCAGCCTGTATCTGTGTATCGGCCGGCAGTACTCCTTCGGATGCAGTCACCCGGATTGTGACCCCATTGACCTCCACTGATTTGTCAAAAGCAGGATGCTCCATTGTCTCCAGAGTATATACCTGTATGTCCTGTTCCTCATACACCTGGGATATGGTAAACCACGCTGTCTGTGAACCGTCTGAATTATCTGTAACGGAATCCGCTTCCATCTCCTCATCATTGGCTGTCACATTATCAATCGTGTATCCCAGCTGGGTCCTGACGCCAAAGGTCAGGCTATCGCCCTCCTTAACACCTCTGGGGCCTTCCAGAATCCGGGCACTGGCCTCAGGGAAGCTGGCGTATGTCACCTTATACCCGTCGAAATCCTCCAATGCCTTTAACTGATTCAGGCTTGTGGTATAAACCTTTGCAGTGGAACAATAACCCATTCCAACCAAATCAGAGGTGCCGGCCTTCCTGGTATCATCCTCCGGCACAGGCACTTCTGCAGTCCCCTGCACTGACTCAGCCGGAAGGGAGGCATCGGCTGACGGCGCCGCAGAGGCGTCCGATGCGTCCGAAGGCGCATCACTGCTTTCACCCGTGCTGTCCGCTGTTTCCATACTTTCAGGGATGCTTCCCTGGTCCGCAGTGTCCGTGGTCTGCCTTTCATCTGTATTTGTCACATCCGCTTCTGCTGTGGATGCACCGGACTGTCCTGCGTCAGCCTCTGAGGACGGTTCTGCATCAGCCTCTGAGGACGGTTCTGTACCGGCCTCTGCGGACGGTTCTGCACCGGACCCTCCGGACGGTTCTCCATCCTTCTCAGCTGCCGGCTCTGATGTTTCCTCTTTTTTTCCGTCTTTTGCACCGTCGTCCGCTGCCTCTGTGGTTTCCTTTTCTTCGCGGGCCTTTTCCTTCTTTGCGCCCTCTTCCTTTACATCCGGGGCCGCCTCCTGGTTGCCGTCCTCTTTCTCAGACACAACCGGCGCATCATGACGGGAGATAGCAGCTACCGGTACAGCACTGTCCTCCTGCTTATCCTTACCCTGATTTGATGCTTCTTCCTTCTCACCCTGTTCTTTTGAATCTCTGTCATCTGCTGCGTTGCCATTATCCTCTGCAGACTTTTTATATGAATCAGCCCCACTGTCTCCTTCCGGTATGTCTGCCTTTTCATCCGCAGCAGTGCCCTTTTCTTCAGCGGCTCCCAGGGTCTCATCCGGCGGCAGTGCTCCTGTGTCAGACAGGCTGCTGTCCGTGCTGCTGTCTGTAACGTGGTCCGCGCTGCCTTCAGTTTTACTGTCCGCGCTGCCTTCAGTTTTACCCTCTGTACCATTGTCCGCACTGTCAGACGTTCCATCCTCCGGCAGGGATGTCCCTTCCTGACCCGCGCTGCTGCTGCCCTCTGCGCTGCTGTCCGGCAGGGCGGTTTCCCCTGTGCTGTTTCCGGCTGAAGTCTCAGGCTCAGACACTCCGTTCTCCTCCTGGGCCGGTTTCGATATAAGGTCTATCTCTTCATCGCCAAACGCATCCTCATAGCTCCTTATGGTGACACGTTTTGTTTTCTTGACTTTTTCCGCTCCGTCATCCATCCGGGTGATTTCCGTGGTACAGCTTATGGTATCCTCTCCGTTATTCACGTAGAGCAAGATGATTTCCTCATCCCCGGTTACCATATACATGTCGTCTGCATCCTCAGGAAGGCGTACAAATACACGCAGCTCAGCTTCCATGCTGCTTCCCTCCATCTCCGGATACACTTCATACACAGCACCTTCCGCACCGAAAAATACCTTTTCAAATTCAGCCATCCTGCCGTTGGTAAAGCCCAAATCATCTGATGTTATCCCGTGACCGCCTGCTATGGCCTCCTCCACGGCTGCTACCAAATCCGACCCTTTCATCTGAAACGTAATCTGGTCCGCCGTACCGGCATAGGATACATTCAGACTTGTGCCCATATTTGTGAAAACCATGGCCGCTGTCAGTAAGAATGCCAGAATCCGCTTCTGTCTGTAATACATGGATTTCGCTATTGTACCGGAACATCTCCGTCTTTCCATAATAGTTCTCCTTTTCATAAGCTCCACCGACAATCAGGTGCAGATATATCTCACTTAAACTTATCCATATCATATCATAAACCGATACAGTTTGGTTACATTTTCCTGTTTTTTATAAAATTATTACTGTAATTTAAATTGTAACCAGAACAGCCTTTTCCTGATATGGTTACATAATAGCAGATAAAGCGTTACGTAAAGCGTTATTTTCCGCCTCATTTGGTCACTTTTTTTATTTTTATGATATTTTATTCATTTTATTATAATTTGTGAACCCGCATTTCCCCTGCATTCCCCGCAAACCAGAAAAAAATGGAAATCTTTTTCTCCCCCCAAACCGTATAAAACGCCTGGAATCCGTACATCATTTCGTTATAGCAGATTCATCCAGTACAGCCCTGCTTTTTCCATGTCAGGGCGTATGGCATTATTAACGGAGGTAAGGATTATGTCGGGCTACAAAGTTGAGATATGCGGAGTCAATACCGCCAAACTGCCTTTACTGAGCAATGAAGAGAAAGAGGAACTGTTTCAAAGAATCCTGGATGGGGATATGGAAGCCAGGGAGCAGTACATCAAAGGAAACCTGCGCCTGGTCCTCAGCGTAATCCAACGTTTTTCAAACAGCCAGGAAAACATCGACGACCTGTTCCAGATTGGATGCATCGGCCTAATCAAGGCCATCGACAATTTTGACATCACTCAGAATGTCAAATTTTCCACTTATGCAGTGCCTATGATACTGGGAGAAGTGCGCAGATACCTGCGGGACAATAATTCCATCCGTGTCAGCCGTTCCCTGAGGGATACCGCTTACAAAGCCCTTTATGCCAGGGAGCAGCTTACCAGAACCAATTCAAAGGAACCCACCCTCATGGAAATCGCACAGGAAATAGGTGTTTCAAAGGAAGATATCACCTATGCACTGGACGCCATACAGACGCCTGTAAGCCTGTATGAGCCGGTTTATACGGACGGCGGGGACCCTCTTTTTGTGATGGACCAAATTAGTGACAAAAAGAACCTGGAGGAAAACTGGGTGGAGGACCTTTCTCTGGTGGAAGCCATGAAACGGCTGCCGGAACGGGAGCGCCATATTATTGACATGCGCTTCTTTGAAGGAAAAACCCAGACCGAGGTTGCCCAGGAAATCCATATCAGCCAGGCCCAGGTAAGCCGCCTTGAAAAAAATGCGCTGAAAAGTATGAAATCCTATTTAAGCTGACCCTTGAAGCCTTTTTACAGATGTGTTAAACTATTCATGTTAGTGCTTGTTTGAAACATATGCCAACAGAAAGTGAACATATCTATGGAACAAAATGAACGCAGATTTGCAGTATTGATTGATGCAGACAATGTCTCCCCCAAGTATATCAAGTACATTTTGGATGAAGTGTCGGATGTGGGAATCGCCACCTACAAACGAATTTACGGCGACTGGACAGATAATGAAAAACGCAGCTGGAAAAATGTGCTTCTGGACTGGTCCGTAAATCCCATCCAGCAGTACAGCTACACCACCGGAAAGAATGCCACTGACTCAGCCATGATTATTGATGCCATGGACATCCTCTACTCCGGCAATGTGGATGGCTTCTGCTTGGTATCCAGCGACTCGGACTTCACCAAGCTGGCCCAGCGTCTGAGGGAGGCCGGGATGTTTGTCATGGGAATCGGGGAGCAGAAAACCCCAAAGCCCTTCCGTGCAGCCTGCGATACCTTTAAATTGCTGGAAATCATATCCTCTGACGATGCACCGGAATCATCGGTCATTGAAAACCAGAAAACCATTACAAACATCGATGAAATCCAGAAGGCCATCACCAAGCTCCTCATTGAGAATAACAGCCAGAACCAGCCCATTATCCTTGCAAAGGTGGGCAATTTCCTTACAAAACGTTTTTCAGACTTTGATGTCAGAAACTATGGCTATTCCAAACTCTCCACCTTCCTGGAGAGCCTGAACAACAACGACTTCCAGGTGGTCAAGCTCCATGGGGGTTATTTTGTCCAGGAAAAGAGCGCCAGCATTTCCAAGTCTGAGATTGAAAAGGAAATCATGCGCATTATTAAGGGGTACAATGGACATGTGGATAATCTGAGCATTATACACGATGAGCTGAAAAAGACATACCCTTCCTTTGATGTGAAACAATATGGCTTCAGCCGCATCTCCAGCTTTATACGCAGCTTTGGGACATTCCGAATTAAGGATAATATGGTTCAGCTCAAATAACATGATACGGCTCCGGCAGCATGGTTAAGTCACGGCAGTATGGTCCGGCTCCGGCAACACAAGCAACGCCCGAAGTGGGGCATCCGGCTTATGGATGCAGTCCCCTTCCGGGCGTTTTGATTTTTCTGGTTCATCCTATTTGTCTGTCCTTCATTACCTGTGATAAGGTTCCCACACGCCCTGGTTATTGACCCAGTACCCATCGGGGGTATAGCTGTCCTTCACCATGGCTCCGTCCGCTCCCAGATAATACCACCATTCTCCATCCTGGAGCCAGCGGTTTGCATACATGATGCCATCCTGACCCAGATAGTACCACTTCCCTCCGTCCGCCAGCCAGCCGTCCGACTTACAGGCGCCGTTTCCCATCCTGTATTTCCACTGGCCTTCTTCCTGGACCCAGCCGGAAGGCAGGCTCTCTGCCTCATCGGATGCAACCACGTAAAAATCACCCATGTTTACCGCTGCCCCGCTCTCCACCACCACAATGAGCTGCGCTGTGCCGGGCTCCTTTGCCGTGTATTCAATTACATTCAATCCATTATCTCCCGGAACCACCCTGGCTGTCAGGACGCTGAAATCCGTTGTCCTCAGGGAGCTCCCGGCAGCCCAGCTGCTCTCAAGCTTCGACAGAACCAGCTGTCCTGTGGTCCCTGCCTTTATTGTGGTTCCGTCAAACATAAAGGCGCCTGCTTCCTGGCAGCTTATTTCGTAGTATTCTCCCCTCATCTCAAAACCATAGGAGGAAAATGGCATCGCCCCCATAAGTGCCGCCAGCAGGACGGCTGCTGTTATCTTTCCCATTCCCCCTCTTATTCTCTTACCTGTTTTCATACCTGTATTCATCTTACGTCTCCCTTCTCCCGTTATCTCCGGATGATTTCAAAATTTTCCTTAAAATCCTTATAGTCCCTTATGCCGATAAATTCTTCCGGAACAGGCATCTTCGTCATATGGCTGACGATTTCACACCATTTGTCCATCTGAAATACCGCATCCGGGTCTGTCCATATTGCCTCTGCCTCTTCTTTGGTCAGGTCCATATATTGAAGCATGTCCTCAGGGAACTCCTGCTCCTTTCCGAAACATTGGAACTCTGATTCCAGGATTTCCTTATTAAAAGAAGCGGCCCGCCGGTACACATGCTGTTGATTTTTGTCGCTGTAGGCAACTGTCAGCAAATCCCCGTCATATTCGTCATAGAGAATAACATCCGACTTAAAAATCTTTGACACCTTTCTGGCGTTCTCACTGGTACAGTTCTCCTGAAGGCTCTGGCTGTCTATCCCCAGCCAGTGGCTGTCCTTTGAACGGGCCGCCAGCGCATCCCCGCTTTTTGCCCCCAAAAATCCTGTGTCTATCTTCTTCACCATCTCCAGACAGTCCCCGATTTCATCTGCACTTATGTCCTCTTCCAGAAGGACCAGACAATTAGTCATGACATAGTTCTTTCCATAATAACCGTGAAAAACCTCGTCCTCCATTCTCTTGCAGATTCCAGCAGAGGTATCCAGAATCCGGAAGGAATCAAGGGCTTGTCTGGCTTCTTTGATGGATTCCGGCGTTTCTTCCCTGGGGCGGACCATTACTGTGTAGAAATAATCCGGTCCCAGCACGCTGAGCTCCGCACTATACCTGTATGTCCCGGCCTCATATTCGCTGTCTCCGTAAACCTGCCCCATATTCCCATCTTCTTTATACCGTATCTCCTTTCGGACAACTTCATCTGCCTTCTCCTGTCTGTATGTATACTCCAATACCTCCGGCATGGAATCGTCCCCTGCCGGCTGCGCGCCCTGCATCCTGCGGATATACTCCTCCCTGTTCCTGGGAGTACCCCTTCCCGCCATCGCAAAAAGCCTTGTCTGCTCCCTGTATCCCCTGACCAGAATACACCCCCATGGGGAAACCAGGACATCCCCAAAATCACGGTTTCCCTGCTGGCTCCACTCTTCCTGAGGGAGCCGGATTTTATAATACAGGCCGGAGGATACAAAGGTCCCATCTGCGCCTGCCTGGTCGAAAACCGTATCATCAGGAACAGTAATCAAAAGGCCGGTTCCTTCTGTTTCTATCCCTGGGGCCTCAGTGCCAGGCGCCTCAGCCGCCGCCATTTCATTCCCCCCGCTGCCCGCTGCTGCCCCTATCCCCCACACTGCCAGTCCAAACACCATAGCAGCGCCTGCTATAGCCCATATCCTTCCGCCTCTTCTTCTGCCCTTTGGCTCTCCCGTTTCCCTGCCTCCGCCCCCGCTTTCATCTGAATTGTCTCCTTCCCCCCATGCTCTCTTTCCTGCCGGTATGCGTATCCTTTTCGGATTCAAAATCCGGGAATTTCCGGGGATTCTTTCATTGCACACCTCCAGAAGCCTCTCCATACCGCCCATTTGTTCCAGCGGTGCCATGGGTATAATGACTTCTCCGCCGCAGCCTTTTATCAGATAAACATTATCCGGCGTATAAACAGCCCGTTCAAAATCACCATAGGCATGTCTGGCCACGGACCGTTCACCGTATTCACAGATTCCATCCTCTTCCAATGCCAGCAGCTGTCCCCCAGCATAGCGGTAGGGAAACAGCGCCGCCCTCCGCAGCTTCTGCATTTTCCCACGGCCCATGCCCAGGGCCCTGCAGGCATCCGCAAACTGGTCCACTGTCCTGGTGTAACTGCAAAACAAAACCGTCCTCCTGCGGCAGCCCTCCTCCATAACTGCCAAGGGAATCCGCGCCTCCCTTCCCTCTCTGCATTTTGCCGTCAGGCAGCCGAACCACTGCTGCGCCTTCTGCTCTCCTCCCAGTACCCGTTCCGGCACGGCCCAGAACTCCTTCTGGGCGAAAAAGAAAATCAGCCCGTCCTTTCTGTGAATCTCTGTCAAAGCGGAATACAGAAGCCATAAATCCGTATTCCCCGTCCGTATGCGGATTACCTTATCATCCATGGAAATATGGCATTCTTCCTTTAAATTCGACATATCCGGCCAGACCTTTCCCCGGTCCTTTTCCTTTAAGAAGTCTTTTTTATACCATTTGAGAAATCCTTCATATTCCTGCTCACTGAGCCTGAAACAGACCTCTTCTTTTGCCTGTGCTTTGGTCACGCTGCTTCTACCCCCCTGGCCGTTTTCCCCATACGCCTCAGCGCAGGATTAACAGCCACGTTTTTTCTAATTATTCATCTGATAACAATGTATCGCATTTTTCGCTGTTAGGCAAGTATGCAGACAGCAAAAAAGCCAGCCTTTTACGCTGACTTTCCATGCTTACTCAAATCTGACGATTTCTTTTTTAAGCCGTTTCATAATTTTCTTCTCCAGCCTGGATATATAGGATTGTGAGATTCCCAACAGGTCTGCCACTTCCTTCTGGGTCATTTCCTCTCCATCCTCATTGGTAAGTCCGTATCTGAGCTCCACAATTTTCCGTTCCCTTGGATTCAGGCGGCTGATGGCGTTGTTGAGCAGGCTCTTCTCTATCTCATCCTCAATATCATGGTAAATCACATCCTCATCCGTTCCAAGAATATCTGACAGCAGAAGTTCATTTCCATCCCAATCCACATTCAGAGGTTCATCTATGGACACTTCCAGACGCGTCTTATTGTTTCGTCTGAGATACATGAGAATCTCATTCTCAATGCATCTGGACGCATAGGTGGCCAGCTTGATGTTCTTATCCGGTTTAAAGGTATTGATGGCTTTGATGAGTCCAATGGTGCCGATGGAAATCAAATCCTCCACCCCCACGCTGGTGTTGTCGAATTTCTTCGCTATGTAGACTACCAGCCTCAGGTTATGCTCAATCAGGGCTGCCCTGGCCTCCTTGTCATCCTCGCCTCCCAAAAGACTTATCATCCGGCTCTCCTCTTCCGATTCCAGAGGGGCAGGCAGGATATCAGCGCCTCCTATATAATGCACTTCCCCCTGCTTGGGCATCAGTACGGTCCTGAAGCTGGGGATGGTCTTTAACTGGAAACGGTTTGGTATGGATACTTTTATAATCATGGAAATGTCCTCCTGTACGTTGTGTGTTATTCAAGTTCCTTAGTCGCTTTTCTGTATCAGGATTTGATACTCCCCTGAGGGAGAAAGTTCCTGCTTCGTAATGGCTATCAAGGGTTTCTCCAGGCTGTACCTGCCGCCCTCCTGCTCTATCTCCATCCGGTCAATGAACACGGCCGGCAGGATTCCGCGGCTGGTTCCCACGGACTGGTACGGCACATAGACCACGCCCTTCACCGCCGGACACAGCTGCTTCATAAGACCGGCTGCCGCCACATGGACCGGCTGGTTGCTCACAGGCTCCCTCAGCCGGTTGCCCGTGTCAATAAGCCCTGTGACTGTCTCTTTCTTTTCACCGTAAATCATGGTAACCCTGCACAAATCCTTCCTGTGGGCCATGGAACGGATTAATTCCTTTATCCCCCCTGAAAATCCATAACAGGCGGCAGCCGCCCCTGCAACCATCAAAATCCAGACCAGGGCCGGAATCCTTTTTCCGTGTCCGGACTCCACCAGAAGCCATGCGTAATACCCTGCCCTGGTGTGTTCATAGAGTACCAGCATCACGCCGCCCAGAACCACAGATACAAGGTAAATGCCTGCAACGGATTTAATCACCTCTTTCGGGCTTTTCAGATGATAGGCGGCCACTGCCATCAGGCTGCTCACCGCCACATACGTTCCCAATATCTCCACTGCGGCCGGAAGACCGGGAACCAGGCTCACCACACAGGACCATATACCGCCAATGACAGCTCCGGCCAGAATACGCCGCTTTGTGGTCCTGTATGATAAAACCCTGTTTAAGATGGTCAGAACCATCATGTCCATAATGGTATTGACCGCGAATACCACATCTATGTATACTGTATAAACCACTCAGTCCGGCCTCACCTCCCTGGCAAACTTTCTGAAAGCCATTATAGCGGTTTCAAAGCGCGGATGTTGTCGAAATAACCGATAACAGGTACAATATTTATCGACAAAATTCGAGCCGCATACTAAATATGGCGTTTTTGTCCCCAAAAAGCCGGAAAGCCGCCGCCACACCATTCTCCGGTATGGCGGCAGCTTTCCGGCTGCCGGCAACACTTTTTCATGTCTTAACACTTTTTCATGTCTTATTTCATAATCCGTATACTGCCTGCTAGGTTTCCCCTGTTCCAGACATCTGCTGCGGCGTCTAAAAGAGATGCCGGGTCCTTTCAAGCAGTCTGCGGGTCCTGCTGTCCTGCTTACGCTTCATCACATCCCTGCACCGCTGTGCAATGGATTCAGGGCCATATCCGTATTTTTCCATCAGCTGTTCATAATCTCCGGACTCAGCAAAATCCACTGCGCCCATCCGTTCCATGGGAACCGGGCAATGCTCTGCCAGCACCTCTGCCACCGCGCTTCCCAGGCCGCCGTAAATACTGTGCTCCTCCACTGTCACAATGGCTCCTGTCTGTTTTGCGCATTCCTGAATCAGAGCCTGGTCAATGGGCTTTACCGTATGCATATCCACCACGGCTGCCCGGATTCCCTCTTCCTCCAAACGTGCGGCTGCCTGGATTGCGCGGTGGAGAACCGTTCCCGTGGTGATGATGGTCACATCGGAGCCATCCCTTACACGGATGCCCTTTCCAATCCGGAATTTCATATCATCCCCGTAAAAGTCCGGCGCACAAGCACGGCTCAGGCGCAGGTAGACCGGTCCCTGGTGCGCTGCAGCGGCAAACACAGCCATCCTTGTCTCCGCTGCATCTGCCGTGGAAATGACTGTCATGCCGGGTACGGACCTTACAAATGCCATATCCGTTATGGCCTGGTGGCTGGCTCCGTCGTAGGAGTCAGACAGGCCGCAGTAAGCGCCGCACAGCTTTACATTCAGATGGTCATAGGCTATCAGGCTCTGAATGGGGTCCGCCCCTCTGGTGGTCATAAACACGGCAAAGGTATTTACAAAAGGTATGAAGCCTGTCCTGGCAAGGCCGGCTGCCATGGATACCATGTTAAGCTCGCTGATTCCCACATTAAAATACCGCTCCGGAAATGCGTTTCCGAATATACCGCTTTTCGTGGATGAAGCCACGTCCGCCTCCAGTCCCACTATCCTGGAATCCTGTTCCCCTAATTCCTTAAACGCTGCTCCGTAGGCATCGCGGATTGCCGTCATCTCTCCCATTACCGGTCACCTCCCAGTTCTGCTTTTGCCTTTGCGTATTCCTGATCTCCAATGGCCTTTCCATGCCAGGTATTCCTGCCCTCCATGAAGGAGACTCCCTTTCCTTTTACTGTCTTTGCCAGTATCAGGGACGGCTTGTCCGCCGTCATCTTCGCTTCCTCCACTGCCCGGCAGATGTCCTCCACATCATGGCCGTCACAGGGAATCACATTCCATCCGAAGGCCTCCCACTTGGCCTTTATATCCCCCATGGGCATGATTTCATCCAGCGTACCGTCCAGCTGTACCCCGTTGTTATCCAGAATGCCTATCAGATGGTCTGCCCTGAATTTGGCCGCTGACATGGCTGCCTCCCATATGCACCCCTCCTGTATTTCCCCATCCCCCATAACTACGTACGTATAGGAATCATAGCCCTTAAGCCCGTCCCCCAGCGCCATTCCCAGCCCGGCGGATAATCCCAGGCCCAACGGGCCGGTGGAAAGCTCCACCCCGGGCGTCTTATGCACACAGGGATGGCCCTGGAGCATGCTTCCTGTCTGGCGCAGGTTCTTTAATTCCGCCAGAGGAAAGAAACCTTTGTGGGCCAGCACAATATAAAGCATGGGAGCGCCATGCCCCTTTGACAGAATCAGATGGTCCCTGTCCTCCTTTTCCGGGTTCATGGGGTCCACATCCATCAGTTCATAATACAGTGCTGTCAATATCTCCGTACAGGACAGGGAACCTCCCGGATGTCCTGTCTGGATGCTGTACAGCAGGTCAATCAGCTTATTGCGGAATGTCAGGCACAGCTTCTGCAGTGTCTCCTTTCGTTCCTCTCTCATACCGGCATCTCCTCCTTATGGCCTCCGCCCCAGACCCTGGCCTCTATGGCCACGTCGGGCACGGCTGCCTCATAACATACTTTCATTCCGTTCCTCCTGCTGTATCCTGGGTCTGCTGCCTTTTACTGCTGTCTGGTTCCTCCCGCCCCCATCGGTCCGTCCTTCCGGCAAATACAGGCTTCAATGCCTGGTACAGCTCCCGGTAAATCCGATACTGCCCATCATATACAGAAGCCCGGACAGCATCCGGCCAAAATACCTCACCGTCGGCTGCCAGCGCCTTGCCAAAGTCCGGCGGAATCTCAGGGATGCCTGCTGCCTGGGCAGCAATGATGATATCGCCCAGGGTCTCTGTCTCATTGGACCGGAGCCTGGCCACAGGTATCCCCAGCACATCGGCAAATATCTGGCACCACAGCGGGCTGTTGGCCGCTCCCCCTCCCAGAGGTATGATATCCGGGCCGTCTGACTGGTCCAGGACCACCTCCATGCAGTGGCGCTGGGAAAACGCCACGCCCTCCAGGACAGCCCTTACAAATGCCCGGTAATCACTTTCCAGTCCGGCTCCGTAGAACACGCCTCTGGCCCGGGTATCCCAGATAGGGCTCTGCTCTCCGGCCAGATAGGGCAGCCATATGAGTCCTCCGGCTCCTGCCGGGGCAGCGGCTGCCAGTCGGTCCAGATACGTATATATGCCGCATCCGGCTGCCAGGGCCTCTCTGGCCGCTTCCTTCCCAAATGTATCCCTGAACCAGCGCAGGGACACGCAGGCATTGTTGGTGGACTGGACAATCACATATTGCCCGTCATAGGCCCCGTATATGTTCAGCAGTCTTTGGTCCTTCATGGGCTGCGCCCCAATGCTGCACAGCCTTCCGCTGCTTCCTATGGTCAGCGCAAAATCACCTGCCTCCACAGCCCCTGCTCCTATGGTGGCTGCCACCGTGTCAATGGTGCCGCCTGTAACCGGCGTTCCCGCCGCCAGCCCTGTCACGGACGCCGCCCATTCCGTTACAGTGCCTGCGATTTCCGTGGAGCTGCAGGGCCTTGGCAGCAGTTCTGCCCTCAGACCAATCTGTTCCGCAATATCCGTATCCCACCGGCCTGTACGGATATCTGCCATAAGAGTCAGGCTCATACGGGACCGGTTCATGGTAAACTCCCCGGTGAGCTTATGTATCACATATCCGCAGGGCACCATCAGCTTATATGCCTCCCGTGTCAGCTCCGTCCGGTTTTCAGCCAGCCACCGGAGGGCCGGGAGACAGAAGGAGCCGTTGGCAATGCGGTTTGCAGCCAGACTGCGGATACGCTCCTCCCCAATATTCTCCTTCAGCCACTCCACCTGGGCACCGCTTCTCTGGTCATGGAGGCTGATGGCATTGCTTACAGGCTGTCCCTGCCGGTCCACCAGGACCACTGCGTTGGTGCTGCTGGTTCCCACTGCTGCAATCCTGTTTTTATCTATGCCCTGGCCTGTGAATATGGCCTGCAGGTTACGGCACACTGCATCCCACCACCTGGAAGGGTCCTGTTCCGTCCATCCGGGCCGGGGATGAATCATGGAATATTCCCTGTAGGCAGAAGCCACCCGTTTCCCATTCAAATCATATACGGAACATTTTGTTCCGGTAGTCCCTATATCAATTCCCAGCAGCAGGTCCTTATCCCTCATCCCTTCCCTCCGTCCCAATGAGCGCCTCTGTCTGTTCTGCATCCAGCGGAATCCCCTGGTCCCCCAGAAGCAGCGCAAGGCGGGCATTCTCCTCAATCTCCTCCGCCAGGGCCAGCGCTGCCTCCGGGCTTTGACCCGCCGCCACCATGCCGTGATTTGCCAGTAAAAGGCTGTCACGCCGCCCAATCACCTCAGAAACAGCCGCGGCCAGCTCCCTGCTGCCCGGACGGTAATAGGGAACCACGGGAATGATACCCACACGCATGGCATATCCCGGAGTGTAGGCAGGCATCCCCGCAGCCGTACGCTTATCCGTCTGCCTGCGGCAGGCAGCTGCAATGGAATAAGGGGAGTGCAGGTGAAACAGGCAGCGGATATCCGGCCGGCTCCTGTAACATGCCAGATGCATTCCGGCTTCTTTGGACGGCCGCCGGCTGCCTGCCGGGGATTCCCCATCCGCTCCCAGGGCAATCATGTCCTCAGTCCCCAAATCTCCCAGACAGATTCCGCCCGGTGATATGTATACCCTTCCCTGCACCCGTATGCTTACATTCCCTCCGCTTCCCGCGGCAAATCCTTTCATGTAAGCCCGCCGGGCTGCATGCACCAGCCGTTCCAGCATTTCCCTTGTATCTGCATCCATATGGTACTCCTTACTTTAAAATTGCCGGCAGGAACTCTGTGATTCCGGGCACCGCAAAGGTAAGCAGGGCACAGGCCGTCACGGTCAGAATAACCCACAGGGTATCCGGAAAAGCTTCGTCGTATTTTACATTCAGCACCCTGCAGGACGTAAACAGGTTCACGGACAGGGGCGGTGTCAGGGAGCCAACCATCAGGGCCATCAGCATGGCAACCCCGTAGTGGACCACTCCCATTCCCAGGGTCTGGGCAATGGGGAGAAGAATGGGCGTCACCAGAATAATAATGCACATTGTCTCCATAAAGGTACCCAGCAGCAAGAGAAGCAGGAATATGAATGCCATGATTAAAAATTTACTGGACGTGATGGACAGCAGCCAGCCGGCAAACAGCGTGGGAACATTCTGAATGGACATAATCCATCCAAAGGGCGTTGCAACCGAAATAATCAGCATGATGACGCCTGTGGTTACAACGCTTTCCGCCGCCACCTTATAGAATTCCCGCAGGGTCAGCTCCCGGTACACGAATACTGCCAGAATAAAGGAGTAGATAACAGCCACCACAGACGCCTCTGTTGCCGTACATATGCCTGAAAACACACCGCCCAGCACAAAAACCGGCATCAAAAGAGGAAGCAGGGCGTCACCTGTAATCTTTAGCCGCTCCTTTGCCGTATAATCCGCCTTTTCAACGCTCTCCTTGTTGCCCCTTTTGATAGCAAAAAAGGTATTGAGGCCTATAAGGGCCATGATACAGATAAATCCCGGTACAAAACCAGCCAGGAACATATCTCCCACCGATGCTCCGGAGGAGGATGCATAGACCACCATTACAATGCTTGGAGGAATAATGCAGGCCATGGTTCCTCCGGCCGCAATCAGACCCACGGTCAGTCCTCTCGGGTATTTCTGCTCCAGCATCTCAGGGCCTATAATTTTTCCGATGGCTGCAGCGCTTGCCACACCGGACCCTGATACTGCGCCGAAGAATCCGCAGGCTGCAAGGGCCGTGGCTCCCAGACCGCCCGGCATTTTCCGCAGCATCATATTGGCAAACCGCATGAGGCGGGGCGTGCTGCCGTATACCATCAGGGAACCGGCAAAGATGAACATGGGCATGGCCATCATATTAAACGATTTGGCGCCGCTGGCCATACGCTGGACAATAATATCCAAAGGGGGATAGCCATTGACGGTCAGCAGCGCCATACAGCTGATACCGATGGAAAAGGCCACCGGCAATCCAATCAGCAGACAGATTCCCAACACAACAAATAAAACAATCAATCCAGTATTCATTATCGATTCAGCTCCTCCTCCGCAAAATCCATATTTCTTCCCCTGAACTTCTCCACATCAATCCAGAGGCGCAGCAAATAAAAAACAATCATCAGCACACAGCCGCTCAGCACACCCGCATAGTTGACGGAAAGGGGTATCTTCATGGCCGCGGAAAGGGCATGGAGATTGGTGCCCACCAGCTTGGCTGCATAGCGGCAGATTACCAGAAGAAATGCAATGCAGATGCAGTCATCCAGAATCTCAAACCCGCGGTACACCGGTCCGGGAAGCTTGCGGATAAAAAAGTCAATCCGCGTGTTGCTGTTATTGATAGTGGCCATGGCTGCGCCGAAATAGGTAATGTAGACCATGGCCATACCTGCCAGTTCCTCCACCCACGTAAACGAAGTTCCAAACACATACCGGTTCACCACCTGTATTCCTATAATGATGGTCAGGGTACACACCGTGATGCAGCCCAGGATGCGCAGAAGGAATTTTACCTTGTCAATTAGTTTCAGGACCATTTCTTACCCTCCTCTTTTTCACACCATTCCGCGGCAGGACCAGGACATGGACGGAGCCATGCCCCGGTACCGCGGATACCTATTTATTAAAGGATACAGCCAAATCTATCCAGTACTGTCCGTCCTCATACTGGGAAGCAAACTCCTCCCAGATGCCTGACATGGCTTTCTGGAACGCTTCCTTATCCACCTCATTAATTTCCATGCCTGCCTCTTTTAATAATTCCAGGTATTTTGACTCATCATTTTCCTGCAGGTCCACTTCCCTTGCATTGTCAGCCTCCTCAAACAGTATGGTCTGGTACTCTTCCGGAAGGCTTTCAAACCATGCTGTATTGACTGCCAGCGGGGCAGCATCATACATGTGGCCGGTCAGGGACAAATAAGTCTGCACATCCTGGAGGGATGAGGTGTAGATGTTTGCCAAAGGGTTTTCCTGGCCGTCAATGGTCTTGTTCTGAAGGCCCGTATACACATCTGAAAAGGCCATGATGACAGCCGAGCCTCCAACCGCCTCATACATCTTGACCTTCATACTGTTCTCATTGGTGCGGAACTTGATGCCCCCAATATCCCCCGGAACCAGAATGGGCCTGGTGTTATTGGTCATGTGACGGTAGCCGGATTCCCATACAGACAGGATGGTCACTCCCGTAGGTTCCAGAAGTTTCCTGCAGAACTCCTGTCCGAACTCACCGGCCCAGGCATCTCTGGCATTGTCCAGGGATGTGAAGAGAAACGGCAGAAGGGCCACATTTACTTCTGAGTTATAGGGCTCCCAGTTGGCTGCGCCCATCTGCATCATCCCCTCAACCGTACCGGATGTGACCTGCTCCAAAAGGTCGGCCTCGCCTCCCAGGGCTGAATCCGTATATATGTTGACAGCCAGGTCGCCGCCGGTCCGCTCCTCCACTGCCTTCTTAAAGCTCTGCAGGGCAACGCTGGACGGGTTGGTGGAGCTCATGGCAGAACCAATATTCAGCGTATAGCCTGCCTTGCCGCCCTTTGCACCCTGGCTTTGTGTTTCCTGTCCCGCCGTGTCCTGAGTCCCGGCGCCTTCCGTTCCGGAATCCTCTTCCTTCTCCTGGGCTGCAGGAGCCTGGGTTGCCGGAGCAGAAGAACCGCCGGAGCAGGCTGTAAGCCCCCATGTCATGGTCAGCGCCAAAAACAGTGATACCAGTCTTTTTTTCATACGTTTATCTCTCCTTTTTCATTATATAGTTTTATGGTTCAGGCAGAATGCTCGTCCGGCGGCATACGCGGCTGGTCCGCAGCATTCTGCCGCATCATACAGTTTCGTGTAAACACCATTCCCCTGGCTAGTATCAGCAGCAGGTTCTGGCTTTCCACCGGAAGTTCTTTTGCGTTGTCAATGATTTCCTTTAATATCCGGTTCTGTCGTTCTTCTTCCTTTTGCATTGTCAATGTTATACCTCCTTTCTTTTTGCTCTATTAATGAATTATAACAGATAAGGAATTCACTGTCAATGAAACATGTTATATTTTTCCTCTGCCCATGCTGCCAAAAAATCATTGACAATGAATTTTGCTCATTGTATACTGATTGCGGGGGTGATGAAAATGAATACATTGGGAGAACGACTCAACTATGCACGGAAACAAAAGGGATATACCCAGGATTCCCTCGCCCGGACCATCGGCGTATCCAGAGGAGTCATTTTCAACCTGGAAAAGAACAAGACAGAACCGCAGGCCATTGTCATCAATACAATCTGTCAGGTACTGAAAATCAATAAAGAATGGCTCACTGACGGCACAGGAGGCATGGAACCTGACGGCCAGGCCCTTCAAAGTACGAAACTGCTGGCAGAACTCTATGACATTGCCAAGGAACTGTCAGAGGATGAGCAGCTATTTCTTCTGGACACGGTCAAAGCGCTGAAACTGCGCCTGGGCAAACGGCTGTAAGCTGCCACCCTGTGGCATATGGTTATACTATATTGGCGAATTGCCAATATATAATCATAATATCAGCGAAATGCCACTGTGTCAATGTCTTTCCTCAATAAATTAACGATACGCCAACCAAAGGCAGGCCCAAAAACGAGGTGTAATGATGGGATTTTCCGAACAACTGAAAAAAGCCAGGATTTCAATGGGATACACGCAGCAGCAGGTGGCAGATGCATTAGGCCTGACAGCCAGCACCTACTGCGGATATGAAACAGGCAAACGCCAGCCGGATGTGGCAAAGCTGAAGCAGCTGGCCTGGGTTCTGAATACCACCGGCAGCTTTCTTCTGGAGACAGAGCCCGTCCATAACGCAGACAGGCAGGGCCATGGGACTGCGGGTCAGGACTGCGGGACAGCCGGGACAAACCAGTCACCTGGTCATGAAATCATGGCGTCATACAGCAGACTCAGTGAACGGTCAAAAAAGGCAGTGGATGATTTGGTAGCCCTGCTGCTGGATTTGCAGGAAAAAAACGGAGAATAACAGAGAATTGAATTTATGATGAATGTTGGAACGTACTATATCAGCTACAGTCCCGGCATTCTTTTTTATTCCGGATTATTTTGGCAAATCCGGCAGACGCCTCATCTGTCTGTAAACGCAAAAATCCGGCTGTCTCGCAACAGCCGGAGCTAAAACACAATTATGGTTCCGTCTTACCTCTTATTCTTCAGGAAATCCGGAATATTAATCTGCATCTCCTTATTGGTAGCTGGCCTGAATGGCTGGCTTGGTGCAGGTGAAGGATTCGGATTGGAGTTCTGGCTGCTGCCAGCGGAGTATCCCTGGTTAGGATTATACTTAGGGGCGGTGTATCCCTGGCCGCCGCCAGCCGGGTTATAGCCATGGGTGGTATATCCCTGGGATGCAGGACGGTTGGCATAAGGCACGGATGCGGTTGCCGCTGCCTCAGGCGCCGCCGCATGTGTCTGCTGTCCGGCGGGTGCTCCCGCTGCCGGTACCTTTGTCTTAAAGCTGGTAAATCCGGTCATGGCCTTTGCCACGGAAGCATTGGCTCCATGCTCGTCCAGGCCGGTTGCAATAACAGTGATGGTAGCCTCATCCTGGGCATTCTCATCAAACATAGCGCCAAAGATAATGTTGGCCTCGTCGCCTGCCAGTTCCTGAACGTAGCTGGCAGCCTCGTTAGCCTCAATCAGGCTGATATCGCCGGAAATATTGATGATAACATGGCTTGCGCCCTCAATGGTAGTCTCTAACAGAGGACTGGATACTGCCTGCTTAACCGCCTCAATGGCCTTGTCATCGCCCTTGGCCTTGCCGATACCGATATGTGCAATACCCTTGTCAATCATGACAGTCTGTACATCCGCAAAATCCAGGTTAATCAGACCTGGAACATTAATCAAATCAGTAATACCCTGAACAGCCTGCTGAAGCACCTCATCCGCCTTCTTAAGGGCATCCGGCATGGTGGTACGCCTGTCCACAATCTCAAGAAGCCTGTCATTGGGAATCACAATTAAGGTATCGACACTGTTCTTCAGCTGCTCGATACCTGACAGGGCATTGCTCATACGTGTCTTGGCTTCAAAACGGAAGGGCTTTGTCACTACGCCAACAGTAAGAATCCCCATATCCTTTGCAATCTTAGCTACCACAGGAGCTGCACCGGTTCCGGTTCCGCCGCCCATACCGCAGGTGACAAACACCATGTCAGCACCCTTTAATGCCTGTGAAATCTCTTCTGAACTCTCCTCAGCAGCCTTCTCTCCTACCTCAGGCCTGGCTCCTGCTCCCAGTCCCTTGGTCAGCTTTTCTCCAATCTGCATGGCAGTGGGGGCTTTACAAAACTGAAGGGCCTGTTTATCAGTATTAATGCCAATAAACTCCACCCCTGCAATGTTTTCGTCAATCATGCGGTTAACTGCATTGTTTCCTGCGCCGCCCACACCTACGACTATAATCCTGGCGGCATTCTCTGACTCATTTATCTTAATCTCTAACAAGATTCATATCCTCCTTTTATTCCCTTACTACCATTTCAAGCCATGCTTTCATTCTATCATCAATATCAAATTCTCATCGATTTCTGGTCTAACTAATACTATATTTGATTTCACAAAAAATATCAACACCTTTTTTTACATTTCCTAATATTTTTAGAAACACTCATTGACATTGTACCAAATTCCAGCGTACTTTACAACACCTGTTTCATGCCACTATTTTCTATCACACAGATTCCCGCCTGAAAAAGGATTCCCTTCACCGTCAATGTCTTATTTTTTTTGACTTTCTTCCTTAATTAATGTCAGCCATTAGCCCTCCGGAACAAATCCAATGCCAAAAAAAGCAAATACAGGGAATGCCGGACCACAAACAGCAGTCTTCCATCCCCTGTATCACAAATCATTCTATATCATCCTGTCATTCCATCCCCTAAAAATCCTCATAATTCTTATCATGCTCCAGCTGGGCCAGCAGTTCCTTTGCCTGCTTTACCGTGCAGCCCTTATGAATCATATAACGCAATGCAACGACCAGGGCTGTCACATCTTCATACTCCCAGACAAACCTTCCCATTGTGACGCCGCCGACCCCGCAGTCCATTGCGTCCCTTGTCATGGTCAGGTAGTCCTCCAATGTCCTGCATTGATCGCCTCCCTGAATCACAATCCGGAAGGAGGACGGCACGCATGCCACTACCCTGGCCATGGAATCCGGGTCGCCTGTGTAGGTGGTTTTTACAATGTCCATTCCCAGCTCGCAGGCACTTCTCACGCAATAGGCAATATTTTCCCATGAAGTCTGCTTTTCCGCCGGAACCAATTCCCCTTTGGGGTACACATGCCCTATGAGAGGCATTCCCTTTGCCATACACTCCTCGGAAAATCTGCCGATGGCGGCAAACTGCTCCCCCTGGAAATCCCCCAGGGTCATGGCTCCCATGGAAACCGCATCCGCGCCCATGCGCACAGCCTCATCCACTGAACCGAATATGGTGTCCCTGGTTGGCGCTGCCGGAGAATAGTTTGAAACCTTCATCAGGAGGGATACCTGTCCGGCAAAGGGCCACATGCATTGTTCTGCTATCCCCTTTGTCATGGTCATTGCATCCGGCCTTCCCGCGATGATTTTCCGAATGGTTTCCTGAATGGGCTGTAAGCCCTTCAAAGGCGCTATGCCCCTTGAAATCGCATGGTCAACAGTAATGGCCATCATCTTTCCGCTTTCAGGATTAACCAGACGGCTCATCCTTACTGCCTTTCCTAACATTGCCATAATTCATATACTCCTCTCAATTCTCAAATTTTTACGCTGCTAAGATGTCACACCATCGGCAGTAAGGCTGCTCCTGCCAATGAAAGTATAAATGCCATGCCCGCAAGGGTTATGGTATTCCATGTATATGTCTTCAAACCGCCTGTCACACTGGCGCCTGAAAGGTTTGTAACCACCCAGAATCCGGAATCATTGACATGGCCGATGAAATTGCCTCCTGCCAGTGCGGCCAGGGCAATATACACCGGATGGCAGCCTGCGGACGGTGCCACGGACGCCATGATGGTCATTGCGGTTATGGATGCAACGGTTCCTGACCCCTGGGCCACCCGGAACAGGACTCCGATTCCAAAGGTCAGGCATAAAATAAGCATGGTGGAGGACTGGCCCTCTGTCAGCCCTGCTATGAGAACCTCGCCAATGTTGGTTGCCTGTATCACGGCGCCAAAAGCCCCGCCTGCACCTGTTATCAGCAGCACCACCCCTGCCTGTTTCAGGGACTTGCCCACTGACTCGTTAAGCCCGTTCCATCCCATCCGTTTGAGCAGTATTCCATAGGCAGCCAACAGACCCAGAAGGATTGCAATGGTTTTCTGGGAAATGAACTGTATGGCCACCGGAGCATCGCTGCCTGTCATGACCGGCCAGAAAGAGCCGACGAGAATCGTAAGTACAGGGAGACAGATAGGAATGATTGCCGCCCATGGAGAGGGCAGGTCCTCCCGGCTCACAACAGCCTCGTCCATATCCAAAAGGCCGTTCTCATCCTTTTCCGGATCCCAGAATCCCGGACGGTCCAGCATCCTGAACCATACAAACATGGAAAATACAGCTGCCGCCAGGCCCACAACCGTGCCTGCGATAATGATATAAGACAAATCAAAATTAAGTATGGTGGCCGCTGCAAGCGGATTGGGCGTGGGCGGCACAAAGGTCTGGGAGCTGACTCCTCCTATGGCGATAGCACCTGCAAAATATGCCAGCGGACGTTTTGTCTCCTTTGCCACTGCAATGCCAAGGGGAATCAATATAACAAACGTCACATCAAAAAAGACAGGAATGGATAACAGGAACGCGGTAAGTCCCAGCGCCCAGGGCGCCCTTTTTCCCGGAAAGGCCTTTAATATGGACTTTGCAAGGGATTCAGCTGCGCCGGAATCCTCCAGTATCTGGCCCATCATGATTCCAAATCCAATGGGGAAGCCGATACCTGTCATCAGATTTCCAAATCCGCTGTTGATGGATGTAATGGTGTCCATGAAGCCAAGACTGCAGGATATTCCCATGTACAGACTGGCCAGTATCATGGATATGACCGGGTTAATTTTAAACTTAAGGACTAAAAATAATATGATTGCAATTGATATGGCCAAATTCACTGCTAATGTAATCCCACTCATATGATAACCTCCTATTTTTGGCGTACTTTAATAAAAGTACCGCCTGTTTCAACTGATACCTTTCTTCTCACGTATTAAGCTGTACTCAGCGCTATGTCCGGAATACAAAAATGGAATTGACAAATCCAGGAAACAGAATTAGTATATAGATGTACGGCTGGATATCCTCTCATTGATATCCTTCAATCCCGGATATATGTTTTTGTACTCCTCAAATCTTGTTTCATACTCCTTTACCATGGCAGGATTGGGAATATATGTTTCTTTCGGGCGGACCATATGGCTGATGGCTTGTCCGAAGTCTTCAAAATATCCGGTTCCCACGGCGCCTGCGATGGCAGCTCCCAGGGATGCAGCTTCCTGGGTTTCCAGCACGGTAATGCTGCGGTTAAATATATCTGCCTTTATCTGTAACCATTTAGGTGTCTTGGCGCCGCCGCCTATCATGCGTATTTCTTCGATTGACTGTCCTGTGCTCTGCTCAATGGCCATGAGGTTTAATTTCATCTCATAGCCCAGGGAATCCAAAACAGCACGGGTTATATCTTTTTTTGTATGAGTGACTCTTAAGCCGATTATGGCTCCAAGAGATAGCGGATTGTTTACTGGTGTACCCGCGCCTTCCAAGTGAGGTAATACATATATGTCTGCAGGAGTGTTGGCGCACTCTTTAATAATATATGTATAAA
The DNA here is from genome assembly GCF_005845215.1 of Clostridium sp. 1001271st1 H5. Classification (GTDB taxonomy): domain Bacteria; phylum Bacillota; class Clostridia; order Lachnospirales; family Lachnospiraceae; genus Enterocloster. Next base: position 160,900 of record NZ_SPHO01000007.1, read on the forward strand.
TATCACAGTTCTGTTCACCGCATAACTGTGATTCCTCATGGCAGAAGGTATTCTTGTACCATTTCAAAAATAATCCCCCGTTTGTATTGATTGCCATGGTAATATAATTGGTTCCGTCCGCATGTCTGTAGCAGGGCAGCTTATTTTCCAGCATGGCTCTGTCTATTATAAAACCAGGCAGAACCGAAACCATTGCGTCCACAGTGCCGCAGGCATCCATCACCATGCCCGGAGTAATCACACCGCTTCCAATTGCACCGCAGGCCTGGTCATGTCCTCCCAGGACCACACGGCAGGTCCGGCTCAGACCCAGTCCGGCCCTTATGTCCTCCCTTACCCTGCCTATAATCGCAGTGGATTTGACTGGTTCCGATAATTTGTTCTTTGATATTCCTGCCATATCCAGCACCCCGCTGTCCCATTCCGGACGTTTTGAGGACAGCATCATGGTTCTGCCGGCCATGGAATAGTCGATAAAAGGACCCTCCCCGGTCAGCTTAAATACCACATAATCCTGGACACAGCAAAACTTCCAAGCCTTTTCATAGATATCCGGCCTGTTTTCCTTAAACCACATAATCTTGTTTACAGTGTAAATGGATGCAAATCCATTGCCTGTGCGCTTATATATCTCCCACTCGTCATGGTGTTCCTTCCAAAACCGGTACTGCTGCAGCGTCCTGTTATCCATCGTAACAATGATGTTATACAGGGGATTTCCCTTATGGTCCACAGGCACCACGGCCTGCGCCTGGGAAGAAACCGCAATGGATACGATATTCCCGCGGCACTGCGCTGATACATCCGCCAATGTCTCGTACACCTTATTCAGGTAATTCTCCGGTTCCAGCTCCGCCAATCCTGTCTGTGGAAGTACCAAATCAATCTCTCTTCTGGAAAAGGCCAGCTGTCTGCCGTGTTCATCAAAGACAGATGCCTTTACACTGGAAGTCCCCAAATCGATTCCGCAAAACATTCCCTGCCCTCCTTGCTCCATTTTTTAAATGAATCGCATTGATGGATTCATCACCTCCTTTGTATGCTTTGATTTCATATCCTGTTTTATCCACCTCCTTCTTATATTTTTGTGGAATCCAATGCCTTTCTTGTCTTAAGTATATTGGCATAGGATTCATCGTATCTCTTATAAGACACCCCTATATACAGCATGTCGATGATTGTCAGCTCCGCTATTCTGGAGGACAATGCATCGCTGTTAAAAGCAGTTTCATTGGAAGACGTGTACAGGACAACGTCCGCCTTTTCCACAATGGGAGACTTTCCGTAGTTGGTAATGGCGATTGTCTTTGCTCCGGACTGCCTTGCAATCTCCATGGCCATGAGAATGTCCTTGGAAGCCCCGGAATGGGAAACAGCAACAATCACATCCTGGGATGTCAGTACGGAAGCAGCCATGGCCTGGAGATTGCTGTCCGTAAACGCCATGGCCATATAGCCTATTTTCAAAAATTTATGCTGTCCGTCCATGGCAACACAGCCGGAACCGCCTACCCCGAAAAACAGAAGGCGCCTGCATCCCAGAATCAGATTGACAGCCTCGTTTATATTTTCCCTGCTGAGCACATCGCTGGTATCCCTTAAGGACTGGATATTTGATTCGAATATCTTGTCCACAATCGTGGGGATGGTGTCTCCTTTTGCCAATTGGCTGTAAATCTGCTGCCCCGGCTCAATCACATCCTGGGCAATGCTTATTTTCATGGCCTGATAACCCTTATACCCCAGTTTCTGTGCATATCTGACAATGGCTGCCTCGCTGACCCCGCAGGCCTCTGCTGCGTCCGCCACAGACATATGTATGATTTCTTTCCTGTTTGTCTCAATGAATTCATAAATCTTCTTTTCATTCTTTTTGTTGATGGAAGGCAATATTGATTGCACTCTCAGCTGATAACTCGTATTTGGATTGTCCATTTTCTACCTCCTGGATATAATTATAGCGCATTTGAATTATAATTTCAATATATTATATTTATTTTTGAAACTTTATTTTATTTTCACCCCCCGCCACCCCTGTCCTTGCATCCCCCGCTTCCTTTGAATCCTCCGCCGCCCTTCACCCGTTACATTCCATGGCCTTTAAAAACCAATCTGAAAAAAGCACTATTCAGATTATGAATAATGCTTTGCTGTACATATATTCAGCCGGAAAAATAATCAGCCAAAGAAAATCATTTCTTTTTAAATGTAATTCCTGCCCCGCTGTTGGATTCCGAATACTTGTCCAGCTTCATGGTCCCGCTGATTTGCGTAAGCTGGGGCTGGGCCTTCAGGATATCGTTGAGGGTGGATATCTTTCCGTCAATATCCGTGTGGTCCCCCATGGTGACCTCCATTTTTCCGATGAACAGGGTAGCCTGCCCGTGGGAATCATACTGGATGCGGTCCACTGCAATATCATAGACCGACAGCTGCTGCGTCAGGTTCAGTATCTCCTCAAAAATATTCTTATCATCCACCGGAAGGGGACGGTGCAGCACTATCCTGCCGAATTCCATGCCTGTAATCCATGGGACGCCGGGCAGCCTGCTTCCTGAGCTCTCCACCACAATACCATCCTTGTCAAAATACATGAAGCTGCTCATGTAGGACACATATCCCACAATGCTCTTTTCATATATGATTACCTCCACGTCCAGCGGATTATGGAACACTATTTTATAATCCTCCACAAAGGGTATCTGGATGTGGGGGCGGAACCGGTCCGAAAAATAGGCGTGGGCTGAATTCTTCCCCCACCTTCCGGTGAACAGAAGGTCTTCCACCTGTTTGGCCGAATACCGGCCGCTTCCTGTCACCGTCACATTCTGAATCTGCACAGACAAAAGCAGGATTGCCAGAAGCAGTACCACTGCCACGGCAATACCTGCCCCTATATGATGTTTACTACCATAATTTCTCATACAGTACCTCACCTGGTAATATCATTCTCCCCTGCCATAAGTCCTTCCCCATCTGCGGGAATTACCTCCGGCCATCAGGAGTCCTTCCCCACCCAGCGGATATTGGCGCCCAATGCAGCCATATCCCTGCATATGTCCTCGTACCCCCGCTCAATGTGATGGCATTCCCCGATGAATGTGTCCCCCTCCGCTGCCAGGGCCGCCACCATCAAGGCTGCTCCGCCTCTTAAGTCGCAGGCATTGACGGCAGCGCCCTTCAGGGGATAATGCCCCTCAATCACAGCCCTCCGGTCCTCGGTCCGTATGACAGCCCCCATCTGTTCCAGGATTTTCGCCGTCGCAAACCTGCCCTCAAAGACCTGCTCCTCTATATAGCTGGTACCCCGGGCAGTTGCCAGGAATGCCAGGAAGGGCGACTGCAAATCCGTGGGAAAACCGGGATACGGCTCTGTCTTTATGAGAAGGGGAAGGGGACGGCTCCTCATGCCTATGCGAATCTGGCAGTTTTCTTCGTCCGCATCCACTGCAGCGCCTGTCTTTTCAAATTCCTCCAACGGCACCTTAAGCTCGGACGGACGTATGCCCCGCAAAAGGACCTCCCCGCCGGCGGCCACTGCCGCAGCCCCGTAGGTGCCTGCCACAATCCGGTCACCCTCCACCCGGAAGCTGCTGTCATGCAGCCCGGATACCCCCTGCACCATCAGATGGTCCGTTCCCATGCCGCAGATAACAGCCCCCATATTATTGAGGAAACGGCACAGCTGGCTGATTTCCGGTTCCCTGGCAGCCTGGTGGATAATGGTCACTCCGTCTGCCAGCACAGACGCCAGTATGGCCTGTTCCGTGGCCCCCACGCTGGGGTAGGACAGATGGATTTCTGTTCCCTTAAGGCCTCCGTTCTTTCTGCATCTGGCCTCTATGGTACCATCCCGTTCCCGGATATCGGCTCCCAGGGCCCTCAGTGCCATCAGATGCAGGTCAATGGGCCTGGCCCCTATGAGACATCCGCCCGGATAACAGCTGCTGCCCTCGCCCATGCGTCCTAACAGGGCGCTGAGCACCACGATAGAGGAACGCATGGCAGTGACATACGCTTCGGGAATGGATGTCCCCGTGACGCTGCGGGCATCCATCACAAGGCAGTCTCCCTTGTGGCAGCACCGGCAGCCCAGACTTTCCAGTATGTCCAGCATACAGGCCACATCCCGTATGACCGGGACATTGGTCAGCACTGTAATTCCTCTGTGAAGCAAAGCCGCAGCCATCATGGGCAGTACGGCGTTTTTAGAACCTTGTATGGATATCTCTCCCTGCAGGGGAGTAAGACCACAAACCTGAATGACAGACAATGGGGCACCTCCTGGTATCTATGCCTTCCGTAGAAAACACCTTCTACTTAAAGCATATGCCGGGACGTGCCCGCTTGTGCGGTATTCCTGCTGTTACTTTTCAAGTTTTATCTGATTGGACACGCTTAGGACAATTCCCATCTCCATCAGGAGGAACAGCACCGACGTTCCCCCGTAGCTGATGAAGGGAAGGGTGATTCCCGTGTTGGGAATGGTGTTGGTCACAACCGCGATATTCAGTATGACCTGGATGGCTATGTGTCCCATGACGCCCACCACCAGAAGGGCCCCGAACAAATCAGGGGCATTGTTGGCAATAATCATGAATCTGTATATCATGAACAGGAATATGAGGATGATGGATACGGCCCCGAACAGCCCCAGCTCCTCGCATATAATGGCAAATATCATATCGTTCTGGGACTCAGGCAGGAAGCCCAGCTTCTGTATGCTCTCTCCCAGCCCCTGGCCCACCAGTCCGCCGGAACCAATGGCATAGAGCCCCTGAAGGACCTGGAATCCCTTGTCCGTAGGGTCGGACTCCGGGTTCAGCCACGCCTCAATCCTGCGGTACTGATAAGGCTGAAGCAATCCCACTGTGGTCAGAAACTTGCCAATGGGCCCGGCAAAGGCCAGGGTTGTAAGACCCAGGGCCCCGATGGAGAAAAAGGGCCACTTCACCTTGCAGGACACAAAGAGCATGACAAAAGCGATTCCGCACACAATGATGCCGGAACTCAGGTTGTTCATGGCTACCAGACCCGCTATGGGCAGGGTCAGGGCCACCACGTAACCCATATTTTTCCATTTATTAATTTTCATACCCATGGTGGTAATCACCGCAGCCAGAAGCACTATCAGGGCTATTTTGACAAACTCCGTTGGCTGGAAGCTTAAAGGCCCCACTCCCAGCCAGCGCTTCTTGCCGTTTACCTCACGGCCAATCAGGCTGACTGCAATCATGAGTATGTATGACATAAGATAGGCAAACACGGAAAACCGGGCAAATATATGATAATCTATCTTGGATATGATGAGCATGGCCACCAGACCCACTGCCGCGATTCCCGCCTGCCTCTGCATGAAATATGCACCGTTTCCGTTATATGCCTTACTCAGCTGCGCTGAATAGGAACTGGCGCTGTAAATCATTACCAGCCCGAAAGCTGTCAGGAAAATGATGCAGAACAAAAGGCTGTAATCATAAAAACGCTTTGCCTTCTTTTTTTTCTTTGGCATCTGCTGTTCCATCCGCTCCCCGTTCCCGGCCGGCCGTCTCACCTGGCCGGAGGGTCCGGCTGCCGTCTGCACCTTTCCCGCCATACGCACTTACCTCCTACAAAGCCATGACGCACTCCTTAAAGACACGTCCCCGCTCTTCATAATTTTTAAACATGCCCCAGCTGGCACAGGCGGGGCTTAACAGTACATAGTCTCCGATGTCCGCATACACGGCGCATACCTGCACTGCCTCCTGCATATCTTCTGCATACATGATTTCCGTAAAACCATGCTTTTTTGCACACTCGGCAATCTTATCCCTGGTCTGTCCTATGAGCACCAGGTATCTGACCTTGCCCTCAAATTCAGCCACCCATTCATCGTACCCGCTGTTCTTGTCATAGCCTCCGGCAATGAGAAGAGTGGGACCCGGCATGGCTCTCAGGGCCTGGATAGCTGCATCCGGGTTGGTTCCCTTGGAGTCGTTGTAATACCTGACCCCGGTGCGCTCCCTGACGAACTCTATCCTGTGTTCCACGGGATGGAATGCCTCAATGACCCTTGTAATGTCCGCCATGGGAACGCCCATTTCCAGGGCAATGGCTGCGGCTGCCATGACATTCTCATAGTTATGGCGGCCCAGGAGCTGCATGTCATGGACATTGACCACAACGGTCTGGCGGCCGTTCTGGCAGTACACAATGTTATCCCCGTCCATGCAGAAACCATCCTTCAGCTTCTCCCTGCTGGAAAACCAGATGACCCTGGGCTTAAGCTCCGGATTCTGGCCGAACTCCCTGAGAACAGGGTCGCCGTAGTTGAGCACCACCGCATCCTCCTCTGTCTGGTTCAGGGTAATGCATTCCTTAATCCGGATGTAATTCTCCATGGTGCCGTGACGGTTCAGATGGTCCGGGGTGATGTTCAGGATTGCGCTGACATTGGGTCTGAAATCCATAATGGTTTCCAGCTGGAAGCTGGACACCTCTGCCACGGTCACGGAATCCTCCGTCATCTCCAGCACCTTGGCGGTATAGGGGTCGCCAATGTTTCCCACCACAAACGTCTCCTCATAGCGGGCCTTTAATATCTCTCCCGTTAGGGCTGTGGTTGTGGTCTTTCCGTTTGTTCCCGTAATAGCGGCCAGCTTTCCCAGGCCGCACTGGTAGGCCAGCTCAATCTCTCCCAGAATGGGAATCTTGGCATCGTCCACCACGGCCACAAAAGGGCTGTCTAAGGGTATGCCCGGACTGATGATGCACAGCTCCACGCCCAGCAGGTCGGAACGCTTGATATCCCCCAGCACAACAGTTATCTTTGCATCCTTGTCAAATTTTTCCTTGATATCCTCTTCCCTTAAGGCGGTATTTCCGTCATAAAGCACCACATCGCCGCCCCGTTCAAGAACCAGCTTCGCAGCAGCAATGCCGCTGATTCCCGTTCCAGCCACTAAAACTCTCTGACTTTGGTTCATTTGTCAACTAACCTCCTCGTTATGAGCACCCGGAGACCGTATTCCGGCCTCTTACGTGCGACAGATACATGTACACCAATATAATACCTACAGCCCCAGATAAGCCACCATGCAGAGGATGGCAGTCACAATGGCAAAGACAGCCACCACCCTAGTCTCCGACCACCCGCTCAGCTCAAAGTGATGGTGGATAGGCGCCATCTTAAAAATACGTTTGCCGCCGGTGCGCTTAAAATAGGTCACCTGGATGATGACGGACAGCACCTCCACCAAATAGATGAGTCCGATGATGGGAATAAACAAAGGCATGCGCATCATGTAGCAGGAAGCAGCCACAAAGCCGCCCAGGGCCAGGGAGCCTGTATCCCCCATAAACACCTTGGCCGGATATACATTGAACAGCAGGAATCCCAGAAGGCTTCCCACCACAGCTCCCGTCATGGGGCTGATGCCCATGTCCTCGCCGATTGCCACAATGGTAAGAAAGGTGGCGACCAGTATGGTAACACTTGTACAGAGGCCGTCTAAGCCGTCTGTAAAATTCACCCCGTTGTCCGTACCCAGCATGATGAAGAACAGCGCAGGTACAAAGAAGATTCCCAGGGACAGGAAGCTGCCCCCGTCAAAGCCGCCTGTAAAGGGAATCAGCATATCCGTCCCTACCTCCCCGCTGTTAAGCAGGTACCAGGCAAAGATGCCGGTGATGATGAACTGGCCCACTAACTTCTGCATGGGCTTCAGCCCCTCGGAGCGCTTCATCACAATCTTGATATAATCGTCCAGAAAACCGATGATTCCAAATCCCACCGTGACAAACAGCACGGGAATGATTTTGGGATAGCTGGGAATATAAAAGATAGATGTAATGATGATGCTGCAGAGTATAATCAGGCCGCCCATGGTAGGCGTTCCCTGCTTTTTCAGATGGCTCTGTGGTCCGTCGTCCCTGACCTGCTGCCCGAATTTAAGCTTGTGCAGGAAGGGGATGATAATGGGGCAAAGCAATGCGCTGATGGCAAATGCAATGATAATAGCTAGTATGGTTTCATGAATCATAAAGGCACCTCAATCTCATATGTATGTCTTATTTGGTAATTAGTATACGTCTTTTTCCGGGAATAATCAACTATGGATTAGAAAGGTGCACAGCAGTTTCTTCCTGCACTGCCTCAATTCCCAGATAAGGAAGTATATTCTTAAATAAATCTCCGATTACCGGGGCAGCTATGGTTCCGCCGTAATATATCCCCTCCGGCTCATCAATGGTAATGAGGGCCATGACCTGCGGATTGTCAGCCGGAGCAAAACCAATGAACGATGAAATATATTTTTTAAGGCTTCGCGGAAGCTTTTCCGACGTGGCGGTTTTGCCGCCGATGCGGTATCCCTCCAATTTGGCCTTTTTTCCGCTTCCCTCTGATACCACCTGCTCCAGCACATACCGCATGGTGGCGCTGGTTTCCTCTGACAGGATTCTTCCCCCGGAAGGATAATCCAGCTTGCGCACCGATGTTTTGTCTGCGCTCACAGTCTCCACACCGAAATGAGGGGTCACCCTGTTTCCGCCGTTTACAATGGAGGCAGCCGTGGTGATAAGCTGCACAGGCGTAATCTGGAAGGACTGCCCAAACGAAACAGTGGCCAGCTCCACCAGTCCCATGTCCTCTTTTTTGTGCATGATGGTGGCAGCCTCCCCAGGCAGGTCGATTCCCGTCTTTCCCTTCAGTCCGAACTGGGTAAAATACTTATAATAGCCGTCCACACCCAGGCGCTGTCCCACGTCGATGAATACCGGATTGCAGGAGTTCATGGCTCCCTGGAGAAATGTCTCCGCCCCGTGTCCCCCCACTTTATGGCACCTTATCTTCCGGTCCTCCACCACCCTGAAGCCGGGGCAGGAAAACTGGTCCGTCAGCTTCACAACCCCTGATTCCAGTCCGGCTGCCGCCGTGATGATTTTAAAGGTGGAACCCGGCTCATAGGTATCATTGATGCAGGTATTCCTCCACATCTGGTTCAGAAGCTCCTGTTTTTCCGCCCCCGTGGCCCCCTGGTTCCGGGCAGCCAGCTCCTGAAGGCTCTGGCTCCGAAGGTTCTGGTCCAGCGTGAAGGGGTCGTTTAGATTAAACTCCGGCACATTGACCATGGCCATCAGCTCTCCGTTCTGGGGATTCATGACAATGATGGACACCTTCTTGGCGTTTTTCTTTTCCAGCACCTGGTAGGCCAGCTGCTCCGCATATTTCTGTATGTTCACATCCATGCTGATATGAAGGTCATTTCCCGGTATGGGTTCAATCCTGTCCTCTGCGGCGTTCTCTATCTCCACACCCTTTGCATCGGACATGGTGAGAATCTTGCCGTTCATTCCTTTCAGATATTTTTCGTACTTTACCTCCAGGCCAATGATGCCCTGGTTGTCTCCCCCGGTAAATCCCAGAACCTTGGAGGCCAGGCTGTCATAGGGATAATACCGTTTATAGTCCTCATCCACCTTGACGCCTGCCAGCCGGTAGGAGCGTATCCGGTCCCCCAGCTCTTTGTCCACATTGGTCTTGATGATTTCCCTGGAACTGTGCTTCTCCACCCGTTTCCTCACCAGTTCCTCATCCAGGTCCAGCTCATCGCACAATACCCGTATAACCTGCTCCCGGTCCTTTACCTGATTGTATATGACGGAAATGGTACACACTGTCCTGTTATCCGCAATGACGACCCCATTGGCGTCAATGATACGCCCCCTGGCCGCCTTAATGGTACGCTCCCTCTGGTGAAGGTCCTCCGCCATGGCGCTGTAATGCTCGGAACAGAACAGCATAAGAAAGCCAAGCCGCCCTGACAGACTCACCATGACAATGGCTATGAGCAGTGCCAGGACGGCTATATTCTTTCTGTGTTTCGTTAAATTAGAATACATGAGCAGCTCCGGTGTCCATCATTGTTAATAATATATTGGAGCCCGTCACATTTTATGAATTTTTCTCCTGATTACTCAGAGGGCCTGGCGGTTTCCTCCCCGGAAGACGGCTCAGCTCCCTGGCTGCTTTCCTGGCCAGGACCTGCCTGTCCGCTGTTCTCACCGTTGGTTTTACGGGGCAGCGCCCACACCGGAGCAGACCCGGGACCCTTTCCGGTCCCGTCCCCCTCCTCAGCCGCAGTGGGAACCGCATCCGGCAGGCCGCTGCCCTCGCCGTCATCCCCGCCGGGCATATATTCATCTGTCTCGTACTGCCTTTGCGTCTCAGCCGGAGTCTCCTCTGTCCCCTCTGCGCCTTCCGCCTCGGTTTCAGGCTCATTTATGCCCTCGGAGGAAGGCAGGCTCTCCTGGATTGCCTCGTTTTCAGGAAGGTCCTTGGTGGGGAATATATTTAAATAAGGAAGAATTTCCGTCATAATCTTGGAGAAAACAGCGCTTGCGTAGGAACTGTGGGCCTGCTGTTCTCCCGGCGGATAATTGGGCGTGTCAATGACCACATACACAAATACCTGGGGGTCCTCAATGGGTGCAAACCCGGCAAAGGATACCAGATAATTCTTGGCGTTTCTGGGCTGCTTCTCCGCCGTACCTGTCTTGCCTCCCACATCGTAGCCAATGACCTGGGCCGCCTTTCCCGTACCGGTTTCAACGGTCTGGAACATGGCATTCTTCAGGAAATCAGAGGTGGACTGGGATACTGTCTCGCGCACCAGCACAGGCTCCTTTTTCTCCACCACAGACCCCTGTTCATTGAGAATCTGCTTTACCACATGGGGCTCATAGTAGGAACCGCCGTTTAAAACAGAGCAGAATGCAGCGGACAGCTGCACCATGGTACAGTTGTAGTTCTGGCCAAAGGCATTGGTAGCCAGGTCCGTCGGCCCGATGTTGTCCGCATTGTAAACCAGACCGTCCGCCTCACCGGGCAGGTCAATGCCTGTCTTGTCTCCAAATCCGAATATGCCCTGGTATTTTGTAAAGCGCTCCCTTCCTATCATGGCTCCAATGCGCATCATGGCCACATTACAGGACTGCATCAGGGATTCCTGAAGGTTCAGCCACCCATGGCCGCCCCTGCGCCAGGCCGTACATTTGATATCATAGTCTCCCACATGGAGGTAGCCGGTACACTCAAAGTTTTCATTTCCCTTAAGCACCCCTTCCTCCAGGCCTGTGGCAACAGTGAATATCTTGGAAGGCGAACCGGGCTCATAGGTATCGCTGACACAGAAATTCCTCCAAATCTGGTTCCAGGCCACCTGCTGTCCATAGGAAATCACATCCTCCCTGGAAAAATGCTCCAGCACCTGGTCCTCGGTAATGACTGCCCCGTCATTTTCCCGCCGGTACACAGCCGCCGCCTCCTTTTTTCCCAGGTCAAACAGGTCCTGCTCCGTATAGCCGGACACGTCCCTTGGATTATTCAGGTCGAATTTATTGCTGGTTCCCATGGCCAGAATTTCCCCGTTATTGGGATTCATGACAATGACAGCCGTTACCTTGCTGCCCACGTTGGTCTGCCACTCGTCAATGTATTTCTGTACAATGTTCTGGATATTCACATCAATGGTGGATACCACTGTGTTGCCGCCCACGGCCGGCTTTACCACGCCCTCCAGGTTGGAGTCCTGGTCCAGGTATCCGTATTCCCGCCCATTGACCCCAATCAGGCTGCTGTTGTAATACTGCTCAATGCCGCCCGTACCCACGCTTCCGTCGCTGCTGGTAAATCCAACCACATTGCAGGCCAGGGAATTATAAGGGTAAATGCGCTTATATTCATCCTCAAACCAGATGCCCTTAACCCGCTTCCTGGCCTCCGCGTCGTTATCGCTCTTGCGGTAAGCCTCATTTGTCTCCCTGGCCATCTGTTCAAAGGCCACTCTCTGGTCATAGGTGAGCTGGCGCCCCTTGTTATATCTGAGATACGCTGTCTCCCTGCGCTCCTCAATCAGGGTCCGCAGCTCTCCCGCGTCAAAGCCAAAGCTGGTGACCAGGGCCTGGATAGTAGGTTCCAGAAAGTTTTCCGGGTCCGACATAATCTGGCCCGGGTCAATAATCAGGTTATACACCTTCTCGCTGGTAGCCAGGTAAGTGCCGTTCCTGTCCACAATGTCGCCCCGCCTGTAGGGGATAATACGGCTGTCATACTCCTGCTGGCGCTGGGAGAGGACGATTTTATTATACTGCTCATTGTTGTCCTTGATGATTCGGTACAGAATCATAACCAAAGCAAATAAAGCCAGCGTAATCACCAGGACGGTGATTGCCAGCTTCTCTTGTATATACTTGGGATAATAATACTTCCCGCGTTGGTTATTCCGTTGTTCGTTTCTGTATTGCTCCTGTTCCCTGGGGCCGTTTCCGCTGTCCTTCCTGCTGCCGCTGCTGCCTTTCCCCATACGGCCCCCGGATTTAGTGTTCCGGGATGTCTTCATACTGTCTTACATACTCGCTTTCTGTCTTGTCATATAACAGCACCTGGTCCTTCTTGGCGTACACCATTCCCAGCTCCTTGGTGGCAATCTCATATATCTTGTTGAGGTCGATGCTGGTATTGATGCTGGTCTCAAGGGCGTCGTTCTCCGCCTTAAGCTGTTCCAGCTCCGCCTCCATCTGCTCAATATGATGCATCCTGGCCGTGATGGAGGACTGCACATGGAGGTAGTTAATACAGAGGTATAAGGTAAATACAGACGCAATCGTAAGCATGATGACATATGGAAGGTCCATATACATGGCCCGCTCCTGATTGCGGCGAATCCGGTGGTTACTCCGGACCGACTGGCTGCCTGATGGTTTCCCCGGCCTGGTCTCCTGCTTTGGAGCAGTCTGGGGCCTTAGCTTTGGTGCGGCAGAACCCTGCACATAATCATTGCCGTACATGGGTCTGGTGTTTCTGTGTGTATTCCTGCGTCCTGACGACGCCTGCGCCCTTGCAGCCATAACCTTATCCTCCCTTCTATCTGAATCTGGCGGCGGTTACCGGCTTTGGCCGGCCTTCCTGCCACCTGCTGTCTTTCGTATCCTTATAACCGGAAAAACACCTGTCTTATGACTATGCTTCTCTCCGTTCAAAGACGCGCAGCTTAGCGCTCTTAGAACGGCTGTTTTCTTCCAGCTCTTCTTCTGACGGCAATATGGGTTTTCTGGACACCACTTTCCCCTTGCTCTTCCGCCCGCACACGCAGACAGGAAACTCAGGAGGACAGATACAGGGATTTTCGTTTAACCGGAACCGGCTCTTCACAATCCTGTCCTCCAGCGAATGGAAGGTAATGATACTGAGACGGCCTCCCGGATTCAGAAGGTCTATCATGGTATCAATGGACTGCTCTAAAACCTCCAGTTCATGATTACACTCAATCCGGATGGCCTGGAAAGTCCGCTTGGCCGGATGGCCTCCCGTTGCCCTTACCCTGGCCGGAATGGCTCCCTTGATGATTTCCGCCAGTTCCCCGGTTGTCTCTATGGGGTGTTCCCCTCTTGCCCTTACAATGTGCTTTGCTATGTTCTTTGCAAAATTATCCTCTCCGTAATCCCGGATAATCCTGTACAGCTCCATCTCGCTGTAGGTATTAATAATATGGGCGGCTGTGATTTCGTTCCTCTGGTCCATCCTCATGTCAAGAGGCGCGTCCTCACGGTAGGTAAATCCCCTGGAAGCCGTGTCCAGCTGATAGGAGGACACTCCCAGGTCCAGGTAAATTCCGTCCACTCCCTGGATTTCCAGTTCCTTCAGTACTTCCTTAATATTGGCGTAATTGCTTCTGACAATGGTCACCTTGTCCTGAAATGGCAGAAGCCGTTTCCCGGCCGCCTCTATGGCGTCCGCATCCTGGTCTATTCCAACCAGCCTTCCGCTGCCCAAACGCTTACACACCTCATAGGCATGTCCGCCGCCGCCCAGGGTGCCGTCCACATACAAGCCTCCCGGCTTGATGTTCAGACTCCCCACTGTCTCATATAAAAGTACGGACTTATGTACAAATGTTGATTCCTCCATTAAATTCCCAAACCTTCCATATGTTCTGCAATCTCTTCCATATCATCAAAGGTGTTTGCATCCAGCCATTTATCCTTACTCCATATTTCAATGCGGCTGCCCACACCTACCAGTACTGCATCCTTCTCGATTCCGGCAAATTCCCGAAGAACGGCCGGAAGGAGAATCCTTCCCTGCTTGTCTACTTCACAGGTGGTAGCTCCTGCTAAGAGAAAACGTGAAAACTTACGTCCGGCGGCATTGGTAAGAGGCAGTGTGCGAAGCTTTTCTTCAAGGGCAGCCCATTCTGAATTCTCATACACAAAAAGGCAGTTATCAAGGCCCTTCGTAACAACGAATTCATCGCCTAACTGCTCTCTGAATTTGGAAGGTACGATAAGCCGTCCCTTCGCATCGACTGTATGATTGTACTCACCCATGAACATAACTTATCACCTGCCGTACACCGGAGCGGTAGTGGACAGCTGTGGGAGACATCCGATATCCCCCACTTCATCCACTTAACAACCATCTTCTACCACTTTGCACCACTTTCTACCACTTGTATGTCCATCATAGTACAGATTTTGGGAAATGGCAAGAAGTTTTTACGGAAATCTTATAAAAAAATTGCGAAAAAATAAGGCAGCTGCGGGCTTTTCCGCAACTGCCTCTATATGTGGGACGAGTCCCCCACCAGACACAAAATATTGATTTTTTCAGCCTTTGATGCCCCTGGTGGGGACCCATCCCATGTTTTTCGCCGCCACTTTCCTTCCGCTTTCCCAAAAGTGGGGAAGCGTACACGCCTTAGACGGTTTCCTCCACTTTGTCCCCCTTTTTCGGGTGACGGTGGCGGTAAAGAATCACGGCCGCCGACACGCCCACCAGCACAGCCGACAAAAGCTGTGACACGGCAAACCCTGTTCCCGGAATCTTCAGCTGGTCTGTCCTCAGTCCTTCAATCCACACCCTGCCCAGTCCGTATCCAAAGAAATACACCCACAGCATCTCACCTTCAAACTTCTTGCGTTTCCTGTACCACAGCATGAATAGCAGCACACCCAGGTTCCACAGGGATTCGTACAAAAAGGTGGGATGCACCTGAATATAGGAAATCCCATGCTCCACAATCTCATTGTCCACAAGCTGCTGGGATATCATGGCGGGGTTTACCAGACTCTTACGGATGCGCATGGCAAACAGGTTATCCGTATACCCGCCAAAGGCCTCGCAGTTGAAGAAATTCCCCCACCTGCCGATAATCTGTCCCGTAATCAGTCCCAGGACGCCGCTGTCAGCCATGGAAAAAAAGGACAGCTTCCTTACCCTGGTAAATACAATAAGGGTCAGGGCCGCCGCAATCACTCCCCCGTAGATAGCCAGTCCTCCTGCCCTGAGGTTAAATATCTGCAGCAAATCATCCTTATAATTAGCCCAGTCAAAAATAACATAATAGGCTCTGGCTCCCATAATGGAAAAGATGATGGCATAAAGTGCAAAATCCAGATAAATATCCGGATTCTGTCCCCTTCTCCTGGCATCCGAACACGCAATGGCCATGCCGGCCAGCATCCCCAGTCCTATGATGATACCGTAAAATGCAATCCTGAACCCAAACACTGTAATGCTGTTGGGCAGATGCTCTATGGTAATACCCAGATTCACAAAACTCAAATCTGCTCCCGTAACTGCTTCCATAAAGAAAATCTCCTTCCTATGTGATATACTTCCCCATTTTACCCCGAAGCAGTATAAAAAGCAAGAAGGTATTTACCAGCCAAAAACCTACCGGGCACCCAGGGCAGCCATGGTCACATAGTTATACGGCTTATTAAAATGGGGTAGGAAGAATAAGTCAAACAGCTTCAGCTTATCAATGGTCACCTGTTCCTCCACTGCCATGGAAAACATATGAATGCCCATGGAAACATCGTAATCCGAGCACATCTGGGCTCCCAGGATGATTCTGGATTTCCTGTCATACACAATGCGTATCTTCACCTTATGGTTCCCGTTCTCCATGAACTCCGCCTTCTGCCAGTCCTCATAATCCGCTGCCGCTGCATCGTATCCCATCCGTTCTGCCCTGGCCAGGCTAATTCCCGTGCTGAGCATATGGAGCCCCCATATACTGATGCCGTTGGACCCCTGCACCCCCACGGATTCCAGAACCTTGCCGCAGGCATTGTGGGCCGCGATAATGCCGGAGCGCACCGCATTGGTAGCCAGTGCAATATAATCCGCTGCCTGTATGGCATTATTATAAACCGTGGCGCAGTCCCCCACCGCATACACTCCCGGCACGCTGGTTTCCTGCCTGCGGTCCACCAGAAAAGCACCGTTGCCAAAGGTTCTGAGCTTTCCCTGCCCAAGGTCCGTGTTAGGCTTAAACCCAATGCCGAACACCACCATATCAGCCTCATGGCATCCCTGGTCCGTGACCACCCGTTCCACCCGTCTGCCTCCTTCCAGTCTGATCACCTTCTCCCCGAAAGCCAGTTTCACACCATGCTCCCTGAGATTGTGCGCCATCCTGTCAGAAAACTCCCGGTCATAATACCCGGACAGGCAGGTATCCGCCAGGTCAATCAAAACCACCTCCCTGCCGTTCCTCTTAAAAGCCTCAGCCAGTTCCACCCCAATATATCCCGCGCCCACCACAGCCACTTTCTGAATGGAGGTATCCTTAAGCTTTTCAATTACATCCCTGGCATTCTGATACAGCTTCACAAACTGCACATTATCCAGATCCATCCCCTCAATCTCAGGACGAAGCGGAACCGACCCCGTTGCCAGAATCAGCTTATCATAGGCCTGCACATAGTCCTCACCATCCTTTCCCCTGGCATACACAGTCTTACCGTCAAAATCAATTCTGGTAACCTCTGTCTCCATATGAATGACAGCGCCCTTTTCCTCAAAGGCCTCCTTACTGGAGTAAAACAACCCTTCAGGCCCCGAAATCTGCCCGCCAATCCAAAGGGCCATGCCGCACCCCAGAAAACTGATATTAGAGTTCCTGTCAAAAGCCACCACCCGTTTCCCCGGAAACTGGTCCAATATAGTATTCAAAACCGCCGTCCCCCCATGATTCGCCCCAACGACGACAATTGTTTCTTCCATAGATAATAACCTCCTGTAATCTTATCATTTACAATCCTTCATAATTACCAAAACAATATAATCCTCATCACTAAAATCCAGTCACAACTATTGTTGCCAAAAAGCGCCAATATTATAAATCCCAATAAAAATGTGTTAAATAAAAGGTGCTGTACAGAATATATCTAATTGAAGGTACTATATATAACGCACTATATATAATAAGAAGTAATCCTATATAAGGATGAGCTGACTGCAGCTAACCTTCCTGAGCCAATCTTATTTCGTGATAAAAAATCTCATCTATTAAAAACATACTTTCCTGCCATCAAAATCAGTTTCTTCTGCATCACCTTAAACCCTCTCCATTTGTTATGTGAGAATACTTCTCCTCGTTATCATTCATCTCCTTTTCATCAAACATAGAAATAATTCTTCGTGAGAAAATTCTTCACAATTATTCCATCTTCCCATATCAACCTTCTATCAGCACTCTCCCACAACATTCCCTCATAATATTTCCCCATAGCATTCACCCATAACATTATCCCCTGAGATTTTCCGCGCCCCATCTATACGAGAAAAAATCTCACATATTTCATTATACAAACCCCCGCCTCATTCCCTCCCTCTCACTCAGCGTACGCGTCCTCTCTCCTTGTGGTGGGATGAGTCAGCGGACGGTCAGCAGACCAGCCGGAAAATGAGCGGGCGGGGGCGGGGAGATTTGGCGATTTTTACCGAGGGCCGCTGTCTCTTAGGCTGAACCGGGGGCGAAGCAGGGGGCGGCTGAGGGCCTGCACGGCCCGAAGACGGCGGCACATGGAGGAGAAATCATCAAGATTTCTCCGTAATTTGCCGCTGTACCCCTGCTTTGTCCCCGGTTCAGCCTTAGAGACAGCCCCCGAGGGAACCATGAGTCAAATCTCCCCGTTCCCGCCCGCTCATTTTCCCGACCCTCTCCCCCGTCCGCGTCCCCCTCACACCACACATTTTCCCCTTTAATTTCCCCATCATTTATGATATGATAATAAAGCTGTAATAGAATCAGAACGCCCCGCCAGAAGCCCGGGCGTATTTGAACCATCATATATCACATACAGATAGGAAGGTAATCATATGAAATTAGGTATCGTAGGACTCCCCAACGTCGGCAAGAGTACCCTCTTCAATTCTCTGACAAAGGCAGGTGCGGAATCAGCCAATTATCCGTTCTGTACCATTGACCCCAACGTAGGCGTTGTTCCGGTTCCCGACGTGCGTCTGGACAAGCTCACCGCCATGTACAGCTCAGAGAAAACAACTCCTGCTGTCATCGAGTTCGTGGACATTGCCGGCCTGGTAAAGGGCGCTTCCAAAGGCGAAGGTCTGGGCAACCAGTTCCTTTCCAACATCCGTGAGGTGGACGCCATTGTGCATGTAGTGCGCTGTTTTGACGACCCCAATGTCATTCACGTGGACGGCTGCATTGACCCTCTCCGTGACATTGAAACCATTAATCTGGAGCTGATTTTCTCCGACATTGAGATTCTGGAGCGCCGCATTGCCAAGCAGTCCAAGGGCGCATTCAACAACAAGGAGCTGGCAAAGGAAGTTGAGCTGTTAAAGGCCATCAAGGCCCACCTGGAGGACGGAAAGCTGGCCCGCAGCTTTGAGCCCGAGGACGATGATGCCAGGGAGTTCATCAATACCCTGAACCTTCTTACATGGAAACCTGTCATCTTTGCCGCCAATGTAGCGGAGGATGACCTTGCAAACGACGGAACCGGCAACCAGTATGTTCAGGCTGTCCGCGGGTTTGCTGATGAGAACAACTGTGAAGTATTCGTTATCTGCGCTGAGATTGAGCAGGAAATAGCTGAGCTGGACGACGATGAGAAGAAAATGTTTTTAGATGACCTGGGCCTTACGGAATCCGGCCTGGAGAAGCTGATTGCAGCCAGCTACCGCATTCTGGGCCTTATGAGCTACCTGACAGCAGGTCCCCAGGAGAGCCGTGCATGGACCATCAAGGTAGGCACCAAGGCGCCTCAGGCAGCAGGTAAGATTCACAGTGATTTTGAGCGCGGCTTCATCCGCGCCGAGGTAGTCAATTACGATGACCTGATGGCATGCGGCAGCATGAACGCGGCCAAGGAAAAGGGTCTGGTACGTTCCGAGGGCAAGGAATACGTCATGAGGGACGGGGATGTGGTCCTCTTCCGTTTTAATGTATAATACAGCCTGCAAGGCTGGCTTTGAAAATACTCATAAGAGTTATGGGATTCTGATACGAATCCTTTCACGATTCATATGTCAGTGGAAAAACCGGCATCATCCGCCATCATAAACCATGGATGATGCCGGTTTTTCCTTCTCTTCCCCGACTCCACGGAGCGTTTGTTGTATTTATACGCCATATGGACTATGATAAACAAGGAGGTGAAAAACATGGATTGCAGCAAAGTAGGAAAATTAATTTATACGCTGAGAACGGAAAAAGGAATGACCCAGAAATCCCTGGCCCATGCAATGAACATCAGCGACAGGACCATTTCCAAATGGGAGCGGGGGGGTTCACTTAGATAAAGATACCACACCAATCCCACGCTGACTTTTGCTCAACCAATACAGCCGGAGGGCTGGATAACAAGAAAAGGCGGTATGCGCCCCGTGGAGGGGTAGCATATCGCCTTTTCTTGTGGGGGTTTCCAAAGGGGGCAACGCCCCCATTTGGCACACGACTTTGCGAAGCAAAGTGTAGTGTGTTATACGCTCTGTCGGCGTTGTCGTGAAAATGCCGTTGCCGCCGGGGAGGGCAAGGGCATTTGAAGCGGCAAGATTTGAAGCGGCAAGAAAACAGGGCTGTGCTTGCGTGGCGTGGAGCCGCAAGCGCAGGTCTGGTTTCATCAGCAGACAGGGCGTATATGAAAGCCCCCGTCCCTCGTCCTACGCTCCGACTTGTGGACAAAGTGTCCCGAAGTTGTGGCCACACTCCCGGAAAAGTAGCAGGACAGCGGGCAACCGTCAAGGCTGAAATGAACGGGGTTACACCCGGCCTTGACCGCCGCCCGCCGCCCCGCTGGATGGGTGGACAAGGCGGCCAATCCCTCAAAGTGCTTGGCCGCGCTCTTTCTGATTTTGAGGTATTCAGTTTTTCAAAATTGAATAATCAAAATAAATTTTTTCGATTGAAAAAATTTTATTTGTTATCATCTTCAATGCCATATTTTTTCTTTTGCCGAATCACATAATTACTGATTTTTTCATCATATAGTGGATACTGGTAATCCAACTGGCATGCCACTTCTGACGAAACCTCCCGGAACAATGCCATACATTGTTCAAAGGATTCCCACATATGGGGATAGGAATCCATATTATAAGTAGACATAAGTCGTTCCCACAATTCCTCTGGGACATATTGCTTCATAAATTTATAGTTTTTTCCCAAACTGAAATGAAATCCCTGTTTGATACCAATCAGCCAGGAAATCATGCGAAGCAATTCTTTTCGTACTATATCATTCATATGGTCAATAGCAAAAAGAATTTCTTTGCGGCATAAGCCCTTTACTACATATGTTGTAGTATTCCAAAATTCATTACAGCAATCGTCAAACATTCTTTGAGTAGGCTTCTGCAAGTGGTAGTCTATATCCGTTGGTATTGGCGGCTTTACGATACGGTTGTCTTTATCCAACAGTAACTTTACCAGTTTATCCCATGTAAAATACTCGTCTATCAGTTCCAGCGGCAGCAAAGTTAAATCTATCTTAACATCATCAGTAAACAGCATTAAATATGAAAATCCCTTTTCTACAGCTGGAAATAATTCCATATCTTCCGGCTTTTGCAGAATCAACCTTTCACCAAATATATCTAGCCATTTATCATCACTTGTGAAGCTGTCCATATCCGTAACAAAAAAAGTAATATCAAAATCCTGAAAATCATCAGGCGGAATATTTGTATTTGTTCTAGATCCTTCCAAAGTAACCATGCGAATGCGTTTGTCTGTTTTTGCAAAATTCAAAACAATATCATAAACTTCCTTTTCTGATCTCATTTTTATCTCCTCCAATTATTGAAATAGGTGTGAAGCCATTTTAGGGCTTTCCCGCCTTGATTACCCTTTAGCAAAGACGGGCGGGACTGTCAACGGCGGCGCATGAAATGCGCCGTTCATCTTGACCGTTGACTGGCTCGGCTGGCTTTGCTATTTTCTCGATGAAAAACAATTTATTCGTATTTATTTCCATCATTGTCATAGTAAGCCACATGAATGGAATACTCTTTTTCTGGGTTTTTAATTGAGATAATATCCATATCATCTGTGTTGTATCTCAATGTATCTTGCACTTGTCCATTTATTGTATAAGTGATTTCAGCATACTCTGTTTTAGCACCATTAAACCAAATTAAATCATACCATTCTCCGTTTATTGCAACGCCACCGACAATAATCTCATCACTATTTCGGTTTGTTGATGTACTAAATTTGTAGTCTCCATTTCCTGTTGGTTCAAAGATAGCAAGTGTAGATTTATTATCTGTACTGTATGCTCCACTCACGATATAACCGCCAAGTTCCAGTTCTTTTGCGATAGTCCATTCATTCCCTTTTGAAATTGCGGTGTTCAATATGCTTTCTCTGCTGGTAATGGTATCTCCTTTGGGAGTTAAACTAAAGAAATATAAAAAAGCGGCAGCAACGCAAATAACAGTCGCTGAAATTATCAGTAACCACTTTTTCATAACCAATACCTCCATATAATCTGATTTATTATTCTCTTACTTGCGTCCCCGCTGCGGCTTTGGATTTTTCAGCAAATCCGATTTCTGTGCAATCTTTTTCAACCACTTCTTTTCTTCCTCTGACAGTTTCCCATAGTTCAGCTTGAGCCGCTTACAGATAAATGCCATAGCCGCCTGCTCCGGGTCGCTGTCCTCTCTGGTGGTTTCCTCTGCGGTCTGCAAAAAATCTTCCAGAGGATTGTCCTCCGGGACGCTGAAAAAATCGTCCTTGTGGGCTTCCCGCAGGTCGAAGGCTATCTTGTTTATGTCCTGCTGTATCACATAGCGGCAAAAGCTGTCATCGTCAATATGGGCGGCGATAAGCTGTCGCAGCTGTGGGTCAGTCAAGCCGGGATTGTGTTGTTTCATAATCGTTGCACTCACAGCGTCCACAATGGCGTTTGCGCTCTGCACCTGCTTTCCCGCTACGCCGTTCACATAGATTTCAAGGTCGGCCATGAGCCGGGGAAAATCCGGGTGGGTCGCCAGTTCACACAAGAGGGAATTGTCCACCCGCCCGCTTTTCAATAGTTCAATCATATCGTCGCTCAAACGCAGGTCTGCAAGATCGGCGTTTGGGTGATTTTTTGTTTGGGAACGGCCCAGCAGATAATCAACAGTCACTTCGTAAAACTTTGCTAACTCAATAAGGGCATAGTGGCTGATGTCCTTATACTCGTCCGCTTCATAGCTGCCAAGCGCAGATTTGGAGAGGTGCGTCTGTTCCGCAAGCTGTTCCAGCGTCAAGCCACGCTCCACACGCAGGTCTTTTAGTCGTTCTTGAATAGTTAGGGCCATACTCTCCCCCCCTCTGTCCTCTGTTCTAAAATATCATCCAATCTTACCACGACTTTTTGATTTCTCTTAATAAAGCAACCGTAATATCTTTGGCAATACTTGATGCTTTTGCACAGTTTCCGTCAAAATTATCAACTCCGCTGTGTTTTTCAGTATCGGTCACACACCGAATGGCGATAAACGGTATGTCATTTGCATAGCAGACATGAGCGATACTGGCAGTTTCCATGTCAACCGTCAAGGGAGCAAATTCATCGTTTATTTTTTGCCGGCTCTCATCGGTTATAAACGATTCTCCCGTTACCATACGGCCCCAAACTACCTTTCCAGAAGTTGAAAGCTTGTCAACAGCAGACTTTGACATATCTATCAGCTTTGGGTCTGCCACAAAAAACACAGAATTCATCCACGGATGAAATTCCGTTAAAATGTCTGGCGCTACATCGTGGTAACAAACTTCTGTGGAGATAACTGTATCGAATATTTCAAGTTCTGGCTCCATACCGCCCGCTGTCCCTGAATTGATAATTATATCCACGCAAAATACATCTATCAAAAGCTGAGCGGCTATGGCGGCATTTACTTTGCACACGCCGGAAAACAGGGCGACAACTTCTACACTATCAATCTGTCCAGCATGGAATTTCAGCATAGCTTTTTCCGTTATCTTACAGTTGCTTATCAAGGGCAAAAATGGGGCGAGTTCTTCGTCACCCGCACATAAAATTCCGATTTTCATAGATTATTGTCCTCCTATGGCTTGAAAGCCAATTTTTATGTTTATTTTACCATAATTCCGAGAGCACGGAAATAGCCTGTTTTTTAAGCCGATTTCCTACCTTTCGGATATACGGGACGGGCGGTCATTTAGGTGTAGACTTAGGGTAGTTCATCGATGGACAGCACCTTGAAAACAGAATGACCGTCCAAAAAGGAATACCCCGGCTGGGGAAGCACTGCAAGGAGCCAGCTTCTGGACACTTTGTCCAGAGGTCACTTCGGGACAAGTTGTCCCGAAGTTGCGGGGAGCGTGCCTCGTCGCCGCAAGCTGCGTATCATTCGCTTCCGCCAGAGGGCGAAAGCTCACTCGCTCCGCTGCGGCTCCTCTCCCCACAAAGTCTGACGACTTTGCGGGGGCCCCTGTTGGGAACACGCCGCAGGCATGGGGCAAGAAACCTTTTCGGGGAGAACGGCAACGGAAAGCAAAATGGAGGGAACGCATGAGAGATAACCCCTATAAAGACTTGCCGCCGCTGGAACGCAGGCCGGACGGTTCCCTTTACCGCATGACACCGGCGCAAAGGAAACAGGCGGCCAGCCTGATACGCCAGGAGTGCTGTTGCTGTGAGGACGGCAACTGCATTGTCCTTGATGATGGGGACACCTGCACCTGCCCGCAGACAGTTTCTTTCTCGGTCTGCTGTAAGTGGTTCCGCTGGGCGGTCTTGCCGCTGGACGGGACGCTGGAAGCGGAGATTTTCCGGGATAAGGACTTGAAACGCTGTGTGGTCTGCGGCGGTGTGTTCGTCCCCAAATCCAACCGGGCAAAATACTGCCCCGGCTGTGCCGCCAGAGTTCACAGGCGGCAGAAAACAGAAAGTGAACGGAAAAGGAGGTCTGCTGTGGACAGTTAGGAGCGAAAAAAGCCTTGATTTATTAGGCTCCGCAAGCCCCAAACCGGGGCAGGTGGTATAAAGTATCGCCCGCCCCGGAAAACGGGCTTCTAACCGTCCACAAAACACGATATGACAAACACGATTTACATTCATCAGCCGGAAAAGGCGTTCAGCTTCACCCGGCTCCCGAATTTTCTCTTTGAAGCCCCCACATTCAAGCCCCTGTCTAACGAGGCAAAGGTTCTGTACACCTTTATCCTGCGCCGGACAGAGTTATCCCGCAAGAATGGGTGGGCGGATGACTGCGGACGGATTTTCCTGTATTACCCTATCTGCGAAGTGGTTGACCTGCTCCACTGTGGGCGGCAGAAAGCGGTGAACACCCTGCGGGAACTGCAATACGCCGGACTGGTGGAGATCCAGAAGCAGGGCTGTGGAAAACCCAACCGCATTTTTCCAAAATCCTATGAAGCGGTTCCAAACACCGACTTCAAGAAATCCCGTTCTGGTACGCCGGAGGACTGAAAACCGTACCCTTGAAGTACGGAAACCGCCCCCCTAAAGTACGAAAACCGGACGGTATATAGAAATACAAAGATTAAAATGATTTATTTATATCCATTCCATTCCTATCGTATCAGAGATAATTCTGGCAGGATTTTCCCTGTGGAAAACCCAGGATAGGAAAGGAATGGGGAAAGGAGCAGAATGGCACAACACGCAATTTTGCGGTTTGAGAAGCACAAGGGCAACCCGGCAAGGCCGCTGGAAGCCCATCACGAAAGGCAGAAAGAACAATACGCCAGTAACCCCGACATTGACACAAGCCGGAGCAAATACAATTTCCATATCGTCAAGCCGGAGGGACGCTATTACCACTTCATTCAGAGCCGTATCGAGCAGGCCGGATGCCGAACCCGCAAGGACAGCACACGGTTTGTCGATACGCTGATAACCGCCAGCCCGGAGTTTTTCAAGGGGAAATCTCCAAAGGAGATACAGGCGTTCTTCCAAAGGGCGGCAGATTTCCTCATTGGCCGGGTAGGACGGGAAAATATCGTGTCGGCGGTGGTACACATGGACGAGAAAACGCCCCACCTGCATTTGACCTTTGTTCCGCTGACAAAGGACAACCGCCTGTGTGCAAAGGAGATTATCGGCAACCGGGCAAACCTGACGAAGTGGCAGGACGATTTTCACGCCTATATGGTGGTGAAATATCCCGACTTGGAGCGTGGGGAGAGTGCCAGCAAGACAGGCCGGAAGCATATCCCCACCCGGCTTTTCAAACAGGCGGTTTCCCTCTCCAAACAGGCCAGAGCCATTGAAGCCGCCCTTGACGGCATTAACCCGCTGAACGCCGGAAAGAAAAAAGAGGAAGCCCTCTTCATGCTGAAAAAGTGGTTCCCGCAGATGGAGAACTTCTCCGGGCAGTTGAAAAAGTACAAGGTCACAATCAATGACCTGCTGGAAGAAAACAAAAAGCTGGAAGCAAGGGCAAAGGCCAGTGAGCAAGGCAAGATGAAAGACCGCATGGAACGGGCAACGCTGGAAAGCGAATTACACAATCTCCGCAATTTCGTTGACCGTATCCCGCCGGAAGTGCTGGCGCAGGTGAAACGGCAACAGCGGCACACAGTAAAGGAAAGGTGATAGATATAAGCAGAAATTTTCGCCGCCCCTGTGCGGCATTGTACCTTGAAAACTGAATATGGAGGACACTGGATGGCAAAAAGCGAAAGCGATATTTTTACGCCCCGGACAGGGCAGGTCATACAAGCAGAGAACGGCACGCAGTATTTTGTATGTGGGAACAACCGTATAAAAATCTCCGAACACTTCGCCGCAGGCGGGAAGCCCCTCGGTGATCTGATTGTAGATGTGGTGCGGCATACCGCAGAAAAAGCCGCTTCAACCTGATAGCCCATCATTGATAACACGCCCACGCTTATGATATAATTGCCATAGAGCAAAAGTATTGTAAGCGTGGGTTGTTTCTTTAAGAAGGAGGATTTTTAACGGTGAAACAACCTTACAATACTACGATTTACAACACGGCGCTTTATATGAGATTGAGCCGGGACGATGAAAACTATGGTGACAGCGTAAGCATTGAAACACAGCGGACAATCCTGCAACAGTACGCAAAGGAACAGGGACTTCATGTAGTCGGTGAGTATGTGGACGATGGCTGGTCGGGGACGAACTTTGAACGCCCGGATTTTCAGCGCATGATGGACGATGTGGAAGCCGGAAAAGTAAACTGCATTGTCACGAAAGACCTTTCCCGTTTCGGGCGGGAACATGTGATGATGGACTACTATCTGGAATTTCTGTTCCCGGAAAAACGGGTGCGCTACATCGCCGTTGCGGAGAATGAGGACACAGAGAAAGGGCTTTCCGATTTTGTCCCGTTCAAAAACCTGTTCAATGAATGGTTTGCGAAAGATACAAGCCGCAAGGTAAAGGCCGCTTTCAAAGCAAAGTTTGCCACAGGACAGCGTATCGGCGCTTATGCTCCCATCGGGTACAGGAAACACCCGGAAATCAAAAACAAGCTGATAATCGACGAGGAAACCCGCTGGATAGTGGAGAAGATTTTTGACCTCGCCATTCATGGCAGAGGGGCGGCCAGTATCACAAGAATACTGATTGCGGAAAAGGTTCCCACGCCGGGATTTATCAACTTCCAGCGTGACGGGACTTTCGCAAACATCTATGCGGGTGCGCCAGAGGAAAAAAGCTACGCATGGACGATAGCGCAGGTCAAGAGCATTATGAAAGACGAAACCTATATCGGCCATACCATCCACTACCGGGAAACAAACATTTCCTTTAAGAACAAGCGGAGGATACGCAAGCCCCAAAGTGAATGGGTGCGGGTGGAGAACACGCAGGAGCCGATTATCAGCGAACAGGTTTTCCGGCAGGTACAGGAGCAGATAGCAAACCGCCGCAGAAAATGCAAGGACGGTACAACACAGATTTTTTCCGGATTGGTAAAATGTTCGGATTGCGGCTGGTCGTTGTCCTATGGGGAGAACAGGCAGAACAGCAAGCCTTACGGCCATTATCATTGTAGCAAGTACGGACAGGGCACACGCCAATGCTCCATGCATTATATCCGCTATGATGTGCTTTACGCCTATGTCCTCTCCCGTCTGCAATACTGGTCGGGGCTGGTACAGCATGATGAAGAACGGCTCTTGAAGCGGCTGTTAAACGCCAATGACAAGGGACAGGCCGCCGCAAGAAAGAAGCAAGCCGCAGAGTTGAACAAAGCGGAGAAGCGGAAAGCCGAAGTCGATACCCTGTTTGCCCGGATGTATGAGGACTGGGCGGCGGGGCGTATCACAGAATACAACTTCTCTATGCTGTCCGGGAAGTACCAGAGCGAACAGGCTGAACTGGACACAAAGATTGAACAGCTTCAATCCGCTATCGCCACTGAAAGCCAGAACGCCGCAGACGCAGAAAAATGGATTGCCTTGATGAAAGAGTGCGTCAATCCAACAGAACTGACCGCCGAACTTTTGAATACGCTGATTGAAAAAATCGTTGTCCATGAAGCGGTCAAAGGTGAGGACGGAAGCCGGGAACAGGAGGTAGAAATCTTCTACCGCTTTATCGGCAAAATTGATTAAATGACACCAATATTTTTAACTATGTGATACCGGCATTGGATGTCCTGATGTCTCCCTGCTTCAGGAGCTTTCAGATGTCTTGGGGGTAAATATTGAAAAAATACTGTTGGGCGATTTGGAACCCAATGAAAAAGATGGAGGAAATATGAAACGAATTAAATTCTATATGTGCCCTGTCTGCGGCAATGTGATAACAGGCACGGGCATGGCGGAAATCTCCTGCTGCGGCAGGAAGCTGAATCCCCTGGAGGCCAGACCGGCAGACCTGTCCCACCGTGTGTCCGCGGAGGAGGTGGAAGGTGATTATTACATCACTCTGGAACATGGTATGGAAAAACAGCACTACATTACATTTATGGCATACGCTGCCTGGGACAGGGTGCTTTTAATTAAGCTGTACCCCGAACAGGCAGCCCAGGCACGCTTTCCCAGGACTCATCACGGAATGCTGTATATCTGCTGCAGCAGCCACGGGCTTTTCTCAACCAGTCTGTAGGCCCTTTTTCCAAAATCCCATTGACATTGCTCTCTGTATCCTGTATGATACTCAATAGACCGACGGTCGGTCTACAGAATAGGAGGGCAGAACATGGCACGCATTGTTAAAGAAGCGGATGGATGATTGAGGAATTCCATCTGCCGGTCAACGCGCAGATGCACGAAAAAAGCATTGTGCGCTCCATCCTGGCGCTCTCACCTATCCTGGGCCAGGTGGTGTCCCAGGGCGTGGAGCAGCATATATTCTCCACGGAATATCCCCTGGAAGCCATACAGATACTGCTGGCCTCCGGCCAGGTACTGTTTGATTCCTCCATGTTTGCATGGACGCCAGCGGAGATGGAGCAAAAGGTAAATGGATTCATAGCTGCCATGGAAGCTGTCCTGGGCGCTGAAGCCGGAACCTTTGAGCCCATGAAACAGATTCTGGCCGCAGGAAACACCATTGCGCCGGAGTCCCGCCAGAAACCGGAGTCCCACCAGAAACCGCAGCCCCGGTCAGGGAGGGACTTCCATTCTTCTTACAGCCGCTGTCATGATGCTGCTTTCCGTCATCAGCTCCATGTATGAACCAGCGGTAACAGCCAGCATTCCCCTACTGGTAAAGGAAGAACATCTGGAAGGCGCCAACGGTCTTGTAAACGGAGTCCAGGCCCTGTCCATCGGAGCCGTGGCTGGGAAGATGCGCATGGATAACCTTTACCGCCTGCTGGCAGCCATCACCCTGCTGATTCTTCCCATGGCCCTGTCTGTGACCCCTGCTCTGATTAGCTGCGGCTTTTATCCGTCCTACCTGTTATTCCTGGCATGCGCTGTGTCCATTGCCATGATTATGACCATCATCTCCATCTTCATTGTCACAAAGGTCCAGAAAGAAACCCCCAACGAAAATCCGGGAAAGGTGATGGCCATTATCACGGCGGCAGCACAGTGTGCGGCTCCCCTGGGGCAGCTGGTCTGCGGGTTTATCTTCCAGACCTTCTCGGCAAGGCTTTATCTTCCGGCCCTGTTTATATGCATTGCCATGGCATTGGTTTCCCTGGCTGCCAGACATCTGTGGGCGGAAATCACAGTCTCTTAATCCACGGGCCTTTTCTTCCTGGCAGCCATCATATAGCGGTGGATGGTCCCGTCAACAGAGCCGTGTGACTCCAGAAGGTCCTGGGCAGCAAACAGTCTGTCCAGGCAGCCATCCACGGAAAAGCCCGGAAATTCCCACTCAATGATTTTGGCAAACCAGACAAGGGCTCCCACGTCAAAAAAACGTATAGGGCGGAAGGCTTCGCCTTTTTCCATGATTTCAAAGCCTGCCCCGGTAAGGGTCCGTGACTGCAGCTTCAGGTTCATTCCTGGAAAGGGCTTGGGCGTGCCCGGCAAAAGCAGCCCTGCCAAATCCCTGTCATTCTCCTCCCCCACCTGCTGGGTTATGAATATACCTCCCGGCTTCAGGATGCGGTACACTTCCTCTGCAGCATAATTCCCATGACGGTTTATGACCATATCAAAACAGCTGTCCGGAAACGGCAGAGGAAGATTTCCCGACGCCTCCCTGAAATCAATTCCCAGAGGCGCCAGACGTTTCCGGCACAGCTCTGCATTGGGCGGATATGCCTCAGTGGCACTGGTCCTGCCGTATGGATGGCCCAGCGACAGGAGAAACTCGCCTCCCCCTGTGTCCATATCCAAAAGATAGTCCCTGTCTTTAAGATGGGACAGGATAATTGTCCTGTAATCCCAGGGCAGGCCGCCCTCCTCCCTGTACCTGTCTTCTATGTGCGAAAAATCCCACCCGTGAATGTGGGCCAAAGCCTCCTCGGCTTTCCATATCTTTTTTAATTCCTCAGTCTTCATAGCGCTGCTCCTTTCCCTATTCATCACCTGGTTCCATGGATAGGGCGCAGCCCCGGAAATGACAGCCTGATTCTTTCATCCCGACACAATGGCTGTCTGCCTTAAGGCTGCGCCGGGTAGTTATCTGACATGCTTTTTCTCATAATTCCTCCTTGCCGGCCACAAAACAGGCCTGTGTGTCTGCTGCTATCAGCACGTATCCCTGTCTGATTCTCCAATTGTCCTTACAGCTTCGGGATGTAATCATTATACTCCCTTATGCCCGAAGGGGTAAATACATAAGGCTTTTCCGGCTGTTTTCAGCATATTTTTTTGTATTATAAATAAAAACAATAAGATTTCGTGTTTTCACCCTATTTTTATATCTGAAACCGTATTTTCTTGCTTTTTCCATTTTTTTGTGGTAGATTAGTTGATATTATTCAGACCAAAGCCGTATCCCTCACACTACATTACGGCTGCGGGGAAATGAGGTATCATTATGGAACTGGTAAGCAGTATCGTAGAAGGCATCAATAACTGCCTCTGGGGCATTCCCATGATTGGCCTTCTCTTCGGAACCCATCTCTTCCTCACCTTCAAAACAGGATTCATCCAGCGCATGACCTTTACGGGTATCCGCCTGTCCGTCACCAGGGACCAGGATACCCACGGTGATATCAGCCAGTTTGCGGCCCTCACCACCGCCCTGGCCTCCACCATCGGCACAGGAAATATCATAGGCGTGGGTACGGCCATAGCCCTGGGAGGACCGGGCGCCGTGCTCTGGTGCTGGCTCACAGGCGTATTCGGCATCGCCACCAAGTACGGCGAATCCCTGATTGCAGTAAAGTACAGGGTGCGCACCAAGGACGGAACCATGCTGGGAGGCGCCATGTATGCTCTGGAACGCGGTCTTAACATGCGGTGGCTGGGCATTGCTTTCGCAGTCCTTGGAACCCTTACATCCTTCGGCATAGGATGCGGCGTGCAGGTCAATGCCATATCCAGCATTGTAAACAGCAATGTTGCCCCTGCCGTCATGGCCGGCTCCGGAAGCCTTAAGGATATTCTGGATACATACCCCTGGGCCATCAGCCTGGCAGTGGGTCTTGTCACGGCAGCTATCACCTGTCTGGTAATTTTCGGGGGCGTAAAATCCATTGCCAGGGTATGTGAAAAGCTGGTTCCCTTCATGGCCTTTTTCTACGTGGCGGGCTGCCTTGTGATTCTGTTCATCAACCGCGCCTTCCTGGGCCAGACCTTCTCCCTTATCATTAAGAGCGCCTTCACAGAGGTCCGTTCCATTGCCGGCGGCCTGGCCGGGACCGGCATCATGATGTCAGCCAGGTACGGAATTGCCAGAGGTCTCTTTTCCAATGAATCCGGCATGGGTTCCGCTCCCATTGTGGCCGCTGCCGCCCAGACCCGCAACCCGGTGCGCCAGGCTCTGGTATCTGCCACCGGCACCTTCTGGGATACGGTTGTGGTGTGTCTCATGACCGGACTGGTACTGGTCAGCAGCATCATTGGCCATGATGCCATAAATGTGGCCAACCTGTCCGGCGGCGGGCTGACCAACGCAGCCTTCAGCCTGATTCCATACATCGGGCAGCCCATACTCATCGTGGGCATCATTACCTTTGCCTATTCCACCATTCTGGGCTGGTCTTACTACGGCGAGCGCTGCCTGGAATATCTGATGGGCAAGCGGGGTGTAATCCCCTATCGTGTGGCATGGATTGCAGTGCTAGTGGCTGCCCCGGTCATTCAGCTGGAGCTGGTGTGGTCCATTGCCGACACCCTCAATGCGCTGATGGCTGTTCCCAACCTGATTGCAGTCCTGCTTCTGTCCGGTGTGATTGCCAGAGACACCAGATATTACCTGGCGCACCTGGATGAAAAGGATAAAACCCCGATTCCCCTGGTCAGCGACCAGGGAGTCCTTCCCTTTTTCAAACAATAAACAGAAACGGGAGCACGCTGATTGCCAGTGCTCCCGTTCCTGTTTATTCGCTGTCATCCTTATGGTCCTTGGTTATGCTGCCCAGCACCATCACCGCCGCCATGATGATGATAATGGCAGCAAAGATTCCGCCCATGCCTTTTCCCATGATTTCCAGGGCAATTCCCACATGTTCCATATTCATATGCTTCCTCCTTTGCCGCAATGCGCAGAGCCTGTCTGCACCTGCCTCCCTTGTCCTACAGATACTGGGATACAATGCTGATGACCAGTCCGCCTGCAATGACCGATGCCACCTGGCCCGATACATTGGTGCCCGCTGCCTGCATCAGTATGATGTTGCCCGGTTCCTCCCTGGCAGCCATCTTCTGCACCACCCTGGAAGACATGGGGAAGGCGGATATGCCGCAGCCCCCAATCATTGGATTCACCGGTTTCTTACCTGCCATTTTAAGGAATACATTTACCAGCTTTGCAAAGAGCACGCCGCCGATGGTATCGAATACAAAGGCCACCAGTCCCAGAATCATAATCATCAGAGTGGCCGGATTCACAAACTGCTCCGCCCTCATGCTGAATGAAATGGTAATGCCCAGAAGCAGGGTGATGATGTTGGCAAATTCATTCTGGGCTGTCTGGCTCAGACTGCCCAGGACGCCGCATTCCCGAAGTAAATTCCCAAACATGAGGAAACCTACCAGAGCCACGGACTGAGGCGATATAAGCCCCACTATCATGGTCACTGCAATGGGAAAAGCAATGCGCAGCTGCCGGTTCACGCTCTTGGGATTGTACTCCATATGGATGCAGCGCTCCTTCCTGGTGGTCACCAGGCGGATGGCAAAGGGCTGGATAATGGGAACCAGGGCCATATAGGAGTAGGCCGCCACCGCTATGGGGCCGATGTACCTGGACCCCAGGACCTGGGATACCAGGATGGAGGTGGGTCCGTCCGCCGCGCCGATGATGCCGATGGAGGCAGCGTCCCTCAGGTCAAAGCCCATAAGACATGCAATGAGGATGGCTGCAAAGATTCCAAACTGGGCCGCTGCCCCGAAAAGGAACAGTACTGGCTGGCTCAGCAGCGGTCCAAAATCAATCATTGCGCCAATTCCGATAAAAAGCAGGATTGGCATTGCCTCCGACGCCTCGATTCCGGTCTTGAACAGCCATTCTATGATTCCGGCCGCAGGAATCTTTCCCTGTACCATCTGGTCCACCACGCCGGAATAAGGCAGGTTCACCAGTATAGCGCCAAAGCCCAGGGGCAGAAGAAGCGAAGGTTCGTATTCCTTCTTAACCGCCAGCCAGATAAGGATGATTCCCACCACATACATGACGGCCTGCTGCCAGGTTACCGCCGTAATGCCCTCCAACAGAAAACTCATTTACTTTCCCTCCTTTGTATCATACCCTGTACATCACTCTTCCGGTTCCTTTTTCGTCTCCTTAAGGGTCAGCTTCACCCACTGGATAACCCTGTCTTCCATTTCCAATATCTCATAATCAGCTTCCGGTGTCATAACTGTCAGGGGAAGCTGTTCCCGGGACGGTATATATCCCAGCTGCTCCATTAAGTATCCGGACAGGGTATCGCAGGAACTGTCCATATGCAGATGCATTTCTTCTTTTAAATCAAACAGGGGAATGCCGCCTGACACCCGGTAAACCTTATGGGGTTCCAGCTCCGTAAGCTCCGGCTCCTCCTCCTCATAGTCGTCATGGATATCTCCCACGATTTCCTCAATCAGGTCCTCCAGGGTAACCATGCCGGACACGCCGCCGTATTCGTCAATCAGAATCGCCAGTTTTATTTTATTTGCCTGCATCTCCCGGAACAGGGCGTCTGTCCTGCGGTTCTCAGGCACAAAATAGGCCGGCTTTAAAAGGGAACGGACATCCAGTTTATCAAAGGAAGTCCTCCTGGCCTCTATGGTCAGTGTCTTGGTGGACAGGATGCCTATGATATTGTCAATCTCACCTTCGTACACAGGAATCTTGGAGTGCATGGATTCCAGAATCTCATCCAGGAACGCCTCCAGGGGCTCACCTATGTCCAGGGCCACCATGTCCTGTCTGGGCACCATCACTTCCTTGGCCCGCTTATCGTCAAAGGAAAATATGGATGTAATCATCTCCTTCTCAATGTCATTGAACACGCCTGCCTCGCTTCCGGTTTCCAGCATGGACTTAATTTCCTCCTCGGACACATCTGTCTCCAGGTTCTCATTGTGCATGCCAATCAGCTTCAGGAAGCCGCTGGTGGACAGGGAAAGCAGCTTTATAAAGGGATTCATAATACGCGATATATAGTAAATGGGACGTACGCAGAACAGGCTGAAGGCCTCTGCTTTCTGCAGGGCAATCCGTTTGGGCACCAGCTCGCCGAACACAAGGTTGAAATAGGCCAGGATAACGGTCACCACAACGCCTGCCAGGGTCTGGCTGTAGGGCACGTTCCGCTGGGCCATCCGCACCGCCAGCACCTGGGCGATACCGGTAGCCGCAGACGCACTGGAGAAAAAGCCTGCCAGGGTAATGGCTACCTGGATGGTGGAAAGAAATACCGTTGAGTCCTTCATCAGGCGCTCGATGAGCGCTGCGTTTTTGCTGCCCTGCTCGGACAGGCGGTGGATTTTGTTCTTATTGACAGATACCACTGCCATCTCGGAGCCTGCAAAGAATGCATTGATTAATGTCAGGATGACTAAGATTGTGATTTGGAATAAAATATTGGCCGCTTCAGGGTCAGATTCCATGGTGAATGATTCCTCCTTCATATTACATAGATTGATT
Source organism: Clostridium sp. 1001271st1 H5 (assembly GCF_005845215.1). Lineage (GTDB taxonomy): Bacteria > Bacillota > Clostridia > Lachnospirales > Lachnospiraceae > Enterocloster. The sequence goes on from NZ_SPHO01000007.1 coordinate 195,859, forward strand.
TGTTTCAAGGACTATTATACATAAAGATTGGCAAAATGTCAGCTAAAGATTCCATTAAGATGAATGGCTGGGAGCAGGACAGCTCCCAGGGGAATCAATCCAGGGGCTGTATGTAGAAATTTCCCACCACGTCGCTGGAATTAATGACATTCACGAACGTATCCGGATACTGCTCCCGTATCCGTTTCTTCATCTTCCTCACGTCGCTGTCCGAAAGCACGGTATAAATCAGGTATTTCTTGTTGGCTGAATAGGAGCCAAAGCCCTTTAAAATCGTGCTGCTGTGATTGGTCAGCTCCAGCAGGTCAGCGGACACGGCCGCCGGGTTATCTGTTACAATGAGCAATGTTTTTTTCTTATATTTCTTGTAAAAGGTGTTGATGACCTGGGTGTTGCAGAACTGGAAAATAATGGAATACAATGCCTTATCCATTCCAAAAATTCTTCCCGATATCAGGATAATAACTGCGCTGAATAACAGCATGTAATTGAAGGTGGAAACCTTGTATTTTGCCGACAGCGACATGGCGATAAAATCCGTTCCGCCTCCGCAGGCCCTGCTGTTAAGGACCAGGCTCATGCCCAGGCCGTTCAGTATACCGCCGAATACAGATATCAGCAGGATGTCCCCTGTGATGGGAACCACCGGCAGCTCATCCACCAGCACCGACACGGTCAGCAGGCAGATGCAGGACAGAATTGTAAATTTCTTTCCCACCAAGCGGTAGGCGAACACGGCCGGCACCGCGTTAAAAAGGACGTTCAGAAGGGTAAATGATATCTGGACATCGTAAAAGGTAAGGCCGATTCTCTGAATCAGCTTGGCCAGGCCGGTAAATCCTCCCGGCACCAGCTCTCCCTGTTCCACAAAAGTATTCATATTGACAGCTACAATCAGGCTTCCCAACAGGATGCAGAGAAAGGCCGCCGCGTCCTTCCTCTTCCTGTTTTTGTTCTGCTGCTTCATATTCTCCTGATACAATTCAGACATCATCTGTCCGTCTCCCATATGTCCGCCCCCTTTTCCTGCGCCCTTTATCCTCTGACAAACTGGGCATTGTAAATATCCGCGTAAAAACCGTTCATTCCCAAAAGCTCCTCATGCCTGCCCTTTTCCACAATCCGGCCGTCCCGCATGACCAGAATCACATCCGCCTCCCGGATGGTGGACAGCCGGTGGGCCACAATAAAGCTGGTCCTGCCCTCCATCATCCGCGCAAAGGCTTTCTGGACTTTGATTTCAGTCCTGGTGTCAATGGAGGATGTGGCCTCATCCAGTATAAGCATGGGAGGAAGACACAGCATGACCCTGGCAATGCAGAGCAGCTGTTTCTGTCCCTGGGACAGGTTTCCTCCGTCCTCGCTGATGACGGTGCCGTATCCGTCCGGCATCCGCATGATGAATCCGTGGGCATGGGCCTGTCTGGCTGCCTGGATGATTTCCTCCTCAGAAGCCTCCGGATGTCCGTAGGCTATATTGTCCCGGATAGTGCCGGATTTCAGCCAGGTATCCTGAAGCACCATGCCGTAGCTGGTCCTCAGGCTCTCCCTTGTTACATTCCGTATGTCGGTCCCCTCCACCTCAATTGCGCCGGAGTCCACATCGTAAAAACGCATCAGCAGATTGATAATGGTGGTCTTGCCGCAGCCCGTAGGCCCTACGATGGCCACCCGCTGGCCGGGCTGTACCGACAGGTTGAAATCCTCAATCAGCTTTTTCTCAGGCGTATAGGAAAAGCACACCTGCTTAAGCTCCACGCCGCCCTTTACGTCACAGAGCACCTCTGCATCCTCCCTGTCCTCTATGATGGTCCTCTCATCAATCAGTTCAAACACGCGGGCAGCGGACGCAAGGGCATTCTGCAGCTCTGTCACCACCCCCGATATCTCATTAAAGGGCTTTGTGTACTGGTTTGCATAGCTTAAGAAGCTGGTCAGCTGTCCCACGGTGATAAATCCCCGGATGGCCCCGTAGGCGCCTGTAATCCCCACCGCAGCATAGACCAGGCTGTTTACAAACCGAGTGGCCGGGTTGGTGATGGATGAAAAAAAGGTGGCTCTCAGGCTGTATCCGGCCAGACGGTCATTGATTTCCTCAAACTCCTTCTGCGCCTCCTCCTGATGGCCAAAAGCCTGGACCACCTTCATATTGCCTAACATCTCATCGGTCAGGGAGGTCAGCTCTCCCCTTGTCTCAGACTGTTTCCGGAACATGACAAAGGTTTTTTTTGCGATGAAGCTGGCCACAAACAGGGAGATGGGAGTCAGCACCACAACCACTGCCGTGATGGCAGGCTGGATGGAAAGCATGAACAGCAGGGTGCCTGCTATGGTCAGCAAGCCTGTGAACAGCTGGGTAAAGCCCATGAGAAGTCCCTCTGAAAACTGGTCTATGTCCGCTATAATCCGGCTTATGATGTCACCTGAAGGATGGACATCGATATAGCTTAAGGGCATTACCTCCAGATGGTTGAAAGCCCTGGTACGGATATCCTTCACCACCCGGTAGGTGATGATGTTGTTGATATGGTTCATAAGCCACTGGGAGACAGAGGTAATGGCCACAGCTCCCAGTATTTTCATGAGAATGCCCTTTAAACCGGCGAAATCCACATGGCCGGACGAGACAATACGGTCCACGGCCTGGCCTGTCAGAATGGGCACGTAAAGGGTAAGGGCCACGGTGACGAGGGCCAGGAACAGGGAAAAGATAACGCTCCACCTGTACTGGCTGATATATTTCAGGATTCGCTTCAGGGTCTCCCTGCTCCTGTTTTTGTCCAATGCCTGTTTTTTACTGCTCATCCCGTTCCACCTCCTCCTTTGAAAGCTGGGAAAGACAAATTTCCCTGTATACCTGGCAGTCCTTAAGAAGCTCCTTATGGGTGCCCGCGCCTGCCAGATGTCCCTCATCCAGCACCAGGATGGTGTCCGCCCCCTTAATGGTAGTTGCCCGCTGGGATACAATGAATACCGTCATATCCCTGGTATTCTCCCGGATGGCCTTTCTCAGCCTGGCGTCCGTGGCAAAATCCAGGGCCGAGGCGCTGTCGTCCATAATCAGGATTTCCGGCTTTCTCACCAGGGCCCTGGCTATGGCCAGCCTCTGGCGCTGTCCGCCTGAGAGATTACGGCCTCCCTGGTCAATGTGAAGGTCCAGCCCCTCTCCCTTTGAATCCACAAATTCCCGGGCCTGGGCCGTATCCAGGGCCTGGTAGATTTCCTCATCCGATGCATCCTGTTTTCCCCAGCGCATGTTGTCGCGGAGGGTACCCTTAAACAGCACGGACTTCTGCGGGACCACTCCCGTCTTCTCTCTCAGCGTGTCCAGGGAATAATCCTTTACATCTGTTCCGTCCACCAGCACCTGCCCTAGGGCTGCATCGTAAAACCTGGGAATCAGGTTCACCAGGGTGGATTTGCCGGAGCCGGTTCCGCCTATGACGCCTATGGTCTGCCCGGCCATGGCCCGGAAGGAAATACCCTTTAAAGCCGGCTCCTTGGCGCCTGCATACACGAATTCCATATCTTTAAATTCCACCTTTGGAATCCGCGGCCCGCGCTCCCCATCTGCAGACATCCCGTCCTCACGGGACCCGGCGTTTACGGTTTCCGTTCCATCCATTTTCCCCTTATCCTCAATGCTGCTCTCCACCCGGAATATACTGTCCACCCGGTTCATGCAGGCAGTGGCCTTGGAAATAATGATAATCAGGTTCGCCATCTTTATAAGCTCCACCAGAATCTGGGACATGTAATTCACCAGGGCAATCACCTTGCCCTGGGTGATAATCCCTCTGTCCACCTGTTCCGCTCCCACCCAGATAACTGCCACCACAGCAATATTTATGATGACATAGGTCACCGGGTTTAACAGGGCTGATATCTTTCCCACAAACACCTGCATCCTGACCAGGTTTCCGTTTTCCCGGTCAAATTTCTCTGTCTCGCTTTTCTGCCTGTTAAAAGCGCGGATGACACGTACGCCCAGCAGGTTTTCCCTGGTGGTCAGCAGCACCTTGTCCAGCTGCCTCTGTACGGATTTATAGAGAGGCATGCTGACCGCCATAATACCGAACACCACCACGCAGAGCACCGGTATGGTGACCACAAAAACAAAGGCCGAGCGCACATCCACGGTAAAAGCCATGACCATGGCGCCGAACACCACAAAGGGCGAGCGCAGCAGCAGGCGCAGCGTCATGTTGATACCGCTCTGCACCTGGTTTATGTCGCTGGTCATCCTTGTGATAAGCGTGGCCGTGCCCACTGTGTCTATCTCTGTATAAGACAATCTTCCTATATGGGAAAACAGGTCATTGCGCAGGGAGGTGGCTGCTCCCGTAGCTGCCTTTGCAGCAAAATACTGGGCTGTCAGGGAACAGGTCAGTCCAATGAGGGCCAGCAGCACCAGCACGCCCCCCATTTTAAGAATGTATCCGGTGTCCCTGCCCCGGATGCCCACGTCCACCATGCGGGCCACCACCAGCGGCACGAACAGCTCAAAGCTGGCCTCCAGCATCTTAAACAGCGGGCCCAGTATGCTCTCTAACTTGTAGTCCTTCATATAGCTGAACAATCGTTTCATAATTGTCTTTCACTCCTCTGCCGGAATCCATTGTATTTTTTCACACTGCCTGGTATTATAACATAGAATCAACCATATATAAAATATTGTTTTTGTATATATAATATACGTTTAACGAATAGGAGGTACCGTCCGCAGGTTTTATCCAAAGGACAAAAACAGCCTGTCCCCTATCCAAAGGACAGGCACAGGCCAATCACTCCGCTGTTTCCCCGGGAAACAGCTCCTTCCAGAAATAATTGATTTCCGCCCCGAAAAACAGGATGCACATGCAGAAATAGAGCCACAGAAGCAGCAGCACAATGGCAGTCAGGCTTCCGTACATATAGGAGTAATTCTTTCCCCCGATATGGCTGAAGTACAGGGAAAAGGCAAAGGAAAAGGCCATCCATCCCACGGTGGAGAACACGGCTCCCGGAAGCTGGTCCCTGAGCTTCAGCCTCTTATCCGGCACAAAGGTATAAATTCCAAGGAAAAATATAATCAGTATCATCAGCGCCCATAAGGCCCTGAAATTAATAATGTGGGTGGTCACGTCCGCCAGGATGGGAAAACGGCTCACCATAAATGCCTGAATCATGTTGCCGAACACCAGCAGGCCCAGGGACAGGATGCATACCAGGATGAACACAATGGTGTAGCCCGAGCAAATCAGCCGGTTAATCACATACCAGCGTTTTTCCCCGTGTCCGTTTACCCGGTTAAGCCCTCTGGCCACGCTGAACATGCCGCGTCCCGCGGACCACAGGGCCGTGATGGCTGTGACGGAAATCATGGTTGCAGGGGATTTTAAGGACAGGTCATTTACCACCCGGAACGCCAGGGACTTGTAGTCCACCGGCACCAGACCCACAATCAGCTCCATAAACCTGGCATTGCTGATGCTTGGAATCATCTGGATTGCTGTCAGCAGCAGCATGATGAACGGTACAACGGAGAGTATGATAAAAAAGGAGACCTGGGCCGCATAGACCGTCATCTCATCCTCAGCAAATTTATCATATACCCTTTTTCCCGCCACGATTATTCCAAACATAAAACCTCCACTGCTGTTAATATAGTTCCCTGAAACTGCCCTCTTCAATCACCGGAATGTCTTCTGCTTCCATATGTTCAATGTGTATGAACCTTCCCTGCTCCAGATTCCTTAAGAATCTGCCCATTGCCAGCGGGTCTCCCTGGACCTCCATCTCCACATCGCCGTTCCAAAGATTCTTCACCCACCCGGTAAGTCCCAGCGGACGCGCCAGGTAGCAGGCGGTGTACCTGAAGCCCACCCCCTGCACCCTGCCGGAAAATATGATATGTTTTCTGACCTTTTTCATACATCTGTTACCCGATTACATTTCTGGGGGTTCCATCCAGATATTGTACCACATTGTCAAACACAATAACAGCACGTTTTACCAGGGCCTCCCTGGTGGCAAAGGCCACATGGGGCGTCACGATGGTATTGGGCGCCAAAAGCAGCGGATGGTCCTTCCTGACCGGCGGCTCGTTTTCAAACACGTCAATGCAGGCGCCTGCAATACGGCCTTCCTTCAACGCCTTGGCCAGGGCATCGCTGTCAACCACAGGCCCTCTGGCCGTGTTGATTAACACTGCGTTTTTCTTCATCCGTCCGATGCGCTCCTCATTTATCAGCGCCCTGGTCTCCTCAGTGAGAGGGGTGTGGATGGAAACCACGTCGCATTCAGACAATAATGTCTCCAAATCCACATAGCGGATTCCCGGCACGTCCTTGGCTGTCCTGCTGTAAGCCAGCACCTGGCATCCGAAGGCCTGGGCTATGGCTGCCACCCGAAGGCCGATGGCCCCGGTTCCAACCACGCCGAACTTCTTACCCTCCAGCTCAAATCCCACCAGACCGTCCTTGGTGCCTTCCTCACGGCATACCTTGTCGCAGGGTATCACATTCCTGTACAGGCTGATTAGCATGCCGAACACCAAATCCGCCACGGCGCAGGTGGAATAACCGGCGCAGTTGCAGACCGTGACACCGTTCTTCCTGCATACATCCATGGCAATGTGGTCCACGCCTGTAAACGCCACAGCCAGAAGCTTTAAGTTCCGGCACCCTTCTATGACCTGGGCATTCAGGGGCAGATTGGATACCACGATAATGTCAGCATCCTTTCCGCGCTCTATCAGCTCCGCTGTGTCCGTTGTCTTTGTGTTGTGGTACACAATCTCCACCCTGTCTCCCAGAGCTTCCCTTGCCATGGACAGCAGCTTTCCCTCTTCCACGCCCAGCGGCTCGATGATTACCATTTTCATTGTATTTTCCTCCGTATCCTGTTGTCAGCTCCCCGCAGGGGTGTCCTGACTTTTTATGCTATCCATTATATAGCAGGGAACGGGCTTTTACAATACATAAGATTTCCGCTGTTATTCCAATTCCACCAGAACCTCTATCTCACACGCGATTCCGCCCGGCAGCGCATTGGTTCCAATGGCGGAACGGGCGGGAAGTCCTGCTTCCTCACCGAACAGCTCTGCAATCAGGCCGGAGCCACCGTTCACCACCTGGGGCTGCATGCCGAAGTCATCCGCACTGTTTACAAAAGCCAGTACCTTCACGAATCGTTTAATCCGGTTCAAATCCCCGGTCTTTTCATGTAAGTTTGCCAGCAGGTTCAGCATACAGTTATAAGCTGCTTTCTGCCCGTCCTCAACCGCCAGGTCCTTTCCCAGCTTGCCCACTACCGTGTTTCCGTTTCCCAGGTCCGGACCGCAGCCTGAGCAGTAAAGAAATTTATCGCCCAGCTCCTGTACCGGTGTATAAACACCGCCCTTGGCCGGCGGCTGCGGTAAGGTGATTCCTTTTTCCTTTAAAACCTCATATACGTCTCTCATTTCCATCTCTCCTTAATTATATGTAATTTAATATAAAACCTTATTAATGATGCCCTTATACAGACTCACGGCATCCCTCACCTGCTTTTCCCAGGTAAATTCCCCCACCGTATGGGCCTGGGCAATATCCCCCGGACCGCAGATGACGGTCTTGATTCCCTGTTCCACCAGAAAGCACTGCTCGCAGGATGCGTCAAAGGGCCGGGGGAATGATTTGATTCCCAGAAGTTTTTCCCGTTCCTTAAGGCACAGCTTCACAAACCAGTCATCCGGACTGGTTTCACCTCCCGGCATATAGAAATGCGGCGTCCTTTGGCAGCAGTCAAGCCCGGCCCGTTTAAACCCATTGTCCAGGAACTGTCCCGCCTGTTCATAATCCATGCCCGGGTGAATCCTGAAATCCAGAAGCAGCCGGACATTTCCCGGCACCACATTGTCCTTTTCATACCCTTCCATCATAGTGACAGCAATTCCGGGGGGCGGAAGAACCGGATGGACAATCTGTTTTAATTCCTGATTCATATCCCGGACTGCCTGAACCGCCCTGCATGCCCTGGTCACAGCATCATCCTCCTGTTCCGGAAGGGCCGCGTGTCTGGGCGCTCCTTTCACATCAATGTAATCCCTGGACACACCTCTGTGGGCAACCGCCACCTCCAGATTCGTGGGCTCGCCTATGACGGCGTAGCTGCCTCCGGCATGGGTCCTGAGATAGCTTAAGGTACCCAGATTGGAACACTCCTCATCCGCCACAAACAGAAGCTTCAGACAGCCCTTCATGGGTTCTTTCCTGGCGGCGCAGTCCATGGCGGCTTCACACATGGCAGCGATACCGCCTTTCATGTCGCTGGTTCCCCTGCCATACAGCCTGCCTTCCTTTTCTACCATGGAAAAGGGACTGCCGTCCCACTCTCCCACGGCCGGCACCACGTCCAGATGTCCGTTGAACATAAGTTCCGGTCCTTCCCCATCCCCCAGGACAGCAATCAGGTTTGCCCTGCTGCCGCCTAAATCCTGTACTTCGCACCGGAAACCCAGAGGTTTAAGGATTCCGGCCAGGTACTGGGCCGCGGGTTTTTCATTTCCAGGAGGATTGACGGTGTCAAAGCCAATCAGCTCCCTTAAAAGTTCTATGCAATCCACAAAATGCCTCCTTGTCTTAATGCTTTCCCGGAAATACGCTGCACCGCACGAATCGCACGGCCTAATAGGTGATTCTGCGGTTCCTCGCCGTCACCTGCCATCTGTCAGCCACCTGCCCGTTCCTTGCCACCAGTATCTCCGGATACAGCGCCGTGGTGGGACATATATGGGTGGGAATCACATAGAGACAGGTTCCTATGGCCGGTATCCTGCCTTCGTCCTCCAGCCGGAACGCCCAGTGTTCCTCGCTGTGTATGATGGGTACCGCGTCCTCCAGTCCCACGATATATCCCCGCTGTCCCGCCGGGTCGGATGCAATTCCCTTATAGCCCAGGTCCGTGGTGAACACCCCCTTTGCAGGGCGGCTGATAACCCTGGTCATCACGGCTGCGCCGGGAATGAAATCCAAATCCGGAAGGTTCATGTAATACCCTGCATCCGTGATGAATGCAGTGCCCGGGGACAGATACCACCGGGTACAGCCTGCATGGCATGGAAATGAAGGGGTTCCTCCCGCCACTGCCATTTCACAGCAGATACCGTCCCTGACAAGGCGCTCCATGATATCCGCCACCTTTTTGTCCGTATCGTCCACCTGGGCCAGTCTCAGGGCCGCATCCCTGTTATTGTGGTTTCCATCATAACAGTGCATACCGCACAGGCGGAGCCCCGGAAGGGCGGACGCGAAGCGGTAAAGCTCCTCCAGCTGTTCAATGGGAACACCGGTACGGTTCATCCCCATGTTCACATCCACCAGCATTGGCAGCACAATCCCCTGTTCCACGCATACCCGGGAAAGGGCTTCAAACTGGTTCCGGTCATCCTCCACGCCGTAGAAAACCGTATCAGGATACGCCTTTGCCAGTTTCACCAAACGTTCCATATTAGGACCAATCAGCGGATAGGCCAGAATTACCTTTTCAGCCCCTGCCTCCGCAGCCATCTCAGCCTCCGCAACGGTAGCTGTCTTAAACTTTGTGATGCCGTACTCCATCTGCATCTTCACCATGTCCATGGATTTATGGCTCTTTACATGGGGCCAAAGCCGCTCCGGGCTTCCGGCTGTCCCAATTGCCTTTTTTATGTTGTCCCTGATGATTTCCTCATAATAAATGAGGCTGGGTGATATAATTGCTTCCGTTTCCCTGAGTTCGTACATATGTCCCATATTTATTCTCCCTGTTTCATTATTTTTCCCCTGCACACAACATGCCTCACATGCCGGAACGCTTCTATGTCCTCCAGGGGGCTCCGTTCCACTGCTATAAAATCCGCTTCATATCCTGGGGCCAGCATGCCCAGGAAGTCCCCCAACCCCAAAGCCCTGGCGCCCTCCAGCGTGGCCGCTTGAATCACTTCCTCCGGCGTAAGGCCGCACCTCCTGCATAAAAGCTCCATCTCCAGCCAGGTCTCATGGAAAAAGGTGAATCCGCAGCCTGCATCCGTTCCAATCACGGGACGCATTCCCAAATCAGACAGGCGGGCGAAAATCTCACATTCCCGCTTTTCCTGCTCCAGGAAAAAGGCTTCCCGCTCATCCGGTTTTTTCACGCCATCCCTGGCAGGGTCCAGCATATGGTAGTTGTTGGATATACCTGCCATGAAAAAACGGTTGTTCCCGCAAAACCGTTCCATCACATCCGGCTCATAACACCGTTCCAAAAGCCCCGTACGATGGTTCCGCCTGAAACAGGCGCAGTGTTCCAGGCTGTCCACCCCGGCCTCCAGGGCGTTCACACAGGAGCTGGTTGTCAGGCAGTGGGCTGCTGTGGGAAGTCCCAGTTCATGAGCCGTCTCCACTGCCGCCCGGATTTCCTCCCTGCTGTAGGTGTCGCGCTCCGGTATGGAGCCGGGGGTAAGCTGGCCTCCGCTGACAATCAGCTTGATGCAGCCGCAGCCCGCTGATTTGCGTTCTTTCACGGCCTGTATCAATCCCTGCGCACCGTTGGAGGTCTTTCCTAAGAATGCCAGATGTCCTCCATCCGGGGTCAGAGGCATGCCCGCTGCCTGAATCCTTGGCAGGTCCGCCCCTGTCTCCGCCACGGCTTTCTTCCGGTCCGGACCTGTTTCCAGGTCCATGGGATTATCTGAGCCTAAGGCCCTCACCAGGTCCATGGAGCTTCCCGCGTCCCGGACCGTTGTCACGCCTGAGCGCAAAAGCATCCTGGCGTGTTCCATGGCCCCGGCCAGACGGGTCCCTCTGTCCTCCCTGATGTAGGCTCCATAAGTATCCCCGGAGGGCGTAAACTCCAGATGCACATGGGTATTAATCAGACCAGGCAGGATATAGCTGTCCGAACAATCCATAATCCTTGCGCCGGGATGCGCCTGGGCCAGTTCCTCAAAGCGCCCCATCTCCTTAATCCGGCTTTTCTCCAGAACCATCCCTGTATATTTCATTTTCCTTGAAAGAGAATCATAAATTCCCTTCCCATGGACCAGCACCGGTATCTCCATGAATTCCTCCTCTGCTGCGCGCTTTTCCGGCCTGGGTTCCTACCCCTTTACCGCTCCGGCCGTCATGCCCTGAACAATGTATTTCTGCAGTATCATGGTCAGGATGATGGTTGGCACAATAACCACAATGGTGGCTGCCAGCATACGGCCCCAGCGTATGTCTGCGCCCGACACAAAATACTGCAGGGAGACAGGAAGGGTTCTTGTCTTCTCACCGCTGAGGATAAGGGCAAACTGGAAGTTGTTCCAGGAGCCCAGGAACGAAAGGGTGGAGCAGGTCACTAATCCGGGCGCGCTGATGGGCAGAAGGACGTCCTTAAAACACTTCTGCCTGGTACAGCCGTCCACAATGGCTGCCTCCTCCAGTTCCAATGGCAAATCACTGAAAAATCCCACCATAATCCACACAATCAGCGGAAGGGACAATACCATGTGGCTGAGAATCAGCACGCCGTAGGTATCAATCATGCGCAGCTTGGAAAATATGAAATAATAGGGCAGCAGAATGGATATGTTGGGCAGAAGGCGGGCCGTAAGGATGGCTGTGTTGGCCTTTCCCATTTTATATCTGGCAATTGCATAGGCTGCCGGTACTCCCAGGAGCAGGGACAGCGCTGTGGACGCCACTGCTACAATGGTGGAATTCAGCATATAGGTGCCGTAGTGCTGGGTCTTAAATATGTAAATGTAGTTATCCAGTATGGGTTTGAATCCAAACAGCTTGGGAGGCATGATATACACCTGGGCCATATTTTTAAAGGAAGAAATGAGCACAAAATACAGCGGGAACAGAATCGGTATCACGATAATCAGGACCAGGATGCCAAATAATAATTTTGAGATAATCTTCTTTGTCCTGAACTTATTAACCCCCATAATACGCCACCAACTTTCTCTGTATCTTCATGACTAAAACGCTGAGCAGCAGCACAATCACAAACAATATTATGAGCATTGTAGATGAAAGGCCGAATTTGTAATAGGAAAATGCCGTCTCATAGGCAAACAGGTTAAGTGTCCTGGATGCATTGGCCGGTCCACCCTTTGTCATGGCGTAAATCAGGTCAAAGGACTTGAACACGTCTATGAACCGCAGCAGGCCGATGGAAAACAGGGTCTGGGTGAGAAGAGGCAGGGTCACCTGGAAAAATGTCTGTATGGGCGTTGCCCCGTCCACCCTGGCAGCCTCCATTGGGTCTGTTGGAAGCGACGAAAGTCCTGCCAGACATACAATCACCACCATGGGAGTCATCTGCCATGTCTCCACCGCTGCAATGGCGGGAATGACCGTCTGCTTTGCCGACACAAAGGCTGACCTGGGAAGGCCCACGGTTGTAAAGATATAATTCAGCAGGCCCGAGGACGGCTCATAGAACAGCATCCACATCAGGCCCACTGCCACAGGCGCCATCATGTATGGCAGCAGCACCACTGCCTTCACCCCGTTCTTGCCCCTGAAATCCTTATTCAGTACAAGGGCAATGGCAAGACCCAGCAGCATCTCAGCCACCGTTGCAATGGCTGTGTAGTAAAATGTAATTCCCAGAGACTGCCAGAATTCCCTGCTGGCCAGCACATCCAGATAATTCTTTCCCCAGTTAAAGCGCATGCCGTTCCCCATCAGCAGGTTCCAGTCATTCAGGCTGAATATGAAAGTCATTGCAATGGGAACCGCAATCATGGCCATCATAAAAATAAGGGCAGGCAGGGAAAAGACCCACTTAATATGTTTGTTGACAAAATTGTTCATATACACATCCCTCTCTGTTGTCAGAAAGGAGCCTGGTAATCATTGCAGGCTCCTTTCCATTGTCTCCAAAGCACGTCCGGCTGAATCAGCCTTCGGGACACGCTTTAATCCTCATAGGGATAATCCGCGCCGTACTCACCTGCATCCTTAAGGAGCTGGTCCACCTTTTCCGCCGCTGCATTCATCTTGCTCTCCAAATCCGGTCCCTCTCCCTTTGTCTCAATGGAGTACACAATGGCCTCGCCCATGGCGTCCCTGGCCTCTGATACGGCGGTCATCCTGGGAAGTCCGTACTGGTTGGTGGTATCAGCCTGAATCTCTTCATTGTATGCCTGGATGTAGTCTTCCGGCATGGCGGCTGTGACGCGCTCATCGTCCCATACGGAAGCCCTGAAGGTGGGCATTCCCTTTGGAGTGATGTCGGCCGCAATATCCTTGCCTGCCGCATATTTGAGGAATTCCCATGCAGCCTCCTTGTTCTTAGAGCCTGAGTAAATGGATGCGCCCCACACCACCTGCTTATAGGACTGGCGTCCTGCAGGACCTTCCGGAATGGGAGCAACCCCTACCTTGTCGTAGAAGGAAGACTCATTGGGGTCTATCAAAGTCTGATACAGGGCAATGGCATCCACGCACATGCCTACCTGTCCGGCGTTGAACAGCTGGGTCATCTGGGAATATCCTGCGGTCAGTATGCCCTCCGGAGCATAGTCCCCCAGCAGCTTTCCATAGAATTTAGCTGCTTCCAGGTTCTCGGGCGTGTTAAAGGCGCATGTGCCGTCCTTGAAATAAGCGCCGCCAAATCCGTAAAGGAAGGGTGAAAACTGGGAGGTCAGGGCTATCTTCTCGCCGCGGCAGGCAATGGCATAAAAATTGCCTGCAGGGTCATTGATTTTCCCGCATACATCCAGCAGCTCATCGTAATTTGTGGGAACCTTCACTCCCTTTTCCTCAAATACATCCTTCCGGTAGAACATCAGCTGTACGGAAGAATACAGGGGAAGGGCTCCGATGGCCCCGTCAGACTTAATCTTTATCTGTTCCATGGGTGCCGACGAGAAGTCTTCCCAGTCAAATTCCGGGTCCTCTAAATATTCATCCAGCGGTTCAATCCATCCGTTATTGCTGTAAGCCGCCATGTCCTGCAGCGGGCTCATGAGGAACGCGTCAATGGTGGAGGAGCCTGCCAGAAATTCCGTGGTTATCTTCTCGCGAAGCTGGGCTTCCCCGTACAGCTCCAGATTCACCTTGATTCCTGTCTCCTCCTCAAAATCATCCAGATACGCTTCAATCGCATCTGAAATCTGTCCTGTCATACTGAGGACACGGATTGTTGTGCCGGCATAGGGCTTTTCCCCTGCCTCCCCTGCGGCGGTTTCCCCGGATGTCCCCTCTGCTTCCTTGCCGGCCGGAGCCTCCGAAGCCTTGGACGTATCACCCGGCAGTCCGCTGGTCCCCCCGGAACAGCCTGCAAGTGACCCCGCCAGCATTACTGCGCTTAAAGCCATACAAATTTTACGTTTCATAAATACCCTCCTTCTATTCACGTTTTCTTAAACTGTAAGCATAGTATAAATGTTCATTCCCTGATTTGGAATTTAAAAAAATAGGGATTATTGGTATTATTGTCCACCAAAAATAATCCCTATTTTTTATTTGAATTATTGTATGATTCTTTTTAAATATTGTATGATTTTCACAATTTCCGCACGTCACTGGGACTCATATTGTAATATTTTTTGAACAGGCGGCTGAAATAGGAGATGTCATGTATGCCTATCCGGCTGGCCGCCTCCTGGACCTGGATATTGGAGCTGCCAAGAAGGGTAAACGCCTTTTTCATCTTCAGCCGGTTGAAATAATTCACAAAGGTGTCCCCGGCAGCCTTCTTAAACAGGATGCAGAACTGGCTTTTTCCCAGGGCGCACCATCCGGCTGCTTCCTCCAGGCTTATATTCTCATCCACATGGTCCTCCAGGTACTGAAGAAACCTGGTAATCTCCGGATTCGCGCTCTTATTGGCCAGTAAATAATCCACCACGGACTGCACCGCTGCCTTAAAACAGCCCTTTAACTCCGTCAGTGTCTCGGCTCCCCAGAAATCCCCGGTGGAGTATATCTCATCGTATTCAGGCACATCCGTTCCCTCGGGAATGGAATATCCTGATATGAACACCCATGTCTCCACCACGCCGCGTCGTATGGCCTGTATCTGGTCAAAGGACCGGAATCCCGCCATCTCCTCAAACCAGCTGTCAATCAGCCGGAATGCCTCATCTGCATCCTGCCTGAATATGGCCTCCTGCATGTTCCGCTGCACACTCCTTTTTGTGATGAAGGGACGGCCTGTTTCCTCCTTCTTGCTGTGAAAGGCGGCCGGACCGTCAAAGAAGCGCAGGGCCGCCAGCCTCCTGGCCTGGGCGAAACCGGCCGGAATGTCCATGCGGCTTAAGCACTCCTGGCCCAGTCCCATGGAAAGGGTCAGGTTCAGGTGGGTCTTTAAAGCATGATTGAGCAAATCCAGGGTGTCCGGAAAAAAACAGTCCGCACGGTCCCCTCCCACGCTTCTGAACAGGACCACAATTTCATTCTCGCCGGTAAAAGCCAGGTCTGATTTCGGCAGCTCTTCAAAGTACTCCCGGATTATGTTCAAAAGGCCGTACCTTCTGATATGGGCGTCCGTGCTGCTGCCCGGACGGTTCATCCGTTCACTGTCCACCAGAAAACAGCCTGCCCGGTAAGTTTCAAAGGGATTATAGGTATATCCCAGCCGGTCCAGCAGCATTTCATTGTCCCCAGGCCCGTGATTTCCCAGCAGCAGGGTCTTTAAGTCCTCCTCCCGGTTAAAGGACTGCACCTTCATGTCCAGGCTGCCCCGGCCCGCCTTCTTCTGTTCCTCCTCTATCATGGCCTTTAACCTTGTGATAAGCTCCACCAAAGTATCCTGGGTAAAGGACAGCTTAAGTATATAGTCCTCCGCCCCCAGCTTGATGGCCTTCTTCACATAGTCAATCTCATCCACGCAGCTCAAAACCACAACCTTTGTATCCGGGTGGTTCTCCCTTATATACTTCACCAGCTGGATTCCGTCCATGCCGGGCATCATAATGTCCGTAAACACGATATCAGGCACATCCCGGTTCATGCACTCCACTGCGTCCTTTCCGGATTCACAGGTGGATACCACCCTGCATCCGTAGGCTTCCCAGTTAATGCATGACTGGAATCCCACCCTAACTATGATTTCATCATCCACAATCATTACCTTCAGCATGACCCGTTTCCTCCCCCATATGGAAATACTGCAAAAACCTTTGTTCCGTATCCTACCCTGGATTCAATATAGAGCCCGTAATCCGCTCCGTACCTGGCTTTCATCAGCTCATGGATGCTGGTGAGCCCGATTCCGGTCACATGGCGTTTCTTGCTGTTTTCATCCAGCTCCTTCAGCACCTCATCCAGTTTTCCCTGCTCCATGCCCGCACCGTTATCCTGCACCGTGACGCAGACCCGCTCCCCATACTGTTCAGCCGTAATCCATATGGTGCCGTGTAGCACCTCTCCCATGCCGTGGAGCACCGCATTCTCCACTAGCGGCTGGAGGAAGAACTTAATGACCCTGAACTCCTCCAGCTCCTGTGGGATGTCCGTCACCAGCTCAATCCGGTTCTTAAGTCCCCAGTTTTTGATTTCCACCCATGCCCTGACAACACGCATTTCCTCCTTCAGAGGCACTTCCTCCTCCCTCCGGTTCATGGTGTTCTCCAGAAGGATTCCAAGGGAGGTAATCATGTCCGCTATGTTGCCTGCCCCGGATATCATGGCGGACCACTTGATTACATTTAACGTGTTGAAAAGGAAATGGGGGTTAATCTGGGCCCGGAGCATCTCATAGCGGAGATTCTGCTCTATTTCCTTCTGCTTGATGGTCTGGGCCGAGAGTTTCTCTATGTAATCCACCATCCTGCTGATTTCCCGCTCCGCCTCCACGATTCCGAACACAGGCATCTGCCTGCCCTTTGCGTCCTCCATGTCGGCGATTTTTGTACCGCCTATGTTCACCCCGCTCACCTTATGAATCAGCCGGTTAAGAGGCGCATTGACATAGAAATACATGGCAAGGCAGACCGCGCAGGCCCCCAGGGCCATGAGCATGGTCAGGGAATTCACCGTACTGTGGAGCTTGTCCACTGCCTGGGTAATGTGGGCAAGGGGCACCAGGTTCACCATGCGCCAGCCTGTGCCGGCCATGGTCACATGGTTCACCAGATACTCCTCCCCGCCCTTTGTATAATGAAAATAATCCTGGTCCTCCCGGAAATCCCCGTTCAGCCTGCCCGCTGATATATCATCCAGAATATCACTGTGCTCCGTGGCATAAATCAGATGGTTTCCCTGGTCAAAGAGGGCCAGCACCGCGCCGTCATAGGGAATCAGCACCTGGGAAAGATTTTCCGTGGGAAAGGACACAAAGGACACCCCAAGGAATTTCAGGGAATTATAATCCTTAATCCGGCGGATAAACAGGATAAAATCCTCGTCCTTTCCTGATTCAATCCGGTCCTTGAACACACCCTTGTCATTGTAAATACAGGGCGCAATCCACCCGGACACTTCCTTGCCCTCCAGGAATTCCCGGTACCACGGCTGCTGTTTGACGCTCTGGGCAAACTTCTCCCCAAAATAACTGCTGTTGTCAATCCCGTCCGCCACGCTGTACACTGTTGCATCGGCTCCCAGGATGATGTAATGGAGCCTGTAATCAAAGAATATATTCCTGTAAAAGGTCAGGGTTTCCTCCACAGCCCGGATGCGGCTGACATTCTCCGAGGAATATACCTTTCCGTCATAGGACTGGTTTAAGTAGGAGGCCACCTGCTTGTTGGTGCTGGATGCAGCCGACAGCTTGCGTATGGAATCCGTCACATCGGTCAGCGCCAGCTCGTTGCGGTTCATGTACTGGGATATGATGCCTGCCTCCTGGGTGATGAGCAGATTCCTGCTGCGGTTAAAGGAGTAGTGCATGATGAGGAACACGCTGATAAAGACAGCGATAATACATGTATATATGATTTTAATCCTCAGGTTTACCTTCATCCTCTTCATCAAACCGTCCCCCCTGGACGGCCAGACGGCCGTCCAACTCATTATAACATTCTTTTATTTCCCGGACAATCCTGGGTCCTGTACATCGCGGGCACCTGCCTCTCAAATGCCTCCTGTATCTCCCTCTGGAGCCGGCTGCTGCTGAGTATATCAAACCCTGTCATGGCCAGGGCCTTTGCCCCCAGGATACACGCCCTGTCCCCTTTCTCCGATGCAGCAGCCGCCGCAAACTCCGGTGAATGGCCGTTGACCTCCCCTGGCGCAATGGATATATATTCATGAATCACCGGCATGTGAAGCGAGAGATTGCTTACATCCGATGAGCCGTAAAAGCCCATGGGGTCGGGGTAGGAAACAGGCTCCCCCAGTGATTCCAGGTTCTCCTTAAAGGCCTGGCCCATGGGGATATTGGGATAACGTTCGGAAAACAGGGGGTCCACATGTATGTCCGCCCTGGCCCCTGTGAGCATGGCTGCAGTTTCCGCACAGTGCTTCACGATTCCCACCAGACGCTCCAAATCCCCCAGGGTCCTGGAGCGCAGGCAGAATTCACAGGATGCCTCCCCCGGAATCACATTGTTGGCCTGGCCTCCCTGGCGGATGACGCCGTTGACCGTATCCTGAAAACGGAAGCAGGGATGCATCAGGTCAATATTGGAAAAGGCAGCCCTGACCGCTGTGAGGGCATTGATTCCCGATGCAGGGTTGGAGGAATGGGCTGATTTTCCGGTAAAGCCCGCATAAACAGTGGTGCATCCCCTGGCGCTGCGCTGCACCATGGAGGGGCCGGAGGTGGGATGGCACATCAGCACATAATCCACATCCGCAAAGGCGCCCTGTGCCTGCATAAGGATTTTTCCGCCCTTTGTCTCCTCCCCCGGAGTCCCTATGACGTATACGGTTCCGCCCAGGCGGTCCAGTACAGAGGAAAGGGCTATGCCTGCCCCGGCTGCCATGGCTGCAATCATGTTGTGCCCGCACCCGTGGCCCAGTCCCTCCAGCGCATCGTACTCGGCCAGAAAGGCAATCTTTGGCCCATTCTGGCATCCGCTGGACACGCCGCTTTTTTTCACCGCTGTAAACGCGGTTGCCAGACCCCCGGTTCCTGTATCCACCCGGAAACCATGTGAACGCAGCAATCCTGCAATCCTGTCACAGGCGTAATATTCCTCAAACCCGCACTCCGGGTGGCTGTGTATATCATGGGACAGCTGTATCAGCTCCTCCCTGATTGCCTCCGCCTGTCCTGCCACATATTCTTTCGTCCCTTCCATTCTCTACCGCCTTTCTCTCTAATACAAAACCGGGAGGAAAAGGTTCCTCCCGGTCATGCAACGGCCTTCAGGCCCTGTTACTCTTCTGTTACCACCGCATTCTGGTACTCATGTGCGCCAATCTGGCTCAGCATCAGTCCCTGAAGCTTTCCGGTGGCTGCAATCACCTTTGTCTCGCTGTAAAGGCCGATGATTGGGGTGTCTGTAACCATGTCATCGTAAAGCTGCTTCAAAAGCGCTTCCCTCTCCTCGCCCTCGCCGGTGGATGCATACTTCACATATGTCTCATCGAATTCCGGGTTATAATACCGGGAGAAGTTATTGACAGAGGTGGACAGCAGCATTCCGTTAAACACATAGTCCGCATGTCCTGTATTGGTCTGCCAGAAATCCAGCATCAGGTCAAAGTCCTCGCCGGCCTCAATCAGGGAGAAGGATGTATTGTCATCCTGGGTCACAATGTTGAGGGTGATTCCCACCTCGGCCAGCTGGCTCTGAAGCACCTGGGCAATCTCCGTGTTGGTCTGGTTGGAGTTGGTCCACAGGGTCAGTGTAATGCCGCTGCCGTAGCCTGCCTGGTCCAGAAGGGATTTTGCCTTCTCCGGGTCATATCCGTTTGTCTCGTATTCCCGGTAATCCTGGGCGGACTGAGGTATGATGTTGTCGGATACGGTTCCGAATCCATAGAGCAGGGAATCCACAATGGTCTGCTTGTTGATGGCGCACTCCACTGCCTTGCGGACATCCGGGCTGCCCACAGGGCCGTCGGAACTGCAGTTCAGCTCCATAAGGATGATTTTCATGGACGGGCTGGTGAGAATCTGAAGGTCCTTATTCTCCTGGATACGGGAGATATCATTGTTGGGAACCTCATAAGCCACATCCACCTCGCCTGTTTCCAGCATCATGGTGCGCTGGGAAGCCTCAGGCACGATTTTCATGGTCAGGAGCCTTGTCTTTGCCGGGCCGCCCCAGTAATCATCAAAGCGCTCAAGGGTATAATAATCGCCTTCCACTGCCTCCTTTAATTTATAAGGGCCTGTACCGATTGGATTGGAGCCAAAGGTTGCCTCATCATATTCCGCAGGCACCACGGAAGCCTGGGGCAGGGTCAGTATGCTTAAGAAAGCCGGGTTGGGAGCTTTGAGCTTAACCGTTACATGGTAGTCATCATCAATGGTGCAGCCGTCGTAATTGCCCACAAACAGCGCTCCCCTCTGGTCGATGAGGTCCAGGGTGAACTTCACGTCCTCTGCATTCATATCAGAGCCGTCATGGAACTTTACGCCCTCCCTGAGGGTCAGCTTCAGGGTGGTGTCGTCCGCCCACTGGTACTCGGTTGCAAGGCACGGCTGCATCTTCATGCCGGAATCATAGGTGAGCAGCGGGTCAAACATGTTGTTGGAGATGGAGTAGGCCCTCTCCTGCTGTCCGATGGTTGCATCCAGCGTGGTCAGGTCATTGCCCTGGCAGAATATGATTTCATCCTTAATCTTCACATTCTGTCCGTCGCTTCCAGCCACTGTTTCCTGGGGTGTTTCTGCTCCGCCCTTACTGCCGCCGCAGCCTGTCATCACCATACAGGCGATAAGACACACGGCAATTGCTTTTTTCATACATATATCCTCCTGAAATTATTCATTATATTCAACTCCCTGCCTATTTACCGCTGCAGAGAAGATGACACGATACAAAATGCCCCGGTGAAGCCTCAATCTCATGTATGGGCCGCCCGCATTCCGGGGTTGCCCTGGGACACCGCTTTGCAAACCTGCATCCCTCTCCCATGTTGATGGGAGAGCTCAGCTCCCCGTTCAATATCTCCCGTTCCATCTTAATGGTGGGGTCCGGGATAGGGATGGCTGACAATAATGCCTGGGTGTAAGGATGCATGGGATGTTCAAAGAGCTCATCCGGCTTGGCCCTCTCCACCAGCTGTCCCAGGTACATAACCACAATGTCGTCGGAAAGATGCTTCACCACCGATAAATCATGGGTGATGAACAGATAGGTAAGTCCCATCTGCTCCTGAAGGTCCTGCATCAGGTTCAGCACCTGAGCCTGAATGGACACGTCCAGGGCCGACACCGGCTCATCGCAGACAACGAATTCCGGGTTCAGCGCCAGAGCCCTGGCAATACCGATTCTCTGCCTGCGGCCTCCGTCCAGCTCATGGGGATAGGAATTGGCAAACCGGTATGCCAGCCCCACCAGGTCCATCATCTCCCTGACCTTTTTCTGAAGGCCTTCCCTGTCGTTCTTCTTATAGATGCCCTGGAGCACCAACGGCGCCTCAATGGCCTGGCTCACCGTCATACGCGGATTCAGGGAAGAGTAGGGGTCCTGGAAAATAATCTGCATCCTGGACCGCAGGGCCTTCACCTGCTTCTTGTCGTACTTCACAATATCCTGTCCGCCAAACCAGATTTCCCCGGACGTGGGTTCCTGAAGCCTCAATATGGTGCGGCCCAGAGTGGATTTGCCGCAGCCCGACTCCCCTACCACGCCCAGTGTCTTTCCCTTTTCAATGGAAAAGGATATGTTATCCACGGCCTGAAGGGGTCCGCGGGGCGTATCAAAATATTTCTTCAGATTTCTTACTTCTAACAGTCCCTGGTGTTCCATCACTCCCCTGCCCCTTTCCTCAACTCATTCTCCACCTTGAAACAGCGCACCTTGTGGCCGTTTCCGGCATCCATGAACCGGGGATGCTCCGTGCTGCACCGTTCAAAGGCATATTTGCATCTGTCCGCAAAGGGACATCCTGTCCTCTGCACCGTTGGGTCCGGCATCAGCCCGTCAATGGGATTCAGCCTGTGTACGTGCAGGTGCACCTGGGGAATGGCTCCCAGCAGTCCCTCGGTGTAGGGATGCAGGGTATGCTTATAGATATCCAGGACCGTTCCGCTCTCCACAACCTCCCCTGCGTATATGATGGCCACCTTCTCACACATCTGGGCAACCACGCCTAAATCATGGGTAATCAGAAGTGTGGCCGTATGGTATTTATCCTTAAGGCGCCGCATCATCTCCAGCACCTGGGCCTGGATGGTCACATCCAGCGCTGTTGTGGGCTCGTCCGCTATAAGCACCTTGGGGTTGCAGGCCAGGGCAATGGCGATAACCACCCTCTGCTTCATGCCCCCTGAGAACTGGTGCGGGAAATCCCCTGCCCTCTCCGCCGGAATACCCACTGTCTCCAGCATTTCCATGGCCTTTTCCTCGGCTTCCTTCTTGGTGCATTTTTCATGGACCCGGATTACCTCCGCAATCTGCTCCCCTACCCTGACAACGGGATTTAAGGATGACATGGGGTCCTGGAAAATCATGGATATCTGGTTGCCTCTGACGGCGCGCATTTCCGCACCGCTGGCCGTTAAGAGGTCCCTGCCCTCAAATTCAATGACGCCGCCCTCTATCCTGCCGGGAGGATTGGGAATCAGACGCATAATGCTCTTGGCAAGCGTGGTCTTTCCCGCGCCTGTCTCGCCTACCAGTCCCAGTGTCTCCCCGTCGTCCAGTTCCAGGTCCACATGATTCAGCGCATATACGGTTCCGTCCTCTGTATGGTATTGTACCTGTAAATCTTTGATTTCTAATATATGACTCAACGTTTTGCTCCCCCTTATCGTTTCAGCTTTGGGTCAAGGGCATCCCGAAGGCCGTCCCCAAACAGGTTAAATGCAATGACTGCCACGATTAAGAACAGACCCGGGAACACGGAAATATGCCATGCGTCCCTCATATAGGTCCTTGCCGTGGTAAGGATTGCGCCCCACTCCGGCTGGGGCGGCTGTACGCCCAGTCCCAGATAGGACAGACCTGCCACTGCCAGGATGGAATCGCCGATTCCCAGGGATACCTGCACCAGGATTGGAGCCAATGCATTGGGCAGTATGTACTGGAACAGAATGGTGCCGTCCGATGCGCCTACGGCCCTGGCCGCCTCCACAAATTCGCTGTCCTTTACCGTGAGCACCGCTGCCCTGGCAATTCTGGCGTATTTGGCAATACCCGACACGGCCAGCGCCAGTAACAGGTTGAAGGTGCTGGTTCCCAATGCAGCAACAATGGCCATGGCCAGCAGCATATAGGGTACTGCCAGCAGCACGTCCATGACACGCATGATAGCGTTATCGGTCTTGCCGCCGTAAAATGCAGCTATCATGCCAAAGGGCGCTCCCATGAGCACGGACAGCGCAATGGCCACCACGCCGATGGCAAACGAAAGCTTGGTTCCCCACAGGATGCGCAAAAGCAGGTCGCGGCCAAACTCATCGCATCCAAAGGGATGGGCCAGGCTGGGCTTTGCCAGACGCAGTGAAAGGTCCTGCTTTATGATATATTCGTTGTAAAAAGAATAGTTCGTAATCTGGTCAATGGCCAGTGTTGTAAGGATTGTAACTATGAACAGGACAATGATAACCAGACCCACCACGGCCAGCCGGTTGTGCCTGAACTGAATCACCGACTGCTTCCACAGGGAACGCACCTTTTCATCCTGTCCCAAATTGTTCTCTGTTTTCTTTAATGTGCTCATTTTTTCTTTGCCCTCTTCCATGATGATTGATATTCAGATTTAATCCTGGGGTCCAAAAATGCATACAGAAGGTCAACAATCAGGTTCACGATTGTAAACAGGATTGCCAGTGTCACCACGCTTCCCAGCACAGCAGGCGTATCCTTGTAGGAAATGGAATCCACCACAAAACGGCCTACTCCGGGCCAGGAGAAAATGGATTCCGTCAGCACGGAACCTCCCAGCAGGGTTCCGAAGTTAAGTCCCACCACAGTGACAATGGGAATCAGGGCATTTTTTAACATGTGCTTCCAGATGACCGCGCTTTCCGTAAGGCCCTTTGCCCTGGCCATGTCAATGTAATCCTGGCGCACTACCTCCAGTACGGAGGAGCGGGTGGTGCGGGCAATCAGCGCGGCATAGCCGCACCCCAGCGTCAGGGTGGGCAGAATCAGGCTTATCAGATTATCCGGAAATCCGTGCTGCATGCCCGAAGACGGCAGCCAGCCCAGATTCAGCGAAAAGATAATGACAAGAATCAACGCAAACCAAAAGGTTGGCACTGCCATCAGGAACAGGGTGATAAACATGGTGATATTGTCCAGGGTGGAATACTGCTTGATGGCAGATATGATTCCCACCGGAATGCCGATGATGACAGAAAATATGATTCCTGAGGTTGCCAGCACCACGGTGTTGCCCAGACGTCCCATAATCAGGGAAAACACGGCCTGGCCGTTGCGGTAGGATGTGCCTAAATCCCCATGGAGAAGTCCAAGTATGAACCGCCCGTACCGCACCAGGAACGGGTCGTTCAGCCCCATGGAATCCCTCAGCGAGGCAAGAGCTGCCTCCGTGGCATTGCTGCCCAGAATGATACGCGCCGGGTCGCCAGGAGCAAGGTCCATAATGGTAAACACCAGGAAGGTTGCTCCGATTAACACCGGTATTGCAAATATAATACGTTTGATGATGTATCGTAACATGATACGCGTCCTTTCTCAGTGATTATTGTACCTGCCAGCGGTACATCTGCAATTCAATGGCCTCACAGACCTCATGAAGCTGTCCCGTCATCCTGTTTCTCTGGCGGATAAAATCCGTCTGGGACATCAGGTAGCGGTCCTCAGGCGTATTGTCCCTGTGCACCCCCAGCAGGGAAGAAAACACTGCGTAAGGTTCATGCTCCACTGCATAGTCATGTCCGTAGGGACTGGAATATGTATATTTTAAGCGCACCAGCTCTCCCGCTGTCCGGATGAGTATGGCGTCCGCATCCTGCTGCGGATATGCCCGGACTGCATCAGACAATTTCTTTACAGCTTCCTGTGTTCTGGCAATGGCAGCCTGCACCGGCGCCACGTCGAAATCCGGATCCAGTTCTCTGCCGAATGCATCAAAATAAGCCTGCATTTCATCCATAAAACCTTCCATGTCTATGGGAAGGGGCGTTTCCATGGCATAGCGGAGCACCAGCTTTGCCGCTATCTCACAGTCCCGCGCCAGCACATCATCCCCAATCTTGTCCAGGGTATCCTCCTTTGTGTGCCACCAGTAAAATGGGCCGCCCACCCCAAAGGCAGCCGGCATGGCAGCCGGCCTTAAGATATCGCCGGTCTTTCCAGGCTGCGGCGTGGTCCCGTCATCCATGTAGAACTGGGGCGCAATGGAAACCGGGGTCATGGTTCCCCAGAAGGTCTGGTCGCTGGAACGGTCCAGGGCCCTGTAGGGAAGAGGCTTGCGGCTGTTGTAAGGCGCAAGGAATTCATCATTAAACGCCTCTCCCTCCATTCCGGTCATATCAAAACGGACTGCATTGCTTCCCATACAGCCGCAGATGTCCATGTTGATGTGGGCCACACAGTGCTTCCTCAAATATTCATAGTGATGGTCGCAGAACCAGGTGGAGCCGGAGTAGCGTCCGTCCGAATGGCCGGACCACCAGGCAACCACCACGGTACGGTTCAGCTTTTCCTGGAACTTCTTAAGTGCCCTGGCTGTCTCCAGCATCAGAACATTGGCCGCGCCATTGTCCGTCATGCCCTCATACCAGGAATCGTAATGTCCGCTGAGAAGCACGAAGCTTTCACTCTTACCGGGAATCGTTGCCACCGGCATGCTGGACCTTACGATGCGGTTGTCCATGGCCACGTCCATCTGCACGGTCACAGCTGTATTTCCAGCCGTATTTTCATCTGTACTTCCAGCTGTATTTCCTGTCATCCCAATCAGCTTCAGGCCGTCCTGTCCCAATATCTGCACATAGGGAAGATAGGGATACAAATCCCTGTCGCGGCTTCCAGGCATTCCCCACACACCACCCATGGTGTCGTGATGGTGGATGTCCTTGGGCCATATGGCGATGATGCCCAGGGCTCCTGCCCTTGCAGCTTCATAATAAAAGGGAAAGCTGATATCATAGGTCAGGACAATCTTTCCCTTAAACGCACTGAACCGTTTTTCCTGTTCCACGCCGGTCAGCGGGCCTTTGTCGCACATCCAATCCCAGACCAGCTCACCCTCAAGCCCATGGGCTTCGCCGCTGTACACAGCCGCAATGGCCTCCACGGTGAAATCAAGCTCTCCCGGTTTCTTTACACGAACAGAAGCCTGTACAGGCAGGCTTCTCATAAGCTCATAATAATGCCTTTCATACCCGATTCCCGCTGCTTTAAGCTCCTGAACCAGGTAATCCACGGCTGCTTCCCCGGCCTCTGAACCGGAGTATCTCTCCAATCTGCTGAAAACCTCAGCATCCTCCTTCATCCTGCCAAGATTCAGTTCCCGCAGGATTTCTTCTTCCATTTCTGCCCAGCTGTCCATATTCATTCCTTAACTTTCCATGATTATAAAATTTTTGTAAAAACCACATTTTTTAATTATAAATAGGCCCATTTACATAGTCAACCTATTTCGACAATTTTCCCCTGAATTTAGCGTTTTCTTTTGTGCAATTTTACCCCCACCTGTATGGATATTACCAGGGAAACAGGGGAAACAAAAAAGCCTGATGCCATTGCTGGCAGCAAGCCCTGAAATCAGATTCATATTCCAGCCCTTTTCTATCTGACGGCAATGTACAGATAACAATGGGCCTTTCCATCTTTTGTATATTCTGCGGGAACCGCGCTCTCATAATCCGCGGTAAAGCACCGGTCTATGGTCCCCTCCTTTTGCTGGGCCCACACTGATTCCCACGCCCTCCTGGTACATCTGCCGATGTCGCCGTTTTCATCCGCCTCATCATATTTACGGTACTGTCCCATTTTCACCTTTTCTTCCATTTCCCCAAAAAACTCACTTGTGACAGCCATGACAGTCAGGTCATAGCTGCCTGTCTCATCACCGGCATAACCGCTGTACCTGGAAACAGGGGAAATGCCTGTCCGGAACTGATGCCCACTGTCAAACAGGATTGGCAGACGGCCATCCATGATATGGCTCCAGAGCTCATCAATGCACTCCATTCCCTCCTTCGAATTATCCGTCCGTATTGTTACTTCCTTTAAACTGTATGCCATGGCGCCCATTCCTTTCCCATCTCCGCTGATATCCTTCTGCCGCGGTTTATATTTCTGTTATGTTACCACACCAAACACGACAACAGTATGTCATATAAACTTCACCTTAGCTTATAAATGAATGGCTCATAATATAAAATTCTTCCTGGCTCGGCAGGTGCTTTTTCTCCATTTTTTCCAGGGTGTCATCGTACTGCCGGGCTTCTTCCTCAGAGATTGCCATGACAGGACTGTCATGATACACCCAACGCCTGCCGTCCAGTACATCCGGCACCAGTTCCTTAACCATCATTGCCGCCGGATAGGTTCCGTTCTCCAGGCAGACATTAAACTTTTTACAGCTTTTGAACCCGCGGCTCACATAATTCATCGGACTTCCAAATATGACAATCACATCATACCCAAGGGATACCGCCTGTTTAAATGAATGTTCCATAAGCATCTTCCCGTACCCCATTCTCTGGTATTCAGGTGCAACAGAAACAGGTCCGAAGGTTAGAATCTCTTTTTCCTCCCCGGCCTCATCCACCAGCCTGGCCTTTGTATACATGATATTTCCAATTACCCGGTCATCCAGCTCAAGCACAAAATCCAGCTCCGGTATAAAATCCTCATGCCCGCGCATGATATGAACCAGATAATGTTCACTGCATCCGGGTACATACATATTGTAAAATGCTTTCCTGGTAATATCCTCAACCGCTTTATAGTCTGATTCCATTTCATTCCGTATCTTAATCATGATAAATTACCTCGTTCAATTTCCAGCCGGTCCTGTCCCTCTTCGACGGGGCCTTACCTGGCAACACTATATCCGTGACGCTCCAGAAGTTCCAGCGCCTGTTCAAAATCATCCGCCTTCGTCATAACATAATCTGTATTATAGGTGGATACCACAAAAATCCCAATCTTATGTTCAGCCAAAATAGAGGATATCCCGGCCAGGATACCAATCAGGGAAAAATCCAGTTCTCCCTGAATCCGGAAAACCCGCCATCCGTCTTCCCTTGAAACCGTGTCCCCGGGAATACTCTCAGTCCTGCATACCAGGGATATCTCCTCATCTGTCCTGCCCAGGAAATACAGGTCGTCCTCCATCCTGGCCTGTCCTATATTACTAAGCTTGCAGACTGAAAATGCTCCCTCTATCACCTTTATTTCCATGTTTCCGAATCTCCTTTTCCCTTTATATCCCTGTCAGGCATTTTTCCCGGCCCTCTTTCGCACGTATGGAAAATGGCTTAATATGAGCGGGAAGGGCCTGTTCATTTCTTTGTTCCATACTTTCCGGCCAGACGCTCCAGGGGTCTGACCGCCAGATGATCCACCAGCATGGAACATGCCAGGGACAAGAAAAAGGTCACAGCCGTGGAGGCCAAGGTTCCCACTATATAATGGCGGGCCAGCATATTCTTTAACAATACCGGATTCACATAGTAGCTGAGGATAAGGAAATGAATCAGGTAAATGGAAAAACTGTATCTGCTGATGAAGCTTCCCAGCTTTCCTGCCCATGCAGGTATCTTCCCGCCATAAAATTCAAACAGCAGGAATACGCCGGAACAGATGAATACCATGGCCGGTGATTTGTGCGGACTCTGGGGAACCCACCACGAAAGACCTATATCCGCAGCCACATCCATAGCCAATCCAAAGACTGCCAGAACCGCGAATACCGGAAACTGTTCCTTCCTGCATAAACGCTTAAGTCCGTATCCCAAAAGGAAATAGTAGACCCACCCTGTATACAGCACAAACTGCGCCCATGGCTTCACATCCACCCCAAGAATTTCTCCTGCAACCTCCGCCGCGTGGATTCCCAGCATCAGAAACAGGAATATCTTCATTTCCCGGTCTGTCATGTTCTTAACCATCCTGGCCAGGAACGGTGCACATATATAAAAGGATACGATGGCATACATGAACCACATATGGCCTGCCCTGGGAATCCCGGCTGTCAGCACCTGTCCCAGATATCGCCCTGCATGTTTCCAAAGTGGCAGGACCACCCTGTCCGCATGAACATTGTAACAATAGTAAATCAGGCCATAGACCAGAAACGGAATTCCCACTGTAATAAGACGCTTTCTGTAAAATTCCCCTATCCGCCCGGTTCCTCGTTCCAGCAAAAACATGCCGCTGAGCATAAAATAAATTCCCACAAAGGATAGCAGGAAGGGAGTCATGACACTGTTAAACCACCATTGTCGGGGGCTGGCCGTCTCCACCGGCATGGCATGTACCATGATGATTGCCATGACTGAAACGGCCCGCAGGCAGTCATATCTTGGGTCCCTTGTTCTTAGGTCCCTTGTATTTGAATTGCAGCTCCCCGGATTCTCAGGAGCCTTTTCTGTCTGTCTCATATGTAAAACCTTCTCTTCTGCCTTTTTCGTTTTCCCTTTTCTGCTGTGATACCTATGATTCGGTACAAATCTGTCCGTCCAGGCAAAGCTCCATGCCTACCCCCACTTCCCCTATGTCCAAGGCATCCTTCATAGTCTCTATCATTCTTGCCTTTGCCTTCAGGGAAACACAGTGACAGGGGTAGATTCGTTTGACGCCGCAGCATTTCAGATAATCAATTGTGCGCTCCAGCCGCTCATCTGCATCAAAGAGGTGAAATCCTCCTATGATGCCGAGAATCCGCTGCCGGCCGCATACCTCCCTGGCATACCGGACTATGTTGCAGATACCGCTGTGGGAGCATCCTGTTATAATAAAAATGCCCTCCGTCCCTCTGTAAACCAGGGCGGAATCATCTCTCACATAGTCATCCTGCCATATCCCCTTTATCTTTGTACTTCCAATAGCCCGCCTCTTTTCAAAGTCCACTGTGTCCGGTATCTCCCCCAGGAACACAAGCCTGTCCGAGATGGCAAACGGTCTGTCACACGGCCTGTATCTGCAGATGGCAGCCATGTCTGCAGCAGAGTATGGCGCGCCGATGGATTCCCCGTCAAACACTTTTTCATCAAAACAGGCCGGGTGGGCAACGACCTCCATTCCCGACATATCCATCTGTTTGTTCAGGTACTTAAGCCCTCTTGTGTGGTCATTGTGGCCATGGGAAAACACCATATGGGTTACACGGCCAAGGTCAATTCCCAGGGCCTCTGCATTTTTAAGAAATACATCCGAATACCCGGCATCAAACAGCAGGCGGATGCCGTCACATTCAATATAATAACTGACTGCCGGCTCTCCCAGATAATACCGGTCTATGTATGTATTATTATCAGCCAATACCCTTAATCTCATTGCAGCACCATCCTTCCAAAGGTAGTCTGATACTCTATTCTACCATAATCCCGTCCTGCCGTCCATGTTTCCATTCAGGTCCACGTTTCCGTTTGTGTCCGTATTTCCTTCTTACACTTCCTTTCCTTCTTCCCCCATCACTCCCCATTTACCTGATTCCTTCTGTAAATATCCTGCCTATCACACTCGGACAACAGCCTTTCGACCAAAAAGGAAATCGCAAATACCACTGTCAGGTTGAGAACAAACCGGCAGGACGCAAACCTGATTCCCAGGGCCGACATCTCAAAAAACAGCAGCGGAATCCGGATGCTCACGCTGGAGCACAGGAAAATCAATACATTGGAAATACGCCCTCCTTTTTTTAACAGAAGGCCGGCAATGGGAAGCAGTGCATAAACAGGTACTGCTGTCAGCATTCCCAGCAATAGCGATATTCCCATCCCGGAGGGACCTGATTTCTCACCCATGATTTTTATCATTCTATCCTTTTCAATCCAGACATCCATCAGTCCCACACACAGAAATACCGGAACCAGATTCCAGATAAATTGTCCAAGGCCGGCACCGGTATAGGCCATTATCTCCCCGGACCGTTCCGGTATCAGAATGAACACTGCCAGACAGACCGCTGCCATCACCTTCCAGGCTCCCTGTGTACCCGCTTTCTTCATCCGGTTCCTCATACTATCACCCCCAGCAGAAAAGATGTGGCAAATGCAAACAAAAAGAAGAACAGATTTCTCAGTATTGCTGCTTTGGCTCCCATATATTTCACCTCCAGCGGAATGGTGATTATTCCTACTGTTGTCAATGTGGAAATGAATACTGCCATCTGTGCTGTACCCGCCCCATTTTTAAGCAGCTCCGATACCACCGGAAAAACAGCCAGAACCGGCACAAGGGCCGCTGCACCTGCAGCTGAGGCCAGAAGCATTCCCCGGATTCCCGACTCCGCTCCCACAAGAGTCTGAACCGCATCAGGCGGCAGAACCAGAAACCCGGTGCCTGTAATCAGCAGAATAGCCAAAAAATAGGGAAGTACCCCCATCATCATGAGTAACGCCTTTCTGACCGCCTTTTTTGTTTTTCCCCTGTCCCTCCTGAGAGAAACAACCATCAAACCTGCGGAAAGGCCGTAAAAAAATATGGTAAAACCTGTGTTCATCCCTGATTCCTCCTTTATATGCCTTTTTGATTGCATGTATCTGTCGATTATAATACAATACAATCAGGAGGTAAGTTGCGCAGGCAACCAAATAACAATGGAACAATACATTCAAACAATCAAAACAGCCAAACTTTTTGACGGTCTTTCCCAAAAGGATACATACCGTCTTCTGGCCTGCCTGAAAGCACAGCCGGTTGAATATGCCAGGGATACAGTTGTTGTGGAGGAAGGCTGTCCCGTAAAAAAGTTCGGCATTCTGCTGAGAGGCAGGGGAAGGTCATACAAAACAGATTCCCAGGGACACACCCTCACAGTCACGCTTTTAAAAGAGGGAAGTGAAATCGGCGTCATCCTGGCCGCCAGCCCAGGCCGCAAAAGCCCGGTGTCTGTTACCGTGAAGCAGAACAGCCTGGTCCTGTTCATACCCTATGACCGTCTCATAAACAATTGCACCAGAAACTGTATCTGCCACAGACAGCTTCTTAAAAACTTCATGGGAATTGTGGCTGAAAAAGGACTGGTGCTTCATGAACGGCTGGACTGCCTGCTCCGCCCCACTGCCCGGGATAAGATTCTGACCTATCTTAAGAAATTCTCTGATTCACAGACCGGTGTTCCGTTTACCATTCCTCTGGACCGAAACGCCATGGCTGAATATCTGAACATGGACCGCAGCGCCCTTTCCAGGGAGCTGTCCTGTATGAAAACAGACGGAATCATTGATTTTTACAAATCCACGTTCCGTCTGCTTAACCGATGCTAATTTAACTGACACACATCCGGATAATTGGCAGCAACCTGCACTGCCGCAATAAGGCCGGTATCATGACTACATATCCATGCCTGTCATGTACAGGGGAATCACATTGATAACCGGCTCTTCGTACGGATGGATGTTCTTTATGGCAGCCAGAGTTTCCTTTAGCCGCTCAGCCTTGCAGGTCACCTCTGCTTTCAGCTCCGGCTCCGTACTGATGCTGCCGCAGTTTCCAATATACGGTCTGCTTCCCTCTAACGGCCTCCAGCAGCCTGTCACCGGACTGTATGACATGCAGCTGTCATAATTTCCTATGTGGCCGGCATCCACATCCTGAAGCGCCTTTTGCAGTACCCCCAGATGTGTCTCCGGTATGAATATTTCCAATTTACAACAGGTAAATGACTCCATGACATCCCGCCTTTCTCTGTCCTGATTTCCAGTTTGTTCTCATTGGCATTCTGTGAGCTGACTGGATATGGGGGTGGTTTGAATGTAAGTATACAGGAACCGGGTTGGATTTACAAGGTTCATCTGCCAGCTGCCCTCCTATTACTTCTCCAGCAATACCGCAATCGTATCCCCCGTCCCATCATAAATCCTTCCCGCAGCATCCCCGTAAATTCCGCTCACACGAAATCCGCACAGAGCCGCCTCTCTCACCAATGACTCAACTGTAAAGTATTGATTCCAGATATAATAGACCGCCGCGTCATGTTCTGAAATCACTGCAGACTGTTCTAAGGTGACGTTCTCCGTAAATTTGCAAAATCTGTTTAACACCATATACCCCTGTTCCCGCCAGAAGCCTCCGCCAGGATTCATCTCCCAGGTATCACCTTCCTGAAATGCCCTGTACTTTTCCATGGAGAAAACATCCAGCAGCACCTTGCCTCCCGGCTTCAGATGCCGATACATGGTCTGCATGACAGTATGCCGGTTGCGTTCCGATAAAGCTCCATAATCACAATAAATCATGGTAATAAAATCAAAACAGCAATTCAACTCCAAACTCAGGTAATCATGATATAAATAACAGATATCAAGCCCCTTTCTCTTTGCCGAATCCCTTGCATAAACAATGGAACGTTCTGAAAAATCCACTCCAGTCACCTGAAATCCGGCCCGGGCAAACCGTTCCCCGTACAATCCCGGACCGCATCCAAGGTCTAACAGTGCAGGATAGTCCGCAGGCGGTACTGCCTCTGTTATCCAGGCCGCAGATGATTCAATAAAATGAAGTTTTCTGCTGGCCCCGTTAAAATCAGGGTCCAAATGAGCCTCAAGGATTTGTTTTGAAATGTATTCGTCATTCCAAAAGGGAACCTCTGTCTCCTGGAAAAGCGAGGGACATTCTAACATTTTTCTGATACGTTTATACATTCTCATTTCCTCCTTTAATTCTGAAAAAGCCAAAAACAAGAGCCGCAGATTTTACTCCGCGGCTCAGCCTTGTGGGATGAAAAGCCTCAGGAGTAAAATAAAATCAAATATCAGGTACACAAACCAAGCCGATGTCTCGGCCATTTGCCACTTGATACAATTGATTTTATCTACTCCTTTCCAGTCATATCCATGCCACTGATTATGTGGCATCTGATATGCCGGACTATCATCACCTTTTTCGTTTTATATTTTATGTTATCATCTTATAATAAGTCATAATGTTTGTCAATATTGCATTTACATTCCAAAAGCAGCTGCGGTGAAATGAATTCCGTCCTTTTCCCGCTGTACGTAAGGGTCAGCCTGTGCATGGCCCGCGTACAGGCAATATAGAGCAGGCTGCGGTCAAAATCAGAGGCATACGTGCTGCAATCCGCTTGTGGAATCAGGACCTCATCAAACTCCAGCCCCTTGGACATGCGGATTGATGTGATAGAAATTCCATTTTGAAAGCTGGCGCTCTCCTGCGTAATCAGGTTCATATCATATTGGGACCCTCTGCCTTCTCCTGCTTCATCTCCCCCTGCTTCGTCTCCTCCCCTCTGACTCCCACCGCAGCATCCTGCCAGCGCTTCATACATCCCTTTAGCCGCCTCATCTGTTTTTAAGATAATTCCCAGCGAAACATTTTCCCCTTCCCTGAAACCTTGGATTACTTCCATTATTCTCCTTATTTCATCTGCTGTGTCCAGGCATGGAATCAGCACCGGAGGATTCCCATGGCGTTTTACGGGCTCCAGGGCGGATACATAACGGATATTTTTTGCAAATGACATGATTTCATAAGTGGAACGGTAGCTCTTATTCAGTTCCACAAACCAGGCATTCGCATAGATGGAACGCAAATCCTCCAGGCTGTGCATGTGGTTGGGGTTGACGAGCTGTCCGTAATCCCCCAGAATCGTTTTCTGGCATGGAAACATTCGGTTTAAGGCAGTAAACTGGATGGGCGTATAATCCTGCATCTCGTCAATCACCAGATGCCTGGTGATATGGCTTTCCTTTAAGCCCTGGAATGCAGCATGAAGATATAAAAAGGGATACACATCCGCCCACTCCAACGTCTTCTTAGCAGCCATGACAAAAAGCTCCGGAATTCCCATCCGTTTATAGAAATCCTTGTAGACAGCCAGCGTGTCCTTCATGACAAGCATGGAGTTCAGCTGTTTCAGAATCATCCCCGGGCGGGGCACCTCCTGTTCCATGATATTATCTGTCTCAAAGCGGTCATGGATATCATCTGCAACCATAATCAGCCGTTTCTTGACCGGATAAGTTCCGTAGGCCCGAAACCGCGCCCTAATCCACTCTCCCTTTGCCGTAAAACTGCCGTATGTATAATCCGCAGGCACAAAAACAAACTCCGGCATCTGTTCTATGTACCGGTCCATTAAGGCAACAAAATCCAGGGTTGACTTAAACCGCACCCTCTCATTCCAGGCCTTATCCCGGGGCTGAAGCGGGTCCCTGTCCGGCTCAAAACCAATGACTCCCTGCAGCTGGATTTCAGCAAGGTCCCCAAAGCTCATCTCATAGATAGGTTCCTCTCCCAGTTCAGGAATTACGCCTGAGATATAGTCCCCGAATACCTTATTGGGCGAGAGAATCGTAACATTCCTGGCTTTCAGCCTGTCTTTAAACCGGTACAGCAAAAATGCAATCCGGTGAAGGGCAATGGAAGTCTTACCGGACCCGGCCACTCCCTGGATAATCAATGTCCCTTCCTTCTCATTTCTGATAATCCGGTTCTGCTCCTTCTGGATTGTGGAAATAATGGATTTCATCCTTTCATCGGAAGTATGGCTCAGTTCCCTTTGCAGGACATCGTCCTGCACATTGGATGAGCTTTCAAGTGCATATTCCATGACCCCGTTCCTGATTTTAAACTGGCGTTTTCTGGTAAGCTCTCCCGCTGTCCAGCCTGACGGCGCCAAAAATCCGGCCTCTCCAACCTCGCAGTCATAAAACATACTGGATATGGGGGCGCGCCAGTCAAAAATCATCGGTTCATTTTCGTATTGGAATGCAAACCTGCCGATATAATAGGACTCCCCTTCCTCCTCCTGCTCCTCCCGAAAATCAATTCTGGCAAAATACGGGGATTCCTTTAATTTTGCAATCCTGTCCCGCATCTCCACGGCAAATGCGCCTGTCCTGTCTGTCTGTTTTAACAGAAGTTCATTCTGGAACATCTCATGGGGGTCGATTTCTCCCCTGTGGTCCGCCATGTATTTCTTGGTATCCGTGTATTCCCTGTCCGCCTTTCTGACAGATTCCTCTGCCTGCTGCAGGGCTTTCAAAAGCTTTGCATTCACCTGTTCCAGATGTACTATTTCATCAGGGAATGGGATGGCCGGATAATCACTCATGTTCCCTCTCCTCCTGCTGTAAAATAAAACGCTGGGTGGGATAGCCGTATTCCACCAGCAGTTCTGCCTCTGCAAATCCCAGCCCTTTTATTTCATTCCGGTGCCCGGTGTCCGCCTTATCGCCCTCCCTGTAGGTTGTAATGCTGATTTCCTTCCCCTTAAGCAGTTCCTTCATTACCTTATCCAGCATGGCCTTGGGAACTCCCTTTTTCCTGTAAAGCGGATGGCTTCCCATAAAATCAATGCTGCCGTTTTCATAAGAAAACAGCATGATGCCGATGGCTGTTCCCCTGTCCTTCAGGATAAGGGCCTGTGCTGTGCTGATTTTCTGTCTTAATACCTGGACATATTCCTCCTCATGCAGATGAGGAAAGCCGTCAATCACAAGCCTCACCAGTTCCATCCATCCAGGAATATCCTCTTCCGATGCAAAAGAAATCTCCCATGACGCCTTTTCATTTCTGTCAAGCATTTCATAACTCCCTTCAAAATTAAATCTGAGCTGTAAGGGATAAAACCTTTCATTCTCCCTGTACATGTTGGGAGGTATTTTATACATGGCTGTAAAAGCATTGGTAAATGCCTGCTGGCTCTGATAACCGGATAAAAATGCAATCTGGACAATGGGTTTACCGGAAAAAACCAGCAGCTTTGCGGCCTCGGTCAGCTGCCTGCGCTGGATGTAATCATGAATGGTAAGGCCCACTGTATCGGAAAACACACGGTGAAGATGATATTTGGAATAATGGACTGCTCCGGAAATCATGGCCAAATCCAATTTTTTCGTCAGATTGGCTTCAATAAAATCAATTGCCAGGATTACCTCTTCCATACTGCTCATCATAAAAATTGCCTCCTTGCTGCCGGCCGCTATGGGAACCTTGTTCCGTTTTCCCAGGCAACCTGTATTCCAGAATAGTATAATCAAAACCAAACCGGTTGTCTTAAGAAATCTTGCGCATTTTCCGGTGAATCATATAGCGTTTAAAGGACAGTCAAGTCCGTTTCGGTCTATCTATCATATTCAATAAGGTGAAAGTATGAAATACGAACGTATCAGAGATTTAAAGGAAGATAATGATGCAAAAAACAAACCAGTGTCTGGTATATAAAAAAACTAAGGGCCGGGAATCAAAAATACAAACATCCCCAGCCCTACCGGTATTGAACCAAAATGTGAAATCCGCATACCAAAGGAATTACAACTGAATTTCGGCCGCAAAAGCAATCACAGCCTGTCCCATAATCTGCACACGCACCGGCATTCCCTTCTCAATCTTAACCTTCACCTGCATGCCGCCGTCACGCTTAATGGCCTCACCCTGCAAGATAGAAAAAGAGAGTTCATCGTCAGTTTCCAATGACCTGCAAATGCCGTAATGGACCAGATAAATGCCCAACGGCCCATTGGCATTTCCTGTTACCGGGTCTTCCGGAATGCCGATTGCCGGTGCAAACATGCGGCCATGTACCAGTACATCATCTTTTGGATTTAATGTAAATACATAATATCCGTTACAGCCCACTTTTGCACTGATTGCAGCAAGGGCATCCATATTGGGAGCAAGTCCGTGAAGCAGTGTATTTGATTTGATTCCCACCATTATTTTGGAATGACCGGCAGAGGCAGTGCAAACAGGACAATCCCTGCGAATGTCTGTTTCACATATACCTAAGGCTCCTGCAATCTCCGCTACAATGTCAGGCGAAAATGGTTCTCCAATTTCCGGGTTTCCCTGTGTCATAATAATGGAAAAATCGTCATCCTCTTTTACAATATCCACAGGCAGAATCCCGGCCTTTGTCTTTTGTAAAACCCGTCCTGAAACAGCTGTGCCTTCTATGGCTCTTACATAATGGGCTGCAATCGTCGCATGCCCGCACAGAGGCACCTCGGTTGTCGGTGTGAAAAATCTGACCACCGCATCATGCTCTGCGGATTGGGGTGAAAAGATAAACGCTGTCTCGGAATTGTTTAATTCTCTGGCTATTCTCTGCATCTGCTCATCGGTCAGCCCGTCTGCATCCGGCACAACACCGGCAGGATTGCCATGAAACCGGCTGCGTGTGAATGCATCCACCTGATATATCCTGTATTTTTTCAAAGTAATTTCCTCCCTGTGAGCAATGAAATACTCAGCTGCCGGCTGTACCTACTCCTCCACATCCAGCAGATAAGGCGTAACCTGATACACGTAGTAATTCAGCCAGTTGGTATACAGCGTATTGGAAGTATTCCGCCAGGTCAGAGGCGGCGCTGAAAACGGGTCATTATCCTCGTAATAGTTATAGGGAACCTCGGGATTCAAGCCTTTATTCAAATCCCTGTGGTACTCATTATTCAGCGTCATCCTGTCATACTCAGGATGTCCCTGGACAAATACCTGCCGCCCGTCCCTGCTCATGACCAGGAACACGCCAGCCTCATCGGATTCAGCCAGAATGGCCAGCTCCGGATGCTTCCGGATATCTGCCTTCCTCACCTCGGTATAGCGTGAGTGGGGGGCCAGGAAATAGTCATTGAGGCTTCTCACCAGGGGAACCTTCCGGTCCAGAACCCTGTGATTATAGATACCTGACAGTTTCCTCTTCATAGGGTATTTGGGGACGCCGTAGTGATAATAAAGCCCTGCCTGGGCTCCCCAGCATAT
This sequence comes from Clostridium sp. 1001271st1 H5, assembly GCF_005845215.1. Classification (GTDB taxonomy): domain Bacteria; phylum Bacillota; class Clostridia; order Lachnospirales; family Lachnospiraceae; genus Enterocloster. The sequence continues at coordinate 234,728 of NZ_SPHO01000007.1, forward strand.
ATGTATGGTGGATGTCACATGGGTTTTGCTCCACTCCATCATCATGGACAGCTCCGGCCAGTAATTCACCTCTTCAAACTCCAGATTTTCCACCGGCGCTCCGGTTATAATCATGCCGTCAAACTTTTTCTTCTTAATCTCTTCAAAGGTGACATAGAATTTGTTGAGATGGCTGGCCGACGTGTTCTTTGACACATGGGTGGACAGCATCAGGAAGGTACAGTCCACCTGAAGGGGCGTATTGGACAGGGCCCGCAAAAGCTGGGTCTCTGTTTCTTCCTTCAGGGGCATCAGATTCAGAATCAGGATTTCCAGCGGACGGATATCCTGGCTCATAGCCCTGTCCTCATCCATTATAAATATATTTTCTTCCTCCAGAATCACTTTTGCCGGAAGGTCTCTCTGTACTTTTATAGGCATGTTTGCTCTCTCCTTTCAAATGTCGGCCGCATCCCGCACATGAATCCTGTTCACACACATTGGCAGCATTTCACACGGAAACCGCACAGCGTCTGCCGGGACTGCAGTATGCATCCCCCGGCAGATACTGTGCTACAACATTCGCAGGAACTCCTCTTCTGAGATAATGGGAACTCCCAGTTCCTTCGCCTTTTTATTCTTTGACGAGTTAGAGGCCGTGTCATTGTTAATCAGATACGCTGTTTTGGCAGTAACGGAACCAGTTACTTTGCCGCCCTTGCTCTCAATCAGCTCCTGGAGTTCCTTCCTGTTTGCAAAATGCTCCACAGACCCGGTCACCACGAAATTCATACCTGCAAAGACTGCCTCCCCTGTCTCCTCCGGCTGTTCCTTTTCAATATCCAGCTCTGCCAGCAGATGGTCCACCACCAGATTATTCCTCTCAGAAGCAAAGTAGTCCATCCAGGCCTGGGCCAGGACGCCGCCGATACCATCCACTGCCACCAGCTCCTCTTCACCGGCATGGCGCATATTCTCAAAATCAAACTTAAACTCACGGCACAGCATCTTTGCGTTCGCCAGTCCGATACCGGCGATTCCCAGTCCATACACCATTCTCGGAAGGGTTGTTTTGGATGCTGTCTTTATGGATGCAATGAGGTTGTCATAAGACTTCTGTCCCAGACCCTCCATTTCCACGATAGCTTCCCTGTGTTCTTCCAGATGGAATATATCCGCGTATTCATGAATAAACCCTGCCTGGATAAACTTCTCCAGGGTAGCCTCAGATAACCCGTCAATGTTAAGCGCATCGCGGCTGACAAACAGGGTAAAGCTCTTTATCTTTTTTGCCTGGCAGTCAGGATTGGTGCAGTACAGGCTCTTTACGTCATTTACCTTTCGGATTTCCGTCTTTCCCCCGCATACAGGACACTCTTCCGGTATGTCCTTCACCCCGCTCCTGGTCAGGTTTTCCTCTATCTGCGGGATTATCATATTGGCCTTATACACGGTTATGGTGTCGCCCTCTCCCAGCTCCAGTGCCTCCATGATGCTCAGATTGTGGACGCTGGCCCTGCTGACCGTGGTTCCCTCCAGCTCCACCGGCTCGAACACAGCCACCGGGTTGATTAACCCTGTCCTGGAGGCGCTCCATTCAATGTAGGAAAGGGTTGTTTCCCTGATTTCATCCTTCCATTTAAAAGCAATGGAATTGCGCGGGAACTTAGCCGTACGTCCAAGGGATTCTCCATATGCAATGTCATCATAGGTAAGAACCAGACCGTCAGAGGGAATGTCATTTCCTTCCACTGCCTTTGCAAACATTTCCACTGCCCCGGGCAGGCTGGCTGCATCCACCTCCTCATAGCGGACCACCTCAAACCCCTGGCCCTTTAGCCACTCAAACTGGGCTTTTCTGGAATTATGAAAATCCACCCCATCTGCCTTCACCAGGGCAAATGCCTCAAAATGCACATTCCGTTCCGCTGTAATCTGACTGTTCAGCTGGCGTACGGAACCGCTGCAAAGGTTCCTGGGATTCTTATATTTGGCGTCCACATCCTCGATTCCGCTGTTAATCCGCTCAAAATCCGAATAGGTAATAACTGCTTCTCCCCTGAGAATCAGCTGTCCCTGGTAGGAAATATTAAGAGGGATATTGGCAAATACCCTGGCATTGGGCGTAATAACCTCGCCAATTTCCCCGTTTCCCCTGGTAACTGCCTTGGCAAGGGTTCCGCCCTCATAGGTCAGCACAATGGTAAGTCCGTCCATCTTCCAGGACAGCAGCCCCTTCTGGTCCCCCAGCCATTCCTGCAAATCCTCCACGCTCTTTGTCTTATCCAAAGAGAGCATGGGTGAACCATGATTTTCCTTTGGCAGCTCGCTTAATATCTCATACCCTACCTGCTGTGTCGGACTGCCCGACAAGGTGACTCCAGTCTCCTTTTCCAGGGAAACCAGCTCGTCATACAGCTTATCATATTCAAAATTGCTCATGATTTCCCGGCTTTCCTGATAATAAGCCTTTCCTGCTTCCCGCAGGACGGAAACCAGTTCCTTCATTCTCTGAATCCTGTCTTCCATTCCGCTCTCCTGATTATCGATTCTTTCTCTCCTTTACGGACAGACTGGAGGAGTCCTTAAGAAGCCCTGTCAGCTCCCCGTACTCCTCCTTCGTTATCTGGCGGTATGCGCCAGTCTTTAAATTGCCCAGGCGTATGTTCATGATGCGCACCCGCACCAGACGCTTTACCTGGCAGCCGCAGGCTTCACACATCCGCCGTATCTGCCGGTTCAGGCCCTGGGTAAGGATGATGGAAAATGTATTCCGCTCCACCTTCTTCACCTGACAGGGCCTGGTCATCTGGTCCAGTTCAGGCAGTCTGACGCCTTCTGCCATCTGTTCCAGAAAGCGTTCCGTCACCGGCTTATCTATGGTAACAATATACTCTTTCTCATGAGCATTTCCGCTTCTCATGATTTTATTCACCAGGTCGCCCTGATTCGTCATGAGCAGGAGTCCCTCTGAATCCTTATCCAGCCTCCCCACAGGGTAAATACGCTCCGGATACTTCAAAAAGTCCACGATGTTCTCCGCCCTGTCCTTGTCGGTCGTGGTGCACACAATGCCCTTTGGCTTATTCACTGCCAGAAGTACTGGTTTGGGCCTGTGGTTCCGGTCGCCCCGGACCACCTTTCCATTGCAGACCACCTTCTGGCCCGGTGTCACTTTCTGCCCCATGGAGGCGGGACGGTTGTCCACCAGCACCTTGCCGGCCTCAATCAGACGGTCCGCCTCCCGTCTGGAACAGACTCCCATCTGACTCAGCCATTTATTTAAACGTTCTTCCATATTTTCCCGCTTTCTTCTGATAATCCTGCAATCCCTGTGCTGTCCTTACTGCTTCTTAGCAGCCGGATGGGCTGCAATGAACATGGCATCGCCAAAGGAGAAGAAACGGTAACGCTCCTTCACAGCCTCCCTGTAGGCATCCAGTATATGCTCCCGGCCAGCCAGCGCACTGACCAGCATCACCAGGGTGGACTGAGGCAGGTGAAAATTAGTAATCAGGCCATCCAGTACCTTAAAGCGGTATCCCGGGTAAATGAATATCTCCGTCCAGCCTGTTCCTGCCTTAAGCACCCCATCCTCTGTGGAGGCAGATTCAACGGTTCTGCAGCTGGTAGTCCCCACACAGATAATCCTGCCTCCGGCAGCCTTTGTGTCGTTCACCTTTTTTGCCTCAGACTCCTCCACAACATAAAATTCAGAATGCATATGGTGGTCCTGGACATTCTCCACCTTGACAGGGCGGAATGTCCCCAATCCCACATGGAGCGTCACATGGGCAATCTTAACTCCCATACCTTCAATCTCAGCCAGAAGCTCCTGGGTAAAATGCAGACCTGCCGTGGGCGCTGCCGCAGACCCTTCGTGCCTGGCATACACGGTCTGGTAACGGTTCTTATCCTTCAGCTGGTGCGTAATATACGGCGGCAAAGGCATCTGGCCCAGCTGGTCCAGTATTTCCTCAAAAATGCCCTTGTAATGGAACTGAATCAGACGATTCCCGTCATCCACGGTATCCACCACGGTTCCCGTCAGCAGACCCTCTCCAAATTCAATGACAGTCCCGGGTTTGGCCTTCTTGCCCGGACGCACCAGTGTCTCCCATATATCATTCTCCCTGCGTTTCAGCAGAAGTATCTCTATCTTGGCCCCTGTGTCCTTCTTCACTCCGAACAGCCGTGCCGGTATAACCTTTGTATCGTTAATCACCAGGCAGTCTCCCGGCCGTAAGTATTCCGTGATATCCTTAAATATCCTGTGCTGTATCTCCCCGGTTTCCCGGTCCAGCACCATCAGCCTTGAAGCGGAACGGTCCTCCAGCGGGTCCTGGGCTATCAGCTCCTCCGGCAGTTCATAATCAAAATCCTTTACATCCATGGTCAATCTTATCCTCCAAGACTATTCTATCTTTACACTGGAACCGCCTGACGTACCGGGCTCAGTTCCCTGGCTTCCCTGGGTCTCTGTTCCTTCCTGTCCGGCCGGGACATTCTGTATTCCTTCTCCCTGGGAATTCTGGTCCGGGTCAGCGGCCGGCTCCTGGGAATTCTGGCCCGGGTCAGCGGCCGGCTCCTGGGATGGCTGTCCCCCCTCAGGGCTCTGTCCCCCTGCGCCTTCTTCCTCCAGAATGACCGTACTGTCCCCTGTCTCTTCCTCGGATGAATGGACCACTGCTCCGTTTCTCAAATCCTTATAAATTCCGGCAAGGACCGTGTCGCCCTCTATGGCCTGTCTCAGCCTCTCATTCACCTGGTTGGACAGCAGCTTCACATCCTCAGACTGGTTCTGCTTTGCCACATAATCCGCCTCATCACCCACTACATTTTCACGGATAATGTAGTTTCCATTATCTTCCTTGACCACATAGCACCACATGAGCCCGGGCGCCAATGTCTCCACACGTCTGAACTTCACTTCGTAGGTGACATAGGCCACATAGGAATCCTCTGTAAGCCCTGGCTTGGTATAGCAGACAATATCCACATAATCCTCAATGTATACCGCCTCATTCTTCAGTTCTTCCTTCCGTTCATCCAGCCCGGTATCACTGCTCTTGCCGAATATCCGGTACAGCGTCTCAGCATCCTGGTCCACCTTTGCCTGAAAATACTCACTAATCAGCTGGTTTACCTGGGGAATCTCGTCCTTTTTCAGCTCATACTGGGAAAAATCCGTAGTATACTGGTTATTGTCCGGCTCCACTCCCCCATCGTCCGGTGCAGCGGTGCTGTCGCTGTTTATATTGATATCCTCATCCGAGGAAAGCGACACGCCGGTTGACGCGGATGCCTCCTTATCCGACGGTTTCCTGTCCATCACCAGTATGATTGCCACCAGCACCAGCACAATAACCAGCGGAATGGCCGCCATGCGCATATATTTTATCTTATCGTCCGCAGAACGTCTGCTGCCTGTCCTTCTTCTGTTTTGTCTCATGATTCAGTCCTCCTGTCCCGACTGCGAAGCCCGGAGTATGTTAGTATACAAGTATCTCCGCTCTATTCTAGCAAAAAGCGGTTCAAATTGCAATCTGTACCAAAAAAATACCGCAGATAATCCAAAGCTGAAACAGATTATCTGCGATATCCTTACAAGGGCATCCCGCCCCATCTTTTGACCCATCCAGGAGAAACCGAGGAAAATAACCGCTGTATGCGCATCGTCAAACGTATAAGCCTCTCTTCAGTCTTTACGCAGTCATCGGCGAACGTCCTTTCATTCTCAAGCATATGTACCATATTTTATTTGTCGCGGTTCTTAAGAATCCCTGTAACCACCCCCGTCAATGCGAACAGTGCAATGGCATTGGGAATAACCATCAGCTGGTTGAACATATCAGATAATGACCATACCAAATCACTTTCCCCAATTGTTCCAAGGAAGATAAATACCAAAGCAACAAGCATGAATGGTTTCTGCGCTTTTTTTCCAAATAAGTAGGTTACATTAATCTTTGCAAATAAATTCCAGCCGAGAATGGTGGAAAATGCGAAGAAGAACAAACAAATCGCCACAAAAACAGCGCCGGCCTTATTACCGTATACAACGCCGAAAGCCACCTGGGCAAGGTTTGTATTTTTTAATGTCTCCGCGGCTTCTCCTGCATAACCATTTGCCAGAGGACCATTTCCTGCGTAAAGTGTAGAAATAATAACCAATGCATTCAGTGTGAGAACGATAAAGGTATCAATGAAAACACCGACCATTGCGACGCAGCCTTGTTCATGCGGATTTTTCACCAGCGCAAGGGCATGGGCGTGGGGGGTGGAGCCCATACCGGCTTCATTTGAAAACAGGCCTCTCTTTGCGCCCTGGCTGACAGCCGTCTTAATTGCTATACCGAATCCGCCGCCGATAATTGCCTGGGGCTGGAATGCATATTTGAAAATCAGGCCAAATGTTTCCGGAATATACTGTAACCGCATAGCGAGTACTCCCAAGCCGCCTAGCAGGAAAAATGCTGCCATAACCGGAACTAATTTTTCAGTAACGGAAGCAAGACGGTCCACGCCTCCCATGAAGATAAATCCGCAAATAACAACGAGGAAGATACCTACAACCCAGGACGGAATCCCGAATGCCAGCTGGATTGTCGAGCCGATTGAGTTGGACTGCACCATGCATCCAAAGAATCCAAGAGCAAGAATAATTGCGATTGAAAAAAAGCCTGCCAGGAATTTTCCAAAGCTGCCATGAAAGGCTGTCTGGATATAGTACACCGGTCCGCCCTGGATATTGCCTTCCGCATCTGTAATACGTGTCTTCTGCGCTAATGTTGCTTCTGCATAAATGGTTGCCATGCCCAGAAATGCAATAATCCACATCCAGAAAATGGCTCCGGGTCCGCCCACAAGAATCGCACCGGCTGAACCAACAATATTTCCGGTGCCAACCTGTGCAGCGATTGCTGTTGCAACCGCCTGAAATGAGCTCATTCCGCCTCCCTGAGAACCGCCGTGCAGTGAAAAACCGCCAAACAGCTGTTTCAGTCCTTTCCAGAGATACCTCTGGACACATTTGGTTTTGATGGTATACCAAAGGCCCACAGCAACTAAAAGAAATACAAGAATGTAATCAGAAAGGTATGAATTAATTGTATCAACTATCCGTAGCATATAATGTTTCCTCCTTAATATATAAGTGTAGGGTTTTGGTCCCCCACAGCCCGTCAGCCTATTATTTACAGCCCTTCGCTTTATATAGGTTGAACGTTCTTGCCGTACGTTTGCTTGATACCTCGTTGGATTAAGCGGCCGCGGGGAATGCTGGAATTGAAAGCTTATGCCACCTTTTCTGGTTTCCCATCCTCCTTCTGCTGAGACGTCATATAATTGATGGCTCTGTATAACCACTTTCTGTTATACCAGGATACTATATATTCAAAGACTTCTCTTCGGGCTTTCTTGAAGTTCTAGTACGCATACAGTTAGATACACTCTTTTTTCAGGAAACAATCCGAAGCCCCATCTTATTACTTTTTATTAACTGACTTTCGTATATATGCTATCCGAGTTAAATATACAATTTTAAAAAACTTACCTTGTATTTCGCTTTAGTAACAGTATACTCCTTAAAATTTCCAAAATCAATTCCAAATCTCCGATTTAGCGTTAAGATTGTGTGAAAATTTAAAAAAATAAACGTTTTTTTAACACTCTTTTCAGGACATCCATCTGCATTTTCATTGCTTGCCGCATCAAGGTTTACGACCGGCTCAGGAAAAACGGACATAACGGACCGGTTTGTTCCGGCGGATAAACAGGAAATGCCGCAGAATCAAGCTTGGACCTGACTCTGCGGCATCCGCAAAAATAAAAAATATGCAATTTAAAATGCGTCTGATAGGAATCGAACCTACGCACGCGGCTCCGGAGGCCACTGCTCTATCCACTGAGCTACAGACGCATCCCCATTATGATACACTATTTTCATTAAAACTTCAAGTCCTAATTTTACACTTTTATCCTTTTCTTCTTTCCCACCAGTTTAAACACGGAATCCATCAGGAACACCGCCAGGGCAATGGAGCCAGCAATCTGAAGGGTTTCCACAAGATAATACATGGATTCCTCCCTGCTGTTGCGGATAACATAGTACACGCTGTTATAGATGGATGTACCGGGGACCAGGGGAAGGATTCCCGGCACCAGAAACACACTGACCGGAGCCCTGAAAATCCTGGCAAACAGATGTCCCATAAGGGCCACGGACAGACTGGAGAGAAATGCTCCGAGAATCATGGAGCCGGTTCCTGCCTTTACCAGCAGATACACCAGCCAGCACACTCCGCCGGTCAGCCCTGACCAGCCCAGGTATTTCCTGGGCATCTCCAGCACCAGCCCGAAGCTGAGCACCGCCATAAACGAACCTGCCACCTGAATCGCAGCTACCATATTCCGCCTCCCCCTGTGAGCTGATGGAACAGTGCCATGCCTGCACCCACTCCGGCCGCCACTGCAAGAGCAGTCACCACTGCCTCCAGCATCCTGGCTGCCCCTGAGGAATAATCCCCGTTCAGCGTATCCCTTACCGCTGTGGTAAAGATAACACCTGGCAGCAAGGGCATGATGGCGCTGATGATAACCACGTCATTACTGGCCCCGGTCAGAATCCACCGGTTCATGGCCAGGGCAGCAATCCCGATGGTAAATGCCCCCAGACCGTTAACGCAGAAATCATTGAATCCCAAGCCTGATATGGCATATACCACCAGTCCCAAAATCCCGCCGATTGCAGCAGCCCCCAGACAGTCCGCAGGACTCCCGCCAAGGACCACGCCGAAGAATACGGCGATAAACGCATAACTAAGGGCCTTTAACTCCCTTTTATACTGGCAGCTATCCTTTATTTCCTCCAGCTCCCGGTATGCCTCCTTAGGACTCATGAGGCCGCCGCACAGCTTCCTGGACACCTCATTCACACGGTATATCCGGTTCAGGTTGGTAGAACGCGCCTCCACCCTTCGCACCAGGGTCAGCGCCTCCCTGTCAGGGCTGTCCAGGCTCACAAATATGCCTGTGCTGAATACCATGGTCTGTGCATTCCTGCCATGGCAGCACCCCAGTATATAATGTATGGTTCCCTCTATCCTGGCAATCTCGGCTCCGCTTATCAGCATGATTTCCCCGGCCAGGACAGCGGTACTGGCTATCAGATGGTCCTCACTCCAATGATGTTCGTCCACTCGTCCCCATTCCTTTCTGAAACTATAATCGAGTATATCAGTCCCATGACCATCCGTCAATTTCATTTCTTGCCATTTTCCCGTCATTTCCCCACCATTCCCTCCCCCTGTAGTCAATAAAACGACAATACCTACTTAAAAACCCCGATAACATATAGTATTTTCCGCCTTGAACCGCTTTCCGGCAGCTTGGCAGCCCAAAAATCCCATTTTCATCTATTGACAAACATGTCCTTATGGATTAAGCTGGTATCAATTCATTTTATTTCTGATATTCACTTATATTTTTATATTCAGTTTATCCATCTTGTCATTATCCAAGGCGATTTCACCGGAAGTTTACCTTATTATCCAGTTCAGTAAGATATGGAACTGTTATTCAGTTTACATAAATAACATCAAAGGAGGTATACATTTGGTATACGAACAATTTTTAACTGCTGTAAAAGAACGCATGGAAGCAGCCCTGGGAGACAGCTATAAGCTGGAGCTGCGCAAGGTCCCCAAAAACAATGGGCTCATTCTGGATGGACTGTGCATCACCAGGGGAAATACCCATATCGCTCCTGCCATATACCTGAATCCCTGCTATGAACAGTACCGTGAGGGAAGGCCTTTAGACCATATTGCAGCAGAGCTTCTGGCTCTGTACCGTCAGAACGATACACCGCCTCCCCTGGATTATCAGATGCTGTCCGATTATGAGGGCATACGCTCTGATATTGCCTGCAAACTAATACATGCTGCCTCCAACGAATCCATTCTGGCGGACGTCCCCCATATACTCTGGATGGACCTGGCGATTGTATTCTACCTCTGCATCCATGAGGATGACACCGGCCTCATGACCGCCATGATTCACAACAGTCATCTGCGTATCTGGAACATTTCCCTGGAAGATTTAAAAAACTCAGCCCTTGCCAATTCTCCCAGGCTGTTTCCTCCTGTCATCTCCAGCATGGCATGTATCATCGAGGAGCTGAACCGCGAACTGAATCCCCATGTTCAGGAAACCGGGCCAAGGCCGGAAACTCCTGCCCCGTTTTACATACTCAGCAACCGTTCCGGCATCAACGGCGCTGCCTGCATCCTGTATAAGGATGTATTAAAAAACTTCGCAGACGGGGTGGAAAAGGATTTAATTATCCTTCCATCCAGCATCCACGAAGGTGCGACCCGTTTCGCCGCATAAATGAACAAAAGGCGAGGGTTGCAACTAGTTTAACTAGTTGTAGCAACAACTTATTTTCTGAGAAGTAGAATGATTGGGTAACGCCATGAAATGCTTCCTTTGATACTCCGAATAGCGTCTTATAGTTGCACATTGTGAGGGGTTATAAGCTCGGTAAAGTCGGCTGAGAGCCACCCTAACGCGTGATGGCGAGGAACTACGAACCAGAGGTGGTCGAGTGGATGATAGGCCGGAAGTCTATAAAATACCTATGACGAGAATGTTGTCTATACAAGGGCAACTGGCGAACTCTTGAAGAAAAGGGTCTAAAGAATGGAAATGCAGAAATGCATCGATGACGTGACGTCAGGTAAGTGTGGGTGAGTAAGACATTCGTTATGAAAGTCCATGTAGTGTTACAGGCACTAGCAAGCTTACAGGCTCAAAGAGAGCGTCTAAGGGTATATGAACAGATAGGAAAATAGGAACGGGGGAAGCTGACAACGAGTAGGAAGTGCAATTCCAATGAGGCGGTCTGTGGCAACACAGTTTATGTCAGTGAAAGTAGGGGCAATGTACCTGTGAAGCGGTGATAATAAGCCGTGGAGGGATAGCCCCAAGTCAAGTTAATTCATTAAAACTTAATATGGTAAAAAGTGTTTTGGGTTCGAGTATGACTAAGAGAAGAAATCTTCCTTTAAGGAGATGACTGACCAAACGACAAAGAAAAGAGAAAACAAGGTACTAAGGCGCAATGAGTATTATGCAATTCAAGATGTGTTTGACGGCTTATATGCTAAAAGCAAAGAAGGTGCAATATTTAATGACCTAATGTCGCTGATTGTTAGTCCGCAGAATATCGCACTTGCATACAGACGGATTAAGCGTAACAAGGGAAGCCGAACACCTGGAACTAACATGGGTACAATCGAACAGATAGCGGAGCAAGGAAATGACGTATTAGTGGCGTATGTCCAACATAGATTGGCAAACTTCAAACCTCATCCAGTAAGGAGAGTCATGATTCCTAAAGACAATGGAAAGGAAAGACCATTAGGAATTCCAACCATTCAAGACCGCTTGATACAGCAATGTATTCTTCAAGTGATGGAGCCAATATGCGAAGCGAAGTTCCACAAGCATAGCTATGGATTCAGACCAAACCGTAACACACACCATGCAATTAGCCGATTTCGATTTCTAGCTTTCACAGTAAAGCTGGAATATGTGGTGGATATCGATATCAAAGGGTTCTTTGATAATGTAGACCATGCGAAGCTTTTGAAGCAGATATGGTCACTGGGTATTCATGATAAAAGGTTGATTTGTGTCATAAGCAAGCTTCTGAAAGCACCGATACAGGGGGAAGGGGTTCCTATAAAAGGAACACCGCAAGGTGGTATTTTATCACCGTTGCTTTCTAATGTCGTGCTAAATGAACTTGATTGGTGGATAAGTAATCAATGGGAAACATTCCAAACGAGATATCCATACAAATATAGTGGTGATAAATGTGAGGCACTTAGAAGAAATGCTAAACTAAAAGAAATGTACCTAGTGCGTTATGCAGATGATTTTAAAATCTTTTGTAGAAACAGGAAGGATGCAGAACGAGTAAGGCTTGCCGTTGAAATGTGGCTGAAGGAAAGGTTGCATCTCGAAACAAGTCCAGAGAAAAGTAAGATAACAAATCTGTGTAGGCATTATTCAGAATTCTTAGGTTTTAAATTTAAGCTGGAAGAAAGACCGAAACAAAATGTTATTGTTTCTCATATGTCGGACAAAGCAAAGAAAAAGGTTACAACTAAGCTTCGTAAAGCGATTTGGGAAGCACAAGGCAATGAGAATAAAGCGCGTAACTTGAATTCAACAATTCGTGGTATGCACAATTACTACTGTGTAGCCACAAGGGTAAGTAAAGATTTTTGGAAGATTTATTATCTTTTGTTACCAGCCTTAAAACACATGACACGGTCAAATGGCAAAACAGGACCACCACTGTCAGAATTTCAGAAGATAAAATACGCTAATTATCACGGCAGACGTTATCTAGTAGGGGAAGTTGTTATTGACCCTATTTATGCGGTCACCTTTACGATTCCCTACGGATTCAAACAGAAAACCTGCAATTATACGGAAGAAGGAAGACAGTTAATTCACAAACGGCTTACACACCTCGATGTTATCTTTAGATACTTAGCAGAACATCCGCTAAGGCATGAGTCAATCGAGCTGAATGACAATCGTATTTCACGAATGTCAGCGCAGAGAGGCAAGTGTTTAATAACAAAGAAACAGCTTACAGTATATGATATGCGAGTTCACAAAATATATCCTAATGGTGGAGATGGCTATAGAAACATAGATATAGTTTCTACTGACGCCTATGAACTTATTCACACAAAGGAAACAGAACGAGCTAACGAGCTGATAGAAAAGCTTACTAGTGAAGGATTGTGGAACGAAAATGCGCTTAAAAAGACCAATAATTATCGAATTCTAGTCGGTAATACCATAATTGAGTAAATAGGTTTAATTTGATGGAGCGCCGTATGAGGTGAAAGTCTCACGTACGGTGCGGAGCGGGGGAAAAGGTGGAAAGCTGAGATTGCTCTCAGCTCAGACCTTACCTATCGCTATTTCTGCTGCTGCCTGACGACGGCGATATTTCTTATGGGGAGATGAGCCGGCTGGTGACCCACATCAACCGGTCCGAGGTCCCCAGGGAAGACCGCCTGTCCAATCAGGTATATCTCTATTCAAGGGAAACCGGAGCCATTACCCTTGCATCCTCCGGCCCTGTTTCCATCTGCTGAGTTCCAATCCTGTCCCCTCCGCTACATCTGCCATTCTTCTGCATGTTCCAGTATTGATTATCCGAATATCAGACTTCCCAACTGGAATACCAGCATAGCTCCCGCCCAGGCCACAGCCAGCTGGAACAGCACCATTCCTATGGTCCATCTCCAGGAGCCGGTCTCACGCTTAATCGTTGCCACTGCCGCGATACAGGGTGAATACAGCAGGCAGAATATCATCAGGGCATAGGCGTTTACGCCGCCAAATCCGGCCATGGCCAGCTGAGTGGATAACTCTGTCATACCGGCAGCGGAGTTCACATTATTGATTCCGTAGAGGACACTGAAACTGGATACAACCACTTCCTTTGCCGAGAGGCCGGAAATAAGGGCCACAGCCACCTGCCACTGTCCCAGGCCCGCGGGTCTTAATACCGGTACCAGGACATGACCGATGATTGCGGCAAAGCTGTCGGACACCTCCGACACAAATCCGTCCGGTCCCAGGTTTAATACAAACCAGAGCACAATGGACGCAATGAAAATCGTGGTTCCCGCCTTGCTGAGATAGTCCTTTACTTTATCCCACACATAGATGGCTACCGTGCGGCCGTTGGGCGTCTTGTACTCAGGCAGTTCTATCAGCAGCGCGTTCTGGGAGCTGTCATTTTTTCCATGGATATGTACAATAAAGGCCACCAGGATTGCCATGCAAAGACCGATGATATAGAGGGAGTATGCCACAATCAGAGCCCTGTCCGGAAAAAACATCTCAGCGAAAAGCACATAAATCGGCAGCCTGGCGGAGCAGGACATAAATGGCGTGATTAAAATAGTCCTCCGCCTGTCCTTCACGCTTTCCAGGGCTCTGGTTGCCATAACCGCGGGTACCGTACAGCCAAAACCCAAAAGCATGGGCAGGAACGCCTTTCCTGACAAACCCACCATGCCCATGGTCTCATTCATCACATAAGCCACCCTTGCCATGTATCCGCTGTCTTCCAGAAAAGCCAGGGCAAGGAACAGGATAAAAATGTTGGGCAGGAATGTAAGAATACCGCCCACCCCCGCAATGATACCATCCACAATCAGCGAGGTGAGCCACTGGGCTGCGTGGACACTGGTGAGAAACGACAGGATGGCACCGGAAAACATATCCAGACCCATCTGGAAATACTCCTTTAAAAAATCACCCACTGTAAATGTAAGGAAAAACACCAAGGCCATAATGCCCAGGAACACGGGAATTCCCCACACCGGATGGGTCATGAGCCGGTCCACCTTGTCCGTGGTGGCGGCCTTCTCATCCTTATTAAACAGGCATTCCTTTATGACCTCTTCAATATAGTCATATTTCTCATTGATGATTTGTTTTTCATAATTACGCGGAAGAATCTGCCCCGCATTATCCAGGGGATGGTCATCAATCACCACCTGGTCAAACTCCAGGAACTTAATGGCATGCCAGCGCATGTTGTCCATCTCGCCGTATTTTTTATACAGTGCCTCCTCAATCAGCCGGATTTTCTCCTCCACCTCCTGGCTGTAGCGGATAACCACGCCCTGGGGGCCCTCCTCATAATGGTGGACCACTGCATGCATCAGCACATCCAGCCCGGTCCGTTTTCTGGCCGATACCGGGACAACGGGAATCTCCCCCAGCATCTCCGGAAGGCGGTGCATATCGATTTCCATGCCACGTTCTTCCACAATATCCATCATATTCAGGGCCAGGATAACCGGTTTTTTCAGCTCAATGAGCTGCATGGTCAGGTACAGGTTCCTTTCCAGGGAAGAAGCGTCCACCACATTGATGATGACATCCACGCCGCCGTCCTCAATGCATTTACGGGTGACCTTTTCCTCTATGGTATAGGAAGTAAGGCTGTAGATGCCCGGAAGGTCTATAACCTTGATAGGGCGCCCTTTATAGCTGGTCTCTCCCTCCACGCGCTCCACCGTAACTCCGGGCCAGTTGGCAACCTTAAGTTTAGCACCGGTGAAGGCGTTGAATAATGTGGTCTTGCCGCAGTTGGGATTGCCCACAAATCCGACTGTGATGGGCGCCGTATCATCCCCATGCTGTTTTGGAGAATCCATCTTCTTTTCCCTGCTGTCTCCCAGTATCACACTGCCGTACGTATCTGTCCCATTTGCCCTTGCATGTCCGCTCATGATGCATGTTCCTCCCTGACCGTGATACCTTCGGACAGACGCTTTCCCAGCGCCAGACGCGTACCGCGCACTTTGATGATAACGCTGCCGCTGCCCTTCTTATTTAGTATATTCACAGGCGTCCCCTCGTTGACCCCCAGGGCCTCCAGACGTCTGGTAATGCTCTCATCCACCTGCACGCCCGATACAACGTATTGGCCGCCGATTTCACACTCATTCAGCTTTTTCTGCATTGCTGCCTGTCTCCTTTTGTAGTTGCATTTAAATCATATTCATTGTATGCTTATTGCGAAAAAATGTCAACAAAAAGAGTTTGTTATGACAAACTCAGATTCAAAAAAGATGCAGCGAATCTCTCCGCTGCATCTCTCCTGCATATTTAACTTATATTTTACTGCACCCAGGCTCCGGAACCATCCACATATTTTCCATCCGGTGTCCACGTATTGTAATACATGGCGCCGTTGGTACCCAGATAATAGTACTTGCCGTTGATGGCCTGCCAGCCGGTAAGCATGGCGCCGCTTGCATCTAAGTAATACCACTGGCCTCCCAGCCTCTGCCAGCCAATCTGCATGGCGCCGCTGCTGTCCAGATAATACCACCTGCCGTTAATGGCCTGCCAGCCGGTCTGCATCTCACCGCTGCCGTTCATGTAATACCACTTGCCGTTAATGGCCTGCCAGCCGGTCATCATGGTGCCGTTCGACGGATTCAGGTAATACCAGGTTCCGTCCAGCTTCTGCCATCCTGTGACAATATAGCCCTTGTTGTTGAAATAGTACCATGCCCCGTTAATCTGCTTCCAGCAGGATGCCGGATAACCGCCGGTATCATAGGCATACCACACGCCTGTGCCGTCCTGTTCCCAGTGCCCGCTGCCGCCATAGCGGCCAATCTCATCCTCGTCAATAGACAGGGAACCGGAATCCTCGGACCATTCGCCAGTCTTATTATTGTAGCGGGAAATTGCCCTTACACGGAAGGTATAGTCTCCTTCCCGGTTAAAATAGCCTGCAAAGTTATAGGAGGTTCCTGTGGTGCTCACTGTGGTGACTGTCTTGTCGTCGCGGAGCAGTTTTACATCGTAGCTCTTGGCGCCCTCAATCTCCTCCCATTCAGCCGTGGTATCGTTCCACTCCAGGTCCGAAGCGCCCTGAAGCTTACCGCCGATGCGTTTCAGCTCAGCGTACACCTCAATGTACTGGCCGTCATCGTAAATCTTTGCCTTCTTAAAATCCGCATTACATCCGGAAAGAGAGAAATGGCTCTTGGATGTGTAAGAGAACTTGTATCCGTCCTTGGCAGACAGCTCCACCTTTACCTCAGGTATGTCGCCTACGGTCCAGGTATCCTGGTCCTCAATATTGGTATACTCGGCAGAATCCACTTCAAATCCGCTGCTGCCCGCCTTAACTGTAATGTCTCCTATCTCATCTCCGCTCTCAGGCGCCTTTGAATAGGAAAAACTCAGCTTGACCGTGTCAATTTTCTTATCTGCCGCCAATGCCGGGAAACTGCCGCCCAATGCCATGGATGCTGCAAGCAGCAGACAGAGATAACTTTTTCTCCTCATAAAACATAACCTCCTCATCTATATTCGCAATCATTTGCTATTATTGCCTATCTTTATTATAAAGTAGAGGTTTCTTTTGTACAATTTAATAATCCTTAAAAGAATATTACATTTTTAGGTATATTGTTCCATGAGTTACAGAAAATTACAAGTCCTGCAGCATTTTCTTGATTTCTATCATTCTGTCACGCAGCCTTGCCGCTTCCTCGAAATTCAGTTCTGCTGCAGCCTGATGCATTTTCTTCTCCAGCTCCTTTGACAGCTTCTTTAACTCCTTCTCGTCCATGGACTCCGGGTCCTTCTTAAAGTGCTTATCATCTGCATCCACTGCCTTGGATATAGCGATTAAATCCCTGACAGCCTTCTTTATGGTGGTAGGAGTGATTCCGTGTTCCTCGTTGTATTTCTGCTGTATCTGGCGCCTTCGGTTCGTTTCCTCGATTGCCACGCGCATGGAGTCCGTCACCTTGTCCGCATACATGATTACGTGGCCTTCGCTGTTGCGCGCCGCGCGGCCAACGGTCTGAATCAGTGATGTCTCCGAACGCAGGAATCCCTCCTTATCAGCATCCAGAATAGCCACCAGGGTTATTTCCGGTATATCCAGTCCTTCCCGCAGCAGGTTGATTCCCACCAGGACATCGAACACATCCATTCGCATGTCCCGGATAATTTCAGCCCGCTCCAGGGTATCAATATCCGAGTGGAGATATTTCACCCGGATGCCCACCTCCCTCATATAATCGGTCAGGTCCTCTGCCATCCGCTTGGTCAGAGTGGTGATAAGCACCTTGTGGCGTGCTTCCACTTCCCTGTTTACCTCAGAAACCAGGTCATCAATCTGGCCCTCCACAGGCCGCACCGAAATTTCCGGGTCTAAAAGCCCTGTGGGACGTATGATTTGTTCCACCCTCATTAACTCATGCTCCGCCTCATAGACAGACGGCGTGGCGGAAACAAACATCATCTGGTTAATTTTAGACTCAAACTCAGAAAACGCCAACGGTCTGTTATCCAGAGCCGACGGTAGCCGGAAGCCGTAATCCACCAGCGTGGTTTTCCTGGACCGGTCCCCTGCATACATTCCCCGTACCTGGGGCAGTGTTATATGTGACTCGTCCACAATAATCAGGAAATCTTCCGGGAAATAATCTATCAGAGTACAGGGCGGTTCCCCTGGCAGGCCGCCGGTCAGATGTCTGGAATAATTCTCAATGCCTGAGCAGAATCCTGTCTCCCGCATCATCTCCACATCAAAGTTGGTCCGTTCCGATATACGCTGGGCCTCCAAAAGCTTATCCTCGCTCTTAAAGAATGCGACCCGTTCCTCCAGCTCCGCCAGAATGTTCTCTGTGGCTTCCATCATCTTCTCCTTTGGCACCACATAATGGGATGCCGGAAAAATAGCCACATGGCCCAGCTGCGCCCTAGTCTCATCGGTCAGCGTATCAATCTCCGATATACGGTCCACCTCGTCCCCAAAGAATTCCACCCGGTAGGCCACACCATCTGAGTACGCAGGATAAATGTCCAGCACATCGCCCCTTACCCGGAACGTTCCCCGCTTAAAGTCCATGTCATTGCGGTCATACTGGATGTCAATGAGCTTGTGGATGACCTCGTCCCTGTCCTTAATCATGCCTGGCCTCAGGGAAATAACCATCTCCTTGTAATCAATGGGGCTGCCCAGACCGTAGATACAGGATACGGAAGCCACGATAATCACATCCTCCCGCTCGGACAGGGCAGCGGTGGCGGAATGGCGCAGCTTGTCTATCTCATCATTAATAGAAGAATCCTTTTCAATGTAGGTGTCCGAGGATGGGACGTAGGCTTCGGGTTGGTAGTAGTCGTAGTAGGAAACGAAGTACTCCACCGCGTTCTCCGGGAAGAACTCCTTAAACTCACTGTAGAGCTGTCCTGCCAGCGTCTTATTGTGGGCAATAATGAGGGTCGGTTTCTGTAATTGCTGGATGACATTGGCCATGGTGAAAGTCTTGCCAGAGCCCGTAACCCCTAGTAAAGTCTGGAATTGGTTGCCTTCTTTGAAGCCTTTTACAAGGGCTTCAATCGCCTGCGGCTGGTCGCCGGTGGGCTGGTATTCACTGTGTAATTTGAACTCCATATTGTGTTTTTACCTCCTTGGTGACCCTGAAAAAAGTACGTCTATTAGGCAGAAATTCGTAATCCGAACCATTTTCGCCCTGCCTAATAGACGAACTTTTGCTATTTTACGAATGAAAGTCACTAAAACCTGTTTTTTGAAACGCCGCAACACTATATAAAACCTAGTGGAATTAGTATTTCTAAAGGTCACTAAACGATACAAAGACTGCTTCGCAGTCCTTGCATCACTCGGAACATGCTGTTCCTCGTTGACTTGTCAGGTGAAAGCAAATGCTCCCTGCGGTCGCGCTTGCTTTCCTGCTGACAAGTCAAATTATAACATGGACAGTTCAAAAAGTATAGCCACAAGACGGAACATTCGTTCTTTTTCTTGTGGCTATATTTTTCCATTTTCTATTCACTTTATATAAGGTAATCTTCCGCCGAAATCATCACATCAATGTTTTCAGTGGCAAGTTCAATCTCCTCATCTGGATCTGGTAAAACCTCATCTATAAACGGCTGGAGTTCATCTACACAATCAGCAATGATACCCCGGTTATCCCCATATACATCCATCGTTATCAACTCTTTAGCATGCCCATCAGTTTCGATACCGTCTTGGGATTAAAGTCATTCTTCAGTAGTATGGTACAAAACGTGCTTCGCAAATCATACCAACGAATATCTGGAAGATGATTCTCCTGCAAAAGCTGTTTGTAATACTTCCAATGAAAATCTTTACTCCGGGGTTTTCCATAATTGGAACAATGTAAACGTCATTAAACGCTTACGCTTGTATAAACAAACGGTTTCTCAACATTTTATGAATTTTATTACTTCTTGTTACATATAATAATACCCTACTGGAGGTATATTATGAAAAATAATATTTCATATTCCCATCTTTATGATATGCTCGGCGAAATATATACTATTTTAAAAGCACAAAATTACCCCGATGAATATTTAGAAGCCCTACAAAACTCTCAAAAGGCATTACTAACTTTAGAATTACTAAATATATCTCGCTATACCCCCTCTGATTGACTAAATATTTCATTATACATTGGTTGCATATCTAATGGTATCTCACTTATTGCCTTATGAATACGTAACTTAATAATAGTAGCACTTGCCTGTACACCGACATAATTTCCATCTACACTCACACATCCTGGAACTAAATTAACCAGCAAATTTAGCCACTCTGTAACATTTTTAGTGGAATACTTGGTTCCTAATTTTCTATTCAATTCCCTTCTTACAACTTCTGTTACTGGAGCTTCAGTATCTGTTTTCTGTAATTGATAGATTACATCGACTAAATCATAATATGGCGGAGTTTCAACATCCATTTTTTCTACGTTATCTATCCATTGATGAACTTCATTAGGTGAAAAGCAATTTTCAAAAAGATCTCTGATTTTATCCAGCCCTAACTGTTTTGGGGTTACCATTAGTAACAATTTTATTAAATCTTTTGCAGTTATCATTGTCACTTGTTCTCTTTTAGACTCATTAGATATTGCACTTTCATCATCTTTAGAACCTTGATAATCAATCGCTACTTCCATGCAATAATCAGCGTGATATTTTTCTTGATGTCTTTTCAAACCAGACAGATGGGCAGTACCTGCTGCAATACTTTTTTTTGACGTGCTTTTCGCATCATATGTCAGTGAATAGCCTCTTGGGTTTCCATTATCATCATACCCAAGAAATGCCTCTGCTTTCCCATCTGGCTCGTTATTTCCACCAATTGGGGTTACTTCAAATCCTATTGCAGTCAAAACTCTTTCAATAGCATCTTCTAATCCGCTTGGATTATCTAACGAGTCTTTTAAAAACATTGCCACTGCTGGAATTCCTTGGCGATCTGATAAAGCAAGCTGGCGTAATGTCCTATCTCTTCTTCTAATTATTCCATTGACAATATCCTCATCTAAACCTATCTCATACAGATGTGCTTCAGTTAACACTTCAGTAATTATCATACTTTCCAGGGGAATCATATTGCTGTTTGCATCAATATAATTTGCAACATATGGATGCGCTTTGTTAATAACTAAAGTTCTATTTTTAAGATTTAACTTAGCTAATGGGGCATCTATTGTTTTAAAATCCCAAGCAATATTCTCTATTACCTGCTCTCCCGTTTCCAAATCTTTTTCATATAGATTTAATAATTCATCTTTATCTTCCTCATCTGGCTTTTCTATTAAAATAGGATTGACTATCTGAGATGAATAATAATTTTGAACAAAATCATATATGGGTTTTTTGGACGTCAAGTAAGACGTTTGTGCCATTCTTGATGAAATTGACCTTTTTTGTTCAATTTGAATTTGTTGATCAAAATAATATTTTTTTACTTCATTATTAAATTTCTTCTTTATGTATTCCTTTAGCTGAGTAAATGGTTGTGAATCCTTTACTGCCTCTCTTGTAGACGTTAAATTATTATCTAATTCATCTGCATTTATAATTATTCTTGTTCGATTGAACGCACCATGCGAAAATGCTTCCATTCCAAGCAATGGATCATCCAAATTTATCAATCTTTCTCTAATACTCAAAAAAATGCCATGACTCCGACCTAATTCCGATGACTTTCCCTCAACCAACGAATCTTCATACAGAACGAACTCTCCATTAATACCTGATAGGTTAGGCATATCCACAAAATATATCTGATTACCATTTTTATCTATTTCTTCCCTACATTCGACTCCTGTAATTTTCTCAGCAGTCAAATCATCCTTTCCAATTATCCACTTTTTCATAATAGGAACTTTTATTTTTGAAGACTCAATTAAAGCACCGTTAAATTCTAACTGAAATCCTGGATTTAGTGGCAATGCAGTACTTAAAATCCATTTTAATCGTCCTATTTTAATTTCCCCTGCTTTAGGTTTTAATTCGGTCATCAAAGAGACTGTCCATGATTCTTCTGCGCCTTTATCAAATAATGAAAAATTCAACATATCATTCTGAATGTAATATGATAATAAAGTTTTTGCCTCCTCCTCACTAACCTGACGTTCTGCTATAAATAGGCTTTTATTATCTTCTTTTATCAAATTGTAATCCATTGTAGCTAATATATATTTATTTTCTTTCTTAGAAATATAAGTTAATTTTCTAGCCAATATATAAGTCGCTAATTTACCTATACCAAATTGTCCTATTTGTAATCTTCGGTTATCCCTTTCATTATTATTTCTCTTAGACGATTCACCAATTTTCCATAAAGCTTTTAGTTCAGATGGCGTTAATCCTTCTCCATTATCGCAAACCCATATATACGCTCCCTCAACAGTCAAATCAGATGGAACATAAACCGCAACTTTACTTGCAAACGCATCATAAGAATTACATATTAATTCTTCAAACGCTTTATTGGGACTTGAATATAAACCAGCCGAAAACAACTCAATTATCCTGTGGCTTATCGTCACTTCAATATCATCTATTTTCGTTCCTGCAGTATCTAAATTCATTCCTAAAGCCTCCCACTAATAATAAATTCTTCATGATATACTTTGCGTTTTGACTTGTCTTTTGAGAACTTACCAGCTTCATCCCTATAAGGTATACAAATCCGTTTTGATATTGTTCTCTTCCCAATTTTAATATCATGGAACTTATTTTTTTCTAATACCTCTACAAGATGTCTAGAATTTTGTATCTTTACGTTTTTATATTCTGTATCACCTACAACCAAAAAAACCATGCCTCCATCTCGTAACATGCCATAACATTTTTCTACAGCATTTTGCATATCTACATAATATCTAGCTACCGATTTTACTTTGGACATGGGCATCCCAATATTTATTAACTGCTCGCAAATATTTTTCCCTGTATTATTCAAATTTTTCATATCCATAAAAAAAGCATCACTATTATATACACTACCAATGGAACCCCTACGTAATGTTCTATAGTCATCTGCATAGCCAAGCCACAATGATGAAAGTTGATGCAAATCGGCATACTCATAAGATGTAACATAAGGTGGACTTGTTATTATTAAATCTACTTTAGGTAAATTTTCTTCATTTAAAAAATTTGTACATTTAATAATCGTATTCGCATTAGCAACCTTTATTTCTTCCACTGCTTTAATAAATTTATGTAAGTGCATATCAAACTGCCCTAAAACATCTATCTCTTTTTTATTAGGATCTACTTGTGGTTTTATAGATTTAGTCAGCCACTTTGAACAGGCTTTCAAAATAGAAGAAAAAATACATTCGAATGCCTCTCTATATTTTCCATCTGGAATTTCGCAAACAATTGCATAATGTAATTTATACAAAACACAATACGATTTTTCATAATACCAATATTGAAGCCTCGCATTTGCTCTCAAATACAAGTCTTCTGGAAAATCCAAATTTTCTATTTTTATCTTTATTCTTTCATAATAATACAAAATTTCATCTACATTATATGTATTACTTTTGGTTCTTGCTATTAATGTAGCTACTGGATTGATATCACATCCCCAAAAATCAAATCCATGTATCTTAGCCTCTAATGCAACTGTTCCACATCCACAAAATATGTCGGATACATTTTTAATTTTTACACCTTCATTTTGAGCGTATTCAAATGCTTTCCAAGCTATAAATGCTGGAAATTTCGCTGGATATGAATGAATTGTATGCATTATCAGCTCACTATCGTTGCTATCGTTCCAATCACTATCAATATTTACTGCTTCGTAATCGAATTCTTCTCCCACTTTGACAGGAACCATATTTTTCAACCTCATTTTCTATAGCATTCAGATTTACTTCATTCTTCTTTAATGATTAAACCTCCAATAATCTTTTAATGTATTATCCCTACTTTCCAATAATTAACTTACACATTTTTCTTTTCATAATAATTTAAACAATATATTTCTTTTATTATTTTCGATTATCGCTGGTAAATCATTTATAGTACCTCGCGATTTCAATTATAACAAATACAAAAACTTTACACAATATATGGCCTTACTTTTAAAATAGATTATTAGTATGAAATTTTATTGAGAAGATGTCTATCTGATAATTAGTCTAATACTTTTTCTTTACGAATGAAGGTCACCTCTCCACCTAGTCCACCCGGTATTATTCCATCCATACACTCCATATAGTCCACAAAATATGGTATAAATAACACTAAGCAACGCCAACCAATAGTGGTTTGAAACTCATTTCATACTAGCTCACAAAATACTCCACCGCATTGTTGGGGAAATATTCCTTGAACTCGCTGTAGAGCTGGGCTGCCAATGTTTTGTTGTGGGCAATAATCAGGGTAGGCTTGTTTAGGGCCTGGATGACATTGGCCATCGTGAAAGTCTTGCCGGAACCAGTGACACCAAGCAGGGTCTGGAATTGGTTGCCTTCTTTAAAGCCTTCTACAAGGGCTTCAATTGCTTGCGGCTGGTCGCCGGTGGGCTGGTATTCGGATACTAGTTCAAAATGGTCCATATGGGATTCCTTTCTCACTTTTGTTTTGAAAAACATTTCATCTTTTATCGTTACCGAAATGCTTTGTATATGTTTCACATGTTAGATACCTCTGTCTATGACACTGTCTTTTGCCATTATACCAAAGTATAAAATAAAAGTACAGAGCAAAACCGAATGTTTGTTCTGTACCCTTATATTACCATCTGAAACCCTGCCTTTTCCCCTGCCTGCCCCCATAGGTTACATCATACTCAGGTCATATCATCCCTAAGCGCATCCATAATATTCTCCTTCCTAATCTTTCCCGCAGCATACACAATCGTAATGAAAACAACAAGAAATACCCCCAGCACGCTGACTGCCATGGTACCCCATGGAAATACAAAGGCAAAATCATCCAGCCGTTCCACGGTTGTCATTCCCTTGTAAATCAGCCATGAAATCAGTCCCGATATGGGAATCCCCCACATAAGCGTCCTCATACCGTAAAAAGCACATTCAAAATACATCATTTTGTTGAAATCACGGTCAGACATTCCCACGGAGCGAAGCATGGCGAGCTCACGCCGCCGGAGCCGGATATTGGTTGATATAGTATTGAACACATTGGCAACTGCAATCAGGGATATCATAGTAACAAAAACATAGGTAAATACATCCACCACAAAGGTGGCGCTGCGAAACAGGTCAACAGCGGAGGACAGATTGAGAAGCACATAGCCGGAGGAAATTCCCTGCTCATCAATCATTGACTGCATCTGCGCCATGGACTGTGACGGTCTTTCCGACCAAAAGGTCATACCATACGTCTGCGGCTGACCCGGCAGTTCAAACTGCGGTTTCATCTGCCACGGTATCACCGCCATAAAATGATAAGCAGGCATTGGCGCAGATGAATCCCTGGGCAGCGGGTCCAGCGGGTAGGAATCCACAAAGGTGGCCTCCATCATTTTCTCCTGTTCCCCTGAATCAGAGATAAGAGTGAAGTTCATGGTACTGTTTGTAAAACAGGTGGTATGGTCGGTTGTGTCTGCCCCCACTATCAGAACCTTGGCCTCCAATCCGCTGTACTGTGACTCATCCAGTCCAAGGCTTTTAATAAAATCATAATATACAGAATCCTCAATAAACTGTATATCCAGAGGGAATTCCAGCCGTTCCCCCAAGCTCTGCTCTCCTGAAGTCCCTTCCCCCATAGCTCTCCGGTAATCCTCCGGAAAATCCCCGGTCGCGCAGCGGCAGGCCTGATTGGACTGATAGGTACTCCTGTAAACACGGCCGGCGTTTTTCAGTCTTCCGTACAGTGAGAACATTTCCTCTTCCCCCATTTCATGTGTATAAAAGGAAATATCGCCGTCCATTTCAACTGTGTATTCTTTTGCAAGACGTTTCAAAGTGGTTCCAAAAGCACTGCCCGATACAAGCAGCACAACACTCAGTGTAAGGGACAGGACAACACTGCGGTAGCGCCTTTTATTTCTCTTAAAATTCCTCAGGGCCAGGGTCCCCTCCACTCCCCAGATTCGCTGTACCAGCCCTGAGGTCTTCACTGCCCCGGATTGTATTTTTATCTCGCCTGTCTGTCGGATGCAGTCCATCACCGGAGTTGCGGCAGCCTTCCTGGCCGGAATATAAGCTGAAATCAGCACTGTAACCAGACTGACAGCCGCTGCTGCAATAAGTGCAGGAACAGACACCGCCAGGGACAGCGGTACCGTACTGTTGATAATCGTACTGAAATTGTCTGCAACAACAGGGAGTATCAGCCCGATACTGCCTATGCCTGCCAAAATACCAGCAGGTACGCCTGCCATACCCACACATAATCCCTCAAACAGCACCGAATTCCTCAGCTGCCTGGCCGTGGCACCCACCGATATGAGAATGCCAAACTGGTGTGTACGTTCATTGAGGGAAATGTTAAAAGAATTATAAATCAGGAAAATAGAACCCAGCATAACAATGGCAGTCAGAATACTGCTGACAGTGTACAAAAGCGTATTAAACAGCTTATTATCCGAAGCCCCCATAAAGCGCAGCACATCATCATTGAGGACATATTCCTTTGTTTTGTCCATACCTGACGTGTAATTCCTGACATTTCGGGGATTCTTAAGGGTAACAAAAAGGCTGAAGCTGTCCTCCCGTCCCTCTGTATCTGACTTTGTAATCAGGGTATATCCCGGCGCAGCGTGTTCCTCAAATCCCGGCCGTTCACAGATACCCACAACCGTGTATGTTTCCTCAGCCGTGTTTACCAGATGTTCTCTCCCGGCTTGATAGACATCATGCTGACTGAGTATTTCCCCCTGCGACATCCGCTCTCCCACTTCCAGGGTAAGGACATCGCCAGTTGATATGCCGACTCCGGCCTTGACAGCAATGTGGGATGGAACAAGAACTTCACCGCTGTTTTCCGGCAGTCTGCCGGATATCAGGGTGACTGGCAGGGTTTCAAAGGTTTTATCATTGAATCCGGAAATGAACAGATACGGTTTTTCAGGGCTTTTCCCACCCTCCAGCATGGCATAGCCAAGGTTTGCAGACACAGCTGTGTCTTTTACTTCTCTGTCGCTTGTCCGCGCCTTCACAAAGGAGGAATCTGCATTTGCAAATTCCACATGCCAGCTGCCGTATTTCGCAATGGAAGCATTTGTCATATAGCTTAACAGGGAAGTGCCAAAGGTGGCGACGGCCGTAATCATGGCGGATGACAGAATCACTCCCGCAATTGTAACAAGGGTCCGTGTGCGGTTCTTTTTCATTCCCTCCAGGGCAGCTTTATTGAAGATGTTCATGCCTTGCCACCTGCCTCTCATCCCGTACCACCCGTCCATCGGCAATGGTAATGATACGGTCAGCCTGTAAAGCAATGTTTTCATCGTGTGTGACAAGAATCAGAGTCTGACCGTACTTTTTATTGCTCTCTCTCAGCAGTCTGATGATTTCCTGTCCATTGCGGCTGTCCAGGCTGCCTGTGGGCTCATCTGCCAGCATGACCTGCGGGGCGTTCATAAGGGCGCGGCCAATGGCCACACGCTGCTGCTGTCCGCCTGAGAGCTGGTTCGGCAGATGGTCCCTCCGCTCCTTAAGCCCCAGCAATTCCAGCAAATCATTTAACCGTTCTTCATTGACCTTCCGTCTGTCCATTAAAATGGGAAGTGTAATGTTTTCCACCACATTCAAGGTGGGGATGAGATTGTGAAACTGGTAAATCAGCCCCACCTGCCGTCTGCGGAATATGGCTAATGTCTCACTGTTTCCCGCATATACATCCTGACCGTCCAGATACACCTTTCCCTCTGTGGGCACGTCCACTCCCCCAATGGCGTGGAGCAGGGTGGATTTCCCTGAACCGGAGGAGCCGATGATTGCAGTAAAATCACCCTTCTCAATGGTAAGGGAAACATGGTCCAGCGCAGTTACCTGGTTTTCTCCCCTGCCATAGACCTTGCATAAATTTTCAACCTTCAAGAACTCCATTATGTAAGCCTCCTTTTCCTGTGGTCTACCCATATAATAGAACATTCCCCTTACATTCCAGTGACTTTTCAGTGACGGATTCGTCACTTTCCAATGAAAGACTTGTCATTTCTAATTTAAAATCACTTAGGAAAACGAATGGAAAACACAGCACCTCCCAGCGGATGGTTTCCCGCGGCAACGGTTCCCCCCTGCCCGGTTATAATCATCTTACAAAGAGCCAGTCCAATCCCATACCCGGACCCGCTGTCCTTTTTCCCGCGGTAAAACCGTTCAAACAACCGGGATAAATCTTCCTTCTGAAAGCCCGGGCCGCTGTCATGAATGGTGATTTCCGTATACAAAAGCGTGTCCTTGCATTCAATTTCAATTATCCCGTTGTCCCCCACGCTCTCCATGCAGTTTTTAAGTATATTCCGGATTGCCTCTGAGAGCCAGCCCTGGTCCCCTCTCATCACGGCGCCTTCCGGCACATTGATTTGTACCCGGACATTGTGCAGCTCCATTGGTATCAGAAACGGGTGAAGGGCAGATGCAATGAGGCGGTCCACCTTTACCTGTTCTCTATGGAAAACCACAATTCCTGCGTCCAAACGTGATATTTTTAATAACGAAGCAACCAGCCATTCCATCTGTATAAACAGTTCCTCTGTTTCCCGCAGCAGCGTTTTCCGCTCTTTTTCATCGGTACAGTCCTTTAGCAGCGTGAGAATCAGGTTTGCTGAAGTGAGAGGCGTCCGAAGCTGGTGGGCAATGTCGGCCATGGAATCTGCAAGGCGGCTTTTCTCCTTTTTCAGCGACTCATTTTGCTCCCGGATGCGGAGCGTCATCTTGGTAATCTCGCTATGCAGGATGGAAAGCTCACCTTCCTCTGCTTCCCCTGTAAACAGACGCTCTTCATTGTGAAGCACAAGGTCGATTTGGTCAGCCAGTTGTGCTAGTCTCCTGTAACGGTTCCGGGTAAATACAAAAAACACCGTTCCCAGGGCAGCTGCAAAAATAAGAATCACGGTTCCCGCCGCAGGATGAATGGCAAATCCCGCCGCTGCTCCTGCAGCGGTTGCCAGTGCAAACAGAACAGCAAACAGCCGAACCTCTCTATTCCGGAACATAGCCGCCTCCCAACCGGTACCCGGTTCCGTGTACCGTCAGTATGATTTGCGGATTTCCGGGATTGCTCTCGATTTTTTCCCGCAGCCGTTTGATATAGACGGTCAGGGTATTGTCATTGACATATTCGCCGGCAGCGCTCCACAGCTCGTCCAACAGCCGGTTCCTGGTGAGAATGGCTCTGGGATTGTTGATAAACACCAACAGCAGGCGGTATTCCAATGCCGACAGAAACACCTCCCCGCCGTCTTTTTTCACAATGCCGCTGGCCGTATCCACCTTAAGCCCGCACACTTCAAAAACAGATGGGGAATGGCCGGATTTGCGCAGGGCTGTTCCAATCCGCGCAATCAGCTCCCTCGGGCGGAAGGGCTTGGTGATATAGTCGGAGGCTCCCATGTTAAGCCCAGTAACGACGCTGGCCTCATCGCCGGAGGCCGTGAGAAAAATAACGGGAATATCCTGGGTATCCCTGATTTCCGTGCAGACTGCAAATCCGTTTCCGTCAGGAAGGGATATATCCACCAGCGCCAGGTCATACCTGTTTCCCCCAAGCATGGCAGCAGCCTCCCCGCGGGTAGACGCATGTGCAACCAAAAAACCCTCTGCGCCCAGAAGGCGCATAAGATTCTTTGCAATTTCCTTATCATCTTCCACCAGAAATATGTGTTTCATTTATCTTCACCATCCTTTGGTCTTTTGTGTACATACCTGAAAAAACAGCGCCCCTGGCCATGACCTGTCATGCCCGGAGCGCCCTTTTATTCTGCCTATCTGCCTTCCTTCAATATCTCGGCTGCCTTCTGAAGCTGGTTATCTTCCTCCGGCTTCACCACGGCCTGGGTCTTCAGTTTCTCATCCAGCTCCACTTCCACATCCGGCTCAATTCCCTTTCCGTGAAGGTCAAAACCGCTGGGCGTATAATAGTGGGCCGTGGTAATCTTAATGGCGGAACCGTCTCCCAGAGGAATCAGGTTCTGCACGATTCCCTTTCCGTAGCTGGTGGTTCCCACCACAGTGGCCCAGCCATAATCCTTTAATGCCCCTGTAAATACCTCGGAAGCACTGGCTGAATCCCCATTGACCAGGATGACAATGGGCATCTTCAGCTCATGGCCGTCTGAAGCTGTGTATACATCGCCCTTTTCGTTCTTATCCGCCGTGTACACAATCAGGGTCTTGCCCTTTCCCTTTTCATACTGGTCCAGGTCGTCCGGGAGAATATAATCCACCATCTTCACAGCGCTGTCCAGGACACCGCCCGGATTGCTCCTCAGGTCGATAATCAGGCCCTTCATCCCCTGCTTCTCCAGCTCATCCACTGCCTGCTCAAACTGCTCCACCGTAATCACGTCAAACTCAGACACTGCAATCCGGCCGATTCCGTCATCCAGCATACTGTATTCCACTGTGGGCACTTCGATTTTGCGCCTTGTGACGGACATATCCACATATTCGTCCTTATCCGCCCTGTATACCGTGATGGCCACATCCGTGCCTTCCTTGCCCTTGATATAGTTGTTTACCAGCACATCCAGGCTCTCGGAAGCCACCAGGGTTTCACCCACCTTATAGATGATATCCCCGGGCTGCATCCCTGCCTCCAAAGCAGGGGACCCCTCAAACACCTTCACTATGGTACATAAGCCTGTGGTCCTGTTCTGGCTTATCATGGCTCCGATACCGGAATAGGTTCCCTTGGTGCTGTCATTGATGGAACGGAAATCCTCTTCCGTATAATAGGTGGAATAAGGGTCGTCCAGTCCGGCCAGCATTCCCCTGTAAATAAAATCCTCCACCTTATCGGCATCCTCATCGTACAGGAAATGCAGGTCTATGATTTGCTGAATCATGGACATCTTGGAAGTCACCCGGTTAAAGTCCACGCCGCTTTTATGTTCGCTTCCGTCTGTGATTCCAGGTCCCCTGCCCTCCATGGTCACGCTGGGCTGCCGGCTCATGACGCGCTTGCCGAAAATATAGATGCCGGCTGACATGCCCACCACCATCAATCCTATGAATGCAGTTACAAGGGCGCCCACCAGTGCCCCGGCCCAGAACCGGTTCTTTCCCGAACCATTCCGGTTTCCATCCTGGGGCCCCGGCCCATAGTCCCTGTACGGACCTTCCGGCTGCCCGTCCATATTATGTTCCTGTCTGTCAAAATCACGATTTTCCAATTTACGTCTCCTATCTGTCCGTTCCTTCTATCCTATGATGGGTTACGGGCTTACATAACTTCGGGGATTCACATAGGTCCCCCCTGAGCGGATTCCAAAGTGCAGGTGGGAACCCGTAGAATAACCGGTAGAACCCACTTTTGCAATCACCTGGCCTTTTTTCACCTTTTCCCCCACACCCACCAGCAGTTTGGAGCAGTGCATGTAAACCGTGCTCACCCCGCCGCCGTGGTCAATCATAATATAATTGCCCGCTGAATAGCTGTATGTAGATATCACAACCTCACCATCAGCCGCAGCTATGATATCCGCCCCTGTGCTGGCGCCGATATCAATTCCTTTATGGTTGCTGGATGCCCCCTCTGTGGGAGACTCCCTGTCTCCGAAGTTAGAGGTTATCCTGCTGCTGGACGGACAGGGCCACTTAAAACTAATATTCCCCAAATTCGATACGGTATACGTCTTACCGGCTTCTTCCGCCTTTTTCCTGGCCTCCTCTTCCCTCCGCTTCATCTCGGCCTCAATACGTTTCATCTGTTCTTCCTGGGCCTTTATATCCGCATTGTACTGGTCCAGCTCATCCTGGGCCATGGCAATCTTGGAATTATAGGAATCCAGCTCCTTCTGTTTGGAATCCATCAGCTTCTGCATGGATGCCTGCTTGGCCTGGGTGGATTCCTGAAGAACCAGAAGCTCTCCGTGCTCCTCTTCAAGATTCTGCTCCCTGGCAGCTACCTCCTCCTTTGCAGAAGCATAGGCTGTCAGCATCTTCCTGTCATATTCTGCAATCTGGCTCACGTACTCCGCGCGGTTCAGAAGTTCCGATATGCTGCCGGACTCCATCACCATATCAATCAGATTGTTCTGACCGTTCTCATACATGTACTTAATACGGAGCTTCATACTGTCATACTGGTGTTCTTCCTCCCGTTTGGCCTCCTCCAGCTGTATCTGTGCCTGTTCTATCTCATCTTCCTTAAGAGTAATCCTGCTTCCCAGGTCTTCCAGCTCATCCGCCAGAGAGGACAGACTGGTGTCCAGCTTCTTCACATAAGCTGCCGTGTCCGCCTTCAGTCCCTCCAGCTGGTTCAGGGTGCTCTCCACCTTTTTCTTTTCCTCTTCCAGGGCAGATACCTGCTTCTTGGCGTCCTCTATCTCCACACTGGTGGCATAGGCTGAAAATGCCGTCATACCGCCTAGCAAAAGGCCGCCTGACAGCGCTGCCGCCTGAATCCAATGTCTCCAATGTCTCATCCTCATTCACATCCTCCTTCCCTATACCTTTAAGTGACGGTGGATGGTAAAGTAGCTGACAAAAAAACCAATGCCTATGCCCAGACACCCGGCTGTTGCCGCCATGCAGGGGAAGATATCCCCCAGCGGTATGGGCTCAAACATGCCTGTCAGCATCTGGTAGTGCTCACCTATATATATGACCGCCCTCTGGTACAGGACATACATGCCGGCCAGAGGCACCGCTGCCCCCAGTGCGCCAAGAAGCACGCCTTCCACCACAAAGGGCGCCCGAATCATATAATTGGTGGCGCCGATAAACCGCATGATTTCATTCTCCCGCCTGCGGAATGCCGCTGCCACGGAGATGGTATTGCTAATCAGGAAAACAGCCACTGCCAGCAGCACGCAGATGATGACGGCCGACATGGCCCCTACCATCTTTCCCGCGCTGGAAAGTCCTGCAACAGCCGTACTGGAATAGCGCACCTTTCTCACGCCTTCCATGCCTTCCAGGCGTTCCACGATTTTATCCTGTTCCTCGATATCATTCAGAAATATCTCATAGGAAGCAGAGCCTGACAAGGGATTGTCGTCTGCAAATCCTTCCGCCAGCTCCTCCATGCCCTCAAAATACTCTGTCTTGAAATTCTCCCATGCCTGGGCAGCGGATATATATCCCGCCTCCCTCACCTCTGCCCAGCCGCGGATAACATCACCGGCCGCCAGAATCTGGTCCTCAGGCATGTCCTCATCAAAAAATACAGTGATTCCCACTGTTGTCTCTGCTGTCTTTGCCACATTCTGCACATTGGCTATCAGGGCAAAAAAAAGACAGAATAAAAAAATACATGCAGAAATAGTCGCTATGGATGCCAGCGAAAACAAAATATTCCTGCATATATTAATGACGCCCTGTTTCAGGCAATACCAAAATGTACTGATTCTCATTGTTGTTCATTTGCCTTTCCGGCGGCAGCAGCGTGTCCGGAAGTTCTCATGCCTGTTTGAACATTCCTTCCGGGAAACACCCTAATAATATCCGCCCACATCACTGATAACCGACCCCCGTTCCATGGTAATGACCCGTTTGTTCATCTCATCTACCATCTCCTGACTGTGCGTAACCACAATCACAGTAGTCCCCCTCTGGTTGATTTCCTCCAGAAGCCTCATGATTTCATGGGTATTAAAGCTGTCCAGGTTTCCGGTGGGCTCGTCTGCAAGGAGTACTTCAGGGTCGTTAATCAGGGCCCTGGCTATGGCCACCCTCTGCTGCTCACCTCCGGACAGCTGTCTGGGATAGGCTTTGTACTTGGACGACAGTCCTACCAGCCTGAGCATCTCCGGCACCGTCTCTCTGATTACCCTGGGCGGCACCCCGATTACCCTCTGGGCAAATGCAACATTCTCAAACACAGTGCGGTCTTTCAGGAGTCTGAAATCCTGAAAGACCACGCCTAATCTTCTGCGGTATTTGGGAATATACCTTCTCGGCATCTTTCCCAGGTCCATATCGTTTACAACAATACGTCCCCTTGTGGGCTCCAGCTCTTTCAGGAGCAGCTTCATCAGCGTGCTCTTGCCAGAACCGCTTCTCCCTACGACAAACACGAACTCGCCGTCATCAATGGTAAGGGATACATCCTTGATGGCCTTATTTCCTGTCTCGTAGGTCTTGCTTACATTGCTTATCTCTATCATCCACTGACTCCGGTCTAATAATCCAGGCTTTCCATATACTTCATATACTTGGCAACCATCAGGGCAATCTTAAAGGTGATGGCGTCCTCAAAGATGCGCAGGTCCAGTCCGGTGCTCTTCTGAAGCTTATCCAGACGGTATACAAGGGTGTTCCTGTGGATATAAAGCTGTCTGGAAGTCTCGGATACATTCAGGCTGTTCTCAAAGAACTTGTTGATGGTAGCCAGTGTTTCCTCGTCAAACTCATCCGGGGACTTGCCGTCAAACACCTCGCGGATGAACATCTTGCACAGCGGAATGGGCAGCTGGTAAATCAGACGTCCGATACCCAGGTTGTTGTAGGCAATGACGTTCTTATTGGCATAGAAAATCTTGCCTACGTCCAGCGCCATCTTGGCTTCCTTGTAGGAACGTGAAACTTCCTTGATGTCATTGATAATGGTGCCGTATGCCACGCGCACCTTTGTCATGGCCTCGGTGTTAAGCATATCCAATACGGTGTTGGCTGTCTTGTCCAGTTCCCCGTAGGTCTCTCCCTGACGGACTTCCTTTACCAGGATGATGTTCTTTTCATCCACGGCCGTGATAAAGTCCTTTGTCTTGGATGCGAAAAGGCTTCTCACTGTCTCCAGTGCATTGACATCCTTCTCGTTGTGGGTCTCGATGATGTAGACCACGCGCTTTACATCCGTGTCAATGTGAAGCTTCTTAGCCCTGTTGTAAATGTCCACCAGCAAAAGGTTGTCCAGAAGCAGGTTCTTGATGAAGTTGTCCTTGTCAAAACGCTCCTTGTAAGCTACCAGCAGGTTCTGAATCTGGAATGCAGCCAGCTTGCCAACCATGTAAACATCATCGCTGGCTCCCTTTGCTAAGAGGATGTATTCCAGCTGGTGCTCATCAAACACCTTGAAGAACTGGTATCCCTGGATAACCTGGCTGTCAGCCGGTGAATCCACAAAAACCAGAACCGAACTCTCGGAGTCTTCCGCATCGGTAAATGTAGAAGCCAGCACTTTTCCCTCTGTATCACATATACCCAAATCAATTCTTGTAATTGCCTTTAATCCATCCAGTGTGGTTTGAAGTATCTGATTTGAAATCATTCTATACTCTCCTTTTCAAACGTATTCGGAGTAACTAATATCCCTATTTTCATATTTTAATGCAAAATTACAAAAAAAGCAAGAGAGTTGTATACTCTCCTGCTTCTTTTTACCTTAATTTTCGCTTACGGTTCTTTTGTATTAGTTAAGAACGACCAGTTCCGTATCCTTGTCAAAAATGTGGATTTTCTCTAAATCCATGGCCAGCTTGATGGTATCGCCAGGCCTTGCGGTGGTGCGCGGATTTACTTTTGCCACAAAATTTGCATCCTCGATATCAAAGTATAACAGAACCTCGGAGCCTAACATCTCGTATACACGGACAGTAGCCTCAAACACGCTCTTTGGTGACATAGCCAGGTAAGACTCCTCGTCGTGAAGGTCCTCCGGACGGATACCCAGGGTAACTACCTTGCCTATGTATCCTGCTTCCTCTAACTTCTTGGACTTGGCTTCTGACAGGGCTACGGTATGTCCGCCGAAGCTTAAGGTGGTCAGCGCGCCGTCCTTGCCCACGGTTGCGTCAATCATATTCATCTGGGGTGCCCCGATGAATCCGGCCACGAACTTGTTGCATGGCTTATCGTACAGATTCTGTGGGTTATCCACCTGCTGGATGATGCCGTCCTTCATAACAACGATTCTGGTACCCAGTGTCATGGCCTCTGTCTGATCATGGGTAACGTAAATGATGGTGGTCTCCAGTCTCTGGTGAAGCTTGGAAATCTCAACACGCATCTGGCCTCTCAGCTTTGCATCCAGGTTGGACAGCGGCTCGTCCATCAGGAATACCTTGGGGCTGCGGACAATGGCACGGCCCATGGCAACACGCTGTCTCTGGCCGCCGGAAAGGGCCTTCGGCTTACGGTCCAGCAGATGCTCCAGGTCAAGAATCTTAGCTGCGTCATGGACTTTCTTGTCAATCTCATCCTTTGGGGTCTTTCTCAATTTCAGTCCGAATGCCATATTGTCATATACAGACATATGTGGATACAGAGCATAGTTCTGGAATACCATGGCGATGTCTCTGTCTTTTGGTTCAACGTCATTTACCAGCTTGCCGTCGATGTACAGCTCACCGGAAGAGATGTCTTCCAGACCAGCAATCATACGAAGGGTTGTGGACTTACCGCATCCTGAGGGGCCTACGAATATGATGAATTCCTTATCGGCGATTTCAAGATTAAATTCTTTAACTGCTACAAATCCGTTTGGATATTTCTTTGTTACGTTCTTCAGTGATAAACTAGCCATTCTGTTTTTTCCTCCTAATAATACACTTGACACATATGTGTTTTACCCTCTTTTGTAACTGCTCTTATAATACATGAATCCCCCCGGGGAATCCATATCGCAAATCCACAAAATCAAAATTAGGGATTTAGCTAATTTGTATACGAGGAAAAAAAAATGTCCTAAATCACAAAGTATTCCAATATTTGCCGCCAACTTTTTGTTAATTATGTTAATCAACTATGTTTTTCCCAAAAATATCGGCAAAAGCCACAAAATTCAGGGGCTAATATTCGATAAATCCTTCACCAAATACCTCTCTGGCGTCACTTACAATGACAAATGCACTGCTGTCAAACTCCGACACAATCTCCTTCAGCCGCACGATTTCCTTCTTGGAAACAACACAGAACAGCATCTTTTTCTCCTGGTCCGAGTACATGCCCCTGGCCGCCAGGCTGGTCACGCCCCTTCCCATCTGCTCCATAATGGCCTCTGCAATCTCCTGGTAATGCTCGGAAATAATATAAGCCTGCTTGGAAAATTTAAGTCCCTCTATCAGGCCGTCCGTGACCTTTGCCACACAGAATATGGCGATGAGGGCATACAGGGCGGTTCTGATGCCGAACACGGAAGCGCCGGCCACCACTATCACTCCGTCCAGAACCTGCATGATTTGGGCCAGCGTATAGTGCTTAAGGCGTTTCTGAATCAGGGCGGCCAGCAAATCCGTACCTCCGGTGGTGCAGCTGGTCAGGAACACCAGGCCGGTTCCAACGCCGCTTATGATTCCCCCGAACAGGGCCGACAGAAACAGGTCGTTTCCCAGATAGGAAGCCTCCGGCAGCACATACAGGGAAACCGAGAGCATAACCGTTGCAAAAAGGGTGCGCTTGATGAACCTCCAGCCGCAGAAAAAGAATCCGGCTGCAAACAGCGGAATATTGAGCACGGTATTGGTCAGCCACAGCGGAACCGACCAAAGTTCCTTGGCAATGATAGCCACGCCCGACACACCGCCTGTAACCATGCTCACAGGGTCGTAAATATTCTTGATGGCAAAGCCAATCAGGAAGGTCCCTGCCACAATCATGGCATAATCCACCGCCGGATTCCTCTTCTTCATGTTTCTTCTTCCTTTCCCCAGCCCATGCCCCGGCACTTTTTATAATGTACTAAAAGTATGTGCCTTACAGCTCCATTCCATACGCCTATACGCGTTCAATGGTCTTGTCCGTAATACGAATCTTTCCTTCCTTTAAAAGCCTGCCCACAGCACGCTTAAAAGCATTTTTGCTCATGCTGAACTCACGCATGATGACCTCCGGCTTTGCCTTATCATTAAAGGGAAGCACCCCATCGAAATCATCTATGATTTTTAGCACCTGCTCCGCATCTGTCCCCATCTGTACATAGGACTTCTCCCTGACGCACAAGTCCAGCTTTCCGTCCTCCCGCACCCTGGTAACCCTGGCCTGGACCGTATCGCCTTCCCTGAACCGGCCGTAGAGCTCCTTCTTGGGAATAAGCCCGTAATATTTGTGGTCCACCGCCACAAAAGCCCCGATATTTTCATTGATTTCATAAATAGTTCCCGTAACCCAGTCCTCTGCCTTATAGGGAGACTGGTTGCTCATATGGGAATAGACCCGCATGGTTGCCGCCAGACGCCTGCTCTTGTCCACATACAGGGTTACAAGGCACTGCTCCCCCTTTCTCACCGGATGGGTCTGCTCCTTAAAGGGAAGCAGCAGGTCCTTTTCCAGTCCCATGTCCAGGAATGCCCCGATTTTGGCTACGTCCTTAACCTCCAGCTTGGCAGTCTCTCCCACCTGCAGTTTGGGCTTGCCTGTGGTGGCTATCAGACGGTCTGATGAATCCTTATAGATGAACACCTCCACCTTGTCCCCTATCCCGGCTCCTTCAGGCACCTGTTTTTTAGGGAGGAGAACTGCCGCCTCGTCCCCCGCCTTCTCAGCCAGATATACTCCGAATTCCTTTGTTCTTATTATTTCAAGCTCCTGCACTTTTCCTAATTCAATCATCTCAATTTTCCTCCTGTCCTTTTGTCCTCAGCCATACCACAGCGCAGATTTCTCCTGTGCCGCCCTCAAGGACCACGGTCCACTCCCGACAGTCCCGGCCCTGGGCCATGCTTACACGGGGAATCAGGACGTCTCCCAATACAGCTGCCTTTTTATAATCAGCGCGTATCTCCTCTATCACAAGCCCTTCCGGTATGGCCTCCCTGGCCATCTCCACATACTGGGCATTATTCACATGATGGTTGGTGTCAATGTGGTGCCTGGCAACCACAATCGGCTCACCTGCAGCGCAGTCCTCCGGCACAGGTATCTTTCTGGGGCAGGGACTTAATACCAGCCTTGGCTCCGGCTCGCCGTAGGGAGCCGTGTCCTCCGGCCGCACCCGGATGGGTATGTTCTTATCTATATCGTAGAGGAACCACAAGGACTCCGCCCTGACCACATCTATCCCCTCCGCATCCCGCAGAACAAAGTTGCGGTAGCCGTATATGCCCTTTGACGCGCAATGCCATGTTCCCACCACCAGCTTCTCCCCCAGCCCCGGATACCGGTCTATCATAATCTGCCAGGATGACAAAAGCCATGCTTTACGGCTGGCCTCCAGATAACCCACTCCCACCCCGCAGTCCTCTGACTGGAATGTGCTGCAGTCCTGCATGTAGTTAATAATGCCTGAAACCGATAGGCATCCTTCTTCGTCCGTCTCACTGTAACGGACCCTGCTGTTAAATGTATACATATCTACCTCATTCTCCCGGGGCCCGGGCAGCTGCCTCTGTGTCCGGTACTGCCATGCCCCGCCCCGGTATTACGCCCTTCATTGTATCATAAACTCCCTAGGGTATACAAGCAAAATCCCACAGACTTTCATCTGTGGGATTTGTAACTGGGCTACAAGGATTCGAACCTTGAAATGACGGAGTCAGAGTCCGTTGCCTTACCATTTGGCGATAGCCCATTATTCAATTAATCCGCAGCGCCCTGCCCTGACTGTTTGTCCTGATTGGCGGCTGCGGAGTTTATTATACCCATATTGTGGCATTTAGTCAAGAACTTTTTTAATTTTTTAAATATATTTTTCAAATATCCCCTATGCCGGCTCTAGGGACAGGCATCCCCTGCATCGGAGTAATCCGGAATCCAGCCTTCCAGCAGGTTGGAAACCTTCTCTATAAAGAAATGGGAAATGCTCCCCACAATAAGGGCGGCCAGCACGGTCCCCTCTCTGATTCCCAGCACATGGCCTGTAAAAAACAGGGAAACCGCAACAGCGCTTGCCACAATGGTCATGTCAAAACCAGTCTTCACCAGGCCGAACCTCCAGCCTGTCAGTCCGGCAATGACGCGCACCAGCCCTTCCCCGGGAAGGATAAGCACATTGGGAATCACCTCAAAGGCAATACCCAGGCCCAGAAACACACAGCCCAGCAGAAGCATAAGCACCTGCCCCACATAACCGCCGGTCTTCCAGAATCCCAGGATATACATCCATCCGTCTATACATGCGGAAAACAGCAGAGCGGCCGGAAGCTGGAGCAGCTGCACTTTTCCAAAGGCTTTTCCTAAAAGGGCCGCCTGTATCAGGAACATAACCGTATTCACCAGCATGGTAAACTCCCCCAGGCTGTGGGGAAAAATAAACGTCAGTACAAAGGCCAGGCTGGTAATGGGCGATGTGCCCAGACCTGCTTTTGTAATCAGGCTGATTCCCAAAGCGCTGAATATAACGCCTGCAATGAACATGCTGTAACGCTTCAACTTATCTGAATTTTTCACGTGCTTACACCTCTAAAAATTTTTGTATGACCTAAATATTTTTATATATCTAATGATAGCACGTAAAACCACAGCCCACAATGGGCATTCTAACTTAAGTTGGCTTCATATTTTCGTCACAATGCATAATGTTTTTTAGATTACCTAAATTTTTTTTAGATTTTTCTGTGTTTTCTCACCAAGGTAACATGTGCGTACATGGTCACTGCAGCACTGAACCCCAGCTGCACATAATAGGCTATGCCCCTGGACAATACCATGGCCGGCAAAAGCAGGTCCCCGTAAAAAATCGGGTCGAATATGGTCAGGAACAGATGTTCGCTGATTCCCATGCCTCCCGGAAGAGGAAGCATGTCAGCGGATACGGAAATGGTTGACTGGAGCAGAACCAGGGTAATCATGGTGGTTCCCTTAAGCCCAAAGGCCCTGTACACGAAATATGTAACCGAAAACAAGGCCAGCCGCTGGAGAATGGTAAGTAACAGCACCTTAAGAAGTACATGCTTGTGCTGGCGCAGGAAGGCAGCCGTATCATTATAATGCTCCATGGTAAGGAGCAGACGCTCTGTCCTGGATGTCTTTTTCTTGAGAAAACGGAAGCGCTCCATAAGCCCCAGAAGGCGCATTACCATGTCTTTTGCAAGGGATGTATGGAAAGCCAGAATCAGCATGGCTGCGCAGAACACCACATTCAGCCCCAGCCCCAGATAGTACACAGGCATAACCTCGTACAGGTAGCGGTTTAAAAAGCCCTGGCCAAATATGGCCAGCAGGCAGCCAATGACCACCAGCACCGACTTATAGGTAATGGTTACCACCATGAGCACCACTGTGGCCACAGGAACCGGTATCATGTTCTTCCTCATATAGTATACCTGGGCCGGCTGGCCTCCCCCTGCCGAGGGAGTGATGCAGCTGAAGAAAAAACCAACGGAGGAATACAGGAAGCAGGTTCTTCGCTTTGTCTTAATACTCAGGGTACCGAACAGGTAGTGCAGGATGGCCGACTCCGACCATATGAAAAAAATAACGCAGGCAACCCCCAGAAGCAGGAAACCGGGAGACGCCTCGGATATGGTGTCCGCTATGTCGCTCAGGTCCTCACCTGCAAATACACTGTAAATGGTCAGAATAAACACAACCAGCAGGAATATTCCATTGAGCAGATTTTTCTTTTTATCAGACATATCTTACCCCCTCTCCCTGTCATGCCCCCGGGTTTCCCTTCCCGCAGATTCCTGTCCCGCTAAAGGGAAATATAACAAAAAATCCCGTCAGGCAGGATGCCTACGGGACCAAGATTTATCAAACTGGGCTACAAGGATTCGAACCTTGAAATGACGGAGTCAGAGTCCGTTGCCTTACC
>NZ_SPHO01000007.1:276536-290817 GCF_005845215.1 Clostridium sp. 1001271st1 H5
AACTGGGCTACAAGGATTCGAACCTTGAAATGACGGAGTCAGAGTCCGTTGCCTTACCGTTTGGCGATAGCCCATCAACACAACGAAATGTATTATATAATATAGTCAGCGTTTCGTCAAGTACTTTTTTCAATTTTTATCCATTTTTTGCTTGGATTTTTCTTTTGTTTATGGAACCCTGTGTCACTGTGTACATCTGAGCAGTTCCTGAAGCTTTTTCATGGAACGGTTATACTTTGACAATACCGTGGCTAAGGGCATCTGCAGAGCCTCTGCCACCTCCCTGTGCTTCATGCCTGCTGCCGCATGGAGAAGTACAATCTGGCGCTCCTCCCGGCTGATTCGGCCCAGCGCGTCAAGCAGAACCTTGCGGTCCGCAGCCTGTTCCAGAGGCGCGCAGTACGCTCCCTCCTCCTTTTCAGCCAGGTCCTCAAGCGCCACATCCGACTTCATTTTCTGCTCTCTGAACCGCATATAGCAAAGATTCCTGGCTATGGTAAACACCCAGGCCAGAGGCTTGCCCTGGGGGACATAGGAGCCTGCTTTGGTCCATACCGTCAGATAGGTTTCCTGCATCACATCCTCTGCTTCATCCGGGTTCCTGGTCAGGGAAAGGATAAAGCTGTACACGGGTCTGGCTGTATCCTGGTAAAAGAGATGGAACGCCTCCATATCCCCCTCTCCCATGGCCCCTATCATCTCTTCCTGCGACATCCGGCATCCCCCTTCCAGAACCAGCCCGCTCCCATATCACCCCTTACTCCCGGCTCTCCGACATAAAGCTGTTTTCCATGGTGATGACGCAGCAGCAGCGTCTGTCCTTTTTCGCCACGTCCCCGCTGATTCTTGCTTTCAGTTTACCCAGAACCGATGGCTTATATTCCCTGGGAACCACCAAATCAAAAATCAGGTTGATGCGTTCCACGCCGTCCACCATCCTGAAATCGTGAAACGTAAGCCTGCTGTCAATGCCCTCCAGAACAGACGTCACCAGCTCCTTGAACTCCACCACCCTCTCATCATGGGTCTCCACCGGGTCCATGTGGATGACCAGCAGGATTCCCAGACGCCTCATGGCTTCCCGCTCAATGCGGTCAATGATTTCATGGGTACGCTCCACATTGCAGTCATTGGGCACCTCTGCATGGATGGATGCAATGCTTCTGGAGGGTCCGTAATTATGTACAATCAAATCATGACTGCCCACAATGCCGTCAAAGCTCTCCACGAAGTTTGTTATTTTGTCGTATATCTCAGGGTCAATGGCTTCTCCAATCAGAGGCGCCAGGGTATCCTTTGCTATGTTCACCCCTGCAATCATGACCACCACAGACACAATAAGACCTACAATACCATCCACATTCAACCCCAATGCCCCATAGATTCCAATGGAGCATATGGTTGCGGAGGTAGTGGCCACATCGCCCAGGGCATCCGCCGAGGTGGCCAGCATCACCTTGGAATTAATACGCTTTCCCAGCTTTTTATTGAAACGGGAAAGCCACAGCTTAATGCCCACGGACATGACAAGTATCAGTATGGATATCCACCGGAAGCTCATGTCCTCGGGATGCAGCACCTTGCCAAAGGAGGTCTTGAACAGGGAGAAAC
The DNA here is from genome assembly GCF_005845215.1 of Clostridium sp. 1001271st1 H5. Classification (GTDB taxonomy): domain Bacteria; phylum Bacillota; class Clostridia; order Lachnospirales; family Lachnospiraceae; genus Enterocloster. The sequence goes on from NZ_SPHO01000007.1 coordinate 278,148, forward strand.
CCACCTGTATAACCAGGAACGCCACGATGAATGCCGCAATATATTCAATTCTTCCATGGCCAAAGGGATGGTCGTCATCCGCTGGTTTTTCCGCCATTTTGACTCCCACGAACCCAATAATGGAGGACGCTGCATCCGACAGGTTATTGAATGCATCCGCCATGACAGATATACTGTGCACCAGGATTCCAATAAAAAGCTTGGATGCAAAAAGCAGCAGGTTGCAGCCGATTCCCACCATGCTGGTCAGCGTCCCATAAGCCGTCCTTACCTGCACATCCTCCACATTATCATGGTCTTTCACAAATTTTCTTACTAAAAATTCAGTCATATCAAATCACCATACTCCACACATTCCAGGAACAGCCCTTCAGGCGGGGCAGTAAAACCAGCTGCAGAACGGTCCCCTGACTCCAGGACAGTGGCCATTTCCTCCGGCTTTCGCCTGCCCATTCCCACCTCCATAAGGGTGCCTGATAAAATCCGTACCATCTGCTGCAAAAATCCATTGCCTGTATAGGATATATGGATTCTGCTGTCCATCCGGCGAAAGCAGATGGATTCAATGGTGCGGATTGTTGATTTCTTCATTTTCTTGTTGCCGCAGAAGCTTTTAAAATCATGGGTCCCTGTAAGAGCCTTTGCCGCCTGTTCCATCCTGGCCAAATCCAGCTCCTGCCCTAAGCCATAATAATAGTGGCGCTCAAACACATTTTTCTTAGAAGCAGTCTCTATCTGGTAACGGTACGTCTTCCTCACTGCATTCAAACGGCTGTGAAACCGGTCCGGCATCACACAAGCCTTTGTAACAGCAATGTCTCCGGGCAGGTACCGGTTCATATATCCCAGAATTTCATCCGGCTCCATCTGTTTTACCAGATGGAAATTAGCCACCTGTCCTTCTGCATGGACACCTGCATCGGTCCGCCCGGAACCGTGGACCTCCACCGGATTTCCCTCCAGCTTTTCCAGAACCGCCTCCAGCCTGCCCTGGATGGTCCTGTCCGTATTTCCCTGCTTCTGCCAGCCATCATATCTGGTGCCGTCGTAGGACAGCCACACTCCAATATTCATCCTCTGCCTCCCTGCCTTACCGGCCTCGTTTTTTTCTCCGGGCAGCATATGAAAGTACCCCTGCGGTAATCATCATCCCCACAGCCGCACCGCTCATATCCAGCCATACATCACTTATCTGCCCGGACCGGCCTACCACAAAAAGCTGGATAGTCTCATCCACAAAAGGTACTATGAAAATCAGCATCAATGCATCTTTTAGTCTTTCTGTTCCAGGTATTCCGGCTGCCCTGGCTGTCAAACCGCCCAGCACTGCATATTCCGCAAAATGGGCGGTTTTTCTGATGATGTGTTCCGTCAGCCACAGGAACTCCCAGCCCAGGGATTCCATAACTCCCTGGACTTTGGCCAGAAGGAAGCCGCTTTCCCGGGAAGAAACAGCGGCCGGTGTCAGGGAATTGCCGTATATAAAGCATATATAGAGCAGTATCACCACATGCCATCTGTTCCATGCGAATCTGTTTCTGTTTCCCGGCATTTATTGTTTCCCCTCTGCCAAAAGGACGCCGCTTTCACTGACAGCCTTAATAGCTTGATTGAGCATTTCCTCATCCTGGACCAGAGCCAGACGCACATATCCCTCACCGGAGGGTCCAAACGCGCTGCCGGGCGTGACCATTACACCGGCCCGTTCTACCAGGTCCATGACGAATGCCTCTGAATTATGGTAATGTTCCGGAATAGCTGCCCACACAAACATGGTGGCCTCCGGCCGGTCCATTTTCCATCCAATGGATGAAAAACCGTCGCACATAATATTCCTTCGCGTCTCATAAGCCCTCCTTGTGGCCTGCACACAGGACTGGTCCCCTGTAACCGCTGCAATGGCCGCGGCCTGGATAGGAAGGAACATGCCGTAATCCATATTGGATTTAAGCAGCTTCAGACGTGACACCACCTGGGCATTGCCAAGGCAGAACCCGATTCTGGCGCCGGCAAGCCCGTATGTCTTTGACAGGGAATTAAATTCTATGCCGACTTCCTTTGCCCCCGGAAACCGCAGGAAACTGCCGCATTCCCTTCCGTCAAAAACCAGGTCGCTGTAAGCATTATCATGAAGCACAATGATGTCATATTTCCTGGCAAAGGCTATGAGCTCCTCATAAAAAGAATCAGGAGCCATGGCCGTGGTGGGATTGTTGGGATAAGACACCACCATAAGCCTGGCCTTTTCAGCCACTTCCTCAGGTATCTCGTCCAGGCGGATGATATACCCGTTTTCCTTTTTCTGGGGCATATAGTGAAGCCTGGCTCCGGCTATCCGTGGACCGTCGCCAAATACAGGATAACATGGGTCAGGCACAAGAACCACATCCCCATCATCCACAATGGACAACGCAATATGGGCCAGCCCTTCCTGGGAACCCAGCAGGGAGCATATCTCTGGCTCAGGATTCAGCTCCACCCCATACCGGGTCTGATACCATACGCTGACCGCCTCCAGCAGCTCCCTCCTGTCACTGATGGCATACACATAGTTGGACGGCTCTTTGGCAGCCCTGCACAACGCCTCCATAATATGGGGCGCAGGCGGTATGTTGGGCGCCCCGATGCTCAGGTCAATGACTTCCTCTCCCCTTGCCGCTTTTTCCTTCCTAATCTCAGCCAGCTTTGAAAAGATACCTTCTCCAAATTGGTCCATCCTCTTTGCAAATTCCATATTTCTTATCCTTCCTCTCTGTATATCTGTAACGCTGATTCCTCCGGCTCATATCCCGCCCTGAACTGCCGGCTGCCGTAATCCTAAAAACCCAGCACGCAGGCAATGATTGGCAAAAAGACAGCCGGCAGCAGATTTCCAATCTTTATCTTGCTTCCAAGGACCAGATTCAGTCCCAGACCGAATATCAGAATAGAACCAATGCATGATACCCTGGTAATCATCATATCTGTAAGAAACGGCCTTACCAGCCCTGCCAGCAGCGTAATACTCCCCTGGTAAACGGCCACGGGAAAAATAGAAAATGCCGTCCCTATGCCAAGGGCTGCTGTAAACACCACGGACAGCACTCCATCCATTACTGCCTTGGTAAACAATGTATTGTAATTATGGCTTAAGCCGTCCTCCAGGGAACCCACAATGGCCATGGCCCCCACACAAAACAGCAGAGAGCTGCTGACAAACGCCTCCACAAAGGTTCCGGATACCTGACCTGCCGGAATCCTGGATTTGCACCATTCTCCCAGCTGCTGCAGCTTGTACTCGATATTAATCCATTCACCCAGGGCAGCGCCCACCACCATGCAGACCACGCTCACCAGCGTGTCCCTAGTCTCAAAGCTGCCGCCATGTATGGTCATCAGGCCCTTCAGGGCGCCTGTAATGCCTACAAATACCACACACAGTCCCACTGCGCTGGATATCGTATCCTGCAGCCGTTTGGGAAGTCCGCCTTTCAATAAAAGCCCAACGCCGCATCCGGCCAGTATGCCCGCCACATTCACAATCGTACCTAATCCTGCCATTTTACTTATCCCTGCCTGTTCCTTACTCATTTTCCCAAAACACTTTTACCCATTAACAGGCTAAATCAGCCCATTTCGCCTATTATAGTATAATTTTCCAAATATGACAAGGGTCCGGCGCCATGTATGGCTTCATTTTCGATTGCACATTACAAAAGGCGGAAGTCCCTGCCAGGGGCTTTCCGCCTTAACCAATGCTTCTACATGAGGATGGCTTTCACCGGCTCCCCTTCCTTTAATCCGCTGCTTCCGGCCGGGATATCTACCAGACAGTTGCATCCGGCCATGCTGGAAATCATGCCTGAAGAGTGGCGTCCCTCAGGCAGCCATACCTTTCCGTCCTCTATCTTTCCTCTCACCAAACGTCTTAAAGGCGATGATTTGGGAAAAGGAGTTTCAAGTACCCCCAGCAGAATCTGCGGTTTCCACTGTGTTCTTCCTCTCATCCGTTCCAGGGCCGGCCTCACCAGGACCTCAAAGGTAGCTGCCGCCGCAAATGGATTTCCGGACAGGCAGAATACAGGCTTGCCCTCCACTATCATTGCCAGCATGGGTGAGCCTGGCTTTACATTGATTCCATGAAACAGCACCTCTGCTCCAAGGGATTTAGCAACATACGGCATGCAGTCCCGTACGCCCACGGAAACACCGCCGCTGGTAACCAATGCATCACATTCCCTTAACCGTTCCCTGATATCCCCTGCCAGCTCCTGTGTATCATCTCCGGCCCGGCAGTAAAGTAACGGCTTCATTCCCAGCTCCCTCACCCTGGCGGAAAGAAGGGGTCCATTGCTGTCGTAAATCTTTCCCGGCTCCAGAGGGGTTCCCATTGGAACCAGTTCATCCCCTGTGGCCATGATGCCTATAACAGGTACGGAAAACACAGACAGGGACTCTATTCCCTGACTCGACAGGATTCCTATATGGGAAGCGCGTATCTCCACTCCCTTTTCGATAAGCAGGGTTCCCCTGGATGTATCCTCGCCTTTTTTACAGTAGTTCTTATAAGCTGCGGCGGATTGATATATCTCAACCAGCCGGCTTCCCTCGTCGGTTTGTTCCTGCATGATAACGCCGTCTGCTCCCTCCGGTATGGGGGCGCCTGTCATGATTCTGGCTGCCTCACCCGGTCCTATCTTTAATTTAGGAAACATCCCCGCACATATATGCTCGACTACATTCAGTTTAACCGGATTCTCCTCTGACGCACCTGCCGTGTCCTGGCTTCTGACCGCATAACCATCCAATGGAGAACGCGGAAAGGGGGGCTGGTCCATGACTGCGTATATTGATTCAGCGCATACTCTTCCCAATGCATCCATTGTGTGGATGGTCTCAGTTTCTGCTATTATATTAATATGCCTGAGGCGCTCCTGGGCCTCCTCCAGCATGATTGGGTTCCTCTTTCTCATCTGCGTTCTCCCCATCTGTTTTGATGTATTCTTCCTACGAGTATAATGTGCCTGCCTGTTCTTGTCAACTACCACAGACTATCTGAATAACATCAAAAAAGCGGAAGTTCCTCCTACACTCCAAGGCACTTCAGATTATCTGAAGCAATCTGCTTCAGTCTCATGCGGCTCTCCCTGGACGCCTATGATATATGGGGAGTAATAATGCAATTTTTTGCCTGAAGCAGCGGATTCTCCCCCGTTTAGGCTCTTCAGAAACAACATCCAGACCAGCTTATATCACCAGGATTTAAGATATAACCATCTAAGACCACTATTCTCACTTTATATTCAAGCACTTTTCCGTCCTTTCATTTACAAAGCATCTTCTGTATAGCAGCTATTGTACCTACAGAACCACCTTTGGCCGCAAACTCACATCCGGCATATATACCATCCAGAAATATCCCTGAGGCGATTCCTGTCTCCGGTTTTTCTTTTACCAGCATTTGGGAGACATTGCATTTATGAAATATAGCATTGGCAGTCTCTCCACCTATAATAACAATGCGGTCCATCGTTACATTCTCTAAGACCTTCTCAGCACAAAGAGCCAGTAAATACAAGATACGTTCTGACAGGCCCGCTTTCTGTAAAGAATCCGACACCTCCGGAACTACGATAAAATCTCCCCGCTGATTTATAAGTTTACATTGACGGACAACCCGGCTTACTTCCGAATCCACATCCTCATCCTTCAGACAAACCGCTATATTTAAATATACCACTTCCAGTCCATGCTGTTGTGAGTATGCGATTTGTTTCTTGGTAACATCGTATGTAGTTCCGCTAAAACATGCACATCGAATCTGGCGCGAACTACACTCATGTTCCAGAGCTTCTCCATACAAAGCTCTGGTAACCCCCGAAAGAAGCCCTAATGTCCCTGCCCACAAGGCAAGCGGATACCGTTTACTCAAATGTTTAAATATACAGTAACAATCCTCATCCGACACTGCATCAAAGACAATAATCCGGGTATGATTACTCACCATATCTTCTACAGATTCCAGCAGATGACAGCTCTTAACTGTATCAATATCCAAATGACCCACCTTAACATCCACATTCTTTCTCAGTATGTCAGGAACATATGACTCTTCCACACGATGGATTGGGTCATCTGCATAGAGAGATTCTTCCAGAATTCTTCCTTTCACATACTGGTTTCCATACAAAGTGAATGTCTTAAACTGCGGCAAAGCCGCTACAACAAAACAAACAGTCCGATTCAGATACTGCATTAGAGCACTTATCTCCACCGCCGGATTGCCGCGAAATCCCATATCAAGTTTTTTAATCAGGATTCCCTCATATAATTTATTCTTTTCTGCAAACTCTTTATGTACAGTAAATGCCTGTTTTTCAGAGCAGCCTCTGGTGGCCATGTTTATGCACACCAATTCCCTTTGCATTCCCCCGTCATAGGCAGCCGGGTCTGTATAGACCACAACTTCCCTGCCGCAGGCCACAGGAAATGCGCCTGTATCAACAGCCCCTGTTAAATCGTCCGCCAGAATCATCAATCGCGTCATAAACCCTTACCTCTTCAGAGTTACTCAGCGATAATAATCCTACCCTTGTCTGACATTAATTTCTGATAAGCCTCAGGAACCTTATCGCTGATTAACATGTCCACATCCTTTAAATATCCATTCGAGAAGAATCCGCTTGTTCCAAACTTAGAGCTGTCCACGGCAATGACAACATTATCTGCCAATGACATACCCTGAATCCGCATATTTGAAAGCTGGATATTATGATAAATCAACCGGCCGTCTGGCATAATAGCTCCGGGAGAGGAAATATAATAATTAAAATGCATATTCTTCATATTCATATCTACCATATCGCCCACAAGAAAGTAAGTTCCGGCCCAGATACAGCCGCCAAGAACAATGGTTGTTACAGAGGTACTCTCTGCTAATACCATTGCTATATTCAGGGCTGCTGTAATCACTGTGATATTTTTATTCCGGATACTTTTAGCTATCTCCAGCTGTGTTGTGCCGCCTTCCAGAAAAACCACATCATTATCCTGGAGGATGTCTGCCACGCATCTGCCTATTGCCTGCTTTTCCTCCAGATTTTCCTCTTTTCTCTGGTCAAAAAATTCAAATCCCTGACCCTTAAAATTGCTGCTTGTTATGCTTCCATGGCGCTGTGTAACCAGCTCCTTGGACACCATTACCTCAATATCCCTCCGAACCGTAGATTCAGAAATATTCAGATGCTCTGCTATCTCAGAAACTGTAACAATCTTATTTTTTACCACAAACTTCTCTATCTCACAAATCCTCTTGTTCCGATCCATAGTCCGCTTCCACTCCCTTTATAGGCACCCTTTTACCGCTTTATTCTACCATAATCTTTATTGCCAATCAAGCAGGAACTCCCCCCACAAGGGGCGTCTTTTTATGCCCATATGAACAAATGGCCGCGATTCAGAAGCCGGAGGATTCCCATGGCTCCTTTTCATTCGGAAAGGTTCTGGTATACCATGGTGCATATACCTCTATCAACTCATAGTGATATACCAGAACCATAATTTTTTCTTTCTTCTGTTATGCCAACAGATTTGGAATTAGCATCACCAGCGCCGGACAATACGATATCAGTAACAGTACAGCTAACATTGCCAGAATATATGGTACCATAGGTTTAGACAGCTGTGTGATAGACTTTTTAGATATACCACATCCTACATAGAGTACGGTTCCCACTGGCGGTGTCAGCAGACCAATACAAAGATTGACTGTTATAACCACGCCAAACCAGACCGGGTCCAAATGAAAACTCTGTATGATAGGCAATAAAATTGGTGTCATAATCAATAACGCGGGCGTCAAATCCATTACACATCCAATTACCAGCAGTATAATATTAATCAGAAGAATAATAACATACACATTATCAGTAATACTAAGTAATCCGCTGGCAATCATACCAGGAATCCTGGCTGTGGAAATAAAGTAAGCTACTGAAGTAGCAGAACCAATAACCAGAAATACAGTTGCAGTACTTTTTGCAGCAGCAAGCAGAATCCTAGGAAAAGCACAGAACTTTAATTCTCTGTATATAACCAACGACACCAGAATTGCATATACGCATGCAACCACCGCTGACTCTGTAGGGGTTGCAACCCCTGTCAATATTCCTCCCATGATAATGATGGGAAGAAGAAGCGCCCAAATCGCATCCTTTGTGGCATCTTTCACTTCCAGCCACCGGAATACACGGTCTGTATTATAGACATCCTTTCCTCTTGTATAAAACCACCAAACCAGTCCAAGTCCTCCGCCTATTAGAATCCCCGGAATAAACCCTGCTTCAAATAATTTGATGATGGAAACCTGTCCCATTACCCCATATAATATGAATGGAATGCTGGGCGGAATAATAGGGCCAATGGTACCTGCCGCGCATATCAGGTCTACACTTCTCTCCTCATTATAACCCTCACTTTTCATCAGGGGATAGAGTACAGAGCCCACTGCGGCTGTATCAGCCAGAGCTGAACCTGAAACACCTGCAAAGAGCATACCGGTCAATATGCTTACATACCCCAGGCTTCCTTTAATATGTCCCAATAACGAACTGGCAAAACGCACAATCCGTTTAGATATGCCCCCCTCATTCATAATTTCTCCGGCGAGCATAAAGAAGGGAACAGCCATGATGGTAAAACTGTTGACACCCCGAATCATATTCTGCACAATAACGGATGGTTCCGTGATACCACTCATATACATCATAATGGTAGCTGTTATCAGAAGGGCAAAACCTATTGGAACGTTGATAGCAATAAATCCAAATAGACTTATCAAAAATATTGTTAGCATATTCACCACCCTTTAAAATTCATCTTTTACGAATGCCAAAATGGTAGCAACAAACTTAAGCGCTGCCTGAGCCGCCATGATTGCAAAAGAAACCGGTGCAATAGCATATACAAATCCATAACTGGTATGTGTAGCCGGTGAGACCCACCCCCACTGGTTCTTTGCCAGAGCAAATCCCCCTCTGACTAAAATAATTAGAATCCCAAAGGCGAGGATGTATCCTGCTAATGTAATAATAAACCTGGGAATTCTGGGAAGGGCATTAACCAATGAATCAAATCCCACATGTTTATTCTCTTCATAAGCTGCCACAGAGCCAACCAGTGTCAGCCAAATCATCAGGAATCTGGATATTTCTTCTGCCCAGGCAATGGAACTGTTAAATATAAACCGGCTTAAAACACTCCAAAATACAATGCAGACCATGCCAAACAGGGTAATGATAGCAAGAAGTTCTATTGTTTTCAGCATTATCTGATATATCTTTTTTAAGACTCCCATAACCCTATACCTCTTCCATGGATACGACCTTAATTGTAGGCAGCCATTATATCCTGTATCTGTGTGATTAAATCTCCATATTTGCCTGAATACTCCTCATAAATCGGAGATACTGCCTCCACCCAGACAGCTTTTTCCTCAGGAGTCAGAGTGGTGACTGTCATACCAGCCTCCTCAAGACTCTTGACATACCCCTCATCCAGTTCCCTTGACAGCTTTCTGTTTGCATCTACTGCTGCCTTTGCAGCTTCATCAACAGCAGCTTTATCCTCATCTGAGAGCCCGTCATAAAATGATTTGTTCATACAAAACATATGTGGACTATAGATATGCCCGGTTCTTGTTACATAATCCTGCACTTCATACAGATTATTCAGATAAATAGTATTTAATGGATTTTCCTGTCCATCAATTGTCTTTTGCTGAAGAGCTGTGAACACTTCGGAAAATGCCATAGGCGTAGGATTGGTTCCCAAAAGTTCAAAGGTTTTTAAAAACACTTCACTTTCCGGGGTACGAATCTTCAAGCCCTTTAAATCTTCCGGGGTATGAACCTCCCGCACACTATTGGTAATATTGCGGAATCCATTTTCAAAATAACCCAAAATATGGACGCCTCCATTTTTCTCTACTGTCTGTCCAATTGCTGTCCCGATTTCCCCGTCAAAAACCTCATCTGCCCCTTCTGTGTTTGTAAACAGGAAAGGCATATCAAAAACCCCTACATCCGGACACACTCCGGTAAATACGCTGGGAGTTGTACAGCACATTTCAAGCGTACCCAAGGAAACTGCTTCCGTCACTACCGTATCATCTCCCAACTCTGCATTGGCATACACCTGTACATCATATCTTCCATTGGTAAGCCTCTCCAAAGTCTCCTCAAATACCTGGGAACCAACTACCATAGGGGTTCCTTCTGCCAAACCACAGGCAATCTTAATCACAATGGCATCCTGGGATGGAGCACTTGTTTTGTCATCTACTGCTTTCTCTGTCTGTGTTGTTTCCGCCTTCTCAGGTGTGGATTCCGCTTTGCCAGAACCCTGGCACCCGCTAAGTCCCATAACCATTGCCCCGCTCATAATCAATGCTAATACTTTTGTCTGCTTCATAAAAATCCCCCTTTTAATTACAAACTGTTTTTTGCTGCAACCTGTTTACTACCCCTTAACTGTTTTCCCTCCTCTTTTAATTTTTTTTGATAACATCTCTGCCACATAAGCAATATGTGCTGTATCTTCTACCAGCTCTGCTGTGTCAAAGCATTGTGACATTCCTTTTTCATATGCAATTATGCCGTGTGCTTTCAAAACCATAGCATGAATATCTTCCGGAGCCTCCTTCACAATCTGTTCCACATAGGAGGCAAGTTCTTCTGTCCCGGGATTGGCGTAGTCCACAACCGGTACATCAATCACTTTCATCTTAGCGGATGCAGTCAATACTGGGATTTTTCTGTCATTAATCGAGTACCCCACAGAGTATGCAGGATGAACATGTATCACGCTGTCCACGTCCTGACGAATCTGGTATATCTTTAAGTGAAATATTGTTTCCTTCGATGGTTTTAAACCGTCCGGACAAACTATCAGTTTGCCATTCCGGTCACACAGGATAAGGTTATCTTCCCGGGTATCCCGCAGGGATACTCCGCTTGCAGTTACTATCACTGTATCTCCACATCTCATGCTCACATTTCCGCCTGCAGCCGTAACTAATCCCCGCTCATAAAGCAAATGTGAATATTTTACAACTTCCCTCTTACACTCTTCTAAATGTCCCATTTTATCCTCCATTATGAAATATGTTGTGCTGCCAGCTCTGCTGCCTCCAGCACTGCTCTATAAAGATTCTCTTCATTCGCAATATTCTGCCCGGCTATATTAAATGCAGTTCCATGACCAGTAGAAGTACGAATGATAGGTACCCCTACCAATAAAGTGACTACATTTCCAAACCCCAGCAATTTCATAGCCATATTGGCCTGGTCGTGGTACATAGCGATTACTGCATCAAATTTCCCCTCCTTTGCGTCCACGAAAACAGTATCTGACGGAACTGGTCCCACTACCTGTATCCCATCTTCTTTCGCCAGTTCTATTCCTGGAATAATTTCATCCAGCTCTTCTCTGCCAAACATACCATTCTCTCCGCAATGGGGATTCAAGGCAGAGACTGCAATTACCGGATGCTCCATTGAAGTAATTTTTTTCAGACCTTCATGAATCAAGGTAATCTTTGAGCGGACTGTCTCCTTATCAACCTTATGGCATGCTTCTTCCAGGGAACAGTGATTGCTATACATCAGCACACGTATATTCCCTAATAAAAGCAGCATTCCATAATTTTCAGAATGGGTCATTTCCCCCACAATCTGAGTCTGTCCCTCATAGTTGTATCCGGCCATACGCATAGCAGCCTTATTCAAAGGTGCTGAAACCATGGCGTCTATTTCTCCCTCCATACACATTCGGCAGGCCTCTTTTGTGTAATGCACCGCTGCTTCTCCGCAACTTTTACTCAATTCTCCGAATTTCCATTGGGACATATCAATATCGTTATAGTCCACTACATCAACATATCCGTATTCACGCCCTCCTTCTTCTGTATGCGAAATCTTACGTGCTTTTAAATCCAGACTGCACCGCGCAATAATATCTTCAATAATTCTTATATCTCCAAGGACAATGGGTCTGCATGTATCATAAACATCTTTTCTTGATAAGGCTTTACAGGTAATTTCCGGCCCAATTCCCGCTGCGTCTCCCATTGTAATAGCAATTAATGGTTTCTTCATTTTATCTCCTTTATAATTTTCTTTCATAAATTGAAAATATATTTTCTTTTTATATATCGAATCTTACTATTTTGAAAACATTTTGTCAATATACAGAATGTACAATCCTGGCATCCCCATTTTGTGAAACTTTATTTTCAAATTATTTTTCATTCTGCGCTAGGTACCATTCATTTTGACCCGATTCCGGCATCACATTTACATACAACCTGAAGGACCTCCCTTCAGATTCCGCCCCGCATATCCGGGACCTCCGTCCGTTAAAGTTTGCCCAGCATGGGCAAACAAAAATAGGAAGTCCTGATATAACAGGACTTCCTAAAAATAAAAGCGCGAGACGGGATTCGAACCCGCGGCCCCCACCTTGGCAAGGTGGTGCTCCACCCCTGAGCCACTCGCGCATTTAGTACATATACATTTATAAAAATAATACGTACCCTCAAAACCACATATTGAATTCCGATTGTTCCACAAACCACTCTTCCCTTAACCTTTTTGGATAAGCCCTCGACCGATTAGTATTAGTCAGCTCCGTA
>NZ_SPHO01000008.1 GCF_005845215.1 Clostridium sp. 1001271st1 H5
TCTGTCATTTGTACCTGGTGTACCGGTTTCTTTTCTCTTGCCATAATAAAAGGCCTCCTATGATTTTTTATTTTATCATAGAAGACCTTTGGCTAATACCTATTTACAGAAAAATTTTCATACACTCTGGTTAGCCGTCATCGGGCATGACGGCCACTCCTTCTCCCAATATCTTATCCGCAAAAACAGAGTCCCCTGTTTCTTCAATCAGAATAGCCTTACCATTTATTGGCGATTTTATTTCATGGATTTTATTGTGAGTTTTATTTAACATTACCTTTCCTTCCTCCTGTCAATAGTGGTTCGCTTACATGAATCCGAAAATACTGTATCAATGGTCCGTTAAAAAAAGCATTGCACACGGTTCCGATTCCTATAATGAGCCAGACGTTATTACCTGCCGCCAGACAGAATTCCACTCCAATCACAACGATTGTCACGTCTGTGATGACACGTGCATACTGAAAGGGGATTTTTCCTTTTGTGCCTTTTTCTATGATGAGCGCAACACTGTCATAAGGCGCAATCCCCATCTCGGCCGCCATATAGAACGCCACGCCTAAGCCTGCAAACAGGCATCCGATGGCCAGGGCTCCTATTCTCATAGGCAGGGACATGTGTATCCGCAGCGTCTCCTGTGCAAGCCAGCATATAAAATCAGCGCCATATCCCACGAAAACCATATTAACGATTGTCCCTGCGCCGATGCATTTCCTGACCGTTAAAAAGACTACAATCAGTATGCACCCATTCATGATAAGCTGCCATGTGCCGAAGCTCATTCCTAAGAAACCGCTGATTCCCAGATTCATACAGGTAAATGCGTCCACCCCGAATGCGCTGAGCCGGTAACATCCGACGCAGATGCTGATAAAAAGAATCCCTGTAAGCATCATCAGGCACCGCTTTATGAAATACTTCCGGGATGTGTCCATCACTCAATCCCCCTTTTCTCCGCCTTAAGGATATAAAGCCTGGATTCAAAGTCACGGCTCATTTTTTCGTCACCCTGCGCCTGCCCTGAGGAAATGTCCGTTGTAATCAGCCCCGCATACATCAGTTCATCCCCATAACAGGATTTTCCGCTTCCACTGACGGCGTATTTTGTTCCGGGATCCAGCCCCTTAAGCTTCAGCCTTGTAAATGGGAGATTGATGCCGTTCAATACCCTGTACCAGCCCACGATTGCTTCCTTTTTGTCACTGTCCACCACCATCCAGGCCGCAGTGTTATGGCTGAAGGGGCTTTCCAGCCTGTAGAAAGTCCCGAACTGAAGTAAATGCCGGTACTGCTTCATAAATATGATTTCTTCCCGGACAGCTTCCAGCTCTTCACTGGACAGCGCATTAAGATCCAGCTCATATCCAAATGTCCCAAAATACGCTACATTCGCCCTTGTGCTAAGCGGCGTGTCCCGGTTCACCTGCTGATTTGGCGCTACAGACACATGACTTCCCATACTACTGACAGGATAGCAGTAGCTGGTTCCATATTGGATTTTTAGCCGTTCCATGGCATCCGTATCATCACTTGTCCACCCCTGGGGCGCGTAATAGAGCATCCCGGGGTCAAACCTCCCGCCTCCGCTGGCGCAGGATTCAAAAAGTATCTGCGGAAACCTTCCTATCAGCCTTTCATATAATTCATATACCCCAAGAATATACCTGTGATATACTTCGCCTTGTCTGTCAGCCGGAAGAGTGTTGGAAAAACATTCCGTGATGCTGCGGTTCATGTCCCATTTGATATAGGATATGTCTGCATCCGATAATAACGTTTCCATCATGGAATAAATATAATCCACCACTTCTTTTCTTGAAAAATCAAGCACATATTGGAACCGGCCATGTGACTGCCTGCGCTCTGGCGCAGCGATAATCCAGTCCGGATGCTGACGGTAGAGGTCTGAGTCTTTGTTGACCATTTCTGGCTCAAACCAGAGTCCGAATTTCATTCCGATTTCCTCTATTTTTTTGGAAAGACCTGTAATTCCCTGGGGAAGTCTCTTGGTGTTGGCAAACCAATCCCCCAGACCGGCGTGTTCATTGCTCCTTTCACCGAACCAGCCATCATCCAGGACGAACAGTTCAACTCCGGTTTCTTTTGCTGTTCTCGCAATTTCCAGCAGTTTCTCCTCTGTAAAATCGAAATAGGTCGCTTCCCAGTTATTGATAAGAATCGGACGTTCCCTGTCCCTCCAGTACCCTCTTGCCAACCGTTTTTGATACAGCCTGTGGAAGGTCTGGCTCAGATGGTTGAGGCCTTGATCCGTATATACCATCACGGCCTCCGGAGTCTGGAAACTCTCACCCGCCTCAAGCTTCCAGTCAAAGCATGACGGGTGGATTCCCATAAGCACTCTCGTGGTGTCATAGGTATCCACTTCTGCCTGTGCGAGGAAATTCCCACTGTAGATAAGGCTGAAGCCAATTGCCTCTCCCTGGAATTCGTCTGTATCAGGTCGTTTCAGAATAACAAAGGGATTATGGTTGTGGGAGGAATTCCCGCGCATGCTGCCTACGGACAGGATTCCCTGTTCCAGCTGCCTTGTTTTTGGGTACCTCTCCCTGGCCCATGCGCCAGAGAACTGCATCCAGTCATAGCAGCAGTCAGGCAGATCCATGCACAGGCTCATAGCCGAGGTAAGATGCAGCGTCTCTCTTCCATGATTGGAAAACCGCGCACTTCTGGCAATGCTCCCTCCTTTTGCAAAGATGGTATAGAGGAGTTCCAGGCGGAGCCCCGTAACAGGGTCCTCAAGTCCGGTTATGAGCGTGGACGCCTCGCCGGCATTTTCCGTATACGTGGCAGGCAGCCCTTCCAGAATGGGCTTTCCGGATTCTATACGGTAGTCCCGGAAGCAGAATTCCGAAATCCTGCTCCCATTCTTCTGCACGACTTCCGTTGCAGGCGTCCTGTAATCACTGGTTCCGAAAACAGCATATTCCTGCCTCAAGTGCTCCATGGAGAACCTTTTGTCCACATCAAAGACACAAGATGACATAGGGCGCGTTGCTGTTTCCACTAAATGGGAATAATCTTCCCTTTCCCGTATCTTCTTTCCGAAGTAAACCTGCCCCAGTTGTCCGTTAGGGAGCACTGTCATGATATAACTGATATCATCATTATATAAGTGAAATGTATCTGCCGCCTTATTTACAACTATATTCATAAAATCTCTCCTATTGATATGTGCTTCCTGTTTTAGAGATCCATCCCGATTTCTCTTTTTGCCATATGCATTTCATTAACCCGGCATGTCACTTCTTCCATATGTACACCCTTCAGATTATAGAACCTCTTATAAATCAGGAAGCTGACCACTGCCAGTGCAATCGGAATTATAATCATGAGCACACGGATTCCATTGACAGTTGCCGCGCTCTGTACATCCAGTTTTGCATTATAGCCAACAATCTGCAGTCCTACGCCAGTAAGCCCGCCAGCAGCTGCCATGGCCGCTTTCATAAGAAAGGTTTGTGCGGAACAGGTAATACTTTCATTCCTGACCCCGAATTTTACCTCGCCATAGTCAATGACATCCGCCATACAGCAGGTGGTCACTCCAATGGACAACCCCGAGCCTAGGAACATCAGTCCACAGCACACAACGATGAGTGTCCTGCTTTGCGGGGCTATATAGCCTATAGCCCCAAGGGCAGTAAGTCCTGAAATTACGAATCCGCAAGCAAGTGCATATACTTTCTCCCTGCTGATTCTGGATGCAATCTTTGGGAAAATAACAAGCCCGAGCATTTCAGCAACGATTGCAGACCCGAAAATAGAATAAAGATACTCATCCCCACATACGTTTTTAAAATAATACACTGCAAACCCCTTTGCAATCTGAGTGCATAGATTGAAGGTAAGAAGAAGTCCGATGAAGGCCAGAAGCTGGTCATTTTTTGTGATTACATTCAGTGCCTGACGGATGCTTGTTTTTTTTGTATCTGATTTTAATGTGGACTCCTCCTTTACGTTGGCGACGGTAATCCCAATTGTTACAATGAATATCACTGCAATTGCGATTGCAAAATACGTGTAACCCTGCTCTGCCAGAAGATTTTCATTTCCCGCCATCCTGTTGAACGCGTTAATGATATACAGGCCGAATGTTGCGACGCAGAACCCTGCAAGGCTGGCAAAAAATCTCGGGACTACGGAAATTTTTTCCCGCTCATGGGGGTCGTTGGTCAGATTAGGAAGCCATGACCAATAGGGAACATCCATGATTGTGTAAGTCATGCCATACAATATGTACATTATGGATACATACGCATAGAGGGCGGTCCCCTCCAGTCCGCAGCTTGTAAATAGTAAAACAAATACCACTGAATTAAGAAGTGTGCCGACAATAAGCCAGATACGGAATTTCCCGTGCCGGGTCCTCGTGTTGTCAACAATCATTCCCATGAAAGGGTCGTTGACTGCATCCCAGATTCTTGCCACCAGGAATAAGATACCGACAAAGGCTGGGGCAAGATATAATGTATCTGTCAGATATAACATCAAAAATGAACCTACAAGATTTACAATTGCGTCTTTTCCGATTGCGCCAATCCCAAAACAGTATTTTTCTTTAGTGGAAACATGTTTATACTGAACATTAATAGTTTGTTTATCATCACCCATGACATTTCCTCCATAATCATTTCTGTGTGTTTAAGAAGATGCGCAGCCTCTTTATGATTTTATTATAAGTCGGATTTTGGTTTTCAACAGGTGCAGGTGTACCTAAAAACAGTCAAAATGTACGCTATTAAAAAACGCCCCTTGTTGTTAAAGGGCGTCCAGTGTTTCTTTTTTGGTGGCGAGTTCATTTTTCCGGCTGTCCCAGTTTTCCTTCCTGTACTGGGATGGTGTAATTCCGGTTTTATTCTTGAATAACTTGGAGAACGCAAGCGTGTCCATATAACCGCAGGACTGTGCGATTCCTTCTATTGGTAGTTCCGTAACGGACAATAGCTCCTTTGCCCTTGTAATACGGTAATTGATTAGATATTCCTGAGGGGACAGTTCTATATTTTTTGTGAACAGCGTATGCAGATATCCGCGGCTTACGCCCACGTATGCGGCTATATCCGAGACATGGATTCCATTGGGGTAGTTATTCTGGATATACTCCACGGCTCTCCGTATATACACGTTTTCTGTAGCATTTTCAGGCGCATTGCGGATTTCAATATCCCTGGCAAGGACTGCAAAAAAGGAATACAGAAAACTCTGGCGAAGAAATTCATTTTCTAAGGAATATGTATTCCTCTTCAGGATATTAACCAGCATGAGTTTCAGTTCCGGTAGATGAGAACAGCAAAACGTCTTCCGTCCATTTCCCAATCCAATCTCTTCCAGATATTCCTTTGCACGTGTGCCGGCAAAACCAATCCACAAGTAGGTCCATGGATTTTCCTTGTCCGCCTCATAAAAAGTCTGTACTTCCGGCTCTATAAGGAACCCTTGTCCGGCCTCTAATTCATAGCGGTTATTATCCTCGATATATTTTCCCTTACCTTCGAGGATGAGATGTATGAGATAATTGGGCCGGACCGCCGGTCCGAAATTATGCAGCGGCTCACATTTGGCATATCCGCAGTAACACAGATAGAAATCAGAAAAGTTCCTGTTCCTTAGCTGAAGTACATATGCGTCTTCCATATATAGTCCTCCTTAGAAAATCACAAAACCGTTACGCAGGGCTGTAAGCTGTGTCTATCTTTATTTTACAAAAAGAGAGTTTTTTTTCAAGTGATCTTTCGGTCTTTGACGATACTTTAGCAAAATAGAGTTTATCACCGGAAGTGATTATGATGAATAGAAAAGATTTACTGCATTGACATTTTTAAGTTAAATGGCATATGGCGTTATTAGAAAAAGATTGTTTATATCTGTAAAATAGTTTATAATATGATTAGCAGAAAGGTATGATGTATGAGAATATATTTGGATAATTGTTGTTACAAACAGATAGGTCAAGTCCAGGCTGGATAATTCCAGACTGGACTTGACCTGTTTTAAAATGCCGGCAGTGGTATTCCAAATCCCCTAATCTGCCTTATTAGCAGCTTTTTGATAACTGACGAGTGAGAGAATCAAGCTTCCAAATACCGCAATGATAATCAAAAGCCAAACCGGAGGCTCAATTGTGAGTGACAATACCAGAGGAACGAACAATGCAAACACCGCAGTTTTAGGCTGCTTCATGATATAGGATGCAAACGTCGCACCGAAAATCGCAGTTCCAGCGTATTTGGTCAACGCACTGACAATGAACTCTGGCAGAATTGCCACAACTGTAGCACCGGTAAACGCAGCCAATGTGGTAAAAAGCAGGTTGGTGATGATGGAACCACAGATGCTGATTGTTGAAACAATCTCTCCCTGTATGGAACCGGGCTCACTCTCTGTTGCCTCTAAAGCCAGGTTCGCACAAGGCAGACGCATATTGGCGATGTTTCCCACAGTAAATCCCAGATAGGTCCCTGAAATCCCTAAGGCCGCATAGTAGGATACAGGTTCCACAATACAGAATGCGCCAAATGCCAGCATAATTAAGCCGTATGCCTTCAGCACCAAGGCCACGCCAGGCCAGCAGTCATATGTTTCGCAGAGCCAGATAATGGGAATGAACGCTGTAATAGCGGTTAAAATAGTAGTGGGCGTGCCGATTTTGATGCACGATTTTTTCCACTGCGATAAAATATTATGATCCATTTAGGTACACTCCTTATATGTTGGTGAGTATTTTTTGTGGCAATCAAGCTACCACAGTGTCATAGATTAAACCGCAGAGCATTCCGACAAGCATCGCAATACCCAGAGCGTATTCCATGATTCTTGGTACCTTTGGGGCAAGAATTTTAGAAATCACAATCATACTTACCGCGCCCGCAATGCCCGCAATCGAGCTGTTTACACCTTTAAGAATTTCATTCTGGTTCAGGTAACCAAAAATGCCACAGCCACAGGCCGTGCTGAAAACAGCGAGCCTTTTCGGGTCTCCGCGGCTTACTGTATCCTTCATCTTTTCCAGGGCAGGGGTGGCACATCCAATCAAAACCAAAGTCGTTGCACCATAGAGAGTCATGCCAAACCAGGAAACGGCCATGATGGCAGGCGTATAACCCTCTCCGCCCAATTCCACGCCTGCGGCTGTTGCGCCAAACGTAGCGTTTGAGAGCTCGGTTGCCGCAGAACCAATGATAGAGAGCCGCAGCCAGCTCAACGGCCCGCCAATCGAAGTCATAAGGCCTACCATGACAATGAACACGCCGAGTGCCGGTCCAATTGCAGAAACCAGGCCAATTCTCATGGCCCTGTTAGTTACCTCGGGAGCAAGACTGATTTGTTTAGCTGTTTTCTTGGCCAAACGCATGAAAAGCATGGCCTGTGCCAATACTACAACAAGTGTGATTCCGCATAAAGGCCATAAGATGGCAGAATTGGCTATTGATAATGTATTCACGTTGTAATCCTCCTAATAATTAATTGCAGCAGTGTGAATTTGGATATAACGGACGTGTGGGTGTCATGCCTGATGAAATGGCATTACAGCTCCGCCAGCAGCTTCAGGAGCACCTTATAAATCTCATCAAACGAATCCCGGTAAAGCATTTCGTCGCTGGAATGGTATTTTTCAATCCGCGGTCCGATGGTCACAATATCCATGTTCTCATCCATATGGCTCATAAAGCCGCACTCCAGGCCTCCGTGGTTAGCCAGAAGGCCAATCTCCTTCCCCGTCACTGCGTGATATGCCTCTCCCAAGGCGTCTCTCAAGGGAGAATAATCCTGATAATCCCATCCAGGGGCCCTGGCCCCGATATGGCTCTGCCAATCAAAATAATCTGCCATGGTCAAGATTTCATCCATAATCACATCAATATGGATATCCAACGCACCTCGTACAAAAAATACAGCAGAAATCGTGTCTTCATTTGTATCAATGATACCAAGGTTACTGGAAGCAACCGTTAACCCTGTAACCTTGAGGCTTTGATGTCTAAACCCGTCCGGTAACATAAACAAGAAATCCAGCGTCCTGCGGCTGTCTTCAAGCGAAAACACCTGGTAATGCTCTTGGCAACATTCTACACACGCTTGAACGGACGGATCGCTCCATTTCAGTTCCTGCTGGATTGATTTGATGGTCGATTCCGTTATCGCACTTATACTGGCGGCATCCATATCCGACGCAAAAATCACATCACAATGATTGGGAATAACATTCACCTTTCCGGGACAGCTCATTTCCGCTAGCTGAATCCCCCCGGCTTTCTGCATCTGAAATAAAATGCGGGCAGCCAGTTTAATGGCATTTCCGCGCTCCAAATGAATTTCGGTCCCAGAATGTCCGCCCTGTAAACCGAAAACCTTTAATGAATAACAGGGCCAATGTGTTTCTGCTTTGGGGCTTGTATGGCAAATCTCAAGAGTCTGCGTGCCTCCGGCAGAAATATATGTAGTGCATCCACTCACATCGTCTAAACCCACCATTCTCCTTGCAGAGATGTCCTGCTTATCCAACACTGATGCGCCGATACAGCCAACCTCTTCCTGTACGGTAAACACGCACTCAAGCGGAGGATGCGCTATGGAGTCATCAGCCAAAATTGCCAACATATATGCAACACCAACGCCATCATCCGCACCCAGAGAGGTACCCCGTGCCCGTATTTTTCCATCTTCTACATACAGGTCCAACGGGTCTGTTTCAAAACAATGGCTGCTCCCAGGCACTTTTTCACAAACCATATCCATATGGGCTTGTAGCATGACTGGCGGATGCTGTTCATATCCCTCACTGGCATTCTTGTAAATAATCACATTGCCAATCGGGTATTGCTTATATCTTAAATTATGTTCCTGTGCAAACCTGACAATATAATTACTCAAGGGCGCTTCGTGATACGACCCATGTGGGTACTGCGAAATTTGTTGAAAGTAGTTCTCATGTAGTCCGTCTGGCTTAAAAATAGATTCCATAATTCTCCCCTCTAAGATGTTTTCGTTTTTCCTTTACATATCTTTTGCGGCTCTTAAGGCATTTTGTTGTCGATAACAATCTGCGTATTTTACCTCCTTCCGAATTATTTCACAAGCTGATTCCGCATCGGCTCCTGATTGCCAACTACCAATTATAAATCCACGCCACCTTAAAGCATTAAAGGCCAATAGCCCTATCTGTTCTCAGCTGGCATACGGTATATGGCCAATAAAGTATTAATACTTTTAATATAATATTTCATTTTTTGATTTATATTTAATATAATACAATTTACTGCTCAAAAAGTCAATAATATGTTTCACTTTTTTAAAATATTATTCATTTTTCACAATTTATGAAAATGTTTTTACCAATAATGACTAAGAACCAGGTTAATCTCCGAAAACAAGGAAATACTATCTGGGCTGATATATCTTAACTGCTACACAACAGAATCAATCGAACCGACTCATAGGTCACAGGTTTTTGTAAAGGACCCCTTGAAGATAATTTCTTCTGGGGTCCCTATGCTGCCGGAACGTTTGGAGTATGGATATTTAAAAAAGAAGGGAGGAATTTTGGAAAAAAATGTGGGAAGATTGTGGAGTATCTGTTCTGCCATGTCAAAGAGGAACTGGGAGAAAACTGGCAATCAGAGTAAAGGAGTTTAGAAATATCATTATTCACATATATCAATTTGTCAGTATTAGGTATCGGCAATTTAGGTAGAAGAAAATTATGAATAAGCCTTTGCAGCATTATCATAGATTTGAGCTGCGGCTACTCTAAGGACAAGAGTGAAGGGAAGACATTGTTTTTCTTTCACTCCTGTCCTTTTTAACTTATCGCACGGCATAACCCAGAAGATTGGATAACTTGCGGCCGGAAGAGAGCACCATGCTGCTGATTTCCTCCTCCTCCTGGGATGTAAGGCTTGAGCCGCTGACGCTGATTGAACCGATGGGCCTGTTGGAGAAATCCATGATGACTGTACCTACACAGAACACATGGTACTCGTTTTCCTCCTTATCCAGGGCATATCCACGCTGGCGGGTCAGACCGATATCCTGGAGGAACATCTGCAGGTCCGTCAGTGTATTTTCCGTAAGAGGCTGGATATTCATCTTTTCCCACTTTTCAATGATTTCACCGTTGGAATAGGTGGACAGGAGGGCCTTGCCCGCACTGGTGCTGTATAAGGGGGAACGGTGCCCCACACTGGTATATACGGAAAAGGACATGGCCTCCTTTCCGATGCTCTGCAGGCATAAAAGCTGGTTGTTATCCTCCACGGAAAACTGGGCAATACGGCCGCTTCTGCTATTTAAGTCCACCAGTGTGGATTTAATCAGGGACAGCTTGTCCAGATTCTGGACAGCGTTTAATCCCACCTCATATGTCTTGAGGGTCAGGGAGTAATCCCCATTCTTCTCATTCTTTGCAAGATAGCCATTCTGCACAAGGGTATATACAAGGCGTGAAAGGGATGCCTTGTTCACCTTTATTTCCTTATTCAGTTCTGCAAGGCTCATGCTGCTCGCACGCCCTATTGTTTCAAGAATCTGAAAGGCCCTGTCTACGGCCTGTATGGTTTCTATCTTAACTGCTCCGTCTGCCATTGTAAATCCTCCTTAAAAATGATAAGTATCATATTTTGATACGGTCGTTACAGTATTTATACTCTATTATAGGAGAAAGTTTATATATTTGCAAGCACAAAAAAATAAATGAAATTTATTTGCAATAAAGTTAAAATAGTACTTGAAAAATAATTATAAAGATGATATTATGAAATTACAAAATAAAAAGTGAAACGAAATAATAAAAAATGTAACAAAATAATAGGAGGTAGAAATGGCAAAAGCAAAAGCAACGGCAGATGTAAATCTCTGCAAAGGATGTCGTCTCTGCGTGGGTGCCTGTCCTGTTCAGGCGATTGAGCCACTTGGGGAGATTAACAAAAAGGGGTATGAAATCATTCGTATTAACGAGGATGCCTGCATTGGCTGCGGGCGCTGCTACACGATTTGTCCGGATTATGTATTTACCATTAGCACTGTAAATTAACAGGGGAGGAAAGAAGAGACATGGGTGAAAAATTTAGGCTTATGAAGGGGAATGAAGCGATTGCAGAGGCGGCGCTGAGAGCCGGCTGCCGCTTCTACGCAGGATATCCGATTACACCTCAGAGTGAGATACTGGAATATATGTCCGCTAACATGGCTGACCGGGGTGGTGTTTTTATTCAGGGTGAAAGTGAGATAGCCAGCATGAGTATGCTGTGGGGCGCGGCTGCCTGTGGGGAAAGGGTCATGACCAGTTCCTCAGGACCAGGATATGACTTAAAACAGGAGGGCATTTCATATCTGGCATCCTATAACCTGCCTGCCGTTCTGGTTGATGTCATGAGATACGGAGTGGGCGACGGTGAGATTACCGAGGGCCAGGATTCCTACTGGGAGGCTGTGCGCGGAGGCGGACACGGTGACTCCAGGCAGATTGTACTGACACCTGCATCGGTGCAGGAGTGTGCAGACCTTACATATCTGGCCTTTGACCTGGCGGAGAAGTACCGGACGGTTGTCATCATCTTAAGCGATGGCGGCATAAGTCAGATGATTGAGAAGGTGGTCCTGCCGGAGGCAAAGGAGCATGACAAGGATAAGTTTGACTGGGCCATCAAGGGTTATAAGAAGCTTGATGAGACGAAGGTTAAAGTGACCAATCTGGACCGTTCCATGAATTATGCGGACTATGACCATATGGTCCAGACCAAGTTCAAGGAGATGCATGACAATGAACAGCGGTGGGAGGAATTCATGGTAGACGATGCAGACCTGGTCCTGGTGGCATACGGCATCTCATCCAGGATATGTAAGTCGGCAGTCCGCCGTGCAAGGTCACAGGGCCTTAAACTGGGTCTTATACGTCTTATCAGTGCGTGGCCGTATCCGGAAAAGGCATTTAAGAATTTACCGGCCAGCGTGAAGGCTCTTGTTTCGGTCGAGATGAGCCTGTCCGCACAGATGGGCCAGGATGTCTGTCTGGCCACCAGATTTACCCTGCCTGTATATGCCTATCTGACATCCAAGTATGTTCCGAAGACACAGGGAATCGTGGATTACTGCAAACGTGTACTCGAAGGAAAAGAAAAGGAACTGGAGGTTTACTAATATGGCTGTTAAGTTAACAAAACCGGAAATGATTAACCAGCAGGTAGGCTGGTGCGGCGGCTGTGGACATGGCATCATCCAGAGGCTGATTGCGGAATGTTGTGAGGAATTAGGAATCGTGGAGAAAACCGTGCAGGTAGTGGATATCGCCTGCGCTTACTGGTCTATCGACACTTTGAACTGTGACGGCATTGCAGGACCTCACGGACGTTGTGCTGCTGTTGCAACGGGAATCAAGAAGGTACGCCCGGAAGCCAATGTATATGTACATGCAGGTGACGGATGTTCCTATGTAATCGGGCTTTCAGAGACGTGTTTCGCTGCCCAGAGGAATGTTCCCATAACCATGATTGTGGTGAATAACGGAATCTTCGGCATGACAGGAGGCCAGATGTGCCTCGCCACCACTCTGGTGGGGGATAAGACTACCAGCAGCAAGAAGGGAAGGGACGACCGCGTTGCAGGCGAACCATTCGACATGCTTAACATCATCAGCCAGTATCCCATTGAATATGCTGCCCGCGGGGCCCTGTATGACCCCCAGCACATTAATGAGACAAAGAAGATGATTAAGAAGGGCTTTGAGAACCAGAGGGACAACAAGGGATTTTCCATTATTGAGGTCCTGTCGCCCTGTCCTACCAACTGGAAGATGACTCCGGTTGACGCAATGAAGAAACTGAAAGAGGAAAATGAAAAGGTATTTCCGGTAAAAGTGTACGTAGATCATACAAATAACGGGGGTGTGGCAAATGGCTGATATAATGTTTGCGGGAATCGGCGGTCAGGGCGTTTTGACAGCCGGAAAGGTTTTAATTCAGATTGCTGCTGAAAACGGGAAGAATGTGAGCTGGACCAGTGAGTACTCCGCAGAGATGCGCGGCGGTATCGCACTCTGCCGCGTGGTTGTCTCAGACGAGGAAATAGGCAGCCCTTATCCGGATACCCTGGATGTGCTGGTGTGTATGAATGAGGATGCATACAATACATATATTGACCAGGTGGCGGAAGGCGGAAAGGTCATTATCAACAGTTCGCTTTTTAGTGACAGGAAGTATCCGGAGCATGTGGAGGTCATAGGAGTTGACGCCATGGGGATTTCTGCTGACCTGCACAACGCAAGAGGGGCCAACCTGGTCATGATGGGGGCTATGATTTCAGCTACCCGGATGATGGATAAGCAGCAGTTTTCCGATACCTTAAAGGACTATTTTGACCATAAGGGCATACCAAGTGAGAAGAATGTGCAGTGTTTTGAGGCGGGGTACGAGAAAGCGGGGAAGATTGGCTGATTAGGCAGTGCATAGATTATGGGAGGAAGGGTTTTGGCATGAATCTTAGAAAATTATTAAAACCGGGAACCATTGCGATTGTAGGCGCCAGTGAGAAGGCTGGTTTCGGCGGTGACACGACCAGGAACTATCTTAAGTTTTCGAGGAATTTAGATAAACTTTATCTGGTGAATCCCGGAAGGGATACCATATTCGGACATAGAGCCTACCACTCCCTCTCTGAGATAGAGGGGGATGTGGACCTGGTCATCCTTTGCACGCCTCAGAAAACAATCATTCCTTTATTGGAGGAGGCAGCAGGTAAGAACTGCGGCGGGGCCGTGGTGTTTGCCAGCGGCTATAGTGAGGTGGGGCCAGAGGGCAGGGAACGCCAGAAGGAACTGGTGGAGGCCGCGGACCGTCTCGGTATTGCGGTCATGGGGCCCAACTGTGCAGGCTTTGCCAATTTTGTGGATGGAATCTTCGCCTTTGCATTCTTGGTGGAGGAGCGTGAGCGCCGGGGAAATATCGGCATGATTTCACAGAGCGGGCAGATTGTCCTTGGAGGTCTGGACAGCCCCAACATGGGTTTCAGCCATGTGATTTCATCCGGTAATTCCTGTAATGTGAAGGTGGAGGATTATCTGGATTTCCTGGTGGATGATGAGGACACCAAGGTGGTGGCTGCCTATATGGAGGGAGTCACCAGACCGGATAAGCTCTTGGCCGCCTTTCAGAAGGCAGCACTGAAAAAGAAGCCGGTGGTGGTATTAAAGACAGGCCGTTCCAGCAAGTCACAGGAGCTGGCGGCTTCCCATACCGGTTCCCTGTCAGGAGCCGACAAGGTGCTTCGGGCCGTGTTCAGACGGTACGGCGTGGTGGAAGCCAGCGATTTGGAGGAACTCATGAGCCTTGCAGCCGCATTTTCGTGGCTGGAGGAGCTGCCGAAGGGTGAACGTTGTGTATTCATGAATGTGTCAGGCGGTGAGGCCGGCGTGATGGCGGACCTGGCTGAAGAATACGGCATCACACTGGCAGAGATGGGACGGGAGACAAAGGACTATCTGCGTACATTGGTGCCTGATTACGGGTCCGTGAATAATCCCTTCGACATGACGGCAGGTATAGGCTACAATACCCCTGTCATGGTCCAGGCCATGGAGGCTATTTCAAAGGATGATAATGTGGATGCCATTGTGGTGGCCTATACCATCACACCGGAGATTTGGGACGACACCATCTCCCACATGGTGGAGGCGGTTTCCATTGCACGCCGGAAAGAAGGGTTAAAACCTGTCTTCTGGATTCCGTTCATTGAGCACACAAGGCACCAGGGAAGTGCGGATGTTTTAAAGGCCTCAGGCACCCCATTGCTGCCCACTGGCCGGTATGGCTGCAATGCCCTTAAGAAGATACTGGACTTCGCAGTCCGTACATTTGAACCCATGACACCTGCTATTCCGGAGAAACGGCATAGTGTTTCCCACAGTCTGAGTGAGTTCGAGAGCCTGAATTATCTGACGGAACATGGTGTACCGATTCCCCCACAGGCAGTTGCGGCAACGGCTGACGCCGCAGTGGAGGCAGCCGGGAAGCTGGGATATCCCCTGTCCGTGAAGATTCACTCTAGGGATATACAACATAAGTCGGATGTGGGCGGGGTGAAGTTGAATATAGAGAATGAGGCAGAGCTGCGGGCAGCGTTTGACACAGTCATGGAGAACTGCGCTAAAAATGCTCCCAAGGCAAAGCTGGAAGGTGTCCTTTTAAAACCCATGCTGAAGCCAGGTACGGAAATGATTATCGGTGTCAACAATGACAAGGATTTTGGACCCATGATTATGGTAGGAATGGGCGGCGTGTTTGTAGAGCTGTTTAAAGATGTACAGCTTGCGCCGGCACCTCTTACCCAGGGCCAGGCTGAGCGTATGATAGAGAATCTGGCCTCATATCCATTGTTAAACGGCTACCGGGGAGGTGCAGTCTGCGATAAGGCTGCGCTGGCAGAACTTCTTGTTAAAATAAGCCGGATGGCAGCAGAGTGTAAGGACACGGTAAAGGAGTTGGATATCAATCCTGTTTTCATAACGGAAGATGGTGCAGCCATCGCTGATGCCTTACTGGTCGTTTATGATGACTGATACGTATAACAATTAGTCCTGGAATTGGCTTTATGTGAATATGAATATGTAACCGGAAACAGGTATGCGCGAAGAAGTTTGTCGCGGATACCTGTTTTTGGTGTTGTTTTCTAAAAAAATCCGGGTTAAACAAAGAATATTGGACAATGTTGCTAAAAACATGAGCGTAGTTTAGATAAAATGAACAATATTTTAATAATACGAAACAAAATATTGACATTTTAAAATAAAACTGTATTATATTAAATATAGATATAAAAAATGAAACGATAAATAAAAAAATGAAACAAAGTAGAATGATGTGGAGGTAAGTTGAATGAAAACGAAACCAAAAGAACTGGTCAGCTCAGAGGCATCTCCGGCGTTAGGGCCATATTGCCATGGCCGTAAATATGGGGATATGATTATTACATCCGGTCAGATACCGCTTACAAAGGACGGGGAATATGTTTATGAGATTAAAGAGGCTACAACCCTGGTTCTAAAGAATCTGCTCAGCATTGTAGAGGCAGGCGGGGGATGCAGGGAGAGCGTTGCCAGGGTGGATGTTTATATTAAGGACCTGAAGGACTTTGACCAAATCAACGAGGCATACAGGGCGTTCTTCGGAGATCACAGACCTACCCGTGTCTGTGTGCAGGTGGCCGCACTTCCGGAGGGCGTTCCGTTAGAAGCTTCCATGATTGCGTTTGCAGAGGGGAACGCGAAGGAGTAGTAATGAAGGGAACAGCAAAAGAACTGGCAATACTGGCGGCAGGATGTATACTATATGTGGTATCTACTATTCTGATTAATCCGGTGGATATTGTTCCAGGAAGCGTCCTTGGGGTATCGGTAGTTGCACACAGCCTTCTGGGGGTGTCCATAGGAACCGTGAATTTGATTTGCAATGTCCCGATTATGATTTTCTGCACCATGTGTTTCGGGAAAAAGATACTTATTTATACAATCATGATTATAATCAGCACCTCTGTCATGATTGACTGGTGGCTTCCGTTTTTTCCATCTGTTCTTATACAGCACGGACTGCTGCTGGCAATCCTTGGGGGTGTTCTCATGGGAATCGGCGCAGGGCTGTTGATGCGGGCCGGCGGTACCATGGGAGGGACGACGGCTATTGGGAGAATCCTTGAGAAAAGGAATCCGAAGCTGAATATGGGGAATGCATTGTTCATCATGGATACAGCCATCATTATTGTGGGTTCAATCCTGCTGAAAAGTTTTACAGGGTTGTTATATTCGGTGGTCTATACTCTGGTATGTTCCAAGGCAATCGGAATGATATATTCCTGTAAAAGGGTGCATTGACAATGTGATTATATAACAGGAGAGGTTATAAAACATGGATAATAAGACAAAGGATAGTCGAAAGATAAATAAATGGGCGTTCTGGCCGGCAATCGTCATTCTGCTGACCTTCATTTTAGCCGGTGTGCTGTGGACAGAACAGGTTGGAGCCGTCATGACAAAGCTGCTTTATGCAATGGCGGATTACTTCGGGGCATACATAAACCTGCTGTCACTAACATTCATCATTCTTGCTGTTGTATTTTTGGTTGGAAGATACGGCGATGTGATAATTGGCGGTGAGGATGCCAAACCGGAATACAGCATGGCTTCCTGGTGCGCCATGTCCATCTGTTCCGGCATCGGAACAGGGCTTCTGTTCTGGGCCATGGGAGAACCCATCTTCCACTATATGCTGACTCCGGCCGCCATCGGGGAGCCGGCCAGCAGGACCGCAGGCATCTTTGCCGTAGCCCAGGCCATGTGGGACTGGAGTTTTGTACAGTACTGTATGTACGCAATTTGTGGAGCTTCTTTTGCAATCATCTGCTACAACCGCAGGAAGAGCTTATCCTTTAATTCCATTGTGGAATGTGCCACAGGCAAAAAGAAACCATGGTTAAACACGCTGGTGACCGCTGTTGTTATCTTCTGCCTTATGGGGGCCACATCCAACTCCATGGGTGTGGGACTGATGCAGATTGGCGCAGGGCTTGAGGCGGCGTTAGGCATACCGCAGTCCGCAGTGACCTGGCTTTTTGCGGCGATTTTTGTCACCACGATGTTCATCCTTTCCTGTGTTTCCGGTATAGGAAAGGGACTTAAGCTGGTATCATCGGCCTGTATGTATTTCTTCTTTTTCCTGCTGGCCTATGTATTCATCTTCGGAAATACGGAATTTATCACAAAGATTACTTCGGAGTCAATCGGTTTTATCGTGGACCATTGGGGGACTCAGACCACCATGGCCAACGCCATGGCCGCCGGTGATAAGTGGTTTGCAGACTGGATTGTTCAGTACTGGGCCTCCTTTATCGTATATGCGCCTGTTATCGGAATGTTCCTTGCACGTATGGGAAAAGGCCGCAAGGTCCGTACCTTCATGCTGGTTCAGATTCTGGTCCCATCCATTTTCTGTATTCTGTGGATTGGCGTATTCGGCGGACAGACCATCTATCTGCAGACATCGGGTACTCTGGATGTTTGGGAAGCAGTAAACAAGTCCGGTATGCAGGCAACTGTGTTCCAGATTATAGGTACCCTTCCGTTCAGCAAAATCATCACTATTTTATTCCTTTGTACTGTGACTTTGAGCTTCTGTACACTGGCTGACCCCATGGCATCGGTTGCGGCAACCCTGTCGGTAAGCGGGCTTTCAGCCGAGGATGAGCCGCCAAAGAAGCAGAAGATATTAGTTGGATGTATACTGGGAGGCACCGCATATACGCTGGTTGCTACCGGAGGCATCAATTCCGTTAAGGGTATGTTTACTCTGGTAGGCCTTTTACAGAGCATTGTGCTGATTATGTGTGCCGTTGTACTGTTCCGGTATGCCCAAAAATGTTATTTCCTGAAAAACTCCGGTTATATTGAGACTCCGGAAGAGGTGGAGGAATGATTGCCTGATTGAGATTGATATTTATTAATATGCCAATAAAGAAACAGAAACCAAAAGGAGGAAGTAAAAATGAGTTTTAAGAGAGTGATTAATGTAGTAGAGACTCATGACGGGGAGCCTATGCGCGTTGTTACAGGCGGTGTCGGACATATCCCGGGCAACAGTGTATATGAGATGGAGGAGTATTTACGGCTGTATAACGACGGACTGCGCAAGTTCCTGCTTCGTGAACCAAGAGGATACCCGCCCATGTGCTGTAATATCATCGTTCCGCCAAAGCATCCGGATGCAGCAGCAGGATTTATTATTATGGAGCAGACCGAATACCCCATGATGTCCGGCGGCAATGTGATTTCTGTGGCTACGGTTCTTCTGGAGACAGGAATGATTGAGATGAAGGAACCCTATACTGAGTTCCAATTGGAGGCTCCTGCCGGATTAATCGGCATCAAGGCAAAATGCGAGAATGGAAAGGTGACGGAAGTGACATTCAAGAACGTTCCTGCTTTTGCGGTATACACAGACACGGAAATCACGGTTCCCCATATCGGCCATGGTGTGGAGAAGGTGAAGGTGGATGTTGCCTGGGGCGGGATGTTCTATGCAATGGCGGATGTGCGCCAATTCCCATGGATTGAGCTTACACCTGATATGGGACGTGAGATTACCCGCGTATCCTCCCTCATTCTTAAGGCAGCCCAGGACCAGCTGCCGGTAGAACATCCGAACTATCCTGGTGTGGGAATCACCATCTCCCAGCTGTTCGGACCTACGGATGATCCAAAGGCAGATATACGAAATGCTGTTACCGTTGCCAGCGGCGCCGTGGATTTTGACAATCCGTCCACTTGGATTGGCGCACTGGACCGCTGTCCATGTGGAACCGGCACATGTGCCAGAATGGCTGCCATGTATGCAAAGGGTGAGTTGAAATTGAACCAGCCATTCCGCCACCAGGGACTGTTGGGGGTTGTGTACAAGGGAGAGCTGGTTGAGGAGACAGAGATTGGCGGACACAAAGCGGTAATTCCCACCATCGCCGGAGAGTCCTGGATTTATGGATATGGCAATCTTGTACTGGATTCCACTGATCCGTTTACAGAAGGGTTTACAATTGGCGATATCTGGGCATAGAGATTCGTTGACTCACGTATCTTGTGCGCGAAAGCAGGAAAAAGCGTTATAAAGGAGAGATTATGAAAAAATATGCATTTCGGGGCGGACTGCTGATTGACGGGACAGGAGCGGCGGCAGTGGAGAACAGCCTGGTTCTTGTAGATGGTGATAAAATCACTTATGCTGGTGCGGACCAGGCTGTGCCGGACGGATATGAGGTATATAATATAAGCGGAAAGACAATCATGCCAGGTCTGATTGATGCCCATCTCCATTTTTCGGGAAACCTGACGGACAACGACACGGACTGGCCCACAGAGGATAACCTCCAGAAGGCGGTGGTTGCCGTTCAGCAGGCTCACGAATGCCTGGAGGCAGGACTGACAACGGTGGGAGAGGTCTCACTGTTTGGTATCCATATCCGCAATATGATTGAACAAAAAGTGATGAAAGGCCCGCGTGTGGTTGCAACGGGCCGCGGATTCTGTGCCACCTGTTCCCACGGAGATTCCCACAAGGTTTCCATCGAAAGGAACCGGGAAGGCCATCCATGGGGCGAGTGTGTGGACAGTCCATGGGATTTGAGAAAAGCCGTCCGGCGCAGGCTTCGCGAAAACCCTGACGCAATCAAAATCTGGGCAACCGGCGGAGGTATCTGGCGCTGGGAAACTGCCATGGACCAGCATTACACTATGGAAGAAGTGCAGGCTGTTGTGGACGAGTGTAAAATGCGCCATGTCCCGGTCTGGTCTCATTGCTTTGGTAGCGCTGCCAATTCCGTGAAGGCGGGCGTGGACTTAATCATCCATGGCCAGTCCCTGGATGACGGGACACTGGATTTGATGGCGGCAAAGGGAATCGCTCTCTGCCCTACCATCAATTTCATGCCTGCCTGGCTGACTACCTTCCCGCCGAAGTATGACCCGGCCCTTCATGACCAGTATCCGGGTGAAACGGTTGCGGAGAAGGATTTAAACCGCATTTACGCGAACCTGAAGAAGGCAAAGGAGAGGGGGATTCTTCTGACCACTGGTTCGGATTCCTTCAACTCCCAGATGACACCTTACGGGGAGACCACGGTAGGAGAGCTTCATGCCTTTGTAGAGTGCGCGGGAATCAGTGAAATGGACACCATTGTTGCCGCCACATTAAATGGCGCAAAAGTACTGCGCGTGGATGATATAACCGGTTCACTTGAAGCAGGAAAGAGTGCTGACCTGCTGGTAGTCAACGGCAATCCTCTGAAAAACATCAGGGACCTTACGGTTGATACCATGGACGTTATCATGAAGGAAGGGGATTTCATAAGAAAGGATTTGCAGAAATAAAACTTTGGAAATTTGATACCGCCTATCTTTGTACAGGTACAAAGGTAAGCGGTATTATTGTGTGAATTTATACATACTTTGCGCCAGGGCGATGAAGTGTTTCACGGCGCTGTTTGAGTCCACCCTGTAACCCAGGCCAATGTCGATGGGGAAATCCATGGTTATATCCATGGGGAGAGACGCAAGAGATGGGAAACTTTTCCAGTACATGGAGTAATAAATCAGTATCTGTTTTTCTAATTCACATTTCAGAGGAAGGGAACTGCCATAGTGATGGATGTCAATAATCTGGACATCAGGGGCAACTGAAGTTATGTAATCCCTCAGTTGGTCATCTGCCCGGGTGATTCCTTTTGCATACATCATGATTTTCTGTCCATGCAAATCATGTATGGTGATGCGTTTTTTGACAGCAAGTGGATGCTTGGGGGACATTCCGCAGCAATGCCGGTCTTCCATCAGCTTTATGAAATTGTAACGGGAATCTTCAAATACATAACCACACATATATTCTGTGGTTATGTCAAAATTATCATTCAAAAAGTTTTTGAAATAACTTTCTAATGGATATTCGATGAACTGGAGGGTGACATTTGGATACTGGGCTGCAAATCTGCGGCAGATTTGCGGAAGAAGTTCTGCTGTAAAGTTCGGCAGAGTTCCTATTCGGATTGTTTCTCTGGATTTTTCTTCTAGTTCTTTACAACGCATCAATACTGTATTGGATGCGTGTATCATCTTTTTTGCTTCCCGATAAAAATATTCTCCGGCAGGTGTAAGGGTAACTCCTTTATTATGCCGTTCAAAAATGTGGAATCCCAGCTCTTTTTCCAATAGATTCATCTGCTGTATCAGTGCGGTACGGGAAATGAACAATTTGTCGGCGGCGGACGAGAAGCTGCCTGATTCAGCAATTACTATAAAAGAATCCAGATGTCTATCATACATAGGATTTCACCTCCTGCAGGGATGGCTGGATGTAAGGTTTTCCTTTACACGGACATAGCATATTTATTCTTCTTTCAGAGGGGAAAACGTGATATGATTCAAGCGTAAAGAAAATGTTAAAAATGCACAAAAATATAGTTTGGAACAAGCGCATATATATAATATTTTATTATCGATTAACCGGAGGATGGGGGAACAAAAGGCATATATACAAAAAAATAAGTAAAATATACTTTTTAATTATCACATTTTAGCATCCATGTCAATAGCTGAAAAACTAAAATTTATTATCAAAAGACATATCATGAAAGAGATTTTATTCCACGGCCATGGAATCTAATTAATAAGCCAGTGCACGGTGATAAATTAAGAACGGACCTAACAAAAACCATGAAGCCTATCGTCGATGTATTTTAGGAGGAGGAAATGATTTATGCAGAAAACTGGAAAAGTTAAATTGCCGCCTGGAAAGAAAGTCGCTGTCAACCTCGGATGTGATTTTGATGCACAAAGTATATGGGATGGTTCCTATAACCTCCTTTCACCTGCCTATATGAGCCGCGGGGAATTTGGTGCAGAGGTAGGAGCTCCCCGCCTGTTGGAACTGTTCAAGAAATACAACATTAAGACCAGTTGGTTCATTCCGGGCCATACGGCCGACACCTTCCCGGATATCTGTAAAGAAGTACTGGCCGCAGGCCATGAAGTGGGATGCCATGGCTATGTGCATGAGAATCCTACTAAGTCTGCTTACGAGCAGGAGAGCAAGGTATTAAAAATGGCCCTGGAGTCCCTGGATAAGATTGGGGCCCCAAAGCCGGTCACCTACCGTTCCCCATACTGGGATTTCAGCCCAAATACTATCAGAATCCTGGAGGAGAACGGATTCCTGTATGACAGCAGCCTGATGGGGAATGACCTGCATCCCTATTACCCTAGGCCTGTGACCCCCCATTCGGACCGTGCCAATGAATTTGGCGAACCGTCCAAGATTCTGGAGCTGCCTGTGTCCTGGTTCCTGGATGACTTCCCGCAGACAGAATACCTGACAGGAGGACAGGAAGGACAACGTCCTGCTCAGGATATCTATGACAGATGGGCTTCCATTTTTGACTATGCCTGCAAGCTGGATGGGGCATGCTACATCCTGACGACACATCCACAGACAATCGGCCGTGCCCATATGATTCAGATGTATGAAAAGCTGATTAACTACATGGCGGAAAACGGAGCCTGGTTTGCTACTGCTGCGGAGATTGGCGCTAATTTTATGCCGGATTAGGGCGTGGAAAGTGAAAGGAGTGGAATTGTGTTAAATAAGGAATTATTTCCTATCATAATTGCTTCAGGTACGCCTTATGAAATTGGATTGACCCATGGGCGGGAAGCAAAAAAACAGGTGGAAATCAGCATCAATACATATAAGGCGATGTTCTGGGATTACTCCAATATCAAGTGGGAGGATGCATGTAATTATGCAAGAACCTTCATTCCCACCATCAATGAATACGACCCGGATTACATGGAGGAAATCAGGGGCATTGCAGAGGGCTCCGGTTATGGGACAGATGAAATACTGGCCCTCAATGTCCGCAGTGAGATTGTGCTGCAGGGCAGCCAGATTAACAGCAGCAACACTGACGGATGCACCACGTTCGTGTTTACGCCCATGGTCACGGAGACTGGGTCGACCCTTCTGGGTCAGAACTGGGACTGGAAAATGACGGAGCAGGCCGGCTGTATCATCATGCATATCAAACAGCAGAAAAAGCCTGACATAACAATGGTCACCGAGGCTGGAATCATAGGGAAGATTGGATATAACAGCGCGGGAGTCGGTGTTACCCTCAATGCGCTGTCATCCAGCCAGAAGGTGGAGGGAAAGGTCCTGCCCCTGCATATTGCCATGAGGGGAATGCTGGACAGCCAGTCCCTTTCGGACGTAATCCGTGCAACCACATGTATGAACTTATCCTGCTGCGCCCACTATATGATTGGCAGTTCCAAGGGAGAAGGAGTGAGCCTTGAGGTGGGACCTGGCGATTTTGACGCGTTGTATGCGGAGGAAGGGTGGCTTGCCCATACAAACCATTTTATTGCCCCAAGACTCATGTATGTAAAAGATACCACAAGAGTCTCACTTCCGGATAGCTTCCTGCGTCTTGGAAGGATGAGGATTATGGTGCGTACGCTGGACCATAAGGTGAGGGTGTCGGACATCGAGAAAATGATGAGCGACCATACAAGCTATCCTGACAGTATCTGCCGCCATGAAGATGAACTGGAACCAGCAGGTAAACGTTTGGGAACCATTTTCAGCATCATTATGGATTTGGAACGTGAAGAAATGTATTTTGCGCCCGGCAATCCATGCAAGGCGGAGTATCATCTTATAAAGTTTTAGTCTAAAATAGCAGATAAAAGGGTGCGTCTCAAAAATCCTCTGGAGGAGAGGCGCATCCTTTTGTGTTCATGAAAATAAGAAAGTTGGGAGGGTATTGGAATGAATCCATTGCTAACAGTTTTTATAATCGGAGTGTTAGGCTATCTGTTAGGAAGCATCAAGGTAAAAGGGCTGTCTCTGGGAACCTCCGGTGTTCTGATTGTTGCCCTGCTGTTTGGCCATTATGGGATGGAAATCCCATCTGTCATACGTGAATTCGGCCTGATTTGTTTTGTCACGGCGGTAGGATTTATCGCGGGGCCTGTATTTTTCCGCAATTTTAAGAGCAAGGCATTGTCCTATGTGGTAATTGGCATCTTAATCATAATTGCCGGGGCGGGAAGCTGTATCCTGGTCATCACCCTTGCAGGGATTCCGACCCCTTTGGCAGTTGGAATGATGACAGGGGCACTGACAAGCACACCGGGGTTGGCTGCAGCCATCGATGCAACCGGGGATTCCATGGCCTCCATTGGCTACGGAATTGCATATCCATTCGGCGTTATTGGAGTGGTGCTGTTTGTACAGCTCATACCGAAGCTGTTAAGTGTGGATATACCGGAGGAAGTTAGAAAATTAAACCATTCCATGGAAAAGAACGTACATCATGATACATCTGAGAAAAAGCATATAGAGCTGGATGAATTTGGATTCTTCCCGTTTATGATAGCAACCATTGCCGGTATGATTATCGGCAGAATTGTCATCCCCCTTCCGGCAGGGGCCAGCTTTACCTTGGGAACCTCCGGGGGACCGCTGTTAGCTGGACTTGTAATGGGGCATTTCATGCACGTGGGTCCTGTATCCATATCTGTTCCGAAGCCGACACTGGAGACGCTGCGGGAGTTTGGGCTGGTGTTGTTTCTGATGGGTGCCGGAACCAATGCCGGTAAAGGATTTGTTGAAATATTAGCCCAGTATGGTGTTGCACTGTTCTTTTTAGGTGCATTGATGACTCTGCTTCCTATGGTGATTGGATACGTACTGGCAACCAGGATTTTCTCCATGGATATCCTGAACTCGCTGGGTTCCATATGTGGAGGCATGACCAGCACTCCAGCTCTTGGTACGCTGCTGGCAGTCACAAAGACAGAGGCAGTGGCAGCCTCCTATGCGGCCACCTATCCTGTTGCCCTTATCTTCGTTGTATTATCAGCACAGTTCATATCCATCTTTTTGATGTGAGCAGAACCAGGAGGCCCCTCATGTTTTCATTGATTGAAATGATACTTCCGGAGATGATTCATTTTATGGAACTGATTGGGATTGTAATTATTTTTATTGGCGCATCAAGGGCTTTCCTGCGCTATGCCGGTTCCTTTTTCCAGAGGGATAAGGGGTGTAACATTAAGCTGATGCTTGGGTCGTCCCTGGAGCTGGGGCTGGAATATAAGATGGGCGCGGAGATTCTGAAAACAGTTCTGATACGTGATATGAATGAGATACTGATACTGGGCTCCATCATAGTATTGAGGGCGCTGCTGTCATTCCTGATACATTATGAAATGAAGCATGAATCAGTTTATGTTACAGAGGAACAGTAAAAGATTGGCATCTATATACCGCAGCATGAACATGAGCTGCAGTATATAGATGTCACTTTTTTAGGAAGAGATGAGCCGGATACCGGAAAGCGTTTTATATACGGGCAACTCCGCTTTTTTTTGCCGCGTCAGCCACTGCCGCAGCCACTGCCTTTCCTACCCTTGCATCAAAAGCAGCAGGAATGATATAGTCTGCAGACAGTTCCTCATCTGAAATCAGGTTGGCCAACGCCTGGGCGGCAGCCATTTTCATTTCTTCATTGATGTCGCTGGCGCGGACATCGAAGGCGCCGCGGAAGATTCCGGGAAATGCCAGTACATTATTGATTTGGTTTGGAAAATCACTACGTCCGGTGGAGATAACTGCCGCCCCTCCTGCCTTTGCATCCTCCGGGAAAATCTCCGGTGTAGGATTCGCACAGGCAAAGATGATGGCATCGTGATTCATGGTATGCACCATCTCTGTGGTCACGGTGCCGGGACCGGATACACCGATAAACACATCTGCACCTTTCAGCATATCAGCCAGGGAACCGGCCTTTTTATCCGGATTCGTGATTTGGGCCATTTCTTCCTTAATCCAGTTAAGGCCATTACGTCCTGCATAAATGGCACCTTTGCGGTCACACATGGTTATATCCTTGAACCCCGCAGAAAGCAGCAGCCTTGTAATGGCTATGGCAGCAGCGCCGGCGCCGGAGGTGACGATTCTCACATCTTCCTTTTTCTTTCCAACGACTTTCATGGCATTGAGCAGACCGGCCAGGGTGATGACGGCAGTGCCATGCTGGTCGTCATGAAAGATGGGTATATCACACCGTTCCTTTAATTTTCTTTCAATTTCAAAACACCGGGGGGCAGCGATGTCCTCCAGATTGATTCCTCCGAAACTGCCGGATATCTGGTAGACAGTCTCTACAAATTTGTCCACATCCTGTGTTTTGATACACAGAGGAATGGCATCCACATCTCCGAAAGACTTAAAAAGGACACATTTTCCCTCCATGACAGGCATGCCTGCCTCAGGGCCTATATCCCCAAGTCCAAGAACGGCGGAACCGTCTGTGATGACCGCGCATAGATTGTGGCGGCGGGTCAATTCATAACTATTATTAACATCTTTTTGAATTGCCAGGCAGGGTTCTGCGACACCAGGGGTGTATGCCAGAGATAAATCTTCTTTTGTGGCCACGGGAACAGTGGCTATCATCTCAATTTTACCTTTCCATTCTTTGTGAAGCCGGAGGGATTCTTTTGCATAATCCATATTAGTTATTCCTTCTTTCTGTTAAGATTTTATTGCTTTATGGCTCCATCGCCTTATGACTCCATGGTTCTGTTGTTTTGCAGCCTTATTATGACCACCCGATGGTCTGCAGGAGCATAATTGCAACAGCGCCAAACGCCATGAGGGTACATACATACGGTATGATATATTTCATCCATTTAATATAATTCACGTTTGCAATCATGAGTCCGGAAGCCAGGACCGTGGACATGGGAGTTATGAAGTTGGTCAGGCCGTCCCCTAACTGATAGCAGAGGGAAAGAATCTGGCGGCTGATTCCCAGAATATCCGCTACAGGTACAAACAGAGGCATCAGTACCGGAATCTTAGCCAGCCCATTGGGCATCAACAGGTTGAAAAGCGATGTAAATATGAACATGCCGACCGCAGAACCTGCCGTGCCAAAACGTCCGATGAGCTGGACCGCAGCATTTGAGATAGTATTGATAATACTGCTGTCAGAGAGCACCATCCCGGCCACCCGGCCAAACCCTACCAGCATACATACAGCACCCATATCACCAGCGCCTGTCATGAAACGCCTTGCAAATTCATTGGGAGTCCATTTGTGGACCAGTGAGACGATGATTGCAGCTCCAAAGGAAAGCCCAATGAGATGTCCCAGACCGAATCCCATGGAGGCGGAGCCAATGGCATAAATCACAAATGGAAGAATCAGAAATAATACGGTAAGCACTGCCTTGACGCTGAGGTTTTTCTTCTGGGATAGGTCCAGTTCCTCACCCTCGGCCATATGCTCGGTTTCCCCCATGATACTCAAAGATGGATTTTTTGATATTTTCTTGCAATAGCGCATGGTATAGAAGATGCAGAATGAGGTGATAATAACCCACAAAATGGCACGTACAGCCAGGCCGGACATGACAGGCAGACCACACGCTTCCTGCGCCAATACGATGATACCGGTCGTAGGACCTACAGCCTGTCCGCTTATGTATGGGAGGTAGAAGATTGACATGGCTGCAATACGGTCCAGGTTCAGCCGCTTGACAAAAAGCAGTCCGACGATGATGAAGGTAATCATGGAATCATTGCCTGCCAGAGTGCCCATGAGGGAAATGAGTATCATGATGACTGGTATCAGTATCGTCATGCCCTTTTCCTGAAGGCGCCACAGGGCATAGTCTATGATTTCTTCTACGGAATTACTGGAAATAATCATGTAAATCATACCGCCAATGACCATAATTAGTGCAAACATGTTGCCGGACTGGGCAATTCCGTCGTATAGCATGAACAAGGCATTTAGAGGGCTGATTGGGTTTTGGTCCACATAATGGAATGACTCCGGCAATACAACCCCGGTTGCTGGGTCCACATCATATACACCAGCGGGAACAATATAGGACATAATACACAAAATCACAATTAGGCTTATCATGATAAGCAGTACATGGGGAAATGCCAATTGTCTTTTCTTCTTTGTACCGGCAGCAGTTTTATTCATAAGAAAAACCTCCTTCAAAATAAGTTTTATTGTAGATTATATGGTTGCCAGCAGTATCCCAAGTAACTGGGTGCGTTCCGTTAAGGTACGGGTCAGCATATGCTCATCCGTAGTGTGGATACTGTACATATAGGGGCCGAGTCCATCTACCACCGGGACGCCCAGTTCAGAAAAGAAACCGCAGTCCGCTGGATTGGAGGATTTTTCTTCAGGCAGTTCAAGTCCCATAAGTTCGCCGGCACGGCGGATTCGTTCATATAATTTTACGTTCTCATCATTACGGACCATTGCAGGGAATTCCATCTCAATGGAAGTTTCAATGGTGCAGCCAGGAACAATTCCCTGTTTTGGCAGGTACTCCAGCACATCCTTTTTGGTGCGTTCAAACACTTCCGGGGAATCAATCGGGACACAGAAGGATGCCTGTGCATAATCAGCCACCACAACCGTATTGCCACCGCCGGAAATGGGCGCCACATTATAGTTCATGCCGATACTTAAGTCAGAGCGGTCGGTAAGTTTGATAATCAGGTTCGCCAGTTCTCTGACGGCACTTGCACCTACGCCGCCATCAAGACCTGCGTGTGCGGCAATGCCGCGGACCACGATTTTTCCAAGAGCCAGGCCGCGCCGTACAGTAAGTATACCATTCTTGTTTCGGGCAGGTTCAAAGCAGATGGCCGCCTCCGCACCGGGTGCCTCCCTTTTGAAGATTTGTTTTCCTATGAGTGAACCCACTTCCTCATCGCAGTTAAAGATGATTACGATTTCTTTGTTAGGAAGCAATCCTGCTTCTTTCATGCTCTTTACCGCGTATAGGATAGTTACGACGCCGCCTTTACAGTCTGCAATCCCCAGGCCATAAGC
Source organism: Clostridium sp. 1001271st1 H5 (assembly GCF_005845215.1). Classification (GTDB taxonomy): domain Bacteria; phylum Bacillota; class Clostridia; order Lachnospirales; family Lachnospiraceae; genus Enterocloster. Next base: position 29,476 of record NZ_SPHO01000008.1, read on the forward strand.
GTATTCTCCGTCAATGCGGAAGGGATGGTCCTCCACACGGTCGTCGAAGAAGGCCGAATCCAAATGCGCATTTAGGATGACCTTGCCATCAGGGCTTTCCGGTTTTAGGCGTGCCACGATGTAGGTACCATATTCCTCAGAATCAATATGCTCAACATCAGCACCGATTTCCCTTAAAACCTGGTCCACCAATTCGACCACCTTTTTGTTTCCGGCCACGTTCCTGCTACCGCAGTTGATGCTGCAGAATTTCTGCAGTAACCCCATTTGTGCTTCAAAGCTTTTTTCTGCCCCGGCTTTTGCTGCTGCTACAATTTTCCCATAATCATGTTCCATAGTACATTCTCCTTTTTGTAATTTAGCTCACTGAGTCACTGGCTCACTTGTTCGCTATTTAATTATACGATATGCCATTGATATGTCAATAGGGAAAATAAAAAAACAACAAAAATCACAAAGCGACAGTGATTTTTTTGTGCAAGATTTACATAATTTTATTGCAGATAGCCCAAAGACAGACAAAAGTTGTCTTGACAAATAATTCACCTAATTTATAATTAATTATGAAGACATGATACAAGGAGCGTTTGCTGTGGAAAAAAATAAAAAGATAAAAAAGACGTCCGCACCAGAGTTGGTATGCGAGAGAATTCAGGAAATGATTACACAGGGAAACTGGTCCTATGACCAGAAAATCCCTTCTGAAAATGAGTTGGCTGAAAGTTTTGGGGTTAACCGCCTTACGGTGCGGATTGCGCTGCAGAAATTAAATACATTAGGTATCCTGGATACCAGGGTAGGAGATGGTACATATGTGAGGCGTTTTAATTTTGACCAGCATATTGAAGATATTGCAGAATTTTATATGACGCCAAAACTTTTGGATGATGTGTTTGAATTTCGTGTTATGATTGAGGTCGAGAGTGCCAGACTGGCCATTCAGAGATATACCCCGGAAGAACTGGAGGATTTAAGAAAGTATGCAGAACAGTTTGAGACAGCCTTTGATATGTTTTTCCAGCTCAGGACAAAGTCAAAAAATCTTCAGGAGATTCAGGATGCCTATTCCGCAGTGAATGATATGGACATTGCTTTTCATAGACAGATTTGTGTCATGTCCCATAACGATTTAATACTCCATGCCTTTTCTGTGGCAAGACCCGCCATCCGCACATATATGGAGAAGGTTGGGTGGGACAGGATACCTAACATTATGGATGGAACGGTGAACATGAGTGCCAGACATCATTGGGACATTTATTATGCAATAAAGAATAAAGATTTTAAGACATGCCGCAGGTTGTGTACGGATATGCTGGATTATCATATATTAGAGCCGCGGACACTTTAAGGACAGGAGTGAGGGGAAACCATTGGTTTTCTTTCGCTCCTGTCCTTTTTAACCTATCGCAGGACATGACCCGGAAGATTGGATGATTTGCGGCCGTAAGGGGGCGCTATGCCGCTGATTTACTCCACCTGGGATGTATGGCCTGAACCTGGCCAGAGGTTCCTATTTGTTTGCAGATAAGGATATAATTATCACGGCCCAAAATGCAACAGAATTGCAACAAATAAGCTAATTTTAGGCAGCAGATTCCCTGATTCAGGCTGCTCTCTGATAGAATGCATTCATAGCGCTATAACACTATAAGAGAAGGGAAGATATAGGTGTATGAAGGGTGAAACATTTAAAAAGTATTTTCTTTTAACCGTAGTTGCACTGGGGGCAGGGGTGATTTACAAAGTCACCTCCCTGAGAGAGGTGTTCTATGATGCAATGCTGGCTGGATTTCAGATAACCAATACACAGCTTGGGACGTTGAGTTCTATTTTTGGTACCGTATCTATGATTTGTTATCTGCCGGGAGGAATTTTGGCAGATAAGGTTTCCTATAAAAAATTGCTTGTTTTCTCATTTTTGGGCAGCGGGGTCCTGACACTGTGGTGCTCGACCATGCCGTCATTCAATATCCTTAAATTGATATTTGGCCTTTTGGGATTTACAACAATTCTTACTTTCTGGTCGGCATTTGTAAAGACAGTGCGGTCCCTTGGAAGCGATGAAGAACAGGGAAGGATGTTTGGTCTTGCAGAAGGTATCCGCGGAATCAGCGGAATTGTGGCGAGCTTTGTGGTAGCAGGAATCATTCATGTAGCCGCTACGGAAATCGGCGGAATGAAGGGAACCTTAATATTTTATGGAGCGCTGTATATTATGATAGGTATCCTTGCAGCGTTTCTTCTTCCAAATGCAGTACAGGCGAAAGAAGAAAAATCCTTTGCCATGGGTGACCTGGTTCTGGCATTTAAGAACAAAGGTACATGGCTGGTATGTGCTCTTGTTTTCTGCTGGTATATGGTTTACTGCGCCACAACCTATGCGATTCCATATCTGACAAACGTATATGGCGCCTCGTCCTCAGCCATTAGTATATTGAGTGTAATCAGGGCATATGGAATTGGAATCATAGCAGCTCCTGTGGCAGGTTTTCTGGGCGATAAGATGAAATCCTGCTCTAAGGCACTGAGCTACACTTCGGTTCTTGGAGTCATCATGATGATTATTTATCTGGTTGTACCTGCAAGGCAGGAATTGGTTGCTGTGCCTGTAATTCTTACTTTGACGTTCAGTTTCCTGGTCTTTGCGGCGCGCGGAATCTATCTCTCTCCCATGACAGAGGCAGGAATTCCCATGGCTCTTACAGGCGCTGCCTCCGGACTGATTTCTGTATTGGGATATGCACCGGATACCTTTGCCTATAGCGTTATGGGGTCCTGGCTTGATAAATATCCGGGAGCTCAGGGATATCATTATATATTTATTATGTCAGCGGTATTTTTGGTTCTGGCTACTGGCGTTGGACTTTATATTTTCGCCTACGGCAAGAAGTTAAACAGGGCAGAGAAGAATTGATGAACTACATAAAATAAAGGAGGATTCATTTATGGGACGCTATGATTTTGGAGCACAAAGGGACATGAGAGGTACAAACACATGGAAATGGGACGGGGAAGGGAAGGTGTGTAAGTATTCCTTCGGTTGTGCGGATACAGATTATATACCACCCCAGGAGGTAACGGATGCTGTTGTTAAAAAGGCCATGCAAGGCAACCTGGCATATGGTATATTGCCGCCGGAATTTGCCCAGTCTGTGTCCCACTGGTATAAGAAACGGTTTGATATGGATGTAACCCCAGAATGGGTTACCTACTCGCCGGGACTTATTGTGGCCATTAAGATGATGATGGATGCAATGACTCATGTGGGTGATAATGTAATAATTCAATCCCCTGTATATTTCAATTTCTCTTTGATAGTTAAAAGAAATGGAAGGAATTTGATAGAGAATTCCCTGATATATGAAGATGGCAGGTACCGCATTGACTTCGAGGATTTGGAGAATAAGGCTTCAGACCCAAGGACAACTATGATGATTTTCTGCAATCCCCACAATCCTGTTGCACATGATTGGAGCCAGGAAGATTTGGTAAGGGTGGCTGAAATATGTAACAGGAACCATGTGTTTGTACTGAGCGATGAGTGTCACAGCGATATACTGTTTAACGGGACTAAACATGTTCCGTACATTGCTATTAATGAGGAAACTGCCATGAACAGCGCAGTGATTAATGCCGGCGGAAAGACATTTAACATCAATGGATTATATGTGGCATATGCAATTATTCCCAATGAGCAGATACGCAAGGCATTTGAGATTGCGTATGCAAACCATCACTTTGATTTCAGTATGATTGGCGTTCCTGCATTAATTGCAGCATATGAACATGGGGATACATATGTAGATGAAATGAATGCATATATATGGGACAACATTATGTATCTGAAGGGTTTCCTGAAGGAGAGAATGCCTGAGGTAAAGATGGTGGAACCTGACTCTACATATTTGATGTGGCTGGATTTTCGTGCATGGGGAATGGATTGTGAGCAGATTGATGCATTTTTCCGCAGTGCTGGGGTCGCCCTGAATAAAGGGAGCACGTATGGGGAAGGCGCGGAAGGCTTCATGAGGATAAATGTGGCATGCACAAGAGAAGTTCTGGAAAGTGCCATGGAAGATGTATACAATAAGTATAAGGAAGTATTTTTGAAAAAGTAGTAATGGATTTTAAAATACGCAAGGATTCATGGGGATGGGATGAAGTAGTTCTATCCCCTCTTTTTGAAATTTGATATAATGGGAATGGAATTTTAAGAAAAGGGGTGAAATCATGAAGTCAATACTCATTATAGAAGATGACCTTCCCATAGCAAAAATGATTCGGACATATATTTCATTTGCGGGATATGAAGCCAGCATAGCGCCGGATGGAGAGCGGGCCCTGTTAATGCTGGGAGAAGAAAAATACAATTTAGTTATTTTAGATTTAATGCTTCCATATATGGATGGAGAAACAATATTGGAAACAATTCGAAAGCTGGATATCCCTGTTATTGTGGTATCTGCCAAATCAAATTTGGTAGACCGGGTGCGTCTTCTCCGGGCAGGAGCCGATGACTATATAGTAAAACCATTTGAAAGCGCAGATTTAATTGCCAGAATTGAAGCGGTTTTAAGGCGTTCAGGGAAAACAAGCAAAGTTTTGGAATTTAAAGATATAGTAATGGATGTGGACCGCTATGTGGTACATAAGGGAAAGGAGCTTCTTGATATAACGCCAAAAGAGTTTGAGCTGTTCCGGTATTTTTTGGAGAACCAGAACAGGGTGTTGAAACGGGAGGAACTGTCTGCACATGTCTGGGGACAGGCTTATATTGACAGCAGCAGAACGGTGGAGGCCCATGTACAGCGGCTGAGGAAGAAGACTGGGCTTGGCAATGAACTTAGAACAGTAAGTAAGGTCGGTTATATACTGGAGGATACAAAGAACTGAAATGATTTATAAAATGAAGCTATGGCAAAAGATATTCATCAGTTCCCTGATTGCCAGCATCCTGCTGTTTGCTGTCTGCGGTATTATTGTTACGATTTCAGGCCATAAGAGAAATCTTCAATCTGAGAAGGCAGAGGCCTTCTGGATGGCAAAGCAAATGAAGAAATGTGTGCAGAAGGCTGATTGGGAGGGGGATGATATAGGTTATTGTCTTCAAAACCCCCTTGTTCCGGATAAGTTTTATTTTCAATTATATCAGGGTGATGTGTTAATTTATGATGACTTTTGTTTGCAGCCGGAAGCCCCCAGATATGACTTTGGGTATGAAATAAAAAAAGAACCACTGGAAATCAGGGATATAAATAAAGTAAGCTATGCGTTTCTGGAGGATGAGATTGTTCTGGGCGGTGAACAGGGGAGGTTTATACTGATTGAAGACTTTTCAGACGTATATGACAGATGCAATGCACAGCTTCAGACCCTTTTTCTGATATGCGGGATACTATCTATGGTATCTGCTTTTGTCATGCTTATAACATCCCTGATTATTACACTTCCCATAAAGAAGATAAATGAAGCGGTAAAGATAGTATCTAATAATCATTATGGGTACCGGCTGCCCATTACAGGTACGGACGAGTTGAATGAACTCTCAGGTAACTTTAACATTATGTGTGAGGCGATAGAAAATAATATTAAAAACTATAAATTTGCTATAGATAATTTTGTCCATGAGGTAAAGACACCGCTTACCTCCATTATTGGTTATGCGGAGATGATTCAGTCTTACCAGTGTACCGACGAGTGCAGAGAAGATGCGGTGAATTATATCTTAATGCAGTCGCGAAGACTAAATTCACTGGTCAGGAAAATTATGGGTTTTTTGATTGTGGAGTCCAAGCAGATTGAAAAGGAAATGATACAGTTGGATGATGTGGTAGGCATGGCCTGTATATCAGTTAAGATGCAGGCTGAAATTGAGGATATCCGGATTGAATACGAGAATAAGCCGGAGGTTTTCATGTATGGGGACAGAGAGTTGCTGGCCACCTTACTGGTAAATCTGCTTGACAATGCAATTAAAGCTTCAAAGGCACATTCGCGGATTATAATAGAGGCCGATGACAAGAATGGGGCAGTAGAAATGGTTTCTGTTAAGGATTTTGGAATAGGAATACCGGAAGATGAGATTGATAAACTGACGGAACCATTCTATATGGTCGATAAATCAAGAAGCCGCGCTAAAAATGGGGTTGGGCTGGGTCTTTCCATATGCATGTCCATTATCCGGGCACATGATGGAGATTTAAAAATAACAAGCAGGCCTGAAGAAGGGACAACAATTTGTATTTATTTCCCGTTCGAAGACTATCTGCATGTGAGACGGGCGCAGGGTGAACTTTTTGATAGAACGGAGTAGGGGAGGACTGGAGCATATGGACTGCAGCTTTAAGAAAATGAGTACCTTTTTAGCAGTTGTGTTGGGGTGGTCAATTATATTTGAACTCCCATATATCAGAAATAGTTTTTATATACCCATATGTCAAGCGCTTAATCTAACAAACAAGGAGTTTGGTGCTTTGTCCAGTATTTACTCCTGCGTGTGTGTGGCTGTGTATTTTATGGGAGGCATTCTTTCTGACAGGATTCACTCACGCTGGATTTTATTGCTGCCTTTTGTGGGGACAGGAATCCTTGGATTCTGGTTCTCCAGTTTTCCTGATTATGGAGAATTGAAGATTATTTTTGCACTTATGGGAGTTACGACCGTTATGACCTTTTTTTCTACGGCCATCCGTATTTTTATCAGTTTGGGAACACGATATGAGCAGGGCAGAATCTTGGGATTGGCAGAGGCTGGGAAAGGTGTATTTGCAGGGTTGACCTTTTTAATCATCCAAATCATGTTCAGAGCCCTTGGGGGGAGCCGGTTTGGTTTTGAATGGGTGATAAAATCATATGCTGTTCTTAATATCATCGTAGGAATCGGTATGGTACTGATTGTGCCGGATGAGTATCTGCATGTCAGGCAGACAATGACTCTGGGACAGGAGTTAAAAAAGGTAGTATTAAACTACAAGGTATGGAATATGGGACTCGTTGTATTCTTATCCTATTCCATGTATACGTTTTTGAGTTTCATTCCCTCATTCTTCCTGAAAGTCTATGGTTTATCTTTGGAAACCAGTCAAGCCATATCAATGTGGCGTTATGGAATGCAGGTAGTGGGCGCCATCCTTGCAGGGTACCTGGCTGATAAGTCAAAATCCAGTTATAAGATGATTTTTGGAGGGTTCGTCATTATACTGGTATCCCTTTTGAATTTTTTGATGCAATTACATGGGAGTTCTTTCCTGCTTCTTGGGATACTTGGCTTTGGTATTTTTTCAATCACTGTATACGGCACAAAGGCGCTGTATTACACAATGCTTTCGGAAAATTCCATAGATGAAGCATGTATTGGCGGTACAATTGGATTGATTGCAGCCATCGGATATCTGCCGGATACGTTTATGTACAGTATGGTAGGCAACTGGATTGACCTGGGGGGACAGGGGTACTACAAGATGTTTACTTATGCAATTATATTGACCCTGATTGGAATTGCAGTATCGGGGGCCACATTATATGGAATGAAATGCAGGAGGAGGATTCGTGAAAACGGCAGAGGAGAATCAGGTAATTGAATAACAAAAAAGAAGCCGGTAACAGAGCACCAGCAGGTTCAAACTTATTGAATATACCATTCAATTGGATTTGATTGATATTTAACAAACGCCAACGTATAATCAGCTTATCTGGTAAGGAGATTATTTTTCGGATTTGCGCAAAGAAGAAAAGGAGTTCTGGACATAAAATAAGAATATGGAGGAATGGAAGCAATGAGTACAATACCCGAAACAATGAAAGGCGTTTATTTGACAGGATTTGGAGGCTTTGACAAATTAGAATACCGTACGGATATTAAAGTACCTGCCCCAAAGGAAGGGGAAGTGCTGGTGAAAATAGGGGCCGCTGCCGTGAATAATACAGATATCAATACACGTATTGGCTGGTATTCAAAGTCTGTAAAGACTGAGACCAATGCAGGCGGGGAAAAAGGATTTGGCGATGTTGATGAAGATGGGTCCTGGCTGGGCCAGACCTTGGAATTTCCAAGAATTCAGGGCGCTGATGGCTGTGGAGTCATTGTGGCAGTGGGCCGGGGCGTCAGCCAGGAACGAATTGGCGAGAGAGTTTTAATACGGAGCGTGCAGGAAGTGCATTCAAGTAAAAATGGAATTGAGTGTATCACATTTGGCTCTGAGTGTAACGGGACCTTTTGTGAGTACACAACAGTGCTTTCCAGCGAGGCCTTCACGATTGATTCTGAATTGACGGACGGGGAATTGGCTACATTTCCATGCTCATACGCCACTGCAAACAATCTGGTGTGCAGGGTGGGCGTGAAGGAAGGCGATGTGGTTCTTGTGACCGGGGCATCCGGAGGAGTGGGTTCCGCCCTTGTGCAGCTGACAAAAGTCAGGGGGGCAAAGGTTATAGGTGTGTGTGACCCCGGACAGGAAGAACGGGTAAAGGGATATGGCGCCGACGATATCATTCTCCGCGGTGAAAATTACGTGGAAAAGCTGGGAAAGATGACAGTGGACGTGGTTCTTGATGTGGTTGCAGGCGGTCAGTGGCCACAGCTTATGGAAATATTGAGAAAAGGCGGGAAGTATGGGGTCTGCGGAGCCATTGGCGGGCCGCTGGTGGAGTTTGATATCCGTGATGCGTATCTCAAGGATTTAAGCCTTTTTGGAACAACGTACCAGACCAGGGAATCCTTCCTTCAGTTGATACAATATATCCAGGATGGAAGAATCAAGCCAGTGGTGGCTAAAGAATTTCCTTTGAAGGATATCGTGCAGGCGCAGGAAGCCTTTCTTTCCAAGAAGCTGATTGGTAAGATTGTGTTGAATGTGTGAGAAAAATGAAATTGTCAACAACAAGAAAATGGGCCATGATTGCCATGCTTACATTTTTCGGCGGATGTATTTATAAGGTAACCTACCTGCGGGAAGTCTTTTATAGCCAGGTCATAGAAGCCCTTCGTATCAGTCATACGCAGCTTGGGCTTTTATCCAGCGCCGTGGGTATTGCAAGTATGGCCGGATATTTTTTTGGAGGCTTTCTTGCAGACCGTTTCAGTTCTAAGAAAATGGTCATGACCGCCTGTTTTGGAAGCGGATTATTAACGCTTTGGTACATGACATTTCCTCCATTTCCGGTGTTGATGTTTATACACGGGGCAATTGCACTTTGCGGGACACTGATATTTTGGGCTGCCTATATCCGAATTGTCCGCCTCCTGGGAGGTAGTGAGGGACAGGGCAAGTATTATGGATTCTCAGAGGGAATCAGATCCCTGTTTGGAATCATCCTTCCCTTTGGGGCAACTGCTCTAATAGAACATCTGGTCAATGCTGAATCAGGGGTCAGGGGCGTGCTCATGTATTATGCATTGTGCTATTTTCTGTCAGGTTTTCTTGCCATGTTCCTAATCGTGGACATCCGGGAAGAAAGAGAAGCCAGTGGCAGAGTTGACCTGAGACAATACAAGAAGCTATTTATGACACCAGGCTTGTGGCTTGTGGCCCTGCTGATATTTGGAACATACGCCGTATTTGCGTTACAGTCCTATACTACTCCTTATATGACAGAAATCTGCGGACTGCCTGAAACATTGGTCAGCAGTGTGGCAATTTTCCGACAGTATGGATTGGGTCTGATTGCAATGCCTATATTCGGCATACTTGCGGATTATGTAAAGTCCGCTGTAAAAACATGCATTATAGGCTTGCTGTTACTGCTTCTCAGTGCTGCGGGACTGCTCTGGTGCCCTGGGGCCAACAGGATTTTTGTCATCATACTGGTGCTGGCAGTTGGATTTCTGGTAAGCGGAGTGCGCGGTGTTTACTATGCAGCCCAGGATGAAGCAAGGATACCGAAATCCCTGTCCGGGACAGCGGCAGGCATTATATCCGCGCTAGGATTCAGTCCGGACGCATTCATGTTCATACAGGTAGGAGGATGGCTGGATAAATATCCGGCTGCCAGGGCTTACAAAATGATATGGGTTTATATGATGATTACAAGTGCGGCTGCAATTGCAGCCGCTGTGGGAATACTGATTGCGGCAAACCATGCAAGACACAGATAGGAGGAAATAAGGATGGGATTTAAGAGGATGTTTAACGCAGTGGAAACTCACTGTGGGGAACCTATGCGGGTTGTAACCAGCGGGATTCCCACGATTCCCGGAAATTCTGTATACGAGCAGTCACAATGGCTGAAGGAGCATGATGACCAGTTCCGCAAATTGATGCTGAGGGAACCGAGGGGATATCCGCCTCTTTGCTGCAACCTGATTGTACCGGCCAGGAATCCGAGAGCCCGGGCTGGCTATATCATCATGGAACAGACTGAGTATCCTATGATGAGCGGAGGCAATACCATTTCCGTGGCCACTGCATTACTGGAAACCGGAATGATTCCCATGAAAGAGCCTGTGACGGAATTTTACCTGGAAGCTCCGGCAGGACTGATTGGCATCAGGGCTGACTGTGAGAATGGAAAGGCAAAACAGATTACATTTTCCAATGTGCCGGCGTTTGCAGTATACCTGGATAAGGTAATTGATGTTCCCCATCTGGGAAAGGTAAGGGTTGATGTGGCCTGGGGCGGTATGTTTTATGTTCTGATTGATGTGAGGCAGTTTGAAGCCCTGAGGCTGGTTCCGGAAATGGGCAAGGAGATTGCCAGGGTATCTGCTCTTTGTATGAAGGCAGCTCAGGAACAGTTAAAGGTAGAGCATCCGGATTATCCTGGTATCGGAATTACAATTTCAGAACTTCACGGACCGACAGATAATCCAAATGCAGACTGGAAAAGCGTGAATACTGTATTTACAGGGGAGATTGATTTTGACAGGCCGGAAACCTGGACCGGGGCACTGGACCGGTGCGCATGCGGTACAGGAACATGCGCATTGATGGCCGCTAAAGTTGCCAAAGGTGAACTGAAGATAGGTCAGAGGTTCAGGCGTGAAGGGCTATTGGGTATTATTTTCACAGGATATCCTGTTGAGGAAACAGAGATTCATGGACATAAGGCAATCATCCCCACAATTGGCGGGGAAGCCTGGATTTACGGCTTCAGCCAGTATGTGCTGGATGAAACAGACCCATTCCCGGAGGGTTTTACAGTAGGGGATATATGGTAGTATAAGGAATACAAATGGCTCCCGGAGCATGTCCTGATTTTCTTCAGACACGCTGCGGGAGCCATTTGCAGGTCAGCCTTTACGTCCTTCAGCAATCCCTTCTTTTATGCAGTTCATGATTCGGTTTAAGATTCCGTAATCAGCGTGTTCATCCCAGCAGCAGCCGATTTTCAGGGAAAATGGGCAGGGGAGAAATTCCGGGGAAACACATTGTAAGTCGTCGGTGATAAGGGATTTGGGCAGCAGCGAAACCGCAACGCCTGCTTTCACCGCCTGTACGATATTATCCAGCATGGTGCTGGTAAATACAATGTTGAAATCAACATTTGACTTTTTTAAGCAGTACAGCGAATGGTTGTTCACAATACAGTTGTCAGCAAAAAGCGCAATTGGAAGCGGGGCGTCCGGAGGGCGTTCAAAATTTCCGGCATGTACCCAGCAGAGCGGTTCTTCCCAGAGAAGCATATCTTCTGTGTACTGAGGCTCCATGGCAACTATGGCAATGTTGATTTTCCCTTCCTTCATCTGCCTGCGGAGTTCTCGGCTTCTGGAACAGACAGTGGTGAGTCGGATATCAGACAGATGTTCTGAAATCCGCGGATGAATATGCCGAATGTACAACTCGGAGTAGTCAGTGGGAATACCAAAGACTATGTTTCCTGACCAGTTATGATTACTGATGGAACTGAACACGGCACTGTTCAGTTCCAGGATGTGCTTTGCATATTCCATAAGTATCTCGCCCTGCCGGGTCAAGGTAAGGGTATCCTTATTGCGGATGAAAAGGGCGGCGCCAACCTGTTCCTCCAATTTTTTAATCTGCATGCTTACCGCTGAATGTGACCGGTAAACAAGCTCCGCCGTAATGTTTAAGCGGCCTGTCTCGGCAGCTGTTAAAAAGGTATTCAGATAATCCAGATTCAGGCAGTTTGGCATGGGGCCTCCTGTTTTTCTTATAGACAATCCATTCAGAAACACGTTTAATTCGTTTGGAACGGAGAATGCTGTCTGCAGTGACTTTCTATTCTTTCGTATATTATACTACAGCCATAATGAGTAAACAAGTGTCCTCAGGGACTGGGGAGACAGCGGTAGGAGCGGAAAGCTAACGGGCTTATACCCGCTGATGGACCATGACCATGCTTTTTCGTTTGTTCCGCATTCAATGTGAGTACGGTCTAAAGGTGGGAAGACCTAATTGGTACCAAACTGTACAAAGTGTCAAAGAGAATAATCCCAGACATAGGCGATGTGTTTGTCAGCACCTGAAAGCATTGCAGCACAAGTCAGGACAGCGTGGTATTATTCTGGGATAATCATATTTTTATCATACTATCTGATTGTGATTAGATTTTTCCACATAATTGAACCGGTAATCCTGAAGACTGAAGAATTAGAAGGTTTTCCGCTTGACCAGTCCAAGTAAGAGCTTTCTGCTATTTCTCATCCTGATTTGCCTTTATCTTACGCCACAGGGTTACACGGCTGACGCCCAGCAGTGCGGCGGCCTTTGTATAATTTCCATTCGTAGCCATCAGAGCTTCCCGAATCTTTTGAATCTCTTCTGACGGAGGAAGACGCTTATGCATATAGGCAGACATGACGGATTCGTCAGTCAGAATACAGCGTTTCTTTCTGCGAATAATTTCCTCCTCCAGCAGAAGCCAGAAGTCTTCTGTGGACTGGCTGGGAGTGCGGCTGGCAATAACGGTCTTAGTGAAATTCTCCATTTCCCGCACGTTGCCGGGCCAGGAATGGGAACACAGCAGACAGTCCAGCTTCTGCTGCATTTGCTCCAGTTCTACAGCTAGAAAGCTGTCCTGTTTTGCTATGAAGTTAAGAAACAGGGGGAGAATATCCTTCTGCCTTCGGCGCAGCGGAGGTATTTCCAGTTCTAATACGGACAGGCGGTAATATAAATCCTCACGGAACTGTTTTTGCTGTACTAAATCCCATAAATTGCAGTTTGTGGCGGCAATGATGCGCACGTCAAAGTTAATTACCTTGCTGCCTCCCACATGGATAAGCTGTTTTTCCTGTATGACCCGTAAAAGCTTACTCTGCAGAGGCATGCTTAGTTCACCCAGTTCATCAAGAAACAGGGTTCCTTTATGAGCCATTTCGAAGAAGCCTTGTTTTCCGCCTTTCCGGGCACCGGTAAAAGCGCCTTCATCATATCCAAATAATTCGCTTTCAAGAAGATTTTCACTGATAGCAGAACAATTTACGGCTACAAAAGGATTATCAGCCCGGCGGCTGTGATTGTGTATTGATTGCGCCAAAACTTCTTTTCCTGTGCCGGTTTCTCCAAGAATGATAATATTGTCTTCACATTTTGCAAATTTCTTTGCTGTCCGAATCAGGGTCTGGAATTCACTGCTGCAGCTGACGATATCTTCAAAACGGTGTTTTGCCAAAAATCCTTTTAAAGCCAAAGCATTTCGAATATGCTGTTCCTGTTTCTGAATGGTGTGAATACTGTCAATGGTTACCATAACATTGCTGAGATTATCTTTAGTTATAAGGGGGATGATGGAAACCATATATTGTTCTCCGCCAAAGCTGCACAGCATATATTTGATGGACTCAAGATTGTTGAAAACGCTATTTATTGTATTCTTAGGAAAGAATTGAGAAAGTCTGGCACCGATGAGGTGTTCCTGTTTCATCATTAAGATTTTACTGGCTACTTCATTTGAAAGGGAGATATAGCCTTGTTCATCGGTAAACAGGATTCCCTGCCGGGAGTATTGGAAGACAGCCTGAAGCTGCTGGTTTGTTTTGGTTCTTTGGTGGATGGATAATGCAGTGTCATAGGCCAGCCGTATGAAGGATTGAAGAGATTCCTGCGGATAGACAAAGATGCTGCTCATTCCTAATGCAGTGGCACAATCGCAGACAAGACCACTGCCGATTACACAGCGGTAGCCTGCATTTTTGTATTTCAGAAGAATGGTATCTATGTTATCTAATAGTTCATAATAATCCAAGACAACATGAATTGACAATATATTTTGCAGCTGCGTGATTTGCGGCGTCCCTTCTTCGGCTGGAAGAATAATAACTGGCACGGTGTTGAGAGAAAGGGCGCGTTCATATGCCAGCAGTATATCAAAGAGGCTGGGTTCCACCTTAATGATGGGTTTGTCTGTAAGCCGGTGAAGAACCTTTGTAAGATAACCACTGGAGAGAAGAACATCTGATTTGGCCAGCTCCGGGGGAAGGGTTGTCTCATCTTTCGTAATGGAATCAGAAAGGATAAAGTCCGCATCCAGATTCATGGATTCGATGGCTTTAATCAGTGCGCGTGCAAATTGTCCGATGCATACTACCCCGATTTTTGGTTTCATAATTTATTTATCCCCAATTCTTTTTTTTAAATATAGCATAGATATATGTCAGATGCAATTGAGAATGAAATATTTGCAACAGTATTAAAAAAAGGAAATTAAAAAAACAGGACTGGAAAACGCAAATAAAATATAAAAGATGTTAAGGCGTTACAGGAAATGAAACAAATGTAATAGTTGCAACAAGCAACAAGTGAAATAAAAACAGTTCTGGACTCTAATAGCTAATGAAGGAGAAGGGAAATGCAAAGCTCTTTTCTTATAATCAGGAAGTCCAAGTGATAAAGAAAAAATTGGCACGAATATTGCTTTAATAATTACATAGAGTAATGCTTAAGCAACTCTTAATTCCCGGGGATACATTAAAACAGTAGAAGGAAAAGGAGAACATTTTATGGAGAAGGAATTATCTTTATCTCAACAGGTAGCAGAAATCGGATTCCAGTTAAAATTTGAGGACCTTCCGGAACGGGTCATTCAGAATTCTAAGATGTTTATTATGGATTTGCTGGGCAATATTATTGCTTCACGCCACATAGAATCCAGTGAAATCTGCCTTAAGACGGCAAAAGAGCTTGGCGGTGAACCAACGAGCACAGCCATTGGTTGCAATTATAAGACATCTGCTCAAATGGCAGCTTTAATCAACGGAACCTTTGGACATGCCTTTGATATGGATGATGACCATAGATATGGGACTCAGCATTCCTCGGTTGTTGTATTCCCGGCTATCCTGGCACTTGCTGAGAAGTATAAAAAAAGCGGAAAAGATGTTATTACAGCGTTTGCATATGGTTCTGAAATAACCATCCGTCTGGGAGAGGCATTTGAGGGGCAGACATACTACCAGGGATTTCATCCTACCGGAACATGCGGAGTGTTCGGCGCCACAGGTGGAGCTGCAAAACTTCTGGATTTGGATGCAGAGAAGATTACATACGCATTAGGTCTTGCAGGCAGCCAGGCGGCCGGACTTCTGGAATGGAAGGCTCAGGGCACCTGGTCCAAACGCTATCAGGCAGGTCATCCTTCCATGTGCGGTGTAATCAGTGCTCTGATGGCAAAGAACGGCTACACTGCACCTACTACTGTATGGGATGGACAGGATGGCTTTCTGCGCGCCTATTCCTATAAAGATATCTGGAATGAGGAAAAGGTATCCGGGGAATTCGGAAAACGCTGGGAAATGGCGGATACATCCATCAAAGTACATGCATGCTGCAGGTTCTCCGCTCCTTTGGCTGATGCAGGAGTAGAGCTTTACAGGCGGGGAATTGATTATAAAAAGGTGGATTCCATCCTGGCCCGGGTGAATAAATATTCCATTAAGGTGCTGACAATACCGGAAGAGACAAAGGCAGACCCCAAAACAGTTGTGGATGCACAATTCTCATTGCCTTATGCCATAGCCTGCGGCCTTGTGAAGGGGCATGAAAATATTGACGATTATACAAATGAAAGTATTCGTGATTCCGAGGTCCTGGAGCTGGCCAAAAAGGTCAGTTGGGTTATGGACCCGGAGATTGAGAAGGTTTATCCCAAGTATTATCCCTGCACCGTGGAAGTTACGATGAAGGATGGTTCCAAGGAAGTCTGCCATATCGAATATCCAAAGGGTGACCCGGAGAACCCTGTCAGTTGGGATGAGGCTGTAGAAAAATTCAGATTTATGGCCGGTCATGAGATGGGAAGCTATAAGGTGGAAAAAATTATCAGTCTGTGCAGCCGTCTGGAGGAGTTGGAGAATCTGAATCAGTTGATGGAGTTGTTGGTGTAAAAGAATGTCAAATAGTTCCGGGAGGATATATCCCTCCCGGAGACATATGAAAGAAGGTCAGTTTTAGTGGGGTTGAACAAATATAAAATATATCCTTTGCATTTGGGGACAATTAACAGAGAGTGTTCTAATATGATATACAGAACGAATCCTGGAGTTAAAGTGGATTTCCCGTTAGTAGCCTATTTTGTGACGAATGGAGAGACGAAAGTTTTATTTGATACGGGAGCATTTGTTCCGGAGAATGGATATGTTCCGGCGGGGAAACCCAATGGACCATATATACAGAAAAAAGAACAGAGAATAGATAATGCATTAATGGCTATAGGGGTTGATTGTGATGAAATTAAAACGGTTGTATTATCACATTTGCATTGGGACCATGCGGGAAGTTGTCACTTTTTTAAGAATGCAAAATTCATAGTTCAGAAGATAGAATATGAATATGCACTTAATCCTATAAAGATTCATCAGTTCCCCTACAAGAGAGATGAGTTTGAGAATCTTGATTTTAAATTTGTAGATGGGGACATTGAAATTGGAGATGGACTGCGTCTTATTCTAACTCCCGGTCATACCCCGGGGTCACAGACATTATTAGTTGATACAGAACAGGGGATATATGGTTTGGTGGCAGATTTGGTAAATACACGTGAATGTTGGGAGTCTGATCCTAAATTGGCAAATGGATATCATACGGATTTGATTGTCCATTACCAGAGCTTTGAAAAGGTTGCAGCTTCGACAGATTATATTTTAGAGGGGCATGAGATAAGGGTCTTTGATTATAAGAAGTATCCTTGCTGATAAAGAGAAGCCGCTGCACTAAGCTTATAAAAGACCGCACTAAGTGTCAGTGATATGTATCGCACGTAGGCACCTAAAATAAGGGCGCTAAGTGCTCATAACAAGGAGGATTGTAATGAGATTGAATAGAAGAATATTGTCAGTTGTTCTCATATCGACCATGATAATTTCGCTTACGGCCTGTAAAGGTACAAACAGTGGCAATCAGGCAACGGAAAGCGGCAGTCAGTCCGGCAGTATGTCTGCCGCAGAAACAGATACAGCAGGGGGTAACACAGCGGAATATATTTTTAAGGTCGGTCATGTACAGCCGGCAGACCATCCCTACCATACAGGACTTGTATATATGAACAAAATTCTCCAGGAAAGAACAGGAGGACGCGTTTCCCTTGATATTTATCCCTCATCGCAATTAGGAGCAGAGCGGGAGCTTGTGGAAAGCACACAGATGGGGACGATAGATATGGGTTTGGTTACATCCCCATTGGCAAATTTTGATAACAGCTGGTATTTGTTTGATATACCTGGTATTTTTTATACAAAAGAACATGCATATGAATTCCTTGATGGAGAACAGGGACAGGCGATGCTGGATGGTCTGGCCAATATAAACATTAAAGGACTATCTTTTTGGGAAACTGGTTTTTTTAATATTTTTGTAGATACAAAAGCCATTGAAAAACCACAGGATGTTGCTGGAATGACGATTCGGGTCATGGAGAATGATGCCTATATTACCTATTTTTCAGAGTTGGGAGCTAATCCGGTACCCATGGCCTATTCAGAAGTGTTTACAGGAATCCAGAATGGAACGGTTGATGGAACGTTGATACCTATTGCGGCTATTTATATGAATCAGTTCTATACGGTGGCACCATATATTACGCGCTGTGAGAACTGGTATTGTCCGGTTACACTGTTGATGAGTATGGATTCATGGAATTCTATGCCGGAGGACCTGCAGGAGATTTTTCAGGAATGTGCTAATGAAGCCAAAGACTATATGAGACAGGAGTTAACAGATACAGAGGAAGAGCAGGTTGCAGCTATGATAAAAGAAGGCTGCACGATAACAGAAGTTGACAAGGATGAATGGCGTGAGCTGGAAGCAGATGCTGTACAGAAGGTAAAAGAGCAGTTTATCGGAACTTATGTTCAACAGAAGACATTGGATTATATTGAAGAAATCGGACAGAAATATCGCTAGACTGAAAGGAGAAGCTTAATGGGACAAAAGGATTCTGAAGAGAAACTGACCGATAAATTCATGAAAATAGCAGGAGTACTGCAGAATATTTTTTCCGTTATTCCATTGGTGGCCATGTGCTTTATTGTATTGGCATCTGTTATTATGCGGTATGCGCTAAAAGTCCCTTTTACGTGGGGAGAGGAAGCGGCGAGATACCTTATGATTTTTGCAGCAATGCTGGCAATAGGAATGGGAGTGCGGGAAAAGTCGCATTTGGGAGTTACTATTTTTACGAGTCTGCTGCCCGGAAGAATTCAAAAAGTTGTAAATGGGTTGGCCCAGATAGTAAGCCTGGCAATTTATATGATACTTACGTATTTATCATGGGAGTTTATTATTGCACAGCATAAATTCGGACAGCTTTCTGCTGCCTTAAAGCTGCCCATGTATCTTGTATATAGTATGATGCTTCTGGGGTTTGGATTTAGTTGCATAGAAACCATATATTTGATTTGGAAGGAGTATGTGCGTAAGAGTCCTGACGAAGCTGGAAAGGAGACTATATGATTGCCCTGCTATTTCTAAGTTTTTTTATACTGTTGATTTTAGGAATACCGATTGCGCTTTGTCTGGTAGCATCTTCTATATTGGCGCTCTATGTATCTGGTGCTAACCTGGTTGTTGTTGTACAGAAATTGTTCACAGCAATGGATTCATACAGTTTGATGGCTATTCCGTTTTTCATGATTGCTGGGGGATTACTGGCAGAGGGCGGGGTTTCAAAGAGATTGACTGACTTTGCAAAATCCCTTGTAGGATGGCTTCCTGGAGGTATTGCAATTGTTGTATTTTTATCCTCGGCTTTTTTCGGCGCGATTTCAGGCTCATCTGCAGCTACGGTTGCGGCTATAGGGTCAATTATGCTTCCGGCTATGTTGGAAGACGGCTATCCGCTGAAGTTTTCATTGGCCACCATTGCAACCGGAGGATTTTTAGGGATTATAGTGCCGCCAAGTATTCCTATGGTAATTTATGGTATGGCGGCAGGAGCCTCTGTAAGCGAAGTTTTCATGGGGGGATTTCTTCCGGGGTTTATGCTGGCTGGAGGAATGTCCATATACTCTGTTATATGGGCCATGCGTAATAAAGACATTATCAAATCCCATAAATTTTCTCTAAAAAATGTATGGATTACTTTTAAGAGCGCAATTTTTGCGTTAATTATGCCATTGATTGTACTTGGAGGTATTTACGGAGGAATTTTTACTCCAACAGAAGCTGCATGTGTAGCTGTATTTTATGGATTATTCGTAGGACTGTTTGTTTACAAGGAGCTGAATTTTAAGATTATTGTAAGTATACTTAGAAGCTCTATCATAACTACAGGCGTTTTGCTGTTTGTGATTGCTGCGGCTACTGCTTTTGGCCTTGTTCTGACTAGAGAAAATGTTCCCCAGACAGTTGCCCACATGATTACGTCCTTTGCAGCCAACCGTTTTACATTCTGGATGCTTGTTACTGTTATGTTGCTGATTGTAGGCACATTTATGGATACATGCCCGGCAGTCATGATTTTAACACCAATTTTCGCCCCTGCTTTGGCCGCTTATAATATTAATCCCGTAGTATTTGGTGTTGTAATGATTATCAATTTGGGCATCGGACTTTGTACACCACCGGTTGGCCTTAATTTATATGTGGCTGCGGGATTGAAAAAAACTACAATTGAGAATGTTGTAGGTAGGCATCTGCTGTGGTATTTGTTCGCGGCTTTGGCTGTTTTAATCCTTCTGATGTCAGTGCCTCAAATTATAATGTTTATACCAAATCTGATGAAATAGAGAGGGAGAGTATACTATGTATAAACCAGAATCAGTGCGTATCCCCTGCGTAATCATGCGCGGAGGAACCAGCAAAGGAATATTCCTTCTGGGAAATGACCTGCCTGCCGACCCGGAAATTAGAGATAAAGTTGTTCTCTCTATTTTTGGAAGTCCGGATTCCCGGCAGATTGACGGGCTGGGAGGAGCAGACCCGCTGACCAGTAAACTGGCGATTATTGACCGTTCCAGCCGGCCGGATGCAGATGTGGATTACACCTTTGGACAGGTGGATATTCATTCGGCATTTGTGGACTATTCCAGTAACTGTGGAAATATTTCGTCTGCAGTGGGCCCGTTTGCTATTGCGCAGGGACTTGTAAAAGCCGTGGAACCCGTAACAGTGGTACATATTTATAATACCAATACCAACAGTATATTTGAGGCTGAAGTTCCGGTAAAGAACGGGCATCCGGTAACGGAGGGAGATTATAAGATTCATGGCGTACCGGGAACAGGAGCACGTATTGGATTGAATCTTGCAGGTACAGTGGGAGCAAAGACTGGAAAACTGCTTCCTACCGGAAATCCCAGGGATACAATTTGCGTTCCGGGATTTGGGGAGTTAACGGTTTCGATGGTGGATGCAGGAAGCCCAATGGTCTTTGTACGGGCAAAGGACCTGGGGCTGAAAGGGACAGAAAGTCCGGCCCGGATTGATTCGGACTCTCAAATGCTGAACCTTCTGGAGGAAATACGCTGTATTGCAGCGGAGAAAATGGGGATTGCCAGTCAGGAAGAGGCCAGGGAGAGGATACGGGCTGTTCCTATGGTGGCATTTATTGCGCCTCCGGCGCCATATAAGAGTCACATTGATGGAAGTACAGTTGCAGCAGAGGATATTGACTTTGTCTCAAGGGATATGTTTATGCAGATTATGCATAAAACCTATTCTGGAACAGCCACAGTGTGTACTGGCTGTGCAGCTGTTACACCAGGAACGCTGGTGCACGAGGTGAGGGGATTAAAAGAGTGTAGAAGGGTGAGGATTGGGCACCCGGGCGGTATTATTGAGTGTGATATGGCGTCAGAGGGCGGAAAAATCACCCGCGCAGTTTTCGGCCGGACTGCACGCCGTATTATGGAGGGCTATGTCCATGTGCCCCGGAGAGTCTTTGAGTAATATATGTATATGGTTGAATAACGGCAACATGAAAGGAATAATACGATTATGAGAAATACAGCTAAAGAATCAGGTGCTCAGGTTTTGCGCAGACGTCTTGAAAATCCGGAGATAATTATGGCTCCGGGGTGCTATGACTGCTTATCCGCACGGCTTATTGAGCAGGCAGGTTTTGAAGCGGCTTTTATGACAGGTTTTGGAGCTTCCGGGTCAATACTGGGGCAGCCGGATTATGGCCTGATGACAATGAATGAAATGGCTTCTGTGTGTGCCAATATGAATGCGGTGCTGAGTATTCCTTTGCTGGGTGACATTGATACAGGGTATGGAAATCCACTTAATGTGTATCGTACGGTTCGGGAGTTTGAACGGGCAGGTATGGCTGCCGTGCATCTGGAAGACCAGGTTTTTCCAAAACGCTGCGGACATATGGAGAAGAAGGCGGTGATTTCCATGGAAGAGCATGTGGAAAAGATTCGGGCTGCTGTGGATGCCCGGGATTCTATGCTTATTATTGCCCGCACAGACTGCCGCGCAACCCATGATATGGATGAGGTAATCCGGCGTCTGGAGGCATACCGGGATGCAGGGGCGGATATTGTATATGCAGATGCGCTTAGAAGTGCAGATGAGATGCGGCAGGTAGGTGCAATAAGAGATGTTTACAAATTTGCCAATCAGGTAGAGTTTGGAAAGACGCCGGTTATGTCAGCAGATGCAATACAGGCACTGGGTTTTAATATTGTCATCTATCCGGTGGGGACAATCTTTACTGCAGCCCGCGCCATGCAGAACATGCTTACAAAGTTGAGAGAGAACCGTCAGACCACGGAAGACACAGCAGTCATGACCACCTTTGAAGAATATAATAACATAGTGGGCATGAAAGAACTGGTTGCAATGGAGTCAGGTTATAAGGTAGATGAATATAAGAAAACCTTATAACATTGTAACTGTTCAGAGAAAGGAGCTGTGACCTGTGGGAATGACTATGACACAGAAAATATTTGCCCGGCATTGCGGGGCAGAGAAGGTCGATGCGGGTGATTTGATTAATGCCGGCATAGATTTGGTGATGGGGAGCGATGTAACAGCTCCTATTGCCATACAACAAATGGAGAGATACAAACTAAATAGGGTGTTTAATCCAGATAAAATCGTCCTTGTAATGGACCATTTTGCTCCAAACAAGGATATTCAGGCAGCCAGAAACTGTGCCAGGGTAAGAGAGTTTGCCAGAAAAATGAATATCCCTCATTTTTTTGACGGAGGATGGATGGGAATTGAGCATGCACTTCTGCCTGAGCAGGGATTTGTGGCTCCTGGTGAGCTGATTATCGGAGCGGATTCCCATACTTGTACATATGGTGCGCTGGGTGCATTTTCCACGGGGATTGGTTCTACGGATATGGCGGCAGGCATGTATGCGGGGACAAGCTGGTTTAAAGTTCCTTCTGCCATGCGGGTTAACCTGACTGGGAAGTTTCCTGAATCTGTGGGTGGAAAGGATGTGATTCTCACACTTATCGGGATGATTGGTGTGGACGGAGCAAGGTATAAGAGCATTGAATTCACAGGAAATGCCATTGAGAATCTCTCTATTGATGACCGCTTTTCTATCTGTAACATGGCTATTGAGGCAGGGGCTAAGAATGCGATTTTTCCTGTGGACAAGGTGACTCTTGAATATCTGGAAAATCGTGTCAGACGTTCCTATGAGCCGGTAACAGCGGACGCGGATGCCAGCTATGTATGTACGATAGATATGGATTTATCCCGCCTTCACCCAATGATAGCCGCCCCTTATCTCCCATCCAATGTTAAGCCTGTAAAGGAGTATGCCGGACTTAAGGTGGACCAGGTTATAATTGGATGCTGTACCAACGGACATATTACGGACCTTAGGCAGGCAGCCTGTATATTGGGAGGACGAAAAGTAGCGGATGGAGTGAGGTGTATCATTATTCCGGCAACACGGAATATTTATCTGCAGGCTATGGAAGAGGGGCTTTTAAAAGTATTTGTCCAGGCAGGCGCGACTGTCAGTATGCCTACCTGCGGCCCCTGTAATGGGGGACATGTAGGAGTACTGGCAGATGGGGAACGGTGTGTTTCCACCACAAATCGTAACTTTGTCGGCAGAATGGGTGCCAGGGATTCAGAAGTGTATCTTGCCAATCCTGCTGTGGCTGCGGCATGTGCAGTTGCGGGTGTGATTACGGTACCAGAGGAGGTGGTATAATGGCTGGAAAGGTATTTAAATATAAAGACAGCGTAGATACGGATGTCATATTACCGGCCCGCTATCTGGCTCTTTTCCGTGATGAGGATTTGGCAGCGCACTGTATGGAGGATATTGACGCTGATTTTGTATCCAGGGTGGAACCGGGAGATGTGATTGTGGCAGGAGAGAACTTTGGCTGCGGTTCATCACGGGAACATGCGCCTATTGCCATCAAGGCAAGCGGCATATGCTGTGTAATAGCGGCTTCCTTTGCACGGATTTTTTACAGGAATGCCATTAATATCGGTCTTCCGATTCTTGAATGTCCGGAAGCTGCAGCTGCAGCCAGTGAGGGAGACATAATGGAAGTGGATTTGTCAACCGGGACCATATGCAATGTAACCAGAGGGTTGGTTTACCAAGCGGGAGCATTTCCTCCTTTTATACAGGAAATGATAGATGCCGGAGGGCTGCTGGCTTATCTGGCCGGAGGAAGTATGTGAAAGTGATTAACCGCAACCTTGAGATGTTTGGAGGATAAGTTATGAAGATTGTTATTTTAGACGGATATACGGAAAATCCCGGCGACTTAAGCTGGGGCGGCTTTGAAGAACTTGGACAGCTGACGGTATACGACCGGACTACGGACTCCGGCATGATTGTGGAACGTATAAAAGATGCTGACGTAGTCTGCACAAACAAAACACCTATTTCAAAGGAAACACTGAAAGCATGCCCGTCTCTTAAATATATCGGAATACTGGCTACAGGCTACAATATAGTGGATGTGGATGCTGCCAGGGAAGCGGGGATTATTGTCACGAATATTCCTACTTATGGAACAGACGCGGTGGCACAGTACGCGATTGCTCTGCTGTTAGAGCTATGCCATCATATTGGCGAGCATTCACTGTGTGTAAAGAGGGGAGACTGGACAAAAAATCCAGATTGGTGCTTCTGGAATTATCCTCTTATAGAGCTGGCCGGCAAAACCATGGGAATAGTGGGGTTTGGCCGCATAGGACAGAGGACGGCAGATATTGCCCTGGCTCTGGGAATGAAGGTACTGGCCTATGATGTTTGCAAAACAGTGGGAAGTGAGCGTGAGAACTGCCGCTATGGGTCCTTAGACGAGCTGTTGTCAGAATCGGATGTAATTTCTCTGCACTGCCCATTGTTTCCGAATACAGAGGGTATTATCAATAAGTCAAATATAGATAAGATGAAGGATGGGGTTTTAATCATTAATAATTCCAGGGGAGCGCTGGTTATAGAGGAGGACTTAAAGGATGCCCTCAACAGCGGAAAGGTGGCGGGAGCGGCTCTTGATGTGGTGTCCACAGAGCCTATAAGGATGGATAACCCTCTGCTGTCGGCAAAGAACTGCATTATTACGCCACATATCGCCTGGGCCCCCAAGGAATCCAGACAGAGACTGATGGATATTGCGGTTAGCAACCTGAAAGCTTTTGTGGCGGGGCAGCCTGTGAACGTGGTACATTAAATAAAATATCTGCAAGAAAATCCTTATTCCGATTTAGGTTTTCTTGCAGATATGCCCTCCGGGCTTATGCTTTGTTTTTTATTTCCAACCCTCAAAATCACCGACATTGTCCTGGGTAACAAGTGTCAGAGGCAGGTAAACCGGCTCATCAAAGGTTTTTCCCTGAACAATCAGCATAGCCATCTCCTCAGCTGCCTTTGTGTAAATAGCACTGGAGTAAGTCATGCTCCCCATCATGGTTCCATCCTCAATGGCTGCTTTTGCGTTAGTAGTGTAGTCCACGCCGTATACCATAACATTCTCATTGCCCATTTCCTGAAGAGCCTGGACAGCTGCTAACGCCATATTGTCATTGCAGGAAAAGATGCCCTTTAAATCCGGATGTGCTGTGAGAATGTCCTTGGTGGCCTCGTAAGCTTTTGCCGTATCCCAGTCGCAGGCCTGCGTAGCCACCAACTCTATGCCTTCTGTGTTCTCAAAAACAGTTTTGGCTCCGTTTGTTCTTCCTACGCTCTGCCCTGCTCCCTCCAGTCCCGCGAGAATGGCAACCTCTCCGCCGTCCTCCATTCTGGATATCATGTCATTGGCCACAGTACTGCCCTGCTCCTCAAAGTTTACAGTGATTTTTCCGTCCAGATGGCCGCCGGCGTCAGCCAAAGCCTCAGTATCAACGCCAGGTCCCAAATTAATGACAGGAATCTCTGCATTGTTGGCAGCTACAATGCCTGGAATCAGATTTGTTCCATCAATAGGGGACAGGATAATGGCGTCAAAATCCATCGTAACCATAGTGTTTAGCGCGTCTAACTGGCCCTGGGTGTCATCCTCGGCATCTGCTTCAAATACTGTCACCTCAATACCTAGTTCCTCTGCCGCTTCTTCGTAGCGTGTCTTCATGGTTCCCCAGAACTCATTGGAAGTAGAGCTGATAAGGACTCCTATCTTTTCACCCTGACCGCTTTTGGGGAGCTCTCCCAGAGCTTCGTTCATCCTCTTTTCTACATCCGACAACAGCTGGTCCGCTTTGTCAGCGGATTCTGTCTCTTCCGCGGTTTCCGTCTCCTTAACAGGCTCTGTTTCTGTCTGCGTCTCAGCTGCTGCAGTTGTTTCCTGAGCAGAAGTTTCCGTTGCGCTGTCTGAACCGCTGCATCCGGTCAATACCGCTGCAATACACCCAGCTGCCAATAAGCCTGCAAAAAATTTTCTCATAATAATACCCTCCTAAACCTTAGTGATTTTAATAATAAATAGTTATTATTTTATTAAAGTCTTAATATTCCAGACTCTAATTTCTGAAATCAGTACAGACGCCAGCAAAAGAAAGCCTGTAATCCATTGCTGGAAATCAGAGGACACGCTTAAAAGTGTCAGCCCGTTTCTGATACTTCCCAGTATCAGCACCGCCAAGACCGTTCCTGCAATACTTGCGTTTCCTCCGCGGATAGGTGTGCCGCCCATAATCACTGCTGTGATGGCGTCCAGCTCCATGTTCATGCCGGCGTTTGGCTCGGCAGAATTCAGACGGGCTGTGATGATGACTGCTGTAGCAGCAGCTGTAATTCCCAACAGCATGTGAACAGAAATGCGGTAGAAGCCGGTTTGCACTCCTGACCGCTTCAGTGCAGCTTCGCTTCCGCCCAGGGCCCGTATGTAATTTCCCCATTTTACATGAAACATCAGGGGAAAGGCCAGAAGAATGAGTGCCAGGGCGAAAAGCAGCGGCAGCTGGAATCCTCCGATGCGGCCGATTCCCAGCTGCATGAATTCCTTTCCGAACTTGGTAATAGGTTTTCCGTCGGTAATCATCAGGGAAATTCCCCGAAGCATTCCGCTAGAGGCAAGGGTGAGCACGAAAAAGTTGATTCCCGTATAGTGAATGAGAACTCCGTTTAGAGCCCCCATCAAGCCTCCCGCTGCAATACCTGTAAAAACAGCCAGCCAGATTCCCATTCCCCCATGGAGAGACAGGGCGGTCAACACACCGCAGAGAGACACAATAGAGCCGGCAGACAAATCCATTACTCCTGAGGCAATGACAAAGGTCATACCCACTGCCAGAACCATACGGTAGCTGGCGGCTTCCAGTATATTTCTTATATTTTTCCATGTAAAGAAGTATTCGCTTTTTCCTGCTAAGACTGTAAAGATGATAAACAGTACAGCCAACAGAAACAGCTGCTGTGAGTACTTACTCATCCATTTCTTCATCATCCGTTTGTTCTTCCCTTTCAATAATTGTCTGGTACAGCTGTTTTGGAGTGCTGTCCCTAGTCAGGAAGGAATCTATCTGTCTGCCGTTTTTAATCACGCAGATTCGGTCGGAAATGTCAAAGACCTGAAACAGGTTATGGCTAATCAGGATAATGGTTTTTCCCTGTTCCTTTAAATAGCGGAACAGATTCATAATTCGTTCCGTTTCCTTCATTCCCATCGCCGATGTAGGTTCATCAAAAATCATAATCTCGCCATTCTGGTAAACGGCCCTCGCAATGGCAACAGCCTGACGCTGCCCGCCGGACATTTTTTCTACCGGCTGGCGTATATCCGGAATATGGATATGGAGCTGTCTCAATAGCTTTTCTGTTTCCCGGTACATGGCTCTGTAATCAAGAAAAAAACCGAAATGCAGAAGCTCACGCCCAAGAAAGAGATTACCGGCGCAGTCCTTGCAGTTGTCAAGGGCCAGATTCTGATAAACGGCTGTAATTCCCTGATTCATGGCCTCCTTTACAGTGAGAGAGTGAAAAACACGCTCTTTAATCCGGATTATTCCCTGGTCTGGCTTCATGCATCCGGTGAGGAGCTGAATCAGCGTACTTTTTCCTGATCCATTGTCGCCCACAATGGCTGTAATCTCTCCGCCGTAGGCTTGAAATTTCATATTATCAAGAGCTGTGATGGAACCGAACTGTTTTATAATACCCTCCATCTGAATCACTGGTTTATTCAATGCAGGAACTCCAATCTGTAGAAAATCTATCCCTATTCTACCATCATATTCCATACTTTTTGATTGGAATTTTCTATAAAAAGAAATATATGTATTGTTAATATCTATCAATCAGACATTTCTTTATGATGTGGAAATCCGGAGGGACTGTCCTGCCGCAACAGGATTTCAGGAAATAAGGCGGCCACAATCCCGCTGGCATCAAACCGCAGGACAAGGCCGCCCTAAATTGGATTTTTCTGTTATAGTATTGCCGCCGGAACAGAGAAATGAAATTTCAAAGACAGTTGGTTTACATACAAGGTGTTATTCCAGCTCTGTATTATAAGAAAAAACAGATGCCCCTGGTATCCCCAATTTAACAAGCTCAAGTGTCTATGGTGTACAGGACAGCAGTGATAAAAGGGTATATTCTTCCGATGTTCTCCAACCGGCAAAAATATGTAATGCGCTATGACAGTTGGGAAATTCCGGAGGCGGCCAGGGAAAACCTGGTTTATGGCGTCAGGTACAGCCCATTTAAGGCGGGGAATATTGAGTTTATAGGAATTGTCGGCATTTCACAGATTGATATGATTGAAAAACGCCTTAAGGTAGACAGCTTTGGCGGCCGGGGGTATGTTGGAATTATTGATATTGACGGGAATTATGTTGTCAGCCGGGAGCGCAGTGCAGGCATCGGAAAAGCAGATAATTACTTTGACCAGCTCCGGATAAATACGGCTTTGTCGGAAAACGAAATCAATGATATTATTAACCGTCTGACACAGGGCGAGGCATTCATTGAACACATTGATTACAATAATCAAGTTGACCAGGTCGTATCATTTATAAATATGCCTGAAACCACATGGAGCATTGTACTAACCGTGCCGCAGGACGTGTTCAGTGAACAGACACAGCAGTTTGTGGTAATGGCAGGCATAATGCTTGGGGTTGTTGTCGTTGTCCTGTGTCTGATGATGCTCGTCATTATCCGTATATCCGTTGTTTCCAGGACGGCAAAAGCAGAGGCAAAATCCCGTGGCGATTTTCTGTCAAGTATGAGCCATGAAATACGCACTCCGCTTAACGGTATTATTGGGCTCAATCATCTGATGCAGGAGAATACCCAAAACCCTGAGAAGCTGGAGGAATATCTCACCAAGTCTGATTCAACTGCAAAGTATCTGCTTTCCCTTGTTAATGATATTTTAGATATGTCAAAACTGCAGGCGGGGAAAATTGAGACAGAAATCCTATGGTCTGATATTATCGGAGACGAGACACGGATTGAACAAATACTGATGAATATTCTTGGAAATGCTGTTAAATTCACACAAAAGGACGGCAGTATAACCATGCGGGTATTTCAGGTCCGGGAGAAAAGCAGCAGAGTCATTACTGTCTATGAAATCGAAGATACCGGCTGCGGTATGAGTGAGGAATTTCAAAAGATAATATTTGATTTGTTCAGTCAGGAACATAATAATGTCTCACGGGGAACACATGGGACCGGACTTGGAATGGCAATCAGCTTTCTGCTGGCAAAGCAGATGGACGGAACGTTATCGGTTCAGAGTAAACTGGGAATAGGAAGCTGCTTTACGTTCCGGCTGCCAGCAGAGATTGCGGATGGGGTACAGGACACTAACAGGAAGAATTATGCCGTACCGGAGGCTGTGGATATTGTTCAGGACACAGCGCCGGAAAGAGAAAAAGTGAAAATCCTGGTTGCTGAGGATAACGAATTAAATGCCGAGATTCTGCTGGAGATATTAAAAAACGCGGGTTTTTCAGCAGTCCGTGCAAATGACGGCGGTCAGGCGGTGGATATATTCGAGGCATCCTCCCTCCATGAGTTTGGTATCATTCTGATGGATGTACAGATGCCTGTACTAAATGGATACGAGGCAACGAAAGTCATTCGCGCAATGAACCGGTCAGATGCGAAAACAGTCATTATCTATGCCTGCACGGCCAACACATTTAAAGATGACCAGGTCAAGGACCTGGAAAGAGGCAACGAAAGTCATTCGCGCAATGAACCGGTCAGATGCGAAAACAGTCATTATCTATGCCTGCACGGACAACACATTTAAAGATGACCAGGTCAAGGACCTGGAAAGCGGGATGAACGGATTTATTGCAAAGCCCATTGATGTAGACAAGCTCATGCAAAAGCTTGGATAAAATCCAGAGAGACGCTGTGGGTTTTCGCATATATGGATATTGGGGATAAGAAAAATGAAAAAAACAGAACAGTTACAGGCAGAGAATAAACGTCCAACAATGCTTACATACCAGGATTCGCTTACAGGACTTTACAACAGGGGAACCATGGCGGCAAAGGTGGGTGAGGCAGTCCGGGTCAATCATGCCGGTATCTTTATGATTATGGATATCAACCACTTTAAGCATATCAATGAAGTATATGGCCATCTGACCGGCGATAAGGTCCTTCAGGAGCTGGCCCGTGTAATAGGGTATCATTTTTTAAAAAAGGATTTAATCGGACGTATGGGCGGTGACGAGTTTGCCGTATTTATACAGGATGCATGCCGGAAGGAGATGGTGGTAAGCAAGGCGGAAAGCCTGTATTCCCGTGCAATTCAGGTTGGAAGGGAGATTGGAATTGGCAATCATTTAAAGGTGACGTTCGGTGTGGAGCAGTTCCGCAAAGGCGATACATTCCAGACTCTTTACAGCCGCGCGGACCTTGCGCTGCGTTATGGCAAGAGAGAGGTCTGGCACGGACAGGCATTCAGGTGGAACTCATCCTTATTTCACTGACAGATACAATCGGCTCTTTTGTGAGTCTGGATGAACGCGATTTTCTGGTCCGGCAGCTAAAGGAAAGCATCTGCTCATCCCTGCGATTTAATGACATTTATACGCACTATACCAGCTGCCAGTTCCTTGTCATGACACCAGGCGCCGGAAGGAACCATATGGAAATGATATCTGCACGGATTCGGAATAAATTCCATAATCTGGTGCAGGACCGGCCAGATGTCAGGCTGTTCTTCAGCTTTTATCCGCTGCAGCAGACGGCACCCGGACGTCCATAACCATTCATGGCCGTCATGGCGCTATAAAAAACCATGGGCGTATAGATGCCATTTGCAGCGGTTAGGTCTAAGAATCAATGCCGGTACCCATAAAGTATAAGGGTCAATATCGTCAAAGCCAACCACGGCACAGTCCTCAGATACACGCAGCTCCCCTGGTCTTTCAGGGTTTTCATGGCGCCGGTGGCCCTGGTGTCGCCTGCTGCAAATACAGCGGTGAATTAAAATCAAATATAGGCTGTTCGCTGCCCGGCAATTTTACAATTGCCGGGTGTTTTTTTGCTGCAGCTTATTGGAGTTATGGTCGGATAGGTTGGATGGTTGGATAAAACATTCTGATATGCTTTTAGGGCATATGAATCCATTTAATCTAAGTATTTGATATAAATACAGTTTAAGATTAAAATAAAGTTATCAAAGGTTCCATCAATGATACCTGCCCTATTGCTTATATACGTCAGCATATTGAACAGATGAAAGGAAGGATGATACAATGAGAAAAAATCTAAAAAGAATCATGGCCGGAGCATTAATGCTCACCGTATTTACGGGCACAGGATGCTCTGCACAGACCGCAGCCCGGAGCGAAGAGGGAAAGACCCAGGCGGAGGGCGCCGGCACTGCTGAGACAGAGAGTACCGGAGCCACCGGGGATGGAGGCGTCGGAGGCGCCGCAGCCGGAGGTGCCGCAGCCGGGGATGGAGCCTCCGGAGCTGTCAATTACGCAGCAATGGAGGATACATCCATCCGGGTGGAAAACATTGAGCTGACAGACCAGTGGGATAAGGTTTTTCCGCTCAGCCATGAGGTGAATCACAGGAAGGTCACCTTTGTCAACCATTTCGGCAATACATTGGCGGCTGATTTGTATGAGCCCAAGGAGTATACGGGCAGTCTCCCTGCAATTGCTGTCTGCGGTCCGTTCGGCGCGGTAAAGGAGCAGAGCTCCGGTCTTTATGCACAGGAGATGGCGAGGAGAGGTTTCCTGGCCATTGCCTTTGACCCGTCCTTTACAGGTGAAAGCAGCGGATATCCCAGGTACTTTAATTCACCGGATATCAATGTGGAGGATTACCAGGCTGCCATTGATTTCCTTTCCGTACAGGAGAATGTCAACCCTGAGCAGATTGGCGTGATAGGTATCTGCGGCTGGGGCGGAATGGCACTTCAGACAGCGGCTCTGGATACCAGGGTCAAGGCAGCCGCAGCTATGACCATGTACGATATGAGCCGGAATACGGCCCTTGGATATTTTGATTCTATTGATGAAGATGGAAGATACCAAGCGCGCGCTGCGTACAATCAGCAGAGAACAGAGGATTATAAGAACGGAGCATATGCGCTGGGCGGCGGCCTGCCGGAAGAAGCGCCGGCAGATGCCCCGCAGTATGTTAAAGACTATGTTGCCTATTATAAGACCGACCGCGGTTACCATCCCCGTTCAGTCAATTCAAACAATGGCTGGGCCGCCACTGCCGGTGGCTCCCTGATGAATATGCGGCTGTTTGAATACGCTCCTGAAATCCGAAGCGCAGTTCTGCTTGTGCATGGAGAAAAAGCGCATTCCTTAATGTACAGCCAGGACGCATATAAACTTCTTCAGGGCAGTAATAAAGAGTTAATGATTATCCCGGATGCAACCCACACAGACCTGTATGACCAGATGGACAAGATTCCTTTTGACAAGCTGGAGCGTTTCTTTGCGGAGGCTTTTCAGTAAGCAGCCTGCAGGGCGGGGTTCCTGTTTGGGGCTCCAATCCCGGATACCGGCGGGAATGGATTTAGGTTCAGTCTTACCTCCAAAAGCAACACGTCCCGGAACAACACATCGTGTTCCGGGCTGCAGCATTATCTACCTAATCCACCGTTCCAGGGTTTCCATAAGTATCCCGATATCAATAGGCTTTGCAATGTGGTCGTTCATACCTGCACTGTGGGCTTTTCCTATATCGGATGCAAATGCATTGGCTGTCAGGGCCAGGATGGGAATGGTATGGGCGTCCCCGCGTTCCAGGCCGCGGATTGTTTTGGTTGCTTTATATCCGTCCATCAGAGGCATCTGGATATCCATCAGAATACAGGCGTATTCCCCGGGAGCCGAGGCTTCAAATTTATTGACTGCGATTAAGCCGTTTTCCGCTGTATCAATGAGAAGTCCATAGGTTTCAAGAAGTTCCACTGCGATTTCCCGGTTGAGTTCATTATCCTCTGCCAGCAGCAGCTTTTTACCGTTTAAAGCATTATTTGGTTTTCCTCCCAGGGCGTCCCAGGAGTCAGAACGGCCGCTTCTGCGGAATTTGTGGAAGGTCTGCACCATTTTTGATTTAAACAGAGGCTTTGTGATAAAGGCGTCTGCTCCCGCTGACCGGAACTTATCTTCAATTTCAGAAAAATCATAGGCGGAGACAATGATAATAGGGGTATCCATGCCCACTCTTTTTCGGATTAGCTTTAATGTCTCCAGGCCGTCCATATCGGGCATAATCCAGTCCAGAATCACCGCAAAAAAGTCTTCCGCCGCTTCGTGGGCAGCAGCTACACGGTCCACGGCTTCCCGGCCGGACAGCACCCAGCTGCACTGCATTCCCAGTTCGTTCAGGATTTCAGTAACGCTTTCACATATAATCCGGTCGTCGTCCGCAACCAGAACCGGAAGTCCGGCCAGCTCTGTGTAATCCGCCTCTGTCTCCCTGTATAAATCAAAGGTAACGGCCACCACAAACTGGCTGCCTTTTCCAGGCGTACTTTTCACCTCAATGGTGCCGTTCATCATACGTACAATGTTCTGGGTGATTGCCATGCCAAGGCCGGTGCCCTGGATATTATTGATTCTGGCGTCATCTGCCCGGGAAAAGGGTTCGAAGACATGTGGGATGAAATCCTCTTGCATCCCAATTCCGGAGTCGGTTACCACAAAAGAATACTGCCCCTTACCCTTTGCAAAACACGGGATTTCCTGAATCCGCAGACCGATAATTCCGCCGTCAGGCGTATATTTGGTGGCGTTGGAAAGCAGATTTACAAGCACCTGCTGCAGCCGTCCTCTGTCCGTAATAACCTTTTCATGGCGGACCCGGTTGGCGTTTACACGCAGTGTCTGATGCTTTTCCTCCACCAGGGGGCGGAATACATCCATTACGTCTTCAATCAGGTCCGGGAGGAAAACCTCCTCGGATATCAAGTCAATCTTCCCGCTTTCAATTTTGGACATATCCAGAACCTCGTTTATGAGGTTCAGCAGATGGCGGCTGGCCGTGTTGATTTTTGCAAGGCAATCCTGTATTTTATCCGGGGAATTCAGGTTGGCCTGAGCAATGACCGACATTCCTATGATAGCGTTCATCGGCGTGCGGATATCATGGGACATGGAGGAAAGAAAGTTGGTTTTGGCGTCGTTGGCTATCTGGGCTGTCTTGCAGGCATCCTCCAGAACCTGTTTCTGCCGCACCTGTTCCATGCGCTCCCTGGTCACATCAAGGCCCACGCTGTAATAAGAGGGTACTCCGTCCCAGCTGTCCTGGGCGCTAACAAAGCTGAAGGACAGCGCCAGGATTTTGATATCCCCATGGTAAGTGACCACGCGCCCTTCTGCTGCCGTGGGCCTGCCGGTGGTCCTTGACTGCTCCATGATACTGGTTATCTGTACAATATCATCCGGATGCACATAGGTGCACTGGGAATGC
This sequence comes from Clostridium sp. 1001271st1 H5, assembly GCF_005845215.1. GTDB lineage: Bacteria > Bacillota > Clostridia > Lachnospirales > Lachnospiraceae > Enterocloster. The sequence continues at coordinate 64,174 of NZ_SPHO01000008.1, forward strand.
AGCTCCTGTTCAAATTCATTTTTTGTATAGCCAATCAGACTCAGGAAGCCGCCTCCATACCAGAGCACGGTTCTCATATCTCTTGCATCCACCCGCGCGAATCCGCCGTGAACACTGCTTATGAGCGCGTCCCGCTCCTGGTCCTTTTTTGCCAGCCTGTACTCAGCGCTGAATGTATCATGGGAGAGCTCCAGGCGCGCCCGGTGCCCCTCCCAGCTGACCTCCAGGTCCCGGATTAAAAATGTCCGTCCCAGGGTGGGATTATGGAATTCCCAGTTATAGAATTCCTCGGTACACAGTTTGTCGTTGGTGCAGAAGGGACAGGGGGAGGTCCGGCCCTGGATTATCTCATAACATTTTCTTCCCACTGCTTTCCATGCAGGCATGCCCAGCACCTGGCAGGAGGTCTGATTCAGGTACAAAAGCTCATAGGTGCTGATATCGCTGACATAGGCATTGCCTTCGTATGTATCGAGCACAGACCGGAAACAATGGTGCTGCTGTTGAAAGAGCCGGTTCCTCTCTTCCTTTTCAGCGGTAAGAGCGCTGATATTGGCAAATTCCATTTGAAGCACAGGGCCTCCCTCCACTGAATCAGCGGTTATGGTACCCAGAAGACGCACCCAGAAAAAACCATCTGACTGCCTGGGCAGCCGGATGGTAATATCAATATCAGAGCTCCCTGCGTTCACTGCCTGGACAGCTTCATGGCGGATTGCCGCGAAATCATCAGGAAACTGGGAAAAAAACTCCCTAAGGTTTGGAAATAGATGATAAAAATGTTCTCTTGTATATCCTGTAAGACGGAAGAAGCCGGAATTTCCCCACAAAAGTGTGAAAGAGTCATCCAGCAGACAGCAGATAACCCCCGCCTTTAATAAATCCATTCCAGCGGGACATTCTCTTCCTGCTGCCTGCCATGAACCGGACTTGTCCTGTTTGTTTCTTTTGTTGATATTCATACCTTCATCACCCATTCTGTATAACCGCAATTCTTTGTTCACATACATAATTATTGAATTTCCATAAGTATAACAAAAGAATTTAAAAATAGCAACAGCAACAGAAACAGGAGATGGGCCTATTTACGCTTCTAAAGGCCGGGAATAAGAAGTCCTTCTGCCTCGGCAATGCCCAGCTGGACCAGCTTGGAGATGATTAAACGAAATTCGTGGACCATGAGCTTTTCCAGTTCCTGGGAAAACCGGACGGAATCCTTTTCTTTCAGTGCCTGCAGAAAGGTATCATAACACAGAATATAAAAATCCGTCTTGTTATGATATTCGTTCCAGATACTGTGCAGGCCATATCCCCAGAAGAGCTGCTTTAAGAGTTCCCCGTAGATGGTGCGGATGGCCTGGTAGGGGGCAAACTGCCTCAGCAGGTCCAGAACATCATAGGAAATAGGCTGATACATGTTGCGCGTTTCCAGAGTGGCCAGCAGCGCTATGCTCCTGCGGATACCATCCTCATCCAAGGACGATATTGTAATCTCAGAAACCGCCTTGCAGGACAGTGTTAATATCTGCAGGCTCTGGGCCATATCTAAGAGACGTTTGCGGACCACAGGGTTGGTAAAATCGCAGTTCTCCGCAGTTTCATGAAATGGAAGGACCCTGGTTCCAATCCGCTTGACCGACTGGACAGCGCCGACCCCATTGAGCAGGGAGAGTGTGCGGCGGACTGTGCTTACGGATACATTCCGTTCCCTGGACAGCTTGTTCAGAGAGGGCAGCAGTGTGTTGACCGGATAACGGCCAAGGCTGATATCAATCAGTAAATCCATGGCAAGGGAATAGCATATCTGCGACGCCTTTTTATAGGAACTCCATGTAAAAGGAATCTCTTCCCGGGATGTCAGCGTAATCCGCTCCTTATAAAACCGGCAGAGGGACACAGAAAGGGAATCCTGGGCCAGGCAGATTAACTCCCGGAGAGAATCCCAGTCCTGCTTAAGGCAATAGTCCAGGGACCGGGGCGAAAATTCATTGAGGGCAAAATCACACCAGGGATTGTCCGGCACACATAAAAAGGGGGCCTCAAAAAACATATAGACCTGCCAGAGAAGCCGGGTAAAAAGGTCATTGCCCAGGGAGTCATAGGCCTGCATCATATGGTTAAAGGCAATCAAAGGCTGCAGGCCGTGGCTTTTCCTGAGTTCCATCATATTGGTGTAAATTTCCCCAGGGGCATTTTTCAGGCTAATCCACTGGGCATTGGTAAAAAGCGGATTTAAGGATTTGCTTAAATCAATCAATGCACTCTTTCTAAGGGAGAAGAAAAGCTGGACATTCTGTTCTATTTCTTTCTGGCTGTAAGCTTTTATGACCCTGGACCCCACATTCTGGGACAGGGTAACATATCCTTCCCGTTCTAACTGGAGATAAGCGCTGCGGATGGTATCCAGTGATACAAGGAAGTTTTCCGTGTTGTTTTCCATTGTAGGGAGAACGTCGCCAAAGCGATAGGTGCCAAATTGGATATGCGTCTTCAGAACGTCATATACCACATGACACCGCTCCATATCATTTTTCACGAATTCACCTCATTTTTGCTGGTTAATATATCGTAACCAGTATAACATGATTGCCGTTACTTGTAAAACGTTGCTATTCACAGCGGAATTTGTTATACTGAGCATATTATTATGTATGTGAGCATAGAAAAGGCGTAAAATCTGCAGGAATTCAGCCGAAAGGGCGTGAGAGGAGATTCCAGCAATGACAAAAGATACATTGATATCCATGGAACAGTTAGAGTCTGTCCTGGATTATTCACCGATTACCATTATTATCAGTGCCCTGGACAACCGGGAGCTTCTATATGCAAATAAAGCTGCGGGTTTCAGGACATCCCCGGCATGCAGGTACGGACGAATGACCTGTTATCAGGCATTCGGGCGTGACTGTCCCTGTCCCGGATGTCCGGGCAGCGCCGGTATGAGGAGCAGCTTCTGGCGCATTATCATAAAAGGAGAAAACATCGCTTACATACTGGGCGGGAATGATGGATGCTATTATTATTTTGAGGAACATGGAAATCATTACCGTATGATTGGCAGAGATTGGACGCAGTGCGGCAGTTTGCACCGGGGAACCATATGCATTTTACACCGGAATATCTCTCTGACAACAAAGACGGGCTTGAGGTGAAGTCCTTTGCAGGGTGTATTCCTTCAAGCCCGCCGTTAACCATCCGTGTTCTGAGTAACTCAGTTAAAATATTTCCGTATAAAATAAGACGGTGTGCAGCTCCATGCATGACAATAGCTGTTAATGATTCTGGAGCCATAAGGAGAGGCGTACCTGTCCCTGGGATTAAAAAGCTCCCAGAAACAGTCAGCGCCCAGGTCCGCCATCTGCCCCCAGTAGAAACGGATGCAGCGGAGCGCGGTGTCCTTCATGTCATTTTGTATCAGAGCATCTATAAAATGGTGGTACATATAGGGGGTGACCATGCCCACGGGCGGGTCTGTTTCAATCAGATGCTCCAGCAGTCTGCGGTTCTCCTTCCGGTCCAGCACATCCGCCAGGACCAGCCATATCTGGGATGCCCAGGATATCTGGCGGTCCGGGCCGCTTAAGAAAAAGCCGGATTCACTGTCCCACAGGTATTCCAGGGCTCCCCGGACAGCTGTCTTAGTCCAGCGCTCCAGCTGACTGACGTCCTCTGTCCCGGATTCCCCGCTGCACATAAGTCTGGCTAAACAGAGAGCCTGCTTCATGGTGTAAATCAGGACACCCTGGGCGCCGGCCTGTTTGTTCAGGCTGTCATTCCAGTCCAGGAAACACCACCAGTCATCACTGTCTTTTACCACTCCCCGGCTGTCCAGGCGCTTCACTGCAAGTTCGGCCTGGCGGTAAGCGGTGGGCCATAACTGAACCAGGGTTTCCCGGTCGCCGGTGGCCTGATAGTAGTCATAAAGACAGGAGATAAAAAACAGGCCATAGTCAAAGAGGGAGGTGTCATCTACCATCAGGGTTGGCCGCAGGAACAGGCAGGCGCCTACGTGATAATCATTTTGGGTAAGTCCGGCAAACAGGTACAGACACCGTTTAACCAAATCATAATTCCCAAATGTCTCATAATTGGTCAGTGCCTGGAGTCTCAGGTCTCCAATCCAAAGGCGCCGGTCACGTTTGGGGCCGTCCTCAAACACGGACTGCATGCAGTCCTCCATGGTCTTAAGGGCTATGGCGTCAATCCGTTTCAGGTCTTCCGGCACAGTTTCATTTAGGGGAGCTACCTGGGACATATCTGCGGAGGTAACGGTTTTGCAGGACACATCACTTACCAGCACCTGGTATTTGGGGGAGGTGTCCAGGACCTTCAGTTCCATATAACGGAAGGCATACCGTCTGGGAAGGGAGATTCTGGCCGGCAGCTCGTCAATGTGAAGAAATTCTTCCTGAATCCAGCTGCTGCTGAGGGAGCCCTGGTAGGATGCGGTGTCCTCCATGATTTCACAGGGCATTTCCCCTAATTTAATCCGTATATGGGCCGGAGCATCAGGGGGACTGCCGGTGGGCAGAAGGCAGAAGGATATATATCCCACGTGGTGGGTGCCGAAATCCAGGCACACGGAACCGCCCTTTGACAGAGGCATGGTATCCAGCGCCTCCACTGGCTTTGGGCGGCAGGGAATCCAGTCAAAGTCCTGGCACGTCCCGTTAGGCGGGAGTTCCTGGCCGTCCGTCCGGGCTTCGGAGGCTGACGGCTCAAATGAGATGAGCCGGACGGGACGGACTGTTTTTCGGCGGAGCTTTGGTTCCAGCTCCTGTGCCTTTTTTACAAAGTCCTCATTGATATTCATTTGAAAGTTTTCTATATGGTTTGTAATCTGTGTCATTGCCGCATCTCCTTATTCATTTCTGGAATCCAGTTCAGCCTTAATTTCAGGATAGATTTTATCCAGGTTGTAAAACAGCATAGTGACGATGGAGCATACAAGAAGAAGCATAGGGATGTACAGGTACATGGATTTAATTGCCAGCACCGCATTGGAACTCTGTGCGGATGCGCCGCCCTGGTAAGCGCCCCATGCCAGAAGGGCGCCGCTGATGCCTCCGGCTATTGCCTGGGCAACCTTTCCCAAAAAGCCGTTGATGGCGGACAGGGAACCGGCTGTGTTGACCCCTGTTTTCCATTCGCCATAGTCCACAGGGTCTGCCTGCATGGAGAAATAGATGCTCTCCTTCATGCCGTATCCAAGAGCAGTTACACCGGCTCCTGCCAGTATGGCCATATGGTTCATGCCTGCAAACAGGATGACAGCCAGCCCGGCCAGCTGGATGGCTGCGCTGCCCACATACAGGTTGCGCTTACCCATCCGCCTGGCCAGTGCAGGAACCAGGAAATTGGCTGCCATGGGAACGATGGACATGATGGTGGCAATGGTGACAGACAGTTCCTTGCTGCCTATGACAGCTGTGTAATAGTATACGATTGCGCTGGTCTGAAGGAAAAAGCCGGTCCACATGAAGAGGATGTTGAGGGCAAAGATAAGCCAGGGCTTGTTCTTTTTCAGGGATACAAGGCTTTCCTTCAGGGTAACGCTGCCGGCTGTTGTGGTTACCCTTTCCTTTACATTGGCAAAGGTAAAGAAGAACAGCAGGCATCCGATGAAACCAAAGATTATCATTACAATACGGAATCCCAGTGCTTCGCTGCCCTTACCCAGGGAATCCACCAGTTTTAAGGCCGTGGAGCTGACCACAGTGGAGCCCAGGAAGGCGAAAAACTTGCGGGTGGTGGACAGGGCGGTCCGTTCCTGGGTATCGGCTGTCAGGCTTGGCAGGATGGAGGCCATGGGGATGTTCACCACCGTGTAGGTGAAGGACAGGCCAATATAAGTCACATAGGCATAGATGAGCTTGCCGCTTTGGGAAATATCCGGCACACTGAAGGCAAGGACGGCAAACAGTGCAAAGGGTATAGCGCCAAAGAGAAAATAGGGCCTGGATTTTCCCCAGCGTGTATTGGTGTGGTCAATGCAGTAACCGATGAGCAAATCCGTGCCTCCGTCTATAAAACGGGTGACCACAAACATGAAGGCAATGGACTTTGCGCTGAGTGACATGACATCCGTATAAAAATATAAGAGGTAAAGGGAAATCATCTGCCAAATCAGGTTGCATGCAAAGTCAGAGACCCCATAACCTATTCTCTGTTTCCATATCTGCTGTTTCACATATCTCATGGTTGAATCCTGTTTCATTCAATAACCCCTCCTTGTATTTGATGTTATCATTGTAAGGGATAAGATGATAAAAAACGATTGAGTTTCATAATCAAATAAATTGATGTTTTATAACCTGTCTGCTACAATCATAGCAGAGATGGGAGGTAAAGACCATGACAACCGGAGAATTAGAAAGCCAGCTGATGGAATTTAACGAGGATGAACGGTTTTATCAGCAGTATTACAATGTGAAACAGAATAAGTGGATGCTGGAGGAATTTTTAGAAAGTCTGGATTTTAATGAGGTTATACGCCGCCGTCTGATTGTGCCGGAGGTATCAGGGGGCTGGATGCCTTATGATATGAAAGATGAAGCCTACTTTGATGCGGAGGATAAGAACCATATTGTAATCAGTAAGCACAACCGTTTCACGCCCCCCTTCCGGCACCGCCATATATTCTTTGAGCTGGCCTATGTGGTGAAGGGGAGCTGCAGCCAGGATATAGGAAAAGACAGGATTGAGATGGAGGAGGGGGACTTCTGTCTTCTGGCGCCGGATACCATTCACAGCGTCGGGGTGTTTGATGACAGCCTGCTGGTAAACATACTGGTAAGGCGGAGTACCTTTGAGGACATATTTTTTAATATGCTGAGGGACACAAATATGATAGCCACCTTCTTTAACCAGTCCCTGTACTCAGGAGTCCATAATCCCTACCTGATTATCCCGGCCAGGGGTGACATGGTGCTGAAGGAATATGTTCTGTCCATGTTTCTGGAATATCTGGGAAAGAAACGGTACTATGAAAAGATACTCAACAATCAGCTGATGATTCTGTTTGCCAAAATGCTTCAGGGGTATGAAGAACGTATCCGGCTGCCCAGCAGGATGCGCAGGGCCACGCAGGAGAGCATGAGAATCCTAAGTTATATTGAAGACAACTATCAGAATGTGACCCTTGGGGAGACTGCGGCCCAGTTCCACTTTTCCCAGCCCTATTGCTCCAAAATCATAAAGGAATATACAGGCAAATCATTTACGCAGATTGTCCAGGAAATCCGTTTCCAGAAAGCTGCCATTCTTTTGAACAATACAAATATCAGTATAGCGGAGATAAGCAGACGGGTGGGGTTTGAACATGTGGAGCATTTTAACAGGCTGTTTAAGAAGCTGTACCATATGCCGCCGGGACAGTACCGGAAGGGGAATGGGGAATCATCTGATGGGATGAATTAAAGAGTATTCTGGTTTGATATTGTGCATAATTTGGCCTATAAGTCAGATACTGTCAGTATGAGTAAACAGGATATAAATAAAGATTACCCCGCAGGTAGCGGGGAGTTAAAAATAGGGACGCATCTGTCAGTTGCAAAAGGATATGCTGCCCTAGCAAAGGATGCTGTTCAAATCGGTGCAAATACGTTCCAGCTTTTTATCCGCAATCCCCGGGCAGCCGTCTGGACCAGCCGCTGTCAAGGCTGAATCATAGAGCTCCGGCTCCCATCAGCTGTGCAATCAGGCCCGATGTAAAGAACGTTCCGAAGATTACAAGCAGCGAAACCAGGACGCCTTTCCAGCCAATGGACAGAAATGCTTTCCAGTCCTTGCCGAGAAGCACGCCTGCAAAGGCAAGGATGGGGGTGATGGATGCCATTAAATCAATTTTACCGGTCCAATAGATAACGGGCGCTGATAGGGGGGAGGCGGGAACGGCTGCCAACATGCCGATGATACCGATATAGGTTACGGCCGGCAGGCTGCCGGGGATAAAGTGCTTTGCTGTCAGGCCAAGGAAGCTGATTGCGCACAGAATCAGCATGCCGGGAATGGAGTCCAGAAAATGTCCGCCGTATCCCGCTATGCTACATGCCATGGTCAGAAAAACCATGACTGCCAGTGATATTCCCCATTCTGCACAAAGGCTTCCATAGGATTCTGTCTCGTTCATAATCTTACCCCTTTCTTTTCATGACCTTATAAATCATGTTGCTCAGCGGAATCGTAATAAAAATCCCAAGGTAAACAGTGATGGCGGATGAAATCACATTGCTGATGGTTGCAAAGGCTGTCAGTGTGTCAGGATTACTGCCGGGAGCAGCCTCTATGACGCCTGCCAGCCCCGCAGCCATCATGGAGGAGCTTCCTGCCCCCACTGCCATGGCAGCTGCTTCCAGGCGGAAGATTCCCAGTGCAACAAAAATAGGAGGAATAACACTCATAAAAATGCTGCCGAATACGGTGCCCACAATATAACAGACCATAACGCCCTTGAATTCATCGGACTCACTGCCGTACATATCGGCAATCAGCGCAACATTGGGTTCGCGGCTGAGCGCATAGCTCATCCCCACCGCCTCCCGCTTCATGCCCAGCACCAGGGCAATGGGCAGGGCAAAAAGCACGGTTCCAATGTTGCCGATGTTTTGCATAATCAGGATAGGACTGGCGGAAATCATCTCCCGGATGGAAGCGCCGCTGGAAATCCCCAGCTTTGCCATGGCAAATACAACACCCATGGACAGCATTCTGGAAGCAGCCGGAACATAGGCCTTTCCCACACCGTGAACCGGTTTGGCCAGGTACAGAACCAGCATGAAGAGCATGGCGTATAAAAGGGGCAGAAAGGTGACGGTGAACTTCCCCAGAGAAACCTTAATGGGACCAATCAGTTCTGCTGCCAGGCAGCACAGGACAACACACAGGAAAAATGAAGCGTATTTCTCGGGCATTTCGGACAATTTCTTTTGCATAGTCAGTTCCCCCCTCTCTATGCAGGTTTACCTGTTTTTGAGTTTTTCCAGTATCTCCGCCCGTCTGGCCTTGGTTCTGCGCAGCCAGATAACCGTGAGCACCAGCCCGAAGATTGTGACGGCAAAGAGGTAGAGAAAGAACAGGCGGTAGCCAGCTGCGCCTGGAAAGCAATCCAGGATGACACCTGCCACAAACGGCGATGTGGCCTCCGGCAGATAGCCAATGGCACAAATCAGGCCGATGGCGGTACCCACGCATTCCGGCGGGAAATATTCCTCGTCCATAATGGCAAAATGCATGGTCACGCACATATACATGCAGAAGAAAATCATCAGGCAGGCAACCAGAATGGGGAGGACACCCAGAGAGGAGGGGGATGCCAGGATAATAACCAGCGCCACAGCCAGTCCAATCTGTCCGGTGAGCATGACCTTGGAATTGTTAATCCTGTCGCCCAGTACGCCTGCCCCAAAGGAAGCAATGGGCCGGATATATTGTGAGGAGGAGGAGAGAACAGCGCCGAGAAGAGCGCTTACGCCAAACACCTCGGTTACATAGGGAGAAATATAGTAGTAGCCTGTGCTGATGGTGAGTGTTGAGAAAATGATGCCAATCATCAGCCAGACAGCAGGCATTTTAAGGGGTTTTGTCAGCATTTTTAGGTTTACCACATCGCTGCTGTCGCTCTTTTTGCCGTCGTCAATGCCTCTCAGCAGGAAAATATCAATCGCACCCAGGAGAATGGTCATGGTTGAATAGAACAGAATGATTCCGCGCACACCGAAGGATTGGTTTTTTAAAATTGTCATCTGACCGAAAATCAGGGCTGCGATTGCCAGATAGACGGCGTTTGAGATTCCGCGGCCGCCTTCAAAGATGCCAAAGGCCTTACCCTGCTCATTGACAGACGCAAGATTGCGCACAGCCTTTGTCTGGGCCGGGAAAAAGAGCATCAGGCAGGTGATGGCAAACAATCCGTGAATGATTACCATAATGATGGGAGAAGGAATGGTCAGCATCAAAAGTCCCAGGGCGCCCGTTGATATCATTGCTGCGGGAATCAGTTTTTTGATGGATATGTAGTCGCAGATGATTCCGCCGAACAGATACGCGGCGATTCCGCCCACGCCCAATGCCGTACCGCACAGGCCCATCTGGGTATTGGTCATGCCGAAGGTTTCCATAAAGGGATTATAGTAGTATGAACGGAACCAGGGCAGGGAACAGATAAAGGAACCGGATAATGTCAGTGTGATTAAGAGCGGCAGATTCTTTTTTAAGGATGGAGTTTCCATGTATATTCACCTCTTTCGTCCGTTATGGTAATATTTGCTCGGTTTCAAGGGACTTCACATAAGCACAGTAGCCTTCGGCGCTGGCAAACAGGGGCTTGTGGGCCTCCTTCACCTTTTTCGCCAGCGCGCCCCCGTCGTCTAACAGACGGCAGGCCATGGCAGCCAGAAACAAAGATGCTGTTTCATAGATTTTCCGGTCCGCAATCCTGTAATCAGCCGCATGATGGACGCCGTGCATATAGTTGACAAATACCTGGATTCCGGGAATAACCTCGTTTAAGTCGCCCAAATCCGTGGAGCCGCAGTTATGACCGCCCTGGTTTACGTGCCCTTTACCCAGAACATCATCCGCTGCCTGGGCAGCCGCCTGGTCCAGCTCCTTAAGGGGACGGTAGGGCAGATAACCCAGCTGTGTATTCACCACAGCCTTTCCGCCAAACGCATAAGCGCCTGCGCCCATGGCCCGGTCAAACTTTTTGGAAACATCCATAACGGTTTCCATCTTACCTGCCCGGCACTGGCACTCTATGCAGACTTCCTCCGGGATAGCGTTTACAACAGTGCCGCCTTTGGTGATAATGGGATGGACGCGCACCGTATCGCTGTCCTTGAAGGTTTCGCGTAAGGAATTGAGGGCAGTCAGGGCTGTGTTTGCCATGTACAGGGCGTTGACGCCGTTTTCCGGGTCCGCGGCAGCGTGGGCGGACCGTCCTTTGAAAGTGACATTTTTGGAGGTAAAACCGTTGTGGGAGCCAAGAATGGTGATTGTGCCGTCATTTCCCAGACCGGCGTGCATGGAAACCACTATGTCCACGCCTTCAAAACCGCCCCGGTACAAAAGCTCCGCCTTGCCGCCCAGGAAATGGAGACGGCCCTTTTTGATTTCCTGCATTCTCCACTCTGACTCTAAGCATTCCTCCGCCGGAACGCCGGCCAGCATGACTTTCCCGCCGAAATTCTCTAATACACCGCTTTCTGCCAGGGTCAGGAAGGCTCCTATGGCGGTCGCCATCTGGATGGAATGGCCGCAGGCATGGGCGGCGCCTGTTTCCGGATTACAGTCCGGATGAGAATAGCAGATAAGGGAGTCCATTTCTCCCATAATCATCACGCAGGGGCCGGGCCTTCCGGTGTCAAGGGTACAGGTAAATCCCGTTACATCCGGCCATGTACGGGCCTCGAAACCATGTTTTTTCAGGACATCCAGACAGTACTGCTGGGTTTGTATTTCCTTAAATCCTGTCTCCGGGTGATGCCAGAGCCAGTCGCCGTTTGCCTCAATCTCCGGCAGCTGTTTTTTTAGCTCCGCAGTCAGCCGTTCCAGCGTTTCTTTGTACAATTGTTCCATTAAACGTTCCTCCTGATTTCCGATAGAAGTGAAATGTGTTTCATTTATGGATGTGCACGTCCGTTGTTTTTGTATTTTATCCATAAAACGGTCAGGAGTAAAGTACCATAACGATTTTGATATGTGTACCAAGTTGAATGTTGGTACATTCGGTTGTTATACCAGGAAACACGCCAGAATTTCTGCCAGCCGGCGGACCCCTTCCATGATTTCCTCATCCGTGGCGGAAGAATAGGATATGCGCAGATAGGACTCACCGCGGCTGCCCTCGGCAAAAAAGGTATTTCCCGGCATCAGAAGCAGTCCTGCCCGCTCTGCCGCTGCAGCCACCTGGCGGTCATTTGTGTGCTCAGGAAGACGGGTCCAGATAAAAAGACCGCCCTCCGGAACCGTAAATGACAGGCCGGGAATCCGGGAAAGGCAGCTGCACATCAAATCCCGTTTTTTTCTGTAAAAGTCGGTCAGGAACTGTCTGTGCTTTTCATAGTATCCCTTTTCAAAAAAACGTGCCCACATATACTGGCTCATGCTGCTTAGAAACAGCTGGTCCTTATTGATGATGCGCCGGTAGGTTTTGATTACATTATCCGGCGCAACGATATAGCCTATCCGGGCGCCGGGAAAAAAGGACAGGTTAAAGGAATCCATGTATATGACCGAGCTGGTCCGGTCCATGGAGTACAGGCTTGGGAGGGTAACGCCGCTGTAGTTAAAATCATATAGGGAATCGTCCTCCACTATGGGAATGTTGTGTGAAACCGCGCACTGCAGCAGCTGTTTTCTCTTTTCCAGGCTCATAACCGCGGTAGAAGGATTGTGGAAACTGGGCATGGAATAGATTAACCTGGGACGGTAACGCTCTACCAGGTTTTCCAGCATTTCAATCCGTATTCCGTCCTTTTCCAAGGGTACAAAGAGTACATGGGCTCCTGTGTGCAGGAAAATATTGACAATGGCCGGAAGGGCCGGTTCTTCCACAATCACATAATCGCCCTCTTTCAGATACATGAAGGCGATATTGCTCAGGGCCTCATAGGTTTCGCTTATAATCTGGATGTTCTGGGGCTGGACGTAGATGTTGCGCCCAAAGAGCATGGAAGACAGAGCGGTTCTTACATGTTCGGTTCCCTGGGGGTCGCAGAACCAGAAGGGCTCTATATTGTCTCCGGCCGTAATTTCCCCCAGGATTTCGTGCAGATAGGACAGGGGCAGGGCTTCCCTGTTTGCCAGAACCCCTGCAAAGGGAATGGAACTGGAGAGATAGGAGGAATTGTACAAATGCTGGAACGTGTTCTGCAGCCCCAGAAAGTGGTAATTGAAATTCTTGTCCAGAGAGGAAAAAGCTTTACTGGTATCCGGCCTGCTGTCGGGCTTTATTTCGGATGGGCTGTTTCTCACAAAATATCCTCTGGGGGCCTTGGAGGAGGCATAGACTAAGCCTTCGCGTATGAGTATCTCGTATGCTTTTTTGACGGTATTGCGGTGGACGCCCAGCCGTTCCACCAGCTGGCGCTCCGATGGCAGCTTAAATCCGCCGGAGAGCTGTCCGGAGAGAATCTGGCTGCGGATTGTGTTGCGGATTTGTTTGTACAGCGGGGTTGTGCTGTTTTTAGTCAGTTGAATTTCCATGTTCGCTCCTTGGGTGATTTGTTGGAAAAGAATGAGGCCGGAAATCAAGCGCTTTCCGTAACGCTTCAGAGAAGAGATGGAACGTTTGTAAACATCTGCATTAAAAATCCACGTTAAAAAATCAGCCGTATATCTTTCTCATTACAATAAGTGACAAAGGTTTCCGGCGGTTTCCGGTCCGTAACCAGGCCGGTTATCTGGTTTAAGGCGCTGTAGGTGTAAAGGGCCATACGGTCAAATTTGTCATGGTCGGCCAGCAGGTATATCTGGCTGCTGTTTTTGCAGACACTTTTTTTCACAATATACTCATCTTCAGAAGCATTTGTGAGCCCGCCGCGAATGGAAACACCGGTGGCGGCCATGAATGCTTTTTGAATGTTGACAGAATGCATGTAAAAATCAATGTCATGCTCAACAAATGACCATGTTTTCCGGTTTAAGCGCCCCGGCATACTGATTATGGTGATATTTTCATAAGGAGAGGCTTTCATGGAAACACGCAGGCTGTTTGTAATCACTGTGCAGGGTATTTCTTTTAAATAGTCAATGAGCTGAAGACAGGTGGTGCCGGTATCAATGAAGATGATATCATCAGGCATGATTAGGCGCGCTGCCTGCCGGCAGATGTAGTCTTTCTCTGTTTGGTTGACAATATCACGCTCTTCAAAGGGGAGCAGGGGCATGGAGGCCGGGACATCTGGTTCCAGGGCGCGGATGCCGCCGTATACCTTTTTGGTGTTACCTCTTTTTACAAGTTCGTCCAAATCCCTGCGGGCAGTACTTTTTGAGATATTAAAATGTTCGCAGATGGATTCCAGGGAAACGGATTTCTTTTCTATAATATATGCTTCAATCAAATCAATACGCGCGGCTTTCATTTACGGGCCTCCTTTATTTATGTTCAGGTGTGTTCCTGGTTAAGTGTGTGCCTGGATAGGTATGTTCCTGTTTGGGTATATTCCTATCTGTAGTTTAGTCTATTTTTGAAAATAAATCAATAAGGTAATCAAAAGATAATCATCAATTGACTGAAATATGTAAAAGACATATAAAAGTGAATATATTTAGAATATATAATGACCCAATAAAATAAATATACTCAAAATATAGTCAAAAATAAATTGACAAGAACATAGAACAATGGTAATATACAGCCATAAACAAACCAACATATTCAAAAGATACTCAAAGACAACATTGAGAAAGGAGCGCAAAAATGGGTACTGCAAAGACGGAAGTCAGAAAAATGGGTTATTGTGTAAACGGAGAATGGAAGGAATCCAGGAGCGGAAGGTATGAGGAGGTGACAGACTCCAGTACAGGCGAAGTGATTGCCGCCGTGCCCTGCTGTACCCCGGAGGAAGTTGATGGGGCGATTGCCTCCGCGCAGGCAGCTTTTCCTGCATGGTCAAAGATGTCGCTTTCCGGAAGACAGCAGTATATGTTTAAGTGGAGGGATGTGCTGTATGCACATAAGGAAGAACTGGCTGTGCTCTGCGCCAAAGAGCTGGGCAAGAACATAAAGGAAGCCAGAGGCGATGTCCAGAAGGCAATAGAGCCTACCGAAGAAGCATGCGCCCTGCCAGCCATGATTCAGGGCGATGCAGCCATGCAGGTCACCACAAATTACGATACTTCAAGCTACCGGTTCCCTCTGGGCGTAACGGCAGGCATTGTGCCCATGAACTTCCCTGCCATGATTCCATGGGGATGGATGGTTCCCCTGTCCATTGCCTGCGGCAATACGGTTGTGTTAAAGGCAAGCTCCCAGACACCGCTGACATCCATGAGGATGATGGAACTGTTTTACGAGGAAGCAGGCTTTCCCAAGGGTGTTGTCAATTTAGTTACCTGCAGCCGTGTGGAGGCGAATATCCTTCTGACCGATGAGCGGATAAAGGCAGTGACTTTTGTGGGAACTACCGGCGTGGGAAAACAGGTTTATTCAACCGCAGCGGCAAACGGCAAGCGGGTACAGTCCCAGACAGAGGCCAAGAACCATGCCCTGGTGCTGGAGGACTGCAATCTGGAGGCAACCGTAAATGCAATCATTAATTCCACCTATGGCTGCGCTGGCATGAGATGTATGGCACTTCCGGCTATCTGTGTTCAGGAGAGCATTGCCGATGAATTTGTGAAGCTGCTGAAGGAAAAGGCGCAGGCTATGAAAATCGGGTGTGCATATGATGAGGATACGGATTTGGGTCCGGTTGTCAGTGCGGCACATAAGAAGAAAATCTGCGGTTGGATTCAGAAGGGCATTGACGAGGGCGCAACGCTTGTATTGGACGGCAGGGATGTTGTGGTGCCGGGCTATGAAAACGGATACTTTGTGGGCCCCACCATACTGGACTATGTAAAGCCGGGAATGACGGTTGGTGACAGTGAGATCTTCGGGCCGGTAACCTGTATTAAGAGAGTGAAAGATTACGAGGAAGGCATTGCAGTCATGAACGCCAACCCGTTTGCAAATGGTTCCTGTATCTTTACCCGGAGCGGATATTACAGCCGTAAGTTTGTAATGGAGACGGACGGCGGTATGGTAGGCGTTAACGTGGGTATTCCGGTTCCAACCGCTTACTTCCCATTCTCAGGAAACAAGGATTCCTTCTTCGGCGACCTGCATGTTCTGGGCAGGGACGGATACCGGTTCTTTACCAGGGCCAAGACCGTAACCACACACTGGTTTGACGAAAAGGCCGGCAAGCGTAAGGTGGGGACCTGGGAAGGCAGCACAGAGCTGTAAGGCATTGTTTATAACACCTGGATTAAAACTACATATTCTTCTGCAAACATGATAGAAGAGGACGATTCCGTTAAAGGGAATTGTCCTCTTCTTTGCAGGGAACTGTCTTTGTTTTTCAGGGTGTTTTCAACCGCCGATTAATACATTAAATCCGCAGGCCGCAGTCTGTCACGGATGTCCTGCATATGCTGCCCGGATGGAGTTACAAGTTACGGCAGAGAATACATTTGCGTCTTTGAACAAAGCGTGATACAATCAGAGCAGTACCTATTATGAACAGGGTAATTCAATATTTCGGTCAATCCAAACGAACGTGACAGAATGATAGTTCGGTCAGCCGGGAATCGGGGAGAAGGAAAGATGGAAGGAGAAGGATTATGGAGAAGAATTGCGCCGATGAGGCAGAGGACATCACTGAAAGCCAGGAGGATGTCAGATGCTATGTGGGAGTAGGAGCTTCCGCTGGGGGCGTAGAGGCGCTGCAGGAACTGTTTCATAATATGCCGGAGGATACAGGTGCATCGTTTATCATTGTGCAGCATCTTTCACCGGATGCCGTCAGCCTGATGGACAAAATACTGCAAAAATCCTCTAGGCTGCCGGTCCAGCTGGCAGAGGAAGGGGAGGTGCCAAAACCAAATCATATTTATCTGAATCATCCCGGTAAGACACTGACCATGAAAGAGGGACGTTTTCACCTGGAGTCGGCCCACGACCGGAACCAGCTGTACCTTCCCATTAACCTGCTGTTCCAGTCCCTGGCATCGGTGAGCGGCGTCCATGCCGTGGCAATTGTTTTGTCGGGAAGCGGCTCCGACGGGGCCATTGGAATCGGCTCAATCAAGGAAAACGGAGGACTGGTGATTGTCCAGAAACCAGGGGAAGCACAGTATGCATCCATGCCCCAGAGCGCAATTACAACCGGCATGGTGGATTTGATTCTGGACGTGGCCCAGATAGGGAACTCTCTGAAGGAATATTTGCAGAATCCCCACATACAGTCCATGCATCAGGGAGAACAGGACCATATGGAGCTGGCGGAGGACTATTCCTGTATTCTGAATGCCATCAGTCTGTACTCGGATATTGATTTTACCATCTATAAGACCAACACGATTTACAGAAGGATTGAACGGCGTATTGCCCTGAATAATTTTCATGGGATGGGTGATTATCTGGACTACCTGCTTTCCACTGAGGAGGAGCGGGCGCAGCTGTACCGGGATTTGCTGATTGGGGTCACCTCTTTTTTCCGTGATGAGGAGGCGTTTTGCCATCTGGGAGAAAATGTAATCATCCCGCTCCTTAAAAAAAGGAAGTCAGTGCGGCTGTGGAGCGTTGCCTGCTCCACCGGCGAGGAGGCATATTCACTGGCAATTCTGATTTGCGAATGCATGGAATCCACCCATACCAGCGTGGATGTGAAAATTTTTGCCACGGATGTGGACCAGAACGCCATAGCCATTGCCCAGAAGGGAATCTATTCGGAAAGCCTGCTGGACAATCTGAATCAGGCCATGCGGGATAAGTATTTTGAACATGCAAACGGCGGTTATCTGGTGGGTGAGAAAATCCGGAAAATGATTGTTTTTGCCAAACATAACATTTTCAGGGATGCACCGTTTTCAAAGCTGGATTTGATTGTGTGCCGCAATATGTTTATCTACGTGAAGCCGGAGATGCAGCAGAAAGCGCTGGGGGTATTCTATCAGCTTCTGGCAGAGGACGGCTACCTCTTTTTAGGCAGCAGTGAGTCAGTGGGAGAGATGGATGAGGCATACAACCTGCTGGATAAGAAGTGGAAAATCTATTCCAAAAATAAGGGGTATGCCCAGAAGAATGTATCCATATATCCGGCGCTGGACATGGGGGGAGGCTTTTCACCGCGCCAGACAAACAGGAGTGAACATTCCGCAAGAACGGGGAGACGCCTGCGCTCTGCCAGTATCTCGGAAAAACTTTTGTTTGCAATGGCCGGGCCCTCGGTGCTGCTGAATGAAGAGCTCAGGGTGGTGCAGGTAATCCAGGGAGGCGGGCAGTATATGAGGATGCAGGATGGTCAGTTCGACGGGGGACTCAGTTCCTTTTTCTCTCCCAGTCTGGCCACCTTTATTAACCGTCTGCTGACGGATTCCAAAAAAGTTTCAGACGGCATTGTGGAACGGCGGGCCACGGGGCTGTCTGATTATCCGGAAGAGGTTTTGTGCGTGAAGGTGCGGTTCTTTCACCTGACGGAAGGGGAGTACTATCTGGTACAGATTCGGTCCGAAGAATTGGCGAAGGCAGAATCAGCCGGTAATCCCCTGGATTTGCGCGAGTTAAAGGACAGCCGCATCCAGGAGCTGGAGAACGCATTGAATGAGAGCAACTGGAATCTGAAACTGGCAGTGGAGGAATCGGAGTCCCGCAATGAAGAACTCCAGGCCACCAATGAGGAGCTGCTGGCATCCAATGAGGAGCTGCAGAGCACCAATGAGGAGATGCAGTCCGTCAATGAAGAACTGTATACCATCAATGCCGAGTACCAGAATAAAATTGTGGAGCTGACCACGGCCAATGCTGACTTTGATAATCTGCTGCTGAACGCGGACGTGGGGGCGCTGTATGTGGATGAAAAGATGCACATCCGCAAGATTACCCCCATCATGCTCCAGCACACCAATCTGCGGATTACAGATTTGGAGCGTCCGGTGACTCAGATTAATTTCCTTGACTCTTATCCTGATTTTACCCAGGATGTGACGGATGTGTCAAGGCAGGGGAAAATCGTGGAAAAAGAAATTACGGACCAGAATAATGTAATATGGCTGGTGAGGATTCGCCCGTATTTTGACCATACCCATACTTCAAAAGGCGTTCTGGTCTCTATGTTTGATATCACCAAGCGTCTGGAGGCGGCAAAGTTTGACTTGAAGCACCTGACGGACAGCGTGCCGGGCGGCGTACTCCGTCTGCGGTTTGAGGAGTTTCTGTTAATTGAATATGCGAATGACAGTTTTTTTGACCTGATTGGCTATACGGCAGAAGAAATGCGTCTGGATTTGCACAACCGCTTTGACCAGCTTTTACATGGTTCGGACTGGGTAGAACTGAAGGATGAAATCCGGCAGGCTGTATCCGGAGGCGGGCTTGTGAAGGCTGAATGCCGTCTGTGGCAAAAGGACGGAAGGAGCCGGTGGTGTTCCCTCCAGGCCGTGGCATTCCGGCAGGAACGCCACATTGAGATGCAGTGTATTGTCACGGACATCTCCCTGATTAAGGACTATGAAGAACAGCTGAAAAAGGAACGGGATTACTATAACAAACTGTACCAGAATGTGGTCTGCGGTATTGTACAATATGAAATTGAGGACAATACCCTGCGCTGCTATAATGCCAACAGCGAGGCAATCCAGATGCTGGGATATGAGTCCATGGAGGAATTCCGAAGGCAGACTGCGCAGACCCTTCCGGAGGTAACTGTTTCAGAGGATGCAGATTACATAAAGCGTACCCTTCTGTCCTTAAAGGAGGAGGGGGAGTGCGCAAGCTTTGAACACCGGGTCTGTACAAAGAATCAGGGAATCCGCTGGGTGACAGGGGTTGCGAAGGTAGTCCTCACACCGGACGGTAAAAAGCTGATTCAGAGCACCTTTATGGATACAACTGCCAGAAAGCGCGCCCTGGAGCAGGTGGAGGCGGAACGGGACCGGTATGACCGGCTCTACAAGGTTCTTTATAATACAGCTGTCTGCGGAATCGTCCAGGTGGATATCAGGAGCAATAAAATCCTCAGCATTAACCGTATTGCACTGCATATTCTGGACGAGGCCAGCGAGACGGATATTGAAAGGCGGCTTTTTGACGGAAACCCCAGGGACAGCCACAGGAAGAGCCTGGCCACAGTCGGCACATTTATGCAGTCTCTCGGAAAGGTAGGCGAGCAGAGGGAGGTTCGTTTTAATTTAATTAAAAGAGACGGGGCCCAGATTATCATTGAGGGTACTGCCAATTGGATTATGGAGGATAAGGAATCCAGCATAATCCAGTTTACCTTCCTGGATGTGACGGAACGTGAACGTCTGAAAGAGGCGCAGCTAGAGCTGGCGGTTGCCATCCAGTCCAATGCGGCCAAGACCAGCTTTCTCTCAAAGATGAGCCATGAAATCCGTACGCCGATGAACGGAATTATGGGAATGATTGATATTACAAGGCTGAATCTGGAGGATAAGGAAAAAATTTTGGATTGTCTGGATAAAATGAAGCTTTCCATGCAGCACCTTCAGATGCTGGTTAATGATGTACTGGATATGTCAAAGATTGAGAGCGGGAAGATGGAGTGCAGGGAGGCGGTGTTTGACCTGCGCCAGATGCTGGAGGAGGTTCTTTCCGAATACAGTTTTTCCGCTTCCAAAAGCGGTGTGGGGCTGACCCGCGCCATCAGTATCCAGCATCAGCATGTAATATCAGACCCTGTTTTTTTGCGGGAGATTCTGGGGAACCTGCTGAGCAATGCCATAAAATTCACCCCGTCCATGGGCATGGTGGTCCTGGTAGCGGAGGAGGCGCCTTCGGAGGAACAGGCAGCATACACATTCCGGGTAAGAGATTCCGGCTGCGGTATCAGCCGTGAAAGCCAGCAGGTTATTTTTGAGGCGTTTGAGCAGGGGGATGGAGAAGGTTCCGGTAAACTGCCGGGCACAGGACTGGGTCTGGCCATCTGCAAGAATCTGGTGGAGCTTTTAGGCGGAACCCTGCAGGTGGAGAGCCAGCTGGGCAGCGGCTCAGAGTTTTTCTTTACAATTCCCATGAAATTTGCCGTGAGTGAGGAGGTTCCGGCCCGAAACGGTACGGAGACAAAACAGGGCGCTGATGCGTTTAAAGAGAGCCGTATCCTGCTGGCAGAGGACAATGACCTGAATGCAGAGATTGCCCAGACCCTGCTTGGCAGTTACGGCTTTCAGGTGGAACGGGCGGTAAACGGAAAGGAGGCCCTGAAGTGTTTTTTGCGGAAAGAGGAAGGATATTATGACCTGATTCTCATGGACATCCAGATGCCGGTGATGGACGGGCTGACAGCCGCCAGAAAAATCAGGGAAAGCAAAAAGCCGGGCTCTCTTAAGATTCCCATTGTGGCCATGAGCGCCAACGCATTCCAGGAGGATGTGGAGCGCTCCCTGAACGCCGGAATGAACGCCCATACCACCAAGCCGATTGAGATTGAGAAGCTGGTGGAGCTGCTGAGTGCTTATTTATAATGCCTGTCAAGTACCGTAAAACGGGTTTGGGAGGGACGGGGTATCATACACAGGAGGAACAGATATGCGAAAGGAATTATTGCACCGGTTCATTGTATTGACAGCCGCAGTCATTCTGTTGAATTCCAGCGCTTTCCCGGCCCTGGCGGGAGATGGGACAAAAAGCCGTGTTCTTACGGTTGCCTTTCCGGACAGTCCCGGAATCAATGAAGTTTATGAGGATGGCACATACGGGGGCAGCACCTATGACTGGCTCCATGAGATAGCCAAATATACCGGCTGGAAGTACGAATTTGTTACCGGCAGCGCAACGGAACTTCTGAACGGTATGTGCAGCGGTCAGTATGACCTTATGGGGGGCATGTTCTATCTGGACGGATACGATGAGATTTATAATTATCCCAAATATCCCATGGGCGCCAATTATTCCCTGCTCATGTACCGGAAGGACGATAAAAGTATCAAAAGCTTTGATTATACCACGTTAAACGGTAAGAGAATCGGAGTATTTAAAAATGCCGTAAGCAAGATTGACAGGCTGAATAAGTATTTGAGCTTTAACCATATCCGGTGTGAACTGGTGTACTATGATACGGTGGATACATATGAGCAATGTCTGGATAACCGGGAAGTAGACCTGCTGTATGGAAATGACGTATTCATGAATGAGAATTATAATGTGGCGGCAAAAATCGAGGCGGACCCATATTATATTGTTACCGCCCATGACGAGCCGGAGCTGTGCACACAGTTATCCGAGGCCATGGACACTATTTATTCGGCCAATCCTGACTTTGCCGTGGAGCTTTACGAAACCTATTTTCCGGCAAAGTATATCAATACCATTAACTTCAGCCCGCAGGAGCAGGCCTTTATCCGCAGGAGCGGACCCGTCCGGGTAGCAGTGGCCAGGCAGGTTTATCCTGTGTTTTATGTAAAGAAGGGGACGGCTGCCGGAATTGTTCCGGACTGCCTTGCATTGATTTCCCAGCGGACCGGGCTTTCCTTTGAATATGTGTATGCGGATTCCTATGGGGAATTGGAGACGCTTGTGAAAAATGGGGAAGCCGATATGATTGGCTGTTATCAGGGAAATGAACACAGCGCAGACACGGACGGATTGGCATGCACCGCGCCCCTGGTGTCCCTGGATTCCAGCCTGATACGAAACAAACATGCGGATATGACCCAGGACGGCCTTGTCATGGCTCTGCCGGAAGGAATGGAGCTGGAACCCATAGGTGAGAACGGGACAATCCGGTATTATGGGAAGTATAAGGACTGCCTTAAGGCCATTAACAAAGGGGAGGCGGATTATACGTTCATGCCCGCCTCGGCCCTGGAATATTTCTATGCAAAAGATTACTATGCAAACGTGGCGATACTGGCAGACACCTCCAGAAAGGAGCAGGTGTCCTTTGCCGTACCAAGACCGGTAAACGTACCCCTGTACTCAGTGCTGAGCAAGGCAATCGGAAACCTGACGGATGAGGAAACCAGCGGTGTTGTTTCCAGGAATCTTCTTCCGACCCCGGTGGCCCCTGTTACGTTCCGCTCATTGCTGTACACAAATCCGCTATTGGTAATTTCCGTATCCATCGGATTTGTGGTACTGGCTGCGGCTGTGATTCTGCTGCTTAGTTTCTTTAATATGAAGACCCGCATCATGCGTGTCAGGCTGGAAAAGGCGGAGGAGACAAGCCGGGCCAAATCAGATTTTCTCTCCCGCATGTCCCATGAAATACGGACTCCCATGAATGCTATTATCGGTCTGACCAATCTGGCCATGATGACAGGGGAGGCCACGCCTGTGATTCAGGAGGACCTGAATAAGATTGACACCTCGGCCAAATTTTTACTGTCCCTGCTCAACGATGTGCTGGATATGTCCAAGATAGACAGCCGGAAAATGAAGCTGGCAGCAGCTCCCTTCCATATAGATGAGGTGGTGGGGCAGCTTAAGGACATATTTTTGCTCCAGGCGGAGCAGAAGCAGATTGAACTGGTATTTGTATGTGATGTGCAGGATACCATGTATGTAGGGGACTGTCTGCGGCTGAACCAGATTCTGACAAACCTGCTTTCAAATGCTCATAAGTTTACTGAGACAAAGGGGCGGATTATATTGACCATCCGGGAGCTGGAACGGCAGGGAGAGGAAGCGAGCCTCCGTTTTTCTGTCCGGGACAATGGCGCGGGTATCAGCCAGGAGGACCAGGAGCGTATTTTCCTGTCCTTTGAACAGGCCATGAACCGGAATCCCAACACCCCGGGAACAGGTCTGGGCCTGTCCATCAGCCGCAGCCTGGTGGAGCTTATGGGAGGACAGCTGACGGTAAAGAGCAGACCAAAAGAAGGTTCAGAGTTTTATTTTACAATCAGGCTTCCTGTGTTCAGCGGAACACTGGAGGGGGAGAGGCTGCTGCCGGGACATAAGACTGCCCCGCTGGCAGGTCTGCGTGTCCTTTTGGCGGAAGACAATGACATCAATGCAGAGATAGCGATGGAACTTCTCGGAATGGAGCAGGTAGAGACGGAGCGGGCGGCAGACGGAGCAGAGGCGGTGGAAATGTTCAGCCTGCATCCGGCCGGGTATTATGATTTGATACTCATGGATGTCAACATGCCTGTCATGGACGGCCTTCAGGCTGCTTTTAAAATCCGGGCCATGGACCGTGATGACGCTGCCCTGGTTCCTATAGTGGCTATGACGGCAAACACCTTCCAGGAGGACAGGGAGAAGGCGCGGGAAGCAGGCATGACTGGTTTCCTGCCCAAGCCCTTTGACGCAGCGCAGCTGTATGAAGAGCTTGGGAAGATAGCGGACAAAGGAAAAAAGACTGGTTTTTAGGGCAAAGGTACGTCCTTAACCGGCTTCGGTAAGCAGTGTTTCATAGTCCTGCTGGGGCATGGGGCGGTAGAATACATAACCCTGGACATAATCGCAGCCAATCCGTTTCAGGTATTCTACCTGCTCCATGGACTCGATTCCCTCAGCCACAGTGCGTATATCAAACTTTTTCACCAGTGTGACAATGCTCTCCACCAGGGCCATATCCCTGCTCCGGTCCGGGCCTTCATCGAAGAAAAAGCTGTCGATTTTCAACACATCAATGGGAAGATTCTTCAGCAATCCCAGTGAAGAGTAGCCTTTGCCGAAGTCATCAATTGAGCAGGAGAAGCCTGCTTTCTTAAGCCTGGACACTGTCTGCAGAAGCAGGGCAGAGTTGTCAAAGGCAATGGATTCGGTGAATTCAATTTCAAGAAGCTCCGGGGGTATATCATACTGGTCGCGGATACTTACATACCGGTCGACAAAGTTCTGGTCGTAAAATTGAAGCCGGGACACGTTGACCGACACGGGAAGGGCCTGCCTGCCTGAATCCAGCAGGCTGCGGAGCCATCGGCAGACCTCCTCATAGACATACTGGTCCAGTCTGTCAATCATATACTTTCTCTCAAATACAGGGATGAAACGGTCCGGAGGGATGACAGTGCCGGCCTGGGACTGCCAGCGGACCAGGGCCTCGGCGCAGCCGATTTTACCAGTTGAGAGGTCCACCTTGGGTTGGTAGTAGACTGTGAATTCCCTGTTCTCAAGGGCTGTCAGCATCCTGTTTTCAATATTCTTTTCTTCCCACAGATGGCTTCGTATACTCTCATCATAGTACGCATAATTCTGCCTGTCCCCTGTCTTGACTGTTTTTCTGGCAAAATTCGCCCGGTCCAGAAGGCCGTCGATTTTCAATGCCTCTATGACATCCTCCACGCAGCAGATACCGCAGTTGGTGGGGAGCAGCTGGCCGTCGTGGGCCGTATGCATAAAACGGAGGATTTCCAGGTCTGCCGCTGCCTGGCGGGCAGCTATCTCGCTTTTATCCTTATAATGAAGCAGCAGAACAAAATTATCTGCGGATACCCGGCCGCATAACTCATGCTCGCGAAGTTCCTTTTGCAGAATCGTTCCGTATTGGGCCAGCAGAAGGTCGCCGTAGTCATATCCAAACACATCGTTAATATATTTAAAGTCTGAGAAATCCGTATAAACAAGGGCGAATTTCTCCGGCCGGCTGTCCAGAAGCTGCTGGGCCTTTTCCTTGAAAGCCCCAATCAGATAGACTCCGGTCAGGGCATCCCGCCGGGTTAAATCGTTCAGCTGCTCATTACGGACTTCAAGCTTCAGTAGATTTTGGGAGTTGGCCCAGAATATGAAGACCCAGGTAAGGGACATGATTCCCACCATGACCAGGCAGCCTGTCAGCAGGAACCGCATCTGCCGGGCTGAGTAGGCGTCCGCAGAAAAAACAGTGTGGTTAGCCTGCTCAAAGAAATCTTCGCTGAGGGAAAGGAGTCTGGCGCTGTCAACAGACCCGCTGCGGTAGGCAGAGATTTCCGTCCTGATTTGACTCCACATCAGCTCCAGCTTTGCAAGGTCCCGCTGGTAAGCCTGGTCTTTAAGGGACGGCAGTCCGTATCTGGCCTCCCCGCCCTGGAGTTCCAGAAGAATGCCGTCCAGATACTCAATCAGCTCGTCGTCAGGCCGTCCGGAAAGTTCCAATTTTATGAGCCTCTGGCTGGCACCGCGGACAATGCCCACATAGTTAATGAGCCTGCCATTGGTCTGGGTCTGGATTACCGTGTGAATTGTGAAACCGCCGAAAAGGAAAAGTAAAAAAAACAGAGAAATCAGTCCGCCCCTAAAAAATCGCTTCATATGGATTGCCTTTTACAGCCTTGGCTGCCTTTCTGGGTTCATCGTTCCTGCCGCATCATCAGTTCGTAATCATATCAATAGCTCAATTGTACCAAAATACATCTTTTATTGCAATGACAGACGCCAATTTGATACGGTTTTGTAATTTGTTACCGGACGTCATGGGACGGAACCGGTATTGCATGTCTGTATAAAGTGTGATACAATCAAAACAGTATCCTATATGAACAGGGTTACGTTTTTCGTTTCTCCGCGCATCAGAGCCAGCATATCAAAACTAACAATTTTACCTTTCATACAGGAGGATAAGGATGAAAAAGGACGAAGGACTTACCGAACTGATTTATGAGTATTATGAATCCCGTATCCTCTTTGGCTATTACAGGTATGGCGAACAGCTTGTATCGTTGTCACAGATTTGCAGTACCTTCCGGGTGGGCCGGAATACGGTTCTGGCTGCCCTGAAAAAACTGGAGGAAAAGGGTTATATTGTAACAGAGGAACGGAAGGTGGCCAGGATAACGTATCAGGGCACGGATGAGATTTTTTTGGAAAATACTGCAAAATATTTTGTGCCCCGAAAGGAGGGCATTCTGGATTTTTCCCTTGCAGGCAAGCTGCTGCTTTTGCCAATGTGGGAAGCCGGGCTTCATAATCCGGAACCGGATACCATCAGGCCGGATACCGGCAGGCCTGACATCATGTCAACGCCCATAAGTCTTTATTTTGACGTTCTCCGCACCTTTCACAATGATTTACTTATGAATCTCTACTGGCAATGCCTGCGTTATCTCAGCTTTCTTTACCCCAAAAGAAAATCAGATAAAGTTGACAGCACGGCGGAGGAGTTATCACCGCATGGTACGGTGGATGAACTGAACCGCAATTTTGATTACCTCTATACGAATGTGCAGAAACAAGTGCTGGATTTCATTGATTCAGCAAGTAAGAAGTATCATATGGAACAGGTGGGGCAGATTCCCTTTAAGTGGACGGTTTACAGGCAGCGTCCCCAGGTGCGCTATACCCTGGCCTCCATTATTATCCGCGAGGTTCTGTGGGAACGCTGCCCTGTGGGCAGCTACCTTCCCTCCCTGCCCAGGATGGCAGAACAGTACCAGGTATCCTTAAGCACGGTCCGCCGTACACTGGCTGTCCTGCAGTCTCTGGGCGTGACCAGGACCTATATGGGAATCGGAACAAAGGTATGTCTGGAACCTGTGGATTTTAAGGTGCTGAATACACCTGAAATTAAAGAAAACCTGCGGCTGCATGGGGAAGGACTGCAGCTTCTGGCCCTGACTGTCCGCGGCGTGACCTTATATACGCTGGAATCAGTGACAGAGCAAAAGCGCAGGGAGCTATGGGCGGAAATAACAAAGCTTCAGGGAAAAACCAGCAGCATCCTTTGTATGGACGTGCTTTTAAGCTTTATTTCCAGCGAATGTCCTTCCGGAATCATACGGGAATGTTATGGGAAGTTAAGGGAATTGGTGGTATGGGGTTACATATTGTCCGCAGTATTGATGGAGAACGGACAATTGGATTTCCGCTTTGAAGATACCATGATACAAATGAAAATGGATTTACAGGCCGGCCATCTGACCGCGTTTGCAGACCAGTGGAAGACCCTGATAGAGAGCAGAATGAACTTTTTTAATTCAAAGTTTCCTCTTCCGGAGTGAAAGCAGGATACTGGGTCCAATCTGCCGTGTACTGAGGAGAAGGTATGAGGGAATATAAAAAGCGTTCCATTCTTATTTTAACAAGTGTTATTTGTCTATTGGTGCTCAGTACTGTGTTTATGCTCTCTCTGCTCCATCGCATTACGGATAAAATGGACCAGGGTTCCAACGAGAGGATGCTTGATTCCACTCGGATGATACAGAGCAGCATACGCAGGCAGTTCCGCAATGATGAGGAACGGCTCAACTCCTTTGCCGGTCTCTATGCACTCAGGGGCGGCTCCACTGAGTCAGTGACTATCCTTGCCAATTATGCGGATGCAACAGATTTTTACCGTTTCTTTTATATGGATTTGACCGGTACCGGCGTGGACAGCAATGGGGAGCCGGTGAATACCGGTTCCCTGCCCTTTGAGGAAACCGCGCTGTCCAAAGGGCAGTACGGCTATTCGGATGCCTACATAGGAGACAGCGGGCGTCTTCAGATTACCTTCCAGGCTCCTGTCTGGCTGGAAGACCGGCAGATTGGCGCGCTGTATGCGGATAAGCCACTTTCAAGCTATAAGGACCCCTCTCTTTTTACATTTGTCGACGACACGGGTTTTGCATTTATAGTGGATGGCAATGGCGCCTGGATTATTGAAAGTACGGGTTCAGAGTCGGATAATGTCTACGAATTTCTGGTGGAAAATGAAAATGGACCCAGGGCCGTGGAGACGCTGCGGGAGCTGATGCTTAACAAAAAGGCCGGAACCATGCAAATCCGGTTTCACGGCCAGGACAGTCTTTTGTGCTTTCTTCCAAAGGGAAATTCCTACAACTGGTATCTTCTCTCCGTCATGCCAAAGAGTGTTCTGCAGCAGGAGTCCTCCGAAATCATAAATATGGTAATCATTACGTTTGCAGAGCTGGCAGGCGCCCTGCTTTTGATTACGGCCCTTCTTCTCAGCAGGGAAAGCATGAAAGGACGGGAACAGGGGAGGATTTACCGGGAACGCCTGTTCCAGAATATCTCCTCAAATATTGATTTTGCATTCCTCCTCTATGCGCCTTCCAGCCAGCAGGTGGAAATGGTCTCAGATAATATCCGGGTACTTTATGATACGGAACCGGACCAGGTCATATCCAGGCCGGAGATTCTCTTTGAACAGTGCGGGGTACCGGCGGATGACAAGGACCGGGCTGCATTTTTCCGGGGAAGTCTTAAGGAAAAGGTCCGGAAAGAGTACAGGACAGGCACGGAAGACGAACTTCAGCGGTGGACAGAAGTGCATTTTCTTCCGGCGGATGACGGGCAGTATCTGGCTGTTCTGCGGGACACCACAAGAGAGCACCATATGCGGGCCGATTTGGCGGATGCTCTCCGGCAGTCCCAGGAAAATAACCGGGCCAGGACCACGTTCTTTTCATCCATGTCCCATGATATCCGAACCCCGATGAACGGAATTATAGGCATGACTGCCATTGCTCAGGCCAATCTTGACAACCGGGCAAAGGTGGAGGATTGTCTGAATAAAATATCCGTTGCCTCAGAACACCTTCTGGACCTTATTAATGAAGTGCTTGACATGTCCCGGATAGAGAGCGGAAAATTCAGCTTAAAATACGAACCAGTGAATCTGCCGGAACTGATTTCCAATGTATTGCTCCTCATTAAGCCGGATTTGGTAAAAAAAGGACACTCCATGCAGGTAAAATCTTCTGTGCTGGATTACGATATTGTCATGGGTGATGCGCTGCATATGCAGAAGATTCTGATGAATCTTTTATCTAATGCCATCAAGTACACGCCGGAGGGCGGTGAGATATCCATTCATCTCCGGGAATGTAAACGGGATGACGGGCGTATTGATATTATCTTCCAGGTGGAGGACAACGGTATTGGCATGGAGCCTGACTTTGTAAAGCGAATTTTCAGTCCCTTTGAACGGGCGGAGGACAACCGCTTAACCAAGATTGTGGGCACTGGCCTGGGAATGGCCATCACAAAAAATATTGTGGATATCATGGGCGGTACCATTCGGGTGCAGAGTACGCCTGGCAACGGCTCAAAATTTACCGTAATCCTGCCCATGTCTCTGTGTGATACCAGCAGCCAGGAGGCGGAGTATCTGGCAGGCCATACGGTTCTTGTGGTGGATGACAGTCCGGATACCTGCGAAGGCATACAAATCATGCTGGAGGAGGTGGGCGTGCATGTGGACTGGTCTCTGAGCGGCCGGAAGGCAGTGGAAGCAGCATGCAGGGCCCATGAGGCGGGAAAGGACTATTTTGCGGTCATTGTGGACTGGAAGATGCCGGAAATGGATGGAGTGGAGACCACGCGCCGTATCCGGGGCAGTCTTGGAGCAGACATCCCCATTATCCTGCTGTCCGCATACAATTGGGAAGAGGTGGAACAGGAGGCCCTGGAGGCTGGTATCAACGGTTTCCTGACAAAACCCATATTCCGTTCGGAGCTGGTGCAGAAGCTGCGGTTTTACATCATGGGCCCCTCTGTGAGAACCCAGGAAGCTTCCTGCCACATGCCCCGTAACCAGTTTGACGGACTGCGTATCCTGGTGGCTGAGGACAATGAGCTTAACCGTGAAATTGCCGTGGAGCTGTTAGGTGCTGCGGGAATCCGGGCGGACACCGTGGAAAATGGTCTTCAGGCAGTCCGGAAAATGGAACAGGAGGAGGCCGGACATTATGATTTGGTTTTAATGGATATCCGTATGCCGGTGATGGATGGGCTGGAGGCTACCGGAAATATCCGCAAACTTCCGGACATGAGAAAAGCAGGCGTTCCTATTATTGCCATGACAGCGGATGCCTTTGAGGAGGATATACAGAAATGCAGAAATGCCGGTATGGACGGTTATATATCCAAGCCCATTGACATCAATAAAATGTTTGAGATTATCCGGCTGTATTATAAGAAGGAAAACGAGGAACAGAGGACGTAAATATGAGGGGAAAAAAAACAATAGCTTGTGCCTGTCTGATGGGTATTCTGCTTTTAAGCGGATGTGCAGGAAATAACAGGGAACCCAAGGTATATATAGACGAAAATGAACCGGAGATT
The DNA here is from genome assembly GCF_005845215.1 of Clostridium sp. 1001271st1 H5. GTDB lineage: Bacteria > Bacillota > Clostridia > Lachnospirales > Lachnospiraceae > Enterocloster. The sequence continues at coordinate 94,829 of NZ_SPHO01000008.1, forward strand.
GTCATTTCCCTGTTTGCCCAGGGGGATATACTGGCAGGGGCATTAAATGATTGCTGTGCCAACATCATCAATCCCAGGTATAACAGCAATATCATTGTGTACAGCGATTATGCAGACTTCTTTGAAGAAGAAGGCCTCTCTTACCGCGAGCTTTTGCTAAAACGCATGGAAAGCGGGATGCCGGATGACCTTTATATCATAACCGCAGAGGACGTACTGGAGTTTGACAGGAGGGGGTATATATATGATTTATCGGAACTCACATGTATTGACAACCTGTCCGAGGATGCTTTGCAGCAAAGCATCTGCAACGGGAAGGTGTTTTCGGTTCCCTTGTCTTACACCAGCTTTGGGCTGATTTGGAATGTGGACATGCTTCATCAGTACGGCCTGGAGGTGCCGGGGAATCTGAAAGAATTCCAGACTGTCTGTGAAACCCTGAAGCAGAATGGAATTCTTCCCTATGGGGGAAACCGGGACTTCGGCATCAGTGTACCGGTTATGTGTGCGGGACTGGGCCCTCTGTACCAGAATCCGCAGAGTGAGAAACTTGTGGAAGAGCTGGCCAACGGTAAAACGCCGGTGAGCACCTATATGAGGGACGGTTTCCAGTTCCTTCAGACCATGATTGACAGCGGATATTTGGATGTGGAACAGACCCTTGCCACTCTGCCTGGCACAGATGAGGAAATATCCTTTTTTTCGGAAGGGAACTGTGCATGTATCAGCTCTATCTGCCGGGCAAAGGCATTTGCCCACGATTATCCTTTTGAGGTGGAGATGACGGCCCTGCCGGTGCTGCCCCGGGGCGCTGTCTGCGTGGTGGGTGCGGACCTGAGATTATCTGTAAATCCAAAGTCGGAACATCTAAATGAGGCAGTGATGATAGTTGAGAATTTGTGCACCAGGGAAATGCTGGATGGTCTGGCGGAACAGCTGGGCAAGGTTTCTTCTGCACAGGGAAATAAAGCCGCTACCCTGCCCCAGGCGGACCGGCTTGTTTCCTGCCTGTCGGTCAGCCGCCAGGTCCCTAATCAGGATTTTTCCCTGCATTTTAATACCTGGAATACCATTAAGGAGCTCAGTGTGAAACTCTGTGAGGGCGCCGGTGTGGACCAGGTATGCAGGGAATATGATGAACTCCAGTTAAACGAAATCGCTCTGTATGGCGGGAAGGAATAGATAATTTCTTACACAGGCAGTGGGGGACAGAATGGGAGGTTATTATGCAAAAAAGAATGTTTCCTGTTATCTTAACAATAGCGCTGCTGGTATCAAGTCTGGTATCCTATTTCTACATTTATAACCTCCAGGGAAATGCCAAGGTGATTAATTATGCAGGTGTGGTGCGGGGCGCTACCCAGCGCCTGGTAAAGCAGGAACTGAATCATCAGCCCAATGACCCTCTGATTGACAAAATAGAGGGCATTCTGGAAAATCTGCAGACAGGCCAGGGTGATTACGGGCTTTCACGGCTGGACAGCGATGCGTTCCAGGAGCTGATTGTCCGGATGCAGGAGGAATGGGCAAAGCTGAAGGAAGAAATATACACGGTACGTACGGGAGAAGGCGGGGCCGCCCTGTTTGCGGACAGCGAAACCTTTTTTGAGCTGGCGGACCGGACTGTGGCTGCCGCGGAACAATTTTCCGAAAAAAGCGTCCGTTCTGCTGCCAGAAGCCTGTTTATCCTGAACTGCGCATTTATCCTTCTGACTGTCCTGTTCTATGTATACAGTGCCAAACAGGCAAAGCGCCAGAAGGAGCTGGAGAAGGCTGAGGATGAAAACAGGAGGAGAAGGGAACGTCTGTCCCAGCTGGAGGATAGCCTGCGGGCGCCTATGAATGATATCTCCGAACTGATGTATATTTCCGACATTGAAAATTATGATTTGCTTTTTCTGAATCAGGCAGGCATGGAATGTTTTCATGTGGATTCCCTGGAAGGCAAGAAGTGTTACCGTGTTCTGCAGGGAAAGGATGCACCCTGTGATTTCTGTACCAGCCCGCTGCTGCGGGAGGGTGAAAATTACACATGGGAATATACAAATCCCATAACCGGGCGCCACTATATATTAAAGGACCGTCTGCTTGAGTGGGACCGCCGGCCGGCCAGAATGGAAATTGCCTTTGACACAACGGAGTCTGAGCGGGAAAAGCTTCTGCTTAAATTCACGCTGGAGGCTGAAAAAATGGTTACGGACTGCGTGGGCATGCTGTACCGGCAGAATGATATTGTCCAGACAACCATCCAGGTGCTGGAAAAAATAGGAAGCTTTCTCCGGGCGGACCGCACCTACATTGTGGATATCAGGGATGAGAGGATGTACAACAGCCAGGAATGGTGTGCTGAGGGCATTGCACCCCACAAGGGGCAGATTCAGGGCCTTCCGGTTTCAATGATAGAGCGGTGGATTCCTTACTTCAAACAGAAGGAATGCATCATAATACAGGACCTGGAGCAGTTTGGCGATACCGGTCAGATGGAATACAGGCTCCTGCAGGAGCAGTCCATTACCAGCCTTGTGGCTGCGCCTCTTGAGAGGGACGGGATGCTTCTGGGTTATCTGGCGGTTGATAATCCGCCTGCCGGCCAGATTATGAATATTGCGTCCCTGTTGCAGACCCTGTGCTATTTCCTGCTGATTGCCCGTGACAAGGCTGAAAGCCAGAGGCAGCTCTCGCATTTAAGCTATTTTGATACGCTGACCTCCTTTTATAACAGGAACCGGTATATTGAAGACACCAATGCCCTGGCCAGTGCAGAACAGCCGGTGGGAATCGTTTATCTGGATGTAAACGGCCTGAAGGATATCAATGACCAGTATGGTCATGAATTCGGTGATACGGTTCTGGTGGAGTGTGCAAAAAGGATGAAGGAAGTGTTTGCGGGGGCTGATTTTTACCGAATCGGCGGCGATGAGTTTGTAATCATTTGTCCGGGCATAAAGAAGGAAATATTTAACAGCAGACTGCGTGGATTAAAGGCCCGGTTCCGGGATGATTCGCATTACCAGGCAGCCATAGGAGCCCAGTGGGCGGAGTCTGCCGTTAACCTGAAACAGATTATTGCAAAAGCAGATGCCAGGATGTACGAGGATAAAAAGGAATTTTACCGCCTTCATCCCGCGTCGCAGCGTTACCGGCATCACAGTGATGAAATCCTGCACCTTGCGGACCCGGACATCCTGAAACAGGAGATTGAACAGAATCACTTTGAGGTATATCTGCAGCCTAAGATTTCCTCGTCCGACCGCACGGCGGTGGGGGCAGAGGCGCTGATTCGTTACCGATCCAAATCAGATACCCTGGTGCTCCCCGGAAATTTCCTTCCGCTGCTGGAGGAAATTGAGTCCATCAGCCTGATTGATTTTTATGTATTCCGGTTTGTCTGCGCAAAGCTGAAGGACTGGATTGACCAGGGAAAGCAGGCATTTCCTGTTTCCGTCAACTTTTCTGTCTCATCCCTGATGCAGCCCTCCTTTGTGGAGCAGCTCACAGCCATATGCCGGACCTATGACATCTCGCCCTGTTATATGGAGATAGAAGTCACGGAACGGGTGCATGATGCGGAGGGACTTGATATAAAGCTGCTTATTTCAAAATTGCACCAGGCGGGATTTGCGGTTGCTATTGATGATTTCGGAACTGAGTATGCCAACCTTGCGCTTTTGTCGGAGATTGATTTTGATGTTCTGAAGCTGGATAAGAGCATGATTGATAACATTGCCCTTAATCCTAAGACAAAGACCATTGTAGGGCTTATATCCGGGGTCTGCCATAATCTGGGAATCAATATGGTGGCTGAGGGAATTGAGACAGAGGAACAGTTTCTGGCTCTGCGCTCCTGCGGCGTGGATTTGGCTCAGGGATTTCTGTTCAGTAAGCCCATATCCGCGCAGGAGTATGAAACACGGTTTTTAAATCCGGATATGGAGAAGCAGTAAGGCGGAAGCCATCCATATCAGGCCCTGGAAGACTATTTCTTCCAGGGCCTTTTTGGGTACAGAAAAAATACTGAGGGCAGATGACCGGGATACATTTCCAAACAGGCTCTAGGCCTTATCGCCCACATTCTGCATCCGCTGAATGCTCTGCACCACTGCGTCCATCACAACGCCCCGGAACTTCCCTTCCTCCAGAGTATGTACGCCGGCTATGGTGCCGCCGCCGGGGGAACACACCCGGTCCTTAAGGATACCCGGATGGGTATTTGTGTTCAGCACCATTTTGCCGGCCCCAATCAGGCACTGAGCCGCCAGGCTCAGCGCCATCTCCCGGCTGAGTCCCATCTCCACGCCTCCGTCAGCCAGTGACTCAATAAAAAGGTAGGCAAATGCAGGGCCGCAGCCGCTGATTCCGGTCAAGGGGTCGATTAATGATTCCGGCAATACGTAGCTGATGCCGATGACATCGAAAAGTGATTTGGCCAGTGCTTCTGTCTGGGATGTGCAGCGGGCGCCAAGGGCTATTCCTGCGGCTCCTTCCATTACCAGCATAGGGGTGTTGGGCATTACGCGCACCACTGCCGCATTTTGGATGTATTCTTCTAAGAAGGAGAGCTGCACCCCGCCCATGATTGAGATTACCGTCTGTTCCGGCCGGAAGAGACTGCCTGTTCCGGAGAGTGTTTCCCTGGCGTCCTGGGGGCGGACCGACAAAAATACTATATCTGCCGCTGATACCAAATCCTCATAGGCGTGGTCCGAAGGCAAGAGGATGTTTGTGTGGTAACGGTTTTGCAGGTCCGCCAGACGTGATTCGTTTACATCATACAGCAGGATGTGTTCCGGTGAAACGGCTCCGGAACGGATAAGGCCGCTGAAGATTGCCTCGCACATCTGGCCTGCGCCGATAAAGGCAATTCGTTTCTGAATAGCTTGACTCATGATAACTCCTCCGTTTTTGAAATAATACTATAATTTTATTTCATTTTATATTCAAGCGGATACAAAGTCAAGGAGACTGACATTAAAAAACAAATCTTGTGAAAAGTGTACAAAATAGACAATATAAAATTGATATATACATAAAAAATGGGATTATATATAAGATTTGTCTTGTAAACATTATCTTTGTGTGGTACTCTTATGGCGTGGACAAAAGCTGATATGGGGTGGGAAAATGAAACTGAATCATTCTTTTGTCAAAATAAAAATTTTAGTGGAGGTAAAATAATGGAAGAGAATTTAATCATTGACGGCTGCGCGTTTACGGAGACCGAATTTACCGGTGTTACCCAGGATGTTCTGCATTCAAAAATGGACGCGTTCTTTCTGACCATTCCCGGGGAGGGGGATGGGTATGTTGCCAGCACCAGGAGCATCGGCAGGATTTATAATATGCTGGACAACCCGAAATACGGCCTCATGATTGCAAAGTCTGTAGCCGATATTTATAAAGCAAAGGAAGAGGGTAAAAAAGCGCTTATTTTAGCGTTCCAGAATCCTAACTCCATAGAGAATTCCCTGGAACAGCTCCGTGTTTTTTATGAACTGGGCGTAAGGGTGATTCAGATGACGTATAACGATGCTAACTTTATAGGAACAGGCTGCTGTGAATCCCAGGACGGCGGACTCACTGATTTTGGCAAACGGGTCCTTAAGATGATGAACCGCCTCGGCATGCTGCCTGACCTGTCCCATGTGGGCAAAAAGACCACAATGGACATCATACGCCTGAGTGAGAAACCAGTGGCGGTTACACATGCCGGTGTTTATAACATTACCCCCAGCGTGCGTACCAAGACCGATGAGGAAATGCTGGCCATCAAGGCAAACGGCGGCGTCATGGGTATTTCGCCATGGGCTCCCCTGATTTGGAAAAAGGAGAAGGGCTGCCGTCCGGATGTGGGGGATTATGTGGACCATGTGGATTACGTTGTGAATCTCATAGGCATTGACCATGTGTCATTCGGTGCTGATAACACATTGGACGGAAATAAGGATGACAAGGGAACCGCGGACCAGGCCGTGCTTTATCCCGCTGTGGTGGGAGCGTATAACAGCTGCGTGGGCACCCGGTCCGATGAACGCCATGCCAAGGGATTTGAGGGCTGCTGGCAGCTGGAAAATGTCATTGCAGAGATGCAGCGCCGCGGTTACTCGGACGGGGATATTGCAAAGCTGACCGGAGGGAACCTGCTGCGTGTACTGAAGGCAAACTGGAGCTGACATACCATAAGATACGTATCATAACAGACATATTATAACTGACGCATCACAACGAATAAGATTGATTAAGGAGCAATTATGCAAAAGAGTGATTCGATACATACCAATGGCGGGGCTGCGGTAAAAACGCGCAAACCCATAAAAGTACCGCATGTCTATGTTATTATCTGCGCTATCATTTTGTTTGTGGCTGTCTGTACCTGGTTTGTTCCGCCGGGACAGTTTGATACCCAGACCATGGAGGTAGAGGGAGTCAGCCGTACCATCGTTATTCCCGGCACCTTCCATACACTTGAGGAAAAACATCCGGCCGGACTGGTGACGGTCCTGAGCTCCCTCCACAGGGGACTTGTCAGCGGCGCGGAAGTTACCATGCTCATATTCCTTGTTAACGGCGCTTTCAGTATGGTGCTTAAGACCGGAGCATTTAATGCATTTCTGGGTTCGCTGCTGCGAAGGTTCTCATCCAGGGCAAAGCTGGTAATCCCGGTATTTTTCCTGACCTTTGCCGTCCTTTCCTCCACCTTTGGCATGTGGAATGAGTATAACGGACTAATTCCGGTGTTTATGGGCCTTGGGGTTGCGTTGGGCTATGATGCCCTGGCCGGATTCGCCATACTGGAGCTGGGCAAGGGCATCGGCTGGTCTGCGGCCACGCTCAATCCCTTCTCAGTACCTGTATCCCAGGGAATCGCAGGCGTTCCCATATTCTCCGGCATGGGAATCCGCGTTGTGTCCTTTGTGATTTTCAGTACACTGGGAATCGCTTATATCTTCTACTATGGCCAGAAGGTGAGCAAAAATCCCTCCAAGAGCCTTATTCTGGGGGACAGGCTGGACATCAACTTTAACCGTGAGGAAATCATTAACACCAAGACCACCAAAAAGCAGATGTTGATTCTTCTGGAGATACTGGTTTCGCTGGTGGCTATATTTTACGGGTCCCTGAAATTAGGCTGGAGCAATGCGGAGCTGGCCGGCATCTTTGTTCTGATGGGCGTGTTTGCAGGCGCGGTCAGCGGATGGGGTCCCAGCAAGATGGCTGAAGAATTTCTTCAGGGTGCATCCACAGTTGTCATGGGCGCTCTGGTGGTGGGTTTTGCAAAGGCAATCCTGGTTATCCTGCAGGGAGCCATGATTATTGATACAATCGTGTTTTACGCCTCCCAGGTACTGCAGGGAATGCCTCCAATCATTGCAGCCCAGGGAATGCTGCTTTTACAGACACTGATTAACTTCTTTATTCCATCCTCCACCGGACAGGCCGCGACTGTGATTCCCATTCTGGCGCCGCTGGGAGATTTGCTGGGTGTCAGCCGTCAGGTGACCTGCCTTGCGTTCCAGTTTGGCGACGGCTTCTCCAATATTTTGTGGCCCACATGCTCCCTTGCCATTTCCATTGGCATCAGTGGAATTCCCATGCACAAGTGGTGGAAGTTTTTCCTGCCGTTGTTCGGCATCCTGTATATAGCGCAGACATTGATTTTGTCGGCAGCAGTTTTGATGGGGATATGATAAAACGCCTGTTTTTCTTAAAAAAAGAAAGACAGGACTCCAGCGATTATCCTTTTTGCTAAAATTTGCAGTCAGATACTGTCGGAGTTTCCGGAAATATGGTAAGATAGCTTAGAACGTGTCTGAACATTCATTCCCGCCATCCGGCGGAACGTAATGTCAGGACACGCTCCGGGCCTGCGGACGTGGCTGTGGCGGCGGGCCTTTTTGGTTCGCCGGGCCGCAATGAAGATTCCTGCACGGCGTTATCACTCAACGAATTCTAGTAAGAGGTTGCATATGGTTGGAGAAAAGATTAGAAAATTAAGAAAAGAAAAAAAACTGACGCTGAAGGATATTGCGGAGGCCACAGGACTTTCCATTGGTTATATTTCCCAGCTGGAACGGGGAGCTGTTGAGCCGTCGCTGGCGTCCCTGCGCAAGGTGAGCGAATTTCTGGGGGTTTCGCCGTATTTGCTGGTGGACCAGTCAGAACATCATCCTGCCATGGTAAAGAGCGACCAGCGGCCGATTATTAAGTTTCCCAAAAGTGAGATTTTTTACGAGATTGTTTCCCCTATGTCAGCACCGGAATATACTCCGGCGTCCATGGTGATTCAATTCCAGATTGAGCCGGGCGGCCATGACTCTGAAGAATTTCTGACCCACCCTTCGGAGGAAATTGTCATCCTGCTGCAGGGGGAAGTGGATATGCTGCTGGGAGAGATAAGTTATCACCTGAACGCTGGTGATTCACTGGTGGTGAAGCCGAATATGCCTCACCGGACCATAAATACAGGAGAAACTCCTGCAATCGGCTTTTGCGTCATGACGCCCATGGGCTGGACGGCATGACGCATATCGGAACATTCCCGCCATCTGGCGGAATGCAAGGTTCAGGCACGCTCCGGAGCCTCCTTCGGCGGTTTTTGAGGGAACTATATGAAAAGCAACTCTTCTCTGCGCAGGCTGCTTCCCTTTGCCGCCTATTTTAATATCTGTTTCTTTTGGGGGACGGCCGGCGTGGCAAATAAACTGTCCTCCAGTGTGCTTCATCCGTTTTTTGCCGGCAGTCTCCGTTTTTTGATTGCGTCGGTTCTGATGGCGCTGTGGGAGGCCGGCAGGCGGAAATCCCTTGCCATTAGTTTTCATGATGGAATCATCCTGACAGTGGGAAGCGTACTCATGTATTTCCTGAATACACTGCTGCTGCTGTTTGCCTCCCAACGTGTGGATGCAGGCATAAGCACGGTCATGGTAAGCCTGATTCCCATTACGATTCTGCTGGTGGACTCCCTTGCGGTCCGCAGACTGTGCGTGAGCTGGGTAGGGATAATTGGGATTATCGGAGGATTTATGGGGATAGCCATTGTGGTGGTGGGCAGTATCACCGGCGGAAATGCCGACCCCGTAGGAATCGCATTGCTGCTGCTGGCGGATTTGGTGTGGTCGGTGGGAACCGTCTATCTGAAATACCAGAAAATCAGCGCAACGGTGCAGGTACAGATTTTTTACCAGTCCGCCATTCCTGCGCTCCTGTTTTTTCTCTGCGCCGCATTGACCGGAAACCTGGATTTGGGGGAGCTGTCATGGCGGGGCGCTCTTCCGATGGCCTATATGGGGATTGCTGATTCCATTGTGGGCCTGACATCCTACCTGTATCTGCTCCGCAGATGGAAAACCTCTGTTGTTTCCACCTATGCCTATATCAATCCGGTAGTTGGAATTCTGCTGAGCGCCCTGCTCCTGTCCGAGCGTATAACCATGGCAAAGACGGCAGGCATGCTGGTTATCCTGGCTTCTGTATTTATAATTCAGAGAGAGGACTGGCTGCGGGGGCTTTTGCTGCGAAAAGCGAAACGGGTGGCTGATTAAGGGGCATATTGCTTTATGGTTTCTTATGCTTTGCCATATGATAGATAATGACGGATGTCAGCAGCATGGCAAATGCAATCAGCCCGCCTGCGGCCAGGATTAGCTGGCCGCTGTTCCGGCCGGTTTTTGGAAGGCGTTCCAGTTCATTCCGGGCCAATGGCGGAATGATTTCAGGTGTTTCAACCGGTATGTCGGCACCGGTTGTATCACCGGGGCTGTCTGTATTGACCCAAAAGTTTCTCTGCCCGTAGTAATAACTGCTGTGTCCCCACAAGCTTCCCTCCGGGTCCCGATAAGTCATGTCGAACTGGATTGTATTTTCATCCAGATGTTCTATCTGGCCAAAGGGTTCTTCTGCTCCGGGATAACTCCATAGACAGATGGCTCCCTGTTCCGGCATGGAAATCCGGGGCATGGAGTCTGCGTCCGTGTATTTTATCTCGGATTCATGGTCCTCCAGAAAACTTTGTCCGTCATAAATAGCGGTCAGCTCATCCATGGAAATCCAGCCAATGACAGCGCCCTCTTCCCACCCGTAATCCTCTGTTGGCTGTCCGTTTTCATCCTTCCGGTATTGGACAATACCCCATGCTTCTTTGCCCTTGGGGCAGGAGAGGGAAACATAAAAGACGGGGCCGTTTCCGATGTATTCCAAAACCTGTCCGCTGCCCGGTTCTTCCATTACAGTCACATATCCTCCGGGGCCGTTGGCATAATACCGGCGGCCCACATAATCATAGTCCCTGTCGCGTTCAAATAATTCCGGGTCATTGGGGGTCCAAATCATATCACCAAAAACCGTTATACCGGAAAGCATGCATAAGAATAGGGACAGTATCAGAACACGCAGTACCATTGAACGCTGTTTGTTTCTTTCCATCATTTATCGCCCTCCCATTATTTCCTGCTGTTTCATTTTTTCCTTTTTATATCTACAGCAATTTGTTTACCGCCAAGCCTGCAATAAAGGAAAACAGGTTTGCCCCTATGGAGAACATCCAGGGATGCCGGATGTTTCTTGCCGCTGCTTTGTAGCAAAACGCTTCTGCGATTACAGCTGAAAGCTCTGCTGCGGCAGTGACAAAGACCAGGCCCCGGCCTCCGTGGGCACGGTACATATAGTGAATAAAAACAACTGCCGGATTGGTCAGCACATTCACAAGGCCAATCAGAATCATATCCCATCTGTTCCTGATTCCAGCGGTCCAGGCGAGTGCCTCCTCCAGAACAATGGTAAATCCCAGGGATACGGCCAAAACACGGACAATCCGCATACCAATCATGTCTGCTTCACCTGCCTTAACCCCCACCCTAACAATAAAAGGGACATGACCGCCATCAGCGCCATTCCCACAGGAGATGAGGCTGCACCGGAGTTCAGCCCTCTTTGTGCATTTCCTCCAAAGCCCTCCAGATATACCGGACAAAAGCCTATAAACAGTCCAAAGGTGAGAAGTCCGAAACTGAATCCCTTTGCCCCTGGAAATACCTGGGAGACAGACCACAGCGTCATGGGCATGGACATATTCCAGCAAAATACGGCCAGTATGGCGGCAGCCGGGCTGTCCAGACAGAGAAAACCCACCGCAGCAGCGGACATGGAACGGAAAGCAGCTGTTTGAATGCCGGTTTTATCTGAGAGGAAACCTCCTGCTATTTTTCCGGACACCACGGCTCCGGCCAGAAGCCAGGCGCTTCCGGCAGTATTCCCTTTCCATGGGAAGTCCTGCACCATTCCGGAATAGGAGCGCAGGATAACCGCTCCAAAAAAACATAATGCAGCCAGCATATGGCGGAGGGGAATGCCATCATAGGAAACAGGGGCATTGCCGGAGCATTTCCATATTTTGCATGACCTTGCGCGGCAGCGGATAACTGCCATGGACAGTATGAGGGAAATTCCAATCAGAACAGCAGTGCTGCCGGCCGGCCTGTCCGGTGCTCTCCCCAGAAGACTGCCCAGAAAAATGCCGAGGGCGCCGGGAGCCACGAATATTCCCAGGGGAGCGGCCCTTTTCCCGCTGTGGTTCAGTACATCAATGCCGCCGCCCACATGAAAACATGCATTTCCTGTGCCGGCCAGGATACAGGCTGCTGCCGGCTGTCCCCCGCCAATTCCCAGTATCAGTCCGGCCAGCACGCCCAGACAGCCTGCGGCCGCCACGAAACTGTTGCGGTTCAGACGGTCGGCTCCGGCGCCGATTGGCATCTGCAGGGCAAAGGCGCAGAAATTATATACCAGCAGCCAGAGATACCAGTCCTGTTTTCCGATTACACAGGCATAAACCAGGTAAGCGCAGGCCAAATCCACCAACATGTGCGCCGTCGCATATACTCCTGTCATCCTTTCCCCTCCCCTTTCCTTTATGTCCATTTTACCACGCCCATTGGTGAATATCTTTACGAATTTCCTAATAATTCTGTACACATAAAGAAAAAAAAGAATATTGTCAGCGGTTGTTTCTGTACGATTCCTGTTTTTTTGTTATAATGGTTACAGGATATATGGATTGCGGAATGCAAAATAGCAGTAAAGAAGGTGGACAGTTTGGCGAAACGTACGGCATTGGCTGATGTGGCAAAGGTGGCCGGGGATTACGCTGAAACGAATACATTGTTTCAGATTCAGTGCCACAGCTATTCTTATGAGTGGTACAGGAACGGGTAATGCCGGCGGTGGTGGTGAATGGCAATCTGGAGTGTTTTATGGATAATCACCAGAGGGAGTCAGGCTATCTGTTTTAAATACTGTATTCTATAATCATACTTAAGATAACGATAACGTTATGCTAAAATATAATCATTTATTTTATGGAGGGAAAATCATGAACGAGAGAAATGGAGAAAACTGGTGCTTTTGGGAGGAGATGGAGGCTGAGGAGGCAGGTCCTGGTGTGGTGCGCCGGGTTCTGGCTTTTTGTGATGAGATGATGTGTGTGGAAAATACCTTTAAGGCAGGGGCAATCGGTGCATTGCATCATCACCCCCACACACAGATTACATACATTGCAAAGGGCCGTTTCCTGTTTACAATTGGAAACGAAACCCATGAGGTGAAACAGGGAGATACGCTTTTGAAGCAGGATGATATCATACATGGCTGCAAGTGTCTGGAAGATGGTGTTCTGGTAGACATTTTTAATCCGATGCGGGAAGATTTTTTGAAATAGGGCAGGGAACATCCGGACCAGATACGCCGGATGTGATTTTCGGCAGCAGGAAGAATGGGATTAAGGAACGTTTTGAACCTTATGATGCAACCGACAGCAGCACCGGCCGTAATGGCTGGTGCTGTTTTTCGGGTGCGCCCGGCGGAGTGCATCTTCTGCTGGATTTTGTATCGTGCTGTATGACGCTTATATGATACTGCGGTATCCGGCAGACGTGTTCTGTAAGAAACCATGCCGTATGGAATCCATACTATATTTTCTTGTCCGGTTTTGATATAATAGATTAAATATACATGATTATGTTTATTTTGATTGGGAGGATGTCCGGTTTCCGGATGAGGAGGATGTGTTGAATATAGCAGCTGTCCGGGGCGCGGATACGCCATTTAATAGGCATCGGAATGAACGTTCAGCCGGATATATCTGTACCTATCCCTGATGAAAGCGGGGCAGCAGTCAGAGGGTGTCAGAATGATACAGAAAGAGTTGTTCCATACAGAGAACAAGGAGGTATCGAATGAAAAACAATAAGTTGTTTCAGACGAACCTGTTAGTCAGCAGCATACTGGTTGTGGGCTTTATCCTTACGGCATTTTTCAGCTACCGCGCCAATTACCGGGCGTCATTGGAAAGCATAGAACAAGTATCCTCCCTGACAGCGGAGGGAATCTATTATCAGATAACGGCAATGCTTACTAAGCCGGTGAACATTTCGCTTACAATGGCCCATGACAGCCTTCTGGCGGACCATCTTCTTGGGGAGAACAGCCATCTGGATGATTCAGACTACGTGGAGACTACAAAAACATATCTGAGAACATATCAGAGGAAATATGGTTTTGATTCCGTGTTCCTGATATCCACAGCATCCGGCCGCTACTATAATTTTAATGGACTTGACCGCGTAATGGAGGAGGGGGACCCGGAGAATGTATGGTACTACGAACTTCTGGGCAATGATTTGGAGTATTCCCTTAACGTGGATAATGACCAGGTAGAGGGGGCGGATAACAGGATAACTGTTTTTGTAAACTGCAAGGTCACTGCACCGGACGGGGCTGTGATTGGCGTTGTGGGAGTCGGTATCCAGATTGATTATCTGGAGGAACTTCTGCAGGAATATGAGGACAGCTACGGCAACAGGGCCAGCCTGGTCAATCAGGATGGATTTATAGAGATATCCACGACCTATAACGGGTATGAAAAAAAGGACTGGTTTGAGGTATATGGCCAGGGGGGTATACGGGAACAGGTACTTGGTTTTCAGGAGTCTGACAACAGTATGGAGTTCTGGACGAATTCCGGCCCAAAGGAAGGGAAGAGAAGCTTCATTGTAGAACGGTATATTCCGGAATTGTCCTGGTATCTGCTTGTGGAACAGGATACCGGTCCAATCGTGGAGGCCATGAACCGGCAGCTTTATCAGACCGGTTTCATACTGACCGTGGTTATACTCACGGTACTGATTGTCATTACCGCTGTAATCCGCAAGTACAGCAGTCAGGTGACAGAGCTGGTGGAGGAGCGGCAGGCGCTTTTTAAAAAGGCAACGGAACAGCTCTATGAAAGTATCTATGAACTGAATCTGACGAAGAACTGTTATGTGGGAAAGCAGACAGAGGAGTATTTTGCAAGCCTGGGGGCCGGAGGACTTCCCTTTGACCAGGGACTGCGTGTTATTGCCCAGAAACAGATTAAAGAGGAGTTCCGGGAGGGATATGTTTCCATGTTTACCCCGGAAAATGCCATCCGGGAATATGAGGCTGGAAATGGCCATCTGCAGTACGATTTTATGATTTCCCAGAACGGGGAGGATTATCATTGGATTCGTGTGGAAACCTTCCTGTTCTACTCAGAGGAGGACAGTTCCGTCCACATGTTCTCCTATCGGAGAAATATCGACGCGGAAAAGAAACGGGAATGGCAGGCCACAATTGACGAGATGACAAAGCTGCTCTCAAAAAAGGCCACAGAGCGGCTGATTGACAAACAGCTTTCTGAAAATCCGGATGGGATGTATGGTTTTTTTATTTTTGATATTGATGAATTTAAACTGGTAAATGACCGGTATGGCCATTCCTTTGGAGATTTCTGTATCTGCAGTTTTTCGGATATCCTGCAAAAGCATTTCAGGAGAGGGGATATTCTCGGCAGGATTGGCGGAGACGAATTTGCTGCCTTCATTCAGGTACCCGATATTGAAGGCGTGGAGGAAAAGGCAGAGACTCTTTCCGCTGCCCTCCATACGCTGATTGTGAGAGGAGAAATTAGCTGCAATATCACGGCCAGCATCGGTATTGCCTTATACCCAAGGGACGGAAGAAGCTTTGAAGAGCTGTACCAGAAGGCGGATGGCGCCCTTTATGAGACAAAACTGAGGGGAAAGGACGGGTTTACCATTGTGTCTTAGAAAGGCTGCGCGGGTCATGGCAGCGTCCTGCTGTGTGTTACAGAGAAAGGTCTTCCGTGATTTTTGGAGAATCATGGAAGACCTTTCGGGTTTAAGCATTTAATACATCCAGCAGCTTATTACGGCCAGATACCTCTCAGCTTTTTCGTATCTATGACCTTTTTAACGGCTATGAGATAAGCTGCCCTGCGCAGGGAAACCTTATGCGTCCTGGCAGTTTCCCATACATCGGAGAAAGCAGCCGCCATCTTCTCCTCCAGGGTTTTATTCACTTTATCTTCTGTCCACCACATTTCCTGGATATTCTGCACCCATTCAAAATAGGAGACAACAACACCGCCTGCATTGGCCAGGATATCAGGTACGATGAGGATGCCCTTATCGTGCAGGACGGCGTCGGCTTCCATGGAAACAGGACCATTGGCAGCTTCCACGATGTACCGGGCGCGGATGGTTTCCAGATTGGTACGGTTAATCTGGTTCTCCAGGGCAGCGGGAATCAGGAAGGTGACGGGAAGCGCAAGCAGCTGCTCATTGGTCAGGAAGGCCACGGAGCTGTTTTCAGACGCATATTCCTTAAGCAATGCACCGCATTTGCAGAATTCCAGCATTTCGGTTATGGGAAGGCCATCTTCGCAGTATACGCCGCCGGAAACATCGCTGATAGCCTGAATGCGGACACCGGATTCATGCAGAAGACGGGCAGTGGTGCTTCCCACATTTCCAAAACCCTGTATGGCGGCGGTGCAGGATGAAATATCCAGGTCCAGGGCATGAATCAGGTTATGTACGGTAAACATTACGCCCCTTCCTGTGGCTTCCTTACGGCCGACGGCCCCGCCCAGTTCCAGGGGCTTTCCTGTGACAACACCTGGTATACAGTGGCCGTTAAGCATACTGTAAGTGTCCATAATCCAACCCATGACCGTGGGATTGGTCCCCACGTCCGGCGCCGGTATATCCTGCTGCGGACCAATAATGGGAGCTATCATGGAAGTATAACGCCGTGTGAGCCTGCGAAGCTCGTGTATGCTCAGGCTGGAGGGGTCCACCCTGATGCCGCCTTTTCCTCCCCCAAAGGGAATGTCAACTACCGCGGATTTGAAGGTCATCCAGGCGGCTAATGCTTTTACTTCATTGATGTTGACATCCTGGTGGTAGCGGATTCCGCCTTTGGCAGGTCCCCGTGATGTGGAGTGCTGTACACGGTAGCCTTCAAAAACCTGGATGGAGCCATCGTCCATCTCAATGGGGATGGCTACCTTAAGCTCCCTCTCAGGGTAGGCCAGGGCGATATAATCATCCCTCTCATACCCGCATGCTTTCGCACAATCCTCGATAATCTGGAGCACATCCTGATAAGGGTCATATGTGTCCGACATTAGTATCCTCCTTTCGTGATGAAAACAGAAATGTAAAATGTAAAATTTCAGATTTTATACAAATTATATTCTGATAAATTATGTTTGTCAAGTCTAAAATACAAAAATCTAGGTTGACAAACGCCCGGTATTGGATTATTATAAATTTACAAACTAAAATTTTAGATATCAGTAAGCGAGGAACATGTTTAATAAAGTAAAATACAGCAGCTTGAATGAGCTGATATATGAAGAGATTAAGGCGAAAATCATTAATAACGAACTCAGGCCCAATGAGAAGCTGGATGTGGATTTTCTGAGCAGTTCTTTGGGAGTCAGCCGTACCCCGGTCACCAATGCCCTGAAATCCCTGAATAAGGATGGGTATGTCATCATTAATCCCAGAAGCGGGAGTTATGTGCGGGAGCTGAGTAAGGAGGAACTACGCTGCATTTTCAATTTCCGAGAGGCGTTGGAGAGCCAGGTCATACGGGAGGTCATAGGGATTACGGACGTGGAGGTGCTTGACGGCTTCGGGGATGAATTCCGGAAACTGCTGGATATTGAGCCTGAAGGCGGACTGGATGCAAAGAAGCGTCTGGTGGAGGATTTTTTTGACATAGAAATGAGATTCCATGAATATCTGATTGACCTGTGTCCGAAAATCATTGGAGATGAAATCAAGAACCTGATTGATTTGACGAAACGGATTCGTATACTCCACATTACATATAATGTGAACAGTGCTCCGCTGGAGAAATTTCATTATGAAATCAGGATACACTGTGCGCTGATTGATGCCTTAAGACAGCAGCAGCTGGATAAGTGCATTGAGCTGATTGTCCAGGACATCCGCAATACAAAGAAAGAAATCATGGATTGCTTTGATGCGATTAACTAAATAAAATTACAAAAATGTAAATATGCATGTGACAGGATTTACATTTTTGTTTTTGCACTATGTGAAATTTTAGATTTAACATTTCAAGGAGGTAAAGGTAGGTATGAGTAATGTATTCTATGCAAATCTGGACAAGAAGTACAAGAGTGTGGAACGGGCAGAGGGGTCCTGGGTGTATGACACGGACGGAAAAAAATATCTGGACTGTGCTGCCGGAATAGCGGTTACCAACATCGGGCAGGGCATAAAGGAAGTTATTGATGCCATGTATGAGCAGGCTTCCAATGTTTCCTATGTGTATGGGGGAACGTTTACAAGCGAGGCAAAGGAGCGCCTGTCCCAGCAGATTATTGAGTTGTCGCCTGAAGGAATGGATAAGGTATTTTTCTGCTCCGGAGGCTCAGAGGCAGTTGAATCCATGGGCAAGATTGCAAGGCAGTATCAGGTAGAGGCGGGAAGACCGGGAAAATATAAAATCATCAGCCGTTGGCAGAGCTACCATGGAAATACAATTGCCACCCTGACCTACGGAGGAAGACCGTCCTGGAGAGAGACGTATGACAATTATCTGATGAAGATGCCTCACATTGCACAGTGCAACTGCTACCGCTGTCCATACGGACTGTCCTATCCGGAATGCGGGCTTCCTTGTGCGGAGGAGCTGGAGCGCATTATTAAATACGAAGGACCGGATACGGTGGCGGCATTTCTGATAGAACCCATTGTGGGAACCACATCCTGCGCTACCATGCCCCCGGTGGAATACATGAAGCGAATCCGTGAAATCTGTGATAAATACAATGTGCTGTTCTGTGTGGACGAAGTCATTACCGGCTTTGGAAGAACCGGAAAGAATTTTGCAATGGACCATTTTGGCGTTGTGCCGGATTTAATCAGCGTGGCCAAAGGCCTGGGCGGCGGATATGTTCCCATAGGAGCCGTTATTGCCCATAAGAAGGTGGTGGATGCGTTTGAGAAGGGCAGCAGGAATCTGATACATAGCTTTACCTTTGCAGGGAATCCACTGGTCTGCGCAGGAGCCAGCGCCGTGCTTTCCTATACCGTGAATAACAACCTGGTGGAGAGGGCTGCAAAGGAAGGGGAGGTTTTCCTGGGGAAATTAAAGGATGCCCTGGGCGATTCACCGGTGATTGGAGATATACGAGGCGTCGGAATGCTGATTGGCGTTGAGCTGGTGAAGGACCGGGAGAAGAAGGAACCCTTTGACCCTGGGAAGAATGTGTCCGGTTTTATTGCGGGCTATTGTTTTGACCATGGGCTGCTAATCAGTTCAGGGGTAACAGGGACCGCAGACGGCATATCAGGGGAAGCGCTGCAGATTTCCCCGCCCTTGATTCTGGATGAGGATGAGATGGACTTTGCAGTGGATATCCTGAAAACGGCTGTGCTGGAGGCGGAGCGCAGGTTTCTGTAACGTAAGGAGGAGCGTATATGAAAAAGTTCCATTTTGACCTGATAGTTTCTTCCATTGTACTGGTGGCAATGACTGTGGTAATCCTGATACAAATTGTGTTCCGTCTTATGGGCAGGCCTTTGTCGTGGACCGAGGAAGTGGCCCGGTGGATGCTTGTGTGGGCTACCTTTGCGGGCTCCAGCTATGCTTTTAAGAACGGCGGCCTGATTCGGGTGGACTTCTTTGTAAAAAAGCTGTTTAAGAAAAGAGGCAGAAGGATTACGGATATTGCCGCCATGGTGTTCATGACCGCATATTTTGTCCTGCTGGGGGTATCTGCGGCTACTTATATGCAGATGACAATTAATAAAGGCCAGACTTATCCGATTACAAAGGTACCTTATGCAATCACACTCATCTCCCTGATATACTGTGGCTTGTCCTGCTGCATTTTTGCAGTGAAAGAGGGGTGGAAGGCATACCGCTGTGAAGATACACAAGAGAAAGGAGGGAATGTGTAAATGTCCTCTTTGACCGTTACTATTATTTTGTTTTCCCTTCTTTTGCTTTTACTGTTCCTGAATGTTCCGCTGGTTGTCTCCATAGGTCTGCCTACAGCCCTTGTAATGCTTGGCAGCGGGATGAAGGTGGCAACACTGGCCCAGAGAACCTATGCGTCGGTTGATTCCTTTACCCTTATGGCTATCCCGTTCTTTATGCTGGCCGGAAAGCTGATGGAGGTTGGTGGAATGTCCAAACGGATTGTGCGTCTGGCCGATTGCCTGGTGGGATGGATGGCAGGAGGCCTGGCCCATGTAATTGTGGTGGCCTCTGCATTTTTTGGCGCGCTGTCCGGCTCTGCCGCTGCAACCACGGCAGCCATTGGCTCCACACTGATTCCCGAGATGAAAAAACGCGGTTATCCTGCAGATTTTGTGGCAGGCATCCAGGCGGTTGCCGGCGCTCTGGGAGTCATCATCCCGCCCAGCATTACCATGATTATGTACGGGGTCTGCTCGTCCACATCCATTGGCAAGCTGTTTATGGCCGGAATTGTTCCGGGAATTGTGCTGGCCCTTTTCCTGATGGTGACAATTGCGTACCAGGCCAAGAAGCGGAAAATCAGGCAGATGAATACATTTACCATGAAGGAATTGGGAGCGGCATTTTTAGATGCAATACCGGCGCTGCTGGTGCCAACCATTATTCTGGGCGGCATTTACGGAGGAATCTTCACCCCGACAGAAGCAGGTGCAGTGGCAGCTACCTACGGATTTTTAGCGGGCGCGTTCTGGTATAAGGAAATAAATCTGGAAAACATTGGAAGCATTATGGGAGGCGCCATTGTGAACACGGTTCTTGTCATGATAGTGGTAGGCGCATCCGGCGCATTCAGCTGGCTGCTTACCAGCTCCGGCGTATCCAGCCTTCTGGGGAAAGGCATCAGCTCCATTGCCAGCAATAAGTATATCTTCCTGCTGGTAGCAAATCTGATATTTATCTTTATTGGCATGTTCATAGAATCCGTGGCAGGTATTCTGATAGTTACTCCTATATTGCTGCCCATTGCCACTTCCCTGGGAGTGGACCCGGTTCACTTTGGGATTATCATGGTGGTAAATCTGGCGCTGGGGCTTACGACGCCGCCGGTAGGAGAAAACCAATATATTGCAGCAGCCATTGCAGAGGTTCCTTTTGAGGAGGAGGTCAAGGCGTCCATCCCGTTCCTGATTGCGGGTTTTGCGGCCCTTGCAGTCATTACATATGTGGAACCGCTTTCTCTCTGGCTTCCGGGTATCTTGGGAATGTAACTATGCAGCTGGTAATGTAACTGTGTGGCAACTGTTTAATGTATAACTAGAAGGAGGATTAAGGTTTGAAAAAACAATTGATTTCGATGGTTCTTATGGCTGCAATGACAGTATCCATGATGACGGGCTGCGGTTCGTCTGATGGAAAAAAGGCAGAGGAACCATCCTCTGGGAATCAACAAGCTGCAGAGGCAAAGACAGGGGATGAGGGAAAAGCTGCTGAAGGAGGTGCGGATTATTCGTATCACTGGAAACTGGCAACCACGGAGAGCAGTGATTACTACATGACCCAGCTCTCCCAGGAATTCCTGGATATTGTGGAGGAAAAGACAGGCGGCAAAGTGACCGGCGAAGTCTTTGCCTCAGGACAGCTGGGAGGCCTGGTGGATGCGCTGGAAGGCCTGGAAATGGGAAATATTGATATAGTCATGGATGGTGTAAGCTCCCTGAGCGCTGTAAACGATATATTTAACGTGTGGTGTCTTCCGTTCCTGTATGACAACAAGGAACATCAGTACAGGTTCTGGGACAACCATTTTGATGAGGTATCGGATATGGTGGCGGAGCAAAGCGGCTTCCGTCTGGTGTCTGTCATTGACGGCATGAACCGGGAACTGGCATGTACGGTTCCGGTTGAATCCCTGGAGGACCTGAAGGGACTGAAAATACGCGTACCGAATATTCCGGGCTACGTGAGAATCTGGGAATGTCTTGGCGCGGCGCCCATACCAATGTCACTGAGCGAGGTATACACATCCATTCAGACCGGGGTGGTGCAGGGGCAGGAAAATGATATTGCCCTGACGCTGAGCCTGAAGTTCTATGAAGTGGCGCCTTACTGTGTCATGACGGACCACGTTGCCTATGAAGGCTCCTTCTATTTTAATGAGGAAGAGTACCAGTCCTATCCGGATGAACTGAAACAAATCATCCAGGAGGCCGGAGAGGAAATCAAGTTAAAGAGCCGCAGCATGATAAAAGAACAGGAAGCGGAGTGCATGAAGCAGATTGAGGACATGGGTGTCACCATATGCCGCCCGGATCTGGAGGAGTTTAAGAAAGCAACAGCTGTCATGTACGATGAGTATGATATGTGCGCGCCCATCATTGAGCTGGTGGATAAGGCAAGGAACGAATAGGATACGTGTATATAGAGTCCGTGAGCTTACGGGCTCTATATTTAACAGAAACTCTTTGAACGGAGGGATAAATGATGGGGAGAGATTTTTACATTGGCTGTGTTGCGGATGATTTTACGGGAGCCGGTGATGTGGCGTCCTTTTTTGTAAAAGCAGGGCTGGTGACTGTCCTTTACAACGGAGTTCCGGAAGAGGGACAGACCGTGAGGGAGGGAACCCAGGCCGTGGTGATTGCATTGAAATCCAGGACCCAGGACAGGGGCAAGGCGGTTGCTGATTCCCTGCGGGCATTCCGGTGGCTGCTGCAGGAGGGAGCCAGGAAACTGTATTTCAAATACTGTTCCACCTTTGACTCCACCAAAGAGGGGAATATCGGGCCGGTGGCGGATGCCGTGATGGAGGAATTTAATTATCCCTATACAATTCTGTGTCCCGCGCTTCCGGTCAATGGAAGGACGGTACGGGGAGGAAAGCTTTATGTCAACGGTGTCCTTTTGGAGGAAAGCTCCATGCGCAGCCATCCCCTGACACCCATGGAGGAGTCGGAGATTAGCCGGCTCATTGAAATGCAGAGCCGCTATAAGGGAATCAGCATGGCAGGAAAGACCAGGGAACAGTGGAAGCGGGAGCAGGAGAATCTGTGCAGGCAGGAGGGCCATTGCTATCTTATACCGGATTATTATGAGGAGTCCCATGGAGAGGCGATTGCACGGGAGTTTGGCCATATTGCTTTTTACACCGGTGGTTCCGGGTTGGCAGAGCATGTGGGAAGGCTGATGGCGGAAACAGCTGCGGCGGACCGGAGAGAAGGCTTGGACGGGAGCGGGGATGTGCTCAGAGAGAAGGCAGCTGATGGAAAGGAGGAAACATGCAGCAGGCAGGAATCCTTACTGCTGGCGGGAAGCTGTTCCGAGGCAACATTGAGGCAGATTGACAGTTATAAGGAGAAGAATTATCCGTGCTACCGGATAGAGGCCGGGCGCGTCCTTGCAGGTGAGGAGACAGCAGAGCATATATGGGGCTTTGTGGAAATGCATCGGGGGGAGAATGTGCTGGTGTACAGCTCGGACCGTCCGGAGCAGGTGCGAAAGATTCAGGCAGAGGGCAGGGAAAGAGTTTCCTCTATGCTGGAACAGCTGGCAGCAGAGCTGGCAGCAAGGGCGGCTGCCAGCGGGTACCGCAGGATTATCGTGGCAGGAGGGGAGACCTCAGGCGCAGTCATCCAGCGTCTGGGATATCAGGGGTTCTGGATAGGACGCAGCATTGCCCCAGGGGTGCCGGTGATGATTCCGCTGGAGGATACCACTATGCGCCTGGTACTGAAATCAGGAAATTTTGGCCAGGATGATTTCTTTAGCCGGGCAGTAAATGAGTTGGAGGGATAATTATGGATATTAACACAGAACGTCAGTTGGAGGCAGCCGTGGAGATTGCCCATTCTTTGTTTGCCAGGGGCAGAGTGAGCGGTTCAACTGCAAACATCAGCGTCAGGTCAGGAGATTTTATCTATATTTCCGGCAGCGGCACCAGCTTTGGAACCCTGGAAAAGGAACAGTTTTCCACGCTTACGCTGGATGGGGCTTATGTGGAGGGGGTAAAGCCCAGCAAGGAGTATCCGCTTCACGCCATGATTTACCGGCACAGGCCGGAGATGACAGGGGTGGTACACACACATGGTTTTTACTCAGTCCTCTGGTCCTGCCTGGAACATGAAAAGGAGACAGATGTGATACCGTCCTACACGCCGTATCTTAAAATGAAGGTGGGGACCGTAGGGATGATTCCCTATGCAAAGCCGGGAAGCCAGGAGCTTTTCCGGTACATGGAAGAACGGATAATGGACAGTGACGCCTATCTTCTGAAACAGCACGGCCCTGTAGTGGCAGGCAAGACGGTTCTGGATGCCTTTTACGGATTGGAGGAACTGGAGGAAAGCGCAAAGACAGCCTGGTATCTGAGGGGAGAACATGTTCCGGAATGCTGATGGCTGGATTTCCTGATGGGGGACCGGGGGGAAGACAGTCGCCTGGGAGGGCGGGAACCATACGGATATTCCCGCCCAGGCGCGCCTGATTATGAAATACCTACTTCTTTCCGTAAAGGATTCCCAGCCCATTTAAAAGCCATGGGGCGCGGACATAGGCAGGAATGCAGGAAAGCTGTTCCGTGTGCGGTTCATAGTGAACTTCGCTAATCCCTTCCCTGCGCAGCTGTTCTGCAAATTCCTGCATATCTCCATAGATGGCATGCTGTTCAAAGAGGTCGTGGAACGCGAAAACACTGCCTTTTTTCACTACACGGAGCGCTTCACGGACAACCAGGCGTTTATCGGGCTGGGTTTTTACCTCATGGAAAACAAAGTTGCTGACAGCAGCATCAAAGTGCCCCGCTTCAAATGGAAGCCCGGAGGCATCGCCCTGCAGAAAGCAGATGGGTCCGGCCTGCTCCAGCCTGGCGTTTTCTTCGCATTGTTCCCTGGCGTAATTCCATTCCCTGCCCCAATAATCAATTCCCGTGAACGCGGCATCAGGCCATGTCTTTGCACACCGGATTGTCAGGGCTCCGGAGCCGCAGCCGATGTCCAGCAGCCTTCCTTTGCCGTTTCATGAAAGCTTTGAGAGCAGGTATTGGTGAATCTGTCCCATGACCCCTCCGCCTTCAAAGGAAAAGGCCCTTCTGCAGAGCTGCATATAGACGGTTATTCCGCCCATGAGAAGGAAGAGAAGGAAGGCGAACGCGGATATAATCCGGCTTTTCCAGATAAGGGCGGCTGCCAGGGTGAGGCCGGTGATACCCCACAAAACCTGCATCATTGTTTTGGGAATCCAGTTCCCATAGTTTGGTGTCTGATGTTTCATACTATTTCTTACCTCCTGCTTGGTTGTTTTATCCGGTCTGTACATAACAGCGGATATGTTTTGTTATGCAAAAGCCCGAAGGCGTCTGCCTCCGGGCTTTATAATACATCTTTTAAATTGTGAACCAGACTGTTGAAACCTCCGTCTGCATAGTGAGCCATTACATTATTTAAGATAAAGGCCTGTTCCATTGTCTCTGCTCCTTTCAGTATGTCCATGGCGGATGCAATGCGGATTTGCACCAGCATCCGGATTACGTCCGCCCGGGGCTGCCTGCCGATGGCAGCTGCAAAGGCATCATTAAAATATGAGACCATGGTGTCAAACAGCCGGCAGGGAAAATCTTCACGGCTGCTTCCCTGGGATTTTTCCATCAAAACCAGCATTTCCCTGCGGTGCTTCAGCAGGAAATCCATAGTCATAAGGTCGTTCCCACTGAAGCTGGAGGGATTTGACAGCTCTCTTTCACACAGCTGGCTGGTCAGGCCGTTAAGCATCTGAATGACAGGGTCAACAATGGCGCAGAAAAGGGCGTCTTTATTTTCAAAGAAAAAGTAAAATGCTCCTGTGGTGACGCCGCAGTCAGCACAAATCTGCCGCAGGTCAGCGTACCGGTAACCTTTTTGGTCAATCCCATTTGTGCTGCTGTTATGGATTATATTTCTCAAAGCCAATCCTCTATGAAACACAGGCCAGGGTGGGATTGTGTTCCTCTTCCAGTATCCCTATCAGCATGTCCACATCCCTTTGCTGGGTTGCCCAATCCGTGACGAACCGTACCAGGGTGTGGTTGTCATCGTATTTTTCCCATAAGGATATCTCTGCTTTCCGGGCCAGCCGGGCTGCTGCCTCATGTTCCATTATAATAAATATCTGATTCGTGGGGGAATCAAGGAACAGGCGGTATCCGCATTTTGTCAGGGCGTCCCTGATTTGGTCGGCTGCCTCTATAGCTGAAGCACCGATTTTCAGGTAAAGGTCATTTTCAAACAGGGTGTCAAACTGTATGCCCAGCATCCTTCCCTTGGCAAGGAGGGCGCCGTTCTGCTTAATGACAGTGAAGAAATGGGGTATCAGATTCGGCTGTGTTATCACAACCGCTTCTCCAAACAGGGCCCCGCATTTGGTTCCTCCGATGTAGAATACATCGCATAGCCTGGCAATATCCCTGAGCGTTAGTTCATTCCTGGGGCAGGAGAGCGCATAGGCCAGCCGTGCGCCGTCCATGAACAGCGGAAGGCCGTTCTTGCGGCATACACGGCTGATTTCCTGCAGTTCACTGAGCGAGTACAGCGTCCCGTATTCGGTTGGGTGAGAAATATAAACCATGCCGGGCATGACCATATGACCGCTGTTTGTATCCCTTCTGTAATCTGTAACCAGGCCCTCGATGTCCGCTGCCCTGAGTTTTCCGGACGTATGGGGCAGTGTAAGCACCTTATGGCCTCCCAGTTCAATTGCGCCGGCCTCATGGACACTGATATGCCCGGAACCAGCTGCAATTACGCCTTCATAGGAGTGCAGGATTCCGCGTATGACAGTGGCATTGGTCTGGGTGCCTCCGACGAGAAAATGTATTTCGGCCTCCGGGCAGCCGCATACCGCGCGGATTTTTTCACGGGCTGATTGGGAAAAAGGGTCGCTTCCATATCCCTGGGTCTTAAGCATGTTTGTCTCCATGAGACGTGTCAGAATAGCCGGGTGTGCGCCTTCCATATAATCGGAAGCAAAAGATGGTCTGCTGTGCATACAAAGTTCCATTTCGTTATCCTCTTTTCTCAGCTCCGGTGTGTAAAGGCAGCGGTTCTTTGCAGGGAACCGTTTCGTCCGGGAAGAAATCCTTATGGGGAGGTATTTCTTTTACACACCGAAGGCAGTATGTTCTGTTGTGTTTGACATGTCATTAGCACTATTGTACAATGTTTTTATGTATGACACAAAACCTGATTTATCATATTAATCATGATAAACTGTCATGGATGGAGAAAAATATGGATGTTACGAAATGCGAAGCCTTTCTTGCGGCTATTGACCATGGAAGCCTGACTGCTGCAGGTGTTTTCCTGGGATATACACAGTCCGGAATCACCAGGATGGTGAACGCCCTGGAGGAGGAAGTGGGTTTTCCTCTTTTTATACGTACAAAAAAGGGGGTGTCTCCCACGGAAAACGGAAAGGCCATGATTCCGGCCTTCCGGGAGATTGTCCGCGCCCATAACCATGCCCTGGAGATTGGGGCTGATATCCGCGGGATTTTAAGCGGCGCCCTGACCATTGGGAGCTATTACAGTGTTTCGGCCATGTGGCTGCCTCCCATACTGAAGCGGTTCCGGCAGCTGTATCCCAATGTCAGGATTAACATGAAGGAGGGCGGCAACCGCGAGATGACCCGCTGGCTCAATGAGATGTCCGTGGACTGCTGCTTTTTCGCGGAGCCTTCCGCCGGGACAATCTGCGACTGGATTCCCATCCGCCAGGATGAGCTGCTGGCCTGGCTGCCGAAGAATCATCCCAGGGCAGGGGATGGTTCATTTCCGCTGTGCGGGCTGGAAAATGAACCATTTATCATAACCATGCCAAATCAGGACACGGAAATAGACCGCCTTCTTCGGGCCAGGCACCTGACGCCGGACATCCGTTTCTCCACAGCAGATGCATATACAACCTACTGTATGGTGGAGGCCGGGCTGGGCATGAGCCTGAATAACAGACTCATCACCCTCAGCTGGTCCGGGGATGTGGTTACCCTGCCCTTTGACCCGCCGCAGTTTGTCTCCCTTGGAATCGGAGTGCCGTCATTAAAGGAGGCATCCCCTGCCATGAAGAAATTCATTGAATGCGTGAAGGATATGATGGGGGAACTGCCGTAGGAACTATAGGTATTAGGGTCCGATGATGATTTTACGCCGTCCCTTATCCCCCCCATTCCTTGATTTCGCGTTAAGATTTTGTTATAATATGTCTGTATACAAGGTATAAAGCGCTTTCATGCGTGCTGATGGACCGCTTTAAGGGTCGAAAGGAGATAATGTTCTCCATGTTGGATATTCTGTACCGCCCCAAGAAAAACAAGTCCTATAAGAACATAGACGGTAAGGTGAGATTCACGCGTTCCCTTCGGTTTAAGCTAATTGCAATAAATGTAATATGCACCTTGATACCAACTATCATTATAACTCTTTTCTGCATTTCATATTTTAAGCAGCAGACGCAGATTGAAGCAGATGTATTGGTAAGCAATACTCTGAAATCTGTATCTCAGAATATTTATTCTTATATCTCCGAACTAGAAAGATTGATGACAACAGTTGGATATGATAAAAAGGTACTAAACACATTAGAAGAAAATAATCTGGATGATGTCAGAGCCTTTTCCGGTGGAAACGACTGTTTTAAGTCCCATGATATCGAAAACTATTTAAAAACTTCAGGAAAAAATCTGCTGAGTATTATTGTGCAAAACCAGGATGGGGGGCTGCAGTACTTTAATAAAAATGTAAATGTAGACCTGGACCTCAGCCGTATATACCCATCTTCCCCCTATGATGATTTGGTTTCCCAAATCGCGTTTTCCAAGGAACCGTTTACCTTCATTGGTGCTCATGAACCGGATTATTTTACTTACTCTGCTAATAAGCAGGTGTTTTCGGTTGTCCAGTCCATGAAGCATCCGTATAAGGCCGGCAGTAAGATATTTATCATGGCAGATACGGATATTGCTTTTTTTCAGGATTTGTTTACTGATTTGAAGTTTAACGGTCCTTCCATGTCGTTGGTTTTAGATGAAGGCGGTGAAGTTGTCTATTCAGACAGTCCTGTTTCCAGTGAAATACAGGGACTGATTCAGCAGGGTGAACGTGTAATCAGCGTGGAAGGAACAACCTACAGGGTCTTTTTACAGGCCATTATTCCTTCGGGTTGGAAAGTGGTTATTTTGCTCAGTGACAGCACGCTCAGGGAGAAGATACGGTGGATTTGTACCATTAATACCATGGTGGCTGTTCTTGTGATTATAATTACATCATTAATGTTTACGACGCTGTCTAATAGCATAACGAATTCGTTTCGGGAAATGACTCATGTTATGCGGCACGTTAAAAATGGCAATTTAAATATTAGCTGCACCGTGTATGGAGAAGATGAATTATCTGAACTGAAACGTTCCCTGAACAATATGATTCAGAAGTTGAATAATTATATTGATAAAGAATATAAACTTTTATTGAGCCAGCGCAATGCAGAATATCGCGCATTGCAGTCCCAGATTCAGCCGCACTTTTTATATAACGTTCTGAACGGATTTTTATGGCTCAATCGAGAGGGACAGCGGGATGTTCTGGAAAACTCAATTATAAATCTGTCAGGACTTATGAGATATACTTTGGGAAATGATACCATGGTTACCATTGAACAGGAGTTCAACTTTTTGCATAATTACTGTGAGCTTCAAAAACTCCGCTTTGAGGAAAGAATGAATTTTAGTATTTTTTGTGCTGACACTGTATCAGACTTTAAAATTCCCAAATTAATGCTTCAGCCATTAGTTGAAAACTCGGTGATACATGCTGTGGAACCATCAGACAGAACGTGCAGTATCATAATTAATGCCTGTATGGTCAAAGGAGAAGAGGATTCTTATGTACATATCACTATTGCTGATGATGGAGAAGGATTTGATATAAGTCAAGTAAACCAGGGGAACAGTGTTGGTATTTCAAATGTAAGGGAAAGATTAAAGCTGGCATATGCCCGCAGTTCATTTGATATAGACAGCAGGCCGAAGTCAGGTACTTGCATCAGTATTAAAGTATTTATGGACGATATTCATACACTTGATTAAAAAGGGATATATAATTATGAATATTTTGATAGCAGATGATGAAAAGAAAGTAAGATTGACCCTCATAAGTATGCTTCAGGAAATGAATATGTACTTTGAAAAAATTATGGAGGCAGAAAATGGAGAAAAATTAATTAAGGCATTAGACGATTTTAAACCGGATATTGCTTTTGTTGACATTAAAATGCCTAAGCTTAACGGATTGGAGGCAATCAGGAGAGCGAAAGAGATATCTCCAAGCACGAAGTGGATTATATTGTCAGGTTTTCAGGAATTTGATTTCGCTCAGCAGGCCATTGAATTTGGTGTATCAAGATATCTGTTGAAACCCATAAACTGTAAGATTCTTGCGGAAACAATGAATGCTCTGGTAAATGAAAGTCATTTGTTATACATTGATTTGAATAAGAGATTTGAAAGAGACATTATTGCATTATATAATAACTTTGATGTGGCTAAAGATACATCATTGGAGAAAATCATTACATCATCGGTATTTGAAGCAGGGGTAATTTATTTTGATGGAAGGATTCATACGGAAGCATTCATGAATCATAGAAGGTTATTTTGTCATGAGATGAAACAGAATGCCATGGATGAATTATCATCCAATATTCAAATTGCTATGTTTAATATTTCCGATTATAAATTTGCTGTTGTGTGCGCCTGCAAAAAAGATGGCAGGCAGGACTGCGGCCGGGTGGTACATGAATATCTAAGAAAATCGGCTCATTTGGCCCGCAGTATGTCAACTGATGGTTTTTCTGCCACTATTTTTTGGGATAATGACATTTCTTCTTATATGGAAATTAACAATAAAATCAGACAATTAGATGAACTGGGCCCGCTGAGAGTGGTACTTGGAACCGGTTGTAAGCACCATGCTGAGAAGATAGCTGGTCTAAAGGAAGTAAATGATTATTCAGAAATAGGGAGACTGGTTTTAGATGTATGCAGATGTATGCGCGAGAATAAACTTCTTGATTATAACCAAAGTTTAGCGAATTTTGGATTCATACTAACCAGACATAGCCAGCTGCTGAATCAGGCGGTTAAAGACAATATTTTGCAGTTTCTGAATTGTTCTATAAATACAGAATTGACAAACTTTGGCACAGTGGCGAATATGGCGGATGGTTTGAGGAGATACGGGAAGAAAGTACTGCTGGAACGGAGACAGATTAATACCAGTTATATTGAACAGGTGATTGCTTTTACAAAGGACAATTATATGCGCGATATAGGTTTGAATATTATAGCTGACAGTTTAGGAATCACACCTAATTATCTCGGTTCCCTGTTTTATAAGCAGACTAAAACGAAATATGTTGATTTTCTGACAGAAATAAGACTTTTAAAGGCTAAGGAACTGCTTGCTGAAACAAATCTTTCTGTAAATAAAATTTCTGAGATGGTAGGTTATCACAGTGTCAGATATTTTTCCAGGCTGTTTTATAAATCTGAAAATCAATATCCTTCTGATTACCGAAAGATGTCTGACCACAACTGACAGCGGACTCCTTCGAAGAAGATAATGGCTCCTGCCGGAATCTATTCATAATAGGTTCCGGCAGAAGTTTTTGTATGACCATCAATAAGAAGTATTGAAATAAGCCCTTTGATTGGTGATTTATAGCACTAATCAGTCTCATTTTCAAATGTTATTGTTAATATAACCATTTAGTTGAGGAATGGAGGTGTAAAGTTTCATGTTGGATTTGGCTGTTAAAAATGCAAAGGTTGTAACAGAGGATGGCATGTTTTTTGGCGGCATAGGAGTGGGGGGCGGAAAGATAACCATGATGGGAACCAATGCCCAGCTTCCAGCGGCCAGGTCAGTGATTGATGCAGACGGTCAATATTTGCTGCCCGGCTGTATTGACTCTCATGTCCACATAAGATATCCGGGGATTTCCCATAGGGAGGATTTTGCAAGCGGTTCATTAGCTGCCGCGGGAAGCGGCACTACAGTATTGATTGAAATGCCCTTGTCTTCTCCTCCGACTTATTCTGTAGATGAACTTATGGTACGGGTTGGTGCAGCTGAAAGCCAATCAATCATAGATTTTGGTTTTTTGGGAGCTGCGGGTAATAAACTCCAGAATATAATGCCGCTTGCAAAAGCGGGTGTACTGGGCTTTAAAACATTCTTGCAAACGCCTCCTGCAGGCCGTGAACATGAATTTATCGGCCTGACAATGGAAAATGAGTATCAGCTCTATAAAGGGTTTGCAGAAGTTGCAAAAACAGGGCTTCCTCTGGGAGCACATACCGAATCGATTGGATTGGTTACGGGAATAATAAGTGAGTTCAAGGCGGAAGGCAAAATTTCGGCAGAGTATCATGCTAAATCAAGGCCCCCCATAGCCGAAGTTGAGATGGTAGAAAAATTAATACGGTATGCGAGGGAATTCAATGTGCCACTGTACCTTACACATCTGACTACCTCTGAGTCTATCAGGATTGCCAATCAAGCACGAAGGATGGGACAAAGGCTGATTATTGAGACCTGCCCGCATTATCTCTATTTTACGGAAGAAGACATTGCACGGTATGGAACCTACGCTGTATGCAATCCGCCGATGCGGTCAAAAATGGAGTCCGAAGCCCTGTGGACGCACCTGAATAACGGTGATATAGACATTATTTCCAGCGACCATGCCCCATATACAGCGGAGGAAAAGAAGAAAGGTTTGGATAATATCTTTATGTCCCCTCCCGGATTGCCGGGATTGGAAATGCGGGTACCGCTTATCATGAAAGCAGTCAAAGAAAAGCGGCTTACGCTCCAAACAGCAGTGAAGCTTCTGAGTACAAACGCTGCCAAGTCTTTTGGGCTGTATCCAAAAAAGGGGGCAATTAAAATAGGGTCTGATGCTGATTTGGTACTGATGGATTTAGATACTCCTTATAAGATGGACCATAATCAGATGAGGTCAAAGTGTAAAGAATCAGGCGTCATATATGATGGTATTGAACTCTACGGCAAGGTCTTGAAAACCGTAGTGAGAGGTACGGTGGTTTATGACCAGGAAGGACAGGCGGCGGACGCCGGATATGGTGAATGGCTTAGGCCGGGTAAGGCGGAAGAATAAATTAATTTTAAAAGGAAAGGGGTAATTTCATGAAAAAAGCGATAGCATTAATGTCAGCAGCCCTTGTTATCTGCGGCATTGTCCTCACTGGCTGCGGACAGAAGAAACAACAGGACCAGGCAGGACAACAAAATGGGACGCAGCAGCAGAGTAAGATGGAGCAGAAGGGGGAAGCGGAACAGGCTGTGCCTTCAGGTTCCGCTGATAAGAACGAAAAGATTATTATCAAGGCAGCAGATACACAGCCTCTTGACCATCCTATGCATTTGGGGTTTTTGAAATTTAAAGAAATCGTTGAATCCAAAACCGATGAAATCCAAGTTGAAGTTTATGGAAATTCAGTTCTGGGCTCCGACAGTGAAGTGACGGAGGGAGTGCAGATGGGTACCATTCAGATAGGAACGTGCGGGACCTCCAATTTAGCCGAGTTTACGGATGCTTTTCTGGTTTTTGATTTGCCATATATTTTCCCAACTGTAGAGGATGCGGAAAAGGTGCTGGACGGGGAAATCGGCCAGGATATGCTGAAGAAGCTGGAGGATAAAGGGCTGATGGGACTGGCATATACTGAACTTGGTTATAGGAATGTATTTAATTCCATTAAGCCCATTGAGAAGTTGGATGACATGAAAGGCCTGAAGCTCAGGTCCACATCCAGTCCGATTCATATTGCCATTCTTGAAGCTCTGGGAGCGAATCCTACTCCCCTCAGCTTTGGTGAGGTATATACTGCATTGCAGCAGGGGGCCCTGGATGGTGTTGACCAGGATTTGAACCTGGCATGGGCCAGCAGATTTCAGGAAGTGCAGAAGTACCTGACACTGACACAATCCAGCTATTTTCCTCATGTTTTTCTTATCAATAAAGACTTCTTTGAGGGGTTGTCTCTTGAAAATCAAAAAATCATCACAGATGCTGCAAAAGAGATGGCTAAATATGAGCGTGAGCTTGTAAGGGAAAATGAGAAGACCATGATTGAAAAGATGAAATCCGATGGGATTCAAATTATCGAATTAAGTGATGATGAAAAGGCACGCTGGGTTGAGGCAGTTCAGCCAGTCTATAAACAGTTTGAGGAACAGATAGGTGCTGATGTGATTAAGCAGGTACAGGATGCAATAGCGCAATAGACATGAAAGGGGAATGGACCATGTCCAAGTACAAATTTAT
Organism: Clostridium sp. 1001271st1 H5; assembly: GCF_005845215.1. Lineage (GTDB taxonomy): Bacteria > Bacillota > Clostridia > Lachnospirales > Lachnospiraceae > Enterocloster. The sequence goes on from NZ_SPHO01000008.1 coordinate 128,537, forward strand.
AAGTGTCAAAACGGCAGAAAAAATACATGCAGCGGCCATGTCTGTTCTCCTTGCCGCCATGGTGGTAACCATTTTTTATCAGGTTGTCAGCAGATACATTTTTAATTTCTCGCTGGTATGGGCGGAGGAGCTTGCAAGAGGATGCTTTATCTGGATGGTATTTATGGGACTGAGCTACGTTGAACGGAATGATGAACCTATAAAAATCACAATCTTAAGGGATTTGATGCCTTGCAGAGTTCAAAGCCTGATGAATCAGATATCCATGATTTTATCATTGGTATTCTGTCTCATATGTACATTTTATGGTTTTGAAAGGGTGGCTTTTTTGGCTGAGAGCAAACAGATTGCTCCGGGTCTGCAGATAAATATGGTCTGGTTTTATCTTGCAATACCTGTTGGATTTTTACTTACAAGCATAGCCTATATAATAAAAATCATCGTGCAGATTAATAGTCTGAAAACAGAAGGAATTCCTGACAGGAAGGGGGAGAGCTAGAATATGGCGACCGGAGTATTGTTCATATCATTGGCGGTATTTCTATTATTATCTGTTCCCATTGGCTATTCTCTGGGACTGTCAGTAGTCTGTACCATGATATTTACAGGCGATTTTCCCATGACATTCTTGGTACAAAAGATGTTTGGAGCCCTTAATTCATTTACACTGCTGGCGGTCCCGTTTTTTGTTCTGGCTGGAGAACTGATGCAGCGGGGACTCATTGCCAAAAAGCTTTTGAATCTGTCAAAAAGTCTGATTGGCCATCTGCCGGGTGGACTGGCATTGATTTCCATCATTACGTCCCTGTTCTACGGAGCTTTGAGCGGCGCAGCTGCAGCTACTGTTTCAGCTGTAGGGGGCCTTATGATTCCTGCTATGAAGGATGATGGGTACGACGCTCCGTTTGCAACAGCAGTCTGTACATCTGCCGGCTGTCTGGGAGTAATGATTCCGCCAAGTGTTTCTTTTATTATGTATGGAATAGCGACAAATACATCAGTTGGGGATTTGTTTATTGCTGGTATAGGTGCAGGTTTTGTGTTTGCCGGAGGTTTGATTATTGTAAGTCTGATTATATCCATGAAGAGGGGATATCGGGGGGTGGAAAAACGCGCATCTATCAAAGATGTGGGCATGGCAGTCTGGGATGCTAAATGGTCTCTTATGGTTCCCGTAATTGTTCTGGGCGGAATTTACGGAGGATTTGTCACCCCAACAGAGGCCTCAGTTATTGCTGTGGTATGGACTCTGGTGGTAGAGTGTTTTATACATAGGGAACTTAACATTACCGGTATCGTTGAATCACTTCAGCAGACAGTGCTTACATCTGCCAGGATTTTTATTGTCATAGCTACCGCCATAGCCCTGGGACAGATTATAACTCTTCAAAATGTACCTGACAGGCTGGTATCATTTATAAGTGGGATATCCTCAAGTCCTGTTATCATTATGTTGATTATTAACGTAATTATGCTGATACTGGGCTGCTTTATGGACGGCCTGGCGGCAATCACCATCATGGCTCCGCTTCTGCTTCCTTTGGCAACGTATTGTGGTATTTCCGCAATCCAATTTGGCGTTATTATGGTTGTGAATACTTCCATTGGATTCCTTACTCCTCCGGTTGGAGTCAGCCTATACATCGGGTCACAGATTGGCAAAGTATCGGTTGAAAAGGTTGCCAGGGCGCTTGTTCCCTTTTATATTGTCTGTATCATATCATTAATGTTTATTACATTTGTTCCTGCTATAAGCCTGTTTCTGCTCAATTGATTTTCTCTCTGATTTGAAGCAGGAGAAAAGGTCCGGTTCCCGCGGCCCGGCCGCCGCTACCGCATATCCGCCGCTACACCACATCCGCCTCCTTCCCCGCATACCGTATGAATGAGGCGAAGAGATAGAGCAGGTCATAGGAATCCATCAGGTTGCGGCCGCAGATTTCCTGGATGCGGCGGATGCGGTAGGGGATGCTGTTGCGGTGGATGTGGAGCTTTTCGCAGATTTTCTGGATATCTCCGTTTAGCCGTATGTAGGTTATGGCTGTCTCTGCCAGCTGGGCGTTTTTGCCCTTTGCCACAAGGAGGGAAAAGGATTCCTCCAGTCCCGGAATATCGGTTTTGGACAGTGCAATGGCCAGCTTCATCTTCTCAAAGCTGTGGAGGTGCTCATCCGGAAATAATATTTTTCCCAGCCTGAGGCTTTCTAAGGCTGCCTGGTAGGCCGTGTGGAGATGAACGCTGCCGGAACACATACCGGTATGGCAGTTATGTCCGGCGGCAACCACACGGTTGAATTTCTTTTTGAAATGCTCGTTCTCTTTCAGGATAATCAGGTTCTGGTCCTGGGAGAGGGGGAGCAGGATATCACGGTCATCTAAAAGATTCTGAATGATGGAGGTGGAGGCAAAAAGGTCGTTTGGTTGGCGCTCCATCAGGATAATGGTCTGTTCCCCCATAATATTAATACCCAGATGTTCCCCGCGTTTTATGAAGTTTTCCGTATAATCGGACTGCAGGTGGAGCCACTCATAAAGAAACTGGTCCCGTTCCTGGGTCCGGTTTTGTTTTTTCTTGGAGAGGATAAGTTCCTCATAAAGCAGTTCAATGGTCTTGCTCAGCAGTTCAGCCATCTGGGAACTGGAGAAACCTGCGCCCTGGATGACCACGGCGCCCAGCCTGCTTTTCTGGAAACAGATTGGCATGGCTGCGCCGGCCTTCTGAATCCTGCTGTCCATGGACGCGGTGGCCTTGGAGTTGATGTTAAGGGCTTCGATGGCAAGCAGATTCATCTCCCCCATGCAGGAAGAATCAGTGGACACAATGACGCGTCCGCTTACATCGCAGATGCTGATGGAAGCGGAAAAGCGTTCGTGCAGTTTTTCTACAATTTCATACATGATTTTGTTGTCAATCACGGGAACCCTCCTTACAGGCTGCAGGGGTGACGCTGCTGCCTGATACCTTTTTCATATATTATAATAAATCCGGAAAAATACGCAATATATCTGCAAAAGATTGTGCATTTGAACAAAAAACAGAAAGAAACTTACATGGTTTAAACAATAGTTTTTCACTAGCCTAAATGATAAAATGGTATCACTTGTTTAAGTGACTTGCAGAAAAAAAGACGGAAGGAGGGAGAAACGTAGACAGGACCGTTTCGCGATTCATTCGTTATGCGGAGTGCGCAAGCGAATCCCATAATGAGAAAGCATTTTGTGAATATATGGAGCAGGAGCTTGACGGAATGGGGATTCCGTTTGAGCGTCAGGAGCTGGGCAATGAGGTGGTGACTGACGGCTGGAATATCCTGGCCAGGGTTCCGGGCAGGTCCGGCAAAAAGCCCTTTTTGTTTGTGTTCCACCTGGATACGGCCGCCCCCAGCAATCATGTGGAGGTCCGCATTGAAGACGGCTGCGTCAGGAGCATAGGAAACAGCGTCCTGGGGGCTGACGGCAAGCTGGCCATTGCAGTGGTTATGGAGGCTGTAGGGCGTCTTATGCAGGAGGGGGAACTAAACCGTCCGATTGAGCTTTTGTTTACCGTATGCCAGGAGCTGGGACTCCATGGGGCAAAGTATGCGGATTATTCCAGGATTGAGAGTGAGGAGGCAATTGTCATTGACCACTACGTGACAGGGGAGGTATTGATGCGCACTCCCGCCAGACTCTATCTGAATGTGGAACTGATTGGGCGGGCCGCCCATGTAATCCGTAATGAGGAGCCGGGAATCAATGCCCTTCTGACTGCTGTGGAGATTATTCACCAGATACCTGTGGGGAGAATCAGTGATAACCTGAGCATCAATGTATTTGACCTGGTATCCCTCTCGCCGTCCAATGCAGTGCCCAAGTACGCGCGGTTTGACGTGGAAATCCGCTGTTTTGGCAATGACATCAAGAAGAAAATCAGGAATGAGATTCGTCAGAAGACGGAAGAGACAGCAGAGCGCATGGGATGTAAATGCAATATCCGGGAAGAGGAGGATGTTCCGGAAACAGATTTCAGTGAAAATAAGGATATGCTGGAACGGTTGGATTCCATCTACAGGAAGTCCGGGCTTTCCATGACACCGGCCAGGTCCTTTGGCGTTCTGGACGCCACCTGCACCAACCAGCTGGGAATCAGGACCGTGCCCATAGGCTTTAATATCTATCATTCACACAGTGCGAGAGAGTATGTTGTAATTGAGGACGTAAAGAAAATGTTGGAACTGGTGGAGAATATCATTCGCTATTTTTAAATTCCGCCAGGGGAAGGGGAAAACAATGACAAAAGAAAAGCAGAAAGCAAACAAGCCTTTAAATCCCTTTGTGCCGCTTGTACTGATGGTACTTGCCTGCGCAATTGTATCTTATTTTGTAATACCGGGAGCCTATGACCGTGAAACAGTAGACGGGGTTACCCGGGTACTGGCAGACAGCTACCACGCCACGGAACGCACTCCTGTATCGTTTTTTAACATATTCCGTTCCATTCCGGAAGGACTGACAGCTTCAGCCAACATGATGTTCTGCGTTATGCTGATTGGCGGTATTGTGGAGATTTATAAGAGAACCGATACGGTGGGAGCTGCAATCAACAGCGTATTAAAGGCGTCTGAGCGGATGAGCAGCCAGGTTATCATAGCGGTTGTAATGATTGTATTTTTCATTTTTGGAGGTATTCTGGGTTGGAGTGAGCACATCATTCCCTTCGTTCCTATTATCGTATCCCTGGCCCTCTCGCTGGGGTATGATTCACTGGTTGGTATGGCCATCTCCGGCTTTGCCTGTCTGATTAGCTTTGCAGTTGCACCATTTAATGTGTACACAGTAGGAATTTCCCATACGATTGCGGAACTGCCCATGTTCTCAGGATGGGAGCTGAGGATTGCGGCTCTGGTATGCGTGTGGATACTTAGTTTGATATGGGTTATGCGGTATGCCAAAAAGGTGAAGGCAGACCCTTCCAAGAGCCTTGTGAAGGATGTGGACACATCTTCCCTGAGGATTCCTGTGGACCCGGGCCTTAAGTTTGACCTTCCGAAGAAGATTTCCGCCGTTGCACTGACTGTCTCCATTCTTGTTACGATTTACGGCATCCTGAATCTGAAGTGGTCCTACACGGAAATGGCCGCCACCTTTATGATTGGCGGAATTGTATCAGCTATATTTAACCGTGTGAACCTGGACGACGGAATCAATATGGTCCTTGACGGAGCAAGAGGAGCATTCAGCGGCGCCTTAATCATCGGCGTGGCCAGGGCGGTCCAGTGGACCATGACAAACGGCGGCCTGGTGGACCCACTGGTACACGGGCTTTCCAATCTGATGCGCAGCGCCTCGGCCTATGTGAGCACAGTCGGTATGTTCATTGTGAATTTCTTTGTGAATGCACTGATTCCATCGGGCTCAGGACAGGCAACTGCAGTTATGCCCATTATGGTCCCACTGGCAGACATGCTGCATATTACAAGGCAGACAGCCGTTTTGGCCTTCCAGTTTGGCGACGGTATATCCAATACCTTCTGGTTTACCAACGGAACACTGCTGATTTATCTGTCCTTAGGCAAGGTACCGTTAAAGAGCTGGTATAAGTTTATTCTGCCTTTGCATGGACTCTTCCTGATTCTGCAGTTAATCTTTCTGTTCGTGGCCGTGCAGATTGGATACGGGCCGTTTTAACAGGAGAGGAATTTATCAGGAATAAATATATCAGGAAAGGATTCAAGCTGTGAACGTTAGAGAAGAAGTAGAAAAATATCATGATTATGCCGTCCGTATGAGGCGGGAATTCCATAAACATCCGGAATTGAGCTGGAAGGAAGTGGAAACAGCAGGACGTATCCGCGCTGAGCTTACCGGGATGGGGATTCCCTATGAGGAGGTGGCGGGAACCGGCACCATTGCCACCATTACAGGGAAAGAGGAACAGCCGGTCATTGGCCTGCGCTGCGACATTGACGCGCTTCCAATCAGGGAAGTGAAGGAGCTGCCGTTTTGTTCTCAGAATCCGGGCGTCATGCATGCCTGCGGCCATGACGGCCACATCAGTATGCTGCTGACAGCTGCTAAGGTTTTGTCGGAACACCGGGATGAACTTAAATGCACGGTAAAGCTCATTTTCCAGCCGGCGGAGGAGCTGACCAACGGGGCAGTGAAGGTGCTGGAGTCAGGAAAGGTGGGCAGGCTGGATACAGTGGCGGGCATGCATATTTTCCCGTATCTGGAGAGCGGAACCATTTCCGTAGACCCTGGCCCCCGCTATACATCGGCCTCCTTTATGAATATTAAAATTATCGGAAAAAGCGGACATGGCGCCATGCCCCAGTACGCGGTGGACCCCATCTATGTGGGGGCAAAGGTGGTGGATGCCCTCCAAAGTATTGCCAGCCGGGAGACCAGCCCCATGGATACAGTGGTGGTCAGTATCTGTACCTTCCATTCCGGGACCATGGCCAATGTTTTTGCCGAGACAGCGGAGCTCAGCGGTACGGTGCGCACCTTTAACCCTCAGCTTCAGAAGGAACTGCCGGGAATGATTGAGCGCATTATAAAGAACACATGCGAAGCTTACCGGGCGGATTATGAGTTTGACTATTATTCTGATATCCCGGCAACGATTAACGACGAGTACTGCAGTGAAATTGCGGCGGAATCTGTCAGGAAAATCCTGGGCGAAAAGGGGCTGGTTAGATACGCGGGCACGCCTGGCGGTGAGGATTTTTCCTACTTCCTGGAAAAGTATCCGGGCGTTTATGCCTTTATAGGCTGCCGCAATGAGTCAAAGGACTGCTGTTATTCGCTTCACAATGAGCGTTTTGATTTGGATGAGGATGCGCTGGTGAACGGTGCGGCTTTCTATGTACAGTATGTGCTGGATGCACAGGATAAGTTCTAGGCCGGAGAGGTTCAGGGTGTTATTGTCCCACCCGCTGTTCACATCAGTATGTCTCTCAAACGTCTGACGCCTTCTTCCAAATCTTCCATGGACGGCGGGGTGATGACGGAAATACGGACTGCTGGTTTTGCCGGTTTGTTGCCCACTGAAAACCGCTCCGCCCCATAGACCTGCACACCGGCCTGTCTTGCGCAGATTTCAAAGCTTTTGCCGGTAAAATAATCCGGCAGACGCAGGTACCTCATGGGGCTGGTAGGCTGGCTGTCCAGCACAAAGTCCTCTAAGGTCTGGCTGATTACCTGATTCCGCCTGCGCAGTTCCTGTTTCCGGCTGTTTACGATATCGTCGGCAGCTCCGTCTGCAATGAGCCCTGCGGATATGGATGCAAGCAGCGGGGAAATGGAAATATTCATGGAATAAAGGGTGGTGGCCAGGCTGCGGTGATACTGGTCCGGCACATGGATGTAGGCGGTTCTCAGCCCGGCGGCAATTGTTTTGGACAGGCTTGACAGATAGATGACCTGTTCCGGGGCAAAGGCCGCAATGGGAGGCAGGGGATTCTCCGCCAGCAGGTTGTTGATGCCATCCTCAATCACAAGGATATTTTTCTCCCGTGCCAGTCTTCCAATCATTTTTCTTGTCTCCAGAGACATGATATGCGAGGTGGGATTGTGGTAATCCGGAATCACATAGATTCCTTTTATCTTTTCATTCTGGATTCCGTAGCGGATTCCCTCCTCTGTCATTTCAGAATTATCATTCTGGATGGGTATCAGATGGATTCCCAGCAGTTTTGCAGCGGTTTTGACTCCGGGATAGGTCAGGGGGTCTGTTCCCAGCTTATCTCCGCGTTCCAGCAATGCGCCCAGCGCTGCGGTCAGCCCGTTCTGACCGCCTGCTGCCAGCAGAATATGGTCCCTGTCTGTATGAAAACCGGATTTCTGAAGCCAGGCCGCGCCGGCTTCACGCTGCAGGGCGGTTCCCTCCGGGTCCTCGTAGGAAAACAGGTTCAGTGCATCCGGACGTTTCAGCAGCTGTTCCGCATATGATTTGACCAGCCGGTTTCCGGTCACCTGGGGCACCAATGCGCCCATTTCAATCATCCGGGGATTTTCCCGCCCGCATAGCAGGATGGTTTCCGCCGTAACATCCGCGGAAACATAGGTCCCGTTACCCACGCAAGCAGACAGAAGCCCTTTCTGGCTGCATAACTTGAATGCCCTGGATATGGTGCTCAGGTTTACATTCAGATAATCTGCCAGCTCTCTCTGGGGCGGCAGCTTTGTGCCGGCCTTCAGCGTACCGTTTTTAATATCCTCCTCCATCCGCCTTACCAGCGCCAGGTATTTGGGGCCTGGTGCGCTGCTTAAATCCGGTTTCCAGCTCATGGGATAATTGTCAAATGAATTAATGGACATAATTTGTTTCCTCTGCAGGTTTTTATATGGTTTGTTTGTATGGATATTCGTAAAATTGTCCTGCATACAATTCTACTATTGTTCGTGTCCTTTTACAAGTTTATAATAATACAAAACCAGACAAGGAGGAAACGTATGGAACATCTATTATCTGAGCGGATTAAATCCACGCCGCCGTCATTTATCAGAAGTATTTTAAAGACCGCGGCTGACCCGGAAATCATTTCATTTGCAGGAGGACTGCCCAACCCTGTATCATTTCCCCAGGAAGAGCTTCTGGTATCCATGGAACGCATTGTAAAGGACTATGGGAGCAGCCTGTTTCAGTATTCCATCACTGCCGGACTCCCTGAACTGCGCCAGTATATTGCGGACCGCTACAACCGTACATTCGGACTGCAGCTCGGCATTGAGAATATCCTTATTACCACAGGGTCCCAGCAGGCCCTTGACCTTATATCAAAGGTCCTGTTAAATACAGGGGACGGGGTGATTGTGGAGAAGCCCAGTTATCTGGGGGCCATACAGGCATTTTCCCAATATCAGCCGGTCTTTTATCCGATTGAGCTGACAGAGGAAGGGATGGATATTGGCCGGTTAAAGGAGGCCCTGGAGCATGACGTCAAATTCATTTATGCCATTCCGGATTTCCAGAATCCCACAGGACTCAGTTATTCAGCTGAAAACAGGGAGGGTATCCGGGAAATCCTGAGGGAGCGTGAAATCGTATTGGTGGAGGATGACCCCTATGGGGAACTGCGTTTTGACGGGGGCGGGCGCCTTCCTTATATCGGGGCCGGCAAACTGCCGGGCAGTATCCTGCTGGGGACATTTTCAAAGACAGTGACTCCGGGGATGCGCACCGGGTTCATGATTTGCTCTGACACGGAATTGTTAAAACATATATCCGTTGCAAAGGAAGCCAGTGATTTGCATACGAATATTTTCTCCCAGTACCTGATATGGGACTATCTGATGCACAATGACTATGACGCCCATATTGCACAAATCAGGCAGCTGTATAAAAAACAGGCCCGGGCCATGACCGATGCCATGGACCGGTATTTTCCAAAAACAGTCAGGTACACCCGGCCCCATGGGGGCATGTTTTTGTGGGTGACCCTGCCGGAAGGCGTCAGCGCATTATCGCTGTTTCCCAGAGCACTGGAGAGAAAGGTTGCATTTGTGCCCGGGGACCCATTTTACATCAATACAAGCAATACCAACACCATGCGTCTTAACTACACCAACGCGGACTGCCGGATGATTGACGAGGGAATTCACAGGCTGGGGGATTTGCTGAGGGAGCTGGCTTGATGCCAGCTCTTGCCTGTAGTCCGTAACCGGGTCAAAGGCCTCTGCCCGGATTGGGGTTATATTGATTCTGTTTTTGCCAGGGGAAGCCGCACCGTGAACATGCTGCCCTGTCCTTCCGGAATAGAACCGTTCAAAGATATGGGGAAGATGCTCAGGCCCGATTCCCATTCCCGTGTCCCGCACCTGTATCACCACATTTGTCTGGTCCAGGGAGGGAGAGAGTGTGATGACGCCGTCCTCCAGCTTTTCCACACGCAGCTCTATGCCGGATATACATGCCTCAGGTTCATTATTACGGCTGACCTGGGTCAGAAGGGCGTTTATTTCAATCAGTTCCCTTGGCTCCGTAATCCGGTCAAAGGCATTTAAGTCTCCCAACACGTACATACGTCTGCAAAGTTCTTCATTTTTACTGCTGATTTTATCCAGATATTCCCTCAAATCATCATCCACATACAGATTTCCCCTGAGAATCAAATCCGTGAATCCGTGAATCCGTGAATGGCCACCACCGGCGCTTTCAGGTTGTGGGCCAGGTCGGAGAAAAAGGCCTTGCGCTCGTCCAGCACCGCGTGCAGCTCCCTGGTGCGCTGCTGGACCTGGTCCTCCGGCATGGTCCCTTCCTCCGGGCAGTCATGTTGTTTATCTAAAAGTACTCTATAACAGTATTGCATATATCAGGGAAGCAGGTTCGGAAAAAGGTTACGTTTTGGTTAAGAGTGGCCGGGATTCCACATGAAAGGTTATCTTTCTGATAAAATCGGCATTGTAGTAAACCTGGCTGCTGCACAGGTTATGGCAGGATAGTGACAGAATATGCCATTTATCCCTAAAATCCTGTCATTTATCCCATAATCAGGGAAAGCGCCCATATTATGCTAAAATACAACGTTAAGATACTGACAGAGGACTACAGCTGTCCGCATTTTACCGGGACCAGCCGGAGCATGCCTGCTGTGCGGGAGTGCTGGTACTGCAAATATGCCGACTTCCGTAAATCCACAAAGGTCCATATATGCAGCAGCATCTGCCGGTGCATGGAAAACAGGGTGGATACCAGATTTGGTTTTATGAAAAATGAAGAATGACAGGGAGGATATTATTATGACTATCACGACAACAAGAAACAGCGGCAGCCTGACCCTGGCCCTTGAGGGGCGTCTGGACACCACCACGGCGCCGGAACTGGAGGCCGTGATAAAGAACGGTCTGGAAGGGGTGGATTCCCTGGTGCTTGATATGGAAGGCCTGGCATATCTGTCATCTGCGGGCCTGCGTGTGATACTGGCCGCCCAGAAGCAGATGAACAGGCAGGGGTCCATGGTGGTCCGCCATGTGTGCGAGACAATCATGGAGGTGTTTGAGGTCACAGGATTTACGGATATCCTGACCATTGAATGAGAAGCAGGATAATGAATCATTGGAAAATGAAAAACAGGGACCCCTTTACAGTCAGGATATTCAGGCGCATGTGGGGACCGGCTATCATTTCCTCGGCGGGATGGGCACTCAGCGATATAGCCGATGCAGTGGTGGTGGGCCAGAGAATGGGCGCCGTGGGCCTGGCCGCCATTGCCCTGATTCTTCCGGTCTACATGATTAACTGTATGTTTGCCCACGGGCTGGGGCTGGGAGGTTCCGTCAGGTATTCCAGGCTTCTGGGAGAGGGAAAACCCGGTGAAGCAGTGGAAAGCTTTAACCGGGTGGTGTCGGGTGCGCTGGCACTGAGCATCCTGACAGGAATCCTGGGCAATGTTTTTATGACCCCTCTGCTGGCTGTTCTGGGCACGGTGCCGGCCGACGGGGCGCTGTTTGAAGCCACCAGAAGCTATCTGGCGGTGCTGGTCTCTGCCACGCCTCTTTTTTATATGTCCAACATCCTCAATTATTATCTGCGAAACGATGACAGCGAGAAGATAGCCGGTGTTGGTTCGGTTGCAGGCAACCTTACCGATATCGGCTTCAATATCCTGTTGGTGCTGGTTCTGGGATATGGGACAGCGGGAGCAGCCCTGTCCACCATGATTGGCCAGACAGTGGCTGTCCTGTGCTATCTGCCCGGTATCTTCGGAGGAAACCATATACTTAAGGTGCGGCCGGGCAGGCCTGCGCCGAGTGCTGCGGCCCGGGCCTTCCGGGAGGGTTTTTCCAGTTCGGTCCAGTATCTGTACCAGCTTATCTTCCTCCTGCTGTGCAACAACATTTTAATCCGCGCCGGGAATGAGGCGTCGGTTGCCGTGTTTGACATGCTCCAGAATGCCTCCTACCTGATTCTCTATCTCTACGAGGGAACCGCCAGGGCCATGCAGCCCATGGTGAGTACCTACTGCGGCGAGCACCGCGGGCAGGGGATGAGGAATGTGCGCAGATACGCTTTTGTATACGGCTGCGGCGTGGGATGTACGGCAGCCCTTTTGATTTTCCTGTATCCCCAGTCCATATGCGCCCTGTTCGGGCTGCATGGAGGGCAGGCCGCCGGGATGGGCCGGGGTGCCCTCAGGCTTTACTGCGCAGGCACTGTATTTGCCGGGATATCCATTCTCTTGGCAGGATATTTCCAGTCCTGCGGACAGGAGAGGGAAAGCCTCATTATTTCGTCGCTGCGGGGCGTGATTGTGCTGATACCCTGTGTGCTGTTTTTCTCATTTCTGAGAACAGGGCTGTTCTGGTGGATGTTCCCGGCTGTTGAGATTCTTTCCCTGGGAATGTGGACGATACGGTTTCTCTCGGGCCGGTGCAGGGGGAAGGACTTTGACGTCTCCAGGGTATATACCTGTACGGTCAGCCGGGAGGACCGGGATATGACCATGGTTACAGGGGAGGCGGAGGCGTTTTGTGAGAAATGGGAGGCCAGCCCCAGACAGATTTATTTTGTGACCATGACCATTGAGGAACTGTGCCTTGTCATCCTGCGGGACGGAGGCGGGGATGATGTGTGCATTGAGATTACCCTGGTGGCCGGTGAACAGGGGGAATTCATTCTCCATATCCGGGACACAGCAAGGTATTTTGACCCCTTTGCCCTTGAAACGGGGCGGGTCAGCCGGGATGGCGGTTTTGATATGGATGCCATGGGCGTGAGGGTTATAAAGAGTAAGGCCAAGGAGTTCTTTTACCGGCGTTACGGCGGTTTTAATTCGCTGGTGGTGAAAATATAGGTTTTGGCGGAAAGGAAAGACAAAGGTGAAGATTGTTTATTTTGGCTCGGATGTGTTTCTGGATGTGTTCCGGTATCTGCACAGGCACCATGAAATCCTTGCGCTGTATACATACCACATGGAGGAAGATTATTTCAACGAGCATAATATCGTACAGCTGGCTCATATGTCCGGCATTCCTGTCCGCTATGGACAGATTACCCAAGGGGAGATGGAATCGTATATGGCAGATGGATGCGGGCTGTTTTTTGCAGCTGAGTACAGCCATAAGCTGCCGGTGCCAGAGGACAGCCGTTTTCGCGGTGCCAACCTCCACAGCTCCCTTCTGCCGGAGGGACGCAGCTACTACCCTATTGAATGCGCCATGGAGCGCGGGCTTACGTCCGGCGGCGTGACCCTGCACAAGATAGCAGAGTCCCTGGACCGCGGAGATATCCTGGGACAGGACAGGTACGGGATAGAGCCAGAGGATGACAGCGTGGATATTTACCTGAAAAGCGGACGTCAGGCTCTTTCACTGGTAAAGGAGCTGATGGAGGATTTTGACCGGATTTGGGCGTGGGCAAAGCCCCAGACAGAGCTACTTCCTTATTGGAACCGTCCGGAGCAGGCGTCCATGACACTGGACCATTCCATGACCGTTAAGGAGGCCGGGCACATTTACCGCTGCTTTAATAAGATGACCACGGTATGGATTGACGGGCGCCCTTACTATGTGGATGGTCTTGCCGCTGGACGGGTGATGCTGGGAGTCTCCGATGACTGCAACCTGTTTGTACGGGACAACAGGGTGCTGTACGGGGTGGCGGACGGGCATCTGAGGCTGGATTTGGTTCCGGTTTGGGAGGAATAGCAATATGAGAGACAGGGGCTGGAAAGCGGGCGGAATAAAGGACAGGAAAAAGGGAAAGCTGCAGCTGAAATTCCTTATGGGGCTTATGGCAATGACGGCAGTCCTGATGGTTGCCCTGGGCTGTGTCATCACGCGGCAGTACCGCCAGAGCATGGAGACGTATTATAAAAAGCTGGCCTTTGACGAGGCAAAGATTGCAGCGGAATACATTGACGGGGATACCATTAAAAGCTACGCCGCCACCCTTACAGAGGACAGCTACTATGACCAGGTAAGCCGTTATCTTCTTTACATGAAGGAAACCATAGGCATTAAGTACTTTTATGTGGTTATTCCTTATGAGGACCATATGTACTATATATGGGACGTGGGAAAAGAGGGGGAGGAGGGCGTGTGCAGCCTGGGGGATGTGGATGATTATTACCAGGGAGGCAGGGAAATCATGCGGGGCGCCTATCTGAATCCGGACGGGGAGGATACCATCCTCATTACCAATAACGAGGAGTATGGATATCTGGCTTCCGCTTATGTGGCTATCCTGGATTCCTCAGGACAGTCAGCGGCCCTTTCCTGTGTGGACATTTCCATGGACATGATTGACAGGCAGATAGAGGGGTTTGTGGCCGCTGTGGCTCTGGTGATTCTGCTGGTGCTGATTGTGTTTATTGTGGGATATTTCTTTTTCATCCGCCACTCGGTCTTAAGGCCCTTAAGCCGTCTGAGCCAGGCTGCCCGGACCATTGTCAGCGAACAGATGGACGACCTGTCCAGCTTCCGCGTGGATGTAAAGACAGGGGATGAGATTGAGGAGCTGGGGGATGCTTTCAACCGCATGGCCCATGAGCTTCACAGTTACATTGAGAACCTGTCCGCTGTCACGGCGGAAAAGGAACGCATTGGCGCGGAGCTGGACGTGGCCACCCACATCCAGGCCAGTATGCTGCCGGGGATTTTTCCGGCCTTTCCCAACCGGTCGGAATTCGACATCTATGCGACCATGGAGCCGGCCAAGGAGGTGGGTGGTGACTTTTACGACTTCTTTCTGGTGGATGAAGGGCATCTGGCGGTGGTGATTGCCGACGTGTCGGGAAAAGGAGTGCCGGCGGCCCTGTTCATGGTAATTGCAAAGACACTGATTAAGGACCACACCCAGGCGGGCACCACTCCGGCTGAGGTTTTCAGCGAGGTAAATGCCCAGCTCTGTGAGAGCAACGAGGAGGGATTGTTCGTCACTGCATGGATGGGAGTCCTGGAAATTGCCACAGGGCACATGGTCTTTGTCAACGCAGGCCACAACCCGCCGCTGGTGCGCCAGGCCGGGGGAAGGTTTGAGTATATGAAACTGAGGCCGGGATTTGTGCTGGCCGGCATGGAGGGAATCCGTTACCGGTCCGGTGAAATGGACCTGGCTCCGGGCAGCACGCTGTATCTCTACACGGACGGCGTTACCGAGGCTGCCAATGGGGAAAATGAACTTTACGGCGAAGAGCGGCTTCTGTCTGTGCTTGGCGCACATGAGGATGCTGCTCCGGAGGAGCTGCTTCCTGCTGTAAAGGCAGACATAGACGCTTTTGCGGGGGATGCACCCCAGTTTGATGATATAACCATGCTTGCATTAAAGCTTTCAGGGAAAGGGAACCCGTGGAAAAAGGAGGGAGAGCTAAGATGGAGCTGACTGTGCCGGCTACCCTGGAGGAGCTGGAACATGTACAGGAGTTTGTGGAACAGGAGCTGGAGGCACAGGGGATATCCATGAAGATTCAGATGCAGATTTCCATTGCTGTGGAGGAAATCTATGTCAATATTGCCCGGTATGCATACCACCCTGAAGTGGGGCAGGCCACGGTGCGGTGCGCCGTGGGAGGGAATCCCCTGCAGGTGACCATCCAGTTTTTAGACAGCGGCAAGCCCTTTGACCCCCTGGCCAGGCCGGATGCAGATACCAGTCTTTCCGCTGAAGAACGTGACATTGGCGGCCTGGGAATCCTCATGGTGAAAAAGTCAATGGATGATGTTGGCTATGAATACAGGGACGGCTGTAATATATTGACTCTGAAGAAAAGCCTGTGACTGTCTGGTACAAAAAACGGAAGAAGTATAATGTGCGCTATGTGCAGTTCGGGATATCTGCATGTGGTTTCATGAATTCAATCTTTATTTAATTGGATGTTGACATGTGTTCATATTGATGCTAAAATGAATATGAACACATGTTAACATCCGGCGTTCAGGATAACACAAAAATAAAACAGCAGTAAGATATTATAATAAAAAAGAGGAAGCCTATGAAAGAAAAGCCATACCATCACGGAAACCTGCAGACAGAGTTAATAGAGGAGGGATTAGCGCTCATACATGAGGAGGGGCGGGGGAATTTTTCACTGAGAAAGCTGGCAAAGAGAATAGGGGTATCTCCCACTGCATGTTACAATCACTATGCCACCGCAGAAATGCTGCTGGGCGAGATGAAGCGGTATGTCACGGATAAGTTCTGCGGCATCCTGCTAAAGAAAGCGCAGGAAGGCAGCAGGGAATATGCATTAATCAATATGGGAGTGGGGTACGTGAATTTTTTTGCGGAGAATCCACACTATTTTACCTTTATTTATGACAGCCAGGATTACAGCATTGAATTGACAGACAGCACCTTTGAGGGAGACTTTGAACCCTTCCGCATATTTAAGGAGACAGCGTTAAGATGCATGGAATTAAAATGCATCCCCGAGGAAACATACCGCGATAATCTGGTCATCATGTGGGCGGCCGTGCATGGAATGGCAGCCATGGCAAACATGGGGGGATTCCATTATCAGGGAGACTGGGGGGCGCTGGCAGAGAAGCTTTTAATTTCAAAGGTCAGATTGGCGGACTGAGGCGTGTTTGGAAATTTGTTCGTGGTTATTATGCCGCAGCCGGAGCGTTCAGCAATTCAATAAACTGCATCTGTACAGGTGCGGAAATGAGGAGAAGATGGATATAAACAAAAAGATGGATATAAACAAAAAGATAGACATAAACAAAGAGATGGACGCACAGGAAGCAGCGGACTTATACAAAGTAATGGAAGCCCGCCACGCAGTGCGGAGCTATCAGGATAAAAAAATAGCCCGGGAGACCGAGAAACAGCTGAGGGAGGAAATTCGCACATGCAACCGTGAAGGCGGATTATCCATACAGCTCATTCTAAATGACAAAGCTGCATTCAACGGTCTGATGGCCCGCTTCGGAGGTTTCCGGGGAGTCTCCAATTATATTGCCCTTGTGGGGCCGGATAATGACTGTTCGGAGGAAAAGCTGGGGTATTATGGGGAACGTATTGCCTTAAAAGCCCAGCAGCTGGGGCTTAATACCTGCTGGGTAGCGGCAACATATAAGAAGGGAAAATGCAGCGCAGCTGTTGGGAACCATGAGAAAATGGCCGGAGTGCTGGCCCTTGGCTATGGAACCACACAGGGCGCGCCCCACAGGTCAAAGGAAATGGAGCAGCTGTGCAAGGCTGACAGGGATATGCCCCAGTGGTTCGTCAGCGGAATGAAGGCAGCCATGCTGGCGCCCACGGCCATGAATAAACAGGACTTTTTAATTGAATTAAGGGGGGATGACGTTGCCTTCCAGGTAAAGGATGACAAGTATGGCAGGATAAATATGGGCATTATCAAATACCATTTCCATCTGGGCGCTGCGCTGGCCGGCAGGCCATGAGGCTTTATATCCCGGCGGAGGAATGACAGGGACAGGCCCCGCATCCCAGAGCCTTCCCCGCAGGCGTGGCAGCGCATCCGCCCAGCGCTGTTTCACGCAGGTCAGGGGGCAGCTGTCTTCCCACACGGTACATGGCCATCAGCATTTCATCAAAGGGAATCAGCTGGCGGACCCCGCTCAGGGCCAGTTCGGCAGCGGTCAGTGCAACTGCGGCGCCTGCGGCATTCCTGCCCTGGCAGGGACATTCCACCAGACCGCCGATGGGGTCGCACACCAGACCCAGCAGGTTCATGAGGACAGACGAGGCTGCATTGAGGCACTGGTCCGCAGTTCCTCCCATAAGCTCCACGGCAGCCGAGGCAGCCATGGCCGAGGCAACCCCTACTTCCGCCTGGCAGCCCCCAACTGCACCTGCAACGGTGGCATTTCTCATAGCCAGATAACCGATGGCGCTGGAGTTGAATAGGGCGTCAATCACCCTGATGTCAGGAAGGCTGTATTCCTCCTGAAGGGACAGAAGAAGCCCCGGCACAATGCCGGAGGAACCGGCTGTGGGGGCTGCCACAATCAGCCCCATGGATGTGTTTGTCTCCAGGACCGCCATGGAATAGGCGATTGCCCTGGAAAGCACACTGCCGCATATGGATGCCCCGCTGGCCCGGTGACGGTTAACCAGTCTGGCCTCACCGCCGATGAGTCCTCCTATGGATTTCTTCGGCTCACGGATAGGGGAGGCGGCTGACTCACGCATAATGGTAAGGGCATGGCCCATTTTTGCATATAAATCTTCCCGGCTGGTCCCAGCCAATGTACATTCCCTCTGTTTCATAATATCTGAGATAGGACAGCTGAGCTTTTGGCAGAGTTCCAGAAGCTCTTTTGCATTTTTAAAGTCCATTTTCATTTCCTCCCTTCAATGGTATGAACATCACATCCTGCACATCCGGATTTTCATAAATCTGCGGTATCATACGGTCCGGCAGACAGCCGTCAAACTCAATGATGCTGTAAGCCCTGTCTCCCTTTGTCTCCCGGAACAGCTTCATAAAGGCAATGTTTACATATCCTTCGCTGAGACAGCGGGTGATATGGGCCAGGACGCCCAGGCGGTCGTGGTGGATGATAATGAGCGTGCTGTATTCGCCGGAAAAGTCCACGTCAATATGGTCAATACGGCTGATTCGCACCTTACCTCCTCCCAGGGATTCGCCCCGCACCGAGAAGGTGCGTCCGTTTAAACAGGTCATGCGGATATCCACTGTGTTGGGGTGGGTGTCCGTATCCGTGTCATCGGTGGTAAAAACATAGGAAAGTCCCCTTTCTCCGGCTATGGAATATGCACGGGGTATCCGCTTGTCGTCCGTGGAAAAGCCCATGATGCCTCCCAGAAGGGCCAGGTCCGTGCCGTGGCCTTTATGGGTTTTTGCAAAGGACTGGTAGAGGGTAAATTCCACATGAGTAATGGGACTGTCCGCCATTTTTCCTGCCAGCAGGGCAATGGAGCATGCTCCGGCCGTATGGGAGCTGGAGGGCCCTATCATTTCAGGGCCTAACACATCAAACATACTGATAAATGCCATATGTAATCTCATCCTTTTCTTTTTTTTGCAGACATATTCCGTGTCTGAATCAGGGAATTGACATCTGCGTAAGTGCATTGTATCATAAAGAATAAATAAATCAAATTCATGGATTTTATAGATATAATAAATTAAATTCATAGATTAGCAGGAGGTGGAGAAATGGAACTGAGACAGCTGCAGACCTTTGTGACCATTACCCAGACAGAAAGCTTTTCCAGGGCAGCAGAGATTCTGGGCTATACCCAGTCAGCCCTGACCGTCCAGATACGCCTGCTGGAAAATGAGCTGGGGGTAAAGCTCTTTGACCGTATGGGAAAAAAGGTTTACCTGACAGCATCCGGCAGGCAGTTTACGGACCACGCCAACCAAATCATCCGGGATATAAAACGCGCCAGGGAATTTGCCAAAAACGAGGAGGAACTGTGCAGCCCCCTTCATGTGGGAACCCTGGAATCCCTGTGTTTTTCAAAGCTTCCCCAGATACTGAATGACTTTCGCAGCAGCCATCCCAGGGTTCCGGTCAAGGTTACTGCCTCCACGCCCAACCAGCTGATTGATATGATGGAAAGGAACCAGCTGGATTTGATATATATACTGGACCGGCCAAGGTATAATGATAATTGGAATAAGGTTATGGAAGTCAGGGAACCCATTGTGTTTGTGGCTTCCCCTTCCTGCGGACTGGATGGGAACAGGGAAATCCGCCTGGAAGAAATTATGGATGAGCCGTTTTTCCTGACGGAAAAGAATGAAAACTACAGGCGGGAGCTGGATTGCTTCCTGGAATCCCAGGGCAGGGAGCTGACTCCCTTTTTGGAAATCAGCAATACGGAATTCATCATACGGATGATAGGGAAAAACCGGGGCATATCATATCTTCCCCTGTTAGCGGTCCGGGAATATGTGGAAAAGGGGGAGCTGACCCTTCTTAATGTGGCTGATTTCAGACTGACCATGTGCCAGCAGGTCATCTACCACAAAAATAAGTGGAGGTCAAAAGAGATGGATGCGTTTATCCGTATCACAGCCCATAACTCCGGCGCAGATTAGCCGGTACTTCTGCAGCAGGGAGGTTTTTTCAGAAAAACCGGGTGATTTTTAAGGTCTTTCCCGCCCTCCATTGTAACGTCTGCGGACCTTATGTTAGAGTGTGCCTGTAAGAGATGGGCAGACATCAGCGTGAACATAGGAAAGCAGTGTGAAGTTAAAAGCAAATACAGAGCAAGGGAGAATCAGAATGAGCGGAAAGAAAATTATTTTAGTGTCACATGGGAAACTGTCGGAAGGTATGCTTCACTCCGTACAGATGATTATAGGGAAAAATGAGGACCTGTCCTGTATGGGAATGATGCCGGGCGCACACTATCAGCCCATGGTGGATGAGGTGGAGGGAATGCTTAAGGAACATCCGGATACACAGTATATCATAGTGGCCGACCTGCTGGGCGGCAGTGTATGCAATGGCATGACGACCCTGCTGCGCTACCCCAATCTGCGTCTGGTGGCGGGGATGAACATGGGGTTGGTTATTAACCTGCTGCTGGCTCCTGGCGTGCTGGGCGATGAGGAGATTGACACAAAGGTGGAGGAAGCCAATGCCGTCAGCCACAGGGTCAGGCCGGAGGCCCTGGAAGCGGACAACAGCGATGAGGATTTTTTCTAAGGAGGCAGGAATGGGCAGTCAGATGAAAAAGGAAGATTTGGCGTGGGCAGAGCAGGTATATGAAAAAATACGGTTAAAGATGTCCGCGGAGTGCAGCCGTATTGGCAGCCGTATACCGTATATTGCTGAAAATGGAGTTTATAAGGAAGACAAAGCAGCGACAGACATTGTCTGGTGGACCAACGGGTTCTGGCCGGGGCTTATGTGGCAGATGTACCATGCCGAGGGAGACGACGCGTATAGGAGGACCGCAGCGGAGGTAGAGGAAAAGCTGGACCGGGCATTTGACATATATACGGGACTCCATCACGATGTAGGATTTATGTGGCTTCATTCCGCGGTGGCGGATTACCGGATTACGGGAAATGAGCGCTCTCTGGCAAGGGGACTCCATGCAGCCCATCTGCTTGCAGGCAGATACAATCCCAGAGGAAAATTCCTCCGTTCCTGGAACAGGGACAGGGCCGGCTGGGTCATTGTGGACAGCATGATGAATATTCCCCTCCTCTACTGGGCATCGGATGCCATTGGGGACCCCAGGTTCACCTATATCGCCATGGACCACGCAGACACGGTGATGCGGCATACGGTCCGGGGGGACGGCTCCTGCAATCATATAATTGTACTGGACCCGGAGAGCGGGGAGCTTAAGGAAACACCGGGGGGACAGGGGTATGCCGCCGGTTCGTCCTGGTCCAGGGGACAATCCTGGGCAATATACGGGTTTGCATTGAGCTACCGCTATACCGGGAAGACGGAATATCTGGATACGGCAAAGAAGGTGGCCCACTATTTCATGGCTGAAACAAACCGTACCGATGATGTGCCGCTCATTGATTTCAGGGCGCCTGCAGAGCCTGTTTACCGGGATACCACAGCCGGTGTGTGCGGGGCCTGCGGACTGCTGGAGATTGCGGAGCATGTGCCGGAATGCGAAAAGGAGTTTTACAGGGCAGGCGCCCTCAGGCTGCTGAAAGCCGTGGAAAGCAGATACTGCAACTGGGACACAGGGTATGACTCCATTGTGGCTATGGGCTCCGGCTCCTATGGAACGGAACATGACCGGCATGTGCCAATTATCTATGGGGATTACTTCCTGGTGGAGGCAGTTCTCAGGCTTTTGGGAAAGGATGTATTGATTTGGTAGATTCTCCTTGCAAATACCCGGAAAAGGGCTTATAAGAAATATAGGCACACCCGAGAGGAGGAATGGCGGATGCTGCGTGCAATTCTGGCTGATGACGAGGCAGTTATATTAAAAGGTCTCAGGAAGCTGATTGACTGGGAAAAGATGGGCATACAGATTGTGGGCGAGGCCAGGGACGGAAAGGAAGCCCTGGAACTGATTGAACGGGTCAAGCCGGACCTGGCTGTATCGGACATTGCCATGCCGGAACTGGACGGGCTGGATATGCTGAAGCGGATTGGAGAGATGGGGCTTTATACCAAGGTAATCTTTGTCAGCGGCTACCAGGAATTTTCTTATGCAAAAAGGGCGGTTAAATACGGCGCTGTGGATTATATCCTGAAGCCCGTGGAACAGGAAGAACTGGAGGCAGCCCTTAAGAAGGCAGTGGGTCTGGTGGATGAGCAGAGCCGCCTTAAGCTTCTCGCCACGGAACAGGATGAAAGTGAACTGGCCCGTATTTTCCATAAAATAAACGGGAACCAGGAGTATGCCAGGCAGGATTTATATGAGCAGTTCGAGGCACTGCACATTGACGTGGCCTGTAAGGAGTTTGTGGGGGCGGCCTTCCGCCTGTATTTTACAAAGTCAGGTCCCTCCAATATCAAGATGCAGGAGCTGCAGAAGTTTTCCGCCTACAACCGCCTTCAGAAAAAGCTGGAGGAGGAAAAATGGGGTTTTGTCATCAGGAAGGACCTGAACAACTGCTATGTGATATTTACCCTGGACCCCTCTGAGGATGCTAGGACTGTCCGAATCCGTACCCATAAACTGGCGGAAGTAATGACAAGCGGACAGCCCATTGTGGTCAAGACCGGAGTGGGAGAGCGGATTGGGGAGATTGGAGCCCTGCAGCTGGCCTATAAGACCAGCCGGTTTGCCCTGGAGCTTTACTATTTTACGGAAGAGGATGAGATATGGTATGATGATGTGGAACGCAGCTTCCTGGATTCCTTTGAGGATTACCAGAACTGTTATAAAAAGCTGATGGAAGGATTCCTGTCCAGGAAACCGTCCATTGACATGGAATTGAACCGGATTCTTATGGTTATCCGCAACCTGCATTTCGGGAACCGGTTTGCCGCCGTGAACCGCTGCATTCTCCTGATTACCGATGTCACAAAGGAGCTGATGGACAATTACCTGATTGACGGCTCCTACCGGCAGAAGGCGGAACAGGCTGCTGAGGAAATCCGTCTGAAGCCATTGTACCGGCAGGCCTGCCAGGTGATTACAGCCTGCCTTACAGACCTGTTTGAAACCGTAAAGGACGGGACGGGAAATACCAGCCAGAGCGAGGTGGCCAGAATCAAGCAGTATATCGGAGCGCATTACAGGGAGAATCTTACCCTGGAATCCATGGCGGCCTTTGCCAATATGAATCTCTATTATTTCAGCAGTTATTTTAAAAAGAACACAGGACAAAACTTTAAAAACTATCTGACAGACATCCGCATGAAAGAGGCGGGCCGGCTTCTGGCCAATACGGACTGCAAGGCTTACGAGGCAGCGGAGGCAGTGGGATATAAGAATGTCCGGCAGTTCAATGAAAATTTTAAGGGGAAATATGGGAAGAGTCCGAATGAGTACAGAAGGGAATACCGGCCAAAGGGCCAGGGACAGAAAATATAAGAAACGGCGGGAAAACGGCATGGAAGCCAGAGAACCCCACAGCAGACCGGCCGGAGGGAGGATGTTCGCCAGCATCCTTCTTTCGGCTGTTTTCCTGCTTCTGATGACAGGATGCAGTCCCGGGGGGCCCTCTGCGCCCGGAGTCCGTCCGGAGGCAGAGGTAAAAATACGGGTGGTCTGTTCCGCAGGGGACCTTAAATGGAAGAGCGGAATGGAGGACGTGGCAGAGGCTTTCATGGAGTCCAATGAAGATATCCAGGTGGAGCTGTATTTTATGCCGGAAGTAAAGAACCAGACGTATGCGGAACGTCTTAAGGTGCTGGCTGCCCAGGAAGAATTAAATGATATCGTGGAACTGAGGGAGACAGGAACCCTTGTGCAGGCAGGGCTTCTGGCACCCATGCCTGAGGAAGTGTATTCGCTGGTGGAGAACCCCCAGACCTTTGACGGCATATGCTATGGCGTTCCCAGGTACAGCACCACCCTGGGAATGATTTATAATGTGGATATATTTGAGAGGCTGGGACTTTCCGTGCCCAGTACATATGAGGAATTCCTCCAGGTATGCGGCACCCTTAAGGCTTCAGGATATGACGCCGTTGCTCTTGGGGCTGCCGATATCTGGCATATGAAGTTCTGGGGAAATTACCTGTTCTGCAATTACATTGTGACAGAGGAGGGGCAGGTCTGCTGGACCAAAGAGAGGGTAATGGAGATGCTGGGGGATTTCCGCGGCCTGGCCAGCCGGGGTTACATTCATTCACGTTACAGGGCAGTGTCGGACAGTGAAACAGCCCAGGCCATATCCGCCAGACAGGCGGTTATGGTGTATACAGGGCCGTGGATGCTGTCGCAGATAGAGAACCTGAATCCCCAGATTCGCCTGGGCTTCTTTTTCCTTCCGGGAAGGGACGGGACAGCCTATGCAATGGATGACAGCAATGTGGAATGGGGTATCTCGTCCGTGACCGCGGGGGACGAAAAAAAGATGGACGCGGCTGTCCGGTTCCTGCAGTTTTATTATTCCGAAGGCATCTATGAAACCATATTGGAAATCATGAACGGGGACTCCGTGACAGTCCGCCAGGTGTATATGCCGGATACGCCAAACCAGAGAATCATGAAAGCTGCTTATGAGAGAGAACCTGTGCATACGGAGCTTCTGGTGGAGGATGCCAGCTCGCCTGACGGTTTCATCACCTATTATGACCAGATGCTGATTGAGACCTTATGGGGCGGAAAATCAATTTCATCCCTGGCAGAAAATCTGTTGGAACGATGGGAGGAGCCATGATACAGAGAAGAAAAAGCATATTTTTCCGCCTGACCATATCCTTTGTACTGCTTGGACTGGCGCCTCTTCTGATTGCCGGCACAGTGCTGTTTGGCCGTTTCAGGGACAATATGGAACGGGTTGTTTTGGACGATATGGGGCGCATGGTGAGCTATGCAGGCAACAATGCAGAAGAAATGGTGGAGGAATGCAGCGGCCTGACTAAGTATATCTATGATATTTCCACGGACGACGGGATGTTCCTGTACCAGATATTAAAATCCCCGGGCCTTCGCCAGGAAGAAAAGAAGATGAAAATCATTCTCCTTCTCAGCCAGATGCTGGACAAGGACAGCAGGCTGCGCACCGCTTATTTTAAGGACCAGAAAGGCAGGATTTATTACGCTACCAGGAACACCCAGAAGGTACTGGATGAAGATGCATTCCGTTTTTGGACGGGAGAAGAGGACCAGGAGGAGAATTTCTCTGTTCTGTCCACCCATGTGGATGACTATTTCCCGGATTCCAGAAATCAGGTCATCACGTTCCGGCGCAGTTATCAGGATATTACATCCTTTAAGACCATAGGCAGCTGTCTGGGCTATTTTTATATGGACATGGATATAAGCAAGCTGTCCTCCGTACTTTCGGACATTGATATGGGGCTAAATGAGTTTTTCTACATTATGGATGATAAGGGAATGTGTATTTACAGTGCTGATTCTGCCATGACAGGAAAACCGGCGGAAGGGATGGCATCCCTCCTTCCCTCCATGAACCAGGGGATGGGAAGCCTGCTTAAGGACGGAAAATACGTGGTCTATGACCGTCTGGAGCCGTGCGCCTGGACCGTGGCCGTGGAGGCCGGACGGGACCGGGTGCTGATGAATATGGAAAGTACAAAACAGTATATCACGGTATTCCTGGGCGCGGCCTTTCTGGTGCTCCTGTGTCTGTACTCTTATTTTCTGGAGCGGATTCGCAGGCCGGTGGAGCTTTTGGAGAGCGGGATGGCTGAGATTCAAAAGGGCAACCTGGAGACACGGATTGACGTGGGTGACAGGGAGGATGAAATCGGAGTCCTGGCAGGCGGGCTGAACGAAATGGCAAAAGAGCTGGAAGCCTATATCAAAAAGGTATATGTGGCCGAAATCCGGCAGAGGGATGCGGAGCTTACGGCCCTTAAGTCGCAGATAAAGCCCCATTATCTCTACAATACCCTGGAGGTCATCCGTATGACAGCCCTGGAACATGAGGATAAGGAGACAGCCAGGATGGTGGAAAGCCTGTCAAAGCAGCTCAAATACCTGATTGGCGTCAGCGGCGACATGGTTCCCCTGAAGCGTGAGATTGAAAATATAAGGGAATATTTCTATATCATGCGCATCCGCTATGAGAACAGGATTCAGTTGGAGGTAAGTGTGGATGAGGATGTGATGGAGGCGTCCATCATCAAGCTGAGCCTTCAGCCCATTGTGGAAAATGCAGTCAAACACGGGCTCAGGCCCAAGAAGGGGAACGGAACCGTGCGCATTGAGGCCCACAGGCAGGAAGGGCATCTGGAAGTGACCGTGATGGACGACGGGGCCGGCATGGGAGAGGAGACGCTTAAGAACCTGAATGACAGCCTGGGCCAGGAGGAAATGGGAGTACTGACAACAGACGGCTGGGAACATGTGGGCATCAAGAATGCCTATGACAGAATCCGGAAGAACTTTGGACCGGAATACGGGCTGGAAATCATGAGCACAGAGGGGACGGGCACCATTGTGGTGTATACCCTGCCCCTGGTGTCTGATGAGAGTGCAGGTAATGAGGGAGAGCAGGTTGAAATAGGGACATCCTAGAACCGGACAATCAAATATAGAGAGGATTTTTAGGGAAAACAGGCGGTCTTTTTAGATGGTAGGGCCAGGACGTTGAGACTGGAAAATCCTTGTGGTACCATGGGTTCATCTTAAGGAAATACCTTTAAGATGGGCCCGTTTTGTGTATGAAAATGATGTTTCAGGAGGGAGAAAAAATGATAAAGATGATGCGTGTGGATGACCGTCTGATTCACGGTCAGGTGGCAGTTATGTGGTCAAAGGAACTGGGGATACAGAGAATCATTGTTGCCAGCGATACCATTGCGGCCAATACCATACAGGTGAATGCGCTGAAGATGGCTGCCCCGGCAGGAGTAAAGGCAGCTATTCTGCCCATTGAAAAGGCAGTGGAGATATTAAAGGACCCCAGGGCGTCCCAGATGAAAATCCTTGTGATTTCCAATCAGCCCGAAGATTTGTTAAGGGTTGCAGAGCAGATTGGGGAACGCCCGGTACTCAACGTTGCAAATTACGGAAGGATTGGGGGCGGAGCCCTTTCTTCCAAGACAAAGGTGTCGGAATCCGTATACGTGACGGATGCGGACCGGAATGTATTTGAGAGAATAGGGAATCTGGGGATTGAAATCATCCACCAGCCCCTGCCGGGAGACGGAAGACAGGATTTTATGAAGCTGTTAGGAGGGAGATAAGCCATGTTTATGAATGCATTGATTGTCGGACTTGTACTTATGTTTACCAAGTTTTTTGACTGGTGGGGCAACACCATGTTCCAAAGACCCATTTTCTGCGTGGCCATTCTGGGCGCCCTGCTGGGACATCCGGGGGAGGGAATTATCCTGGCTGCCCAGCTGGAGCTGGTGTTCCTGGGCAATGTCAGCCTGGGCGGCGTAATGCCCTCGGATTTTACCCTGGGCTCCATTTTCGGAGCTGCATTTGCCATTCTGCTGGGCAAGGACCTGGCCACGGCCGTTACCCTGGCCCTGCCCCTGGCTGCGCTGGGAACACTGCTCTATTCATCCATGAAGATTGTAGTCACTTCCCTTGTGCCCAGGTTTGAGAAGCTGGTTGAGGGCCGGAACATCAGGGGATTTAAGAGATTGTGGATGTTTCAGTTCGCTGGTTTCCATCTCTGCTATTTCCTGCTGGGCTTCATCTGTATCTTTGCAGGTACGGATGCGGTAAAGGCATTTGTGGAAATCATACCGGCATGGGTGCAGAAGTCCATGACGGTTGCATCCACCATGCTTCCCGCCCTTGGTATGGCGCTGCTGCTTAAATCGCTGTGGAGCAGGGAAATATGCCCGTATTACTTTCTTGGGTTCGGCCTTGGGGCATTTTTCTTCTACAATAACGTGACAGGCGCGGCTGTGGCGGACGGGACTGTGAAGCTTGCCAGTTCCTCCGTAAAGATACTGTCCCTGGTGCAGATTTCCTTTATCGGGGCAGCCATTGCGGCTCTGGTTATTTTCCGGGAACTGCAGAGGATCAAGGATGAGCAGAGGATGCAGAATGCATCGGCCAATCCGGTATTAGATGAAAGGGAGGACTTCTTCAATGATTAATACAATGACGACAGGAGCGGATGCAGCCGTTACCATGAAGACAAAACTTACCCGCCGGCAGAGAAAACTTGTGGGCTCCATCTTCTGGAGGTCTATGTGGCTGATGTTCTGCACCTCTTATACGAAACAGCAGGGAACCACGTTTGGATGGACCATGATTCCGTATCTGGAGGATATTTACGGAAAGGAGACGGACGCCTTTTACGAGGCAATGTCCAGACATCAGGACTTCTTTAACACAACGCCCGGCATGTCCCCCTTTATTTTCTCTCTTGTGATTTCCATGGAGCAGGAGAGAAAGGCTGCCATGGATGCCGGAAGGGAGTTTGACGATTCCTCTATCGAAGCCCTTAAGGTTGCGCTGATGGGACCCTTTGCAGGAATTGGAGATTCCGTTTATTCAGGAGCTTTGAGAATCATTGCAACGGGAATCGGTCTTGGATTCGCACAGATTGGCTCCTGGATGGGACCTGTATTATTTGCACTGATTTATAATATTCCCAATGTGCTGATTCGCTATTTCGGAGCTGAATATGGTTTGAAGCTGGGAAGTACTTATATTGCAAATGCGCTGAGCTCAGGGGCGCTGAAGGCATTTACAAAAGGCTTTGCTGTTCTGGGGCTGATTATGACAGGAGCGATGACCGCCCAGTATGTGAGCTTTAAGACGACCTTTGTAGCTGACTTTGGCGGAGCTGCCTTCAATCTGCAGGGCGTTCTGGACCAGATTATGCCGGGACTGCTGCCGCTGGCCATTACCATGGGTTCCTTCTTTTACCTGAGGAAGAAGAATAAGCCGGTCACCGTGCTGTTAGTCATGTTTGCGGCGGCAGTGGTGCTGACAGTGCTGGGAATTTGCGGCTAAAGGAATGCATTGAATGACGGATGGTGTTGGTAAGTTAAAATGTGATGTCGGGGTAATGTGGAAATATGGTTGATTTACTGTGTATTGATATAGATGGGACACTGCTTGACAGCCGTAAGGAGCTGCCCAGGGAGAATGTGGAGGCGGTGCGGTATGCGCTGGATAAGGGCGTGATTGTGGCTATTGCGTCCGGGCGTTCGGTTTCCGGGATAGAGCCGCTGCTTTTACAGCTGGGGATTGGCAGGTATGGGGTCTGCCTGAACGGAGGTCTGGTGCTGTGCGGGGAGGTTATTTACAGGGATACCATGGAGGAAGGCCTGGTCATGAAAATCATTGAGCAGGCGGAACGGTATGAAAGCCAGATTTTTCTTTCAGCGGCAGAATTTAATATTACCAATGGGGCTCTGTCGGGACATCTGATGGAATTGGTTGATAAGGGAAGCCTGCGTTCGGATTACCGTTACTGCCGGGATTATGATGAAATGCGGGCTGAAGCCCGCCGCCATAAGGATGAGATTATTAAGGTGGCTGTGAAAGAGATTGATGAAGCGGATTTTGAGGGTCTTAAGAAGGCGCTTGTGGATATGGATTTGTTTCATGTGGCCAAATCAGATACCTATTTTGTGGATATTAACCCTAAGGATGGGAATAAGGGAAAGGGCGTGGCCGTGCTGGCCGCGCACCTGGGCATACCCATGGACAGGGTGATGTGTATTGGCGATAATGAGAATGATTTGGAGATGGTGGGCATGGCTGGTATTGGCGTGGCCATGGGGAATGGAGTGGAGGAAGTCAGGTCGGCGTCCGTGTTCGTGACAGGGGATAATGACCATAAGGGGGTTGCCCAGGCAATTTACCGGTTTATCTGAAAGTGCCGGTTTATTTGAAATGGAAGGAGAATTTGTATGAGAGAGAATCGGATTCAGACAGGCGCGCCCGGAAGGATTGGGATTCACAATCCGGTTTTAAGGGGATTTCACCCGGACCCTTGTATATGCAGGGCCGGGGGCAGGTTTTATTTGATTACATCCACTTTTGAATGGCTCCCCGGGGTGTCCCTTTATGAGTCGGAGGATTTGGTGAATTGGACTTCCAGGGGCGGGATACTTGATAATCTGGACTTGAGGGGGATTCCTGATTCCGCGGGGATTTGGGCTCCGGCGCTGTCCTATGACAATGGATTATTCTATCTGATTTATACTGTCAGCAGGCAAATAGACGGATATTTCAAAGACGTGGAGAATTATGTGGTCACTTCCCCGTCCATAGACGGGCCGTGGAGCGCGCCTGTATTTGTAAATGCTTCCGGGTTTGACCCTTCGATGTTCCACGAAGAAGGCAGGCATTATGTGATTAATCCGCAGTGGGACGCCAGGCCGCTGCCGGGACACCAGAAGTTTAATGGTCTGGTGCTGCAGGAGTTTGATATGGAAAAGGGGATGAAAGGGCAATCCAAAGTTATATTTGAGGGAAGCGGCACCGGCGGTACCGAGGGGCCGCACCTGATGAAACGGGATGGGTTTTATTATATGATTGCCGCCGAGGGAGGAACCGGAAGACACCATTCCATTTGTGTGGCCCGGTCTGCGGATATATGGGGACCCTATGAGGTTTCACCCTATCATCCTCTGATTACGGCCTGGGAAAAGGATACGGTCCTTAAAAAGTCAGGTCATGGCAATTTCGTGGAGACAGGGCAGGGGGAATGGTATATGACCCATCTCTGCGCCCGGTATCTGGAGGGAAAGGAGGCCTGCGTCCTGGGCAGGGAGACTGCCCTTCAGAAAATAGAGTGGATTGACGGGTGGCCCAGGATGGTGCAGGGGAACAGCACGCCGCTGGTTGAGGTGGAGGCGCCGAAGGTGGAGGCGCTAAAGGTGGAGGCGCCGGAGGAAGCCCCAAAGGAGACGGCCGGCAGCCGGAATAAGGGCAGGGAATACAGGACGGATTTTCGCAGGGGAACCTGTCTGGAGCAGGAGGAATGGTTATCCCTGCGGCGTCCCATGGGAGACAAGGCAGAGCTGACAGAACAGGGCCTTCTGTTAAAGGGAAATGATTCCCTTACATCCCTGTTTGAACAGTCTCTGATTGCACGCAGGTGGGAAAGTTTCTGCTTTAAGGCGGGTACGGTCCTTAAGTTCCGCCCGTATCATTACGCCCAGACAGCCGGTCTTGTGTGCTATTACAATACAAAGGTATTTCACTATCTTTATGTGGGATATGATGAGGTGAAGCAGCTTCCCATGGTCAGTATTCTGACAAATGACAACTATGAATTTTGTGAACCGTTGAGGGGGCAGTATGCATACCTGCCTGTTCATACAGAGTCTGTCCGGCTGGAGGTGCATGTGGACCGGGAGCAGATGCAGTTTTACTATGCTGTGGACAATGGGCTCCCGGAGAAAATAGGTCCTGTGCTGGATGCTTCCATACTGAGCGATGAGCATGCTGCGGGCTGGGCCTATACCGGGGCTGTGGTAGGTATAACGGCAGTGGATAATTTTAATAAGGACACAGCCGCATTGTTTACAGAGTTTTACCAGGCTGACCAGGAGGCGGAACAATGATTCAGGTACTGGAACAGGGAAGGACATTCCACCTTATCACAGCACATACATCCATGATTCTCCATGCCATGCCCAGCGGCCATCTCATGAGCCTGTACTGGGGCAGCAGGGTGGAGGGGGATTCCTTCAGCTATATTGTCCGGGACATGAAAAAGGCCAGTTATCTGTGCGGAACAGACGGAATCAATGATTTCAGGCTGGAACAATATCCGGTGCTGTACCCGTCCTGGGGAAATCCGGATTTGAGAATGCCGGCTGTTCAGTTTTGCTATGAGGATGGTTCCGTTATGACGGATTTGCGGTTTAAGGGATACCGGGTATACCGGGGAAAGGAAACGCTTCCGGGGCTGCCGGCCGTCATTAGCAGGGAAGCAGAATGTCTGGAACTGACTTTGGGGGACAGCATATCCAATCTGGAAATCCGGCTTACATATGGGGTATTTGAAAGGTATGACGCCATTACAGGAAGCGTGATGGCCGCAAACCGGGGAGAAAAGGCCGTGACAGTGGAGCGCCTGATGTCAGGCTGCTTTTCTTTCCCGGATGACAGGTATGAGCTGATGACCCTGACCGGGGCATGGGGAAGGGAATGTCATGTTAACCGGCAGGAAATCCGCCAGGGGAGGTTTGCGGTGGAGAGTACCAGGGGAGCCGGCGGACACGGGCAGAATCCCTTTCTGGCCCTGGCAGAGCCTGGGGCAGACGAGGACCGGGGAAATATATGGTCCATGAATCTGGTGTATAGCGGAAGCTTTGAGGGAAGCGTGGAGGTTGATATGCACCAAAATACGAGAATGATGATGGGAATACAGCCCTTTGGATTTTCATGGCTGCTGGAAAAGGGGGAGAAATTTGCCAGTCCTGAGGTGGTGATGGTGCACTCCGGAGAGGGGATGGGAGCCATGTCCAGGATATACCACTGCCTGTACAGGGAATGTCTCATGGGGAGAAACTATCAGGGCGGACCGGGAAAATACAGGCCTGTGCTGTTTAATAACTGGGAGGCAACCTACTTTGATTTTAACAGGGACAGGCTGCTGGAGCTGGCAGACCAGGCTGCAGCCCTTGGAGTCGAATGCTTTGTGCTGGATGACGGATGGTTTGGAAACAGGGACAGCGCCGACCGGTCCCTGGGAGACTGGACTGAGAACCGGAATAAGCTGGGAGGAAGCCTGGCCGGACTGGCAGAGGCCGTAAGGAAGAGGGGAATGGAATTCGGGCTGTGGTTTGAGCCGGAAATGGTATCGCCGGACAGCCGGCTGTTCAGAAGCCATCCGGACTGGGCAATCCAGGTGAAAGGGCGTCCGAAGCAGCTGGCCAGGAATCAGCTCGTACTGGATCTGAGCCGGGAGGAGGTCCAGGATTATATTGTGGAGTCTGTTGACCGGGTGCTGAGGGAGGCGCCCATAACCTATGTAAAATGGGATATGAACCGGAATATAACAGACTGGGGGTCAGGCCATCTGGCTGCAGGCCGCCAGAAGGAACTGGGGCACCGGTATATACTGGGGCTTTACCGCATTCTGGAGAGACTGACCGGAATGCACCCGGATGTGCTGTTTGAAGGATGCGCAGGGGGAGGCGGGCGCTTTGACCCCGGAATGCTGTACTATATGCCCCAGATATGGGCCAGTGATGACACCGATGCAGCGGAGCGTCTTGCCATCCAGCACGGCACAGCCTGTGTGTATCCGCCTGTATCCATGGGCTGCCATGTGTCTGCCTGTCCCAACCATATCGTGGGGAGGGAGACTCCGCTTTTTACCAGAGGCGTGGTGGCCATGGAGGGAAATCTGGGATATGAGCTGGACCTGACAGCCATGGAAGAAAAGGATAAGGATGAGGTGAAACGCCAGATTGGATTTTATAAGGATATAAGGGAAATTGTACAGAAGGGCCGGTATTACAGACTGAAGCATGATGGGGACCAACGGGCGTGGATGTATGTTTCAGAGAAGGGAGACAGGGCGGTGGTGAGTTTTGTACAGATTCTGGCAAAAGCCAATACGGTTCCCAAGCGGCTGCGCCTTAAGGGTCTGGAACGTGAGGCGTTTTACCGGGCAGAACAGGTGATGGAGGCTGGGGAGGAGGCGGGTACGCCCGGCATCAGGGATGTCTGCCTGCTCCGCGGCAGCTCCCTTATGAACATCGGTCTGGGTCTTAACAGGCCCAGCGGTGATTTTCAGGCCCAGCAGTGGGTGATGTACAGGGAAGGCTGAGGGACAGGCCGTGTTCTGGGTTATTGTAAGAATTATAAATCCTTTTGGTTGAGGCGGAAGCTGGAGCGTCAATCAGAAGGATTTTTGTGTTTTGAACACCACATTGCCTCCCAAAATAACTGCAGTTATATTTCTTTGCATTTGAACCGGTATGCTGTATAATGGAAAAAAACAGCAGATGTGCAGGATAAATACAATCTCAGCACACAGGGAACCGTAAATGCCCTGCATGCCTGAAACGGGAGGTTTCATATGAAAAAAAGGAAGAGAGTCATGCTTGCATGGGCGGCAGCGGCGGTCCTGATGCTGGTTATGACGGGCGGCTGTTCCCGCAGCGAGGATGCCAGGTACCAGCTGGACCCCAGGCAGCCTGTGATGATAACGGTGTGGAATTATTATAACGGGCAGACAAAGCAGGCCTTTGACAGCCTGGTGTCCAGGTTCAATGAAACAGTGGGCATGGAAAAGGGAATCATTGTGGACAGTGTCAGCCACGGGGATGTGAACCAGCTGGCAGAGGAGACATATAATTCAGCCAGCGGAAGGCTGGGAGCTGACTCCATGCCCAATCTGTTTGCCGCGTATCCGGAAAATGCCTACCGCATTGATGTATTGGGCAAGCTTGTGGATTTGAACCAATATTTTACAGAGGATGAGCTGAAGGTATACCGGGAGGATTTTCTCCAGGATTGCAGCTTTGGCGGAAATCAGGGACTTAAGATTCTTCCTGTTGTGCGGTCCACGGAAAATCTGTACTTAAATAAGACGGACTGGGATAAGTTTGCAGGGGAGACAGGAGCGGATTTGGAGGGACTGTCCACCTGGGAGGGCGTGGCTGAGACAGCCGGTACCTATTATGAGTGGTCAGGAGGCAAGGCATTTCTGGGAATCGACAGCCTGGCAAACTATATCATTGTTGCGTCCGTGCAGACGGGAAATGATATTTATGAGTTTCACGACGGCCGGGTAACCTTTTCATTTGACCAGGACCTGGCCAGGCTTTTATGGGATGAATTGTATGTGCCCTATGTAAAAGGTTATTATGCAAATCTGGGTAAATTCCGTTCTGATGACGAAAAGACAGGGGATATACTGGCTTATATAGGCTCCAGCGCAGGCGCGGTCTATTTTCCGAAGGAAGTGACCCTGAATCAAAATGAAATATACCGGATTGAGAGCAGTGTTCTTCCATATCCCTGTTTCAGGGGCGGGGAATTATGCGCCATGGTCCAGGGGGCGGGATTTTCCGTTGCACAGAGCGACAGCACCCACGAATATGCGTCGGCCGTCTTTTTGAAATGGCTTGCCCAGGAGGAATAGAATCTGGATTTTGCCGTAAACAGCGGTTATCTGCCGGTGGAGAACAGCTCCCTGAATCAGGGGTATGCCAAGGCCATGGAAGCTTATTCCGGTTCGCCGGAGTATAATTCCACGGTAAGCCAGTCCGCTGAAGCCACAATGCAAATGCTGTCAGAGTACCGCTTTTATTCCAACCCTCCGTTTGAGGGGAGCTATGAGATGAGGCAGTTTTACGGTGAATATATGGAGACAACCGTGAACAATGCCCGTCTGGAAGCTGAGGATAAGATGAAGGAAGGTCTTACAAAGAAAGAGGCCCTGGACCAGGTCACGAATGAGGCCCATTTCCAGACATGGTATAAGGGCTGGCAGGAACATGCCGCCAAACTATTAGGGAGCTGATGAGGAATATGAATAAAAAGCAGTCCATTGCATCCAAATGCTCTGCCTTTACTGCGGGGCTGGTGATTCTCCAGTCCCTGCTGGTACTGGGGATGCTCATAGCAGGCGGTATATTGAAGCAGGCCAGGGACACGGCATACCAGTCCTTTGCCTCTACCGTGACACTCAGAGCCAGTTCCATCCAGGACCAGATTGACAACCGGTGGACCAACATTCATCCCTATGTCCAGGAATTGTCCGACCAGCTGTCCGATGCCGGTTATGGGGAGGGGAGAACGGATGCAGAAGCATTTTTAACCGGTTCCGCAGATACCTTAATATCCATGCTGCATGTCAGCGGTACCACGGGCACGTTTCTGATTCTGAATGGACCGGGACAGGGCAAAAGCCTGCCGGCGCTCTATTTCAGGGACTATGACCCGGAAACATACAGCGCGGACAACAGTGATTTGTTCCAGGTCATGGGACCGGCGGAGGTTTCCAGGAAGTACCGGATTCCGCTGGACAGCGTGTGGCATTACGGGCTGTCGCTGAATGACGGGAACAGGAAGTTTTTTGAGATGCCGTATCAGGCAGCCGGCCAGTCCCAGGATTATAAGAAGCTGGGATATTGGAGCCAGCCTTTCTGCATGACGCCGGAGGATGTGCCTGTCATAACTTACACCGTGCCTCTTTTTGACCGCAGCGGCCAGGTCCACGGCGTGGTGGGAGTGGAGATATCCCTGGAATATATCAGGAAACTGCTGCCTGCCAATGAGCTGTCTGCCCAGGATTCTCCGGGGTATATGATTGCCGCGAAACAGGAAAACCCGCAGGAGCTGCTGCCGCTGGTTAAGAAGGGAGAATACCAGAACCGGCTTTTTGGGAATGAGCCGTTGTTTAGGATAAAAGCAGAGGATGACAAGTATTCCGTCTGTCAGGTGTCAAATCTTACAGGGGAAAAGATATATGGCTGCATTAAGAGCCTGGACCTGTACGGAACAAAGAATGTTCCCTATGACAGCGGAAACTGGGTGGTTCTGGGGTTGATGAGAGGGGACGCCCTGTTTGGTTTCCTCCACAGAATCATAAATATATTTGCAGTTACCCTGATGGCATCCCTGCTGCTGGGAGCAGGGGCCGCCGGATTCATCAGCCGTAAAATCACGGACCCTGTTGCAAAGCTGGCAGCCAAGGTAAGGGATTTTGACTATACCAGAAAGATAAGACTGGAGAGGACCGGGATTGAGGAGTTGGACCTGCTGTCCAGTGCCGTGGAGATATCCAATCAGAACCTGCTGGATAACACTCTTAAGATGTCTGAAATCATGGACCTTCTGGGCCTTCCCATAGGAGCCTTTGAGTACAGTCCGGGCGGATATGGGGTCCAGGTCACTAAACAGATATTTTCCCTTATGGAGCTTCCCCATGAGGACGAGGACCATCTGTATGTGGATGAGGAGGTATTTCTCTCCAGGCTGAGGGATATGCAGAAACGTCCGGTGCCCGAGGAAAACGGAATCTACAGAATCAGCGGGAAAACAGAGCGATGGATGCGGATTACCCTGTCCCTGCGCCACGGCCATTCTCTGGGAATCATTGAGGATGTGACCGGGGACATGATGAAAAAACAGCGGATGCAATATGAGAGGGACCATGACAGCCTGACCCGGATTTACAGCCGGGCAGCTTTCCAGCGGGAGGCAGAAGCCATGCTGGCCCAGGCCGGGGCCATGTCCGGCCGTGCCGGGGAGATGTCCGGCCGTACCGGGGAGAGGACAGACCATGCTGGCCCCGGGAGACTGGGGACTGCAGCCATGGTCATGCTGGATTTAGACGGCCTTAAGTCAGTCAACGACACACACGGCCATGAGAGCGGCGATATCTATATCAGGGAGACCGCGGTGTGTATGAAACAGATACCGGAGGAACATGCCATTGTAGGCAGGCGTTCCGGGGATGAGTTTTTCATGCTTTTGTTCGGTTATGAGAACAGGGATGCGGTCAGAAAACAATTAAAGGATTTCTACGATATCCTGGATAACCATCCGGCCGTGCTGCCTGACGGAGTACAGCTGGAGATTCATATTTCGTCAGGCATTGCCTGGTATGGGGAGGAACTTTGTACGTTTGAGGAACTGGTAAGGTGCGCGGACATTGCCCTGTATGAGGCCAAGGAGAACAGGAAAGGACGGACCGTGGAGTATGGGACGGTGTGAAACCGCTCCGGTTCGTATCCGTCTTACCATTCCAGACCATATTTCTTTATTTTCCGCCATAAGGTAGAACGGCTCATGTTTAAGAGCTGTGCTGCCTTTGTTTTATTTTTGCGGCGTTGATTAAGGAGTCCTGCAATCTGTTCCGCCTCTGTGCAGGAGGAAGCATCCATACATATCCGGGAAAGGACTGGATGCAGATGTATAAGAACTGGATGTATGACAACTGCACCAATCAGGAAATCAAGGATTTGGGCAGGGAGTCCTTTGACGTGTTCCAGGATTTGTGCCAGTCTTTCCTTCTGTTTTACGTCCAGGCGTATCTGACCGGCACCCAGGACCGGGAAGACATTACGGATACATTTAAACAAAAGCTTCATCCAGCAGCCGGATGAACTCTTTCAGTATTACATTTCCATGTATTCCCTTGTGATACAGCCCGAACACAAGGGGAGGTATGTCTGTTACCGGGATATAGCAGAGTCCCTTTTTATCGCTGCCCGGATAGAAGGGGAGAAGGGTGTATCCAAGGCCTGCCCTTACCATAGCCAGTATGCTTTCATAGGTATCCACGAAGAAAAGCTCCGAAGGATGGCAGGAGGAGGATGACACGCGGATTTGGGACTGGAGCACGGACTGAGGCAGCCTGTGGGGCTCCCCCAGGACCATGGGGCCTTTGAGCTCCTTCACGTTCAGGGAGGCGCGTCCGGCGTAAGGATGTGCGGTACTGCACACACAGGCCATCGGTGTCCGGGCCAGTTCATGGAATATGCCGATGGATTTCTTCTGGTCGTCCTGCCGGAAACCGAACATGACATGGATGCGTTCTTCCTCCAGAAGGTTGGCCATGGACTTAAAAGGAATCAGCTTCACAGAAGGATGAAGAGTGGGAAACTGTCCCGCCAGCCTGTGTATGACAGGAGGCAGAAGGTCCAGCTCCGACTGGTTATGGCATCCCACGGTCAGGGACAGAAAATCACCGATTCCCATGCCCAGCCGTTTCTTGGCGCCGGAAGCAATCTTAAGAATGCTGGATGCGTCCTCCATGAACATGAGCCCGGCTTCGGTCAGGTTTACATTTTTGCTGGTACGGACAAAGAGCCTGATGCCCAGCTCGTCCTCCAGGGATGTAATCTGATGGCTCACAGCCGGCTGTGTAATTTTTAAAAATTCAGCTGCCCTGGAAAAATTCAGATATTCCGCTACGGCCAGAAAACATTCTAACTGCACTGTATTCATAAGAATCTCCTTCCGAATGTCCTTATAATTTCTTGTGAATCCCCTTAAATCTGGTGTTGGCCTGTTTGCACTAAAAAGAATACTAATAGCAAACAATAAAAGAATTTTATAGATTATAACATATTTGAATTTCACATTCAACAAAAAATGATGTATAAATATAGGAAGCTAATTATTAGCTAGTTAACTATTCTTGTGTACGGCCGTACCGGCAGACAGAATGAGGTGATATCATGTGGGAACCGGATGAACAACTGCTCTGGGTTTTGAAAAAGCTGAATATGGATGCGGAACTCCTGATGAACCGCGTGTATGAGGATATGGGGCTCACTGCCGCCCAGGGAGCCGTCCTTTTGTTTATCCTGGAGTACCCTGACGGCACACTCTGTTCCACCAATATCCACAGGATACTGGGAGTGGCAAGGCCCACGGTTTCCGGTCTTTTAAAAAGGCTCAGGGAAAAGGGATACATTGAATTCAGGCCGGGACCAAAGGATGACAGGCAGAAAATCATCCTTGTCACCCCCAGGGCAAGACTTCTGAAGGAGGCTCTGGATTTGAGAATGCTGGAAATGGAGCACAGGGTGCTTAATGGAATCACGCCCCGGGATGAACAGACCCTCAGGTCCTGTTTCAGGCAGATGGACAGAAATCTGAGAGCATGCAGGAACATTTACGGCTGATGGCACAGATAGTTGCAGAACCTGAAAAATAAGGAAACAGAATACAAGGAGACAGAATATGAGGACTATTTTAGCGCAGCTTAAACAGTATAAAAAGGATACCATTCTGACCCCTCTCTTTACCGCGCTGGAGGTAATCATGGAGGTTATGCTTCCCTTTATCACCGCGCTGATTATTGATGAGGGAATCCAGGAAGGAAACATGAAAAAAGTATATACCTATGGAGGAATCATGATTGTCATGGCCTTTATCAGCCTGATATCCGGGGCAATGGCGGGAAAGTACGCGGCCAGCGCATCTTCCGGTCTGGCCTGTAATCTGAGAAAGGGAATTTATGACAAGGTACAGACATTTTCCTTTGCAAACATTGATAAGTTCAGCACGGCAGGTCTGGTGACCCGTATGACCACGGATGTAACCAATATCCAGAATGCGTACCAGATGGTTATCCGGGTGGCTGTCAGGGCGCCCCTTATGCTGGTATGCAGCATGGCAATGTCTTTCATGATTAGCCCCCGGTTAAGCATGATTTTCCTGGGAGCCATCCTGTTTCTGGCCTGTATCCTGGGAGTCATCATGATGGCGGCCAGAAAGATATTTGACGTTGTTTTCACTAAATATGACGACCTGAATGCAGGGGTACAGGAAAATGTATCCGGCATCCGCGTGGTAAAGGCTTATGTGCGGGAGGATTACGAGAACCGGAAATTCACCGGGGCAGCAGAGCACCTCTGCTCTTTGTTTGTAAAGGCAGAGGGTACCCTGGCATTTAACAATCCTGCCATGATGCTGGTGGTTTACGCCTGTATTCTGGCCGTATCCTGGTTTGGGGCCCAGTTCATCGTGAGCGGCACCATGAGCAGCGGCGAACTGACCTCCCTGTTCAGCTATATCATGTCAATCATGATGTCCCTCATGATGCTGTCCATGATATTTGTCATGATTACCATGAGCGCTGCCAGTATAAGGAGGATTGAGGAAGTATTTAAGGAGGAGCCCGGCATCCGAAACCCGGAGCGTCCTGTCATGGATGTGACGGGCGGAAGCGTTGATTTTAACAATGTATGCTTTTCTTACGGGAAGGGCAGTACGGAAGTTGAATGCACGGATAAGGACGGCAGTGGGAAAGACAGAGATACATGGGGAGATAAAGGCAGTGGCAGGCAGGCTCTGTCAAATATTGACCTCCATATCCGGTCCGGCGAGACAGTGGGCGTCATAGGAGGCACAGGAAGCGGCAAGTCCAGCCTGGTGAATCTGATTAGCCGCCTCTATGACGTGGACAGCGGCAGTGTGTGCGTGGGAGGCAGGGATGTGCGGGAATATGATTTGGATGCGCTCAGGGACTCCGTGGCAGTGGTGCTGCAGAAAAATGTCCTGTTTTCCGGCACAATTTTGGAGAACCTGCGGTGGGGAAATCCGGATGCCACAGAGGAAGAATGCCGTGCAGCCTGCCGTGCGGCCTGTGCTGACGAATTCATAGAATGTCTTCCCGACGGGTACGGCACCTTTCTTGAACGGGGCGGTACCAATGTGTCAGGAGGCCAGAAGCAGAGACTGTGTATTGCCAGGGCGCTGTTAAAGAAACCAAGGATACTTATTCTGGACGATTCCACCAGCGCAGTGGATACGGCTACAGATGCCAGAATCAGGGAAGCCTTTGCAGCGGCAATACCGGGAACCACAAAAATCATCATTGCCCAGCGCATATCCAGCGTGCAGCATGCGGACCACATACTGGTGATGGAGGATGGGCGTATAAACGGATACGGAACCCACGACCAGCTGGTCAGGTCCAATGAGATATACCGCGAGATTTACGAGTCACAGAGCAGGGGCGGCGGAGACTTTGACCAGGCCCGGACAGAAAAGGCAGGAAGGGAGAGTGTTGCATGATGGGAAAAAGACAGAGCGGCAGGCATGAGCGGCCCGGCAGGCAGGTACAGAGCGGCAGGCAAAAGCAGCCCGGGAAACAGGAGCAAGACAGGGAAACCAGGGAATCCATCCGGGTTCTGGGCCGTGTCATCCGGTACATGGCTGCCAACTATAAATTTGCAGTAACTGGGGTGCTGGCATGCATCATACTGTCCGCGGCAGCCACCCTGAAGGGTATGGTGTTCATACAATCCCTGGTGGATGATTATATCCAGCCCCTGCTGGAGCAGGTGTCAATGGGAAATCCGTCACCTGATTTTTCATCTCTGGCAGGGGCGCTGTGCAAGCTGGCAGCCCTATATCTCATAGGTATCCTGGCAGCCTATGCATATAACAGAATTATGGTTACGGTAAGCCAGGGTACTATGAGGCGGCTGAGAGTGGAATTGTTTACCAGGATGGAATCCCTGCCCATCAGGTATTTTGACACCCATGCCCACGGCGACATCATGTCGGTGTATACCAATGATGTGGATACCCTGCGGCAGCTTATGAGCCAGAGTGTTCCCCAGGTGGCCAATTCAGCGGTCACCCTGGTGGCCACCGCTGTCTCCATGCTGGTTTTAAATGTACCCCTGTCCATACTTACCTTTGCCATGGCCTGTGTCATGCTGTTTGCCACCAAATGTCTGTCAGGCAGGTCTGCCTCCCATTTCGGGAAACAGCAGAGCGCCCTGGGAGAGGTGGACGGATATATAGAGGAAATGATGGACGGACAGAAGGTGGTGAAGGTATTCTGTCATGAGGAACAGGCAAAACAGGATTTTGAAGTGCTGAATGAACGGCTCCGGGACAATGCGGATAAAGCCAACCGGTATGCCAATCTCCTTATGCCGGTCAATGCCAATATCGGCAACCTGAGCTATGTACTGTGCGCGGTAGCAGGCGGAATCCTGGCATTAAACGGTATAGGCGGAATTACCATTGGCACCATTATTGCATTTGTGGGACTCAATAAAAATTTCACCCAGCCCATTACCCAAATCAGCCAGCAGATGAATTCCGTGGTCATGGCTGCGGCAGGCGCCGCAAGAGTGTTTGAGCTTCTGGACGAGAAGCCGGAGGAGGACCAGGGCTATGTGGAATTCGTGAATGTCCGGGAACAGGAGGACGGCACCCTGGAAGAGACAAAAGAGCGCACCGGTGTCTGGGCCTGGAAGCATCCCCATAAGGCGGAGGGGACCGTCACCTATAAGAAAATGGAAGGCGGCATTGTCTTTGACGGCGTGGATTTTGGCTATGACCAATCCAAGATGGTGCTCCACGATATTAAGATGTTTGCCGAACCCGGCCAGAAGATTGCTTTTGTAGGTTCCACCGGAGCGGGCAAGACCACCATCACCAACCTGATTAACCGTTTTTATGACATACAGGACGGCAAAATCCGCTATGACGGAATCAATATCAATAAAATAAAGAAACCAGCCCTCCGGCGTTCCCTTGGCATCGTGCTCCAGGACACACATCTGTTCACAGGGACTGTCATGGACAATATCCGCTACGGAAAACTGGATGCCACAGATGAGGAATGCATCAATGCGGCCAAACTGGCCAATGCAGACAGCTTCATAAACCGTCTGCCGGATGGCTATGAAACTGTCCTTACAGGGGATGGAGGCAGTCTGAGCCAGGGACAGAGGCAGCTTCTGGCCATAGCCAGGGCAGCTGTGGCAGACCCGCCTGTACTGATTCTCGACGAGGCCACCTCATCCATAGATACCAGGACGGAATCCCTGGTGCAGGCCGGTATGGATGCCCTGATGAAAGGACGGACCACCTTCGTCATTGCCCACAGGCTGTCCACTATACGCAATTCAGACTGTATCATGGTCATGGAACAGGGAAGAATCATTGAGCGGGGGTCCCATGATGAGCTCATTGGAAGGAGGGGGAAATATTATCAGCTGTATACAGGGAATTTTGAGGAAGCAGGTTAAGGATTAGGAAGAAACTTTAAGATTTGTTCCGGGACAGGAGGCGGAATCAGATGAAAATAAGACACAGATTAGCTGCTTTT
Organism: Clostridium sp. 1001271st1 H5; assembly: GCF_005845215.1. Classification (GTDB taxonomy): domain Bacteria; phylum Bacillota; class Clostridia; order Lachnospirales; family Lachnospiraceae; genus Enterocloster. The sequence continues at coordinate 172,017 of NZ_SPHO01000008.1, forward strand.
GCAGCCATGGCATCTATACTGGGCTGTACATTTCCGGCCTGGGCAGGGGAGTGGATTCAGGAGGAAAACGGACAGTGGGTCTATGAAGAAAATGAGGAGCTCTTAAAAGGCTGGAACCGGATTGACGGAACCTGGGGCCATAAGGAGTTTTCACTGTGGTAGCGGAGAACGACCATATAAAGTAAGAAAATAGAAACATCTTCCTGGCAATAATCTGGTACAATAAAATCAGATGCAAATGGTTCTGGTTTTCCAGTCATTACAGGGGGAATGAATTATGAAACGGACTATAATATCCATTGCCGCCGCAGGCGTCCTGGCCACTGCCGTATCCGTATTGGCAGCAGGAAGTCCTGCGGCCTTTGCTGCGCCTTTTAACGGTGTATCCGGGGAAGGCTGCCAGTGTGAATCCGGTTCCAGGGACCCGGACCCCATACCTTACAACGATTTAGGCAGTATGCGCGCCGTGGCGCAGAATAACACGGTGAATCCGGACTTTACAGATGGTATATCCGGGTTTTCTTATAAGGTGTTCCTGCCGCTGCTGCGGGACAGCCGGGAAAACATGAATTTTTCACCGGTAAGCCTGTACTATGCTCTGGCGCAGGCATCGGAAGGAGCCGGGGGAAACACCAGGGCGCAGATGCTGGCGCTTATGGGCAGCGGCAGCCGGACGCCGGACACAGCCCTCCCTCCGGCAGACCTGGCAGCTTCCTGCGGCCGCCTGTACCGCCAGATGTTCCGGAACAATGAAAAGACAAAACTGAAGCTGGTGAACTCCATGTGGCTGAAGGAGGGGGAGCCGCTGAACGGCTCTTTTAAGAGAACATCGGAAAGCCAGTATTATGCATCTGTTTTCCGGGTGGACTTTGGGAACCAGGACCTGCCTGCCATTGTGAGGCAGTGGATTGGATGGCAGACAGACCAGGCCATATCCATGGACATGTCATCTGCGTCCGGCGAAACCATGAAGCTTGTGAACGCAGTGAATTACCATGCCCAGTGGACAGGCGGGTTCAGGGCTGAGGACAATATAACGGATGTGTTCCGTCTTGCCGGCGGACAGGATATGTCCTGCCGGTATATGACAGGACGGTGGAACGGCACATATTACCGGGGACAGGGTTTTCTTCGCGCCTCCCTCTCCCTTACGGATAACGCCTCCATGATATTTGTCCTGCCGGACCAGGGAGTGACAATCCAGGAGCTGCTGTCTGAGGAAACGTCTGCTAGGGAAATGTTTGGCCGTATAGATGAGCTTGAATCCTATGGCGGTATTGAGTGGAAGCTGCCTGTATTCCAGACATCCACCACAGCGGACCTGGGACCTGTACTGGCCGGTCTGGGGCTGACCGATGCATTTGATGCAGGCCGGGCGGATTTTACAGGTCTTACAGGTGACCCATTTTTCCTTTCCGGTGTGCTCCAATCCACCAGGTTCAGCGTCAATGAAAAAGGCGTGGGTCCGTTTTCAGAGAACGGAGAAGCCGGATTCGCCGGATTGTATTCAGGAGAGACAGCGGTACAGATGAACCTGGACAGGCCTTTTTTATATGCGGTGACAGTGTACCAGGGAGCGCCGCTGTATATTGGAGTGTGTAATCAGCCTGGGGGATGAAAGGATTAAAAAATAAAAATGTTGGCACAACAACTGCAAGATTCATAAAAAAGGTTTATACTGACGCTATCACCGGAAGAAAGGAGTCTTATATGGAATTTTTAAGACATTTACCCACGGAAAGCCCGGAAAACCTGGCAGAGCTGATTCAGTGCCGTCCGGGCCAGGTGGTCAGCATGAGCCTGTACCAGAGCGGGGATGTGCAGATGACCCTGCTGGCATTTGACGGCGGGGAAGGCGTCAGCGAGGAACATTATCCAGGAGACACCATGTATCTGCTGGCAGAGGGGAAGATGACCCTGAAGATAGGTTCTGCAAAACACCGGATGGAACAGGGACAGGTCTTTATGGTTCCCGCAGGGGCGCTCCATTCCCTGAGAGGGGAGATTCCCTTCAAGCTCCTGCAAATCACGGCAAAGCAGTAACGTATCAGGAGGCTGATTACGAAGTATATCATAAAACCTGGAGGAACCAAGATGGAAAAACGGATTAAGAATCTGGAACATGCAGTACCCTTTGAAGTGGCGCGGAAGGTGGAATATGACCCCGGAAAGGTAGTAAGCCTGACCCTGGCACAGGAGTCCGGCGTGGGTATCACCCTGTTTGCCTTTGACGCGGGAGAAGGAATCAGCACCCATGCAGCGCCAGGAGATGCAATGGCCTTTGTACTGGAAGGGGAAGCACTGATTACCATAGACGGAAAGCCCCATCATGTGATGGGAGGACAGGCTGTTGTGATGCCGGCAGGAGTCCCTCATGCGGTTAAGGCGGTAACACGTTTTAAGATGATGCTGACCGTGGTTAAATAGTGAGGATGATAAGAACAGCGGTAAGAGAGGACATGGTACCGAAAGATATTGCCGGACCGAAAATATTTTATCAGGCAGGCCTTGAATATATTTGAATTCCCCCCTTTATTTGGTATAATCGGAATAGTACATTAAGAAAAGCTGGTGCATGCCATTGATGAATCAAATGTATCCTGCCCTGTCTTTCCGGGCTTTCCTGTTCCTGACCATCACAGTTTCCTTATGCCTGGGTTTTCCCGGGGCGTCCTTGGGCGCCCGGGATTCCCAGGCTGTTTCCCGTTCATACAGCGAGTACAGGCAGCGGCTGGACCGGGTTGGCCGGACAGGGGATATTGCATCAGAAGGGTTTGAGGTGGCGGACGGCCAGGTATTCCCTATGACCATGAGAGGCGAGGGGGAGGTGTCCTTCATACCCGCCTTTGACCGGGAGTCCAACCGGCTGGCGCTTTTCTTTGCCAGGGCGGACGGGAGCGTGGCGTATAAGACAGACCAGCTGGAGACCAACAACCAGATAAGGGGGCAGCTCAGACAGCCTGACAGCCGGGTGGCAGCCGTGTCCTTTCAGGATATGGACGGGGACGGATGGGCGGATATTGTGCTTATAACCGCCTGCGTCAATGAGAGCGCCGGTGCACAGGCAAAGCCCTACAAGGTGGGGGATGTGCTGTTTCAGAAAGACGGCGGTTTTTACAGGGATTACAGACTCTCTGAAAAGATGAACCGTTTCGGCATGAACAAGAGCATCCATTTCATTACATCCTTTATCCGGGACGGATATTCCACGGAGTTTCTTTATACAGCCACGACCAATGAGGAGCTTCTGTCCCATGGGATGACGGTTATTGCGGAGCAGAGCCGTTCCATCCGGTTTGAAAAGTTTGGCCGTCTCTCTGTTGTCCCGGGCACCTACCGGATGGCGGAGTACACGGTATTCATGCTGTACCTGGTAAATGAACAGGGCTATATCGTGTGGAGCTTCCAGCCCATGGGAGAATATGAACATCTCTATGCCTTAAAGGGCATTACCTGTCAGGACATAGACGGGGACGGACTGAAGGACATTGTCATACTGGCTGATTACAGCTACGAGGGAAGCAGCGGTGAGCCGGTGGTGGAGGGAAACTATTCCATTTACTATCAGCGGACCGGCGGATTTTTTGAAGATACGGACATTAAGCAGACACTTAAGCTGGAGGAAGGCGGTACCCTGGAGGATTTGACAGCCAGGGCCCGCGCATATTGGGGGTGGAGGTCAAAACCATGATAAAGGTACTGATTGTAGATGATGAAAAACCGATTTGTGATTTGATTGATTTAAACTTGTCGGCCAGCGGTTACCAGTGCACGGCTGTCCAGGACGGGGTGGAGGCCCTCCGGCTCATAGAGACTCAGTTCTTTGACCTGATTCTGCTGGACATCATGCTGCCGGGGGTGGATGGGTACGATATCATGGGCTACATCCGTCCCATGGATATACCGGTGATTTTTATCACTGCCAGGCATGAGGTGAAGGACCGGGTAAAGGGACTGCGTTTGGGCGCGGACGACTATCTGGTAAAGCCCTTTGACGTGGTGGAGCTGGTGGCCAGGGTGGAGGCGGTGCTCCGCAGGTACAATAAGACGGAACGTCTGCTTACGGCCGGCGATGTGACCGTGGACGTGGAGGCACGCAGGGTCACCAGGGCAGGCCGGAACGTGGAACTGACCAACAAGGAGTTCGGTCTTCTGGTGCTTTTTATACAGAATAAAAATGTAGCCCTTTTCAGGGAAACCCTGTATGAAAAGGTCTGGGAAGGGGAGTATTCCGGGGACAGCCGCACCCTGGACCTGCATGTACAGCGCCTGAGAAGGAAGCTGGGATGGGAAAATAATCTGGTGGCAGTATACAAGGTGGGATACCGCCTAGAGGTAGCTCAATGAAATTTTCGTTCAAACTCCTGCTGTGGACCATGATTGTCATGGCCCTGGGATTTGGGTTCAGCGGATTTTATTTTGTCAATTACGTGTTTCAGACCTCCATGGACCGGGAAGTAAGCCAGGCCCTGGATGAGAGCAGCATACTGCGCTTTGCGTTTGAGACAGCTGCCCTCAATGTGCCTGCCAAATACGATGTGCTCCAGGATACCACGGTGAGCCAGATAGCCTCCAACCTGGAGTCAGGAGGCAAAAGCTCCAGCCGGCTGCTGCGGCTTTGCGATGAGCAGAAGCAGGTGCTCTATGCCAGCCCCGGGTTTGACGGGGGGGATGGGCTGCTGGACCAGACTGGCCAGCAAACCAGGACATACAGGGTCATAGAACAGGAGGGAGCATATTACATACAGACAGGCACGGCTGTCAATGCCCTGGACCGTGTGCTGTATCTGGAGACGATGAAGGACGTGTCCGAGGTGTTTCGGGACAGGTCCCTGGGTTTTTCTGTTTACCGAAGGGTGACGGTTGCCATGCTGCTGTGCGGTACGGCTGTCATGTATCTCATTGCCTCCTTTCTGACCAGGCCAATCCGCCTTCTGACCAGGGCTACCAAACGTATGGCATCCGGGGATTACCACCACAGGGCAAGAAAAGTCAGCAGCGATGAGCTGGGACAGCTCACAACGGATTTTAACCGGATGGCCAATGCCCTGGAGGACAATATCAACCAGCTGGAGGATGAGATTCAGGCCAGAGAGGATTTTGTGGCGGCATTTGCCCATGAACTTAAGACGCCGCTGACTTCCATTATCGGTTATGCGGATGCCCTGCGCTCCCGCAGGCTGGATGAAGAAAAACAGTTCATGTCGGCCAATTATATTTACACGGAAGGCAAACGCCTGGAAGCCATGTCCTTCCGCCTGCTGGACATCATGGTTACCAGGAGGGGAGAAGTGGAATTTACCATGGTATCCGCTGAATCCCTGTTCCTGTACCTGTATGACATGTATGTGATTAACAAGAGCATGAAGATATACTTCAACTATGACGACGGCATAATGAAGGCAGAAGCCAATCTGATTAAATCCGTTCTTATGAACCTTCTGGACAATGCATGCAAGGCTTCCGATGAGGACGGCCTTATTGAGGTCTACGGCCATCTGCTGAAGGACGGGTACTGTTTTGAAGTAAAGGACCACGGAGTGGGCATACCGGAAGCGGAACAGCACAAGATTACCAAAGCATTTTACATGGTTGACAAGTCCAGGTCCAGAAGCCGCAACGGGGCAGGACTGGGGCTGGCGTTGTGCGCGGAGATACTGGAGCTTCATGGGAGCCGTCTGAATGTCAGGAGCGCGCTGGGGAAGGGAACCACCATGAGTTTTACCCTGCCCCTCTGGAAGGAGGACCAATCATGAGAAGAATGGCAGCCAACCTGTTATTCCTGTTGTTTGCAGGCTTGATTATGGCCCTGTCCATCTGCGGTCCTGAGATGCTGACCAGATACAAGGACCGGACCATGCTTGGGCAGATACATGCCATGACAGCAGATACGGAAGGGGAGGGATACCGCTATACATTAAGCGCAGCTGAAAAGCTCCATATATTGTCGGAGGGCCTGGGCAGCCAGACCATTCCTGAAACAGGACAGGCTGTAAGGCCCGGAAAAAGCGGTGAGGCGGAGTATGAGGATTTGGAGGGAGCCTATGCATTTGTGATGAATCACAGAGGGCCTTCCGGCCAGGAAATCACGGATTCACAGATTTATGCGACCTGCAACCAGGGGCTGGAGGAACTGAAGGCATTGGGAATTCTGCCTGAATCCGTAAGGCCTGTGGCCGAAGAGGAGTATGACGCTGTCCTGTATTCAGCCATCGACGTGCTGGAGCCCAGGAATAATGTGGCGGTCTGGAAACTGAGCCTTCTGAACAGCCAGAAGAATACAGACAAGGAAAACCGCCTTATGGATGCCTATATTGATGGGGATAACGGTAAGATATATGAATTTTATGCCAGAACGCACAGGCTGTGGGAGGACATGGACCCTGAGCAGATAGTGGATGCATGGAGCTCTTATATGGGCCTGGAAAAACCGGTGCCCTACCAGGACCAGAACCCATTGATGGAGGCAACCCCCTGTTTCAAAAAGTACGTATTCAGCGAAGGGAAGGAGGAAGAAACCATTGTGACGGTTGGCTTTTATGAGGGAATCAATGAATTGTTTCTGAAAATTTCCAGATGATGCAACTTTGATGCAAAAATGATGATAATTTGATGCCGCTCTTGTGTAAGCTTATTGCAGTACACAAGAGCTTTTTACGTGAAAAGGACAGGCATCATGGACAGAAGAGGGATAAGACCGCTGGATTACGGCGGGCAGATGGAGGCTGAAGAACGGGCTGTGTCTGGAAGACGGAGCGTGTCCGTGAGGCAGACGGAGCGCAGAAAACAGGCCAGGAGAAGGGCCAGGAGAAGGGCGTTTTTCCTGGCGGCAGCAGAGTTGGCGGCAGGTGTATGCATGACCATGGCAGTGATGGCCATGGTCATACCGGAAAATCGGGAGTCCGGGAATGGACAGTTTCTGCCAGGCGTCCATACTGAGAAAACTGCCTTTTACCGCATATTGGACGAGACAGCCAGGCTGCAGACGTCAATCAAAGGAGAGGGGGAAGCACTGTGTTCTATTTTGTATCGTGGGAATACAGAATATGCAGGTCCGCCTGTCATTGCCGTGGATGCAGGACACGGCGGAGAGGATGAAGGGGCCAGCCAGGAAGGCGTAATGGAAAAGGATATCAACCTGGCAATTGCAAAACGGCTGAAGACAAAGCTGGAGGATATGGGATATACGGTGATGATGGTGAGGGAGGATGATACGTATCATTCAAAAGAACAGCGGGTGGAGGCGGCCCATAAAGTCCGGGCCGGCGCTTATGTAAGCATTCATCAGAATACCTGGGAGGACACGGATATCAGGGGAATTGAAACCTGGTATTCAGAGGCGGGCGGTGCCGGGGACGAAACCCAAGGCAGTGCCAGTTCCGGAGATGGAGCCCGGGCCAGTGCCGGAGACAGCAGGCGTTTAGCCGCACTAATCCATAAGGAAGCAGTGGGCAGTACAGGGGCCGAGGCGCGGGAACTGAGAGGGGATGCGGAATTTACAGTTACCAGCCAGACATCCATTCCCTCCTGCCTCATTGAGACGGGTTTCCTGTCCAATGCCCGGGAGAGGCAGTGCCTGACAGACCCGGAGTACCAGGAAAAACTGGCCGGGGGAATTGCCAAAGGCATTGATTTGTATTTTAAACCCAGGATTATGTACCTCACCTTTGACGACGGCCCTTCCGCTGAAAATACCAGTGCGGTGCTGGATGTGCTGAAAGCCAGGAACATAAAGGCAACCTTTTTTGTGGTGGGACAAAATGTCAGGAAACATCCGGATGTGGCAAGGAGAATCGTGGCAGAAGGACATACCATTGGAATCCACTGCAACCGCCATGATTACAAGGCGCTTTATGAGAGCAGGGACAGCTATCTGGCGGATTTTGAGGAAGCTTACAGGGCTGTCCTGGAAGTGACCGGAGTAAGGCCGGTCCTTTACCGGTTCCCGGGAGGCAGCATCAACGGCTATAACCAGAAGGTATACAAAGAAATCATAGCAGAGATGGATGCACGGGGATTTATCTATTTTGACTGGAACGCCAGTCTGGATGACGCCCTTAAAAAATCACAGCCCCAGGAACTGGTTGACAATGCCAAAAAGACCATTCTGGGGAGGCGGCAGGTGGTATTGCTGGCCCACGATATGGTCCACAGCACATCCCTTTGCCTGGACGGTCTGATTGACCAGCTCCCGGAATACCGGATGGAACCGTTGACCCCGGATGTGGTGCCGGTGCAGTTTAAGGAACAGTAGGACATCATGGTCCCTTGTCTTTTATTCAAGGGACCGGATGACTCTGGCGGGATTTCCTACTGCCAGGGAATTGGATGGTATATCCTTTGTCACAATGCTGCCAGAACCTATGATTACATTATCTCCGATGGAAACACCGGGATTGATGATGGCGCCGCATCCAATCCACACATCATTGCCGATGCTTACGGGTTTGGCATATTCCAAAGACCTGGAACGCAGCTTCCGGTCCTGGGGATGGTTCACGGTAATGATGCTGACATTAGGGCCAATCAGGCAATGATGTCCAATGGTAACCGTATTGCAGTCCAGTATGGTCAGATTATAATTGGAATAAAAATGGCTGCCAATGCGGATGTTATAGCCAAAGTCACAGTGAAATGGCTGTTCTATGCAGGCATCCTTTGGCGGATGGTCCAGGATTTGTTTCAGGAGTTTCCTGCGTTTTTTGCGTTTGTCCGGAGACAGATGATTATATTGATGAAGGAGCATCTGGACATTCAGATGCTCTTCCAATAATAAAGGGTCCTGGTTATAATAGAGCTGTCCGTCTAAACGTTTCGATTTTTCTGCATTTATCATGGCTTGTTCCCCCTTCTGTAATATATAATTATTGATTTTAACATGATTGGACCAATATAACAAGGAAAAAATTTGTGTAAAATGTACAATATTATCCGTTGACAAGTAAAAAGATTGTGATATAATTGAATTATCGAAACGTTTTTATGCAACTAGGAGGAAAATGAATGGAAAAAAGAGCTACAATCAAAGATGTAGCCAGACTAGCAGGTGTTTCCATATCAACAGCATCCCTGGCCATTAATGGGAAAGAGGGGGTTACAGACAAGACCAGGAAGATGGTATTGGATGCAGTGGAGGAGCTGTCATACCAGCCCAACAATGCTGCGCGAAATCTGAGAACATCCGGGACAAAGGTGATTGGCCTGCTTATACCGGATGTTAGGAACTGCTTTTACAGTGAGATTACAGAATACATCCGGAGAGAAGTGGAAGGTTACGGCTTTTTCCTGATATTGGGAATTACCGGAAACAGCAGCAACAATGAGAAAAAGTATATTTCTGAATTTATTTCAAGAAAGGTTGACGGAGTTATATGGGTTCCGCAGCTGACCTATGTCAATGATGTTGAACATATGAAGAAGCTGGACGAATATGGAATACCGTATCTGTTCCTGGCAGCCTACTATGAACAAAGCAGTGCGCCCTTTGTTATGTGCAATCTGAAAAAGGGGTCCTATCTGATGACGCAGTACCTGATTGAGCGGGATATCCATAATATCATGATGCTGGTTGGCGACAGACGGGTTGACGAGACATATATCAGCGGTTATAAGATGGCATTGGAAGAGGCCGGTCTGGTGTATACCGAGTCCAATGTTTATGAAAGTACATATCATTTTGATGATGTGCAGAAGCTGGCCATGGAGATATTAAAGGAAAGACCGGAAGCAATCATGACGAACAGTGATTTTACGGCCTGCGCAGTCCTGCAGGCGGCCAGAATCAAAGGATTATCAATTCCAAGGGATTTGTCCGTATGCGGTTATGATGATGTCATATACGCTACAATCAACCAGATTCCATTGACAACCGTGCGTCAGCCTATTGAGCGTATGTGCAAGCTGGCAGTCAATAATCTGATGAATCTTTTGCAGTATGGCATTGTTCCGGACTCAGTCATTCTGGAGCCATCACTGATTATCAGAGATACTGTCAAACGATAAAGAGTTAAGGTGTTTATAAAACACCTTAATGTTTACCTGAAAATCGAAACGTTTCGAATCATTTTCCTGCCGAAGAAGGAGGTATATTCATGAAAAAAACAATGGTAGCAACGTTATTGGTTCTTTCACTTATGGGGACACTGGCTGGGTGCTCTGCTTCCGGAACAGATGCAGGCGGAAAGACAGACCAGAAAAGTACGGATACAGCCGCTGCATCCGGCGGGGATGAGAAGGCGGACTCCGGCATGGAATTTGTATACGTGACGCAGGACAGTGCCAATCCATATTTTATTCAGGTTTATGACGGATTCCAGTCAAAATGCGCAGAGCTGGGAATCAAGACACAGATATTGGATTCCAAGTATGATGTGGCCACACAGGTTTCCTATGTAGAGGATGCGGTGCAGCGTGACGTGGACGGGATTATGATATCGCCTTTGGATGAGAATGCCCTGAAGACAGTGGTGGACCAGGCCAAGGAAAAGGGAATCGTGGTATCCGCAGAGGCGCAGCCTGTCAGCAATGCGCAGATTGACGGTTCCCTGGATGAATATAATATTGGATATGCAATTGGCAATGCAGCGGCTGAGTGGATTAAAGCGGAACAGGACGGAAAAGGAAAAGCGCTGATACTTGCCCAGGATGACGTGGAGGCAGTTATACGTCGTGGAGACGGCATAAATGACGGTATTCTGGAAAATGCCCCGGAGGCAGAGGTGGTGGCCAGGCAGAACGCCAGTAATACGGACCTGGGAATGAAGGTAACGGAGTCTGTCCTTCTGGCAAAGCCGGAGGTAAATGTAATTTGTGCCTGCGATGACTTTACGGCAATCGGCGCATATGAGGCAGTTTCAGCCATGCAGAACATACCGGAACATTTTTATATTGGCGGCTGCGATGCCACGGATGAGGGAAAAGAAAAAATGAAGTCTGAGAACAGCGTTTACAGGTCATCCTGCAACCTGTTTCCGTATGAGGCGGGAGAGGACCTGGCTGAGGCGATGTATAAATATTTAACGGAAAAACAGGAGGATGCAGTGGTCCAGAGAAGGTACGAGCCTGTCTGGCAAAAAGATGTGGTTGGAAATTAGCCCTGATGAAGTGCGTGGAATGATGGAGGAAGTGGATGAATGAACAATCGGTTAGGGGATAAGCCTCAAATTGATGATACGGATATAATTCTGGAAGTCCATAAGATTTCCAAGCGGTTCGGGGGAATCAAGGCTCTTAATAATATTGAATTTTCTGTCAGGAGGGGAGAGGTGCATGCGCTGGTGGGAGAAAACGGGGCAGGTAAGAGTACTTTTATCAAGATTCTTACCGGCGCCCATGCTCCCAGCGAAGGTATTATCCTGTTTGACGGAAAAGAATACAGCGCCCTGACTCCTGCCCTGGCACTGGACGCGGGTATAACGGCTATCTATCAGGAATTCAATCTGATACCGTTCCTGTCTGTAAGTGAGAATATTTATTTTGGCTGCGAGCTCATGAAACAGGGGCTTCTGGATTATGAACAGATGAATAAAAATACAAAGAAGATGTTTGAAGAGATTGGTATGGCCATTAATCCTAAAATCCGTGTACAGAGACTGGGAATTGCACAGCAGCAGCTGGTGGAAATCGTGAAGGCTATCTCGAAAAATGCTAAATTGATTATCATGGACGAGCCGTCGGCACCGCTGACAGAACAGGAGACAGAGACACTCCATACAATTGTAAGGCAGTTAAAGGAAAAAGGAATTACCATCATCTATATTTCCCACAGAATGGAGGAAATCTTTGAAATATGCGACCGGGTATCTGTTTTTCGGGATGGGGAATATATATCCACACATCCGGTTTCTGAGACCAGCCGCGAGTCGCTGATTGCCGATATGGTAGGCAGGGAGATGGGAGAGACATTTCCTGATTTGGGCGACATCGGCGGTGAGAGGATTCTGGAGGTGAGCCATGTCAGCAGCAGAAGGCTGAAGGACGTGTCGCTGGTTTTGAGAAAGGGGGAGATACTTGGAATCGGAGGCTTAGTAGGCGCCGGAAGGACGGAACTGCTCAGGGCAATTTATGGGGCGGATGAAATTTCGGAAGGCGAAATCCTGCTGAAGGGAAAGCGGATTCATATTACCTCGCCTGCAGTGGCCCTGAAAAACAGCATTGCACTTTTGCCGGAGGACAGAAAACAGCAGGGAGTAATCATGGGAATGAGCATAGAGCACAACATATCCTTTGCCATTCTGGACCGGTTATCCCACTTTGCTGTAATTAAGAAGAAGCAGGAAAAGGATGTCTGCAATAAACTGGTTGCCGGCCTTTCCATAAAAATCAGCTCGCTTATGCAGCCTGTAAAGAATCTGTCAGGCGGAAATCAGCAGAAGGTTGTGCTTGCCAAATGCCTTGCAACGGAATGCGATGTATTATTCATTGATGAACCCACAAGAGGGATTGATGTAGGGGCCAAGCAGGAAATTTATAAAATCATGCGCCAGCTGGCTGACAACGGTACCAGCATCATAATGGTATCATCGGAGATGTCAGAACTGATTGGAATGTCAGACCGGATTATCGTGATGAGGGAGGGGCAGGTTGTAAAGGAATTGATGCCGGAAGAATATTCCCAGGAATTAATTCTGAATTATGCAGCTTTATAGAAGGGGTATTCATATGAAGAATAAAATGAATATTAATACGTTTATTGCGGAATATGCCATTATCATTATTTTTATTGTACTTTTTGTGGCTATGAGCATATTTGCGCCTAATTTTTTAACGGGCAGCAACATTGCCAATGTATTAAGGCAGGTATCCATCAATGGAATCTGCGCCATTGGCATGACCTTTGTCATCCTCACCGGAGGCATAGACCTGTCAGTGGGAGCAATCATAGGGGTAAGCGGCGTACTGACAGCAATGATGATGATAAACAATGTTAATCCAATCATTGCGTCCCTGATATCCCTGGCTTTATGTACCTTTATAGGGTTTGCAACCGGTCTTGTTATCAGCCACATAGGAATACCGCCCATGGTCGCAACCATGGGAACCATGACGTCCCTGCGCGGTGTGGCGTACCTGATTACCGGGGGGACTCCGGTATTCGGATTTGATTCGCGGTACGCTGTTATTGGACAGGGTTATGTGGGAGCAGTTCCCATACCGGTAATCATACTTGTTCTGTCGTTTGCGGCAGGTATATTCTTCCTGTCAAAGACAAGACACAGCAGATACATATATGGCGTGGGGGGAAATGAGGAGGTGGCCAGGCTGTCGGGAATCAGCGTCCACAGAATCAAGGCGTTTGTGTACGCGGTAAGCGGATTCTGCAGCGCGCTGGCCGGGTTGGTTATGCTGGGAAGGCTTAACAGCGGGCAGCCCAGGGCAGGCGAGAGCTATGAGATGGATGTTATCACAGCGGTCGTACTGGGCGGCGTCAGCCTTACAGGCGGTGTGGGAAAAATCAGCCATGTGGTGTTTGGCGTCCTGATAATAGGTGTCCTTACCAACGGTATGACAATGATGGCAGTGGACGATTACTGGCAGAGGGTGGTAAAAGGACTTGTGCTGCTTTTGGCAGTAGGATTTGACCGCTTTATACAGAAACGGCAGCAGAAATCCGAGTAGATATTATCATTGAAGTTTTAAAAATCAGAAGACATTAATTTGAAAAGTCAGGAGGGACTGAATTATGATGATAAGGCCAAAAATGGGATTCATCGTGTTTGGGGTACATAAGGACGGATTGAAGGACCCCTTAGGCGTACCGTTCATTAACCAGAAAATCATAGATGAATCCAAGGCTGCCATTGAGGCCAAAGGAGTGGAACTGGTAGAAAATGAAATCGTGGTGGCTTATAAGCAGGAAGCCAGGGAGGCCCTTGCAAAATTAAAACATGACGACAGCGTGGACGGAGTGATACTGTTTTCAGGAACCTGGGTATGGGCTTCGGAAATCGTGGCAGCGGTAAGGGATTTTGAACGCGCAGGCAAGGGCGTCATTATCTGGACTGTACCGGGCTCCCAGGGATGGAGGCTGGTGGGAACCCTGGCATTGGGGGCGTCCTTTAAGGAAATCGGTATGAAGTACCGCTCTGTGTATGGAAATGACAATGATACAGTGGAAAAGGTGGCATGCTTTTCAAGGGCCTGCGCACTGCGGAATAAGCTGAATATGACTACTATCGGCTCTTTCGGCGGCAGGGGAATGGGACTGACCTGCGGATGCGCAGACCCATCCCAGTTTATGAGGGAATTCGGCGTGGATATTGATTCCAGGGATTCCATGGATATACTTAAGGCTGCCCGGGAAGTGACCCCGGAAGAAATACAGGATGTAAAGGAGAATCTCATTAAGCCGTATTTTCAGGAGCTTCCCCCGGATGACGATTGCACGGAACGTTCCATCCGGCTGTATCTGGCGGTTAAGAAGGTGATTGAAAAAGAAAAGTTTGATATGTATGTCATTCAGTCCTTCCCGGGTCTGGCAGAGGAATATGCTGCCAGCTGCTTTACACAGAGTATGATGCTCCAGCAGGGAATTCCCACAGCGACCCTGTGTGATTATAATAATGTGCTTACCGTGTTCCTGCTGAGCAATCTGACGCCGGACCCGGTCTATTACGGCGATTTCCAATGCATTGATAAGGACAGGAAAGTGGTCAAGGTAATCGGGGACGGTGCCTGTGCGCCATCTCTGGCCGGGCCGGAAAAGGCGAAGTTTGCACACCACGGTTTGCCGACAGAGGGTTCGGCCGGAGGCCTGTCCGTAGAGGCGGTGCTAAAACCGGGAAAGGTAGTAATGGGACGCATAGGACGGGATAACGGAGTGTTTGAGATGATTCTTCACCGGGGCCAGGTTTATACGCCGGCGCCTGACGATTTGAAGGCCCAGCGGACAGAGTCGGGCATGTGGTTCTGGCCCCATGCATTTATCAAAATGGATGTGGACTATGATTATGGCGTTCAGGTATGGGACAGCGAATATATAACCCTGGCCTATGGGGACGAAGAAATCTACGGAACACTGAAAGAATTCTGTTACTTAACGGATATAAAACTGATTGAGATGTAAAAAGGCCCGGTCCGTGCCGGAAGGCATGGACCGGAAAGTCAGGAGTCTAAGCCATGGTAAGAAAAGAAGATTTATATAAATGGTGCAGTGTACCTGCAAAAGATTTGGAAAACCATCCTGATTTGGTCATAAGGTTCAGAATGGTGAAGGATTCCTGTGAAATGGGGCGTATGATGGCAAAAGAGCTTGCCGACGAAATCGTCCTGGCGGGCAGGGAAGGACGGGAGTTCCGTGCAATTATCCCCTGCGGGCCAAAATGCTGGTATGAACCCTTTGCAGAGTATGTAAACAGGAACCGTATAGACATGAAGCATGTTACTGTATTCCATATGGATGAATGCCTGGACTGGCAGGGTAATTTATTGGCAGAGGACGACCCTTACAATTTCAGGACATTTATGCTCCGGGAATTTTATGGTCCCATTCATCCTGATTTAAACATACCGGCAGCCAACAGGAACTTCTTAAATCCTCAAAATATGTATGAGATAAAAGAAAAGATTGCAGAGGCGCCTGTGGACTACACCCTTGGGGGATGGGGACAGGATGGGCATATAGCCTATAACCAGAGCAGAAGGCATCCGTTTTCCCAAATTACCATAGAGGAATTGAGGGAATCCGGAATCCGTATACAGGAGAATAACCTGGACACCATCATCACCCTGGGACACAGGTCCTATGGGGCGGCATATCAGTTTGTCCCTCCCATGTCCATTACCCTTGGAATCAGGGAATGCCTGTCGGCAAAAAAGGTCAGGATTTACAGCGATACAGGTTCCTGGAAGCAGACAGCCTTACGGGTTGCCCTGTTTTCAGGAGAGGATTCGGAATATCCAATGACGCTTCTGCAGGGACATAAGGATGCGCTTATTACCGCCACCTATGAGACAGCCGACCATCCCATATCCAGACATCCCGAATGGAAATTTGCAGGAGTAAATATATGAGAAAACTGAAATACGATTACGTAGTGGGAACCGGGGGAATAGGCACAGGAATCCTGTTCCGTTTTTCAGATAACATTACTTTGGGAAGAAATGAATCCAGACTGGCGGAGCTTATGGAAGTACGGGACTTTTGCAAGCTCCATATTATCCTTCATTATATCACAGCCTATCTGGATAAAAGCATACCGGTCTATGCAATCGGCAGGGTCGGGGACGACGCCAGCGGCAGGGAGGTTCTGGGACTGATGGAACAGTATGGGATAAACTGCAGGTATGTAAAGGTGGATTCCCGTGAAAAGACCATGTATTCAGTCTGCTTTGTATATCCGGACAGCGACGGGGGAAATATCACAGCCAGCAATAGTGCCAGCGGCAATATGAATGAAGGAGATATAGCTGCCTTCTTTGAACAGGAAGACTTAAGGGGAAGGGGGCTTGTGCTGGCGGCGCCGGAGGTTCCTCTGGGTGTGCGGCTGTATCTGTTAAAAAGGGGGAGGGAGCATTCCTGCTTTAATGTTGCCTCCTTTACTTCCGACGAGATGGAGGAATGCATAAGAACCGGCGCTTTCAGATATGTGGACCTGCTGGCCATCAATAAGCATGAGATGGAAACCCTTGTGACTGCAAGCGGTGTGGAAGCTGAAAACGGTGCGCCGGAATGCTATGGATTTCTGCGGAGCCAGAATCCCGGAATCCAGTTGATTGTAACGCAGGGAGGAGAAGGAGCCCGGTTTTTCTCCAACGGATACAGCGAACGGATACCGGCCATATGGAAACCGGTCAACAGTACGGCGGGCGCAGGAGACTGTTTTCTTGCCACAGTCATCAGCGGATTGATATGCGGGGTTCCGTTTTATGAGCATGATTCCTGTGTGGGACTGGGCGGATTGGCAGCTTTGGCATCCTCGTTAAAGGTTACCTGCAAGGATACCATTGATTTTACATTAGGCAGGGAGCGCCTGAAAGAAGAGTCTGGTAAGCTGGGAATTGAATTTTCAGATAAAATAAACAGGCTGTTTTTCAACATGGATTAAAAGAGGCTCCGGGAAACCATCCCGGGCCTCTTTTTTCGAATTTTCCAATAGTAAATAACTCCCATATATGATAGAATATAAATAAAATATTTAGAGATTTAAAATAACTCAAATCATGGGGAGGAGAAAGGGATGGATGCCGGTGAGAATTCATACCTGCTCTTTTTTTCGGCGGGTTATCATTTCCTTCTTCCGCTCTCCTGTGTAAAACGGGTGACGGACATGAAGGAGCGGGACCCGGATATGCCCCTGGCAGATTGTTTGGAACTGCAGGAGGCAGGGGAACTGTCCGGCCAGGCATACCTGATTATCGCGGACTGCGCGGGCAGGGAGCTGGGGATAGGTGCGGAGGATGTGACAGGTCTTGTACAGGTGAAGGAAGAACAGATATATGCCCTTCCTGAGGCGGTGAGAAGCAGCCGGAACCGGTATGTGGATTGTATGGCAGCAGTGGGTACGGATGAGGGAGAAGGGGAACAGGCGCATATGAAGCTGGCATTTATCATTACCCCGGGTCTGCTCATGCCGGGACCGGTGCAGTGAAGGAGACAGGATGATGGAACTGGTAACCGTAAGGGACGGTAGCCGAACCGTGTACTTGGAGAAAAATCGAATGAAAGAAGTGGTGATACATCCGCAGATACAGCAGGTGCCCGGTGCGCCTGCACATATCTGCGGAATCATGCTGTATGAGAGGACTCCGGTTGTGTTCTGCCGGGTGGGAGACAGCGGCAGATGCACCTGCGGATTTATTCTGGGATTTGAGGACGGTACCATGATGGGCGTCACCGGGGAACTGGGCGGCGAAGCTGCGGGTGAACCTCAGGAGATGACCGGGCTAATGCCGGGAATATGGGAGAAAAAATGTGATACGACTGAATGACAGGGAATTCTGCGGGATAGTGGCATATATTCGGGATAATTACGGCATTAACCTGGAGAAAAAACAGGTGCTGATAGAGTGCAGGATGGCCAGGGAGCTGGAAAAAAGAGGGCTGACCTCCTTCGCCCAGTATATGGAACAGATGAGAAGTGACAGGACCGGTGAGATGGCCGGCGAGATGGTGAACCGACTGACTACCAACTATACATATTTTATGAGGGAACCGGCTCATTTTTCTATACTGAACGACAAGATACTGCCGGAACTGTTTGAGAGCCGGAAGATGGGAATCTGCAATATATGGAGCGCCGGCTGCGCAACAGGGGAAGAAGTTTACTCCATGGCCATGCTGATTCAGGAGTACAGGGAGAAATGTGAACGCATGCCGGGAATCCGTATACTTGCCACAGACATTTCCGGGGAGGTATTGCGTAAGGCGGAAAGGGGGGTATATCCGCTGAAGGAAATGGATGACCTTCCGGAACTTTGGAAGAGAAAGTACTGTACCATGAAAGGCAGCCACACCTTTCAGGTGGATGAGAAGCTGAAATACAATATTCGTTTCAAGAGGCATAATCTGATGGAGGCGCCTCCGGGGCCGGAGAAATTTGATTTGATATTATGCCGGAATGTGATGATTTACTTTGACCGGATGTCCAGGGAGAAGCTCATAAGGCAGCTGGAGTACTGCCTGAATCCAGGCGGTTACCTGCTGGTAGGCCATGCAGAGCTGCTTTCCAGGGAAGAGACCAGGCTGGAAACCGTTTTTCCGGCTGTATATAAAAAGCCTGCCAAACAGGATGGGGATAGAGGGGGACTATATGGATAAGAAGATTTTGATAGTAGACGATGCCATGTTCATGAGGAACATCATCCGCAAGATACTTAAGGAGGATGGGTATACGCAGGTATGTGAGGCCCAGGACGGAGAACATGCCATGGAGCTGTTTCGGGAAATCAGCCCGGACCTGGTGCTTCTGGATATCACTATGCCGGGACGTTCCGGTCTGGAGGTCCTGGAGGAGATTTTGGGCCTGGCTCCGGAGGCAAAGGTCATCATGTGCTCAGCCGTGGGACAGGAGATGATGATTCAGAAAGCCCTGACCGCAGGTGCCCTGGACTTTATCGTGAAGCCCTTTAAGCCGGATGAGTTTTGCAGGATAGTCAACCGCTACCTGGAACAGTAGAAAAAGTGGGGAAACAAAGGATGAGAGAACGGTTCAGGAACTATAAGACAGGCAGGAAGATGGTCATGGCTTTTTTGTCCATCATCGTTTTGTATGTGGTGACGGTGACAGCGGCTGTTATCAATGTAGAGACCATTTCGTCACGCATGGAGGACATCTATGCCGGGCAGTTCGCCAACGTACAGTCCTCCCTGAGGATGATAGCCAGCCTGCGGGCAGTTGGAAGAAACATCGCTATTCTGGCGGCCACGGAAGGGCTGGTGGATGAGGATGAGTACCTTCAGAATACCAGGGAACTGATTCTGGATGAGGAAAAAGCACTGTCCGAGCTGTCCACAGGCTATATTACTGCGCCTGAAAAGGTGCAGGAGCTGAATGAAAAGTTCCAGGCCCTGGCATCGGCCAGGACGAAGATAATGACACTTTTGGAGGCAGGCCAGGACGAAAAGGTACTGGCTGTGTTTGCTGATGAATACCTGCCCCGTTCAAATGAAGTAAGGGTAGTGCTCACGGAAGTGGTGGACCGGGCATCAGAGGAAACCGAGGCAAGCATAGCCGCGGAGCACCGGAGTAACCATCGGATTATAACCATGCTGCTTCTATTGTCCGTGGTATGTATATCTGCTACAATTTTCATATGCATCATAATAACCAGAAATATTGTCCGCCCTATCAATGAGGTAAAGGAGGCGGCAAATACCATATCCAACGGGAAACTGAATATTTCCCTCAGGTACAGGTCCAGGGATGAACTGGGCCAGCTGGCGGATGATATCCGGCATACGGCGCAGGTCCTTTACAGCTATGTGTCTGAGATACAGAGCGGATTGACTGCTCTTGGGAATGGGCGGCTTAATTACCAATCTGACGTGGAATTCAAGGGTGATTTCGTGGCAGTAAGCAATGGGCTTAAGGAAATAAGCCGCCTGCTGCGCAATTCACTGCAACAGATAAATAACAGTGCGGAACAGGTGTCTTTAGGAGCGGAGCAGGTGTCAAACAGTTCACAGGTTCTGGCTCAGGGGGCTTCTGAGCAGGCTGGCTCCATCGAGGAGCTGGCGGTCAGCATCAACGAGATTGCTGAGAGCGTAAAAAATAACGCTGACAGCGCAGTGGATTCCAGCCGGCAGGCAGCCCTGGTGGGACAGAAGCTGGAGGAATGCGATGGTCAGATGGAATCCCTGATGAAGACCATACATGAGGTCAAGAACAATTCAGGACAGATAACAGGCATAGTCAGACAGATTGAGGATATTGCCTTCCAGACTAATATACTGGCGCTCAATGCCGCCGTGGAAGCGGCCAGGGCAGGGGAGGCAGGAAGGGGATTTTCGGTTGTGGCAGAGGAGGTAAGACGGCTTGCCACCAAGACCACAGGTGCATCCAAGCTGACGGCTGAACTGGTTGAGAAGAATTCCGATGCTGTAAGCGACGGCATGGAGGCAGTGAACCTAACAGCCCGGACCCTGAAGGATTCCGTGGAAGGAGCCAGGCAGGTGAGCCGCAACATGGATAAGATTTCAGAGACATCCGTACAGCAGGCGGATGCTATTACACAGATAAGAAGGAGTGTGGAGCTGATTTCCGAGATTGTCCAGGGAAATTCAGCCACCTCGGAGGAGAGCGCGGCAGCCAGCGAGGAACTGTCTGCCCAGGCCCAGATATTGAAGGAACTGGTGGAAAAGTTTGAATTTTAATGGCAGGAGATACAGGGGATGGACGGTTATGCACAGATGGATGAAATATCCAGGGATATACTGAAGGAAATAGGGAATGTAGGGACGGGCAATGCGGTGACTTCGCTGTCGCAGATGATGGAACAGCCTATTGAGCTGGATATGCCCTCTCTTAAGGTGGTAAAGTACCATAAGGTACACGAACTTCTGGACAGGCCGGAGGAACTGCAGACGGGCATCCTCATTGAAGTCACGGGCCAGCTAAAGGGCATATTCCTTTTTATGCTGAGCGAGACTTTCACCAAAACTGTGCTGAATACCATATTGGGAGAGGCGGAGAGGAACCTGACATCCCTGGACGATATGGAGCGTTCCCTGATTAGTGAACTTGGCAATATTATGTGCGGTTCATATATACGCGCCCTGTCCCAGCTCATGGACATGGATATGGATGTGTCGGTTCCGGAGCTGTGTATTGATATGGGCGGGGCGATTCTCAGCTACCCCATGACCAGGTGGGTAATTGTAAGCGATGACATACTTCTCATAGAAAATATATTCCATATGTCTGGAGAAGCCTTTAAGGGACGAATCCTCTTCCTTCCGGAGCAGGAAGATTTGGGAACCATGCTCCACAGACTCAGGGAGTAGCGCCATGGATAAAATCATTGTTGGAATTGCGGAAGGAAAGATTGCCAGGGGGAATCAGGTCCTTGTATCCTATGCCCTTGGGTCCTGCGTGGGGGTTTGTCTGTACGACCGCCAGGAACATGTAGCAGGAATGGCTCATATCATACTTCCCGGGAGGGAATATTCGGCCCACTGGGATAATGCTTATAAATTTGCCGATGAGGGCATACATGAACTGATGAATCAGATGAAGAGCCAGGGGGCCCGGCCCGCCGGCCTGATTGCCAAGATTGCCGGAGGCGCCAGAATGTTCGGCGCTTCGGCCGGAAAGATGGATATAGGGCAGCAGAATGTGGCGGCTGTAAGGAAAAGCCTTGCCCGGGAAGGAATCCGTCTGGTAGCCCAGGATACGGGTCATGATTACGGCAGAACCATACTATTTTATGCAGAAAACGGAAGGCTGGAAGTGAATACGGTCAGGCATACAGCCGTCGTATTGTAAGGCCAGGAGGGGAAATGATGTCCATGGATGGAAAACAGACAATACTAATTGTGGATGACAGTCTTTTGATTTGTGAGCAAATCAAGGCAGCACTGAAAGAGGAGAATATCACGATTTGTGAGGCTCACAGCGGCCTGGAGGCCCAGGAACAGCTGAGGCAGTGCCAGCCGGATTTAATACTTTTAGATGTAGTCCTGCCGGATGCAGACGGTTATGAGCTGTATAACACATTACAGGATATGGACCGGAAAAATGCCGTCATTATTTTTCTCACATCCAAGTCCAGCGATGAGGATGTGGTAAAGGGATTCTCCATGGGGGCATGCGATTACATCAAAAAACCCTTTGTGAAAAAGGAGCTTCAGTCCAGAATCCATGCGCATCTGATACAGAAACAGCAGAGGGATGAGCTGGACCGCCAGAACAGGGAGCTTCGCAACAATATGGAGAAGCTTAACTATATGGCATATCGGGACGGGCTTACAGGCCTGTATAACCGCCGGTATGTGGTGGGGGATTTGATGGAGGACATGCGCTCCTGCGGTCAGGAGGAGGTCAATACGGTATTCATCATGTCGGATATCGATGATTTCAAGCGGGTAAACGATACATACGGGCATGACGCAGGGGATATGGCGCTGGTATGCATTGCCAATATCCTGGAGGCTAACTGCCGCAGACACAGGGTGGTCCGGTGGGGCGGCGAGGAATTTCTGCTGATTTTGTTTAATGTTACCATGGACGAGGCATATGAACTCAGCGAAAAGGTGCGCCGGCAAGTGGAGCAGTTTGTGATACCTTATGGCGACAAGGGCTTTTCCTGTACCATGACACTGGGCCTTCATATCTTCCAGGACCAGGAAGGTCTGGAGGAAGGTATAAGCTGTGCTGACAAGGCATTGTATTACGGCAAACGGCATGGCAAGAACCAGAGTGTGTGGTATGAGGATTTATAATGGACGGAGCGGATTATGGGATATTTTGAGTCGGATGCCCTGGAGATGCTTGAGGTGTACCTGCTGGAGACCAGGCAGCTGAACAGTCAGCTGGCAGATATACTTTTAGAGGCGGAGAAAGAGGGCAGGTTTAGCGAAAGTGATATTCACAGTATTTTCAGGGTCATGCACACCATCAAGAGTTCCTCTGCCATGATGGGCATTAACGGCCTGTCCTCCCTGGCCCACAAGCTGGAGGATTTGTTTTCTTACTACAGGGAGCATACGGACAGGCTGGAACAGCCGGAACCGGAACTGTTCGACCTTTTATTTGCTGCCTCTGATTTTATTACCCAGGAGCTGGAGCAGATGGACCGGGAAGAATATGCGCCCGGAGATACGTCTGAACTTGAACGGATGACAGATGATTATCTGGGGCATGTCAGCGGGCAGGGGGAGAAGAGTGATGGGAATACGGATGGAGAGAAGACGGGAGGAGAGGACAAGGGCGGCAGGGAAACGCTGCCTGTCATTCCCGATATATTTGTCTCCAAAAGCGGAACCGTGGTCAATGTGACCTTGGAAGAAGGCTGCCGTATGGAGAACATCCGGGCCTTCATGCTGGTGCGTTCCATTACCGGTCTCTGCACCCTGGTGGAGACGTTTCCGGAAAATCTGGAGAAGCAGGGAGAAAGCGCGCAGTACATCGAACGTCACGGCGTGTTCATCCGTTTTGAGAGCAGTGATAAGGAAAAGGTACTGGAGACCCTGGGAAAGGGTCTTTTTGTGGCACAGTGCAGGATACTGGCCGACAACCAGCCTCAGGAGGCTGCTGCGAAAGCGTTGCCTGAGCGGGATAGTGCAGACTCCAGAGAAGGGGAGTTCATGGAAGTGCGGACAGAGCGTCTGGACCATCTGCAGAATCTGGCCTCAGAGCTTCTGCTTCAGATGCAGGTACTGGAAAGTGAGCTGAAACGGAAGGGAATGGAGGATATCGAAAGCGGCCTGGGACATCAAATCAGCCTTTTGGTGGGACAGATTGAGCGGTCTGTAATGGAGATGCGGCTTGTGCCTGTAAGCAGAATCGTGCCGAAGCTTAAGAGGGCGCTGAGAGATATCTGCCGGGACCAGAAAAAGGAGGCTGACCTCATAATCAGATGTTCGGATGTGGAGGCAGATAAGAGCGTGGTGGACTATGTGTCAGAAGCGCTTCTGCACATTCTGCGCAACGCAGTGGACCATGGAATTGAATCACCGGAGGAACGGCTGGACGCAGGGAAGGACAGAAGAGGGAAGATTATCTTTACAGCTGAGAATGTGGCAGGAGAGCTTCGGATGACCATCAGTGATGACGGGAGGGGAATCGATGAGGAAAAAGTCAGGGAGCGGGCCAGGGTAAAGGGACTTTTTGCCAGGGCTGAGGAGGAGTATGATTCCCAGAAAATCAGGGAGCTCATTCTTTACCCTGGTTTTTCCACCAACGAAACTGTTACCGAGTACTCCGGCAGGGGCGTTGGCCTGGATGTGGTAAAGAATATCATGGAGGATGTGGGAGGAAACCTATCTATCCACAGTACGGTTGGCCAGGGAAGCTCTTTTTCCGTTTCAGTGCCGTTAAACCTGGCGTCCATCGAATGTGTGCGTTTCCGGGTGGGGAGGTACCGTTTCTCCATACCGGCCCGGCATGTATATCATTTTCTGGAGTATGGGTCCTGCTGGGAACAGGTTCGGGAAATCAACGGACGGGATTATATCCTGTATGAGGACAGGATGGTGCCCCTTATCAATCTGCGCAGGTTTTATTGCCTGGAAGGCGAGATACCGGAGCGGGCCATTCTGGTGTATGTGAAAGGAGCGGAAAAGGAGGGCTGCTTTCTCATTGATTCCATCTATGAACAGAAGCGCATCGTGGTGAAGAATCTTCCTGCCCTGCTGGGAGCCGGGTTCCGTTCCAGGACCGGTATCTGCGGCTGCAGCATCATGGGCAGCGGCCGTATCTGCGCGGCCCTGGACACGGAAATCATTATAAGCAAATATGAGAAGGAGGGACGGTATGGGGGATGATGAGATAAGGTCAGTGCTCTGCGTTCCGGGGGAGCGCAGGAATTATGCAGTGGGTTTTTCCTGTGTGGAGGAAATCTGCAAGGATATGATGATTTCCCTGGTGCCCTGTCTTCCGGACTATTTTGCAGGGGTCTGCAATTATAAGGGAGCCATCGTACCTGTGGTTTGCCTGGATGACTCCGTGCCCGGCAGGGAAAAGGCGGGAGCCAGGCAGATGATACTGGTGCTCCGCCATCAGAAATATTATCTGGGCATTCTTCTGGAACAGGAGCCCTATCTGGCTGAAATTGGCGGGGATGAACAAATCAGGGGACCGCAGCAGCAGGACACCGGCCTATGGGCTGAAAAATCATATTTTATGTGGAATGACCGTCTGTTTTCCCTGATAGATGTGGAAAAAACGTTGGAGAAACTGGTTATTTTTGAATAGCGGGGAGACTGGGGGGACAGGCAATGAAGGAAATGGCATTGAGTCAGGAGACATACGATACAGTTAAAAAGGCGCAGATTGATGAGGAAACAGGGGCTGCCATATACGGGTATCTGGCCGGAAAGCAGAAGGATATGAAGAACCGCAGTGTATTCAGCCAGATGTCCTCGGATGAGGCCACTCATGCCGGCGTGTGGAAGAATATCACTGGCGAGGACCTTAAACCCAACCGCGGGAAGGTACTGCTGCTTAAGATACTCACGGTTATCATGGGCTTTACTTTTGTGGTAAAGCTGATGGAGAAGGATGAGACAGTGGGCCAGAAGCGGTATGAGAGGCTGCAGGCGGAGCTGCCGCAGGCAGCCAAGATGATGGAGGATGAACACGTCCATGAAAAGGAGCTGTGCGACATGCTGGATGAGGAGCGCCTTCACTATGTGGGCGCCATGGTGCTGGGATTAAACGACGCTCTGGTGGAGCTGACCGGAGCCATTGCAGGCGTGACCTTTGCCCTGGCCAATACCCGTCTGGTGGCCATGACAGGTATCATAACAGGCATATCAGCCACCCTTTCCATGGCTGCCTCCAACTATCTGGCGGAGCGGGCAGAGGGAAATTCCATGGCCCTTAAGTCCAGCGCCTACACAGGGGCTGCCTATCTGGTGACAGTGGCGCTGCTGGTGCTTCCCTACCTGCTGTTCCCAAGCAATATGTATGTGGCTGCATTTGCAGTGATGATTGTCACGGTGCTTCTGATTATCCTGTTTTTCAACTACTATATATCCGTTGCAAAGGAGGAGCCCTTTCTCCGGCGGTTTCTGGAGATGGCAGGCATCTCCCTGTCAGTGGCAGTGATATCTTTTGTGATTGGAATTGTGGCTAAGAATGTGCTGGGCATTGATACCCTGTAAAAACAGACCGGAGCCAGGAAGGCAGTGTTTTCTTCCGGCTCCGGTTGGTTTGTTTACAGCGGATAAATATTCAGCCGCAGAATCCTGCCGTCTTCGTCCGCCTGGGACAGAAAGGCGGTTACGGGAACCACATGCTCGTTGTAGGTAATGAAATACCATACCGTATTGCTGTCCACATATTTCACGCTGTGGATGGGAAAGGGTCCTCCGTTAAAGCCGAACTTGTGGTGGAACATCATTTCCACCGCCATTCTGCCCTCCAGGTGAAGGGTGTCCATCCCTGCTTTAATCAGGGATGAGTCATGGAGCACTCCGTATTCGTTGAACAAATCCGCCAGGGCGGCCTCGTCCCCTCTCTGCATACAGTCAATATAGTTTTCCAGAATTGTCATATCCATTTCCTCCATTCAGTCTAAAAACGTTCGGACCGCAGCAGCGCGTCAATGCCGCCGTCCACAAACAGTATGACTCCGTTGATGCCGCTGGCCATGGGCGATGCCAGAAACGTGATTCCGTTGGCAATTTCCTCCGCATCAAGGAATTCCTTGCGTCCGTATCGGGTGGGAATGGGAATCAGGAGCGCGGATTCCATCTGGGCATCGGTCATGTTCTGGGTCATGGGCGTCGTGGTATTGCCCGGCGCCACGGAATTAATGCGCAGTCCGTCCACTGCCCAGGAAGGAGAAACACGGCGCACCCACCGCGCCAGAGCGTGCTTGGAGGAGCTGTAACAGGATGCGGCCTGGGTGCGGGGAATGTCCTTTACAAATTCCAGAATACGTTCTTCATCCATGACATTGGACAGCATATCCACCCAGTCCATGCGTACGGTCATGTTGGTAATGGAGTTGGAGGAGGTAACCACACAGTTGCCTTTCTTTTTCTTTAACAGGGGACGCAGCGCCTCTGCAATCTTGACACTGGCAAAGAAATTCAGTGCAAATATCATCTGGGGCGGAGCTGTGGGCCCCACGCCGGCATTGCATATCAGTACGTCAATGCCGTCTGGATAGCGGCGGAATACTTCGTCAATGGCGCCACGCCGCCCCTGGGGAGTGGACAGGTCCGCCAGATAGTCGCCTCCCTTAAAATCAATGTTAAACACTTCATGGCCCTGGTCCAGGAGCAGCTTGCGGGTAGCGGCTCCGATGCCTGTGGTGCCGCCTGTAATCACGTATGTACTCAATGTAATTCCTCCCTTTTGATTGAAAATAATTTGTCAAATATTAATAATTACAAGTAAAAATTTACTACAACCATATCATGGGTAAATTGCTTTGTCAATTTAAATAAATAAATAACAATATCGCACAATTTTGGGGAGTATATGACGAGGCAATCACCCGTTGAACAATGTGTTTAGGAATGCTACAATAAGACTTTAGATATTCTTTTGTTTTTTATGAAGGTTAATTTTTGTTTTAATTGTTAGGATAAATAGCGTAAGGAGGAAATGAACATGAGCGGGGACCGGATTTTACTGGTAGAGGATGACAAAGAGATAAGGGAAGGCGTGGAAATATTTTTAAAGAGCCAGGGATACGTCGTATTCCAGGCGTCAGACGGAGCGGAGGGCCTTAGGGTGCTGGAGGAAAGAGAAGTTGACCTAGCCATCGTGGATGTGATGATGCCGCGTATGGACGGTATTACCATGACGGCAAAACTCCGTGAAAAATATGACTTTCCTGTTATTTTCCTGTCAGCCAAGTCGGAAGAAGTGGATAAGATACTGGGCCTGAATATGGGGGCAGACGATTATATCACAAAGCCCTTTACCCCAATGGAGCTTCTGGCCAGGGTTAATTCACAGCTGCGGCGTTACCACCGGTTCCTGGACCGTCTGAACGCAAAGCAGGCCGAGAATCCAAAGGTCCACAGGCTGGGCGGACTGGAGGTCAACGAAGAGACGGTGGAGGTGACTGTGGATGACAAACCGGTCAAGGTAACTCCCATTGAGTTCAAAATCCTTCTTTTGTTGATACAGAACCCGGGGCGTGTATTTCCGGCTGAGGAAATTTACGAACGGGTATGGAATGAGAGGGCGGTGAATACGGATACGGTCATGGTGCATATCCGTAACCTGAGGGAAAAGATTGAAATGAATCCCAGGGAGCCCAAATATGTAAAGGTGGTGTGGGGAGTTGGATACAAAATTGAAAAACAGCCATAGGCTGGGAGTATTAATTATTATATTGGCTCTGCTTTTGGCATCAGCCAGTACCATAGGGTTATACCCCTATATGAAGACAAGGGCGGAAAGCTACCACAACAGGAGTTCCGTCAAGCAGGTTGAGGAGAGCAGTAATTTCGGCAACCTGGCGACCCAGGTCATGAATTTCAGCTATGAAATCTGGCATCAGAAAATGCAGGAGGACACAGGGCGGCGCCTGACCTATGCCCAGACATTCCTGCCCGGGCTGGAGGAGAAACTCCGCCAGAAGGAATCCGAGGGCCAGATGACAGTACAGCAGGAGGATGGGGAGGACGCGGAACACGTCATAGTGTACGACAATGGGAATCCCTATGACGTTTACTATTACCAGTCCATGCAGCAGGTGATTGACAATGCGGGAAGCGAGTGGGAAAGCCTTTACAGGCAGTTTTATTCCAGTCTGTCCTACGGTGTCCTGGAACAGGACGGAACCTACGGACGCAGCAATGTGACGGACCCAAAGGCTTTTTTTGCAGAGCCGGTAAAGGATGATGTGATTCAGTTCACCGTAAACTTTAATTCCAGCGGCATACTGAAAATTCAGGATATAGAGGGAAAACACGACAAGGATATCACGCGTCTCAAGGAGTCGCTGACCCGGTTTGAATTCTATGACCCGCTGGAGGTAAGGCTGGATGAGAATTACCGCTACAGCGGCGTGGAATTTGAGGGACCAAGGGACATGACAGTGGTGTTCCGGTGCAGTCCGTCCCAGATGTTCGGTTATACGGATGCCAGGGATGAAAGCGCAGCGCAGCAGCTTACCCTCAGGGATTACCGCTACAGCGACGGTTATTTTGCCATAGGGGCGTCTGTAATGGGATTTCTCACCGTGCTGGCCCTGGCCCTGCCGGCTGTGAAGCGGTTTGAAATAGGCAGGAGCCCGCTGTGCAGACTTTCATTTGAACCGCTGAGCTGTATCGGAGTGGCATGGCTGAGCATCATGGGCGAGGGAAGCATACCCATGACGCTGATTGCCTCCACCATGGACGGCAGTTTAAAGAGTGAACTTTTAAGAGCTGAATTCCTGCCCTGGTCAGCCGACGTGATGGTAGTTGTCATCAACCTGGCTTTCTGGATGGCTGCTTATGGAATGTTTTACTGGGGAATCACCTGTTACAGGGCAATCTTTTCCCTGGGTCCCTGGCGGTATTTTAAAGAGCGCACATGGCTGGGACGCTTCCTGCGCTTCATCAAGCGCTGGGTGCTGAATGCCCTCAATGTCTTTAACGAGACTGACTGGGAGCGCCGTTCCACCAGGATTATAGGCAAGGCAATCCTTGCAAATTTTGTCATACTGACCATCATTTCCTGTCTGTGGTTCTGGGGAATCGGAGCCCTGGTGATTTACTCTCTGGTGCTGTTCTTCCTGCTGCAGAAGTACTGGGGACAGATGCAGGAAAAATATAACAGGCTCCTGGGAGGCATCAATGAGATGGCAGAGGGAAACCTGGATGTGGAGATTCAGGAGGACCTGGGAATCTTTAATCCCTTCAAGGAACAGCTGAGCCGGATTCAGGAAGGCTTTAAGAAGGCAGTGGCACAGGAGGTGAAAAGTGAGAGGACCAAATCAGAGCTGATTACCAATGTGTCCCACGACTTAAAGACGCCCCTGACAGCAATTATCACATATGTGAACCTGCTGAAGCAGGAGCATGTGACGGAGGAGGAGAGAAGGTCCTATATCCAGGTACTGGACCAGAAATCCATGCGCCTGAAGGTGCTTATAGAGGATTTGTTTGAGGTCAGCAAGGCCAGCAGCGGTACGGTGAGCCTTCATCTGGAGGATGTGGATATTGTAAGCCTCTTAAAGCAGGTGCGGCTGGAGCTGGCGGATAAGATAGAGGCAAGCGGGATTGAATTCCGCTACAATCTGCCGGAGGAGAGGATTCTCATTCATCTGGACAGCCAGAAGACCTACCGGATATTTGAAAACCTGCTGGTGAATATAACAAAGTACGGAATGCCGGGCACCCGGGCTTATATCCAGGTCCTTAAGGAAGAGGACGGCCATGTGCTGATAACCATGCGCAATATCTCGGCCAGGGAACTGGAGGTATCCCCGGAGGAGCTGACGGAGCGGTTTGTACGCGGGGATGTTTCCCGAAATACAGAGGGTTCAGGACTGGGTCTTGCCATTGCCAGAAGCTTTGTGGAGGTCCAGGGCGGCGCCATGAAGCTGGAAGTGGAGGATGATTTGTTCCGCGTATCCATCCGGTGGAAGACGGAGGAACCGGACAGGGCCGGACAGGAGCCTGCGTCAGCACACCAGGCAGAGGAAACAGATGAGCCGGACAATGGCCTCAACATACCCGCAGCTGCATTTGACGCGGAAGGCGTCGTATGGGGCGGTAAGGAGGCAAAAGACAGCGGGGATGGCAGTAAGGAGGACGGTGAGGAAGAAAGTAAGGAAAGTAGCATGTAATATTTAATAATCAGGAAAAGAGAAACACCTCACAGGTTCCCGCGGATATTGCGGGCCGGCCTCTGAGGTGTTTCTGTTATGCTGTTATGTTATTGTAAAACAACTGTTATCCGGTTCTGTAAATTTATGGCTGGATATTATCCGTATCCGGATTAGGCTTAGCGTTATTCTGTCCGCTTCCAAGTATGATATCCGGTGCGCCGGTCAGATTCACATTCCGGTTGACCTTGGCATCGTATGTATCTGCCTTCATGATTTCGGCCAGGTCCACGCCCGTGGTTTCCTTCATGGATTCAAAAAGTTTTGCCATGACAACCGGAACATTTCCGGCAATGGCTCCCACCCCGTTATCCGAATCATGGCCGCTGCCGCCGATGATGGTAATCTTGTCAATCTGTGACAGAGGTTCCGCAATCTTTCCGGCAATGTCAGGAAGTACCTGAATCATCATTTCAGCCATGGCCGCCTTATTATACTTCTGGTAAGCCTCGGCCTTTTTCTCCATACCTTCCGCCTCGGCCAGGGCCTTGGCGCGGATGGCTGCAGCCTCGGCTTCGCCCTTGGCCCGGATACCTTCCGCCTCCTGGACCATGGAATACTTCTGGGCTTCGGCAATGGCTTTCTGCGCCTCGGCGTCCTTTTCACGCTCATACTGCTCTGCATCTGCCTGGGCCTTCTTAGCCAGTGCTTCCTGCTCCTGCTCATACTTCTTGGCTTCCGCCTCGCGCTGGCGCCTGGTCAGGCCGGCGGCCGCTGCCTGCTCAATGGCATATCGGTCTGCATCTGCCTTTTTGTTGACTTCGGCTTCCAGGGCCTGCTGCTGCACCAGTACTTCCTGTTTGCGCAGCTCAGCTTCACGTTCAGCCCTGGCAATCTGTGCATTGACCGTGGCGGTCTGGATGGTTTTCTGCTGCTCCTGTTTCTGGATTTCGTAGGCAGCGTCAGCCTCGGCTTTCTTGGTGTCGGACGCCTTTTGAAGTTCAGCCTTCTTGATGGCCAGCTCGTTGTTTTTCTGGGCAATCTCTGTTTCCGCAGCCACCCTTGCGTCGTTGGCCGCATTGTCAGCCGCTGCCTGGGCAATGGCGATGTCACGTTCCGCCTCCGCCTTTGCGATGGATGCATCCTTGCGGATTTTGGAGGTGTTATCCATACCAAGGTCCTGGATGAGTCCGTGTTCATCCGTCACATTCTGGATGTTGCAGGAAAGGATGTCGATACCCAGCTTCTCCATATCCTTGGAGGCCTTAATCATGACCTGGTCAGAGAAGGAATCGCGGTCCGTGTTAATGGCCCTGAGTGTAAGGGTGCCGATAATCTCACGCATGTTGCCCTGGAGGGAATCCTGCAGGTCTGCGGCAATGTTTGCCGGCTCCTTGTTCAGGAAGTTCCTCATGGCCAGCTTCATCCGTTCGTCATCATCAGCAACCCTTATCTTGGCAACAGCATCCACCATGACATTGATGAAATCGTTGGTGGGGATGTATTCATCGGTCTTGATATCCACTGTTATCTGCCCCAGATACAGTTTATCCAGCTGCTCAAAAAAGGGAATCTTGATGCCGGCCCGGCCTATGAGAACCCTTGGCTGCTTGCGCAGGCCGGAGATGATGTAGGCGTGGTCCGGCGGCGCCTTTACATAGCCCTGGGTGATGATGATGAGAACCAGGATGACCGGGAGAATGAATCCCAGAGAGGTGAGAATAAAGTCTAAATCAAACATAAGGACTCCTTTCTGCATGTAAAAATATTTTATTTTGCTAGGTATTATTGTATCATATGCTGGAAAATTAAGGAATAGTGATTCCGAAAATCGACAGAATTCGTAGGATATTATTAATAAATTTTCTGATACATAAAGATGGTATTAACAAGTGTTAGGCGGTTTTCGAGTTTGTTAAAAATTAAATTGTATATTGACAAGTACAATCCCCTTGTGATATTATGGAAAAAATACAAAAAAAGTTAGAATATACAAAAAAATTTAGGCATATTAATTTTTAGGTGTATACAGGCAGGGGGTGCAGTATGAGAATTGGAGATGGACGCGGTCATTTGCGATACCGCAAGCGAGATGATTTAAAAAAGTCAGTAAAAGTTATACAGGGTCTTTTTGGCGGGAGTAACCGGTAAGGTTGCTCCCGCCTTAACTTTGTATAATTTTTCACAATACAATCCTCCGAAGACAAAGGAGGAAACCTGCGGTGAGGGAGCCGACAGACAGACTGCAGCTGTCTGCCCGGCCAGCAGCGCAACGCTTTTTAGAGGTGAGCCACTGCGCAAAGCGGTCAAGGGACGGCCGTTTTCGTGCCAGTGGCATGTATTGCACACAAGCGCCGGATAACGGGCGGTAAGTGCTCATAACAAGGAGGAATGAAGTGATGGGTGAAAACACACATGCATGCTGCTGTGACCACAGTGAAGAAGCGCTGTTAAAGCGGATTGGCGAGTTGGCGGCGGAATACAGGGGGAAAGAGGGAAGTCTGATACAGGTCCTTCATATGGCGCAGGGAATATACGGTTATCTGCCTCTGGAGGTACAGAAGGTCATAGCGGATGCGCTGGAAATCAGTCTGGCAGAGGTATCGGGGGTGGTAACATTTTATTCATTTTTCTCTACCCAGCCCAGGGGAGAACACACCATACGTGTCTGTCTGGGGACAGCCTGCTATGTAAGGGGCGGCAAGAAAATCGTGGAGCGGTTAAAGGAACTGCTGGAGGTGGAGATTGGCGGGACAACGGCTGACAGGAAATTCACGTTTGAGGTGGCCAGATGCATCGGGGCCTGCGGCCTGGCTCCGGCCATGTCAATCGATGACCAGGTTTACAAGCAGGTGAATCCTGACAAACTGGAACAGATTCTGGAACGCTACTATGAAGAGGAGGGGCAGGAGTAATGGATGCAGTGAAAAACCGTGAAGATTTATTAAACATAAAAGAAGAATATCTGAGACGGCAGAAGTCCTACCGGCGTCAGGTGCTGGTGTGCGGCGGAGCAGGATGCATATCCTCCAACTGCGGGGAAGTAAGGGATGCGCTCATAAAATCAGTGAGTACATATAAGCTGGATGATGAAGTTAAGGTTATGGTTACCGGGTGTATGGGTACATGTGCCATGGGACCTGTTATCCTGATTGAGCCGGAGGGGATTTTTTACACAAAAATGAATCCGGAAAAAGCAGAGGATGTGGTGGCCAGACACCTTCTGAAGGATGAGGTGTGCGAGGAATACACTTATTTTGACGAGGAGGAGGGAGTCCATGTACCAAGGATGGAGGATATTCCCTTCTTCAAGGGCCAGGTCAGGGTGGCGCTCAGAAACTGCGGCCATATGGAGTACGCTTCCCTGGAAGCTTACATATCTAGGGACGGATACGGCGCCCTGGCAAGGGCCCTGTCGGAAATGACGCCGGCCCAGGTGGTGGAGGAAATAAAGGCATCGGGCCTGAGAGGGCGCGGAGGCGCCGGATTCCCCACCGGAGTGAAATGGGAAGCAGGATTAAAGGCTGTGTCTGAGGACGGACGCAAATTCATGGTCTGTAATGCGGACGAAGGGGACCCGGGCGCATTTATGGACAGAAGCATCCTGGAGGGCGACCCCCACAGCATTATCGAGGGAATGATGCTGGGAGGCTACGCCATAGGAGCATCCAGGGGGTATGTGTATGTAAGGGCAGAGTATCCCATCGCTGTAGAGCGTCTGGGCAATGCCATTGACCAGGCCAGGAAAGCGGGAATCCTGGGAGAAGACATCATGGGAAGCGGCTTTTCCTTTGACCTGGAAATCCGCATCGGTGCAGGCGCTTTTGTCTGCGGCGAGGAGACATCCCTTCTGGCTTCCATTGAGGGAAAGAGGGGAGAGCCAAGGCAGAAGCCCCCGTTCCCATTTGAAAAGGGGTTATTTGAAAGCCCCACCATCATCAATAATGTGGAAACCCTGGCAAATGCAGCTCCTATTATCCTGAACGGGTCCGGGTGGTACCGGGGATTCGGCACTAAGAAGAGCGCCGGCACAAAGGTATTTGCCCTGGCAGGAGATATTGTCAATGCAGGCATTATCGAGGTTCCCATGGGAACGGTTCTGGGGGACATCATATACAAGATTGGCGGCGGAATCATTGGCGGCAAGAAATTTAAGGCCATCCAGTCAGGCGGCCCCTCCGGCGGATGTCTGACCAAGGCCCATCTGAACACGCCTGTGGATTATGAATCCCTGTCAAGTCTGGGAGCCATCATGGGTTCCGGCGGACTTATTGTCATGAATGAGGACACCTGTATGGTGGATACGGCGCGGTATTTCATGGATTTCATCTGTGATGAATCCTGCGGTAAATGCCTGCCCTGCCGCAACGGTACCAGAAGAATGCTGGAAATACTGGAGCGCATCACCGAGGGCAAGGGACAGCCGGAGGACCTGGAGCTTCTGGAGGAACTGGCCAGAACCATCCAGCAGACAGCCATGTGCGGCCTGGGGCAGACCGCGCCCAATCCGGTCCTGTCTACCCTTAAATATTTCCGCAGCGAGTATGAGGCGCATATCTATGAGAAGCACTGCAGCGCAGGCGTCTGTGCCGAGCTTCAGACCGCCCCCTGCCGCAACGCATGTCCTGCCAATGTGTTCATACCCGGATATATGTCCCTGCTGGCGGCAGGCAGAACCGAGGATGCGTACCGCCTGATTCGCCAGGATAATCCGTTCCCGGCAGTGTGCGGACGCGTCTGCACCCATCCCTGCGAGGACCATTGCCGGCGCGCCCAGGTGGATGAGCCTTTGGCCATCTGCTCCGTGAAGCGCTTCATCGGCGACTACGCGCTGCGGGATGAGTACAATGTGCCTCTGGTTGAACCCAGACCCGCTACCGGCAAACACATATCCGTTATCGGGGCAGGTCCGTCGGGCCTTACCTGCGCTTACTATCTGGCTAATATGGGCCATGAGGTTCATGTGTATGAGGCGGAGTCCGTGGCCGGCGGCGTTCTGTACTGGGGCATTCCGGAATACCGCCTGCCCAAGGCTGTGCTGCAGAAGGAGATTCACGCCATAGAGAGGAGCGGCGTGCAGATTCATCTGA
The DNA here is from genome assembly GCF_005845215.1 of Clostridium sp. 1001271st1 H5. Classification (GTDB taxonomy): domain Bacteria; phylum Bacillota; class Clostridia; order Lachnospirales; family Lachnospiraceae; genus Enterocloster. Next base: position 207,986 of record NZ_SPHO01000008.1, read on the forward strand.
ATACCAGGATAGGCTCCGACATTACCTTTGAGGATATGAAGAAGCAATCGGATGCAGTGTACATTGCCTCCGGAACCCAGGTTTCAAGGCTGCTTGATGTACCGGGTGAGGACCTTAAGGGCGTGGAAAGCGGACTTGGGTTCTTAAAGCGCATCGGCCTTAAGAAGGATATGTCCGTACCCAATAAGCTGGTTGTAATCGGCGGCGGCAGCACGGCCATGGATGTGGCCAGAACCGCTGTACGTCTGGGAACCTCCGAAGTGACTGTGATTTACCGCAGGTCTGAGAGGGAGATGCCTGCGGGAAAGGATGAAATAATTGAGGCCAGGGAAGAGGGCGTGAAGCTCATAGCCATGGCATCGCCGGTGGAATTCCTGGGCGCGGAAGGAAAGGTGACAGGAATTCACCTGGTACGCAGGAAGGAGACCGACTACGGAAGCGACGGGCGCAGGCGCACGGCCCATATTCCGGATTCCGACTTCTTCCTGGAGTGCGACGGCATTGTTACAGCCATCAACCAGGATGTGGACCATCAGGTTTACCGCACAACCCATGTGGAGGCTGCCAAGAACGGCAAGCTGGATATTGGCAGGTTTACCTCTGAGACAGGAGAGTCAGGCGTATTTGCAGGCGGCGATGTAAGCCCATGGGGCGCCAACGTTGTAATTCATGCCATTGCAGACGGCAAGAGGGCTGCTGTGAAGATAGACCAGTACCTTGGAGGCAGGGGCGAACTGAATATGGGCGAGTGGTTTGACATACCTGAGATAGCAGATATCGAGGTCAATGAACCTCATAAGCGCTTCCCGACCAGGTGTCTGTCCGTGGATGAGCGCAGGGACAATTTCAGGGAAGTAAACTGCGGATTCCACAAGCTGGATGCCATGGGCGAGGCTCTCAGATGCCTGCATTGTGACAGGAGATAGGAGGTAGATTATGATACATATAACGATAAACGGAAAACCGGTGGAGGTTTCAGAGGGCTCCACCATCATGGAAGCGGCTGAGACAGTGGGAATCAGGATTCCCAGTCTGTGCCATATGAAGAATGTGCATCAGTACGGCTCCTGCCGTATCTGCGTTGTGGAAGTGGAGGGCATGAAGAATCTTCAGGCCTCCTGTATGGCTAAGGTAAGGGAGGGAATGGTCATAAGGACACACTCCCCCAAGGTGCTGGCAGCCAGGAAGGTGCTCTATGAACTGCTGCTGTCCAACCATCCCAAGGATTGTCTGAACTGCAGCAGGAACACCAACTGCGAGCTTCAGGAGCTGGGCTATGAGCTGGGCGTGGGCGAGAGCCGGTTTGAGGGAGCCATGACCAAGCCGCTGGTGGATATTTCACCGTCCATCACAAGGGATACCAGCAAATGTATTCTTTGCCGCAGGTGCGTCACTGTGTGCAGCCAGATTCAGAAGGTGGGAGCGATTCAGGCCCAGAACCGCGGATTTGATACCGTGGTAAGTCCGGCTATGGGGCTGCCTCTTAACTCTACGGCCTGCGCCATGTGCGGCCAGTGTACCGTGGTCTGTCCAACCGGGGCCCTGAAGGAGACAGACGGCCTTGCGCCGGTGTGGCGCGCATTGGCTGACCCTGAGAAGCGGGTGGTGGTCCAGGTGGCCCCGGCAGTGAGGGCTGCCCTGGGCGAGGAATTCGGCCTGCCGGTAGGAACCCCTGTCACCGGGAAAATGGCCACGGCCCTTCACGAAATTGGCTTTGACGATGTGTTCGATACCCTGTTTTCCGCCGACCTTACCATATTGGAGGAGGGGACGGAGCTTCTGGGACGGCTCAATGCAGCCCTGAAAGGGGATGAATCACAGAAGGAGAAAGCCGTGCTCCCCATGATTACCAGCTGTTCCCCTGGCTGGATTAAGCATATCGAGCATCAGTTCCCGGAGGAGTTAGACCACCTGTCCACCTGTAAGAGCCCCCATACCATGCTGGGTGCCGTGGTGAAATCCTTCTATGCAGAGCGCACAGGCACTGCTCCGGAAAACATGTTTGTTGTATCGGTTATGCCCTGTACGGCCAAAAAGTATGAGATACAGCGTCCGGAAATGGAAGTGGACGGCCATCGGGATGTGGACGCAGTGCTGACCACCAGGGAGTTGGCCCGGATGATTAAGACAGCTGGCATTGATTTTGTAAACCTTCCGGAAGGTGAGTTTGACGCACCTCTGGGACTGGGAACAGGCGCAGCTGATATCTTTGGCGTAACAGGAGGCGTTATGGAGGCAGCCCTGCGCACGGTGTACGAGGTGGTGACCGGGAAGGAGCTTCCCTTTGACAAGCTGCATGTGACGCCTATCGTGGGCCTGGAGCAGGTAAAAACAGCTTCCATCACAATTGAGGATACCCTTCCTGCATATGAACATTTGAAGGGAGTGACTGTGAATGTAGCGGTCACCAGCGGACTGGAAGGCGCTTCCATGCTCATGGACGAGGTGGCGGCAGGCACTTCGCCCTATCATTTCATAGAGGTAATGGGATGCCCGGGCGGCTGTATCAACGGCGGCGGACAGCCCAGATGCACAGAGGAAAATTACCGCGAAAAACGTTCGAAAGCACTCTACAGCGAGGATGAGCGCAAGGTACTGCGCAAATCCCATGAAAACCCGGATTTAATGAAGCTTTACAGCGAGTATCTGGGAGAGCCGAATGGACATTTATCCCATCATCTGCTGCATACCCATTATGTGAAGAGAGGGAAATATAACCAGCTGGTTTAGCGGGATAAAGGGCAGGAAGGCTGATTGGGATTTCAGGTGTTTTTTTGGGGTTTTTAATCCTGGATGTTCAGTATGGGTAAAAATCAGCAGATAATAAATCAGGATGTCAGATAAAGGAGGATTTGCGGCCGGGAAGCCAGACAGGATTCGGTTCCCGGCCCCTGTCTTTTCGGTTGTATCTTGCAATGAAGTTCCCGGTGTGTTATATTAAAAAAACCAGGCGTCATGGCGCAATATATATGAGGGATTGCCGCCATAATCCAATGTGATTAAATAAATGAACGTTCTGAGATAACAGAATTCTATAAAAATCAAATTTTAAGTGTCTACGTAAAAATCTGCCCACAATATCGGGCAAGAAATCCAATGAATCAAGTGAAGAAACGAAACAGGAATAAGAAATATCAGGCAATGCGCCCTTGTCTGCCAAGGTGGGATTAAGTATAATGGAGGCAGGTTCCTGTATGGTTTGCCGTAACAGGAGGCTGTATGGGAGAAAGAGGCCTGGGAACAGAGGGCCTGAGAACAGAGGGCCTGAGAACAGAGGGCCTGAGAAATCAGCGGACAAGCAGCAGTGATTTCCGGACAGAGGACCGGGTTTAATTGATGGAAGTAAAGGAGATGATAGGGATGACAATACTTGGCCAGATGTTATTTGAGGACAGAGAGAAAAGGGAATGGGGCAGGGGGGAGAAAGGTTCAGCAAGCTATTTAAAAGCCTGGGGATCTGATAACGTGTTTTAAAAGCAGGTGGAAGATATGAACAGAAAGATTATTATTTTTAAACAGATGGTGATTCCGTTTGCGGTTCTGTCTATTCTGATAGTAAGGGATTATGCAATAAAGGAATTGAGCAAAAAAACCTTTGGTATACTATTTCAGCTTAAGATAATTAATTTTATCATGTATTTAATATGCGGAATTTTCATTTCAGAGATAATAAGAATTAGCTTAAAGTACCGAGACAGGCTCTCTCTAACGGTTGTTGTTTTTAATATTATTGTACTGTTACTGATTTACAGATTTACACCTTTGGGATTTTTACATAATCAAAATTTTCAATATACCAATCTTTTGCTAATTGGGTGTCATATTTATATGGCTTTTATATTATTCAAAAAAGAAAGATAAGAACATGAAAAATGGCAAGAAGAAAGCTTTATGAGTCTTTGGGTCGGTGACATGATTGACTTGTGCGCTGGCGTTCACATAATATGCGAATGAAAACTATTGTCTAGTATGGAAAAAGGTGAGTCCGTAAAAGTATACTTTTGCGGACTGCCTTTTTTTGAGGGATAAGATGTCTAAAATATCACAAAACAATGTCTCTTCCGCCGCGATAGGTTTCTGCACATATAAGATTTGTCAAAGCGGCCTGAAAGGGATTCTGTCACTGACTTTGCCCAAAATGTGTCCCGTTCTTCAGCACATCAATCTGTTCTTTCCGGAATTGCTCTGCCAACTGCAGGGAATTGATGATTTTATTGTACTGTTCATTGCAGCGGTCGGCAGCCATGCGCAGGGATAGCAGCATTTTCCGGCAGGAGCTTTGGGCAGGAGAGCCTTCGCTGCGTTTGTTTGCCACGGAGCTGCGGGGCGACTGCAGGGAAGCCCATTCCGACTCGGTCAGCGTGGTGTCATGGCCTAAATGCTGTTTACTGCTTTTGTTGAGCTGCTTAAGGGTGATTTTGCTGCTGGGATTATCTCCCTGGGCCCTGACGGCTGAAGCAATGATGTTGTGGGCGCTGCGGAACGGAATGCGGTCCTTCTGCACCAGAAAATCTGCCATATCCGTCAATATGGAATCATTTATGCTCGCCATGAACTCCATGCGGTCATAGTGAAAGGTGATGTCCTGCAGCGTGCCGATGGACAATTCCAGTATTCCGGTTACCTGTTCCACGGCATCCCAAAATGGAGGCATACATTCAAAAAGGTCCCGGCAATGGCCGTAGCTGGTTCCCTTCAGGCACATTGCAATATCCAGATAAGTGCTGGTAAGGTGGGAGGATTTACTCTTTATATGCTCGATTGACAGCGGATTCTTCTTCTGCGGCATGATGCTGCTGCAGCATGAGTAAGCATCGGAAAAACTTACATAATTAAATTCCGCTGTGGACCAGAGATACAAATCCTGGGCAAACCGGGACAGGGTGGAACCCATGGTGGAAAAATCAGCCGCAAGCTCCAAGAGATAATCCCTGGTTGCAACTGCATCCAGCGTGTTGGTTATGATACCGTCAAATCCCAAAAGCTGGGCCGTGTATTCCCGGTTGATGGGAAAGGACGTACCGGCCATGGCGCAGGCGCCAAGGGGGGAACGGTTCAGGTTCTGATAGGCGGACAGCAGCCTGTCCATATCCCGCACCAGCGCCTCTGCAATTGCCAGGAAATAATGGTCCAGGGTAATGGGCTGGGCCGGCATGCAGTGGGTGTATCCGGTGATGATGCGGCCCTGGTTTTCTTCGGCGAGAGCCAGCAGACGGCGTATCAGCGCCAGCAGCCGTTCATAAACCGCCAGCATGCTGTCCCGGATACCCATCCGCATCACTGTGGGAGTCATATCGTTGCGGCTTCTGCCTGTATATATTTTTCCTGCCAGGTCTATTCCCAGATGGGAAATTAAATATTGTTCAAAGTTTAAAAAATAATCCTCGTTAAGGGGATTAAAGCCAATGGTCTGCGGATGCATGTCCATCAGGGGAACAATGAAATCCAGGGCCTTTTTTCCGTCCTCCTGGGATATCAGCTTTTGCTCGCACAGCATCAGGATATGGCTGATATGGGTCAGCAGAAGGTTCTGGTATGAATGCTCCATATCATCCTGGAGAATGGGCATATAGATGTATTTGCACACTGAATCACTGGGCTGCGTGGAGAGCCTGTTTCTGGAATAAGCGGGCTGGGTGACATAGGTGCCTGAACCCTGTTTGCGCACTAAAAGACCGCCTTCTACCATCTTGTTCACTGCCTGGCGTATGGTGGTGCGGCTAACCCCGAAAAATTGGCATAACTCTGTCTCTGTGGGAAGCTTAAATCCAGAAGGCCACTCACCTGATTCGATTTTTGTCCGGATATAAGTCTCTACCTGATAGTAAAGAGAAACTCCTTTTTGATTAAAAGAGGTATTGGACAAGAGGATAACCTCCCTTCATAGGTCATAATCTGAACTGTTCAATATTATATCATTGTTTTGAGCACGTTTCAAGCAATACCAGACCTATGGACTGCATGTATCATCTTAAAGATATCTAAAAAGATATATATTATATAATGTTAAAAGAAAAATAATTAACTGGAAATTGCTGTTAAAAATAAAAATGGGAGGGGGATAATCCGGCAATTATCGGTATAACATGACAAATAATCAAAAAAGTATTGTTATATAGTTGACAATATTAGACATATCATATAGAATATAGGTATCGTAAATGAGATGTATTCATATCATTCAAAAAAACTATAAGAGGAGGAAATGTATGAAGAAGCTGGGAAAAACACTTATCCAAGTGCAGTATGGCGCATCGATAGTGGCTGCTCTCATGTTATTAGTCATGATTGGCTACGAGGTATTTGCGCGGTATGTACTGAAATCGTCGCTGATGGGCATCGAGGAATTGATGTTATTTCCTATTATATGGCTTTATATGCTGGGCGGTGCCAATGCATCCTATGAAAAAAGCCATATTGAGTGTGGAATCCTGACCCTTTACATTAAGAAGGAGCGCTCGAAACTGATTTTTGATGCAATCAAACGTACACTGTGTATCATTATTCTTGCCTGGATTTGTTACTGGGGTTTTTATTTCTTTTCCTATTCCCTTAAGACCTGGAAGTTAGCTGACATTACATACGCTCCTCTGTTTTTTGCAAACATAGCGCTTACCATTGGTTTTGTACTGATGTTCATTTATGCGGCAAGGGATGTATATCTGGCCTACCGGGCCTTGATTCGTCAAATAAAAAACAAGGATGAGGCAAAGGAAGGAGGTGAAAACGTATGACTTCCCTATCAGTTATTTTGATGGACGTAATACTGCTGGTTTTTCTTCTGATGATGAGTATTCCGCTTCCGGTCTGCTTTGCCGGAGCGCTGCTGTTCCTGAGCCTTTTTGGCGATGTATCCATGAAGACCATGCTGATTTGGGTATTTTCCCAGTCCACGGGAACCGTTCTCCTGGCCAGTCCCTTGTTTATTCTGGCAGGAACCTACATGGGGGGCAGCGGAATTGCAAAGCGGTTATTGGACTGTGTGGATGCATTTGTGGGCCACATTAAATCCGGTCTGGGCGTGGTGGCTGTTCTTGTGTGCGCCATCATGGGCGCCATATCGGGAAGCGGATTTACGGGGGTGGCGGCCACAGGCCCTATTATGATTCCAAAGATGGAAGAGCAGGGCTATCCCAGAGGATATGCAACGGCGCTGGTAACCGTATCTTCTGTTCTGGGACTTCTGATTCCTCCCAGTGTGGTCATGATTATGTTTGGATGGGTGACGGAATGCTCGATTCTGGCCTGCTTTTTATCCACGCTTGGTCCGGGACTGATTATCACTGCATTGTTTTGCATCATCCATGTATTCTGGAGCCGTAAATTTGATTTAAAAGTCACGGAAAAGAAACCCTTTGGGGAATTTGCATCAAATGCCGGGAAGATGACCTTCAAGGCTGTGCCGGCCCTTATCATGCCCCTCATCATACTGGGCGGAATCTACGGGGGCGTGTTTACACCCACCGAGGCGGCTGCCATGGCAGCCATCTATTCCATCCCCATCGGATTGTGGGTATACAGGGCCTGTACCTTTAAGGGCTTCCTGGCAATGACAAAGGAGGCCACCAGCACGGTTGGTTCCATCATGGTTATGATTGTATGCTGTCTGATGCTGAGCCGCGTGTTTACGGTTTACCGTGTGCCGGAGCTGGTGCTGGAGCTTCTGATGAGCATCACCACCAATAAATATATACTGCTGTTCATCATTGATATCTTCCTGTTCATCGTGGGGATGATAGTCAATGACACCACAGGCGTTCTGATATGCGCACCCCTGCTTATGCCTGTTATGAATCAGCTGGGAATCAGCCCCATCCATTTTGCCTCCATCATGGGCGTGAATCTTGCCATGGGCGGAGTTACCCCGCCGTATGCCAGTATTCTTTATCTGGGAATGAGGATAGGCAAAGCGGAATTCCATGAGATTCTGAAACCCACCATGACGTTTTTGGTGCTTGGCTATGTTCCCATCGTATTTCTTGTCACCTATTGGCCGGATTTGGCCCTCGCTATTCCGAGAATGGCTGGTTTTGCTGTATAAGAGATTGGTTTCTTACCATTAGAAAAGGAGAACACTATGAAAAATTTAAAAAGAGGACTTTCGATAGCAATTGTTGCAGCAATGGTATTAGGCATGACGGCATGCGGCGGTTCCGGCAAAGCGGAAAGCGCAGGCAAGACCGCTGAGAAAAAGTCATTTTCGCTGAAACTCAGCCATTACCGGGCAGAGGGGTCACCGGCTGATATCAACGCCAAGGAATTTGCCGATAACGTGAAGGCGGGCGACGATTCCCTGGAGGTGGTGGTATATCCGGCCGCGCAGCTGGGAGATTATACGGCGGTTCAGGAACTGGTAAGCGTGGGTGATGTGGAAATGCAGATGGCCACCCTCAGCTCCACTGTGGATAAATACCTGGGAATCACAAGCGCACCCTATATCTGCGCTACCTGGGATGAAGCAAAGGCAATTTTCAGCCGTGACAGTGAGTTTACGGAAACCATCAGAAAACATCTGGAAGACCAGAACATTAAACTGCTGTCGGTTTATCCTCTGTACTTTGGCGGCGCCATCCTGAATGAGGAGCCGAAGGAACCGGCGAACCTGGATATCAGGGAAGGATATAAGGTCCGCTGCCAGACCATGAAGGGCGCGGAGCTGGTGACAAACATGCTGGGCTACAATGCAACGCCCATGGCTCTTAACGACTGCTTTACCGCCCTGCAGACCGGCGTCATTGACGGAATGATTGGTTCGGGAGCCGAAGGATATTACAGCAGCTACCGCGATGTGGCAACCTATTATCTGCCGTATAATGACCATTTTGAGGTATGGTACCTGTATATCAATCTGGACAAATGGAATGAGATGACAGCAGAACAGCAGAATGCCCTGCAGACAGCAGCCAATAAACTGGAAGACGACCGGTGGGAGGTAGCGCCCAAGGAAACAGCTGAGTATGAAAAAAAGCTGGAAGACTACGGAATCAAAATCATAGAGTTTACGGATGACGAGCTTCAGAATTTCTACAACAAATGCTGGGAGTCTGTATGGCCTGAGCTTACTGAATTATACGGGGAAGACGCCGTGGAATTAGTGAAGAATCTGAAGGCGCAGGCTAAATAAAATCATTTTGCAAGGAGGAACCAGACATGGGTCACCCATTCCGGTGTATTACCAATAATCCAATGCTGATAGACCGCGGCTTTACTGACCTGGAGTATTATGAAACAGATGTTTTGGAACTGTTCAGAGTGGTTTTTCAGAAGGTAACATGCGGGTACCGCCTTCTCACGCATCCGCTGACAGGAAGCATCCGTCCGGATATCACGCCTTATAAGACAGTACTGCTGTCAGGGACAGCAGGGACAGTGGATTTGGAATCAGTGACCCTGATTGAGAAGGCCATCCGCTATGCAGAGGATTTGTACAGGCTGAGGGAAGTGCCTATTTACAGGAAATGGGGGAAGGCAGCCCTGGAAGACTTTCAGTGCATTGATTTATCCATTATTGAGCGGGCGCTGGAAGTGGAGGAAATGGGTAAATAAACTGATATTGGAGGAAACATAATGAAACTGACACTGAATAAATTTCATGTACAGGACATTCAATTTGCAGAGGCCAGCAGCTTTTGCCATGGTGTCTTATACATAAATAAAACAGAATTGGCTGAGTATCTCATGGAAGATACCAATATCCACAGCGTGGATTTTGACATAGCAAGGCCGGGGGAGTCTGTGAGAATCGTGCCCATTAAGGATGTGGTCCAGCCGCGTTACAAGCAGAGTGGCACAGGGCAGGTATTTCCGGGATTTGTGGGGGATGTGGAAACAGTTGGAAATGGTGAGACAAATGTGCTGGAGGACTGTGCGGTCGCCACATCCGGGAAAATCGTGGCCTTTCAGGAAGGCATTATCGATATGTCGGGTCCTGGGGCGGAGTTTAACAGTTTTTCAAACATGAACATCCTGGTTCCCCTGATTTTCCCGGTTGAAGGGCTGGATAAGCACACCCACGAAGCCACGGTCCGCATCGCAGGCCTTAAGACCGCTGCGTATATGGCTAAAACTACTCTGGGCCTGGAGCCGGATGAGAGGGAAGTGTTTGAACATGAAAGCATCCTGGAGATGGGGCGCAAATACCCTGATTTGCCAAAGGTGGTATATGTGGACATGGTTCAGTGCCAGGGACTGATGCACGATACATATGTATATGGCCTCAATGTGAAGGGAATCCTTTCCACCATGATTGGCCCACTGGAGGTGCTGGACGGAGCTATTATCAGCGGAAACTGTGCGGCGCCCGGACATAAGAATGCCACCATTCACCATGAGAACAATCCCATTATTCTGGATTTGCTGCGCAGGCATGGGAAGGAGCTGTGTTTTGTGGGCGTCCTTCTGAGCAATGAAAGCGCCATGCTGAAGGAAAAGAAACGGGCGGCATATTATACCAGCAGCCTGTCTGAACTGTTAGGCGTGGACGGTGTGATTGTCAGCGAGGAAGGCGGAGGAAATCCGGAGACGGATTTGATGTTTAACTGCAGGCTCCATGAAAAAAAGGGAATCAAGACTGTGCTGGTTACGGATGAGTACTGCGGGCGCGACGGGGCATCCCAGGGACTGGCGGATGTAACCCCGGAGGCAGATGCAGTGGTAACCAATGGAAACGGCAACCAGTTTGTGGTCCTTCCGAAGATGGAGAAGGTGATTGGAGACATAGAGACGGTCCGCATCATCACAGGGGGAAATGTGGACAGTATAGGCGAGGACGGGACTGTTTCCGTGGAGATTGCGGCAATCATGGGCTCATGCTGTGAAATGGGGTATGAGCATATGACAACACGTTTGCGGTAGAGGAGAAACCATATGAAGAGAATTGTACATTATCTGAATCAGTTTTACGGTCAGATTGGCGGGGAGGAGTTTGCTGACCAGGAGCCAATCCTGCGGGAGGGCATTGTGGGACCCGGAACAGGTCTGCAGGCTGTCCTGGGGGAAAAGGCCCGGATTGTGGCCACTGTAATCTGCGGAGATAACTATTTTGCAGACCACCAGGAGGAGGCGCTGGATAAAATATTATCCATGACAAAGGAGCTGGCGCCGGATATGTTCATTGCTGGTCCGGGGTTCAATGCAGGACGCTACGGACTGGCCTGTGCAACCATCTGCGATGCGGTTAAGAGGCAGTTTTCCATCCCGGTCCTGACGGCATTGTATCCGGAGAATCCGGGAGCCGAAATGTTCCGCAATAAGATATATATCGTGGAGACAGCCATCTCTGCCGCGGGTATGCGTCAGGCCCTGCCTGTTATGGGTAAGCTGGCGGAAAAACTGCTTGAAGGGGAAGAGATTGGATTCCCGGAGGAAGAGGGATATATTGCCCAGGGATTCCGCGTGAATGTGCACACGGAAAAGAACGGCGCAGAACGTGCAGTGGACATGATGATAAAGAAGCTGCGGGGAGAACCGTATGTCACAGAGCTTCCCATGCCTGTATTTGACCGTGTAAAGCCGGCTCCCGCTGTAAAGGACATAGCTCATGCCAAAATAGCATTGATTACATCCGGCGGCATTGTGCCTCAGGGGAATCCGGACCATATCCCGTCGGCCAATGCCAGTATATACGGCGTCTACGACATAGAGAATCTGGACCGTCTGACCAGCCAGGGGTTCATGACAGTCCATGGGGGATACGACCCCGTATACGCAACAGAGGACCCGAACCGTGTACTTCCCCTGGATGTGTGCAGGGAAATGGAACGGGAAGGGGAAATCGGGGAGCTGTACGGACGGTACTACAGTACGGTGGGCAACACCACTGCAGTGAGCAGCGCAAAGAGGTTTGCTGAGGAGATTGCCCAGGATATGATGCAAAGCGGAGTGCAGGCGGCTATCCTCACATCCAACTGAGGGACCTGTACCCGTTGCGGCGCAACGATGGCTAAGACAATAGAGAGTTTTGGAATTCCGGTTGTACATATCTGTTCCATTGTGCCTATTTCCATGGCAGTAGGAGCCAACCGAATCATACCGGCAGTGGGGATTCCCTATCCTGTGGGAAATCCGGGCCTTCCAAAGGAGGAGGAGCTCCAGGTAAGAAGGCGCATTGTGAAAAAGGCGCTGGAAGCATTGTCCACGGACATTGAAGACCAGACTGTATTTGAATGATGATGAAGAATTGGCTGAAAAATGAGGCGCTGAGGCGCTGCCTTTTTCCTCTGGCATTTTTATGTATCTTTATCGTATGGAGACTGGCGGAACATGGTTTTCGGAATATATGGATATACCTGCTGCTGACGGCCGGCGTCATATGCCTGGTTCTGGACCGTGTCTTTAAACCCTGGGAGCATTACAGGATGAGAAAACGCCGGGAGAAGGGACAGCAAAAACAGGATAAGAAACTATAATATGAATCAGATATTCAGACAGAAGCGGATGCAGGAGTAACCTGTGCATCCGCTTCTTTCATTTCCGCCTGGTTGGTTTTTCCTTTGTGCAGCGGAAAAATCAAATTTTATCTTTTGGCCGCGGCTTGCTATAATAAGGCCATAAAAGACAGGAGGGATAGAACGTGAACGATTTTTTATGGGGAGGAGCAACTGCCTCCTACCAATGCGAGGGCGGCTGGCAGGAAGGCGGGAGGGTGGAATCCATGTGGGATGTGTATTTGCATGAGAACCATCTGGAGAACGGGGACGTGGCCAGCGACCATTACCACCGTTTCAGGGAGGACATCCGCATGATGAAGGAAGGAGGCCAGAACAGCTACCGTTTTTCACTGGCCTGGCCCAGAATCATCAGAAACAGGGAGGGGGAAGTGAACCAGGAGGGCATTGATTTTTACAATCAGCTGATTGATGCCTGTCTGGAATATGGAATCACACCCATGGTAACCATTTTCCATTGGGACCTGCCCCAGTACCTGGAGGAAAAAGGCGGATGGCTGAACCGTGAAACATGTGCGGCATACACCCATTATGCAAAGATATGCTTTGACCGGTTTGGGGACCGGGTAAAGCTGTGGGCAACCTTTAATGAGCCAAGGTATTATACCAACAGCGGTTATCTAATCGGCAACTATCCTCCGGGACACCAGGATATTCAGGAGACAGTTACTGCTTCCTACTATATGATGCTGGCGTCCGCCATGGCTGTGGAGGCATTCAGGGCAGGCGGATATGACGGGCAGATTGGAATTGTGCACAGCTTTTCTCCTGTCTATACCATGGACACAAGGGTGGAGTCAGCCATAGCCGAGAGATTTGCCGATAATTTCTACAATAACTGGATACTGGATACAGCGGCCCTTGGAGAAATTCCGGGAGATTTGCTGGGAGAGCTTAAAAAGACCTGCGACCTGTCCATGATGACTCCGGAAGACTTAGCCGTCATCCGCCGCAACAGGGTGGACTATCTTGGACTGAACTACTATGCCAGGGTCATGGTAAAGCCTTATGAGAGCGGGGAGACAACCCTGATAGTCAATAACCAGGGAAAGAAGGCAAAGGGGACTTCCCAGACCATCATTAAGGGCTGGTTTGAACAGGTAAGGCCGGAGAGCAGCCGTTACACGGAGTGGGATACGGAGATTTTCCCGGAGGGGCTGTATGAGGGGATACGAAGGGTATGGAATAAATACCATCTTCCCATCTATATCACGGAAAATGGAATCGGACTCTACGAGGATATATCTGTGAGCCAGGTGGAGGACGATGACAGGATTGAATTTATGGACATGCATATTGCAGCGGTGCTGAAAGCCAAGGAGGGAGGCTGTGATGTGCGGGGGTACTATGCCTGGTCGCCTTTTGATTTGTATTCCTGGAAAAATGGAACTGAGAAGCGCTATGGACTGGTTGCCATTGATTATGAAAACGGACTGGAACGCAGACCGAAAAAAAGCTATTACTGGTATAAGGATGTAATTGAAACGGAAGGAAAACATATTACAGGAAAATAATGGGGGAGTGTTATATGAATATACAGAGTATGAGCGTTTCAATGGAAAAATATGTTATGCCCATTGCCAACAAGCTGGGGAATGAGATACACCTGCGGGCAATCCGGGACGCCTTTATGTCCCTGCTGCCAATTACTTTTACAGGAGGTATTGCCGCCGTACTGAGCTCTGCTCCTTCTGCAGATGCCGCCGGAACGGGAATCACCCTGGCCTGGGCCAGGTTTGTGGAGAGCAACAGCATGATTTTCTCCTGGATTAACGCGCTGACATTGGGGGCCATGTCCCTTTATATCTGCATTGGAATCATCCATTTCCTGTGCAAGAGCCGGAAAATAGAGTCGTTTCTGCCGATTCTCCTGGGAGTCTGCGGATTTCTGATGCTGATTGCAGAGCCTGTGTCCCTTGGATGGGACGGAAAGATGGCGGAGCTGTCTTATATGGACGGCAAGGGGCTGATTCCGGCCATGTTTATATCCATACTGACTGCGGATTTGTATTGTTACATGAGGAAACGGGATTTTGGTAAGATTTCCCTGCCGGATACAGTGCCTGCATCTCTTTCGGATGTATTTGCCTCCATAGTGCCGGGGGCGGTACTGATGGTAATCTACATCGCGCTGTTTGCAATCATGAATAAAGTGGGAACCACGCTGCCGAAACTGATTTACAATGCCATTTCCCCGTCCCTGACAGCGGCGGACAGTGTTGGTTTCACCATTATCATTACACTGATGGTACATATTTTCTGGTTTTTCGGCATACATGACGCCGCCCTTTCAGGCGTGCTTGCGCCTATCCGTGACGGTAATTTATCCATCAATGCGGCTGCCCATGCAGCCGGGCAGGCCCTTCCGTCCATTTTCACCACGCCGTTCTGGGTATATTTTGTGGTGATTGGAGGATGCGGTTCCGTGCTGGCCTTGACAGCGCTGCTGTGCTTTTCAAAGTCAAAGCAGCTAAAGACCATTGGAAGGCTGGGAATTGTACCTGCGTTTTTCAATATCTCAGAACCTGTAATCTTCGGCCTGCCTCTTATGCTGAATCCTGTATTTTTCGTACCATTCCTGCTGACTTCGGTTATTAACGGCACTGCCGCGTATCTGACCATGCAGGTCGGCCTGATTGGAAAGAGCTTTGCCATGCTGTCCTGGCAGATGCCTTCTGTTATTGGAGCATTTTTTTCAACCATGGACTGGAAAGCGCCGCTGCTTATCCTGGTTTTGATTGTGGCAGACGGGCTGGTGTATTTCCCGTTCTACAAGATTTATGAGAAGAATATGGTCAAGCTGGAAAGCGGGGAAGAGGGAAACTAAATAGAAACAGCCATTTAAAATAGTAATCCAGGACAATGGTTCCAAAGGGGAATCCACAAAAACCAATCCAAAAAAGGAGGATATAAATATATGAAACGAATCGTATTATTATGCAATGGCGGTTTATCCACCGGAATTCTTGTAAAAAAAATGAAAGCAGCAGCAGAGGCCCAGGACTTTGCATGTGAGATTTCAGCTGCCCCTGTTTCCGATGCGGAGGCAGTGGGAGCAGAGGCAGACCTGATTCTCCTGGGCCCCCAGGTGCGGTTCCAGATGGAGACCGTGAAAAAGCAGGTGTCATGCCCCGTGACATCCATCGACCCTGTGTCATACGGCACAATGAATGGGGAGAAGGTATTAAATCAGGTAAAAAAAGAATTGGGGGAAGCGTAATGGAGGATATGGAACTGATTTGCCTGCAGATTATCAGCAATGCAGGCGAGGCCAGGAGCGAGTCCATGGCTGCCCTGGCTGCTGCCAGAAACAGCAGATTTGACGAGGCCGGGGAACATCTGGCTGCCGCCGGGGAGAAAATGAAAGAGGCGCACCATGTACATACCAGGCTGATAACCATGGATGCCAACGGGGAATTGGATAAAATCAGTCTTATCATGATTCACAGCGAGGATATTATGATGGGGGCGGAGATTACATTGGCTCTGGCAAAGGAAATTGTGGAGCTGTACAAAAGCAGAGCTTAGAAACGGGAAGGTGATAAGTTCCCGGGTGGAGCCGGGAGCTGTCCGGAATCATGATAAAGGGAAGGGATACAGAGATGGAGAAGCAGATGAGAATAAAAAAATGGTGTATATGTATGGTATTGATTACGGGGATAGCGGCATTGTCCGGCTGCCGGAAACAGGCTGATGGGGAACAGGCAGAGCCGCTGGCAGCAGAGCAGAAAGCCGTCACAATTTATCTGGTCCGGCACGGAAAGACCTTTCTGAACACCACAGGACAGGTGCAGGGCTGGGTGGATTCGCCTCTCACGGAGGAAGGGGAATCCCAGGCTGATGCGGCAGGAAGAGGGATGAAGGATATTCCGTTTGTCACTGCGTTTTCCAGCGATTTGGGCAGACAGCGTGCAACGGCAAAGCGTATTCTGGCCCAGAATCAAGGGGACATCCCTGAGCTGCAGGAAGTCATCGGGCTGAGGGAAGAGTTTTACGGCGGCTTTGAGGGCAAACCGGATGCGGAGCTGTGGCGTCCGATTTACGAAGCCAACGGGGTTTCCTATGATGAGAACCAGTCAACCTATCTGAATCTGTCAAAAAAGGAGAAGGTGGATACAATTGCTGCCATTGACCCGCTGCATATGGCGGAGAACTATGAGGATATCTCAAAACGTTCCATTGAGGTCATGGATACAATTGTAAAGACAACCCAGGAGGCAGGCGGAGGAAACGCACTGGCGGTATCCAGCGGCGATGAGATTGCAACCATTCTGGATTTGCTGGTGCCTGAGCAGTATCAGGGGGAGCATATATCAAACTGCAGCGTAACGGTCCTGACTTATGAGAATGGCGGGTATACGCTGGAAACGTGCGGGGATGTGAGCTATATGGAGGCAGGAGAAGAAACGGAATAAATCAGTTAAAAATACATTGCAGGGAAACTGGCAGCCTGACAGGGGAAGATACATACCCGGTCAGGCTGTTTCTGCCATTTATACAGTTATAAAAGGTCAGTCTAAATCAATAAATCCATAAACTGCCGGCAATCCCTGACCTTTGCCAGCTTGTAAATGGTATTGGTTTTAAACAGGTTATCAATCATTACATTATAGACAGGAATAATGGTGTGGTTCCAGGTTGGGGCAAGGGCAAAGAGAAAGATGATTTTCACATTGTACTCGCCCCAGGGGAGCTTGTTTTTCAGCACGCAGACGCAGACAGCTGTCCGCCTTGCGTTGTTTTCCATGGCGTGGGCAAAGGCAAAGCCGGGTTCAAAGGCAGTAGGTGCAATGGATTCGCGCTGCATAACGCTTTCCAGGAACCCCGGTCCCACATATCCCTGCTCATAAAGCCTTTCGCACAGAAAGGCCACTGCATCCTGGCGGGAATCGAATTCCATGTCGGTAAAGAACAGGGAGGGTTTGAATAAGGTCCTGAAATAGGTCCTGATGCTGTTGACCTCGCTGTCCCTGACAACAGTGAGCAGCTTTTCCTTCTCATGATAGTTCAGAAAGTTCCGGCACAGGATTACCGGCACCTCCCCGGGCTGGAAGGGGAGGGGGACCGTGGTGAGGACGGCCAGGATGTCTTTGGGCATTTCCAGGGGACAGTCAAAGATGGACCAGGTATAGGCTATTTTAAAGCGGCACTCGCCCATGTCCTCCAGGCGCTTGACTATAAGCTCTTTGATTTGTTTTCCGTAGGGATTAACCAGCGCCACCTTTTGCTCTGTCTTTCCGAGATTTGTCTCCATGGCCCGTATGAAGTGTATGGCGAAAAGGCTGATTTCGTCTTCGCTCAGGGATGTGCCTGAGAGATTGTTGAACCGGTCAGCGAAAAAAATGGCAATGTCGTATTCCAGCGGATATTTGGATTTAATAGTAGCAAGCACCGGATTGATGACGTACTGTCTGTGCCGCCTCCGTTCCAGGGCGCCGTGGAGCTGCTCGGTCATTTCATGACAGAATTCCTTATCAATGGTAAAATCAAAACCATATTCCACGTTGATTTCAATCAGTATCTTTTCCAGGAGAGTTTGGGCCTGGCTGTCCGGTTTTTCGTTTACGTGATAGAAATCATTTTGAAAGAGTCTGGAGAAGTACCTGTGTTCCGAGGGTGGGAAGGTGATAAAAAGCCGTGAACCCAGTTCTTCTAAAAAATGCCTGCCCGTGCTTAAGGCATCTTCATCGGGTTCATTGTCAGGTGACATTTCTGGCATAAAAAAGCCGCATACAGCCCGCTCGGCCATGACAGCAGTGCCGATGAGCAGGCGTACAATGGTGGTGTCATAGAGGTGCCGCCGGAGAAGGTCCAGTTCCCGGAACATCAGTTCCTTCAGCTCCTTTAAATCTACAATGTCAAAAAAAGGCTGGAATTGTTCCATATCAAAATAATGGTTAACATTCCGGTTCATGATATAGAGGGTGTAGTAGGAACGTTTTTGTTCCTCTGAGGCGGACAGGGAGAGGACTCCGTTCTGTTTGATGATGGCCGGCTGGCCGTGGCGTCTGGTCATGTTCCGGTTCAGCTGGGCCACCATTTTAGTGAGCAGGGCATCGCTGATGAACAGCTCATCCGCCAGTTCCAGATAAGGTGTTTCCCGGCAGAACAAAACCTGCCGGATGATAACCCATTCCAGGTCGTCTTCCGGAAGTCCGTTTTCTGAAGTTCGGACCCGCTTTTCCCGATGTCCGGCGTCTATGAAGTAGCCCTGTCCTTTTTTTGAGCAGATAACCTCCTGCGCCTGGGACCCGTTGATTTCCTTGATATCGCTTCTTACGGTCCTATCGCTGATATGCAGAAGGGCGGCAATCTGCTGGGATGTCAGGCAATCATGTTCTGCCAGCAAATCCCAAATCCGTTTCTGACGTGCAGTCATGGTATCCTCCTGGAATGTAGCAAAACAGCGGATGCAGGGGCAAGCCTGCGGTCCGCTGTTTTGCATATATGTACATTGCTTGCAAAAACCATTGAAAATCTGTCTTTACGGAATATACGTGATTATGGTGTGGTGATTAGTGCTGGTTAATGCTCCTCTTTACATAAGTGGTGTGGAGCAGGTGATGTGCTTTCTCACTTCCTGGCTCGCCCAGGTAAGTGGCGTAGAGTTCCTTGATGGCAGGATTCTCATGGGACTTACGGATTGGGTTGCCTAAATCGATATCGTAGAGCACCTTTGCCCTCAGACTGCGGATGTCCGTTGTGTTGCGCACATGTCCTGGCTGCTGGGGCTGTCCGCCGCCGTTTACACAGCCGCCGGGGCATCCCATGATTTCGATGAAGTGATAGCTGGCTTCACCGGATTTAACCTTATTCAGCAGTTCTCTGGCATTGCCCAGGCCTGAAGCTACTGCAATCTTTACTTCCATGCCGGCTACATTGTAGGTGGCTTCCTTGATTCCCTTTGTGCCGCGGACTTCTGTGAAGTCCGGCTTGGGCAGCTCTTCGCCTGTCAGGGTTTCCACGGCAGTTCTGAGGGCGGCTTCCATAACTCCGCCTGTTGCGCCGAAGATAACGGCTGCGCCGGTTCCAAGGCCCAGAGGTGCGTCAAACTCCTCATCCGGCAGGTCTAAGAACCTGATGCCGGCCTTCTTAATCATGCGGGCCAGCTCCCTGGTGGTGATGGATATGTCCACATCCGGCATTCCGTTGGCATCCTCGTCCTCGCGGCCAATCTCAAACTTCTTGGCAGTACATGGCATTACGCTTACGCTTACAATGTCCTTCGGGTCAATTCCTGCCTTCTCGGCATAGTAGGACTTGGCAATGGCGCCAAACATCTGCTGAGGAGATTTACAGGAAGACAGGTTCTCTGTCATGTCCGGGAAATAGTGCTCGCAGTATTTTACCCATCCAGGTGAACAGGAAGTGATGAGCGGCAGTACGCCTCCGTTTTGTACACGGTCAATAAACTCATGCGCTTCCTCCATGATGGTAAGGTCTGCGGAGAAATTGGTATCAAATACCTTGTCAAAGCCCAGACGGCGCAGGGCTGCAGCCATCTTGCCTTCCACATCCGTGCCGATAGGCAGTCCGAATTCCTCGCCAAGTCCTGCGCGTACAGCAGGGGCAGTCTGGACAATCACATGCTTTTTGGGGTCTGCTATGGCTGCAAATACATCTGCGGTGTAATCCTTCTCAGTCAAGGCGCCGGTTGGACATACGGCGATACACTGACCGCAGGATACGCAGGAGGTCTCTCCCAGGCCCATCTCAAAGGCAGAGCCGATGGAAGTGGCAAATCCGCGGTTGTTGGCGCCGATAACGCCGATGCCCTGTATGTTTTCGCAGACAGCCACACAGCGGCGGCACAGGATACATTTGCTGTTGTCCCGAATCATATGGGCGGCAGAGGTGTCAATCTCAGACGGGGTAATCTCTCCGTCATAGTAACCCTCGTCGTCAACGCCCAGCTCATGGGCCAGCTCCTGAAGCTCGCAGTGTCCGCTGCGGACACAGGACAGACAGGAACGGTTGTGGTTGGATAACAGGAGCTGTAATGTCTTCTTCCTGGAATCCAGTACTTTAGGTGTATTGGTAAATACTTCCATGCCTTCCTCAGCAGGATAGACACAGGAAGTTACCAGTTTTCCATTCTTTAATTCTACTATACAGATACGGCAGGCACCGATTTCATTGATTTCCTTTAAGAAACACAGAGTAGGAATCTCGATATGTGCCAGTCTGGCTGCCTCCAGGATTGTGGAACCCTTGGGAGCGGTGACTGCAATGCCGTTGATTTTAAGATTAATTGTCTCCATCGTATATTCCCTCCCTCATTATTTCTTGTAGATAGCGCCGAATTTACATTTTTCCATACAAGCGCCGCACTTGATACACTTGTTCTGGTCAATGACATGGGGATTCTTTACAGAGCCCACGATTGCTCCGGCAGGACAGTTGCGGGCACACAGCGTACATCCGCGGCACTTGTCACGGTCAATGTTAAAGGAGAGAAGCGCCTTGCATACGCCCGCTGGACAGCGCTTTTCCTTGATGTGTGCTTCGTACTCGTCGCGGAAGAAATGAAGGGTGGAGAGTACTGGGTTGGGAGCTGTCTGGCCCAGGCCGCACAGTGAGTTGGCCTTTACATAGTGACAGAGCTCCTCCAGCTTATCCAGGTCTTCCATTACAGCCTGGCCTTTTGTAATCTTGGTCAGGATTTCCACCATACGTTTGGTGCCGATACGGCATGCAGTACATTTGCCGCAGGATTCCTCCACAGTAAATTCCAGGAAGAATTTGGCGATGTCCACCATACAGTCATCTTCGTCCATTACAATCAGACCGCCGGAACCCATCATGGAACCAATGGAAATCAGGTTGTCGTAGTCAATGGGGATATCAAAGTGCTCGGCAGGGATACATCCGCCGGAAGGTCCGCCGGTCTGTGCCGCCTTAAACTTCTTGCCGTTTGGAATGCCGCCGCCGATTTCTTCAATGACAGTGCGCAGGGTAGTGCCCATGGGAACCTCCACAAGGCCGGTGTTGTTAATCTTGCCGCCCAGTGCAAATACCTTGGTTCCTTTGGATTTCTCAGTACCCATGGAAGCAAACCACTCAGGACCATTCAGAATAATCTGAGGAATGTTTGCATAAGTCTCAACGTTATTTAAGATACTTGGCTTGCCGAACAGACCCTTCTGTGCAGGGAACGGAGGTCTGGGTCTTGGCTCGCCGCGCTTGCCCTCGATGGAGGTCATAAGAGCAGTTTCCTCGCCGCAGACAAATGCGCCGGCGCCCAGACGCAGGTCGATGTCAAAGTCAAATCCGGTTCCGAAAATGTTCTTGCCTAAGAGTTCCATCTCACGGGCCTGCTGGATTGCGATTTTCAGGCGTTCCACAGCAATGGGATACTCAGCACGGACATAAATAAAACCCTGGTTGGAGCCGATTGCATAACCGGCAATGGCCATGGCCTCCAGAAGAGCATGGGGGTCGCCTTCCAGCACGGAACGGTCCATGAATGCGCCGGGGTCGCCCTCGTCCGCATTACAGCATACATATTTCTGGTCGGCGTCATTCTGCTTACAGAGCTTCCACTTAAGACCGGTTGGGAAACCGGCGCCGCCGCGGCCCCTGAGTCCGGCATCCAGCAATGTCTGGATGACATCATCCGGAGTCATCTCCGTGAGCACCTTGCCCAGTGCCTGGTATCCGCCTGTACCTATGTATTCCTCAATGTTTTCAGGATTGATGACACCGCAGTTGCGCAGGGCGATGCGGTGCTGTTTTTTATAAAAGTCAGTGTCAATCAGCGCCTTGATGCCGCCGGTAGGGCTTACGGTCTCCTGGTACAGAAGACGTGTCACCACACGGCCCTTTAACAGGTGCTCGGAAACAATCTCAGGAATGTCGTTTACCTGCACCATGGAGTAGAAGGTGGCATCCGGGTATACAATCATGATAGGACCTAAGGCGCAGAGTCCGTGGCAGCCTGTCTCTACAACAGCCACTTCCTCCTCCAGTCCCTGATGTTTGATTTCATATTTTAAAGCTTCCATAATCTTCGGGCTTCCGGAAGAAGTACATCCGGTACCACCGCAGACTAATACGTGTGAACGATACATCGTACTTTCCTCCTTTATTTAAGACCTGCAGCGCCCATGGTGTATTTCTCCACAGGATGGCCGCCAACCAAGTGGCGCTCAACCACTTCCAGGGCTTTGTCGGCATTCATTTTCACATAAGTAATCTTATCCTTTCCAGGCTCCATGACTTCCACAATGGGTTCGTACTGGCATAAGCCGATACAGCCTGTCTGGGTAACGGAAATTTTATTGGTAAGTCCTCTTTTCTGGACTTCGTCTGCAAGCGTATTCAGAACCGGCCTGGCGCCGGCAGCGATACCGCAGGTAGCCATACCTACAACCACACGGATATGGTCATGGTCTTCGGCACGCATGTTTACCTGGCTCTGCATCTTTTCTCTGATTGCCTGTAATTCAGCAAGAGTTTTCATATGCGATTATCCTCCTCGTTATGAGCACTTAGTGACCGTACTTTGGTCACTTATGTGCGATACATGTCATCTCCACTTGGTGAGGTGTTTCACGAACCTAGTGGAGTGGCTCGTTATGAGCACTTAGTGACCGTACTTTGGTCACTTATGTGCGATACATGTCATGTTCGTCGATACCCCTTTAAATCAGGGCACCTCCGTCAGTTTCCTGTTGATTCTCTTTCAGATATTCCATTATGTAAGCAGACACTTCAGGGGTATTAAGCGGGATTCCGCCAAGAATCTCCCTCATCTCCCGGGTGTCCAGGGTGAATGATGCATCGTTGTATGTATAGGTATAAAGAAAATCCGTGTCAGGATGATATACGATTAAATTGTGTATGGTGGCGTTCATGTCGCCCAAAGGCATCCTGTCAATATGGGACAGTCCAAAGACTGCTGTCACGGTGGTTCCCTTACCTGGTTCCGATTCAATATGGAAGCTGCCGCCAGTGCTTTCCGCGGCATATTTGAAAAATGGAATCCCAAGCCCTACCTTTCGGGTGGTTCTGGTGGTAAAGAAAGGGTCCGTCACATGGGCTGCCTGTTCCGGCGTCATCCCGCATCCGTTGTCGGCTATGACAATGGTCAGCTTGTCAGCGCTTGTATCAGCGGTTACCAGGATGGTCACCAGCGAGGCGCCTGCCCGCGTGGAATTCTCCGATACATCTAATACATTCAGGGAAATCTCTGTCATCATAGGCTTAGTTGTACTTGGCTAAAATGCCTGGTATGTCATCAACAGTAAGCCTTCCGTATACCTCGCCGTTAATCATCATGACGGGCGCAAGTCCGCAGGCGCCAACGCATCGGCAGGAGTCCAGGGAGAATTTGCCATCTGCTGTGCACTCACCATTGGTGATGCCCAGCAATTCTTCCAGTTTCCTGAAGATTTCACCGGAGCCTTTAACGTAACATGCGGTACCGAGACAGACAGATATCTTATACTTACCCTTTGGCTGTAATGCGAACTGGGCGTAAAATGTGGATACTCCGTAGACTTTTTCCAGCGGAATACCCATTTCGTCAGATATCATGGTCTGCACTTCGATAGGAAGATAACCATAAATTTCCTGGGCCTTCTGCATAACCGGCATCAGTGCGCCTGGCTGGTCACCCAGCTCGGCAATCACTGATTTCAGCGCTGCTTCCTGCTCAGGCGTCCCCATAAAGGGAACAGTTTGTTTTTTGCAAGCCATCTTTTTATTACCTCCTCACTAGTTGTACATTGTGCAATGTATCAATATTTTATCACGTATAGAAAAAAAAATCTACCATTAATGTGAAAATTCTAACGATAAAAAACATGTAAAAAAACGGAATTATATTGAAAACAGACAAAATGGATGGTATGCTATAATGTACGGAAATATGTACAATTGACAAGTAATGATAGCAAGGAGAGACAAGGGTATGACGGTTAGGGATGTAAAAGATGTATTAGGGGCCAGGGTTCTGGCAGGGGAAGAATTCCTGAATCGGGAGGTAAAGTCGGCCTGCGGTTCGGATATGATGAGCGATGTACTGGCATTTTCCAAAGACCACTCTGTACTTCTGACAGGTCTGTGCAATCCGCAGGTTATCCGGACAGCGGAGATGCTGGACATTGTCTGTATCATTTTTGTAAGGGGAAAGAAACCCGATGAATCCATGTTGGAAATGGCCAGGGACAGGGGGCTTGTAGTCATGGCCACGGGCCACCGCATGTTTTCTGCCTGCGGTATGCTGTACCAGGCAGGGCTGCACGGCGGGGCTGTCTGATGCTCCCGGCATCCGGGAATGCCGCAGGATGTCCCGGAAGGCACTGGGAGAGAATACATATAATAATGAAGGGAACCAATTATGGAGGAAGCAATTGTATTAACATATGACATATCGGCAGACGACTTCACAAGGGCAGGTGAAGCCAGCAGCGATGTGAAACGAAAATTGAAACAGATGGGTGTAAGTCCCGATGCCATCCGCAAGGTGGCCATAGCCATGTACGAAGGAGAAATCAACATGGTAATCCACGCCAAAGGGGGCGTCATTACTGTGGAGATTACAACGGAAAAAATCAGGATGATACTGGCTGACGTGGGTCCCGGCATACCGGATGTAAAGCTGGCCATGCAGGCAGGCTATTCCACTGCGCCGGATGAAATCCGTTCCCTGGGTTTCGGGGCAGGTATGGGCCTGCCGAATATGAAGAAGTATTCTGATTCCATGGATATTGACACCAGAATCGGAGAGGGGACCACCATTACCATGGTAGTGAACCTGTAGTATGCTTCGCAAGAATAAGAGAATGAGGTGGTAAAATGGATAAATTTTATCATTCCGTAAGGCTGGACGAATCACTGTGCAAGGGCTGCATCAACTGTATCAAGCGGTGTCCCACGGAGGCCATCCGGGTACGGGGCGGCAAGGCCAGTATCAATAACAAATTCTGCATTGACTGCGGGGAGTGTATCCGGGTTTGTCCCCATCATGCAAAGCTTGCGACCTATGATAAGCTGGATGTGATGAAGAAATATAAATACACGGTGGCCCTTCCGGCCCCGTCCCTGTACAGCCAGTTCAACAACCTGGATGATGTAAACATTGTGCTCAACGCATTGCTGCGCATGGGCTTTGACGATGTGTTTGAGGTCAGCGCTGCCGCCGAGCTGGTCAGCGAGGCTACCAGGCAGTATATATCGGAGCATGAGGGGCAGCTGCCCTTAATCAGCACGGCATGTCCTTCTGTGGTGCGTCTGATTCGGGTGCGTTTTCCCAATCTGATTCCCCATCTCCTTCCCATCAATCCTCCGGTGGAGGTGGCGGCTGTTCTGGCTGTCAGAAAGGCTATGGAGGATACGGGACTGCCAAGGGAGCAGATTGGCATTATGTTCATTTCCCCCTGCCCCTCCAAGGTGACCTATGTAAAGTCACCCCTGGGAACTGAAAAGAGCGAAATCGACCAGGTGCTGGCCATCAAGGATGTATATCCCAAGCTGCTGGCCTGTATGAAAACCGTTGTGGGCGAGGATTATCCTGTCATCGGCACATCGGGTAAGATTGGAATCAGCTGGGGACACAGCGGCGGAGAGGCCAGCGGTCTATTTACGGAGAATTACCTGGCGGCGGACGGCATTGAAAATGTGATTCGCGTGCTGGAGGACATGGAGGACCAGAAATTCACCAATCTGCGGTTTGTGGAGCTGAACGCCTGCAACGGCGGATGCGTGGGCGGCGTCCTGACAGTGGAGAATCCATATGTTGCAGAGGTCAAGCTGAAACGCCTCCGCAAATACATGCCTGTGGCCAGGAGCCATATGCATGAGAGCGAGGAAAATGTAATCAAATGGACCACCGGCGTCCAGTACGAACCGGTTTTCCGCCTTGGCAACAATATGATGGAGAGCTTTTCCAGGCTGAACCAGGTGGAGCGCCTCATGAAGAAGTTTCCCGGACTGGACTGCGGTTCCTGCGGTGCTCCTACCTGCAAGGCCCTGGCAGAGGATATTGTCAGGGGGGATGCCAATGAGACGGACTGCGTTTACTACCTCAGGGAAAACCTCCACAAGCTGTCTGAGGAGGTGGCTGTGCTGGCGGACGATTTGCATAACGGCGACAGGGGAGGCCAGGAGACACTGCGCATCCTGAAGGAATACATACAGAGAATCTCGGACGAGATGTCCGTGCTTGATAAGAAGGACGAGGATGAAGAGTGAAAGCGCCGTCATCCGGAGTTTCGGAAATGATTGTGCTTTATGGGAAATTACCCTAAATGGGAAAATGCTCTGGGAGCAAAGGAGGTTTTTATGACAGTTCAGGAATTGATTGACAAACAGATATTCGGCGTGGTGAACCTGGGGGACAGCCTGGACCGGCAGATTACGGTCCCGTTTTGCTGCGACCTGCTGAGCATTGCCATGGGCCGCGCCCCGGCAGGATGTGCATGGGTGACGGTTATGGCCAACATGAACACCCTGGCAGTGGCGGCCCTGACCGATACGGCCTGTGTCATTCTGGCAGAAGGTGCGGTTCTGGACGACGCTGCCAGGAAAAAGGCCATTGACCAGGAGATAACAGTGCTGTCCACGGATATGCCCATCTTTGAGGCGGCCCTTGAGATTCATGGTATGCTGTCATGATGAACCTGGCTTATGACCTGCACATCCATTCCTGCCTGTCGCCCTGCGGGGATGATGACATGACGCCTGCCAATATTGCAGGCATGGCGGCATTAAAAGGATTGGATGTGGCGGCCCTTACAGACCATAATACATGCCGCAACTGTCCGGCCTTTATGGCCGCTGCTGCGGAGTACGGCGTGCTGGCAGTGCCTGGCATGGAAATTAATACGTCCGAGGAAGTCCATGCAGTGTGCCTTTTCCCTACCCTGGAGAAGGCACTTGATTTTGACGCCTATGTCTATGATAAGCTGATTAAATTTCCGAACAGGGAAGAAATATTCGGAAAACAGCAGATTTACAATACCCAGGACCAGGTGTGCGGCACAGAGCCCAGCCTGCTGATTAATGCAACGGAAATATCCTTTGACAGCCTGTGGAACCTGGTCCGCTCCTATGACGGCGTCATGTTTCCGGCCCATGTGGATAAGTCAGCCAACAGCCTGATTGCAAACCTGGGCTTTATACCTCCGGACAGCTGTTTTAAGACAGCGGAGGTCAAGGACCTGAAGAAGCTCCATCAGCTGAAGCGGGATAATCCGTATCTGGAGCAGTGCCGGATTATCAGCAATTCGGATGCCCATTATCTGGAGCATATCAATGAACCCAGCCTTACCATACAGGTGGAGGAACGGTCCGCAGAGGCAGTGGTAAGGGCTTTGCTGTAGGATTATCAGAATAGGATTGAACCGTCTGCTTGCCTGCAGCGGCAATATTATAGAAAAAAGCAATGAGTACATAAAACATATAGAAAAATTGAATTTGAGCCCTTTTGTCATATGTGCTATTCTTGATTTGCAAAAAATGTCCATTTATGGAATATATGACAATGGGAGGAATAAAATGAAAAAGTTTTTAGCAGTAGTTACATCCGCAGCCATGGCGCTCAGTCTACTGACTGCCTGCGGCTCAAATTCATCCACAACTGAAACAACCCAAGCTGCCACCGAAGCTGCATCTGAAACAACGTCCGCGGACAAAGGGGAAGAGACAACCGGGGCTGAAACGGCAGAAGTAACCGAGGCAGCCTCCCCGCAGTTCCAGTCATCCATTCTGTTCTGCGGCTCCACTTCCCTGTATCCGATTCTGTCATCCCTGGCATCGTCCTTTACTGAGAAGTATGTGACCTGGGATGCAGTGGATTCATCCTTCCCGGATTCCAATATCTCTGTTTACGTTGCACCGGGCGGTTCCGGCGTAGGTGTGAGCGCTGCCATTGACGGCACAGCTGATTTCGGTATGCTGGCCAGGGATATCAAGGATTCTGAGATTGAAGCATTGGGACAGCATTACCAGGAATTCGTGGTGGCAAAGGATGCCCTTACCGTGTCTGTCAATACGGAGAACCCAATCTGCGCCATCATGGACGATATGCCCGCTGATACCATCCGCCAGATTTTTGCAGGTGAGATTGCTGCCTGGGACCAGGTGGATTCCTCGCTGCCTGCAGAAACAATCAATGTCTATATCCGCGATTTATCCGGCGGCGCTTATGAGGTGTTCCAGAAGAGCGTTATGGGCGACAGTGAGGTGACTGCATCCGCAACCCAGTCCGCATCCATGACAGAGCTGGCTACCAATATTGCCGGTGACAAATGGGGAATCGGATATGCAGGATTCGGAGCTTACAATAAGGCCAATGCAGAGGGACAGGTACTGACTGCCATGAAGGTGGACGGAGTGGAGGCAACGGCCGAGAATATCATAAGCGGCGCATACACCATCCAGAGACCGGTTATGTTTGTTACCGGAGCAGAGGTTACCCCGTCTGAGCAGGCATTCATTGACTACATCTTCTCACAGACAGGATATGACGTGGTGGAAGCCAACGGATACATACCTGCATTCACCCCTGAGGCTTAACCGGCATCAGGGAAAACGTCAGGGAAATACTCCCTTGAAATGGAGTTAAAATAATGAACAAACAGCTGAATGCAGTATTCTCAGTTCTGATAAAGGCCCTGACCGCCCTGACCGTGATGGTCCTGGCCTTTGTCATATACTTTATTGTCAAGGAGGCACTGCCCACATTTGATGAAGTGGCAGTGCCTGATTTCCTGTTAGGCCAGAGATGGATGCCCATCGCCTATACAGGGGAGCCGTCCTTCGGCATTTTTAATTTCATAGCGGCTACGCTTTATGTATCCCTGGTGGCAATGGTCCTGGCAGTGACGGTGGGACTGGGAGCCGCCATTTATCTTTCCTGCGTTGCAACGGAACGGATGCGCGGGATTCTCTATCCCTTTGTAGACCTTTTAGCCGGTATCCCATCGGTGATATACGGTTTTATGGGCCTGACCCTTCTGGTTAAGTTCTTCATCAAGGCGGGAGTCCACACCGGGTCCTGTGTCCTTGCAGCCGGAATCCTTCTGGCCGTTATGCTGCTTCCGTTTCTGATATCCTCCTGCAGTGAGACTATGTTAAAGGTGAGGGAACGGTATCAGCCCGCCGCAGATGCCCTGGGCATCTCCAGGTGGCATATGGTGGCTACCATTGTTCTGCCCGGGTCATGGAAGAACATACTGCTGTCCATGATACTGGCCATTGGCCGGGCCATGGGGGAGACCATGGCAGTGATGATGGTCATTGGAAATGCAAACCTGTTTCCCTCCCTTCTTGGCAAGAGCGAGAGCATTGCGGCAGTGATTGCGCTGGAGATGGGAACAGCTGTGGCGGGAAGCACCCATTACCATGCGCTGTACGCGGCCGGGCTGGTATTGATGCTCTTATTGTTCCTCATTAATTCCGGCATTACCCTGCTGCGCAGCAAGCTGGAGCAGGTTTAAAGGAGGGAGAGCCATGCATCTGCGGGCATCAATTACAAAATTCTGGGCGTATTCCAGTATGATTTTAGTGGCAGGCGTCATATTGTTCCTGTTCGGATATGTTTTTTACCGGGGAGCAGGCACCATCAGCTGGGAATTTCTGTCCCAGTCCCCCAGGGGAGCTGTCCTGGGAGAGGAAGGCGGTATCTGGCCAGCCATTGTGGGAAGCCTGTGTTTTACGGCGGCCGCCATTGTCCTGGGAAGCATTCCGGCTGTTGCCACAGCGCTTTTCATGGTATTTTACTGCAGGGGACGCAGGACGGCGGGATTCATCCGCATGGTTATCCAGTGCATTTCAGGAATCCCTTCCATTGTCCTGGGCCTGTTTGCTTACAGCTTCCTGGTGCGGGACCTGGCCTGGGGGCGCTGCATCCTGTCCTCGGGCGTGGCTCTTGCCGTGATGATTCTTCCCTTTATAGAGGTCAGGGCGGAGAAAACATTCCGGGAGCTGCCAAAACAGCTGGTACAGTCCTCCTATGCCCTGGGCTGTTCCCGGTTTTATACCATATGGAAGATTGTGCTGCCGGCCTGCAAAGGGGAAATCGTGTCAGGCGTAATACTGGGAGGGTGCTATGCCATGGGAGCCACTGCCCCCCTTATTTTCACGGGAGCAGTGGCCTATTCCAGCCTGCCGGCCCGGCTTACTGCCCCGGCCATGGCCCTGCCCATGCATCTCTACCTGCTGGTGGCCCAGGGAGCCACTTCCATGGATGCAGCTTACGGGACAGCCTTTGTCATGATGGCTCTGATTTTAATCAGCAACCTGTTGGCAACCATTTACGCAAGGAGGAGCCAGAAAAAATGGAACATATCATGACGCTTCACAATGTCAGCGCATCCTATGACGGCAGGGAGGTGCTCTCTGATTTGTCCTTAGACATACCGTCCAACCAGATTACAGCCATCATCGGCCCGTCGGGGTGCGGGAAAACCACTCTTTTGCGGTGTATGAACGGATTGCTGGCGGAGGAAAAGGGCGTGTCTGTATCGGGAAGAATTTTACTGGACGGCCAGGAGATAAAATCCATGCAGAAGGATATGCTGCGCCGCAGGGTGGGTCTGGTATTCCAGACACCGGCCCCTTTTCCGTTTTCCATCTATAAGAACATGGCGTATGCGCCCAGATATTACGGCATCCGGGATAAGGCGTCCCTGGAGGCCCTGGTGAAGGAAAAACTTGAGATGGCCGGACTTTATGATGAGGTCAGGGACGATTTGGGCAGGAATGCCCTTAAGCTCTCAGGAGGACAGCAGCAAAGGCTTTGTATTGCCAGAGCCCTGACCGTGGACCCGGAAGTGCTGCTGCTGGACGAACCATGTTCTGCCCTGGATGTTAAGTCTTCTGCCGTGATTGAGGAAATGCTGACAGAGCTTAAGAAACAGTACACCATTGTCATTGTCACCCATAACATTGCCCAGGCCCGCAGGATATCAGATTATGCAGCCTTCCTCTTCGGAGGCCGTCTGGTGGAGTGGGGGAAATCGGAAGATTTGTTCGGGTGTCCGAAGGAAGAGGAGACAAGGGCATTTCTGGCGGGAATTTACGGATAGATGGATATGGGATACAGGGAGGAGTCAGACTGTGATTGTAATAGAGATACCTGGGCGGGAGCCCTTGAGAATTGACCATGTGGTTCTGGATTATAACGGGACAGTGGCAGCGGACGGCATGCTGCTGGAGGGAGTGGGAGAACGTATCAACCGGCTCAAGGAGCAGGTATGCGTGTATGTTCTCACCGCCGATACCTACGGCACGGTGACGCGCCAGTGTGAACCGCTGGGCGTGACGGTAAGAACCTTTCCAAGGGAGGGGGCTGCCGGCTGCAAGGAAGAAATCGTAAAAGGACTGGAGGGCGGCGTGGCCTGCCTTGGAAATGGCTTCAACGATATACAGATGTTTGACGCGGCCCAGCTGTCCATAGCGGTGCTGGAACAGGAGGGGATGTGCGCCGCCCTGTTGGGCCATGCATCTGTGCTGGTGAACTCCATTCAGGACGGTCTGGACCTTCTGCTGAAACCGGACCGGCTGCGGGCAACCCTGAGAAGCTGAGACATTCCGGGAAACATATAATCAGCGGAAGATTGGGTTAAACTGAAAGAAATCCAAAAAGTTGCATGGTAAATTATGAAATTTTAGGAAAAGGATAGAAACAGTTTTTTAAGTTTCATTACGGAACCATTAATGTTGGCCTGGCTGCCTTGACAAAAGGAGCCAGGCTCTTTATGTTAGAGTGTATCACCGGACGCGGTGGGGAAATGCTTGTTTCCCGGGGATGCATGCACATACCGGACCCTGGAAATCCAGCTTATACATAAAGAAAACCATACCGAAAAATCAAATAGATGAGGAGATGCAATTATGAAAAGAAGATTAGCAGTTTTAGGAACAGCCATCATGGCGGCGGCAGCCATCACAGCCTGCGGCGGCAAGGACACCAAGACCACTGCAGCGGCGGAGGTTGTCACCGGCGCGGATACGGCCGGGGAGACGGAGGAACCGGGGACAGAGGATGCAGGCGCTGCCTCAGACGCTGAAGCCCCCAAGGATTCCCTTGCAGCTGATTCCGGCTCCCAGGAGGCCGCGCTGCTGGAGGAGGCCGAGGATGTGTCCCATGCAGGGGCGGAACTGGAGCAAAGCGAGATTAAGCCGTTTGCGGAGAAGGTGCAGAAGGCGGTGGCGGATAAGGATATGGAAGCATTGGCAGGTCTGTGCGCTTATCCGGTCTATGTCTCCCTTGGAGAAGGACAGGGCGAGGAGATTGCTGACGAGGCAGCCTTTATGAAGATGGATGCAGACAGGATTTTTACAGAGAGCCTGTTAAAGGAAATCGCGGACACGGATACGGACACGCTGGAACAGTTTGGCGCCGGAGTCATCATGGGCGGGGAAAACAGCATTATTTTCAACAATGTGGACGGACAGGCAGCCATTACCGGCATTAATCTGAATTAAAATGACACAAGGCAGAATGAAGCATGGCAAAATGAAGCCAAGCAGAATGAAGCAAAGTGAAACAGAACAAAATATGAGATGAATTAACAGGGCGTCCTCCTGCCGCAAGGCAGGGCGGCGCCCTTTGCATCTAATCTTCCAGGGCATCCTTAAGCGCTCCCAGGAATTCCAGGTCGGATTGTTTGACCCGGATGTTGGAAGCAATGGTCTGGCCAGCGCTGGAAGTGACGGTGATTTCAATCAGGGTTCCTTCATCCATGACCCCATCCCTGGATGCGGCTTTTACAAATGAAAGCATCTTGGGGTGATTGGCCTTGAATTGGTTCCAGGCTGGTTTTAATTGAAGAAGATTCATTGGATTCATATGTTTACCTCCTGATACATGTAACGCAGTTACTAGTTTACCACATTTTAAAGGCGGCAGTCCAGTCTGATATTTCTCAGTGAATCCCTATTGGGGAATCCGCTTAAAAGGTATCTGCCGGCCGGATGGTCTTGTAAAGGATGTCTGGCTCTGGTATTATGGTAAAAGATGCGTATCTGTTCGCCCATGGGATTTTTGCCTGCAAGCCTGGATTTTCGTACGGTCAGCGCAGCAAGTGCGCAGACCTGCTGAACAGTTACAAAGATGCACCTGAAAGAGGAAGAAATATGAAGTTCATTCATTTATCAGACCTTCACATCGGAAAACGGGTCAATGGCTTTTCCATGCTGGAGGACCAGAAATATATATTGGACCGGATACTTGCCATTGCAGAGGAGGAAAAGCCTGACGGAGTGCTCATAGCCGGGGATGTATATGATAAACCGGTGCCTCCGGCTGAGGCCGTGCAGGTCTTTGATGCTTTCCTGACCGGATTGGCGGACCGGAGCCTGCCTGTGTTCGTCATCAGCGGCAACCATGACAGCCCGGAGCGTCTGGCCTTCGGAGGGCAGCTCATGAAGGACAGGAAAGTCTATATGGCGCCTGTGTATGACGGCCATGTGGAGCCGGTCCGCATGGAGGACCAATACGGAAGCCTGTGGGTGTATATGCTGCCCTTTGTAAAGCCTGCCGCTGTAAGGAAATGCTACCCGGAGGAAGAGATTGAAACCTTTGACCAGGGGGTCCGCTGCGCGGTGGGTCATATGACAGAGAACAGGGAAGGGGAAAATGACCGCAATATCCTGATTGCCCACCAGTTTGTCACTGGTGCGTCCTGCTGCGACTCAGAGGAGCTGTCCATCGGCGGCCTGGACCAGGTGAGCGCTGATTTGTTCGATTATTTTGATTATGTTGCCATGGGACACATCCATGGGCCGCAGAAGGTGGGAAGAGATACCCTGCGCTATTGCGGGACACCCCTCAAATATTCATTTTCAGAGGTGAACCACAGGAAGTCCGTGACCGTGGTGGAGCTGCTGGAGAAGGGGAATGTGACGGTGGACACCCGGCCTCTTAAGCCCCTCCATGATATGCGGGAGCTGAAGGGAAGCTATGAGGAACTGACCAGCCGTGA
This sequence comes from Clostridium sp. 1001271st1 H5, assembly GCF_005845215.1. GTDB lineage: Bacteria > Bacillota > Clostridia > Lachnospirales > Lachnospiraceae > Enterocloster. Next base: position 242,367 of record NZ_SPHO01000008.1, read on the forward strand.
TTTTTATCAGGGCACGGCTGTGGACGATTACCTGCGCATAACCCTTACGGACGAGGAGGATATACTGGATGCCATAGGAAAGCTGCGCTCCATTTATCCCAATGTGATGAAGCTGGATTACGATAATAAGCGTACCAGGCAGGGGCAGGTGGTGGAGGCTGCTGCCAAAGCGGACAAGCCGCCCCTTGTGCTGCTGGAGGAGCTGTACCGGCTTCAAAACAACCAGCCCATGACAGAGCAGCAGGCTGACTTTGCCGGGAAACTGATGGAAGAGATATGGGAGGGGAGCAAATGAGGCCGACAGAGTTGATAATATCCGCATTTGGACCATATGCAGGTGAAGTCACCCTGGACATGGCTTCACTGGGGGACCGGGGCCTTTATCTTATTACAGGGGACACGGGCGCTGGAAAGACTACCCTGTTTGACGCCATTGCATTTGCCCTTTACGGCAATGCCAGCGGGGACAGCCGCAAGCCCAGGATGCTGCGGAGCAAATATGCCAGGCCGGATGCCAGGACCTATGTGGAGATGGCTTTTTTCTACAATGAAAAGGAATACAGGGTGAGGCGCAACCCGGAATACATGAGGGCAAAGCAAAGGGGCGAAGGGGAGACAAGGGAGAAGCCTGACGCACAGCTTTATATGCCGGACGGCCGGATGGTTACAGGTGATAAGGCGGTAACTGTGGAGGTGGAAGGGCTGCTGGGCCTTAACCGGGAGCAGTTTTCCCAGATTGCCATGCTGGCCCAGGGCAGTTTTTCCAGGCTTCTGTCAGGACGGACCGAGGACAGGGGCGTCATTTTCCGGGAAATATTTAAGACCAGGCCCTATCAGCTGTTCCAGGAAAAGTTAAAGGACCGGGCCAGGAGCCTGTATGGCCGGTACGCGGACAGCAGGAAGAGCATGGAACAGTATGCCGGGGGAGTGATTGCGGATGGACAGGATGAGGAACTTAAGCTTCGGTGGAATGAGGTGCCCCAGGGGAGCCTGGAAGCCCTTTTGGAGGTGCTGGACCAGCTGATTGCGGCAGATGAAGCGCGGCAGCAGGAGGAAGACAAGGGACTGGCCCTTGTCCGGGATGAGATGGCTGCCCTGGGAATGGACCTGGGAAAGCTTAAGGGTGATGCGGCGGTCTGCCGGGATATGGCTGCGGCCGCGGATATCCTCAGGGAAAATACTCCGGTTCTGGAACAGGCAAAGGTCCGGTATGAGCTGGAGAAAGAACGCCAGGCTGACAGGGACGGGCTTATTGGCTCTGTTACCAGGATGGAAGAAAATCTGAAAGCCTATGACCGTTATGATGCATTGCAGGAGAGCCTGAAGGCATGCAGGATGGAATCAGGGAAGCTTGTCAGCAGGCTGGAACAGGCAGCCCTGGAGGAAAGGCAGTGGAAGGAGCGGATTGACAGCGACGAGAAGACCCTGGAAACCCTTCGCCAGGCAGGAGAAGCGTATCAGGCAGCCCTGACAGCAGGAGAGAGGCTGCAGGAATACGGTGCGCGCATTGGGCTGCTGGCAGGAGAACTGGAGGAATACGGGCAGGAGAGAGAAAAGCTTGAGGCAGCCAGGGAGCGTTACAGGGCAGCGGATGAGGAGCGCCGGAAGGCGGATGATGCCTACCGGGACATGTATCAAAGGTTCCTGGATAATCAGGCGGGAATCCTGGCTTCACGGCTCATACAGGGCGAGCCCTGTCCTGTATGCGGCTCCGTCTCCCACCCGTCGCCTGCCCGGTATCTGGAGGACGGAACAGAGGCGTCCAAGGACAAGGTAGACCGGCTTAAGGCCATTGCAGTGGAAAAGGACCAGGCAGCTGCCGGGCTCAGCCTGGAGGCTGGCAGGCTGGCAGGAAGTCTGGATGCCCGCTATGAAAGGATGAAGCAGCAGATTGATACTGAGGTAGCTGCCTGGAAGGAGGATTGGCAGCAGAGGATTCGCCAGGCGGAAACCCGGGCAGAGGCATTGGCCCTGGAGACAGGGGATGTCCGCCGGGGGCGAAGGGTTTTTCTGGAGCAGTGGGAACAGATGATGGGGCGGCTGAAGGACCAGCTGGAGCGCCAGGCTGCTGCCCAGAAGGATAAAATTCAGGAGCTGAAGAAGAAAAAGGAATATAAGGAGGCCATTGAGGGCAGAAGGGCTTCAGGCCGCCAGTCCCTGGAAGCTGCCTCGGAAAGGAAACACCAGGTCCAGAGAATGCTGGCGGAGAACCAGGCAAAGGAGAGGGAGCTGGTAAGCCGCCTTAAGGAGACGGAATCCGCCCTGCCCTATGAGGACAGGAAGGCTGCCCAGGCAGAGCTGGCGGAGAAGAAGGCTCTTCTGTCCGCACTGGAACGGGCGTTTAAGGAGGCGGAGGAATCCTTCAACCGTGTAAGCCGCAGGGTGTCGGACGCACAGGCCCGGATGGAGGCGCTGCGGGGACAGACAGCGGAGGCGGAAAAGGCGGACGGCTTGGATTTCCGGACAGCCATGGACCGACTGGAAGCCCGGATGCAGGAAAACCGGCAGCGCCAGTCAGAGGCAAGGGAAAGGCTGACGTGCCTGGAACAGGAAATGAGCAGGCTCCACCACAGGCTGGAAACCAACCGGATGGCCAGGGAACGCATTGCAGAACAGAAGGCGTCCATGGAAGAAATACAAAAGGAGTGGACATGGGTCAAGGCGCTTTCTGATACAGCGGCAGGAGAAGTGGGGGGCAAGGAGAAAATCACCCTGGAGACCTACGCGCAGATGGCATATTTTGAACGTATCATTGCCAGGGCAAACACCCGGTTTATGGTTATGAGCGGAGGACAGTACGAGCTGAAGCGGTGTACGGAGGAGGACAACCGGGGAAAGAACGGGCTGGGGTTAAATGTCATCGACCACTACAATGGAACGGAGCGCAGCGTCAAAACGCTGTCGGGCGGGGAATCCTTCCAGGCGTCCCTGTCCCTGGCACTGGGCCTGTCGGATGAGATACAGTCAGCAGCAGGGGGAATCCGCCTGGATACCCTTTTTGTGGACGAGGGATTCGGATCCCTGGATGAGGACACCCTGAACCTGGCCATGAAGTCCCTGGGGGACCTGGCGGAGGGAAGGCGTCTGGTAGGTATTATCTCCCACGTGGGGGAGCTGAAGGAACGGATTGAACGGCAGATTATTGTGGTTAAGGACAAGACCGGCGGAAGCAGGGCATATATTGAACCGGCTGTATTGACTGAAACAGCTGCTGCCGGAATAGAATAGGGATAAAAGTACGGATAAAAGATGGATAAAAAACAGATAGACGCAGACGGACGCGGATAAAAAACCAATAAGGACAGGGGTAAGGAGGACCAGATGAGAAGAAAGGACAGGGAAATCAGGGATACATACGGTGTAAGGGAAATCATAGGGGAGTGCGACTGCTGCAGGCTGGCTTTTTCCGATGGAAAAGGCGCCTATATTGTTCCTCTCAGCTTTGGTTACGATGAGGAGGAAAACGCGCTCTATTTTCACGGGGCGGCAGAGGGAAAGAAGATAGACCTGGTCAGGCGGAATGGGTATGCAGGGTTTGAGATGGACACGGCCCATGGCCTGACGGAGGCGGAACAGGCCTGCGGATATTCCTTCCGGTACAGAAGCGTGGTGGGGGAAGGGAGCATACGGGTGGTGGAAGGGGCGGATGAAAAGAAAAAGGGCCTGAACTGCATCATGGGCCACATGTCGGGAAAGGACAGCTGGGAGTACCCGGAAGCCATGCTGGAGAGAACCGCGGTGCTGCGCCTGGATGTGGAGCAGATGTGTGGAAAAGAGCATATTTAAAAGGTTGTGACAAAGGAGGAAGGATATGTTTGAGTCAAGATGCGGGGTCCGCTGTAATCAGTGTGAAAGAAAGGAAGCAGTCCGCTGCACGGGCTGCGTGACCATGGAAAAACCCTTCTGGGGCGGTGAGTGCGGGGTGAAATCCTGCTGTGAGGCCAGGGGGCTGGACCACTGCGGGAAATGTCCGGATTTCCCCTGTGAGATGGAGGCGGCCATGGGAACGGATATGGGCTTTGACCCGGAGCCAAGGTTAAACCAGTGCAGGGAATGGGCAAAATAAAATCACCATGGAGGGCATATGCTGTCAGAAGATATGGCGGAAGCAGCCGAACAGGAATATCCGGTTATGGATAAGGTCTATGAAGACCAGGAAGTTGTAAGGGTTTCAGGGAAAAAGGTGGAGTTTGATACGGTGAAGTTCGTCAGGTGCAGGCTGGAGGAATGTAATCTAAACGGCGCATCCTTCTGCAATGTGATATTTGACAAATGTGATTTCTCCAACTGCTCCTTCCGGGATTCTTATTGGAAAAATGTAACGGTGACAGACTCAAAGGGGGATGGGAGCCAGTTCTGCAATTCCACATTTAAGTGGGTGAAGCTTCTGGACAGCCAGTTCCACTATGGGAATTTCTCCAATGCCTTCTGGGAATTCGGAGAAATAAGAGGCTGTAATTTCCGGGAATCCTTTCTGTCTGAGGTAAAACTGAAAAAAACGGTTTTTTCATCCACGGACCTGACGGGAACAGATTTTTTCCGCACGCCGTTAAAAGGACTGGATTTATCGGAATGTGTCATTGACGGCATCATGGTTTCGGACCGGTATACGGAGCTGGCAGGCCTGAAGGTGAGCCTGCTGCAGGCCGCGGAGCTGGCCAGGCTGATGGGAGTTAAAATCGTGTAAAAAAGGTGTATAATAGAAACTATATATAAAAACTATATATAAAAACAGGAGGATATTATAATGGTAGAGAATATGACGATTCAGGGGTTTCTGGATGTATTGTCTTCAAAGGAGCCGGTGCCGGGCGGCGGAGGCGCTTCCGCCCTGGCCGGCGCCCTGGGCAATGCCCTGGGACAGATGGTGGCCAACCTGACCATGGGCAAGAAAAAGTACGCAGAGGTGGAGGATGAGATTAAGGAACTGACAGAACGGATGGTGAAAATCCAGGGACAGTTTACGGTCCTGGCAGACCGGGATGCAGAGGTATTTGCCCCTCTGGCCAGGTGCTACAGCCTTCCCTCAGGCACAGAGGAGGAAAAGGCATACAAGGCAGAGGTTATGGAAACCCGTTTGCTGGATGCCAGCTTCGTACCCATGGAAATCATGGAGAGGGCGGTGGAGATGCTGGACATCATGGATATCCTTGCTGATAAGGGAAGCAGGATGGCTGTCAGCGACGTGGGTGTGGGAGTCCAGTTCATCCGCACCGCATTGCTGGGAGCTGTGATGAATGTGTACATCAATACCAAGTCTATGAAAAACAGGGAAAAGGCAGAGGAACTGAATGAAAAGGCGGAGCGCATGATTAAGGAAGGTACAGAGGCGGCGGACCGCATATACCAGAAGGTGTTGGAGCAGCTCAGGTAAAGAACCGGCAGACAGGAAGGAGAAGGAAGATGAAAGTATTAAAAGGCGCCGAGGTTTCGGCAAAAATCAAGGAGCAGGTATCACAGATGATGGAAGGCCTGGAAGGCCCGGCTCCGAAGCTGGCTATTGTGCGGGTGGGGGAAAAACCGGATGACATGTCATATGAACGGGGGGCTGTAAAGAAGATGGAGAACTTCGGCCTGCGGGTCCGGTCCTATGTGTTCCCGGAACAGATAAGCGACAGGGATTTTAAGGCTGAATTTGATAAGATAAACAATGACCCGGATGTGGCGGGAATCCTGCTGCTGCGTCCCCTGCCAAAGCAGATTGCGGAAACAGACATTGAGAAGATGATTGACCCGGAAAAGGATTTGGACGGGATTTCCCCGGCCAATATTGCCAAGGTGTTTGCCGGGGACAAAACAGGCTTTGCACCCTGTACGGCCGAGGCAGTCATAGAGGTGTTAAAGGCCAACGGGATAGACATGACAGGCAAGAACGTGACCATAGTGGGCCGCAGCATGGTGGTGGGCCGTCCGCTGTCCATGCTGATGCTGAAGGAAAATGCAACGGTAACCATCTGCCATACCAGGACCAGGGACCTGGAGGCAGAGTGCCGCAGAGCTGATATCCTGGTGGCGGCGGCAGGAAAGGCCAGAATGCTGGATGGCCGCCACACAGGGCAGGATGCCATTGTCATCGACGTGGGCATCAATGTGGATGAAAATGGAAAATTATGCGGGGATGTGGATTTCCAGTCAATCGAGCCCCTTGCATCCATGGCAACGCCTGTGCCGGGCGGCGTGGGGGCGGTGACCACGGCCGTGCTGGCAAAGCATCTGGTGCTTGCAGGCCAAAGACAGAGAAGGGATTAGACGGAATCTTTGCTGATTCTTTGTTGATTCCCGCATTTTCCTCTTGCTAAACTAAAAAAATGCATTATAATATAAAATGTTGAATGTATTTATAGTTATGCAATTTGATGCATAAAAGAAAAGAGGAGAATATTATTATGAAGAAGAAGGTTTTAGCAATCACCATGGCAGCACTGATGGCTGCTTCCCTGACAGCCTGCGGCGGCGGTGCAAAAGAGACAACAGCAGCTGACACCACAGCAGCAACAGCAGAGGAGAAGACAGAAGACACCACAGCAGCCGGGAGCAAGGATGAGACCAGCGCAGAGGCAGCTGAGACTGAGGCAGCTAAGGAAGCCGCAGGCGGCAAGCTGGTCATGGCAACCAATGCGGAGTTCCCTCCTTATGAGTTTCATGACGGAGATTCCATTGTAGGTATTGACGCGGAAATCGCAAAGGCCATTGCCGATGAGCTGGGCATGGAGCTGGAGATTGAGGATATTGCTTTTGATTCTATTATTCCTGAGATTGTATCCGGTAAGGCTGATATGGGTCTGGCCGGTATGACTGTTACGGAAGACCGTATGCAGTCCGTAGATTTTTCCGATACCTATGCAAAGGCATCCCAGAAGATTATCGTGACAGAGGACAGCGAGATTGCATCTCCTGATGACTTAAAGGGCGTAATCGTAGGCGTGCAGCTGGGAACCACAGGCGATATCTATGTATCCGACCTGGAGGCTGACGGAACCACGGTTGAGCGTTACAACAAGGGCTTTGAGGCTGTTCAGGCACTGAGCCAGGGCAAGATTGACGCGGTTGTAATCGACGGGGAGCCTGCCAAGACCTTTGTTGCCGAGACAGCAGGATTAAAGATTCTGGAAGAGTCCTTTACCGACGAGGAGTATGCCATTGCTGTTAAGAAGGGGAACACAGAGCTGCTGGAGAAAATCAACGGCGCCCTTAAGACCCTGAAGGACAACGGGACACTGGACGAAATCGTGGCTAAGTATATCAAGGCTGAGTAAGCGTACAGAGTATAAGACTGCCGCAGGCTGCAGAAAGGGAGGTGCATTGACGCACCGCATCCCCGTTCCTGCAGGGCGGCAGTTTTTGACTGTATGGCAAAGGAGAACAGGGCGTCTGCCCTGGCTTACGAATCATAAAGAAAGAGCAGAGGATGATGAGCATGTGGAAGACATTTACAGATGCGTTTTACCTGAACTTTGTGGCGGACAACCGGTGGAAATATCTGACCGAGGGCCTCAAGACAACGTTGATAATTACCTTTTTTGCCTGTCTTATGGGAATTGTGCTGGGATTCCTGGTGGGAATGATACGTTCCACCTATGAAAAGACCCATAAGCTTAAGGTGCTCAATGCTATCTGTAAAGTGTACCTGACCGTAATCCGCGGTACGCCAGTGGTGGTGCAGCTGTTAATCATCTACTTCGTGGTATTCGGAAGCGTCAGGGTAGACAAGGTCATTGTGGCCATCCTGGCCTTTGGCGTCAACTCCGGAGCCTATGTGGCGGAGATATTCAGAAGCGGCATCATGTCCGTTGATGCGGGGCAGATGGAGGCCGGCCGCAGCCTGGGCTTCAACTATGCCCAGACCATGTGGTACATTATCATGCCCCAGGCGTTTAAGACAGTGCTGCCCACCCTGTGCAACGAGTTCATTTCCCTGTTAAAGGAAACCTCGGTATCCGGCTACATTGCCATCCAGGATTTGACCAAGGGCGGGGATATTATCCGGAGCAGGACCTACAGCGCCTTTATGCCTTTGATTGCGGTGGCCGTCATTTACCTTATTATTGTTATGATATTTACAAAGCTGATTCAGATACTGGAAAGGAGGCTGAGACAGAATGAGCGGTAATTCAGGAGTGTTTAACGGACAGTCTTTAATCCGGGTGGAGAACCTGGGAAAGAGTTTTGGCTCCATTGATGTCTTAAAGGGAATCACTGTGGATATCCACAAGGGGGATGTGGTCTTTGTGGTCGGGCCTTCCGGTTCCGGCAAAAGCACCTTCCTCCGGTGTCTGAACCTGCTGGAGGAACCCACAAGCGGACATATTTTCTTTGAGGGCACTGACATCACGGACCCCAGGACGGATATTGACAAGCACCGCCAGAAGATGGGGATGGTGTTCCAGCAGTTTAATCTCTTCCCCCACATGGATATCATGAAGAACCTGACCATTGCCCCCATGAAGCTTCAGGGAAAGGGACAGAAGGAAGCTGAGGATGAGGCCATGGAGCTTCTGGAACGAGTGGGACTGGCGGACAGGGCCCATGCATATCCCAGCCAGCTTTCAGGCGGTCAGAAGCAGCGTATTGCCATTGTACGCGCCCTGTGCATGAAGCCGGATGTGATGCTGTTTGACGAGCCCACCTCCGCCCTGGACCCTGAGATGGTGGGAGAGGTTCTCAGCGTTATGCGCGATTTGGCCAGGGAAAAGATGACCATGGTGGTGGTGACGCATGAGATGGGCTTTGCCAGGGAGGTGGCCACCAGGGTCATGTTTATGGACGAAGGACATTTCATGGAGGAAGCCGGACCGGAGGAATTTTTCTCCAACCCTAAAAATGAGCGTTTGAAATCTTTCCTGAGCAAGGTGCTGTAGGCATATCTGTATCCTGTGCCTGTATGGGAAAAGCCGCTGCTGTCAGCCGTAACATGCATTGCCTGCATGACGCGGCTGACGGCAGCGGCTTTTGTTTGTTACAATTCAGGAAAATCCCCGCAGGATGTATCATCCGAGGCGGCGAATTTTTCCAGCAGTACGCCCAGGCGCATCAGGCAGTGGTCCAGCTCCGCCAGTTCTTCCTGATTATAGGAGGAAAGGCGGGATACTGTGCACTCCAGCATGGCCTCCTTCAGCTGCTTCATAATGGAGGAGCCCTCCGGCGTAATCGTCAGGTATACATGGCGCCGGTTCCTGGAATCGTGCTGTCTGAGCACCAGGTTTTTTTCCTCCAAGTCATTGACCAGCTTGGTAAGCTGCTGCTTGGTTATGCCCAGATGCAGGGCCATCTCCGACATGGTCGGCGCCGGTCTGCCCGGCTGGTTTAACTGCATCAGAACCTGGAAAGCAGCGGAATTGGCCCGTATCTGGTTCTGCTGATGGTAGCTGTTCTTTGCCAGGTTAAAGAATTCAATGGCAAAATCCATGAAATGTTCCCCTACATGTCTGCTGTCTGCCGGTTCACGGTTCATGCCCATTACCTCCTCGCTATGTTCTGTAACCGTTTTATCACACCTGTGGAGAAAAGTCAATAAATATTAAAAGTAAATAAAAACTTACAATTAACCATTGACAAAAGTTGCAAATGGTATTATCTTACATGGTGTACAGCGGGATATGGACGAGGCGGCAATGAAGCCGGGAATATCCCGGTCCATGAGTATGAAGTAAGAAAAGGAGACCTGGTATGGGTGCGAATGAAGAGAACGGAAAGAGAAACCTAAAAAGCGGCACGCCTAAAAAGCCGTTCATCTATTATTATTTTCTGGTGATATTGGTGGTGATGGTGCTAAATGCCCTGGTATTTCCCATGATGGAGCATTCGGTGGAGGTGCCGTACAGCGAGTTCCTGAAGGAACTGGACGCCGGGAATGTGAAGGATGTGTATGTCAGCAACGGGGAATCACAGATTCAGTTCACGAAAAAGGACCAGAAGCAGTGGAATGTCAGCTATAAGACAGGGCCGATTCCGGGGGACGACCTGGTCGGACGGCTGCAGAATGCGGATGTGGAGAACTTTACAGGGGAAATCCAGACCAAGGCTTCACCGCTCTTAAGCTTCCTGATGTCCTGGGTGGCGCCCATTCTGATGTTTATTGTCATTGGAAACATCATGGGCCGTATGCTTTCCAAGCGGATGGGCGGCAGCAACGCCATGACCTTCGGAAAGTCCAATGCAAAGATATATGCTGAGAACGAGACAGGAATTACCTTTGCCGACGTGGCAGGGGAGGAGGAAGCCAAGGATGCCCTGAAGGAGATTGTGGACTTCCTGCACAATCCCCAGAAGTATGCGGATATCGGAGCCAATCTTCCCAAGGGAGCCCTGCTGGTGGGCCCTCCCGGAACCGGCAAGACGCTCCTTGCAAGAGCCGTGGCAGGGGAGGCCCATGTGCCCTTCTTCTCCATCTCAGGTTCAGAATTCGTGGAAATGTTCGTGGGCATGGGCGCTGCCAAGGTCAGGGACCTGTTTAAGCAGGCCAATGACAAGGCGCCGTGTATTGTATTTATTGATGAAATCGACACCATCGGCAAGAAGCGGGACGGCGGCGGCATGAGCGGAAACGATGAGCGCGAGCAGACCCTGAACCAGCTGCTGACCGAGATGGATGGCTTTGACGGAAAGAAGGGCGTGGTCATCCTGGCCGCCACCAACCGTCCGGAATCCCTGGACAAGGCCCTTCTGCGTCCCGGCCGTTTTGACCGCAGGGTGCCGGTGGAGCTGCCTGACTTAAAGGGCCGTGAGGCCATCTTAAAGGTCCACGGGCAGAACGTGAAGATGTCGGATGATGTGGATTACAACGCCATTGCCAGGGCCACGGCAGGGGCCAGCGGCGCGGAGCTGGCCAATATCATCAATGAGGCTGCCCTGAGGGCGGTGCGCATGGGCCGCAGCGCCGTTGTGGAGGCCGACCTGGAGGAAAGCGTGGAAACGGTTATCGCAGGTTACCAGAAAAAGAATGCGGTCATTTCCCAGAAGGAACGCAGAATCGTGGCGTATCATGAGGTGGGCCATGCTCTGGTGGCTGCCTGCCAGAGCCACAGCGCCCCGGTCCAGAAGATTACCATTATACCCAGGACATCGGGAGCATTGGGATATACCATGCAGGTGGACCAGGGAGAACGCTACCTTATGAGCAAGGAGGAGGCTCTGGATAAGATTGCCACCTTTACAGGCGGCCGTGCGGCGGAGGAGCTGATTTTCCACTCGGTCACCACTGGAGCTTCCAACGATATTGAGCAGGCCACCAAGATTGCCCGTTCCATGGTGACACGGTTTGGCATGACCGATGAATTTGATATGGTGGCCATGGAAACCGTGAACAACCAGTATCTGGGAGGGGACACATCCCTGATTTGCGCTCCCGACACGGCAAAACGCATCGACGAGCAGGTGGTGTCCATTGTGAAGGAGCAGCACCGCAAGGCCCTTTCCATACTGAAGGAAAATGAAGGAAAGCTCCATGAGATAGCAGCCTATCTCCTGGAAAAGGAAACCATCACGGGAGACGAATTCATGGAAATCTTCAGCCGTGCAGGTGAGGAGCAGGTCCGGGGAGAAGTTTAGTTGCATTTGGCCCCGGGCTGTGCTATCCTGGATATATAGACAGGTGGGGGAGCCATAGCCCTGCGCTGCGTATATCCTTTACAGATGATGAGAGAAGATGATTGGTTGATGAGAGAATGAGTTGAGAGCGGATGGAGCATGCGGCGTGACGCCCCGCCTTTCTGTGAAACTAATACGACAGAAGAAAGGCAGGAAAAAGGTATGGGAAAGATTTTGCAGCAGTTGTACAGAGGGGATTTATGCCCGGCGGAAAACGCCATATGCGGTAATGCGGAATACGATGGGCTGTCCAGGCAGTCCATGGATGATTTCAACCGGTTCACCGATAAGCTGGACCGGGCTATGAAGGAAGAATTCGACCTTCTGATGGAACATTACCTGGAGCTTACCTTCATTGAGAAGACCCAGAGTTTTACGGACGGGTTCCGTATCGGCGCAGGTGTCATGTGTGAAGTATTTTATGAAAATGCAGGGGAAAGAAACTGAATTATAAGCATAGCTTAAGAATCAAAGGCAGGATTGCTGATAAATAAAAGCAATCCTGTCTTATTGTGTAAAAATGGGTCGAAATCCCTGGTTAATATTGACAATAGAAGAAAAAATAGATATACTTAACTGGTATTTGTGTTACTTTTTAATGGGTAGGACAACGATGGAACGTCAGGTGTAATGGAGCAGCCAGTACCTGACGTATTTTAATCGGGTCCTGCAAACTACACTTCATGGAGGAGAGTAATATGAAATTAAAAAAGTTAGCAAGCGTAGCCATGGCGGGCGTGATGACCGTGTCACTTGCGGCCTGCGGCGGCTCTAACACGGCAGAGTCCACCACGGCAGCCGCATCCACAGCAGCAGAGGCGGAAACTAGCGCAGCAGCAGAGGGAGCGGAGACAGAGGCGTCCGAAGCACCGGCAGCAGGCGGCATCGCCAAGGAAGATTTAAAGATTGGTTTTGTCTACATAGGCGATGAGAACGAGGGCTATACGGCCGCTCATTATAACGGCGCCATGGAGATGAAGGAAGCCCTGGGACTGTCCGACGACCAGATTATCGTTAAGTGGAATATCCCTGAGGATGAGACTGCAAAGGATGCAGCCATGGACCTTGCAGACCAGGGATGCCAGATTGTATTTGCAAACAGCTTTGGACATGAGTCCTATGTGATTGAGGCGGCAAAGGAATACCCGGACGTCCAGTTCTGCCATGCAACCGGCTTCCAGGCAGCTTCCAGCGGCCTGAGCAACATGCACAATTATTTCACATCTATCTTTGAGGCACGCTACGTATCCGGTGTTGTGGCCGGACTGAAGCTGAACCAGATGATAGAGGACGGCACCGTGAAGGCAGATGCCTGCAAGATTGGTTATGTAGGCGCTTATCCCTATGCTGAGGTTATCAGCGGATATACATCCTTCTTCTTAGGCGTGCGTTCCGTATGCCCGGACGCCACCATGGAAGTTAAGTACACCAACAGCTGGGCAAGCTTTGACCTGGAGAAGGAAGCGGCAGATGCCCTGATTTCCGACGGATGCGTCCTGATCAGCCAGCACGCAGATACCACAGGCGCTCCTACTGCATGTGAGGCAGCAGGCGTTCCCTGTGTGGGCTACAACATTTCCATGATTGCAACCGCGCCAAACCAGGCTCTTACATCTGCTTCCAATAACTGGGGCGCATATGTGACCGAGGCTGTACAGCATGTTGTTGACGGAACCGAGATTCCGGTTGACTGGTGCAAGGGCTTCTCTGACGGCGCAGTTCTGATTACAGAGCTGAACGAGGCTGCTGTTGCTCCCGGAACAAAGGAAAAGGTGGAAGAGGTAGAGGCTAAGCTGGCATCCGGCGAGCTTCATGTATTTGATACCTCCACATGGACTGTTGGCGGCGAGACACTGGATACATATAGGAAAGACGGCAGCGATATCGAGTATATCTCCGACGGATATTTCCATGAGTCAGAGTTCGGTTCCGCGCCATCCTTTGATATCCTGATTGACGGCATCACCACAATTGACAACTAAGATAGAAAATGCGATAATTTCCCGCTGGAAATTAAAGGCTGTAAAAGCGGAGCCATCCATATCTGGCTCCGCTTTTTTCCAGCCGGCTATGAGCCAACAGCACACAACCAATTACAAAGAACGGAGGTTTGCCGGGTGAGCGACGAATATGCAATTGAACTGAAAAATATTACAAAACGGTTCGGCAAGGTAACTGCCAACGACAAGGTATGCCTGTCTGTGAAGAGGGGGGAAATCCTGTCTGTCCTGGGTGAGAACGGAAGCGGTAAGACCACCCTCATGAACATGATTTCCGGTATCTACTACCCGGATGAGGGACAGATATTCGTAAACGGAAAGGAGGTTACCATTCGTTCGCCCAAGGACTCCTTTGCCCTGGGCATCGGCATGATTCACCAGCATTTTAAACTGGTGGACGTGCTGACAGCGGCTGAAAACATTATCCTGGGACTGTCCGGCAGGGAAGTGCTGGACATGAAGGCCGTCTCCGCCAGAATCAACGAGCTGACATCCAAATACGGATTTGAGCTGGACCCGGACCAGAAGATATACACCATGTCCGTATCCCAGAAGCAGACCGTGGAAATTGTCAAGCTTTTGTACCGCGGGGTGGATATCCTGATTCTGGACGAGCCCACGGCTGTTCTGACGCCCCAGGAAACGGACAAGCTGTTCGCCGTGCTGCGCAACATGCGCGAGGCAGGCCATTCCATCATCATCATCACCCATAAGCTTCATGAGGTGCTGGCTCTGTCAGACCGGGTGTCCGTACTGCGCAAGGGCCAGTATATCGGCACTGTATTTACGGCGGACGCCACCGAGGAATCCCTGACTGAGATGATGGTGGGAAAGAAGGTGAGCCTGAACATTGAACGGCCGGAGCCGGTGAACCCGGAACGCCGCCTGGCGGCGGAAGGCGTCACCTGCGTGGACAAGGAAGGGGTGACGACCCTGGACCATGCTTCCTTTACTGCTTACAGCGGTGAGATACTGGGAATCGCGGGTATTGCAGGAAGCGGCCAGAGGGAGCTGCTGGAGTCCATTGCAGGACTTCAGCCAATGGCAGGCGGCACCATCACCTATTATCCGCCGGAGGGCGGTGAAAAGCAGCTGTCCGGCATGAGCGCCTCAGCCATCAATAAGCTGGGGGTCAGGCTCTCCTTTGTGCCTGAGGACCGCCTGGGCATGGGGCTGGTGGGCGCCATGGACATGACGGACAATATGATGCTCAGGGGCTACCGCAGGGGGCGTTCTTTCTTTACGGACAGGAAAACGCCAAAGAGCCTGGCTGAGCAGATTATAGAGGAGCTGGAAATCGTGACCCCGGGTGTCACCACACCGGTGCGCAAGCTGTCAGGAGGAAATGTACAGAAGGTGCTGGTGGGAAGGGAGATTTCCTCCAATCCAAAGGTGCTTATGGTGGCTTATCCGGTCCGGGGACTGGATATCAACTCATCCTACACCATTTACCATCTTCTGAACGAGCAGAAGAAACAGGGGGCGGCCGTTATCTGTGTGGGCGAGGACCTGGATGTGCTGCTGGAGCTGTGCGACCGCATTCTGGTGCTGTGCGGAGGACAGGTAAACGGAATTGTGGACGCTAGGACAGCGACCAAGGAACAGGTGGGACTGATGATGACCAGGACAGGAGGTGGCTTAAGTGAGTAAGGAGATGACGGCAGTATCCAACAAGGAGCCTCTGATGCATATATCCAAGAGGGACGAGATTGACATGTGGAAGGCCTGGGCCATCCGGCTGGGAGCGGTCCTGCTATCACTGGTGGTCTGTGCAGGGGTCATCTATGCCCTTACAGGGCTTAATCCCCTGGAGGTATACAAAGGAATCTTTGACGGGGCAGTGGGTACTAAAAGGCGTACCTGGATGACCATCCGGGACACCCTGGTGCTGCTCTGTATTGCAATCGGCATCACGCCTGCATTTAAGATGCGGTTCTGGAACATCGGCGCAGAGGGGCAGGTACTGATTGGCGGCGTCACATCCGCGGCCATGATGATTTACCTTGGCAATTCCCTGCCTCCCCTGGTCCTGTTTCCGCTGATGCTGCTGGGAAGCGCCCTGTCAGCCATGGTATGGGCGGCCATCCCTGCATTTTTCAAGGCATACTGGAACACCAACGAGACATTGTTTACATTGATGATGAACTATGTGGCCATGCAGGTCATCACATACTGCATTATTTTCTGGGAGAATCCCAAAGGCTCCAACTCCGTGGGAACCATCAATTCCTCCACAAAAGGAGGATGGCTTCCAAAGCTCTTTGGCCTGGAATACGGCTGGAACCTGGTAATCGTGCTGGCTCTGACCCTGGCTGTTTTCATTTATCTGAAGTACAGCAAGCAGGGGTATGAGATTGCGGTTGTGGGAGAGAGCGAGAACACGGCCAGATACGCGGGTATCAATGTGAAGAAGGTTATCATCCGGACCATGGCCCTGTCCGGCGCCATCTGCGGTATTGCGGGTTTTATCATTGTCAGCGGCGCCAGCCATACCATATCCACCAGCACGGCGGGCGGCAGGGGATTCACGGCCATCATCGTATCATGGCTCAGCAAGTTTAACGCCTTTGCCATGATACTGGTTTCATTTTTCCTGGTGTTTATGCAGAAGGGAGCAGGACAGATTGCCTCCCAGTTTAACCTGAATGAAAATGCCTCTGATGTAATAACAGGCATCATCCTCTTCTTTATCCTGGGCTGCGAATTCTTCATCAATTTCAAGGTGGGAGTCCGCGGCAAACGGAAAGAAGCAGGGGCAAAATTGTCATAAGGAGGCGAGATTATGGGTTTTTGGGTTATATTTATTCAGAAAGCAATCGGTCAGGGCATCGGCATTCTATACGGAGCCCTGGGAGAAATCATGACAGAGAAATCCGGCAACCTGAACCTGGGTATTCCCGGTATGATGTATATGGGCGGTATAGCCGGACTGATTGGGGCCTTCCTGTATGAGAACGGGACAGTGAATCCAAACGGTCTGGCGGGACTTTTGATTTCCTTTGTGTGCGCCTTTGCGTGCGCTGCCCTGGGAGGACTGGTATACAGCGTCCTGACCATTACGCTGCGGGCCAATCAGAACGTGACCGGTCTGGCCCTCACCACCTTCGGCGTTGGCTTCGGCAATTTCTTCGGCGGTTCCCTGGCAAAGCTGGCTGGCGGCGTGGGCCAGATTTCCGTGGCAGTGACAGGAGCAGCCTATAAGAAGCCCATACCCGGATTATCCGGGCTGGGCGTCATTGGACAGATTTTCTTTTCCTACGGGTTCCTGACTTATCTGGCAATTGTTCTGGCCCTGGCTCTGGCATTTTTCCTGGCTAAGACCAGGAAGGGACTGAACTTAAGGGCAGTGGGAGAGAGCCCGGCGACCGCGGATGCGGCAGGCATCAATGTAACGGCCTACAAGTACCTGGCCACCTGCCTCGGGGGCGGCATCAGCGGCCTGGGCGGACTCTATTTTGTCATGGAGTACTCCGGCGGTACCTGGACCAACAACGGATTCGGGGACAGAGGATGGCTGGCAATTGCCCTGGTTATTTTCGCCCTGTGGAAACCGGTCAATGCCATCTGGGGCTCCATCCTGTTCGGTGGCCTGTACATCCTTTACCTGTATATTCCGGGCCTGGACAGAGGCGCCCAGGAGATATTCAAGGCGCTGCCCTATGTGGTCACCATTGTGGTACTGGTTATAACCAGCCTGAGAAAGAAGAGGGAATACCAGCCGCCCCAGAGTCTGGGACTTCCGTATTTCAGGGAAGAGCGGTAGGGATTTGAAACGGCAGGGACTTGGAACGGCAGGAATTTAAAACGGTATTCATTCTCCGTCCGGTCCCTGTTATTCCTGCCCCTGATTGTCCTATCCCTGATTGTCCTGTCCGCGGTCTGACAGATTTGCGCCGTTTGTCCTTATGACTTCCTGATACCAGTAATAGCTGTCCTTTTTATAGCGGTTCATGGATGCCCCTTCTTCCTCGCCCCGGTCCACGTAGATGAAGCCGTAACGTTTCTGGTATCCGTTGAGCCAGCTCAGCAGGTCCGTAAAGGACCAGGTGCAGTAGGCCAGAACCTGACAGCCCTCATCCAGGGCTTCCGCCAGGGATTTCAGATGCTCTTTCAGGTATTTGATGCGGTAGGGGTCATGAATCCGGCCGTCCTCCTCCTTTTTGTCAAAGGCTCCAAGGCCGTTTTCGGAAATAATGACAGGAAGGGCATAACGGCTGGTGATTTCCCGGCAGCAGTACTTAAGACCTGCAGGGTCAATGCTCCAGTCCCAATCCGTGGTCATGAGATAGGGATTGGCGGGGTTTTTGTAAATGCCGGGAATTCCGGTTTCCTGGGAGGAGCCCTTTACCCCCGTGGTGTTCATGGAGCCGTAAGGGGCGGCGCCGTCCGGGGGATTGTACTCGCATACACAGCTCTGGTAGTAGTTTACGCCCATGAAGGATATTCCGGCGGCAGCCTCTTTGAGGATGTCCTCGTCGCCGTCCTCCATATGAGGGGCGGTTCCCTGCTTTTTCAGGTAAGCCATGGTGGCTTTGGGATAGCGTCCGTATGCATATACATCCATCCACCAATAGTTTTTCATATCATCGTAATTGCATTTTGCCATTGCATTGGACGGCCGGCAGTCCAGGGCATAGGATGGGGTGTAGGCAAAGCTGGCGCCAATCATGCCTGTGCCGCCCATCCGGCGGTAGGCCAGAACAGCTTTTGCATGGGCCATGAATGCATGGTGGTTGACCTGATAAAACATTTTCCTGTCGTCGAATTTTCCCGGAGGATGCTGGGCAGTGAGCCAGCCCAGGGAGGTGAAGATATTCTGTTCATTCAGGGTAATCCAGTATTTTACCTTGCTTCCGAAGCGGGCAAAGAGGGTTTCGGCATAGGCTGTATAATCATCAATGATTCTGGGATTCTCCCATCCGCCGTAGGCTTCCACCAGCGCCTGGGGAAGGTCCCAGTGGAATATGGTCACTATAGGTTCAATATTATGTTTTAAACATTCGTCAATCAGGCTCTCATAGAAAGCCAGTCCGCTTTCGTTGGGAGTTCCTGTGCCTTTTGGGAAGATTCTGGCCCAGGATACGGAGAAACGGTAGGTTTTAAGGCCCATTTCCGCCATAAGGCCAATATCCTCCCTGTACCGGTGATAGTGGTCCACTGCGGTGTCTCCGGTGGTTCCTTTATATGTTTTCCCGGGAATCCGCACAAATGTATCCCAGTTTGTCAGTCCTTTTCCGTCTTCCAGATATCCGCCTTCCACCTGGTAGGCGGCGGAAGCGCTTCCCCACAGAAAGTCTTTTGGAAAAACAGGCAATTCTTTGCAGTTCATATGGTTCCTCCTTTTTTTATAAAATTGAATGTACTGTCTTATGCGGTAAAACAAAAGCTTACCGTGTATAAGGTATGAGTGTGCTGTGTTTGAAATAGGTATGCTGTGTTTGAAATAAGGGTCTAGCGTATGTTCAAAAGCGGCTCCAGGGGCTGGACCCTGCCGCTGCGGACAGGAACCACATCTGAATAATCTCCGGTATTGGATACGATAACCGGTGTGGTAATGTCGTATCCGGCCTTCTGTATTTCTTCCCGGTCAAAGGTCAGAAGGACTTCGCCCCTGCGGACGCTGTCTCCGGTCCTTTTGACCGGATGGAAGAACTGTCCGCCCAGGTTAACGGTGTCTATGCCCACATGGATTAAAAGCTCCACTCCGTCCCTGCTTATAAGACCCACTGCGTGGCCTGTCTCAAACATAACTGCGACCGTTCCGTCAAAGGGGGAGAGGATGGTATTTCCCTCAGGCAGGATGGCTGCGCCTTTTCCAAGGATTTCTTTTGCGAAGGTGGCATCCTTTACCTGGGATATGGGGATGCATCTGCCTTCCAGGGGGCTTGGAACGGTTATGTCAGCAAGGGTCTGAGATGCGTCAGATGAGGATGTCCCTGCGGGGACAGGCATGAGGTTATCATCTCCGTCTTCCTCTTCATCCGCCACATCCTCAAAACCAATGAGCAGGGTGGCGATAAAGGTGACCACCACGGTCAGAAGGATGGTAAGGGCTGCAATCATCAGGCTCATGGGGCGGCTTTCTTCCACATACTGTACAATGGTTACAATGGCAGGAGTGGCGATTCCGAAACACTTCATCTGGAAGAACCCGCCAAAGAGTCCTCCGGCCATGGCACCGATACATGCGCCCAGCATAGGGCGTTTTAAACGAAGGGTAACGCCGTAGAGGGCGGGCTCCGTGATTCCTGCTACCAGGGCGGAGAAGGCAGAGGAACCGGCTACCTGCTTGAAATCCTTGTTCCGGCTCTTTAAAGCCACTGCTGCGGAGGCAGCGCCCTGGGCCATGTTGGAACAGAGCTCTCCGATACAGATAAAGTTTTCATATCCCGTGGTGGCAAGCATTCCCAGTTTGATGGGTGTGAATGCATGGTGCATCCCTGCCATGACCACAAAGGGATAGATACCGGCGATGAGGCCGATGGCAATGAAGCCCAGCTTATCATGTACAAAATAAACCACGTCGGACAGTACATTTCCGAAAATCGCACCCAGGGGCCCAAGGATGATTAAAGCAATGGGAGCCTCTATGAGCACCACCAGCATTGGTTTCAAAAAGTTCTTTGTAATGACCGGGGTAATCCGGTCCGCCAGCTTTTCCACGTATTTAAGGGACCATACGGCCAGGATAATGGGTATGACGGAATAGGAGTAGGAGGCATAGGATACAGGCAGGAATCCCAGGAATTGTATGGTTTCCCCGGCATCATGGGCCGTGTTCATCATGGTGATAAAATTGGGATGGAGCATGATAAGGGCAATGCTTACGCTGTAATAAACATTGGTGCCGAATTTTCTGGATGCAGATACGGCAATCAGCACCGGCATAAAGAAGAATGCCCCGTCGCCCATCACGCTCAGCAGGCTGTAGGTGCTGCCGGTCGTGTCCAGGATGCCCAGCATGGGAAGGAGGGTCAGAAGGACCTTAATCATGGCAGCGCCTATGATGGCCGGAATGACCGGGGTCATAACGCCCGAGATGGTATCCATCAGCATGGACAGTATGTTCTGCTTTTCTTTTTTGGGAGCTGGTCCGGCAGGGGATTTATCTGAAAAACTGCCCAGCCTGCACAGTTCCTTATAGACAGTGCCCACATCGTTGCCGATGATGATTTGATACTGGCCTGCCTTCTTCATTATGCCCATGACTCCTTTTGTACTCCGCACAGCCTCATCGTCCACAATGGATTCATCCTTCAGCGTAAAGCGCAGCCGTGTCATGCAGTGTATCAGGCTGACCACATTTTCTTTTCCGCCCACCCGCTGTAATATCTTTTTTGCCACATTTTCGTAATCCATAAATTTCACCTCATCATAATATTTGGTTATTTGAAATATAAAAAGACCTGACTGCAGAAGGCACAACTTCCCGGGCTGTGCGCCTTCTGCAATCAAGTCTTGCTTAACTGAATAATAACAAACTTGGGTTTCCCTATTAAGTTTCCTGTTCCTCATCCAGGATGCGTTTCAGGTGAATCAGCAGATACAGCTGTTCATCCATGCTGAGGGTGTAGTCATACTGTCTCTTTATCAAATCAGCCACCTTTTTCACGCCGGAATATGCATGTTCATTCTGGGACACCAGGACCTGGTATATTTCCTGCATGGTATCCTGATAGGGAGTCCTGTCGAATATCCTGGCAGAGAAAAATTTCAGGTGCGTGATGAAGCGCTGGTATGAAACGGAGTCTTCGTGAAACTGTATCTTAAAATGAAGCCGTATAATTTGAAGGATGGAGCTGATTAAGTCCGTGATGTTCTGCAGCTGGGAACAGGCGCTGCCCTCTAATTCAGAGGCAGTGATATGCATGGCGATAAAGGCTGCCTCATCCTCCCCAAGGTCAATTCCGGTGTCCTCCTTTATCCAGGCCACGGCCTTCCGGGCCACGGCATACTCCCTGGGATAAAACTTGCGGATATCAATCTTCATCATGTTTTTCAGAAAGATGCCGGCCTGGTACCGTTCCAGGGCTGAGTTGATATGGTCCGTAAGGGTTACATACAGTATGTCGTTGACTTTCAACCCTTCCTGGTTTCTGGCTTCATCCACCACCTTTCCGGCGATTTCAAGGTATCGTTCCGACACAGAGCATACAATGTCCTGAAGCCGTCTGCTGGCCTCGCCGCTCTGCAGGCAGTAGGTTTTATCAACCAGCTTCTCATCCAGGCAGTCTCCCTTTTTCTTGCTGAATCCGATTCCGGGGCCTGTGAGGATAACCTCCCTGCCGCTTAAGTCCAGTGTCACTACTGCATTTGTATTCAGGACTCTGATGATTTTCAATGGTTTTCCCTCCGCTATATCTGAAACAAATGAATACAGGAATTTCATGATATAAAAAAACTGCTTATAATACCCCCTGTGAAAGTATTATAAACAGTCTTGCTTACCCTTACGTAATAACAAACTTGTTTTCTGTATTTACTATAACAATCAAGTTCTTTTTTGTAAATAGAGAATTTTATTTTCGGTAAAACAACTATTTTAATATATGGTTTTTTGTGCAGGTTATACAATGTGTGTTCATATCTGCCCATCTGCGGCCTGCCATGGACCGTTTGGAGCGGGGGGACTGGATGGAGCAGGTCCTGCCAGGAGCCTGCTGGAAGAAGTTCCAGTAATTTTGCAGTATTTTACCGAACAAATGTTTGCAAATAAACAGGGTATGTGCTATACTAAAGGCTGTCAGCGCTGTGCATTAGCGCATACTGGAAGATTAGACTGCCAGAAGCATTTCACTGCTCCGGGCAGCGGGATGAGTCGTATAAAGAAACAATCAAGATAAAAGACAAGGAGCATGTTCGATGGCAAAGCAGTACATTAAAATCCGCGGGGCGAATGAGCATAATCTGAAGGATATTTCCGTGGATATACCAAGGAATGAGCTGGTGGTCCTTACCGGACTGTCCGGTTCGGGAAAATCATCCCTGGCTTTTGATACTATTTATGCAGAAGGGCAGAGACGTTATATGGAGTCTCTGTCTTCTTACGCCAGGCAGTTCCTGGGACAGATGGAGAAACCGGATGTGGAGAGCATAGAGGGGCTTTCTCCGGCCATTTCCATTGACCAGAAATCCACCAACCGGAACCCACGTTCCACCGTTGGAACGGTTACGGAAATCTATGACTACATGAGGCTTTTATATGCCAGAATCGGTATACCCCACTGTCCGAAATGCGGTAAGGAGATACACAAACAGACCATTGACCAGATGGTGGACCAGATTATGTCCATGCCTGAACGGACCAAAATCCAGCTGCTGGCCCCGGTGGTCAGGGGACGCAAGGGCGAGCACGTGAAGGTGCTGGACCAGGCCAGGAAGAGCGGCTATGTGAGGGTGCGCATTGACGGCAGCCTTTATGAGCTGAGCGAGGAAATCAAGCTGGAGAAGAATATCAAGCACAACATCGAAATCGTGGTGGACCGCCTGATTGTGAAGGAAGGAATTGAGAAAAGGCTGACGGATTCCATAGAGACAGTCATGGCCCTGAGCGGCGGACTGATGATGGTGGATGTAAGCGGCGGGGAGCCGGTGAATTTCAGCCAGAGCTTTTCCTGTCCGGACTGCGCGGTCAGCATTGACGAGGTGGAGCCCAGAAGCTTTTCCTTCAATAATCCCTTCGGAGCCTGTCCGGAGTGTTTTGGCCTTGGCTATAAGATGGAATTTGACGAGGACCTGATGATTCCGGATAAGTCGCTGTCCATTGACCAGGGGGCAATCGTGGTCATGGGATGGCAGTCCTGTACGGATAAGGGAAGCTTTACCAGGGCTATCCTGGAGGCGCTGTCGGAAGCCTATGATTTCAGACTGGATACGCCTTTCCAGGATTACCCCAGGGAAATCCACGACGTGCTTTTATACGGAACCGGAGGCCGGGAGGTAAAGGTCCATTATAAGAGCCAGAGAGGCGAGGGAGTTTATGACGTTGCCTTTGAGGGGCTGATTGAGAATGTAAACCGCCGCTATAAGGAAACCTTTTCCGAGGCGTCCAAGGCGGAGTACGAGACTTATATGCGGATTACGCCCTGCCCGGTTTGTAAGGGGCAGAGGCTTAAGAAGGAGTCGCTGGCTGTTACGGTGGGCGGGATGAACATATACGAAGCCACCAACATGTCCATTGTGCGGTTCAAGGAATTCATGGACGGGCTGACGCTGACTCCTATGCAGGAAACCATTGGCGCGTCCATCCTTAAGGAAATCAGGGCCAGGATATGTTTCCTCATTGACGTGGGCCTGGATTACCTTTCCCTGTCGCGGGCAACCGGCACCTTATCGGGGGGCGAGGCCCAGCGCATCCGTCTGGCTACCCAGATAGGCTCCGGCCTGGTGGGAGTGGCCTATATCCTGGACGAGCCCAGTATCGGACTCCATCAGAGGGATAATGACAAGCTCCTTAAGACGCTGACCCATCTGCGGGATTTGGGCAACAGCGTATTGGTGGTGGAGCACGATGAGGACACCATGCGGGCTGCCGACTGTATCGTGGATATCGGCCCCGGGGCAGGTGAGCACGGCGGAAAGGTCATTGCCATGGGCACGGCAGAGGAAATCATGAAAAACCCGGATTCCATTACCGGAGCTTACCTAAGCGGACGCTTACAGATTCCTGTTCCTTCCCAGCGAAGGAAGCCCACGGGCTGGATTACGGTAAAGGGCGCTGCGGAGAACAACCTGAAGAACATCAATGTGGACATACCTCTGGGAATCATGACCTGTGTAACCGGTGTATCCGGTTCCGGCAAAAGCTCCCTTGTCAATGAAATCGTCTATAAATCCCTGGCCAGGAAGCTGAACCGGGCCAGGACCATTCCGGGCAGGCACAAGTGCATTGAGGGCGTGGAGCAGCTGGACAAGATTATCGACATTGACCAGTCCCCCATCGGGCGCACCCCCAGGTCCAATCCTGCCACCTATACAGGCGTATTTGACCTTATAAGGGATTTGTTCGCCTCCACCACGGACGCCAAGGCAAAGGGGTATAATAAGGGAAGGTTCAGCTTCAATGTAAAGGGCGGACGGTGCGAAGCGTGCAGCGGAGACGGTATCATCAAGATTGAGATGCATTTCCTGCCGGATGTCTATGTACCCTGCGAGGTCTGCGGCGGCAAACGCTACAACCGTGAGACGCTGGATGTGAAGTACAAGGGAAAGAGCATCTATGACGTGCTGAACATGACCGTGGAGGAAGCCCTTAAATTTTTTGAGAACGTACCCTCTGTCACCAGAAAGATTCAGACCCTGTATGATGTGGGACTGGGGTACATCCGTCTGGGCCAGCCGTCCACGGAACTGTCCGGCGGTGAGGCGCAGAGAATCAAGCTGGCCACGGAGCTGTCCAAGAGAGGCACGGGCAAGACCATTTACATCCTGGACGAGCCCACCACAGGACTTCATTTTGCGGATGTCCATAAGCTGATTGACATCCTGCACAGGCTGTCGGAGGGCGGCAACACGGTGGTGGTCATTGAACACAACCTGGATGTAATCAAAACAGCGGATTACATCATTGATATCGGCCCGGAAGGCGGGGACAAGGGCGGTACGGTTATTGCCAAGGGCACCCCGGAGGAAGTGGCCCAGTGCCCGGTATCCTACACGGGAATGTATGTAAAGAAATATCTAAATTGACAACCGTTATAACTGAAGCACGGAGGCGGGGATGAGGCGAATCCCCGCCTTTTTGCAAAAGCCTTTGACATTTACGCGGGGCCTACGTTATAATGGACAGGTTAAAGAGCAGTGCTAGGAGCGGGGATTGTAATGGATAAGGAACGGAAACGCAGTCTTTCAGAGGTGGCGGCTGATTATGTGAGGGAGCAGATTCTTCAGGGTGAGCTGGCTCAGAAAGAAAAGCTTGTTGAAAATGATATAGCCGTAAAGCTGGGAATGAGTCGGGGACCGGTGCGGGATGCGCTGAAGCAGCTTATGTACGAAGGATTCCTGGATTATGAGACGAATAAAGGGTACTCGGTTTCCATGCTTTCGCCCAGGGATGCCTATGAGATATTTTTCCTGAGAGGGAATCTGGAGAACCTGGCCCTGGAACGGTGCGGGGGACGCCTGCTGAGCGACAGCATTTTTCTCATGGAGGATGCGGTGCTGGCCATGAAGGCCGCGGTGGCGGAGGACGATATGGGAAAAATCATCAAGTATGATGAGATATTCCACAAACAGATTTTATTATCAGGCCAGATGGAACGCCTCACCAGTCTGTGGGAGACACTGAGCCCCTTAAACGGAGCCATGTTCTATACCATCAAACAGATTAATGGATATGTATCTGATAAGCAGATGGATTTGGACCTGGAAGATGTTGCTGCCCAGGCAGGACGGCGGGGAAATAACTATCTGGAGCATAAATGGCTTCTGGAAATCCTCCAGCGGGGGAATCTGGAACAGTCCAGAAACGCAATCAACACCCATTACATAGCCAACGGTGAGAGAATTTACCGGATTGGTATGAAGATGAAGAACCAGGAACTGTTTTATCATGTATAAGCGGGGATGCAGAGATAAAAAGATATAGGCGGAAATGCGAAAGCGGAAATGCAGGATGTGAAGACAATCATATCACGTTCCGGTCATTTCCGCTTTTTCTTTATTTTACAGGCATGTTTTCTATCTGTCTGCAGATATACTCCATATCCCGGGTTCCATATCTCTGGTCACAGGTAAAGGACAGCACATGGCTGTAGATGTAAGCCGCGTCGCCATGGCCTTGCGTGTCAACCATGGGACCCTGGGGCCAGTAGGTGGTGGTCTTGACGCCGCGGCCGGCCAGATACTCCTGCACCATGGTCCTGTCCTCTGCATATACGGTAAAGTGACTGGGAACCGCTGCTTCCGGCAGAACCGGGAATATCACTGTAAGCTGGGGATGCTTCGGCATGTGTTCCAGAAGATACTGATAATTGATACGGCGCTGCTGTTTCATCCGTTCAAAGTCATAGTGACGGATAATGTACTCTGAATCCGGGTCGCTTCCATAGGAATCAAATATGCGGCGCAGCATTATCTCCGCCTCCCAGAACGTATCATTGAAATTCTTCATAGCCTCAGGGTCAGGATTCCCTGATTGGAGCAGCTGCTGTTTGCCCCTCATGGACATACTGCGCATGGAAAGATGGGTTTGGTCAGGCGTCAGAACAGGGAGGGAAAAGCTTCCCTTCCTCTTAATGGCGAATCCGCCTGACGGCACCCCAATCCACTTGCGCATGCTGCCCACCACGTAGTCGCAGCGTGGGTCAATGCCGTTGTCTGAAAAGATGGAGTGGGTCGTATCCTCGACTATGATGACGCCCCGCTCAGAACATTTCTGTATGAAATTCCGGTCGTAGCTGCAGAATCCGTAATAGCCGCAGAGATTGATTACGCTGATGCGGTCCAGAACCTTTTCATCGAATATGGGCGTTAAATCCTTTGATACATCATAGAATAAAAGTTCATAGCCCGCCTTGAGGAAAGGGGCCAGGACTGTCTCGCAGGTGTAGACAGGAACATAGGCCACCTTCCTGGTGTCGGTCAGGCAGATATCCTGAAGGGCGTAGTAGTTGGCGCACCTGCCGGACATGAAGAAACGCAGGCTGCCTCCTGGCGGGCACAGGTTTTCCAGGTAATGGTTCTCAGTTTCGGGCAGTGGTTCATATGTGAAAAATCCGCCGATTTGTTTCATGGTTTGTTACCTCCCGGGCATGTGTCCGGCCCTGCTGCGTGTGCGCGTCAGGGAGACACTTAGATTTAGTATACAGACAAGTATAGCACAGATATGAAAAAAGCACAATAGAAATGTTGACAAAATATATAAAGTGTAAATTTTACACAATGATTGTTGACAATAATGATATATTGTTTTATAATTTGAATGAAGCGAGGGAGTTTTGAATCCTAAGGCTTCTTTTTTGTTATTATGGTTTCTCACCCCTTTCCGGGGTTGTGAAATATGTATGCTGCTTCGCTGCAATTGAGCATATGGGAACATTCATTCCAGCTCTGACGCAGCAAATACAAGAGGATTGGAGAGAGAAAAATGTACAAGTATGTGTTAAAAAGACTGCTTATGCTGATTCCGGTTATCATCGGCGTGACGTTCATTGTGTTTTTCATTCTGAACCTGTCGCCAGGCGACCCGGCGGCAATCATCCTGGGCGACCAGGCATCAGCCGAGGCCCTGGCCATGAAGAGGGAGGAGCTGGGACTTAACGACCCTCTGCTGGTCCGTTATGGCCACTACATGATTAACATGCTGCACGGCGACCTGGGCACATCCTATAAGAATAACCTGAGTGTATGGTCGCAGGTCATGGAGCGGTTTCCTAACACAGCAGTGCTGGCAGTTGCCGGTATCCTGGTTGCCATCCTGATTGGAATTCCCACGGGAATTATTTCCGCCAAGAAACAGTATTCCATGATGGATAATACAGCCATGCTGCTCTCCCTGATTGGCGTTGCCATGCCGAACTTCTGGTTCGGCCTGCTGATGGTCATTCTGTTTGCGCTGACCCTGGGCTGGCTGCCTTCACAGGGTATGGGAGAGGGATTCATACCTCTCATCAAGAGTCTGGTCCTTCCGGCAGTGACACTGGGTACGGGGGCGGCTGCCATGATTACGCGTATGACCCGCTCGTCCATGCTGGAGGTCATCCGGCAGGATTACATAGACACGGCCAGGGCAAAGGGTGTTTCCGATAAGAAAATCACCACCCGCCACATGCTTAAGAATGCCATGATTCCAATCATCACAGCTGTGGGCCTTCAGTTTGGAACCCTTTTGGGAGGGGCCATGCTGACAGAGACCGTATTTTCCTGGCCCGGCCTGGGACGTCTCATGGTGGATTCCATCAAGTCAAAAGATATTCCCATGGTATTGGGGTCTGTTATCTTTCTGGCAATCATGTTTACCGTGGTTAACCTGGCGGTAGACATCATATACGCCTTTGTGGACCCGAGAATTAAATCACAATACAAGAGAAAGTAGGTGCAGTTCATGGGAAAGAAACATCTGATTGCCGCGGAAGCGGAAGGCGACCAGCGCTCCCTGTGGGGCGAGGCCTGGCGCAGATTTAAAAAGAACCGGCTGGCCATGATTGGCATGTATTTTATCCTGGCGCTGGTAATCATAGCAGTGGCAACTATCATCATTGACGCTGTCACAGGCAAATCCATCTACCTGAATTACGTGGTAAAGCAGAACCTGAGGGGACGTCTTCAGACTCCCAGCCTGGCGCATCCCTTTGGATTGGATGAGTTCGGCAGGGATATGCTGCTGCGCATGCTGTGGGCAGTCCGCTACTCCCTGTTCATGGGCACGGTGGCCATCATCATTTCATGTATATTCGGCGGCCTTCTGGGAGCCTTTGCAGGATATTACGGCAGGACGGCCGACAATATCATCATGAGAATCATGGATATCCTTCTGGCCATTCCCTCCATGCTTCTGGCCATCGCCATTGTGGCAGCCCTGGGAACCAGCATCACCAATGTGCTGATTGCCATTGCCATATCCTATGTTCCCACCTTTGCCAGGACGGTCCGGGCATCGGTGCTTACGGTAAAGGACCAGGAGTTCATTGAGGCAGCCCGCTCCATTGGCTGCAGCGACTGGCGTATCATCATCAAATATGTGATTCCCAATTCCATGGCGCCCATTATCGTGCAGGTGACCCTGGGAATCGCAGGAGCCATCCTTTCCATCGCAGGACTTTCCTTCCTGGGACTTGGCATCCAGCCGCCCACTCCTGAGTGGGGCGCAATGCTGTCCAACGCCCGAAGCTATATCCGCGACGCATGGCACGTCACCATCATCCCCGGCATGGGAATCATGCTCACCATCCTGGCCCTTAACCTGGTGGGAGACGGACTGAGGGATGCCCTTGACCCGCGCCTTAAGAGCTAATGGCGGGAATGAATGTTCAAACACGCTATAAGAAAGGATGAGTATGACATGGCAGATAAACCATTATTGGAAGTAAAAGACCTGGTTATCCACTATGAGACGGATGACGGAGTGGTAAAGGCGTTAAACGGCGTCAATATACATATCGGTGTGGGAGAAACCCTGGGACTGGTGGGGGAGACCGGTGCGGGAAAGACCACGCTGGCAAAAGGAATCATGAGACTGATTCCCCATCCTCCGGGCAGGATTCTGGGCGGAGAGGTGATATTTGAGGGACAGGACCTGCTGAAGCTTTCCACCAACGGCATGGAGGCCATTCGCGGCAGGGATATCTCCATGATATTCCAGGATCCCATGACCTCCTTAAATCCGGTGCTCACAGTGGGTGAGCAGATTATGGAGGTAATTGAGAACCATAACACAAACCTTTCCAAGCAGGAGGCCAGGAAATGGGCTGAAAACATGCTGGAGAGGGTAGGAATCCCGGCAGAGCGTTTTGGGGAGTATCCCCACCAGTTTTCCGGCGGCATGAAGCAGAGGGTGGTCATTGCAATTGCCCTGGCCTGCAATCCAAAGCTGCTTATAGCGGACGAGCCGACCACGGCCCTGGATGTTACCATACAGGCCCAGGTGCTGGAGATGATATACAAGCTCAAATCCGAGAATAACACATCCATGATTCTCATTACCCACGACCTGGGAGTGGTTGCCCAGAACTGTGACTATGTGGCAATCATCTATGCGGGGGAAGTGGTGGAATACGGAACCCTGCGTGAGATATACAAGGACACGAAGCATCCGTACACGGAAGGACTCTTTGGTTCCATTCCCAGCCTGACAAGCGATGTGAAGCGGCTCCAGGCCATTGACGGCATGATGCCCGACCCCACCAGGCTGCCTGAGGGCTGTGTTTTCTGCGAGAGATGTAAGTATGCGGTTCCTGAATGTTCCAAGACCCATCCTGAGATGGTGACTGTAGGCGGAACCCACCAGGTCCGCTGCATCCGCTACCGCTAAGAAAAGGAGATAGACATATGCAGGAACAGAAAACAGAGATTTTACGTGTGGAACATCTGAAAAAATATTTTACAACGCCAAAGGGCACCCTCCACGCGGTGGATGATGTTAACTTTTCCATCCGTACAGGGGAAACCCTGGGCGTGGTAGGGGAGTCCGGATGCGGGAAATCCACCATGGGAAGAGCCATCCTGAGACTTCATGAGCCCACAGGCGGCAAGGTTTATTTTGAAGGCAGGGATATCCTGGGCTGCAACAAGAAGCAGCTCAAGGATTTAAGAAAGGATATGCAGATTATATTCCAGGACCCCTTTGCTTCCCTGAATCCCAGGATGACGGTCAGCGAGGCAATTATAGAGCCGCTGCTGGTGCAGGGCATTTACAAGGCCAATGAAAGGGCGGCCATCACCGGGCAGGTGGAGAAAATCATGAACCTGGTGGGGCTGGCCAAGCGTCTGGTCAATACATATCCCCATGAGCTGGACGGGGGAAGGCGTCAGAGAATCGGAATCGCCAGGGCATTGGCAGTCAATCCCAAGTTTATTGTGTGCGATGAGCCTGTGTCCGCCCTGGACGTATCCATCCAGGCCCAGATTCTCAACCTGATGCAGGATTTGCAGGAGGAGCTGAACCTTACCTATATGTTCATCACCCATGACCTGTCGGTGGTAAGGCATTTTTCCAATGATATTGTGGTTATGTACCTGGGACAGATGGTGGAGTCAGCACCGGCCAAGGCGCTGTTTAAGAATCCCATGCATCCCTACACAAAGGCGCTGCTGTCAGCCATACCGGTTCCGGACCCTGACTTTAAGATGGAGCGCATTCCGTTAAAGGGCGAGCTCACATCGCCAATCAACCCGGAGCCGGGATGCAGGTTTGCAAAACGCTGTCCGTATGCCACAGAGGCATGTACCAGCAGTGAGATGACCTTAAAGGAAATGGAGCCAGGGCACTTTGTGAGCTGCCGTATGGTGCAGGAACAGAAATAAATTCCGGGCGGGCATCCGGAGAGGGCGCCTGAAATCCGGCATTTATAGAGAGTATTTTAATGAAGAGAGGAGCACTAGTATGAGAAAAACATGGAAAAAAGTCATTGCATTATCCTTAGTGGCAGCAATGGCAGTAAGTGCAGCCGGTTGTTCCAAGTCGGGACAGACCTCAACAGAGGGAGGCAGCGCGCAGACAGAGGCTGGTTCCCAGGGAGCACAGGGAGGAGACAGCAGCAGCGGTTCCGGGGAATACAAAGACACACTGGTATGGGCACAGGGAGCTGACGTTACATCCTTAGACCCCCATCAGGGCAAGGAGACGCCGGCCGTGGAGGTTACAGACCAGATATTCGATACCCTGACCGTGGTAGACGCTGCCACCGGAGAGCTCCAGCCGCAGATTGCAGAGAGCTGGGACCAGAATTCCGACACTTCCTATACCTTCCACATCCGCAAGGGCGTGAAATTCCACGACGGTTCCGAGTTAAAGGCCGAGGACGTAAAGTTCTCCCTGGACAGGGCCATCAGTTCCGCTGCTGTTTCCTACATTGTTGACTTTATCGACAAGGTGGACGTGGTGGATGAGTATACGGTTAATGTGGAGCTGAAGGCTCCCTATGCGCCGGCCCTCAGAAACCTTTCCGTACCATTTGCAGCCATCGTGCCAAAGGCAGTGGTGGAAGCAGACGAGGAAGGCTTCAAGCTTCATCCCATCGGCACTGGCCCATATAAGTTCGTAGAGTGGAAACAGGGCGATTCCGTTACCCTGGAGCGCTTTGACGATTACTATGCAGGACCGGCGGAAACGCAGAAACTGGTTATGAAGGTTATTCCGGAGGCATCCCAGAGAACCATTGCCCTGGAGACAGGAGAGGTGGACCTGGCTTACGACCTGCTTCCAAACGATTTGGAGAAGGTAAGGAGCAATTCCGACCTGCAGCTGTTCGAGGCTCCGTCCCTGACCTGCTATTACATTTCCATGAACATGAACAAGGCGCCGTATGATGACCAGAAGGTAAGGGATGCCGTCAACTATGCCATTGACCGCCAGCTGATTATCGACACCATTGCCAGCGGCTCCGGAGAGCCGGCTGACGCCATCATTGCTCCGGCTGTGTTCGGATACTTCAGCCCCGGCGCTTATGAGTATGACCCTGAGAAGGCAAAATCCCTTCTGGCTGAGGCCGGATATCCAAATGGATTCGAGACCAGTATCTGGGTGAATGACAACCAGACCCGTGTGGAAGTATGCCAGGCTGTACAGGCCATGCTTCAGGACGTGGGCATCACCTGCAACATAGAGGTAATGGAATTCGGCAGCTTCATTTCCAGAACTTCCGCAGGCGAGCATGACATGGGATACTTCGGCTGGGTGACCTCCACCACAGACGCAGACTACACCTACTATTCATTGGAGCACTCCTCACAGCAGGGAGCAGCCGGAAACCGCAGCTTTATCGCAGACCCGGAGGTTGACAAGCTCATTGAGACAGGAAGGACAAGTGCTGACGAGTCCGTGAGACTGAAAGCATATGAGGACCTGGCTGTGAAGTTAAAAGAAGTGAACAATAACGCACCTATCTACTACAGCACCATCACCGCAGGCGCCAATGCCAAGGTGGAAGGTTTCGTCATGGACCCAATTGGCTACCACAAGCTGGAGCATGTAAAGGTTGCAAAATAAGAGAAGTCAAAGGAGATATGCATCATGAGATTATCAAAGATTACATGGCCAACAGCGGAACGGTATTTTAAGGAAAATGACATGGTTATCCTTCCAATCGGAAGCACGGAGTGTCATGGACGCCATATGCCGCTGGGAACCGACACCCTGATACCTGACAAAATCCTGGAACTGATTGAGGAGAAAAATGACAACATCCTCATTGCGCCCATGATTCCCTACGGAGCATGCCAGTCACTGGCTGATTATCCGGGTACCATCAACATTGATTCCGACGTACTGTACCAGTATGTATACCAGATTGTAGACGGGCTGTACAAGCACGGCGCACGCAAGATTCTGGTGCTGAACGGACATGGGGGGAATATCAAGACCATTGAGCGCATTGGCCTGGAATTTGACAAGAAGGGCGCCATGGTCGTGATGCTGAACTGGTGGCTGATGGCCTGGGATATGAAGCCTGAGTGGAAGGGCGGACATGGCGGCGGTGAGGAGACTGCAGGCATCATGGCAGTTGACCCCTCACTGGTGGACATGAGCCAGATTGACCTTCCTCTGGAGATGACCAATCTCACAGACAACCTGGTGGCAACCGGCTTCCGTACCGTGCGCTTCAAGGGCGTTGAGATTGAAATTCTCAGGAACACGCCAAAGGTAACGGACAACGGATGGATTGGACCGGACCATCCAAACACCGCTACCGTGGAGTGGGGACAGGAAATGGTACAAACCACAGCCGACTATATCCTGGATTTGATTGAAGAGCTTAAGAAGGTAACGGTTTAGGGGAGTGTTTTATTCGCTGCTGACGGCAGGGAGATGCGGGCAGGCAACATGCGGCAAAAGATAGATGAGTATGGAAGATTCGGATACGGCAGATATGAATACGGGAGTATAAGTAAAGAAGTATGAGTAAGGAAAGCCGGGTCCGGATAAAGCAGATATAAGTAAGGCAGATGCAGTGCCGCAGGCATGGTATGGCAGGAGCGGTACCATGTGATGCGGCACTTTGCGTCTCATACCTGGAGGAAATCATGGCAAATATAAAAGAAATTGAAGCATTGACCAATGCCTTTGGTCCAAGCGGATTTGAGGACGAGGTCATCCGGGAAGTAAAGAAATGGTGCGCGGATTTGGATGTGGCAAATGACGCCATGTACAATGTTTACGCCACCATGAAGAAGAAAAAGGCCGGGCGCCCGGTACTCATGCTGGACGCCCATCTGGATGAGTGCGGATTCATGGTGCAGTCCATTCTGGAAAATGGGCTTTTGAGCATCCTTATGCTGGGAGGGTTCCATCTCACCAGCCTGCCCGCCCACTCTGTCATTGTAAGGACGAGAGAAGGGAAAAAGCACCGGGGTATCACCACATCCAAACCAGTTCATTTCCTGACAGCAGCCCAGAAGAGCGACAACTCCCTGGCAATCGAAGATATCCTGGTGGATGTGGGTGCCAGCAGCCGGGAGGAAGTGACGGAGGTCTATGGAATCCGTTCGGGCGACCCCATTATGCCGGATGTAAGCTTTGAGTATCATGAGGAAAATGGAATTCTGTACGGCAAGGCCTTTGACAACCGTCTGGGCTGTGTGAGCATCATTGACACCATGCAGGCCCTTAAGGATGAGGCGGACCAGCTGGCAGTGGAAGTGGTGGGCGCATTTGCAGCCCAGGAGGAAGTGGGCACCAGGGGGGCGACGGTGACTGCCCAGCAGGTACAGCCGGATTTGGCCATTGTGTTTGAGGGGTCACCGGCAGATGATTTTTATTTCCGGGCCGGTATTGCCCAGGGCTGCTTAAGAAGCGGGGTGCAAATCCGCCATATGGACAACAGCTATATATCCAATGTGGAATTTATCCGTTTTGCCCAGGAGACAGGAGACAGGCTGGGAATTAAATACCAGGATGCTGTCCGCAGGGGCGGCAGCACGGACGCCGGAAAAATCAGCCTTACAGGAAAGGCAGTGCCGGTGCTGGTGCTGGGCATTCCCTCCAGGTATGTGCACAGCCATTATAACTTCTGCGCGGAAGAGGATGTGGACGCTGCTGTCAGAATGGCCGTGGAGGTCATCCGGGGGCTGGATGAGGAACGGATTGCAAGGATTCTGCGGAAAGATGCTGTTTAATTGAGCCAGATGGGGACGGATGGCATGTGCGGCAGATACAGCCGGAAGAAACCGGAGGACTGGGATGAGGCGGCAGGATAGGGGATAAGGGCAGGAGACAGCTAAAAAAATTTAAAAAAGTATCGAAATAGCTTGATATTTGTCGGTCCCTGTTTTATAATAGATACATACGAAAGATAAAAAAGAGATTGTACTATTCTGTACAATCTCTTTCAATTTATAGAGACATAAATATTTTTCGTTAAATTGGGTCAAGGTATATAATAAGGGCGGGTTTGGAAATGGTTTGTATCTGGTTAAACCTCCGGTGCCGGCAGCGGCGCAAGCAGGCGGTTTACGGACAGCTGGCAGCAGACAATCTGTTGCAGCCATCCGATACAGGGTATTTTCAAACCCGTTCTGGGATACAGTTTTACTATAATTGTTTTGGTGGGAAATCCGTAAAATAATGGAGGAACGAATCTCATGGACAGAGAGATGATTATCGTACTGGACTTTGGCGGCCAGTACAACCAGCTGATTGCACGCCGTGTCCGCGAATGCAGCGTATACTGTGAAGTGCATCCTTATGATATGAGCCTGGAGAAAATCAAGGAGATGAATCCCAAGGGAATCATTTTTACAGGCGGACCGGATGTTGTGTTTGAAGATGGAGCGCCGCGCTGCTCAAAAGAGATATTTGAACTGGGAATCCCGGTCCTGGGAATCTGCTACGGTGCACAGCTTATGAGCTACCTGCTGGATGGTGTTGTAAAGAAGGCTGTAGTAAGCGAATACGGACATACGGAAGTGGATGTGGATACTTCTTCCAAGCTGTTTGAGGGCGTTTCTCCCAAGACCGTATGCTGGATGAGCCATGGTGTGTACATTGCAGAGGTGCCGGAAGGCTTCCGCATCACTGCGCATACAGATTCCTGTCCCGTAGCCGGCATGGAGTGCGCTGAGAAGAACTTTTATGCGGTACAGTTCCATCCTGAGGTGGTTCACACAAAGGAAGGCACCAGGATGCTTTCCAACTTTGTATATAATGTATGCGGATGCTCCGGCGACTGGAAGATGGATTCCTTTGTAGATACCACTATCAAGGCTCTGAGGGAAAAGATTGGAAACGGCAAGGTGCTGTGTGCGCTTTCAGGCGGTGTGGATTCCTCTGTGGCAGCTGTTATGCTGTCCAAGGCCATTGGCAGGCAGCTTACCTGCGTGTTTGTGGACCACGGTCTGCTGCGCAAGAATGAGGGAGACGAGGTAGAAGCTGTATTTGGTCCGGAAGGCGCATATGACCTGAACTTTATCCGTGTCAATGCCCAGGAACGGTTCTACGCCAGGCTGAAGGGTGTGGAGGAACCGGAGGCAAAGCGCAAGATTATAGGTGAGGAATTCATCCGCGTATTTGAGGAAGAGGCAAAGAAGATTGGGGCAGTGGATTACCTGGTACAGGGAACCATTTACCCGGATGTGATTGAATCCGGCCTGGGCAAATCCGCTGTTATTAAGTCCCACCACAATGTTGGCGGACTGCCGGAACATGTGGATTTCAAGGAATTGGTAGAGCCTTTAAGGCTGCTTTTCAAGGACGAGGTGAGAAAGGCAGGACTGGAACTGGGAATTCCCGAATATCTGGTATTCAGACAGCCATTCCCGGGACCCGGACTGGGGGTCAGAATCATCGGTGAGGTGACGGCTGATAAAGTCCGTATTGTACAGGATGCGGATGCGATTTACAGGGAAGAGATTGCAAAGGCCGGAGTGGATAAGAATCTGGGACAGTATTTTGCGGCCCTGACCAATATGCGGTCTGTTGGCTGCATGGGCGATGAGAGAACCTATGATTATGCCATTGCCCTGCGGGCTGTGCTTACATCTGATTTCATGACCGCTGAGTCGGCTCAGATTCCCTGGGAAGTGCTGGGGAAGGTGACCAGCAGGATTGTGAATGAGGTGAAGGGCGTGAATAGGGTGTTGTATGATTGCACGGGGAAACCGCCGGCTACGATTGAGTTTGAATAGTAGACAGGGAGCCGGGAAGCCGCTTAAACAGCAGACTTTCCGGCTCTTTGTTTGGGGCGTGATACCTGTTTGATACCTGAATGTATAAATTATGATATAGATTTCAACAGTTTTTTAGCTTCTTCTAAGTTTTGTTCAATCTTTAACTCCCATTTATGAGTACTTGGGTATAAATCGCTTTCTGGTGTTTGCTGGTATTCCACTATTTTTTGTAATAAATCATTCGCTTTCTCGATATATATTGAAAATTGTCTTTTGGTCATTGAGGATTTTATCTTATCAAATATAGTAATGTATTTGATTGCGCAGCTAAATATATGATAATGGTTATTTTCAGGATGAGTGTAGTGTTTTGTAAATAAATTATGCGCAGTTACTATAGTATCTATACAGCTATCGTTTGTCCCGCTTTCAATTTTAATATTGAGAGAGTATATTGATTCATCTAGTAACAACTCACCTTCCAGTGTCGAAATTTGAAAGGGAGTAAAACCAGGAATTCTTTTTGCAGCAGCGTAAGAGCTACTAATACACTGGTGAGCAGTAATAAAATCTTTTGCTGTTATGCATACAGAGGCAAATTGTTCCCAATAAAAAGGGTTATTAATACAAAACTCTTTATTTCTAATATTATTATAAAAATTAATAATATATTTTAGATTATTAGAGTCATTTTTAATTAGTGGTTCAAAGTTTGTATGAGATAAAATAGCCTTTAATAGTTCGGTATATTTTACATCATGAGGATATAGTGTATTAGCGATATCTACTATTTTACTTAAAACATTCATTATATCAGAAGTCGGTATTATTGAATAAAGTAGGGATTTAGAAATTATAGAAGAAGATATTTCTAGGGAATCCCCGTTAATATTAAATAACTCTGTTATTATGGGATTATTTGTATAAGATAATCTCAAATAATCAATACTTAATAATGATAACATATCCGAAAAAGACAGTTCTAAATTCATAACAGAATTAGCTAGTGCTAAAATACAGAGGTCATGAATATCATTATTATCGCTCTTGGTAGCTATTTCGATTAAGGTAGTTAATTCATTTCTGATAGCACTTGAATTATATAAATCTAAAACTATATTAGCAATTGAGTTCTGACACTCAGTTTTAAAATAGTCCATAATGTAGGAAGTGGATTTACCTGCAAGTTTTTGTGGAAGTAAACTATTGTTAATTAAAACATTGGCTAAGGTTTCTGGTTCATCATTTACTAATGAATATAAATATAATGGCTGAATATCAGATTCGGATATGTGCAAGGTGTTAATAAGTTTTCGGTAATTTGTTGCTAATTTAGATTGTCTAGATGTTAATAGGAAATATATATTATTACAACCATTAATATAAAAACTATTGAGTATATCTAAATGTTTATAATAATCATCTATAATAACTAAACTACGTTTTGTAGACTTACATATTTCTGAAATCTCAAACTCTATATCAACAAGATTTTTTTGATATGTATACACATTGATGTCAGTTTGACGTAATGTATTCCTAACCATTTCGCAGAAAATTGTTTTTCCATTTCCTAATGTAGATGTTGCAAGATAAACTTTTTTTGAGAACAAATTTCTCATAAGTATATCTAATGCTTTGCGAGAGACAATATACTTATAAGTACCACTTAAATCTTGAGAAAATAGTGAATCTCGTTTTTCACCCAAACAGTAGAAATGAGTTAAATCTTTTAAACTTGTTGTATCTGGTTCTTCAGCCTGCATATATTCATATTTAAATGATTCATACGCTATCGTAGTCATTGGAGATGGAACAAAATGCTGTTTTTGTAAAATTATTTCATCAGAAAAACCATCGACACCTATTTCATATACAGGTGCATATTTTTTTAAAACATTTCTGTCAACTGGATCCATATCGGGCTTATTAACAAAAACTATTTTTGAAGAAATAGAAGGATTCGATAGTATCCTTGAAATATCAATGTCACTTCCCATAGAAAAACCGATAATGATAATAGCTTTTGAAGATAAAAAGTCTTTTTCCATAAAGTCAAACCATGGTTTGCCACGCAAAATCTCAGAATCATAACTAGTATCAGTTAATTTGAATTCTTTTTTTAAAGTATTATCATTTAACTTTTTAATATATCCATTAATATGCACGCATGCATATTGGCTTGCAGGATTGCTACAATCAGAAGATAGTGTTACTGGCTTTACAAAAAAATTATTTTGGGCCGCAGCGTATTCAGCAATTTCATCGTAGTTTGTTGTATATATTCTTTTCCATTTCACAGACATTATCGTTTTGTGAGAGGGTGAGATACTTTTAACTGTAAATAATTTGCAAAGTGTATTAATCAATTTTTCGGAACCATGGTTATGTTCAATATGATAATCTGAAACAGAGGAAAGTGAACTTTGAGTAGAAGTTATACCACAATCGTTTGCTAAAAAATCCCTTAAAGCTAATCCAGTAATAAAGCCATTATTATCAATATTAGCAGCACCGTATGAAAAACCAGAACCAGTAAATAAGATAGCAGTTCCATCTAAAGCATAATTAATTGCTTCTTGTAAATTCATAATAAAGGTCTCCTTATCGCATATGTCTATTTTTCTTTGTTTCAAATTTTCCACATTCATCACAAGTTTCCGGCCAGTTCAATTTCCACTCCAAATATTCCTCTCTGGTAATCTCCCCAGCTTTCAACTC
The DNA here is from genome assembly GCF_005845215.1 of Clostridium sp. 1001271st1 H5. Taxonomy (GTDB): domain Bacteria; phylum Bacillota; class Clostridia; order Lachnospirales; family Lachnospiraceae; genus Enterocloster. Next base: position 282,434 of record NZ_SPHO01000008.1, read on the forward strand.
ATTTTTCCTAACCAGCCATTCTCGCATAAAATCATCCACAACGCCATATTTAAACCACAATCCCACAGGCGGGTGAGCTGGCCAGTCATCACTATCATTATAGTGTACAGCGGTATCATCCGAAGCGTTACACTTCCCCGGATTTCTTACAAGCTGAAAAAGGTTGATTGCGCCCGGATTATCTTCATCCAGCCAAAAGAAGGTCTGCATAATATCTTCCGCAGAACCGGAAACCTCACTAATGAAATTCAACGGATTCACGTCTAAAACCTTTGCTATCTGCAATAATGTATCTTTTTTAGGCACTCGATAATTCGTTTCATATTGGGCTATCCGGTTATCGGCTCCTTTTTCATCAAAGCCTATTCCAACACCTAACTCTTTTTGTGTCATGCCCCGGAAGTTACGGATAAACTTGATTTTTTCGCCTACTGTCATCTTCTATTCACCGCCTTTTCCCTTATTATAATGGATAATCTAAAAATAGTAAATAGAAATATTAACATTTTTGCGAAATAAATACTTGACATTAACATATAAGCGAATGTATAATATAGATATAACATTAACAACAATGTTAATGAAACTAAATGAGCTGTATTGTTTGCCAACAGACTTTCGCCAAGACCCCGTAAGGGTGAGCAAAGAAAGACACTCCTGTAAATGGTGGGAATCTCGAAAAGGAGCAATCCCATAGCCGCATAAGCGGTTGAGGTCAGTTGAAACACTGGCAACAGGCGATACAAACGGAAGCCATAAATCAAAAAGGAAGGAGATTCATGATTGAATAACACTTTATTTGTAACAGCCGGGGAAATTGCAAAAGAATTAGGCATTTCAAAACCATTTGCCTACAAACTGGTACGACAGATGAATGAAGAATTAGAAGCAAAAGGTTTTCTTACTATCGCAGGAAGGGTAAGCCGGAAGTATTACGAAGAAAAGTTTTATGGAATAACAAAAGCGGATTAAGAAAGGAAGTGGCAGCATGGCAGCCTATAAAGACGAGAAGCGGGGAACGTGGTTCGTGTCGTTCCATTATAATGACTGGACGGGAAAGAATTGCAGGAAGGTCAAGAGGGGCTTTAAAACAAGGCGTGAGGCGGTGGAGTGGGAGCAACATTTTCTGATGAAAGAAGGTTCCGATTTGGATATGACATTTTCTGAATTTGTGGCCGCTTACACCAGAGATATGCAGCCTAAGTTAAAACACAACACATGGCTCACAAAGGAACACATTATTCGTACCAAATTGCTTCCCTATTTTAAAGATAAGAAAATGCGGGATATTAAGCCAAAAGATATTATCCAGTGGCAGAATAAACAGATTTCCTATCGAGATGAAAAAGGGAAACCCTATGCACCTACATATTTAAAAACGCTGCAATCAGAGTTAAGCGCCCTATTCAACCATGCGGTACGGTTTTATGAACTGAAAAGTAATCCGGTGACAAAGGCCGGCCCTCTAGGTAAAGGCCGGGCAGAAGAAATGTTATTCTGGACAAAAGAAGAATACTTAAAATTTGCTGAAGCTGTCAAAGATAAACCTTATTCTTATTATGCGTTCCAGATATTGTACTGGTGCGGTTTGAGATTAGGAGAACTGTTGGCCTTAACTCCGCAAGATATTGATTTTGAAAACAAGGTTATCAGAATTACAAAATCTTATCAGCGTTTACAGGGCGAGGACATTATAACAGACCCCAAAACACCAAAAAGTAAACGTATGATCAGTATGCCGGATTTCTTATGTGAGGAATTACAGGATTATATCAGCAGATTATACGGTGTCCTTCCCACAGACAGAATCTTTCATATGACAAAAAGTTTCCTGCACCATGAAATGAGCCGGGGAGCCAGCCTGGCAGGCATAAAACGGATAAGAGTGCATGATTTACGTCATTCTCATGTATCGTTACTTATCAGTATGGGCTTTTCGGCGGTATCAATCGGGAACCGGGTAGGCCATGAAAGCGTAGATATAACTTACCGGTATGCACATATGTTTCCGACAGAGCAAAGTCAAATGGCTATGAAACTTAACGAAGAATTTAAGGAGGGAACAGAGAAATGAGCGGAACACATAAATATCCTACTATCAGCTTCCGTATTTCGCCCAGAGAGAGGCAGGAAATAGAAGCTAAGATATTTACCAGCGGTATGAAAAAGAAAGATTATTTTATCCGCTCCTGCATTTACAACAGAGTTTGTGTGGTAGGTAAAAAAGAAACGGTGTACCAGATAGTTGAAAAGTTACAGGACATGGAAAAGCATTTGACTGAATTGGCAGAAGATTTTACAGAGAATAAGGCAGAACTTACAGTGCAGGAATTAGAGGAAACGAAAGAAAGTTATCTCGATTTATTAAAAGCAGTTTTATGGATGTTAGACGGGGCGAAATATCTCTGGCAGGGAAAAGAAAATACCCCGGAGGATTGAACCGGAGCATTTTCGTGATAACAAAAGCCGAAGCCTTTGTACCATATCTCGCAAATATAGTGTACCAAAGGCTCCGGCGAATTTCAACGAAAATCGCACAGGAAGGAGCAGGAAATGGAACAGTTACAGGAGCAACAGGAAATAAAACTTATTAGTATGGATATGATTCAGAGCCAGCAGGTAGAATGGCTCTGGTATCCGTACATTCCTTTTGGAAAAATAACAATCGTACAGGGTGATCCGGGTGAAGGTAAAACTACATTCGCTTTGAATCTGGCGGCACGTATTTCTAAAGGAGAAAGGTTCGGACAGGAGAATACAACAGGCGTTCCTTTATCTGTCATTTATCAGACCGCAGAGGACGGCTTATCGGATACGGTTAAGCCCCGGCTTGAAGAAGCAAAGGCAGATTGCAGCCGGATTCTTGTTATTGATGACCGGGAGAAATCTTTAACTATGGATGATGACCGACTGGAAAAAGCTATCAATGCTACTGGGGCGAGACTGCTTATCTTAGACCCTATTCAAGCGTATTTAGGCGGCGGTGTAGATATGAACCGGGCAAATGAAGCAAGAGATATGACAAAGAAATTAAGTCAGCTCGCAGAGCATACAGGGTGCGCCGTACTTCTTATCGGTCACATGAATAAAGCCAGCGGTGTCAAAGCCGCTTACCGGGGAATCGGCTCCATAGATTTTTTTGCGGTGGCAAGAAGTGTGTTATTGGTGGCGCGAGTAGCAGAGCAGGAAAATATACGGGTTATGGCGCAGATAAAAAACAATCTGGCCGAAGAAGGACAGCCCATAGCATTTGAGAGACGTAAAGATGAATTTCGTTATATGGGAGCCTATGATATTACAATAGATGAATTATTGGGCGGCTACTGTAAAACAAATAAGATACAACAGGCGAAGCAGCTTATCAAAGGTTTATATGGAAAAAATGTGTTGATTTCCAGTACGGATATGGAGCAGAAAGCGGAAGCAATCGGCGTTTCTAAAAGAACACTGGACATGGCTAAAAAGGAACTGAATATCAAATCAAAACGACAGGGAAGTGGCTGGTACTGGGATTTAGATAAATCATAAAATTCAAGAACGCAACAATGTAAGTCTTTCGTAATTGCAAGGTTAGGTCTGCAAACATAACAGTGCAATTTATAAAGAAATACAATGTTGCGTTCTTACTTTCGGAAGGAGATTAACGAGATGATTAGACAGCCGGAAAAAGGAAGCAGAAATGTAAATGATACATTTTATGCAGCAGAGAAAAGAAGAATAGATTTGCTCAATCAAGTATTAGGGGAAGCGGAGCTAACCACACAGGAAGAGAATACGTTAATATGGCTTGCCGGGTGGGAGGATAGCACGGTACGACATATTATATCGGCATTCGAGAAGGCAAAACGATAGCTTTTTAAAAGCCCTCGGCGTTTGAGAGCGAAATACACCCGTCGCACAAACCTCCGGTTTATGCTCTAGGTATATTTCGCCCTTGCAGGGGGCTGTTGCCCGGTAACGGGCAGAGTTCGTAAACGGACACCTTATGGTGTCCACTCACGGAAAGGAGCGTCATCTATCGCAAGAAATTCATTTATTCAAATATCCAAGCTGCATGATGTACGGGGAAGGATAGATTACATATCCAGCCATGCCAGACAGGAAAATTTGTATGCTACCTATCAGACAGCAGACATGGAATTTTGGAAGAATCTTGCAAAAGAAAATCAGCAGGAGTTTATAAAAAGCGGAACAGAGGGAAAATGTATTGAGGCAAGAGAATTGATTATTGCCCTACCCGAAAATTACACTAAATATGATCCACAGCGGGTACTTGAAACATTTACGGAAGCATTTAAAAACAGATACCATATTGAATGTGTATCTGCCTTGCATCACAATAAGCGAAAGACCAATTATCACATTCACTTGATTTTCAGTGAGCGGCAGCTATTGCTGGAACCGGATATTAAAATTGCTTCCAGAAATATGTTTTATGATGAACAGGGTAAGCACGTAAGAACCAAAAAAGAGATTTTAGACACAGAAGGGAAAGTAAGGGAAGGATGTAAAATTATCCCGAAGGGTTCTGTTTATGAGAGCAGGATGTTTACGAATAAAAATCAATATTTTAAAAGCGAAGAATTTCTGACAGAGGAAAAGAAAAACTTTACGGAATTGATTAACCAATACATAGATAATCCGAAAGAGCGTTTACAGGTATTTGACCGGAATAGCGTTTGTCTTCCCACCAAAAAGATTGGCAAACATAATCCCAAAGCGGCAGAAATTGAGAAGGATAATCAGACAAGGCAGGAATGGAATTATATCGTGGATGAAGCGCTTATAGCGGGAGTGGATGAAAAAGAAATACAAAAGATCAAGAAGCAGGAAATTACTACACAGGTTTCTAAATCTATCGCTGATAATGGCAGAAAGCCGTGGCTGTTCCATATTTTCGTAGAACAGGCAACAAAGCATTTAAAAACAGTTATAGAAAAATGGAGATTGCCGCCGAGGCCAGTTTTAAAAGTTGATATGATTGAATTTCGTAAAATGCAGGACACAAAGGAAAAGCTAGAAAAACAAATTGCTGTAATCCGTAATCTGGAACAATATGAAATTCCACAGCTAAAAGAAGAACTGGAAGAAGTCAAAGGTTGGTTTAGAGGAAAGGAACGGAAATCTTTAGAGAGCAGAATTGCTAATGCACAGGAACGATTATCTTCTATGAAAACATATCTGAATACTATCGTAAACAACAGTGGCTATAAGTCCGTACAGGGTTTCATGCGGGTATATAAAAAGGCAGAGGGAGAGGTATTAGCCTATCAAAAAGCGATGGAGCAGTACCGCACCCGTGGCGGCCAGAAACCACCGGAGGAAGAAAGTATTCGGCAACAGTTACGGCGATTGGCAGAGGAAGCAAAAAGAAATGAGTTTAGCAGAAAAATTTCAGTTAAAAAAGAAAAGGGAGATAGGTGACTATGACAGAAATGGAAAAGCAAGTCATGTTCCGAATGGCAGTTAAATTAGTGGAATTTGGAATTATTGAACAGGACAAAGAAGCTGAAAATCTGGTGCAGTGGTTTCTGTTAAGCAGCCGGATAAAAGAAAATAATGCCGAAATCCGGGAACTGATGAGAAACTATAAGGAAACGGAACTTCCAGCCAGAAACGGCGTGAAGGAAGCGATAATACGTAATCAAGAAATTTGCAGACGTAGAGACGAATTATACCACCAACAGAACGATTTAAAGGGAACAGTATACAAACTGGAACAAGAATTAAGTCGTAGTAATAAGGGCAGCCCCGGAGTGTTGGTGGCTGCCCCTATAACGATTCAAGAGTGATCTTCTTCATCCAATGGAGCGGCGTAGACCTCTGTCATCATTCGGACACCAATACGAAAGCCGTCAATAAAATTTTGTTCTAATTCAAGCGGTAACAGGTCAAGGTGGGAATCTATCAACTCGTCAAATTCGTCTTTTAATTCATCTGGCAGTTTTTCAATAAATATGGAATAGGATTTAAAGGCTTTATCCCGATTTACTTTGAAGTCCTCTATTGTTGTCTGAAATTTTGAATAGGGATATAACTCCCCCTTATAAAGTTGCTCTAACATTTTTTCCATTTCGGAACCTCCTTGTACGATTGTTTCTATCTAGTGACAAGTTTAGCACAGTTTTTGACTATACTCAATATAAAAGTTTCTAATTAGTCACAAAATTTTTGGAGGGTATAGTAATGCAGTGGATTTTACGGGATATTCCGCTGGGGAGAAATATTCAGACGGTACGAATGGAAAAGGATATGACGCAAAAAGAGGTAATTGAAAAGCTGGAATTAATGGGAGGGCTTATGTCAAGAAGTACGCTGGCGAATATAGAAGCAGGCCGGAGGAATATTAAAGCAAGTGATTTAAAGGCGTTGAAGATATTATTTGATGTGGATTATGAGGAATTTTTCAAAGATTGAATATCGGATTTTTAAGTGGCATATGATTGTTTCCATCTAGTGGCATGATTGCAAAATTTATTGACTATACTCAAACCAAGTTACTAATTAGTCACAAGGTTGGAGGTATAGTATGCAGTGGATATTGCAGGACATTCCACTAGGAAGAAACATTCAGACCGTGAGAATGTCAAAGAATATGACGCAAATAGAAGTAGTGGAGCAATTACAACTAATGGGCAGCATGATGTCACGAAGCACATTAGCAAATATAGAAGCTGGGAGAAGGAATATCAAGGCCAGTGACTTGAAAGCACTACAAGTATTGTTTGATGTGGAATACAACGAATTTTTTAAGGATTGAGAAAATGATTATCCTTATTTCTTCCTTGATAACAGGAATGACATGGTGCTAGCACCATGAGTTTATTAATCAAACTGGGAATATTTAAAGAAAATATTGCAAGAGAGAAGGGAAAGAATGGAGAAGAAAAAAGTAGCTTTTGCAACAAGACATCCGAAAATCAATTTCTTATTTGGATTAATTTTATTAGTTGCGCTCTTACTAGGAGCGTTGTGGGTAATAAAACTTATAGTTATATTTATTGGCAATGGAATTAATATTATATCTGCATTTTTGAAAAATTTTGTGGATACTACAGATAAAGTCATAGTAGTAGCGATGATTACGGGTGCTGTTTCAATAGTTGGAGTTGTTATTAGTTCTATTGTAGCGAAGATAATAGATTATAGATATAATGTCAAAAAATATTTGTATGATAAACGAGAAAAACCTTATGAACAGTTTATAAGTATGATATATACAATTATGGAAGATACTAAAAAATCTCAAAAAGAGAGGATGACAGAAGATGAGATGATAAAAATGGTTTCCGAATTTTCTAAAGGGCTAACATTATGGGGATCAAATGGAGTGGTAAGAAAGTGGCTAAAATATAGAAAAAATTCTATTCAAGGAGGCGGAACGGATAGTCTGTTGATACTTGAAGATATACTCTATGAAATGCGTAGGGACGTTGGGTTGAAAAAACGAATGAAAAAGGGTGATATGCTTTCGTTCTTCATAAACGATATAGATACTTTAATAAAAAAATCAAATTAGTTTTTTAATAAAAATTATAGAACTTGCCTTAAAATCACGGTGCTAGCACCATGTAAATAAGGCGGTCAAGACATGATACCCCCGTGATACCCGTATGATACCTGTTTCACTCGAAACCCTATATAAGCGGTATAATTTGAATAAAACAGGCACGAAAAGCTTTGAAAAAACACCATATAATTAACAAATAAGTTAATACCTTAGGGAGTTTGAATAACGTCCTAAGTTCCGGGAACCACGTATTTATGCGGGTTCCCGGGCTTTTTTATGCCTCCGTGACATTGCTGTGACATTATAATGCGTAGAGCCATTGTAGAGCCAGCCTGGTAATTGCTGGTTGAATATCTGGAAATTCCTTGTTATAATGCACTCATGAGCACCGTGTACAGGGTGGCAGCCTCCCATCTTACAAGAGAGGGGAGGTGGTGTGTTATGGGAACATATGAAATTTTGAGTCTGCTCTTTTTGGGCGGCACGTTCCTTGTCGCATTACTGACCTACATAGACAGGCATAATAAGAAATAAAAAATGCCTACCCTGTCGGCCAAAACGGGGTAGGCGCGTCCTCATGTAGGACGTAATCCATATTCCAAGGCTTCCACCTTGTGGGCGGTTGCTCTTTTATATTCTCATTATATAACATTCTTCTGTTTTTATCAAGTCATAGATATTTCATCGGCAGACCGCGGCTGGCAAGACGTTACTGTTCAGAGGCTAACTTGTAAAGAAAGAACCCATGGTGTAGACTGGAAGC
>NZ_SPHO01000009.1 GCF_005845215.1 Clostridium sp. 1001271st1 H5
CTGACTGTAAATATATGATGTGTTGAATTGCCCCTAAAGAATTATGGTGTTAAAGTCCAAAGACGGGTATCCTTGTCTGCCATAATTGTTCCTCCGTTACGTTGCTATTGTGATAAATATAATTATTAATCATATCACAATTATGACATATGGGAAAGGGAAAAATACATTTTACAGTGGAAATCTTATTCCATGTCTGCTATACTATATTAATGTGCTAAATTATGTACAACTATGAGGAGATTTACCGAACCATGAAAAAAGCAGCTAAATTCGCACTGATAAAAACCATTCCCATTTTTCTGGGCTACATATTCCTGGGAATCGCCTTTGGACTCCTGTTGCAGAAATCCGGTTTAGGCGTGTTCTGGGCCTTTCTCATCAGTACCCTGGTCTATGCAGGTTCCATGCAGTTTGCCCTGGTGGGCATTCTCACCGGCGGCTTAAGCTATGTGACCACGGCTGTCATGACCCTGTTCATCAACAGCCGCCATGCATTTTACGGCCTGACCTTCATCCAGCGTTTCAAGGAAATGAAAAAAACCTATCCTTACATGGTATTTTCCCTGACAGATGAAACGTATTCCCTGTTGTGTTCCATGGCCCGTCCATCTGATTTTACGGACAGGGAATGGAAGGCGGCCACGTTTTTTACCGCACTTTTTGACCAGTGCTACTGGGTAGCCGGGTCAGTTCTGGGCGCTCTTATGGGTGAGCTCATTACCTTTGACACCACGGGCATTGATTTTGCCATGACCGCCCTGTTCGTGGTCATCTGTGTGGACCAGTGGAAAGCAGCCAGGACCCATATACCGGCTGTCACAGGTTTTATATGCGGTGCCTTGTTTCTGGTGCTTATCCGTTCTTCCAATTTCATCCTGCCCGCCCTGGCAGCTGCCGTAGCCATCCTGCTGTTCCTGCGCAGGACCGTGGAACAGAAAATGGAGGAGGATTAAACCATGATTCATTCAAATTACGTACTGATTACCATCCTAATCTGCGCCCTGTGCACCCAGGTTACCCGCTGGCTTCCCTTCCTGCTCTTTGGCGGTAAAAAGGAGGTGCCCAAGCTGGTCCGCTATCTGGGAACCATTCTCCCGGCAGCCATCATGGCCGTGCTGGTGGTCTACTGCCTGAAAGGAATCACACCCCTGGCCTGCCCCTACGGACTGCCGGAGCTTATATCCGTCGGTGTGGTGGTGGGACTACACCTCTGGAAGAAAAATACCCTGGCCAGCATTGTGCTGGGGACAGTGTGCTATATGCTGCTGGTGCAGATGGTTTTTTAGCAGGCACACGCCGGAGTTCTGACAATTCACCTATGGATTTCTGACGGCAGCATCCAACTGCCCGGATATCCATCCCGCAAAAAAACATATTAAAAAGCCTATCCACTCTGCATTGAAGTGAATAGGCTTTTCTGCATGGTCTTTTCCCACACAATCAACTGCTTGTCTCTTCCATATTCCCATTTCCAGGGCTGGCTATGTTCCCGTCCTCATGGCTGCCCTCATTCCCGTCATCCAATACAGGCCGGATACTTCCGTCCTTCACCAGGCCGATGAAAACCGGCACCAGCTCCGGGTCAAACTGTGCGCCCGCGCCCCGCTCCAGCTCATTTACTGCAAATTCCACAGACATGCTGGGCTTATAGCTGCGCTTGGATACCATGGCGTCAAAGGAATCCGCTATACACAGGATTCTGGCGGCCAGGGGAATATCCTTCCCCGCAATACGCCTGGGGTATCCCCTTCCGTCATACCGCTCATGGTGGCCCAGAACCGCGGGAATAACGTAATCCATGGAGGGAAGATGGCGTATGATTTCAACGGATGCCTCCACATGCCGTTTCATGGTACTGTACTCCTCGTCCGTCAGTTTTCCGGTCTTGTTCAGGATGTTTTCCGGTATCCCTATTTTTCCGATATCATGGAGCAGGGCTGATTCCTTCAGTATCTCCTGGTACTCCTCGCTGGTTTTCAGGGCCTGTCCCATGGCATGGGCATAGTAGGCCACATTTTTGGAATGCTGGAATGTATAGTGGTCCTTTGCATCAATGGCAGCTGTCAGGGCATAGATGGTGGGCGCATATTCAGAATACATGCTCCGGTGCTTCTTAGCCAGCCCCTCATCCGTGTCCCTCACCCCGATGATTCCGTCTGAGTACACCCGGATTCCATTCTTCCCGGAACGCTTCACATGGTATACGGCACAGTCTGCATTGGATATCAGCTCGTTCATGGACGCTGCTGCATACGGCGCCGCGCAGATTCCGCAGCTGACAGTCAGTGGTTTTAAGTACGTATCCGTACAGTCCAGGTTCATGTTCTGAATCTGCCTTGAAATGTTCTCCGCCAGATTCTGGGCTGAATAGATATCATAATCCGGCAGGACAACAGCAAACTCCTTGCCGCTGTAGCGTCCGCAGTATCCATTGTCCCCCACGGTTCCCTGTATGATGCGCGCTATATGCACCAGGGCCTTATCCCCCTCATGATTGCCGTAAAGCTGGTTGTACAGCTTAAAATCATCCACATTGAAAATGACCAGGGCCAGGGAGGTACGTCTGCATTTTTCGTAACTCTCCTCCAGTGTCTCGCAGAAATACTTCCTGTTTAAAAGTCCGGTGAGCTCGTCTGTCCTGGCTTCCTCATATGCCTTTTCATAGAGCCTGGAGTTCTTCACCGCAATGGAGCTTACTGATTCAATGGAGTTAAGGAATATAATGTCCTCCTCGGAATATCCCCTGGCCCGCATCTTCCCGCGCTTCTCCTTGCCTCCCATAAGCACCAGGCCCGCCAGGTCATCCCCATCCTTAAGAGGCAGGATGCACTCAATCTTAAGGACCTCCATCTGGTATTTTTCTTCCTCCCACATGGACTTGTATTCCACGGTCCTGCGGAAGTCCTTAAGCAGCAGGCAGGAATCATGGTTTTTTAGCCAGTTGATAAGGGGTGCGCTGCCTGCCAGGGAAAAATTTTTGTCATCCAGGGGACTGCTGCTGAACACTGCCGGATAATTCCCCTGAGAATCCTTGATGCAGATATAAATCTTCCTTGTGTGCAGGGAACTTCCTATGACGTTCACCAGGGCATTGAGGATTTCAGTCAGCCTGAGGGACTGGGACACAATAGCCGTGTATTCGCTGAGCCGCTCTGTCTGGCTCACCTCCTCCTTGATAAAAATCCGGTCAAAAAATCCCTTGGCCACAATGTAAATCAGCAGTGTGACCATCATGGTCATGGTGGCCACAATCATGACGCTGAACGGCGCCAGCATCGGTATATCCTGGCGGATGATGCCGTCCAGGGTCTGGGCCACATTGTAAAAAGCCAGAGCGCTTACCGCCATGGCAATGATGTAGCAGTTGCCTCTGGATACCAAAAGGGTCATGCGGAACACATGCCTGGAATAAAGCGTATAAAACATTACCCCTGCATTCAGCACTCCTGACAGGATATCAATGGGAAATCCATTGAACAGCGGCACAGCCATATTGCCTGCAAAAAGCAGAAAGATACCTGACAGCAGCGGAACCACCTTGGCCCTCAGCGCCCTGTTTTTCCGGCTGTTCCAAATAATGGCCGCCGTATGTATGATAACCAGAAAACAGAGTCCGTATATGATGCTGGCGCGCCAGTTCATATGGTAGACAAACACAGCATTAACCCCGTTCCACTCAATCATGGGCGGCCGGACCAGGTTTCTGGTCCATATATTGTAGAGATTCACCAGCAGGATAAGAACCATCCACATCCTGTGGGAACTTTTCGCCTTATGGCCGCAGAAATCCCTGATAAAACAGAAAAATGCATACGGAACCAGACAGATTCCCGCCAGGGAAAGATGGAACCACAGCTCATAGGACGGCCAGGCCCTAAGCCTCATCAAAAGGGAGCCGCCGGTCCACAGAATCATGGCGCCCAGCACAGCAATAAAGTCACGAATCAGCCGTGACTTCTTAGCCGACATAAAAGCCAGCATAAGAAAGGTATAGAAATATAAAGCTGTTATGGATATAAAAACATAGCTTCTCATACAATCAGTATCTCCTGCGCCCGTCAAAGGTTGCCTGTATCTTTAACATTTCCTGTATATCATGGATGGATGGGTTAATATGCCTCAGTGTCTTTCCTGTCTTTTCCCGGTAGGATGCAAAGGTACCGCACCGCAGGATGGTTATCTCCAGGGGGTCCATCCCCAGAATCCGCTTCAGGTCATGGTAATCCTGGTCCACATATTTAAAATAGATGGTTAAATGTTCCTTCAGAAGTTCCCGGCTCACAGCCCGGTTTACCACACAGCCAGGCGCCAGCTCCACGTACATGTGAAGATAGGGCCTCCCCCTGTCCTCCGTAAACTCCTTTAATGCTGCCCAGTCCGTCACATCGATTCCCGACAGGCTGATGACATTCTCAATGGAATTTTCCGAAATCCTTGTAAAGCCGGCAATATCAATGATATCCGGCACCCGGTCTATGTACTCAAACCTGGGAATCCGGGTTTCATCCTCCTTGCTGGAGAGCCCCAGGCATCGGTAGACATCCCCTACCCTGTACCGGGCAAACGCCCCGCCCTTCAGCACAGTGAGAACAATCTCATATACCTCCCCGGCTGCCACCTCGTCCATGCATATGGTCCTGGGATTATAGGAGGGGTCGTCCAGATTCTTATACATTTCCGTCTCCGGTATGAATTCATAGAAACATGCATCCGGAAAAAAATACAGTCCGTTGCGGTTCCAAGTCTCTGTCCCGATGAAGCTGGGTTCTGTCCCTGCAAACACTTCCACCGGCCTGATGCCCCACAGCTCCTCCAGGTCATCTTTATAACAGCGGTTATCTGTTCCCGCACACAGAAATCCCTTTAGTTTGAACAGGTCCTTGGGCATCAGCCCCCGGCCTTCCCTCTCACACCTTTTCTTAGCCTTAAGGTAGCGCAGTGTCATGGAAGGGGGTATGGTAAACATTTTTTTCAGGGTGGACCCGCCCTTCCTGCCGTTCTCAGACAGGCTGGCTATGCTCATGCTCACAAAATAGGCCACGCTGCCCATGCCGAAAAAGAAATCAATTCCCTTCCCCAGCCCCATCTTAAATCCTTTTTTATTCCGCTCGGAAAACGTCATATTCACAGCCTCGTCCACCGGAGGCAGGAACTCTATGTGGAGTTCATCCGACAATCCCAGGGGAATCAGGCCCGTGATATAGGGCAGCGGCGCCAGTCCATACAGAAATGTATCGCCGATTCCGATATCAAAGTTCCCCCTTCCCTTGCTGGTGGCCATCATCAGACAGGTCAGGATATTATTCTTATAAGTCTTCAGCATGCCGCTGGTATAGGGAGCCACCTTGATGGGATGCTTTCCTCCCTCCCAGGTGGTCTGTATCCATATGATTGGTTTATCAGGAAGCATGTCCTCCTTCTTCAAAAGAAGGACATCCGCATAATCCTCATAGGTGGTCAGCGGAACCATGGCCCGGAACTCATCTATGTTCTCCGGCCTCTTATCCTTTAGAATCTTCTTTCCAAGAGGGCTGGCGCACCACAGCCCAATCTGCTCCTCCAAAAGCCTTCTCTGGATTTTCATATAAGACGCCATATCCAGGTCCAGAAAACCGCAGTATTCCTGCCATATCCTGTCATATTCCTGATTGGTCAGTTTTTCCTCAAATGTCATGCCAATTCACCGCCTTTTCCACAGTCTGGGTAGTAAAAATGGTACCTGTTCCTGGTAATCCCTGTAGTCAGAAAACTCCTCTACAAATATAAGCCTGTCCTGATACCAGGCATACAGAAGGTTCAGAAAAGAAAGACAAAGACTGAGCATCACCCGGTTTGGATTTCCGGTGGACAGGCCCATGCAGAAAAAGCAGCCGAAAAACCACCAAATACCCGGATGACGGCACCAGCCATACATACCGGAACGGCAGACCTTGTGCCGGTCCGCCTCCTGACAGTAAGTACTGTCAAAGGGCAATGCAAAATACAGTGTATAAATCAGCATTGCCAGAAAAAATGCCCCCGGAAGGAGCCATACAGACGGTTCCTTAATCCCCGGTGAAACACTGGTATATACCATCCTTCCTCCCACCGCAGCCAGCAGCAGGTTCCCTGCTGCAAACAATGGAGCAAACCAATTCTTTTTCAGAAAAACCCGGTTCCAGTCATATAGGAAAAACATCCCAAAGGCCCCTATCCCAAAGACCCAATCCAGCATCTATATCCCCCCTGCCCGATAAAAAAGGGAGTCCGTACTCTTCATAAATCCAGACTCCCAGCCGTATCTAAAATAAATCCTCCCATCTGTTGTCAACCTTTGGGAAATTATGTAATGTATCATGTAAATAGTAACTATTTGCCGAATAGAATAGATTTTACCATAAATATACCGAAAAAGGAAGGGATTTGACCGGATATTATTTATCTTTTCTCATAAATTATTAGGTTATTTTGTAATCATCCAAAATTTGTTGTTTTTTAGGTGCAATTATCCTCCCCTCGCCTGTTTATAAATACTCGGGGGTGGATTGGCATCAGAGAACCTGATTGCAAAAGCACTATAATCTAAGTGTCTACAAGTGTCTGCAGCCTGTTTGATACAAAAAAAATGGAAACCACTGTAAAATCAATGGTTTCCACTCTTTTCTGAAAGCTGCTGACGGGAATCGGACCCGTGACCTCCGCACTACCAATGCGACGCTCTACCGACTGAGCCACAGCAGCTTATCCTGTTTTGGTATCGCTCACGCGAACCTTGTATATATTATCATGCCCCTATGGTTTTGTCAACAATAATTTTCAAATTTTTCAAAACAATTCTTTCCGGCACACATGAAGGACCGCGCCTTTATACCGGTCCTTCATGCTCTCAGTCATCAGAAAATCCCGTCATACCCTTCCCGCAGCGTATCACAGGAGCGTCCCAGCTTTTCCAGCTCCTCTGGCGTCAGGGACAGGGGCAGAACCCTCTGCACCCCGTTCTGGTTTATGATACAGGGTACGCCGGCGAATACGTCCATCTGGCCGTACTCCCCCCGCAGCATGGCGGATACGGTAAGCACGCTATGCTCATCTCCCAGAATGGCCTTGGTTATTCTGGTCAGAGCCATGCCGATGCCGTAATAGGTGGCATTCTTGGCCTCTATGATTTTGTAGGCAGCGGTACGCACCTCTTCCTCAATTTCATCAAACCGTCTCCGGCTTACTGCTTCCCCATTTTCCCCGCATAGTTCCAGTATGGGCTTGGTGGCCAGCAGCGCCTGGCTCCAGGGCACGAACTCGCTGTCCCCGTGCTCTCCCATAACATAGGCGTGGACGTTCCTGGGATCTGCCTTCAGATAGTCGCCTAACAGGTATCTTAGCCTGGCCGTGTCCAGGGCGGTTCCTGTTCCCAGCACCCGTCTCGGATTAAAGCCTGACAGGGTGCAGGTAATTCTGGTCATGATGTCAACCGGGTTGGTTGCCACCAGGAACAAACCATTGAATCCCGATGAGGTAACAGGCTCAATGATGGAACGGAACACCTCTGCATTCCTTTTCAGAAGGTCCAGACGGGTCTCCCCCTGCTTCTGGGCCACTCCGGCGCAGATGACCACGATATCCGCATCCCTGCAGTCATCGTACTCCCCTGCATATATGGTCATGCTGGAATTGGCAAATGCCAGGCCATGGTTTAAATCCATGGCCTCCCCCTCAGCCCTTTTCTTGTTTACATCAATAAGCACCAGCTCATCACATACCGACTGATTCAAAAGACAGTAGGCATAGCTCATGCCCACCATTCCAGTTCCTACGATTACCACTTTCCTCTTGTCTGCTCTCACGTGCTGCTCCTTTCCCGCTGTCCCGGTCTGCTGTTCATATCCATAGTATATCTGTAAAACCTGTGTCTTATTCCCACTGGTTTAACAGCCAGTTTTTCCGGGACTTCCATCCGGCTCTCCGGTTACCTGGCCAGCTTCTTTTCCATGAGCTCGCTGTTGCTGCTGTAAGCCACGGCATTTTCACGGGAAATCACACCGTCGCGGTATAATTTTATAAGGCTGTTATCCATGGATATCATGCCTTCCTCCTGGGAGGTGGCAATGATTCCGTCTATCTGGTGAATCTTGGATTCACGAATCATATTGCGGATTGCATTGTTTAAAAACATGATTTCAAAGGCTGGCTGCACACCGCCGTCCACAGTTGGTATGAGCTGCTGGGATATGACTGCATCCAGCACCATGGCCAGCTGGGTCCTTATCTGCTGCTGCTGATTGGGAGGAAACGCATCAATGACACGGTCAATGGTATTGGCTGCGCCAACAGTATGCAGAGTGGAAAGTATCAGATGGCCTGTCTCCGCCGCTGTCATGGCTATGCTGATGGTTTCATAATCCCTCATCTCTCCCAGCAGGATAACATCCGGCGCCTGGCGCAGGGATGCCCTCAGGCCGGTGACATAGCTGTCCGTATCCGTGACAATCTCCCTCTGGGTTACCACGCTCTGTTTATGCCTGTGCAGGTATTCAATGGGGTCCTCCAATGTGATGACATGGGCGTTCCTGGTGCTGTTGATTTCGTCGATGATACAGGCCAGGGTGGTGCTTTTGCCGCTGCCTGCCGGTCCGGTCACCAGGACCATCCCCTTGGTAAGCCTGGATACGCCGATGATGCTCTCCGGCAAATGGAGCTGGCCCGCATCCGGCAGTTCAAAACGCACCACCCGGATGATTCCTGCCAGGGAGCCTCTCTGGCGGAACACACTGGCCCTGAAACGGGAAACACCCGGGATGGCAAAGGAAAAATCATCATCGCCGTGGGACTGGACCTTTTCCATGCCGCGGTTCTTTGCCAGGCCGTATATCTCCGTAATCATCTTGTCCATCTCGTCGGGCATGATTCGGTTATCACCCTGATAGATAATCCGGCCGCCAATCTTATAGGAGAAGGGCATGCCTGGAATAAGAAATATGTCGGCCGCATTCTGCTCCACGGCCGATGTAAGCAATTCCATCACATTCATCTGTTTTGCTCCTTTTGCCTCTGTTTTATTCCTGGGATGGGGCTGCTCCGCCCCACACAGGCATTGAATTATCTATTTCATACTCATCACTGGCATATACATACCATGATTTTATATCGTAATGCTGTTCCCCGCACATAAGGACCAGTTCAATGTGCAGGGACTGTCCCCTGTCCATGGGGATGTCCGTGGAAATAAGGCCGGTCTCCCTGTCATAGAGGTCCCCCAGCCTGTCCTTGATATCCAGGCTGCACTGGGTGGAATCCTTTCCCTCACCCATTTCCTCTGTCAGGACCTGGTCCACTTCCTTAAGCCACTGCTGCCCGCTGCTGTCCGCCTGGTAATATGCCCGGACCGCGTCCCCGTTGCGTTTGGCAAGCTTTAAATCACCCTGGGCACTGCTTAAGGACAGCAGTCCGAAGGTAGCCATGCACAGAACGATGAAAATAAGAATCAGGGACGATGCCCCTATATTCACTTTATTCCTGGATGCCTCTCCTGCCATCTGTCTTTCCTTTCCCGTGTTTCATACTTTCCCGCCCTGCCGGCTGCCGTGTATTTTGTATTCTATACACTGCTGCCGGCTGCATATGTCTCTGTCTGCAGGCGGTAGAGCAGCTTTCCCTTATCAGCGCCTCTTCCATAACGCATGATAAGTATGTCAGCCCGCTTCATGCCGTCCACTGTTCCTGTGTATATGACGCCCAGAAAAGCCGGTTCACTGCCTGCCTCTGTTTCCTCCCAGCTGCTGTCCCAGTACATGGTATGTATGCCGTCGTAGCCTTCACTTTTAACCAGCTCCTGGTTCCATTCAGACTGCTCCTGGTTTTCACCATCAGCAGATGCCAGGTGTTCCCATATATTCCGGTCCGGCAGCATTTCTGACCACGTAAGGGTCTGTCCCGCCTTTAGCTCCTCGGCCAGGCTCTGGGCTTTTAGCACCGCCTGATTCATGTCCCTGGCATCTTTGCTAATGCTGTCAGCCTTTACAAATACCAGAACACATATACTGGCGCAGATAATGAAGAACCCAACCACCGCCAGCATTTCCATTAAAAATGGCCCCGAACCGGACCCGCTTTTCCTATTCATCCGTCTCAAGTCCTCCGCTCCGCAGGGAAAGCTCCAGGCTTCCGCCGCCCTCTCCCACGGTCTCTATATGCAGCAGCCTTCCGTCCTTTAAAAGCTCCAGGCCCTGGCATTCCAGAATCTCCAGTCCGTCTGCAAGTCCCAGGCCGCTGGATGTGTCCGTAAACAATTCCCGGATACTCCCATTGTCCCAGTAAATCCATGTGACGTATTCCGATTCCCCTATCTCCTGTTTCATCTCCAGCACCTGGGTCCCGTCCACATCCACCACATTCACCATCCCGGCCCGGTCTTCCTGGCGCACCTTGTTGGCAATGTAGCTCAACGCTGTGTTGCCTGTATAATTGGCGTCGCTGCGCACATTGATATTTTCATATACCCGGCTTCCAATCAGCACTGTGAAAAGGGCACACAGCACAAATACCAGAAACAGCAGCATGGTAAAAAGCACGCTAACGGCATTTCCCTTCTTGTCTGTCTTCCGATTCATACTGTATGCCCCCTACTCTTCTATGGGTATGATGGTAATCTCAGGCATCACATTGGATGCAAAGCCATCGTAAAACACATTGTATTTCTTCCTGTTAATCTGGACCCCATAGTTCTCCTCCAGATATTCCACGCTGGGCGGATAACGGCCCTCAATGGCATAACACTGGACCGAAGCCCTTGTCACTGCCTTTCTGAGCGTATCCTCTTCCCTTGCGCCTGTTCTGCCTGAAAAATTCAGCACGGCCACCGCAAATACAACCACCAGGGCAGCCATTGCCGCCAACGACAGTATGTATCCCAGCGCCTGATTCTTCTCTCTTTTCTGAGACTTAACCTTCATCTGCTGCCTCCTAACTGTTATCCGATAGCGGACAATACGCCCACCAGAGGAAGCATGACAGACAGAAGGACCAGTCCCACGGATATGGCCAGGACCGCCACAATGGTGGGTTCAAATCTGGCAATCATATCGTCGATGGCAGTATCAGCCATTTCCTCATAATCCTGTGATATCTCATCCATGACGCTGTCCAGATGGCCGCTTCTGGTTCCCACCTTAATCATCTGCACATAAAAGCCTGAAAACAGGCCCGTGTCCTTCATGGCCTGATAATAGCTCTCACCCAGCTGAAGCTGCTCCGAGCATTTCCCGATACGGACTGCCACGCTTTCGTTTTCCACCAGCTCTTTTGCCAGGTCCATGCCCTTTTCCAGCTCCATACCGCTCTTCAGGGTCAGGGCCAGCACCGCGGTAAAACGGCGGTTGGCAACTGCCAGGGCAATCTTGCTGCGGCTCTTTACAAAATTAACAAACCTCTCCACCACGGCAAACCGTTTGCCGAATTTGGAAGCTGTCCAGATTCCGCACAGCGCCAGGGCCAGCACCGCCCCGGCAATAAGGGCAGCGCCGCTGAACCAGCCGCCCAGCCGCATGGCTGAGGCTGCCACGGGAGGCATCTGCGCCCCCAGCTGCTCGTATACCTTGTTAAATACAGGCATTACCTTGGAAAACAGCACAAAGAGAACCACCAGAAGCATTACCACCATCATCACCGGATATGTAACTGCATTCTTTATGGCCCGCAGGAGCCGGTATTCCTTTTCATAATAATCGGACAGTGACTTCATCATCTGGTCCATGGTGCCTGTCTGCTGGCCCAGCTTGGCCATTCGCACCACATAGGCCGGAAATACGCCTGTATCCTCCATGACCTTGAAGAAGGGGTCTCCCAGCTCCACGCCCTCTGCCATGTACAACAGCATATCCTTCTCACCCTGCACAGCCGCATCCTCCGCCATGATGGACAATCCTTCCTCCAGCGGAACAGCCGCTTCCAGCAGCAGGGATATCTGCAGGCAGAAGGCCGACAGCTCCTCATAGGAATACCGGTAATACGCCTCTCCCTTTTTCGCCATCTCATTGCCTCCCCTTAATAGCTGTATTTTGCCCTGTAATTAGAGCCGTTTCCAATGTACTGCATGATTTCCTGGCTCTGGCCGCTGGAGGACGCAAATGTGGGGTCCATCAGCTTCCAGCTGTTGCCGTCAAAATAAATGATATTGTCAACCCATCCCTGGCCTTCCAGATATACATTAATCCATGCATGATACAGATTTCCCGTATAGCCCACCACCAGCTTGGTGGGAATGTCCTGGGACCTGAGCATGGCTGTCATGAGGGCCGCATAGTCAAAACAAATACCCTTTTTCTGCGCCAGCACCACATCCACGTTGGGCAGATAGCCGGACTGGACCGAACTGGCCTTGGCCGTATCATAGGTGACATTGTTGATTACATAATTATATACGTTTGACACCACTTCCAGCTGGTCCGTTGCGCTGGCAGCCACCGCTGCACCGGTCTGCACCGCTGCGCTGGCAGCATTGAAATTTACATACTGGTTGGGATACAGGAATGGTCCGAACTGATTGCTTATGCTGGCATCCACATTCTGGCTGAATGCCTGGGAATACTGGTTTCCCTGTATATTTTCAAACACCTTTACCGAATAGCTGCCGCTGCCCTCTGACAGCGGAAACACCTCATATACGCCGCTGCTGCTTAAATCATATGTATATGTCTCGGAACCGCTTTTTGTTATCTGCACCTTAATCTTGCCGACGCTTCCCGTATACTTTACCATGATATAGCCCTCTGACACATTGGACGCGTCCAGGGTGGCCTTATCGTTACTGAATGTAGTGACACCGGAAGCAATGGGAGTCAGTACATGGCTTCCGGCAGGCTTTGTGTAGGCCAGGGCCGTCACCGGCCCCTGGATGCTGCTGACGGCAAAAAAAGCCGCTGCCGCTGCTGCCGCAAGCTTTACAACAGGTTTATATGCTGTCTTCATAACATTATCACTCCTTTATCTCTAAAAGGACTATACCTCCAGGCGCTGCCTTACAATCTCATAGGCCAGCACGCCTGCCGCAACCGATGCATTCAGGGAATCAATATCCCCCTTCATGGGAATGGAAGCAACCATATCACAGTGCTCGCGCACAAGCTTACCGACTCCTTCCCCTTCATTTCCCACCACAAGTCCGATGGAACCTTTCAGGTTCATCTTATACATGAGTTCCCCGCCCATGTCCGCGCAGACAAACCACATACCCTTTTTCTTCAAATCTTCCATGGTGGCAGTCAGATTTGTAACCTTTGCCACCGGCGTATAGTTTAATGCCCCTGCCGATGTTTTTGCCACTGTGGCGGTCAGCCCCACGGCGCGGCGTTTGGGAATAATGACCCCGTGGGCCCCTGCCAGGTTGGCTGTACGGATAATGGCTCCCAGGTTATGAGGGTCCTCTATGCCGTCCAGCAGTATGAGAAAGGGGGGCTCTCCCTTTTCCTCCGCTGCTTTCAGCATATCTTCCACCTCAGCGTACTCATAGGCGGCGGCATAGGCAATGACACCCTGATGCTTTCCTGTCTCAGATATCTGGTCCAGCCTTTCCTTTGGCACGTAGTTGATAATGGTGTCATATTTCCTGGCTTCCCTCAGGATGGTACGCACCGGACCGTCCTGGCAGCCGTCCAGTACAAACAGCTTGTCGATGGTCTTGCCGGACCTGAATGCCTCCAGCACAGCATTGCGCCCCTCTATGGTCAGTTCTTCGTATCTCATGTCTTATCTCCTTCCGGGTCCGGCATCCTGCCCAGTTTTTCAAGTCCCTGGCTTATCAGATATACCAGCCTGTTGTATTCCTGCCTCAGGAACAGCCATCCCACCAGGGCTTCCATCCCTGTGGCCATGCGGTAATCAATGACAGATGCATTCTTGGCCGATGTGGCTGATTTCGCATTGCGTCCCCGCTTAAACACAGCGTGCTCCTCCTGGGTAAGCATGTCCTCAATGGCCTTTATGAGCGCTGCCTGCGTCCCGGCCTTTACAAGCTCTGAGCTCTGCTTATGCATTTTATTTACCTGCATGCTGCCCCGGTTTATCACCTTGGTCCGTATGATGACCTCATACACCGAATCTCCAATATAGGCCAGAACCAGTGGCGAGTAAGAATTCTCATCCACTGGTTCAAGCCTCATGCACTGTCTATAATATGTGAGAAATTCCTGAATGGTTACACTCTCTTCCACTTGACGCCCTCTCTGGTATCCTCTAATACAATTCCCATATCCAGAAGCTTTCCGCGGATTTCATCCGCCAGCGCAAAGTTCTTCTCTTTTCTGGCCTGCTGTCTGGCTGCAATCATCTCTTCAATCTCACTGTCCAGCACTTCTTCCTTTTTCTCCGTGATAATGCCCAGGACATCGCACAGCTCTTCTATCATTGTCCTCATATAGGAAACAAATTCCCTGGTGCTGGATTCATCTGCCGTTGTATTGGCCAGCTTCACCAGTTCGAAAATGGCGGAAATAGCGTCTGCGGTGTTGAAGTCATCGTCCATGGCTTCCTCGTATTTGCCGCGCAGCTTATCTGCCTCTTTTGCATTCCCCTGCTCTGCAGCAGTCTCAGGGCTGTCCGGCGCCTTTGCCTCCAGGTCCTTCAGTTTCCCCACGCAGGTCAGGATACGCTCCAGACCATTCTTGGATGCTTCCATCAGGTCGGCGCTGAAGTTAAGGGGACTGCGGTAATGGGCGCTGAGCATGAAGAAACGCAGTACCTGCAAATCGTATTTTTCGCTGATTTCCCTTACCGTGAAGAAATTGCCCAGGGATTTGGACATTTTCTTATTATCAATATTCAGGAATGCATTGTGCATCCAGTATGTGGCAAAGTTCTTGTCGTTGGCGCACTCACTCTGGGCAATCTCATTCTCATGGTGAGGGAATATCAAATCCTCGCCCCCTGCATGGATATCAATCTGCTCACCCAGATAGCGTTTGGACATGACGGAGCACTCTATATGCCAGCCGGGACGTCCGTCGCACCATGGAGACTCCCAGAAAGGCTCCCCTTCCTTTTTTGGCTTCCAGAGCACGAAATCGTTGGGGTCTTCCTTTCCCTCCTCTCCGGTAACCTTAATTTCACGGAAACCGGACTGGAGCTCATCCAGGTTCTTATGGGACAGCTTTCCGTATTCTTTAAAGGAACCGGTCCTGAAGTAAACGGTTCCGTCTCCGGCCACATAGGCATGGTTTTTGTCGATGAGGGTCTGTATCATCTCCAGCATGCCGCAGATTTCCTGGGTTGCCTGCGGATGGACCGTGGCAGGCTTTACGTTCATGGCCGCCATATCCTTTTTGCACTCCTCAATGTACCGGCGCGATACGGTATCAGCGTCCACGCCTTCCTCAATTGCCTTCTTGATAATTTTGTCATCCACATCCGTAAAATTGGACACGTAGCGCACATCGTATCCCTTATACTCAAAATACCTGCGCACCGTATCAAATACAATCATGGGCCTGGCGTTTCCTATATGGATGAAATTATACACCGTAGGGCCGCAGACGTACATCTTGACCTCTCCCGGGGTCAGGGGAACGAATTCCTCTTTTTTTCTGCTCAGTGTGTTAAATATCTTCATACTCTTATTCTCCTCAAATGAATCTCTTACAGCATGTGCAAAGCATGCCTCGGTCAGCTGTGTCAGAACGTTATCCCTTATTATTCTCCATTCGCCCGGCCGCAGCCAGGACAGCCGCCGCAGCCGCTTTCCATTATCTTACTATCATAGCAGTAATCTGCTGTTTCCGTCAATAAGGTAATTGCCTGGGAAGAGATTCCTTCGCCGGTTCCCGTAAACCCAAGCCCTTCCTCCGTGGTGGCCTTGACGCTTACCCTGGACACGTCCAGATGGAGGGCGTCTGCTATGTTGGCTGCCATCTGAGGCCTGTATGGCGCCAATTTGGGGCGCTGGGCTATGATGGTGGCGTCGATGTTCTCAACCACGTAGCCTTTCTCATCCAGAAGTTCCCCTACCTTCTTTAACAGTTCTATGCTGGAAATACCTTTATATGCCGGGTCAGTGTCCGGGAAATGCTGTCCGATATCTCCCAGGGCAGCTGCCCCTAACAGGGCGTCCATGACCGCATGGACCAGTACGTCCGCATCGGAATGGCCCAAAAGGCCCTTTTCATATGGGATGCTGACGCCGCCCAGGATTAGGCCGCGTCCCTGTACTAATTTGTGAACATCGTATCCTTGTCCGATTCTCATAGTGTCTCCTTGTGTTGTGGGTTGATTTTTTGGCTGGCGTCCGCCATACACACCGCGATTCCGCTGCGCACACCGCGATTCCGCCATGCACACCGCGATTCCGCTGCGCTGCATCGCGGTGTCGGGCTTCGCCCTATAAAATAAGCCATAAGGAAATCTTCTTATGTGCAAGCACAACGAAGATTTCCTTCTGCCTTATTTTGCATGGCTCATTGCCTGCGTCATATCATCATTCTTACTTTTCTGGCTATGCAGCTGGCTTGGATGTCGGTCTGGAAACCGCAGCTTTCGCCGTCTGCATGGACGGGCAGCGCTGCTTCTGTGTGGATGGATACTTCCCTGCATTCATAGCTCCTGACGCCTTTGGGCCGCCGCCTTCTTCCTATGAAGGCTGACAGCAGAACCGGAATCAGCTTTGTCCGGGTGCCGTGGCTCATGACGCAGATGTTTAATTTTCCATCGCTTCCGTCTGCCCTGGGGGCGAAGAGGAAACCGCCGCCCTCTGAGGGCTGTATATGACAGGAAATAAATAGGATATTGTTGAACTCTACCTTCTTCACCCCGTCTAATAAAATATATCCTTTGCAGGATTTGCATTTGAAAAACTGGTGTATGCCTATGAGTATATAAGAAAGTTTCCCCATACCGAAACGATTTAAACGCTGACGGCATCTGGAAGACAGGGCATCCTGGCAGACGGCTGCGTCAAAACCGATTCCGGCGCTGACCAGAAAACGGCGGTGGGATATCTCCTGATTTCCATAGGTAAGGACCCCGTAATCAATCATGGTGAAATGCCGGGGAGCCAGCTGTTTCTTAAGGCACTTCATGGTGCGGCCGGGCATGCGGAGGCTCCTGGCCAGGTCGTTGCCGGAACCGGCCGGGATATAGCCCAGACTTAAAGGCCCATGGAAAGAAACGCCGTCCAGAACCTCGTTCATGGTTCCGTCCCCGCCCACGGCAATAATGTATCTGGGCTCATCATAGCTGTCCGTCAGCAGCCTGGCCGCAGACCTTGCATCCCCGACGCCTTCTGTCAGGAAAACTTCGTATTCAATATTATGGCTGTCCATATAACGGGCCATGGCTTTCCAGATTCTAAAGCCTCTGCCTGAACCTGCTTTGGGATTTACAATGAAGTTATACATGAAGGATTCTGGTCGTCCTTTCTAATATTTTACTCTGCCTTAAATTATAGCATAATCCCCTATAAAACACTAAGAAAATTTCTATAAAAAAAGTTGTAAAAAAAGTCTTGACAATTACCACAATTTATCATATACTGTACAGGCAGTCGCGAGTGAGACACAAACGGCGGCAGGATATGGGGTCTTAGCTCAGCTGGGAGAGCATCTGCCTTACAAGCAGAGGGTCACAGGTTCGAGCCCTGTAGGCCCCACTATCTACCAAACTAAATATGGCGGAATAGCTCAGTTGGCTAGAGCACACGGTTCATACCCGTGGTGTCGAGAGTTCAAGTCTCCCTTCCGCTACTTGAGAAGCTTTGGATTGTCAAGGCTTCTTTTATTTTGCCGCCGGGTATTTGCCTGCAGGGCGTGTTTATACGTCCAAAATCCACCAGGGAGGACATCAGTATCATGGAAAAGGAACAGATATTTCAGAGAAATGCAGGTTTTTTTGCATTTTTCCTAAGCGGTATATGTGCCATCAGCAGCGGCGTGGTCGTAAGCATTCTGCAGGAGACATACGGCTTTGCGTACGGCATGACAGGGACACTGCTGTCCCTTATGAGCATAGGCAATCTTCTGGCCGGGTTTGCCTCAGGTATGCTGCCTGCAAAAATCGGCACCAAGAAAACCGTGGTGCTCCTGACAGCCGGCTACGGGGCCGGATATCTTATGATGGGTTTTTCCGGCTGGACACTGGTGCTCATGCTGGGCTTTTTCCTGGTGGGTGTCGCCAAGGGAAGCACCATCAATACCTGCACCATCCTGGTGGCGGATAACTCCGGCGACCGTACGAAGGGTATGAACATCATGCACAGCTGTTACGCCCTGGGCGCACTGCTGTGCCCCTTCTTTATCGGAGCCGCCATGAAGGCCGGAAACGCCGTCCCCATGCTGGTGCTGGCAGCCTGCGGTTTCCTGCTGTGGCTGACCTTTTGTGTGACTCCTGCCGAAACAACAGCCATGAAAAAGGACGGGAATTCAGATAAACGTTTCCTCAAAAGCAGGAAATTCTGGCTGCTCACCGGTCTTCTGTTCTGCCAGAACGCGGCGGAAACCAGTGTGACCGGCTGGATGGTTACATACTTCAAAGGAAACGGCATCATATCTGGTTCCCTCAGCCCCTACACCGTGACCGTGATGTGGGGCGCCACCCTGATTGCACGCCTGCTCATAGCATTTGTGATTCCCATCAAAAACAGCTATTCAGCCATGATTAAGATGGGGATTGGCTGTATCGTCTTCTACCTGGGCCTGATGATGGCCGGAACCCAGACCGCTGCCATTCTCCTGCTGTTCGCCTTTGCATTTGCCATGGCAGGCATGAATCCCACTGCCGTGGCCAGTGCAGGCCGCATGACCAGCGCGGCCAGCATGGGAATCATGCTCCCGGCGGCCAGCAGCGGCGCCATCATCATGCCCTGGATTATCGGCATGGTGGCTGAACATGCAGGCATTGAAATTGGAATGGCTTCCAATATCATCCCCTGCGCAGGCATGCTGTTATTCAGCGTGGCTGTGAAACGTTTGAAAGAATAGGAGCGCCGAAGCAATGCTCTACGATAAGGATATACGGGAGCCTCTCTTTGATTTTCTGGAGGAAATGTACGGAAAAATGCGTATTCTGGAAGAAAAACAGATGGGGAAATCCAGGGCCGACATCGTTATGGTCCTGCCGGACCTGGTAGCTGGTATTGAAATCAAAAGTGATGCCGACACCTATGCCCGGCTGAAACGCCAGGTAAAGGACTATGACCAGTTTTACGACAAAAATTATGTGGTGGCCGGTTCTTCCCACGCCCTGCACATCGGGGAACATGTGCCTGAATGGTGGGGAATCATCACAGTGGAGCAGGTGGCCGGAAAAGCAGACTTTTACCTGCTCCGGGAAGCCCGGCCAAATCCCTTGGTAAAGCTGAAGAAAAAGCTCAGTATCCTGTGGCGCCCGGAACTGGCTCATATCCAGGAACTGAACAGCATGCCAAGGTATAAGGAAAAGAGCAAGCTCTTTGTCATTGATAAAATAGCGGAAAAGATACCCGGAGATATACTGTCAGGGCAGATAAGCGAAGTCCTGTTTGAACGGGATTATAATGAAATCGAGAATGTGATACGGGAGTTTAAGCAGACACAGACCTCAGCTGCAGGAAAGCGGCGCACCCGGAGAATCCGGAAGGGCAGGCGTTCATGATACGCCTGCCCTTCTCCTATTCCGCCCTGCCATCCAGATAATCCAGTATCTCCCGGGCATTGGTATCCGGCTTTGCCTTTTCAAACACCGTTTCAATGACGCCGTCCTCATCGATGACATAGGTGCTTCTCACCACCCCCATGGAAACCTTGCCGTAGAGCTTTTTCTCCTTCCACACGTCGTATGCCTGAATCACTGTAAGCTCCGGGTCAGACAGGAGGATAAAGGGCAGCTCATGCTTGGAGGCAAAATTGGCATGGGACTTTTCGCTGTCCCTGCTGACGCCTATGACCTCCACATTCCTCTGCTTAAATCCAATGTATGCCCCGGCAAAGGCACACGCCTCCCTGGTGCATCCCGGCGTATTATCCTTTGGATAGAAATACAGAACCACCTTCTGTCCGCGGAAAGAAGATAAGCTCACTTCCTTTCCGTCCTTATCTTTTAATGTAAAATCCGGCGCCTTTGTTCCTGCACTTAACATATCTTGTTTCCTCCTTGAGCAATCGGCCGGGTACTTTGTTTCAATCTCCGCCTGTTTTGATAAACGTCCATGAAAAACACCGGCCCATAAGATTATATTATTGCAGGTATCCGCACTTGTCAAGGACTCCCCGGCGCCGCACACCTTCTAACGCATTATGATTTCCTTAAATCTGCTGACAAACTCCTCTGCTTTAATGTCCTTTGCGCACATCACATTCTGCCTTATGTTTCCCACGCCAATCTTCCAGGTGTTAAAGGTAGTGCCTCTGGTATGCTGCCCATGCAGCTCCACATGGATGTCTTCCCCCTGATAGGTAATAAGGTCCTTATCATACACAGCGAACATTGCCATAGGGTCATGCAGGAAGGTATGGCGTCCCCGGTTCTCATAATAGCACATCAGCAGGTCTGCCAGCAGTTCCACCTCCGGCTTATTGCTGTTTCGCATCAGGGATACCAATTCGTCATTTACCTGGCACCTGGTGGTCACATCCAGCCCAATGGCCCGGATGGGAACGCCGGAGGAATAGACAATATGGGCTGCTTCCGGGTCGCACAGAATGTTCCACTCATTGTAGTGCATGTAATATGCCCCGCCCATCATTACGATTTCCTTGATTTTTCCTTTGATTTCCGGATGGCTGCAGAGCAGGACCCCGATATTGGTCAGGGGGCCTATGGTGACCAGGGTTATATCTCCCTCTGATTCAGCCAGGCTTCTGCGCAGATATTCCACCCCATCCATGTCCTTCCGGTACTCCAGTTTCTCCATGCCCTCCAAAAGCTGTATGGGTACCGCCTCCACATCAGCCTCTGCCACCAGCGGACGGCCTATTCCCGCATATACCGGTATGTCGGTCCTGCCCATTAACTGCAGAAGCCTTACCGCAATCTGCGCCCTGGCTGCCGTGTTTCTGAATACGGTGGTGATTCCCAAAACCTCCAGCTCCTCTGACTTGAGCGCAAGACAGATGGCCAGCGCGTCATCCGCGTCATCCCCTATATCCGTATCAATGATTATCTTAATCTTATCCATCCGATTCTCCTTCTGCTCTGTTCTCATTCTATCCTGTTTTCCTTTTATCCTATTTCCCATTTACCCCGGCATCAGCTTCTTACAGCCGCAACACGGTATTCCCTTTATTCCTTCATGCCCGATGTGCTGATTCCCATTTTATAGTATTTCTGCAGCGGAAAGAAAAACATCAGCGGCAGCACTGTGGTGACCACGGAAGCAGCAAATATTTCCCCCCACAGCGTTCCGTTCTCCTGCTGGAATACGGACAGGGCCACCTGCACCACACGCACCTCCGGAGCATTGGCCGCAATCAGGGGCCATACAAAGGACTGCCATTGATAGAAGAAAATAAGCAGTCCCGCGCTTACCATAATGGGCTTGGTCAGCGGTATATATATTCTCGTAAACACAGCCAGCCAGCTGGCTCCGTCTATCCTGGCCGACTCAGCCAGGCTGTCCGGTATTTCTTCAAATGCATTTTTAAACAAAAATATGTACGTACCGTTGGCAACAGCCGGAAGTATCAGCGCACTCTTGGTATTCAGCATATTAAGCTGATGGCACAGGGAATACAGCGGTATGGCAATGGCCTCAAAGGGTATCATCATGGTAAGTATGACCATGAGGAACAGTATATTCTTCCCCCTGAACCTGAATTTGGCAAATGCAAACCCTGCCAGCGCATTGAGGGCCAGCCCCAGGACAACGGTCACGGCGCATACCACCACGGTATTAATCAGAGGCTTCATAAACTCATAATCAATGAACAGACTCCGAAAGGATTCCAGGGATATCTGTCTCGGAATGAACGTTGCCAGTGAAAACGGTGAAGCGTACTTAAATATCTCCTCGCTGGGCCTGATGGATGACATAAACGAGAAAAATACAGGCAGTACAAGAAACACGGCATAAAACAGCATCAGTCCATACTGCACGGTGCCAAACAGCACATGCCTGACGGTCCGTTTTTTCATATTGTTTTCCTCCTTCCTAATGCTTTGGTTTCAGCACTT
This sequence comes from Clostridium sp. 1001271st1 H5, assembly GCF_005845215.1. Lineage (GTDB taxonomy): Bacteria > Bacillota > Clostridia > Lachnospirales > Lachnospiraceae > Enterocloster. Next base: position 22,105 of record NZ_SPHO01000009.1, read on the forward strand.
TCATCTCCACCATGACCACTGCAAATGATACCAGAAGAATCAGCGTGACAATGGCGTAGGAACGGCCGAAATCAGCATAGATAAACCCTGATTTGTACGCCTCATACATCATCAGGTTGGTGGACATCTCAGGCCCTCCCAGGGTAATCATGTACATGGGAACAAACATCAGAAGGTTTGCCACCGTGTTGGAGACAAATACAAACATCATGGACCGCCGTATCAGGGGCAGTATGATATCCCACACGGTCCTGAAGCCGTTGGCCCCGTCGATTCTGGCTGATTCAATCAGGGATTCGGACACCTCCTGAATGCCGGACAAAAGATAGAGCATCCAGTAACCGCAGCCCTTCCAGATACAGATAAGGATAACCGACATCATGGACTGCTTCGGGCTGGTAAAAAACGGCTGGGCCGGCATTCCGAACATCATGAGTATGCTGTTGACCACTCCCTGGTTTGGATTCAGCAATATATTCCATATCATACATCCGGAAGAAAGGGCAATGGCAATGGGCATCATGAAGACAGACCGGAACGCGCTGTTGGCCCTGCCCGGTATGCGCACGGACAATGCCAGCAGCAGGGAAATCAGAATCTGCAGCGGCGTTGTAATGAGATTGAATACAAGGGTCACCTTAAGCGTCTTATGAAAGGTTGGGTCTGTAAACAATGAGATGTAGTTGTCCAGACCCGCAAAATATTTCTCCCCCCGCAGAAAGGATTCCGCAAAAAAGCTTCCTGCAAAGGATATGATGATGGGGTATATCTTAAAGATAAAAAGCAGGAGCATTGCCGGTGCGAGAAACAGATACGGTTCCCATGCTCCCGGCCTTTTTTTAAGTTTTACTGGCTCCATGCGCTGACCTCCTCCTATTTAAGGAGAACGTATCCGTTTGGGCCGGATACGTTCTTCCAATGCTGTCTGATGCTGCTTTTTATTACGTCTCGTTACTTTGTATATTTTTTCAGGATGTCGTCAATCCTGGCGGCCGACGTATCCAGTGTGGTCTTTACATCCGCCCCGTTTCTGATATCCTCAATGGCAGCATTTACAACATCGGACCACTCATTGTATCCCGGGGTTTTGGGCCTTGATACGGAGTATTTTTCCAAGTCACTGGCCAGCAGGGCGTAAACCTCATGGTCCGGGGCGGAATCATCTGTAATCCGGGCAATCCGCTCCATATTGGCTCCAATATTATTCTGGCTGTCCAGGAATATGCCGCTTCCCTCTCCCACGGTAATGTATTTGATGAACTCAGCCGCTTCCTCCTTGTGCTTTGAATTGGCATTGATGCCTATATGCCAGGAGTCGCATCCTACCACCGGCACACCGCCTTCAAAATAAGGCACCGGGCACACGCCCACATTGATTCCCTTTCCCTTGGCCCTGGCGTAGCACACCGGGTCGCCCCATGTAAATGCCACCTTTCCTGTCTCAAACATCTCCCTGGCCTCATTGGTGTTCACGCCCTTGGGGGACACCCCGTATTTATTAAACAGGTCCTGATAAAAAGTCATTGCTTTTATACTGGCTTCTGAGTTCAGATACCCGGTAGCTGTCAGTCCGTCCTCATCCAGCCAGGCAGCTCCCAGGGAATTGGCCAGTGGCATTACATTCCACACGCGGTTTATCTGGTCCCCGATGATGCCCCAGCATGTAGTGGTGCCGTTTTCCACCTTGGTGACCTGTTTGCAGATATCCAGGCACTCCTCCCAGGTCATGCGCTTGTCTGTGTCATAGGCCGGATAAGGTATATTGTTTTCATCCAGAATGTCCTTATTGTACACCATAATCATGCCGGACTCCCGTTTAGGCGCTGTCATAACTTTTCCGTCATAGGTGGCTGCCTTCAGACCGGTCTGGGTAAATACCTTATCCAGCTCATCCCTGCTCATATAATTCTCAAACGGCTCCAGATACCCCCTGACTGAATAAGAGGTCACAAGAGGCGCGTCCACATTCAGCACGTCAAAGTCGCTTAACTTGGATTTCATCTTTACTTCAACCATCTCTATCATCTGGTCAAAGGGATAGGATTCTGTCTTTACCTTGATTCCGGGATGGGATTCCTCAAATTTCTGTATGATTTCCTTGCCCACATCACCTTCCCACACATCTGCATGGGAATTCAGGTATACGATTTCCACCGGTTCTCCGCCCTGGGCCTTGTCCTGGCTGCTCTCCGGCGCCTTTTCAGCCTGGGCAGAGCTGTTATCCGCCTGCTGGCTTTTTGAGGAACACCCTGCTGCTGAAAACACCATGGCTGCAGCCAATCCAATTGCTGTTAATTTTTTTAACTTCATAATATTTCCCCCTAGTCATTGCTGGTCATTCTGTTTATCTTGCTACTGTTAAACACGGCATTGCTTTTTCATAAATTATGCATAATTTATTCAACTTTTATATCTTAATTATATACAAACCGCCATATACAACAACCGGGCCAGATTATGATTTTGTGTAATATTTTACTATATTCCTGTTTTTACCCATGTTTCCTATACACATCTACCTTCTGTTCCTGTATTCCGTGGGAGTCATACCCACCTTTTTCTTAAACAGATTGCTGAAATACTGGGCATCGGAAAAGCCAACCATATATGCCACATCGTTAACCCTGTATCTGACATCCATCAGCAGTTCCTTGGCCCTGTCAATCCGGTACGCCGAAATATAATCCGTCAGATTCTTATCCGTGTGGCGTTTAAACAGTTCGCACAGATAATTGGGGGATATGTACAGTTCGTCTGCCATATCCTTTAATGTGATTTTCCGGCTGTAGTTTGAGGCAATATATTCCTGCGCCTTCATGATAAGCTGATTTCCGGGCTGCTTATTTCTCTCCGGACGCATTCCCGGGGACCGGCTCAGCTTCTTCTCAATCTGCCTGAGCGTTTCTATCAGCTCCACGGGATTGGTGGGCTTCGTCAGATACCGGGTCACGCCCAGCTCTATGGCGCGCTGGGCATAAGAAAAATTAGTGTATCCGCTTACGATGACCACATCTACCTCGGCATTGGCCTCCCTTATCTGATATATCAAATCCAGTCCCGACATATGGGGCATCTTGATATCTGTGATGATTACATCCGCCTGCCCGTTCCTCAGGTATTCCATGGCTGCGGCGGCTTCCTCAAAGCTCCCGGCCACCGCCCAGCCCTCAAGACCTTCCACCAGCCCGCACAGTCCGTTTCTTATTTTTGGTTCATCATCCACAACAATTGCTCTCATGTCATTCCCTCCCTATCAATTTCCGGGTATGCAGAAACGGATGACCGTTCCCTCTCCCAGCCGGCTCTCGATGCTGAGCCCGTATTCCTCCCCATAATACAGCCTGATTCTCTTATTTACATTCTCCACGCCTATGCTTGTGTGGTTCATCCTGGGTTGGGTGGTTCCATCCCTCAGGCGTTTCAGCTGCCCCTCATCCATGCCTGACCCGTTATCGCTGACCTCCAGCCAGCATCCCCCGTCCTCATCATGTTCATATGCCCTTATCCTTACGCGTCCCCCTGTTTCTATTCCGTGGACAATGGCATTTTCCACCAGGGGCTGCAGAATCAGCCTGGGAACCTGGATGGATGCGTACTGGTCCGGAATATCTATCTCATATTCCAGTTTATCTTCCATCCGTTCCTTCTGAATCAGGAGATAGTTGGATACGTGACGGATTTCCTCACTCAGGGCCACGGTTCTGGAGGACCTGCTGATTGCATATTTCATCATCTCACCCAATGACACCACGATGCCGCTTATCTCATATTCCTTTTTGTCCAGCAGCATCCAATTGATGGTATCCAGGGTATTATACAAAAAGTGGGGATTAATCTGGGACTGCAGGGCTTCCAGCTCCGCATTTTTCTGAGCCAGCTTTTCCTGGTAGACCTCCTTTATCAGCATGTCTATTTTAAACACCATGTAATTGAACGTCTCCATGAGACGGCCCATTTCATCCGAGCGTTTATTCTCTATGCGGTAATCAAAATTCCCCTGCTGCACCTCCCCCATGGCCTCAATCAGCTTCTTCACAGGAGCTGTGATGGCCAGGGACACTGCCAGAAGGCAGACCAGAATCAGCAGGTTGCACAGGATGATGCTGAGCAGGATGGAATGGTTCAGGCTCTGTACCTGGGCCGAGATATCCGAGTAAGGCACCATGGTATATATCTTCCATCCCGTTGTTTCATTGGTAATGGCAGACAGCGCCATGCGCTCCTGTCCCACCAGCAGCTCCCCGGACCCTCTCCTGCTGTTCTCCATGGCAGCCACTGCATCAATGGCCTGGGAAAAGGTCTTTTCGTCACCTGCAATCAGGTTCTGGTTCTGGTCCAGCATGAAGGTCATCTGATGGGGAAATGAGGCGTTCTCCGTATGCAGGATGTCCAGGAATGTATCCGGGTTCAAATCCATGATGAGTACGGCAATGACCTCCTGATTGTAAAAATCCGTAATGGGCTCCACCATGGTAAGGACCTTTTCAGGTCCTGTGATACCCTCCATATGAAAAAGCAGGTTGTCCTCAAGACCCAGCCAAACAGGCTGTCCCCCATGCTTTGAGGCTGCCTCATAATATTGGGAGGACACCAGGTCAAAATCCTGCAGCCTGTAATAATCATAGGTGCTGTACAGGATATTTGACCGGTCAATAATCATGATATTGCTCAATGGTTCAAATGAAAGTACGAGGGAGGAAAAATACTCAGCTATGCTGCGCTTGCTGCGGCCCACCTGCAGGTAGTCCTCGCCGCTGTGGATATTGTTTCTCACAATCTGGCTGGTGGCTGTGCTCTGCCCCAGCTGTGTCATATAGGAAACCTTATCCGTCACACTGATATTGATTTTCTCCAGCATGTTTTCCATCTCATTTTTCTTGTTGTTAAAAATAAGGCCCCTTGCATGGCTGTAAGCAAAATATCCCATAATACTGCCCTGAAGAATGCCGATGGTTATAAATACAATCATAATCTTTGCACGGAATGACAACTGTCTCACGCTCTGTTCCCCCTGTGATTATATTTTTTCTATCATAGCATTTATAGTTTGGGATTACAAACCCCGAGGGGGCTTATGCGTCCCCAACCGCCGGACAAAAAAAGACACGGCCCTGGCTTATTGCCAGAACCGCGTTTTGTTGTCTTATTATATGTCTGCCATTCACCTACGGCCTGACAGCCGTCCCGTCAGGCAGCCTTGCAAACAGCCAGCTGTGGTCCATGTCCACTGCCGGATATTTGGCCGCTTCCCTCTCATCAAAGCCAACACCGATGCCGGGGGTATCATCCACATATGCATAGCCGTTCCTGATATCCGGACAGCCCGGGAATACGGCCTTCTCCTCCTGGGTAAAGCCGGAAAATTCCTGGATACCGAAGTTGTGGCTGTTCAGGTCCAGATGCATCTGGGCGCACATCCCGATGGGCGACAGGTCATTGGGACCATGCCATGCGGTCCGCACCCCGTATGCATCGCAGAAGTGTGCCAGCTTCACGGCAGGGGTCACGCCTCCGATATCGCTTAGATGCACCCTAATGAAATCAATCCACTGGTTCTGTATGATGGTCTTCCACTCAGCCGGATTGGTAAACAGCTCTCCCATGGCAAAGGGAACAGCTGTCTGCTCTCTCAGATACCTGTAATACCCCACCTGGTCAGGGGACAGGGAATCCTCCAGGAAAAACAGCTTAAAGGGTTCCAGCTCCTTTGCAAAGGCAAGGGTATCTGCCAGGGAAAGCCTCTCATGTACATCGTGCATGACCTCAAGCTCCCAGCCGAAATCCTTCCTCACCTGTTCAAACAGACGGATTACGCTGTCCATATACATTTTCGGATGGAAATACGCGCCTTCCGGCGCTCCGTCCGGCTTCACCATCTGCTGGCGCCTGCCGTCAAAATTCCCGCCGTAGGTCCCCATGTGACAGCGGATATGCCGGTACCCTTCCTCGATATAACGGCTGATGCACTCTTTTACCTCTTCCAGGCATCCTCCGTCCGCATGGCGGTAAACCGTTACCCCTTCCCTGGCCTTGCCGCCAAGCAGGCTGTAAAGAGGCATGCCGGCCAGTTTGCCCTTGATGTCCCACAGAGCCTCGTCCACACCGGATATGGCGTTGTTAAGGACCGGGCCGTTGCGCCAGTAGGAGCTTCCCATCATGGTCTGCCAGATATCCTCTATATTATGGACGCTTCTGCCCTTAAGCATGGGGCAAAGGTACTCCTCTATGGCTGTGACCACGGCCTTATGCCTCCATGTAAAGGTGGCGCATCCGTATCCGGAGAGTTCCGGTTCCGATGTTTCCACCTTCACAATAACCAGATTAATTCCCCTGGGCGCTGTCACAAATACTTTTATATCGCGAATCGTTATGTTATCCATGTTCTTAATCTCCTGTTTTCTTGTAAAATCCCTATGCCTGCACTGTGCGCCCCCCGGCAATACAGTATCAGCTCTTCACGGCCCCGCCTGTCATACCTGCGATGAAATACTTCTGGAAACAGATGAAAAGGACCACCAGCGGAAGACTGGATACGGTGGAGGCGGCCATCAGGTCATTCCATTTAATCTGGTACTGGGAATTCAGGGAAATAATGCCCACGGTCAATGTCTTAAGCTGGTCGTTGGAAATCAGGACCGAGGAATACATATACTCATTCCAGCCGCTGAACAGGACAAATATGGCAACCGCTGCAATACCCGGTACTATCAGGGGCAGAATGATGTTCCAGAAAATACGGAAACTGGAAGCCCCGTCCACCCGGGCCGCCTCATCCAGCTCAATGGGCACTGTCTTAAAGTAGGAAACCAGCATCCATGTGCTAAAGGCAACATTGGTGGCTGCATACACAATGATGAGTCCAATCAGCTTGTTGGTCATATGGTATTTGGAGAGCACTGCATAAAAAGGCACCACCAGCATAACGCTGGGAAACATCTGGGTCACCAGAAGAAAATCCATCAGCTGTTTTTTTCCCTTAAACTGGAATCTGGTCACCCCGTAGCCGGCCAGGCACGCGCAGGTGATGCAGATAATCATGGCAAAGATACATGTAATCAGGCTGTTCAGGGTCATTCTTCCAAAATTGTAGGTGGTGAAAAATTTCCGGAAGGACTCCAGGCTGATTGGGTCCGGTATCCACTGGGGCTTGGGCGAGTAGGTCTGGGCCTCTGTCTTGAATGCCGTGGAAACCATCCAGAGCACTGGCACCAGCACCAGCATGGCCAGCAGAATCAGGACCACATAGCAGATAATTTGTTCCATTCTGCGTTTTGACTTTATTTTATTCATCCTTCAGCACCACCTTATACACAGAGTTTATGAGATAACAGATAATGAACACCAGGATTCCCCAGGCAGCTCCCTTGCCGAACCTCAGGTCGTTGAACGCGGTTCCGTAAATACTCAGGCTTATCAGGTTGGTGGCTGTGCCCGGTCCGCCGGCCGTCATGGTAAAGACCTGGGTATACTGCTTGAACCACCACACGCTGTCCAGTATGATAACCGTTGTCAGTATGGGCTTTAAGGAGGGCAGGGTTATGTACCGGAAGCTGTCCCACTTATTTGCCCCGTCAATCACAGCCGCCTCGTACAGGTCCTTGGATATGCTCTGAAGGCCGGCCAGTATCATGGTCATAACCAGCGGAAATCCCTTCCATATACAGGTGAATACCACAGACGGAAACGCCAGTTCCTTACTCCCAAGCCAGGATATATTGGCTGAGATGATTCCCAGGGACTTTAAAATGTCATTTAAGACGCCGTACATGGGATTCATAATCCAGGTAAACAAAAGGGCGATGACAGCTTCCGGGAAAAGCCATGGAAGCATAAAGATTACCCTGAATACGGTTCTTCCCCTGAACTCCCTGTTTAACAGGGCGGCCAGAATGAACCCCAGGACAAAATGCCCGATTACTACAAATATCATGAACTCAAACGTAAGCAGAACTGATTTATAGAAGGACGGGTCTGTAAATGCCTCTGCGTAATATTTAAAGCCTACAAATTTCCACTTAGTCACCAGGTTGGTATTAAAAAAGCTGATATAGAAGCCATAGGCCATGGGATATATAATAAGGGCCGCCAGCATAAATACAATGGGGAAAGCAAATAAGTATCCGTCATTCTGGTATTTAATTTTGCCCGCAGTTCCTTTGGTTTTTACCTTAGACATACTATCATGAACCTTTCTTTTGAATACGGGGAGGGCAGTTATCTGCCCTTCCCCGTATCATGCTGCTGTTTCTGTTACTGTTTGCGGTGGTGCTGTTTCCTGCGCTGTCCCAGGCTTTGCATTCTGCTGCCTCTAGTTGTAATCTTCCAGAAGCTGTTCAAGGTCCTTCACCAGCTGCTCCACTGCCTGGTCATTTGTTTTCTCGTTGCTGAATACAGATGCATAGGCATCGCCCAGAGCGCTCTTAAGGCCGCTGATTCCTGCAAAAGGCAGGGTAGGACGGCAGCCGTCCTCAATCTGCTTCAGGAAACCTGCATAATCATCCCCTGTTATATAGGAGACTTTCTGTCCCTCGGTGGTGGACGGAATCTTACCGCTGGATTCCCAGAACTTCATATCCTGGTCATGGGAGGTAAAGAATGCCAGGTATTTAGCTGCGGCTGCCTTTTCAGCGTCCGTTGACTTGGCAGTGATGGCATAGCCCTCTGCTCCCAGCATGGTGCCTGAATATTCCCCCGGAAGCTTAAAGGAACCCAGCTTTCCCTTTAACTCAGGATTATTGGCATAGGCCACGCCCAGGGCGTTGGGACCGGTAAGGAACATGCTTGTATAGCCCATGGCAAAGTAGTTGGCAGCCGTGGGATAATCCACCTCCGTGATACCGGTGGGAACCACGCCCTCCACATTGTTCATGTCGGTCCACTTTGAGAATACGTCCACGAAGGCCGGGTCTGTGGTGATGTCGGTCTTCCACTCGCCGGAACCATCCTCCTGGTAAGCCAGCTCATAGCCGTTGCTCCAGAGATAGGACATGAAACGGCTCTGTCCTGAGGAATTGTTAGAGCCTACCATGGAGAATCCCCACTGGTCCACCTGTCCGTCCCCGTCCGTATCCTTTGTCAGCGCCTTTGCGCAGTCCACAAACTCGTCCCATGTGGAGGGCACCTTAAGCCCTGCTTCCTCAAAACGGTCTATGCGGTAGATAACGGCCTGAGGCTGTACGGCCACCGGATAATAGGTCATCTGTCCGTCAATGGTGCAGGCGTCCATAACGCCGTTTGCCAGGCCGTCAACGACCTCCTTGTCCATCCATTTGCTCAGGTCCTCTGTCAGTCCCAGGTCGTAAAGGGTTGGAATCTGGTCGGCAGATGTAAAAAATATAGTGGGAAGGTCATCCGGAGAGGTTGCCATGGCTGCCAGCTTTGTGTAGATATCGCCGGAGGCAATGGCCTGGATTTCCACCTTGATGTCCGGATTTTCCTTCATAAATTCCTCTGCATACTGATATATGTACTGGCCGTGGGGGTCCTCCGGCGCATATCCGTCCATGACGGTCAGGGTAACCGGTTCGCCGGACGCTGCCTGCGTATCCTTTTCCCCTGCTTCCGTTCCATTATTATCTTTTGTATCCGCCTTTACATCCTCTGCCTTTGTATCTGCCGTGCCGGATGATGAGCCCGCGCATCCTGTCACAAGGGATGCTGCCATCGCTACGGAAAGCATTGCTGATAAGAATCTTTTTTTCATGTCAGTTCCTCCATTTCATTGTTATGAATCACTCATAATTACCGGCCGGTAATCGTTTGTTCCGATGTAAATATCATACATCAAGTGCCCTGCGGAATGTGATTATTATTTAGTCAAAAATCACCATTTCTTTGTCCTGTTGTAAAAATCTGCATAAAAATAGCAGCTGGCGTCCAAAAATCACCAGCTACTTTCTTCTGCTTCTCCTGCTTGTTTCCCACCATTCATGTACAGATTTACGGTATTGGAGGGGAGATACGTCCATGATTGATTTAAATTGCCTTAAAAATGTGTTTACACTGTCATAACCGCACTTTTCCGCTATCACCGCCACGCTATCACTATTATTTTCCAATAAGCTGGCTGCCTCGCAGACCCTCACCGTGTTGATATACTTGTTTAGGTTGTATCCGCAGTACTTGGTGAAATCCTTGCTGATGGTGGATGGGTGAAGAAAAAATTTTTCACCCAGCATGTTCAGGTTCAGTTCCTCGTTAAAATGGGTGTCTATGTATTCCTTGATTTCCAGCATCCTGGCATTGGACGGCGAGATACCGGACTCGCTCCGTTTGATTCGGAAGGTCCGAAACAGCAGCACCGCAATCTGGGTGACAATGGTCCGCTGAATCTGGGAGCGGAAGGGCTTATGCACCGCGTCCTCCGCCTTCAGGCAGCACAGCATATCAATTAACTGTCCGAACACGGCCCGGTCCACATTCTTATAATTTTGGACAAACTCCTCCGGTGTGGGCGTGTTGAACACCTTCTGCAGGTCGCTGTCCAATACAGTGCTCCTGTAGTAGGTTGGTTTGACCGTGAAGCCGTATCTTGAAAACGGCAGCCTGTCAATCCGCCTGAGATGATGCTCCATGGCTCCTATGACCAGTATGTCATAGGGCTCCACATGGTACTTTCTGCCTGAGATGTAGTAATCCGCCGCCCCGTCCTCCACCAGGAGAATTTCACTGGTATTATGGATGTGGTGCATCTCATTCTTCTCGTATTCACAGGTCCGTGAAATATTATAATTATCCTCGCAGATTGCCCGGAAATGGTCCGGCTCATAATAATCGTTAATCTTAATCTCCATGTGGTTTACTATAGCATACCTGTATCTGAATGTCAAAAAATGCAGCCCCGGTCAAAGAACCGGGACTGCCGCCAATATCTTTTATATTTGTATGACCAAATACTCCCCTTTGGTCTGCACCGCCGCTTTAATCTGCGTTCCTATTCCTCTGCGTTCTTTTTAAGCATCCCCAGAATCACACATCCGGCCGCTGCTCCCACAACCACCGCAGCCAGATACATAAATGGATTCCCGATGGTCGGAAGTACAAAGATACCGCCGTGAGGCGCCCTGAGGGTACAGCCGAAGGCCATGGAAAGACCGCCTGCAATCGCGGAACCGATGATACAGGAAGGAATCACCCGCAGAGGGTCCTGGGCCGCAAAGGGAATGGCTCCCTCGGTGATAAAGGACAGGCCCATCACATAGTTGACAATACCGGACTGGCGCTCCTTTGCCGTGAATTTTTTCTTAAAGAAGGAGGTGCAAAGGGCAATGGCAATGGGAGGCACCATACCGCCTGCCATGACAGCCGCCATGACCTCAAAGTTGCCTTCCGCCAGCTGCGCTGTTCCGAACACATAGGCTGCCTTGTTAAAGGGACCGCCCATATCAATGGACATCATGCCGCCCAATACCATGCCCAGCACAACTCTGCTGGTGCCTCCCATTCCTCCCAGGAAACGGGTCAGGCCGTCATTAATCATCCCCATATACGGGTTGATAAAGGTGGTGACCACAGCTGCCAGGAAGATGCCGATAACCGGATACAGCAGCACCGGCTTAATGCCTTCCAGTGACTTTGGCAGTTTCGAAAAAAGCTTCCTCAATCCCACTACAATGTATCCGCCTACAAAGCCTGCAAACAGGGCGCCCAGGAAGCCTGCGTTCACATCGCCCCCGGCGGGATTGGCAAACGTAGCGCCCATCTTGGCAATCAGTCCTGCCACCAGGCCCACTGCCAGTCCCGGACGGTCCGCAATACTCATGGCAATGAAACCAGCCAGGATAGGAAGCATCATTCCAAACGCCTGCTCTCCTACGGTTTTAAGGTAAGCGGCCAAAGGCGTATTCTTACCAAAGTTAGCCGGGTTAATGGAATAATCGTCAAACAGGAACGCCAGGGCAATGAGGATTCCTCCGCCGATTACAAAGGGAAGCATATGGGAAACGCCATTCATCAGGTGCTTGTAAATGGTGCGTCCAATGCTGTCATTGCTGTCGGATACAGACCCGTCTCCGGCAGCCCCTGTGTGGTGGTATACAGGCACGGTGCCGTCCACTGCCCGTTTAATCAGTTCCTCTGCCTTGTGAATGCCGTCAGCTACAGGAACCATGATAACCGGCTTGCCGTCAAACCTGGCCATCTCCACATTCTTATCCGCGGCAATGATGATGGCGTCCGCCGCTGCAATCTCATCCCTGGTGAGCACGTTCTGGGCGCCGCCGGAACCATCCGTCTCAGCCTTCAGCGAAATTCCCAGCTTCTTTCCTGTATTCTCCAGGTTTTCAGCCGCCATATAGGTATGGGCAATGCCGGTAGGGCAGGCCGTGACAGCCAGGACCCGGTATCCGGAGGCTGTTTTCACATCCGCTTCTGCATTCCGGTCCGCCTCTCCCTCAGGCGCCCCAAAACGCTCCACCTCAGCCCTGTCAATGATGCGTAAAAATTCCTCCTTATCCGAAGCCCCAATCAGCCCTTCCTTGAATCCGGGATTCATAAGCAGGGTGGACAGGCGGGACAATGCCTCCAGGTGCACGTCTGCCCCCTCAGCAGGCGCTGCAATCATGAACAGCAGGTTTGCAAGGGAACCGTCAAAGGCGTCGTAATCAACCCCCTCCGGCACAACCATGGCTGCCAGCCCGGGCTCCTTTACCGCCTCCACCTTTGCGTGGGGAATGGCGATTCCCTCACCAATGGCCGTGCTGCCCAGGGCTTCCCTTGCCAGTATGCCCTTCTTGTATCCGTCTGTGTCCTTAAGCCTTTTGCCTGCATCCATCAGGGATACCAGCCTGTCAATGGCCTCCTCCTTATTGGAAACCTTTACGCCCAGTTCAATGCTCTCTTTCTTTAATAACTCTGTAATCCGCATAAATGCGCCCCTCCTGACCGATTAAAGTGTGTTTAAGAGTCTCATAATTTCATCCTTGGTTCCTATGCCGTCGGAAAATGCAGTCGCGCCGCCGCAGGCTGTTCCCAGCTTCAGGGCGTATGCATAATCTCCTTTTTCCAGGTATCCGGCTATGAAGCCTGCCACCATGGAATCCCCGGCTCCAACGGAATTCTTCACAATTCCCCTGGCAACTCCCTGGCGGTATACGCTGCCGTCCTCAGCCACCAGGATGGCTCCGTCCCCTGCCATGGATACCAGTACATTCACTGCCCCCTGTTCCTTAAGCTTCCTGGCATGGAGAATGATTTCCTCTTCTGTCTTAAGCTCCAGTCCGAACATCTGTCCCAGCTCATGGTTGTTTGGCTTGATAAGGAAGGGATGGTACTTTAAAACCTTTAAGAGTAAATCCTTTTCCGCATCCACCACCATGCGGATTCCCCTGCCGTCCAGGCGCTCCATGATTCTCTGGTAGATATCATTGTCCATGGCTGCCGGTATGCTTCCTGACAGGACCAGCACATCTCCTTCTTTTAAATAGGAAAGCTTCTGAAAAAGCTGTTCCACATCACCGGCCGTAATCTCCGGTCCCATGCCGTTAATCTCGCTTTCCCGGTCTGACTTCAGTTTTACATTGATACGGGACATACCCTTCTCCACCCGGATAAAGTCAGAGTCAAAGCCCAGGCTCCGGACGCCCCTCTCAATCTCCTGTCCTGTGAACCCGGCTATGAATCCCAGAGCCGTGCTCTTATATCCCAGGTTTGCCAGAAGCGCCGAAACATTGATGCCCTTACCCCCGTAAAAGATGTTTTCCCTGATGGTCCGGTTTACACTTCCCAGTGTGAAATGCTCCACTGCCACCACATAGTCCAGTGCCGGATTAAATGTTACTGTGTAAATCATATATCTCTGCACCGCCTTCTCATGAAATTTTATTTCTTATGTTGTCTATATCATAATACGATATCATATTTTCGTCAATAGTATTTTGTAAGAAAATATGTTTCATACATTTTTTCGTCGCAATATACAAACAGACGGCCTGTTTCTGTAAAAAGCCGTCTGTTTTTTGTGCATTATTTTCTATTTTATCCTCTGTATGAATCATTACTTCTTATCTGGTGATATGGCTTTTTCATGACGCCGTATATGCTCCACGGATTCCTTCATGCCTGCCATCAGCAGCAGGTACAGTATCTCCATGACCGCCGTGGCCGTGACCCTGGAAAACCAGAATTCTTCTGTCAGCAGCTTTTCCCTGGTGGCGGTAACAATCTTATAGTCGCTTATTCCGGCCAGAGGCGAATTTCCATTGTTGGTAATGAGGATGACCGTGCATCCGTTTTCCTTTGCCCCCTCCGCCAGGGTCTGAAGACGCTTGGAACTGCCGGAATTGGATATAACCATAACCACATCCTCCGGTCCCAGGTTAAAGGTATAGGCTGTCTGGGTCTCCCATATATCTCCTGCCACGGCCGGGATTCCCAGCTGGTTGAATTTAAAGGCTCCGTCCAGCGCCACAGGAATGGTGTTGCCCACAGCTGCCAGCTGCACCATGCGGGCGTGCTCCAGCTTGTCCAGAATATGCTCCAGATTGGCAGGGTCCATCATGTTCACTGTCTCTGTCAGCTCCGCCACCTTATTGGCCAATATGTTCTGAAGGGACTGGCTCAGGTCGCTGCGGTCAATGTCATTGGACACGTTCCTGTCCTTGTGTTCTTCTTCCAGCACCTCCCTGGCCAATGCCAGCTTCAGGCTGTGGAATCCCTTAAAACCGCACCGCCTGCAGAAACGGGATACCGTGGCGTCGCTGGTCCCGCTGGCCCTGGCCAGCTCTCCCACTGTCATGTCCACCACTTCCGCCTTATGCTCCATCATATAATCCGCTATCTTTTTCTCTGCTTCAAAAAATTCATCATAGGAGGAGCAGATGACTCCCAACGCGCTTCGTGTCTCTCCCATATCATATTCCGCCTGTCTCATGTAAATTTATTTCATGCTTTAAATATAGCACACAAAATTTAAAAATAAAAGTTGTTTTTCGTCATATATTATAATGCTTTCTGAAACTTTATTAACTTTTCGTTACTCCCCTTGTTTTTCCTTTTTTACTGTGCTATAATCTCTAAACGTTAACACATTATTAACAATTTGTTTATATTTAGCCGCATATTATCAGGTCTTCAAATGTGAGAAAGAGGCTGGTATCATGAAAAGTATTAAAACATTTTTATCCAGGTACAAACATGCATGGCTGCTGTGTTACGGCTTCATTTATCTCCCATGGTTCTGTTACCTGGAACGGACGGTCACACGTCATTACCATGTGATGCATGTTGCCCTGGACGACTTCATACCCTTCAACGAATATTTTATTATTCCCTACATGATGTGGTTTTTATACGTGGCGGGAACCATTGTTTTCTTCCTTTTCCGCAATAAGGAAGACTATTACAGGATTTGCACCTTCCTGTTCTCAGGCATGACCATCAGCCTGATTATCTGTACCTTTTTCCACAACGGCACAGATTTCAGACCGGCCATTGACCCGGGCAAGAACATATTTTCCAGCATGGTTGCAGCCCTGTACCAGACGGATACGCCTACCAACGTATTCCCCAGCATCCACGTATACAACTCCATCGGCACCCACATCGCCATCATGAAAAGCGGGTCGCTTAAGAAATATCCCTGGGTCCGGGCCGGTTCAGCCATCCTTATGGTTTCCATCTGCCTGTCCACTGTCTTCTTAAAACAGCACTCGGTCATCGACATGGTAGGCGCAGCCATTATGGCGTATGTGATTTACGGAATCGTCTACGGATACAACTGGTCCGCAGAAGACAAGAAGGTCACCCAGAAGGCCCTCAGTTAGATGGACAAAAAAACCAAAACCGTTGTACGCCGGTATGTGATTACCAGCCGGCGTACAGCGGTTTTCCTGCGTCAACCTCTGTTCCTCTCTTTTCTATTATCTCAGATAAAAATCTTAGCTGCGTTCCATCTCTGCCCCATCTCCCGCCATGCTGTCCCATTGGCGGGAAACCAAAAAATCCATGGCCCTCCCTGCCAACGGGATTTCCATGGATTTTCATATCAATTTTTGATTGGATGATGCCGGATTCCCGGACTCCCGGTGCTCCCGGACTCCCAGTGCTGCCGGATTCCCGGTGCTCCCGGGTTACTGCTCCTTGGAAAAAGGATTCAGCATCTTGTTCACCACTTCCGCTTCAGAAGGGCCTTCGAACAGGGTGCTTCCCTGGTCCTTTGCAGGTATACTGTCAACCCTGGAGCCGTCAATGCTGCCCCTCATCTCTACTTCGTGCTTATAGTCAGCCAGGTATTTTTCAATGGCGCTGATTTTGTCTTCCGGCGCCTCCATACCTTCCCTAGATAGTCCCATGATGTCCATGACTGTATCCAGCTCTCCGTCATCCCAGTCCTTAAGGACAGTGTTGGCAAGAAACTGAATCCGTTCCCTGATTGAATTACACTTCAAAAATTCTTTTACCATTTTATAAGACCTCCATACATATGGAAATTTCCTGATACCGGCTATACTATACTACTCCGTTAAAAAGATGTCAATTAAAACCGTAAAATTTCTGCGTTATTTTATATCCCAGAATCAGCAGTTCCCTTCCGCCCTTGCCCGGAAGGTTGCATCCCTGTCCCAGGAAACCCATCCTGAGCCGCAGGAACAGAGGAAGGTTCTGCTTTTTCAGATACTGCCACAGCTCCTTCTTTTTCTCCAGGTTTTCTTCTGTCCCGGATTTGATGGCCAGGACAGAACAGATGGTCATCATGATTTCCAGATACTGTATCATGTAATGACGCAGTTTTCTGCTGCTTATCTTCATGGCGTCATAATACCCCAGCATCAGCTTGGTGACCCGAATCTGCTGGTCAATGCGGCCAATCATCACCTCTTCATTGACTGACTGGTCCTGCCTCCCGATATAATAACGGTAGAAGTTCACATCCAGGTAATAGATATGCTTCACATGGGGCAGTGGCTGGTACACAAAAATATTATCCACATAAAAGGTGTGCTTGGGCAGCTCCAGCCCGCACTGGATAAGCAGCCCTGTCCTGTAAATAACAGAATGCATCAGGATATACTGCCCTGTCATGAAGAACTTCACGTCATTCCATCCAAATACCTTGTCCTTTGGAAACGCCGTGTGATATTTCATCACCTTTTTCCTTCTGGCGCCCTCCTTTTCATAGACAAAGTTGGTAACCAGCATATCCAGCGTCTCTCCTCCGTATACAAAGCGCCTCAGGGTTGAAAGAACCTGCTCATACGCCTCCTCATTGACCCAGTCGTCGCTGTCCACCACCTTAAAGAAAATGCCTGTGGCATTTTTAAGTCCTGTATTCACAGCCTCCCCGTGCCCGCCGTTTTCCTGGTGGATGGCACGGCAGATAGTTGGATATTCACGGGCATACCGGTCTGCAATCTCCCCCGTCCTGTCCTTTGTGGAACCGTCATCCACAATGATGATTTCCACTTCCTCCCCGCCTGTAAGCAGGGTGTTGATGCAGTGCTCCATATAGCTCTCCGAGTTATAACAGGGGATTGCCACAGTCAATAACTTCACGTTTCTACCTCCTCGTTATGAGCGCTTGGAGACCGTCCTTTGGTCTCTTACGCGCGATACATGTCACTGGCGCTTAGCGAGGTCCCTTCGAACTTAGCGCAGTGGCTCGTTATGAGCGCTTAGAGACCGTCTTTTGGTCTCCTACGCGCGATACATGTCACTGGCGCTTAGCGAGGTCCTTTCGAGCTTAGCGCAGTGGCTCGTTTATGAGCGCTTAGCCAAATACTGCCAGGGCTGCCAGATTAGCGGCCCCATGCATCAATACTGCCATGGGATATCTGCGGTATTCACTGCTTTCATAGCCCCATGCCAGCACCATTCCCAGCAGGAATGCATAAGTGCCTTGAATCCAGTTTCCATGATATATGCCAAAGGCCAGGGATGATATGACTGCTGAAGGAAGAAAAGCCATAAAGCGCCTGAGCCATCCGTACAGGACCAGGCGGAAGGCTCCCTCCTCCAGAACAGGGGCCAGGACCAGTGTCATCCACAAAAAGCCTGCTCCCTGGGATACAGCCGGACTCATGGCCTCCTCGTAAGATGAGAGGAGACTGCCCGGCCATGGTATAACCTTTACCAGCAGATTGCCGGCCAGCGCCGCTGCCGCTGCCGCCAGTACACGCTTCTGCCATCCTGCGGGCAAAAGCTGCTTTTCATCCCTCATACGCTCCCTGTCCTTCTGTTCTTATTCTGTGTTTTTATTCTGCGTTCTTATTCTGCTGACAGTATAGCATGGCTCCATGTGTTTTGCCACCATCTTTTTACTCTTTTCATTGCATTTTTTCCCATATTACCCTATAATAAACTTAATTTATATGACAATTTAAAAGACAAGCGAGGTATGGATTATGGCGAAAAAACGCATCGTAATGGCCATTGGCCACAAAGATATGGGAACCAATCTTCCTGAACAAAAGGCAGCTGTGGCGAGAACCGCCAAAATCATCGCTGATTTCATCCAGGAGGGGTGGCAGGTAGCCATTGTACACAGCAACGCTCCCCAGGTAGGCATGATTCACACGGCCATGAATGAATTCGGCAAACAGCATGACGGCTATAGTCAGGCTCCCATGTCTGTCTGCTCTGCCATGAGCCAGGGTTATATCGGATACGACCTTCAGAACGGAATCCGGGCTGAATTGATTAAAAGAGGCATTTACAAACCAGTAAGCACTGTACTGACCCAGGTGACAGTGGACCCATATGATGAGGCTTTCTATACCCCTGTAAAGGTCATCGGACGTGTTATGACCAAGGAGGAAGCTGATGCTGAGGAAGCCAAGGGCAACCATGTGACAGAAGTGGAAGGCGGCTACCGCAGAATCGTTGCATCCCCCCATCCCGTTGCCATAGTGGAGATTGATGCCATCAAGGCCCTTATGGATGCGGACCAGATTGTCATTGCCTGCGGAGGAGGCGGCATTCCGGTTATGGAGCAGGGCTATAACCTAAGGGGCGCCAGCGCCATCATTGAGAAGGACCTTGCCACCGGACTGCTGGCCAAAGAGATTGACGCGGATGTGATGATGATACTTACCAGCGTGGACAACGTGACCTTAAACTATGGTACTCCCCAGGAACAGCCCATCAGCCGCATGACCATAGACCAGGCCAGGGATTATATCAGCCAGGGCCAGTTCGAATTTGCCTCCATGCTGCCAAAGGTATCTGCCTCCATTGATTTCCTGGAGAGCGGCAAAGGCAGGAAAGCCATCATCACCTCCCTGGATAAGGCAAAAGAAAGCCTGAAGGGACATGCAGGCACGGTAATTGAATAAAGACCCTGGTTCTGCCAGATAACCGTACGTAAACAACAAAAAGGAATCCATTCATCCCTTAAGAACAATAGGGGTTGATGGATTCTTTTTGTAATTGTTTCTGTAATTGTTTCTGTTATTATTTTGCTGTCCGTATACTTTTAATCTGGCAGAATCCGGCAGACATGCAGATATATAGCCGGAAGACATGTGAAGCCCTATGCCTCCGCAGCGTCATCACGCCTCCGCCAGCACCCGCTCGGTAATATAGCTGACCATCTCCTCCTTGGGCATCCCCAGGGACAGGGCCAGCTCAGAGTACAGATTATCCTCCGCCGTCTTAAAATACCGCTCGTCCAGGTCCGTCATTTTCTTTCCCTGCTCCATGCGGTCCTTCCGGCGCAGGTACAACGCCTTTATCATGCTAATCCACACCCGGCAGTCACAGGTCTTAAGGGCTTCCTTATACCGTTCCTCCCGCTGCTTATCATTGGTCACCTCCATCTCCTTCACATCAGAGATTTCGTCAATCAGTTCAAGGGCCTCTTCTTTGGAAAGAAGCGGCCTGGTTATGGTTTTCTCCGAATCCACAGGCGTCACAATCTTGCTGTCTTGCTGATAATAGGGACGGAGTACATAATACAGCCGGCCCTTCGGACCGTCAGGCCTGTCAATTTTGATGATATCCATCACCTCGCAGACGCCTCTGATGCCGTATATGATATACTGACCTTTCTGATACATATTTTACCGCCTACTTCCCTTATTTTATAATACATATATTGTATCATTAAAAGGGTGTCGATGTCAGAAGTTTTTTGGCGCCGCCGTAAACTTTGTAAAAAATACACCATGGAGCCGTATATTTTTTTGTATACAATAGCCAGTCTCCGGGGTATATGCATCTATTGTATCTCTTTCTCCATTTGCCCTGAGCCGGACTTTATGGTAATCCTGACCGCAATATTGGCGGCATCTGTTTCCACACAAACCATGTCCCCGGCTTTTACCTCTGCTATATCAGCGGCTTTTCCCTCCGAATCCATAACCTCAGTGGAAGAGGACAACAGGATTGTCACAGCGGCGGCGGAATCTTTGCCATCCCCTGTGTGTTTGTCCGGGCCCCTGCTTCCGGCCTCATTCTGGTTCCGGCCTTTTCCCGTTTCACCGCCCTTATCTCTCCGGCCAGGTCTGCCTCCTGCCCCCTTTTCCGGCCCGTCTCCGGCTTCTTGGGTGTCCGGGACACGGTCTGTGCCTGCCTCATCAGGTCCGCCGTCAGTCTCTTCCCCGTCCATCCTTTTTCCCGCATCACCCTTCCCCTGCCCGCCGCCTCTGGGGCCAGGTCTTCCGGTAACAAGGGATATCTGTGAATCAGAAATTTCCTTCACCATACCAATGATTTCCGTCGCCTCCGCATTGCTGCTTTCTTCCGGTGCTTCAACGGTATCAGAAGCCGCGGCATCCTCTTTCCCCTGACCTGCGCAGCCGGATGCCAGAACCGCAGCAGCCAGCACTGCCAAAATAAATACTCCTTTTTTCATGAATATACTCCTTTTAATCCTGTAATCCTCTGTCCCGGCGGCACAGGAATGCCGTATATGCATCCCTGCGCCAGTTCCTGCATTTCCTCCATGACTATTCCATGATGTCAATACTGATAATCTGTGTATCCTCCAATATCATTCTTACAATGCTTCCAACTGCCAAATCAGATTCCGTACCTTCCCGGCCCTCCATTCCTTTTGTAATGACAGTGGAACCGGTCAGATAAACGGTTGTTTCATCCGTGCTGAATTCCATTGTCATACCTCCGCTCCCCTGTCTGTCCCAGGGATTCCCGCCCTCCGGCATTGCAGGCATGGTCCCCTCTTCTTCAGGTTGTGCAGGAGGGTTCTCCCCATCCGCCGGTTTTTCCGGCGGAGTTTCTCCATCTGCCCGTTTTTCCGGCAGTGTCTCCCCTTCTGCCGGTTTTTCCGGCGGGGATTCCCTGTCCGGCGCCCTGTCTTCTGCAGGACCGGTTCCGTCACCATCCCTCTGTTCCGGCTTTAAGGCAAATGTCACGGTCAATGAGCCGTCGCCTGCCGCAGTTATTTTAGCCATTACACTCCCGTCATCCCGGGGAGTCATCCTGTTATCTGTCTGTGCTGTTTCTGAACCAGAGGATGACCATGATGCCGCGTAGCTCATCACCCCGGTACCAATCACAGCCGCCGCGCACAGACCTGCACACAGTAACATCCTTGCTGGATTTCTTTTCATTGTAATCTCCTACTTTCCGCTTTATTTCAGATTTTCATCTGATTCCAGAAGTATAACGGCCCTGGCTTAAATCAAACTGAAATTCACAGATATTTCATAAAATACCTTTGTTTGCACCAAAATAAAAAAGCAGCGGTTTCCCGCCACTTTTTCCATTTCTCCATCCTCCATCAATCCCACCAGAAAAACCATACATGGGACCTGGACAGGGACCCTGCCAGGGTCATGACCTCCTCCGTAAAGCAGAAGCCGAACTGTTCCATAGCCAGCTTCTCGGCCTGTTCCTGGTCTGCCACCGGTGTATCCACATAAAACTGCAGGGTATCGGCACCCATAACAGCCGGCACAGCTCCCCACATTTCATACCACCGTTTTGCAAATGCCAGCATTCTGCCGCTGTCCGGACACTGGTTCCATCCGCCAAAGGGAAGCCAGCCCAGCACCTTCCAGGGCTGGTCCACCGGAATCTCCGCCAGTATGACATCTGATTTTTGTCTGGTCAGATAATCCGTATCCTCCTGGAAATGCTCCGCCGCTTCTCCGTCCTCAAACCTTCCCAATAAGGACTCCGGCATTTCCATGGACGATTCCGCCAGGTTCGTTGTCACCATGTCTATAAAATTTTCATCCGGATAAATGAACAGAGGAACAAATCCATCCCTCTTTCCCTGTTCCCTCTTCTCCAGATAAAGTTCCTCCAGGGGCTGTTCCGCTCCCCTGCGGTCAATCACCTGACATGGGCATCCCATAATTTCCAGCATTTTACGGTAACTCTCTTTCTTCTCATCTCCGGTCTGCGTCATTTCTTTCCCTCCATACGCATCCCTGCCGTTTTTCAGAACCAGCATTCAATCTTCATGCTTCCATTATATCGGATAACCCCCTCTGCGGCTATCCCCCGTTCCAAAAACAGCCATCCCGCCGGAAAACAGGAACCAGCCCATGGCTGGTACCCGGCAAAGACATGAAAAGCCCGGGGACTCCGGTTTAAACAAACCGGAGTCCCCAGGCTCCTATCCGGTCAAACCAGACTCTGCTTACATCTGCTTAACCGCCAATCCTTTTACCCTGATGGAGGACCCATCAATCTTCCTTTACTTCCACTACCGCCAGTATTTCCGTGGCGCTGCCGCCCGGAAGCTCATTGGCTCCAATGGCAAGCCTTGCAGCGATTCCTGCTTCCCCATATAAATCACGGAACAGTCCGGATGCCCCGTCTATGACCAAAGGCTGATTTCCAAACCCCTTGGCGCAGCGTACATAGCTGATAATCTGTACAAACTGTTTCACTCTATCCAAATCGCCCAGTTCCGTTTTCAGAACAGACAGAATATTCAGAGCGCAGATTTGGGCGGACCTCTGGCCATCCTCTATGGTCAAATCCTCCCCCACAACACCCACCACCTGGCGCACTCCATGGATATCCGGGGTCTGGCCTGCAATATAAATCAGATTTCCCACCCTTCTTGCGGGTACATACAATCCGTTTGGCCTAGGGAGCTCCGGAAGCTCAAGTCCCATTTCCTGCAATTTCTGTTCAACTATCATAGCCTTCTCCTTAGCGTGTTTCCATTCCCTCAGGCATTCTTTACCGTGGCAATATCAATCAGCGTCAGCTCCTTGGCCCGGTTTTCCAGGCTGGTTACCAGCGCATTGGCCGTATCCAGGGAGGTCAGGACATTGACGCCTGTCTCAATGGCATTGCGGCGGATGATGAAGCCGTCATGGCTGCGCTCTGCACCCTGGGCCGGGATGTCGATAATCAGGTCAATCTGATGGCCCAGCACCAGGTCCAGGATATTGGGGGATTCCTGCTCCAGCTTGCGGATTTCGTAGGCCTTTACGCCGTTCTTATTCAGTGTCCTTGCCGTGCCTCTGGTGGCAAATATCTGATATCCCACAGCAGCAAACCTGCGGGCAATGTCCACTGCCTCCTCCTGGTCGCTGTGGCGCACGGACATAATCATTTTCCTGTATTTCGGAAGGCGGATGCCTGCGCCCTCAAATGCTTTGTAGAGCGCTTCATTGAATGTCCTTGCAATTCCCAGGCACTCGCCGGTGGACTTCATCTCAGGTCCAAGGCTGATGTCAGCACCGCGAATCTTTTCAAAGGAGAATACCGGCATCTTGATGGCAATATAATCAGCTGCCGGCTGTAATCCAGGCTGGTAGCCCAGCTCCCGGATGGTGTGGCCGCAGATAATCTGAGTGGCCAGCGGAACAATGGGGATTCCGGTTACCTTGCTGATATAGGGAACCGTACGCGAGGAACGCGGGTTCACCTCTATGATATATACGTCGTCCCCGTCCACAATAAACTGGATATTAATCATGCCCTTTACATGGAGGGCCCTTGCCAGCTTCTCGGTGTAGTCCACAATGGTGTCAATGTTATGCTGGCTGATATCCTGGGCCGGGTACACGGAGATACTGTCGCCGGAGTGGATACCGGTACGCTCAATATGCTGCATAATGCCTGGAATCAGGATGTCGGTGCCGTCACAGATGGCGTCCACCTCGATTTCCTTGCCCATAATATATTTATCAACCAGAATCGGATGCTCCTGGGCAATCTGGTTGATGATGCCGATAAACTCATCAATGTCCTCGTCGCTGATGGCAATCTGCATCCCCTGTCCGCCCAGTACATAGGACGGTCTTACCAGCACCGGATAGCCCAGCTTATTGGCTGCTTCCTTGGCCTCCTCTGCCGTGAATACGGTGTGGCCCGCCGGCCTTGGGATATTGCACTGCTCCAGGATAGCGTCAAAACGCTCCCTGTCCTCTGCCGCATCCACATCCTCTGCCGCCGTGCCCAGAATGGGAACCCCCATCTTCATCAGGGCCTCTGTCAGCTTGATGGCTGTCTGGCCGCCGAACTGGACCACCGCGCCATCCGGCTTCTCAATATCCACAATGCTCTCCACATCTTCCGGGGTAAGGGGTTCAAAATACAGCTTATCCGCAATGTCAAAATCCGTGCTGACGGTTTCCGGGTTATTGTTTATAATAATAGTCTCATAGCCTTCCCTGCTGAAAGCCCAGGTGCTGTGGACAGAACAGAAGTCAAACTCAATTCCCTGTCCAATGCGGATTGGGCCGGAACCCAGCACCAGCACCTTTTTGCGCCCGCCGGTCTGCTCCGCCTCGTTAAAACCGCCGAAGCAGGAGTAATAGTAGGGGGTCTCGGCTGCAAACTCAGCCGCACAGGTATCCACCATCTTATAAACCGCGCGGATATCATTGTGGTAGCGCAGCTTTTTGATTTCTTCCTGGGAAATGCCTGTAAGCCTTGCTATGACATTGTCAGGATACTCAATTCTCTTGGCCTCAGTCAGAAGTTCCACGGTCAGCTGCTTTTCTCCGGCTCCCACTGCCTTCAGGGCATCTTCCATCTCCACCAGGATAGCCAGCTTGTCAATGAACCAGAAATCAATCCTGGTGATGTCATGGATATGCTCATAGGTGAATCCGCGGCGCAGTGCCTCTGCAATTCTCCAGATGCGCATATCATCCACCCTGGATAATTCCTCTGTCAGCTCTTCATCGGAAAGGTCTGTAAAATCATAGGACAGCAGGCAGTCCACATGCTGTTCCAGGGAACGGATGGCCTTCATCAGCGCACCTTCAAAATTGGTGCAGATACTCATGACCTCACCTGTGGCCTTCATCTGGGTGCCCAGGGTACGCTTGGCGCTGATAAATTTATCAAAGGGCAGCCTTGGCATCTTGACCACGCAGTAATCCAGCATGGGTTCAAAGCTTGCATATGTCTTTTTTGTAACCGCATTCCTGATTTCGTCCAGGGTATATCCCAGGGCAATCTTGGCAGCCACCTTGGCGATGGGATATCCCGTTGCCTTGCTTGCCAGGGCGGAGGAACGGCTAACCCGGGGATTTACCTCGATAACGCAGTACTCGAAGCTGTCCGGATTCAGGGCATACTGCACATTGCAGCCGCCGGTGATTCCCAGCTCGCTGATGATGTTAAGGGCAGAGGTGCGGAGCATCTGGTACTCCTTGTCCCCCAGCGTCTGGGAGGGGGCCACCACAATACTGTCGCCTGTATGAACGCCCACAGGGTCAATATTCTCCATATTACAAACAGTGATTACATTGCCCGCGCCGTCGCGCATTACCTCGTACTCAATTTCCTTCCACCCTGCGATGCAGCGCTCCACCAGCACCTGTCCCACACGGGAAAGGCGAAGTCCGTTTTCCAGGATTTCGGCGCACTGCGACCGGTTGTCTGCAATACCGCCGCCGGAACCTCCCAGGGTGTATGCCGGACGAAGCACAACCGGATAACCGATTCGCTCGGCAACCTCCAGACCATGCTTTACATCCTCCACAATATCAGAGGGAGCAACTGGTTCCCCAATCTTTTCCATGGTTTCCTTGAACATCTCGCGGTCCTCTGCCTTCTTGATGGTCAGGGCCGTGGTGCCAATCAGGCGCACATTGTGTTCTTTTAAGAAGCCTGCATCCTCCAGCTCCATGGCAAGGTTAAGCCCTGCCTGTCCGCCCAGGGTGGGCAGTACGCTATCCGGTTTTTCTTTTAATATAAGCTGTTCCACCACTTCCACGGTAAGAGGCTCAATGTAGACCCGGTCCGCAATGTCCTTGTCTGTCATAATGGTGGCAGGGTTGGAGTTGAGGAGAACCACCTCAATTCCCTCTTCCTTCAGGGAACGGCAGGCCTGGGTGCCTGCATAGTCGAATTCTGCTGCCTGTCCGATGACAATGGGGCCGGAGCCAAGCACCAGTACTTTTTTGATATCAGGATTCTTTGGCATTAGTCATTCACCTCCATCATTTTAAGAAAACGGTCAAAGAGGTAACCGGAATCCAGGGGTCCCGGGCATGCTTCCGGGTGGTACTGCACCGTGAAGATATTCTTGCCAACGTACTTTAAGCCCTCGTTGGTGCTGTCATTTACATTGACAAATGCCGGTACGGCCACTGATGGGTCCAGGTTGTCCGTATCCACCACATAGCCGTGGTTCTGGGAGGAAATATAAACCCTTCCGGTCTCCAAATCCTTTACCGGATGGTTTCCGCCTCTGTGTCCATATTTTAATTTATGGGTATCCATGCCGTTGGCAAGGGCCATGAGCTGGTGTCCCAGGCAGATGGCAAAAATAGGAACATCTGACTCATACAGTTTTTTCACTTCTCTGATAATAGTTGTGTTTTCCTTCGGGTCCCCGGGGCCGTTGCTGAGCATGATGCCGTCAGGGTTTCCTGCCAGTACTTCCTCTGCGGGAGTATCAGCCGGATATACAGTTACTTCGCATCCCCTCTGATTCAGGGAGCGGGCAATGTTTCTCTTGGCGCCGTAATCCATGAGGGCAACCTTCTTACCGGTTCCGGGAAGGACATATTTTTCCTTTGTGGTGGTTTTAAGCACTACGCCGGTCACAATATACTCCTTCATGCGTTTTATGGGCTCGCTGAAATCGGTATATTCCTTTGTAGTAATCATACCGTTCATGGTGCCTTTTTCTCTTAATATTTTGGTAAGGGCTCTTGTATCGATACCGCAGATACCGGGAATGTCGTGTTCTTTTAAGAAGTTCTGAATGGTATCCTCGCTTCTGAAATTGCTGGGGATTCTTGATAATTCTCTTACAATATAGCCATCCGGCCAGGGCTTTGCTGACTCCATGTCCTCATGGCAGATTCCATAATTGCCAATAAGGGGATATGTCATGACAACGGCCTGTCCTGCGTAAGACGGGTCGGTCAGCACTTCCAGATAACCGGTCATTGATGTGTTAAACACGATTTCACTGATGACTTCTCGCTGGGAACCAATACTTGTCCCGGTGAATACAGTTCCATCTTCCAGTATGAGGTATGCTTTCATATGGGGGGTACCTGTCCTTTCTCATGTGTTTGGTTATGGGCCTGGTGACCTCAGCCCAAATTGTAAAGATTATACTGTATTTCATATGAATTTGCAATGACTTTGAATGCTAAATTTTTTTGTATTAATCAAATATTTTTTTAGTACAAAAAGGCAGGATACAGCAAGGGCAGGACCCATAAATCAGTGTCCTGCCCATGTCTTTGACAACCGTCTTTCATGACTGTCTTTGAAGCGTTATTGGCTGCCTTTTATACGCAGGCCGTTGCTCTTTATAGGGAATTTCCGCCTCCCATCCTTCCTCTCCGGCGCCGGCAAAAGTTCTCTGCTCCTAAACCGATTTCACCATATTACCCTGTCATATTCATTACACCAGCTCCGCAATCCGGGTAATTCCCACATAGATATGCGATATTTTATACCATGTGGCAAAGTCCACCACCCCTGTCTGGGGCAGTCCGAAAATGGACTGGAATTCCCGCACCGCATTGGCTGTCCTGGTGCCGTATATCCCGTCAGGCGTCACCCTGGGAATGGCTGTGTAAACCGTTGCGATTTCATCCAGCTGTTCCTGCATCTGCCGCACCTTATCCCCGGAACTTCCTATGGTCAGGTCATTTCCCGGCCAGGAGGCCGGAATCCCGGATATCTGCTCCGCCGTATTCACATAGATGCTGTCCCCGTAAAAATGACGGAGAATCTCAATGGGACTGTACCCCTGCTCTCCAAGGGAACAGGAGCCCCACTGTGTCATCCAGTTGGGGCACTGGACCTGGCGTCCGTCACAGTACTGGGTCAGGATAGGCTGTCTCACCCCGGGACGGGACAGGTAGTTGTCAAATATCTCATCCACTATCAGGTTGATGCTCTCAAATATATTTCTCCCGTATATCCACTTGTGGTCAAAGGCAGTGGAGGATGTAATGGTAAAATCATAGCCCTGGTTCCTGTACCACTCCGTGTATACACGGTTCAGGGTAAAGGACATGATTGCCAGCACATTGGCTGTTATGGTAGCCCTGGGCCAGGTGGAATAGATTTCACTGGAAGCCACATTCTTTATGTAGTCCCTGTAGGGCACATAATAATCCTTGGCCGTGCTGTCCGTGGGAACCCCGTCGTGGACCACCACAGTCTGAGGCACCACCACCCGGCTGAGTACGATTTCCCCGCTTTCGTTCACTGGCTTTATCTCTGCTTCCGCTATCTTTGGAGGATAATTCCCATACAGGGTATGGTCCGGTATTACCACCGGGTCTTCGGGAGGCGTTTCCCCGCCAGCCGGCGTCATGCCGGCGGGCTGGATGGCCGTTGCGTCTGCCAGTATCTCGGTGCCGGATATGGCCAGAGGCTCAAAGCCCTCTGCCTCCACCATCACATTGTATTCCGAATAGGGCTGGATAATACTCGGTTCCAGGCTGTATTCCACAGGGGGAGCCGGAAGCTGCACCTGTTCTGTCTGACCGGAGCTGTTGGTAGTCAGCTGCTCCACTGTACGGTCCGGTTCTCCTTTATAGCTGATGGTGACCCTGGCGTTCTGTATGGGAAAATTGTTCTGTATGTTGATTACGTTAATCTGCAGCAGTCCACTGGATGTCCGTTCTGGATTGGTTGCCATGTAATACCTCGCAATTTCTTTTCATTACCTAAATATAATACTGACCATCCTATTATATGCATACATTTTCAATCATGCTCTAAACCGGAAACGCACAGAAAGAGAGCAGGCATCAGCCTGCTCCCTTACAGCTCATTACAGTTCATACTCCTTAATCCGCAAATAAGCCCGTATAGCCTCCATGGCCCCCTCTGTTCCCAGGGATGCCGTATTCAGCATCAGGTCATAATTCTCCACATTCTCCCAGTCCCGGCCCGTATAGTACCGGTGGTAATCCCTTCGTTCCCTGTCAATGCGCTTGATGTTCTTCCTGATATCCTTAGGCTCATAATACCCCAGTTCACTGATTCGCTTTTCCCGGTATTCCATGTCCGCATACAGGAATACCCTTACCAGCCCTTCCGTGCCCTCCAGCACATAATCAGCGCAGCGTCCCATGATGACGCAGCTCTCCTCCGCTGCCAGCTTGCGTATGACTTCAGACTGGAACCGGAACAGATTGTCCGCCGACACCAGGTCGGAACCAAAGGAAGGGCTCCCCTTTTCCGGAGTCAGGCTCTTGACAATCTTATACAGGAGCTTGTTACCTGCCTTCTCATCTGCCAGATAATAATAGCTCTCCTTGATGCCGCTCTGGTCTGAATTCATGCGCAGGATATTCTTGTCATAGAAATGGATTCCCAGTTCCTTGGCCAGCCTGGAGCCGATTTCACTGCCGCCGCTGCCGTACTGTCTGCCAATGGTCACAATGAGTTTCTTTCCTTCCTTCATACGCCCATCCTCCTGTTCTGACAGCGCAGGCTCACGCCTGCTTCCATGGTTTGCTTTCATGGTTTTATTATATCACAATGCGTTCTAACATTTAACAGTTATTCCTGGTTTTTCCCAAGTTTGCCCTCCATCATTTTCCGGATAACTCCAAATCCATGCACCCATGACGAAAATCCTTCTTGACATACCGCCATACAGTGTTTATAATAACACTCAATTGAATCATATCTTCAGGGCAGGGTGCAATTCCCTACCGGTGGTACAGCCCACGAGCCGCAAGGCATGATTCGGTGAAACTCCGAAGCCGACAGTACAGTCTGGATGAAAGAAGATAAAAGAATGGCATGGATGCGTTTACCCGCTTCCCATGGCTGACCGACAGTGCCCTGGAATGACTATCATTCCAGGGCTTTTGTGTGTCTCCCATGTTCCCTATATCTTTTTTGCAGGCACATAATCCTGTGCCGGCGGCTTCATATGTTCTGCCTTGAACGATACGGTTCAAGGCATTTTTTATTGCAGGATTCACGGCAATCAACCAGGGACGGACCATGGCAGCCCCATGCAGGTCCCGTATTATGTAAAGGAGGCGCTGTATTGAACGATACTGATTACATGTCCATGGCACTGAAACTGGCGGAAAAGGGCCGCGCAGGAGTCAGCCCCAATCCCATGGCAGGGGCTGTCATTGTGAAGGAGGGCCGCATCATCGGGCAGGGCTGCCATCTTTGTTTCGGCGGTCCCCACGCTGAACGGAACGCCCTGGCATCCCTGACCGAATCTCCCAGGGGAGCCACCCTGTATGTAACCTTAGAGCCCTGCTGTCACCACGGCAAGACCCCTCCCTGCACGGACGCCATCGTGAAAAGCGGCATCCGGCGGGTTGTGATTGGTACAAAGGACCCCAATCCCATGGTATCCGGCAAGGGCGCAGAAATTTTAATAAGCCATGGCATAGAGGTAACAGAAGGCGTGCTGGAAGAGGCGTGCAGGGAAATCAATCATGTATTCTTCCACTATATAAAGACCGGACGCCCTTTTGTGGTCATGAAATATGCCATGACGCTGGACGGCAAGACAGCCACCTGCGCCGGACATTCCCGGTGGATTACCGGAGAGCGCTCACGCCGCAGGGTCCATGAGGACAGAAACAGGTATTCCGCTGTCATGTGCGGGGTGGGAACCATACTGGCCGATGATTCCCTCCTTACCTGCCGCCTCCCGGATACCAGGAATCCGGTCCGGATTATCTGTGATTCACGGCTTCGCACGCCGCCGGACTCCCAGGTTGCCGCCACCTGTTCCCAGGCCAGGACCATACTGGCTACCTGCTGTGCTGACAGGAAGGCATGGCTTCCCTATGAGGAAAAGGGCTGTGAAATCCTCCTCCTTCCGTCCAGGGAGGGGCACACGGACCTGAATGCGCTGACAGAACATCTGGGGCGGATGGGCATTGACAGCATATTGTTGGAAGGCGGGGCCTCCCTCAGCTGGTCCGCCCTTTCCCAGGGAATTGTAAACAGGGTCCAGGCCTACATTTCCCCAAAACTCTTTGGGGGCGCATCCGCCAAAACACCGGTGGGCGGCAGCGGCGTACAATTTCCATACCAGGGCTTCACCCTGGGAAAGACCAGAATCACGGCTTTGGATGAAGATATTCTCATAGAAGGGGAGGTTAGGCCATGTTCACAGGAATCATAGAAGAAACCGGAATTCTGGTGTCTGTTCAGGGGGGTGCATCCGGTTCCCGCCTGGTCATCAAGGCCGGCAGGATTCTGGAGGATATAAAAAAAGGGGACAGCATTGCTGTCAACGGCGTCTGCCTTACGGCCTCTTCCTT
Organism: Clostridium sp. 1001271st1 H5; assembly: GCF_005845215.1. Lineage (GTDB taxonomy): Bacteria > Bacillota > Clostridia > Lachnospirales > Lachnospiraceae > Enterocloster. Next base: position 53,709 of record NZ_SPHO01000009.1, read on the forward strand.
TGACTCCGGCTGTTTTTCCGCGGATGTGATGCCCGAAACCCTGAATCGTTCCAGCCTGGGACAGCTGCCCCTTAAAAGCCTCCTTAACCTGGAGAGGGCCATGATGGCCGGCGGCAGGTTCGGCGGACATATTGTAACCGGCCATATTGACGGCACCGGGACCATTACCAGTATTAGGCGCGACGGCAATGCCCTTTGGTATACCATCTGCTGCGCCCCGTCTATCCTGCGTCTTATCATTGAAAAGGGCTCCATCGCCATAGACGGCGTCAGCCTTACGGTTGCCCGGGTACGGGAACGGGATTTCAGCGTATCCCTGATTCCGCATACAGCCTCCCGCACCACCCTTGGCTCCCTGAAACCCGGCTGCAGGGTCAACCTGGAAAATGACTGCGTGGGGAAATACATTGAAACCCTGATAAAAATGCCTCCCCCTTCCCAAAACACGGCAGAACCGGACACTGCACACAGGAATACAGGCGCCAAAATCACACCGGAATTACTGAAACAATACGGCTTTTAAGAAGTACCGGAACAGGAAAACAGAACGCAGGACAACCGGATTGTCCCTGTTAAAAACAAGAGGAGGACTAACAACCATGGAAGAACTCAATGCCATAAAAGGATTCAACACCATAGAAGAAGTGCTGGAGGACCTGCGCCAGGGTAAAATCGTACTGGTAACAGACGATGAAGACAGGGAAAACGAAGGCGACTTTATCTGCGCCGCCCAGTACGCCACCACGGAAAACGTGAATTTCATGGCCGTACACGGCAGGGGCCTTATCTGTATGCCCATGAGCATGGAGCTGTGCAGAGAGCTTAAATTCCCCCAGATGGTATCCCACAATTCCGATAACCATGAAACAGCCTTTACCGTGTCCATTGACCATGTCAGCACCACCACCGGCATTTCCGCAGCCGAACGGGGCGTGACAGCCAGGCAGTGCGCCAGTGCCCAGGCCCGCCCTGAAGATTTCCGGCGGCCGGGCCACATGTTTCCTCTGACAGCCCGCAAAAACGGTGTGCTGGAACGGAACGGCCATACCGAAGCCACCGTTGACCTGATGCGCCTGGCCGGTCTCAGGGAATGCGGGCTTTGCTGTGAAATCATGAAGGAGGACGGAACCATGATGCGCATGCCCCAGCTCCTTCAATGCGCCGTGCAATGGAATATGAAAATCACCACCATCAAGGCATTGCAGGACTACCGCAAGCAGCACGACAAGCTGGTGGAATGCGCGGCCGTGACCCGTATGCCCACCCGTTACGGCACCTTTAAGGCTTACGGCTACCGGAATCTGCTGAATGGTGAACATCATGTGGCCTTAGTAAAAGGAGAGATTGGGGACGGACAGGACCTGTTGTGCCGTGTCCACTCGGAATGCCTGACCGGCGATGCCTTTGGCTCCCTGCGCTGCGACTGCGGACAGCAGTTTGCAGCCGCCATGTCCCGGATTGAACAGGAAGGCAGGGGCGTGCTTCTCTACATGCGCCAGGAGGGAAGGGGCATCGGCCTTCTCAATAAACTCCGGGCCTATGAACTCCAGGACCAGGGCATGGATACCCTGGACGCCAACCTGGCTCTGGGATTTCCGGGGGATTTGCGGGAATATTTCATAGGCGCCCAGATATTAAGGGACCTGGGTGCCAGAACACTGCGGCTGCTGACCAACAACCCGGATAAGGTATACCAGCTCTCCGGCTTTGGCCTGGATATCAGAGAACGTGTTCCCATCCGGATGGCCCCCACGGACCACGACCTGTTCTATTTGAAGACAAAGGAACAGCGCATGGGGCATTTCATGCATTATTAAAATATAAAATAAAAGTGTATCACTATGATGCACCACCGTTTAAACAGCCAGTTATCACAGACACAGAAAAGGAGAATCCGCCATGTATATATTAGAAGGAAAGCTTGTTCCAAAAAAAATAAGGGTAGGCATTGTTGCCTCCCGTTTCAACGAATTCATCACCTCAAAGCTCCTGTCCGGGGCCCTGGACTGTCTGACCCGCCATGAGGTGCCGGAGGACAATATCACAGTTGCCTGGGTTCCGGGCGCCTTTGAGATTCCGCTCATTGCCTCCCGTATGGCTGCCAGCGGGCGCTGCGACGCCGTCATATGTCTGGGCGCCGTCATCCGGGGCAGCACCAGCCATTACGACTATGTGTGCAGTGAGGTTTCCAAGGGCATTGCCCATACCTCCCTTGCCACAGGAGTCCCGGTCATGTTCGGTGTGCTGACCACGGAGAACATTGAGCAGGCCATTGAACGGGCCGGGACAAAAGCAGGCAACAAGGGCTATGACTGCGCTGCGGGAGCCATTGAGATGGTGAATCTGATACATGAAATTGACGTGGAGACGGCCGGCAGCAGCCTGTCCGGCACCTCTCCTGTTCAGGATGGACCTAACCGCCCATAATCCCACTTTTATAAATGCTTTTTCAGCTCATCCAGCACTGCCTCCATATCCAGAGGCTTTACCAGATATCCATTCATCCCTGCCTCAAATGCCCTGGCCTTATCCTCCTCAAAGGCATTGGCCGTCATGGCCAGTATGGGGATGCTGCCCATACCGTCACCCTCCATGGCCCGGATAGTCCTGGTAGCCTCCAGTCCATCCATCAGGGGCATGCGGATATCCATGAGCACCGCGGAAAAATACCCGGCCCCCCTGGACCGATACAGGTTCACTGCCTCCTGTCCGTCCTCTGCTGTTTCCACTTCCATGCCCCGCATCTCCAGGAGGGTCCTGGCGATTTCCCGGTTCAGCTCATTGTCATCCGCCAGCAGCACCCTGCAGCCTGCAAAGTCCTCCCGTTCCTTTTGCGCTGTCTCCTCCTGCCCCCGGTCCACTGCCTGGGCAAAGGCATCGTATATGGTGCTTCCAAACAGGGGCTTTGAGATAAAACAGTTGACCCCTGCGCTTCTGGCCTCATCCTCAATCCGGCTCCAGTCGTAGGCGGAAATCATGATGATGGTGGTATCCGGCCCGACCATGGCCCGGATGCGCCTGGCTGTCTCCACGCCGTCCATATCCGGCATCTTCCAGTCAATCATGGCAATGTCATAATGCCTGTTCTCCGCCAGCAGGCGCTGCACCTCCTCCACTGCCCTGAACCCGGAATCCACCCACAGGGAATGGGCTCCGGCCTTTTCAAGGATGGACGTGGCCTGGCTCCCCACCAGCGGGTCATCATCCACCACCAGCACAGCCAGTCCCTTCAGCAGTTCACGCTTCTTTCTCTGGCGCTCCATCTCCTGGTCATCCTCAGCCAGCTTAAAGGGAAGAGTGACCGTGAACATGGAGCCCTTCTCCTTCTCACTCTCAACCTCAATGCTGCCTCCCATGAGCTGGACCAGATTGTATACAATGGAAAGGCCCAGACCACTGCCAATGTTGTTGCGGGCTGTCTCCGACGCTTCCTGTTCAAAGGGCATGAACAGGCGCTTGCGGAATTCCCTGGACATCCCGATGCCGGTATCCTTCACCTGGAACATCAGGTATGAAAATCCGTTGGTCCTCTTCGTTTCCTCTATCTGAATCTGTATTTTCCCTCCGGCCCGAGTGAATTTAAGGGAATTGGACAGCAGGTTCATGAGAATCTGCTTCAGGCGCAGCGGGTCCCCGATATAAAATTGCTCCAACGGCTCTTTGTGGTAAATCACATAATCAATCCGGCGTTCCTCGGCCTGGGGATATATAATCTGGTCCACCTCGCCCATAAGCTCCGTAAAATCAAAGTATTCGTGGGCCAGTTCCATTTTACCTGTCTCTATCTTGGACATATCCAGGATGTCGTTAATCAGGGAGAGCAGGTACCTGGACGAGGCGTCAATCTTGCAGAAACAATCCTGGACACTCCGTCTGTCATCCAGCTTCAGCTGGCCGATGGTGCTCATGCCCACTATGGCATTCATGGGTGTGCGGATGTCATGGCTCATTCTGGACAGAAAATCTGATTTAGCCTGGTTTGCAGCCTTGGCCGATGCCAGGGCATCCCGGAGAAGCTGCTCCTGCCGCGCCTGCTCCGCCCTCTGGCTGTCCAGCACTTTTACCAAGCCAATGGCCAGCACATCATCGTTAAAGGGATTCTCCACATAAATAATCTGAACGGACAGCCAGTGATACTCACCGTCACTCCCCATTTCCTGCAGCTCCATGTAAACATCCCGTTCTCCCGCAGCAAATCTGGCCAGGATGTTCTCCCTGGCAAAGGACGCTGCAAAATCCTCCTGATAGGACGGGTATACATTGGGCAGGCTCCCGTTTATCATCTCCGTATAGCCGCCGTGACGTTTGGACAGCAGGGAATCCTGGTCCTCAATAAAACAATTATAGGTATCCTTTGTAAGATTCAGGCTCATAATCAGGGGATAGGCCGTACAGATGGCCGCCCTGAGGGAACGGTTCTCTATGAGCTGCTGCCTTTCCTGTTCCAGCTCCAGCTGCTTTATATCCGTCACATCCGTGAATACAGCCTGTATAACCTCCTGGCCGTCCGCATTGACAATCCGGCCCATGATAACGCTGACCCATATCTGTTTTCCGTCCCGCAGAAAGGTATGGCGTATATAGGATGCCGTATCCCCATTGAGCGCCAGTCCGGCTATGATGCCTTCAATCCAGTCCTTATCCTCATCCTGAACCATCTGGAAGGGATTCTTCACCTCACGCCTGTATTCCTCCTCGGAGCTGTATCCGTAAAGCTCCCATCCCATCCGGTTCACATTGACAATCCGGTGGCCTTCTCCCCGTTCAAACTGTATGATGCCGCAGGGCACTGAATTGTACAGCTGGCTTAAGAACCGGGCCTGCTGCACGTATTCCTGCTCACGGCGGCGCAGCTCCCCCTCCAGCTCCAGATAGGTGCGCTTTCCTGATTCCGCCGGAAACAGTTCATCCTCTTTCAGTTCACTGAACGGTATGGAGTTATGGATATGGATTGTTTCCAGTCCGTCCCCCTTTTCCCTGAAAACAAAGGTAATCCTCTGCTGTATCCTGAGGTAGACTCCCGTGCCTTCCTTTGATTCAAGCTCGCTGACGCCCTCACAGAGCCACAGGCCGTCCCCCATCTCCATAACCTCGTACTGCTCATCAAACATATTGCAGGGCGACAGTTCATCCTTCCCCTCCCGGAACCAGGCTGCCACGGCGTCACGCCCCTCTGCCTTCTGCATCTTTCCGCCGCCCAGCCATATGATATCATCCGCAAATGTGGATATCAGAAGCTCCACATCGCTCTCACAGAAATACGAAGAAAGAATGCTTCTGGCAAACTCCCTTACTTCTTCTGCCGACCATTTTTTCATTTAAATCCTCCCTTAATCTGTAGCAACCGGCATCCAGGACCGGCTGCAGCCCCGCATGAGGATTACTAAAAACACCGCCCCATCCTATAACAAATCCGAATAAAATGCAAATCCATTCTTGCCCTTGCGCTTCACTGCATATGCCGCCTTATCCGCTTTTTCCACCAGGGAGGCAACATTTATCCCATCAGCCGGATACATAGCTATGCCGATGCTGCATGTGACGGAAAAATCCTGGAAATCCCTGTCCATCACGCTGCGGACAGAGGTGCATATTCTCTGGACACACTGGCGCACACCGGCAGGCGAGCTGACCGGATGGAGCAGGGCAATGAACTCGTCCCCTCCCACGCGCCCGCTTAAATCAGAGGCCCTCAGTGTCTTTTTAAGGACCCCGGCCACCTCCTGAAGCATCAAATCCCCCTTGATATGGCCCAGGGTGTCGTTAATCACCTTAAAATTGTCTAAATCCATAAACAGAATCGCAGCTGTCCCATCCTCCCCTTCCAGACGTTCTGAAATCATCTCCTTTACCGCCTGGTTGTAGAGGCCCGTAAGAGGGTCGGTCTGCGCCTGCATGAGAGCCCTTTGCAGCAGTTTGTTCTGCCGCCTCTGTTCCAGATAAATGTCTGTGACATCGGTCCTTGTCATCAGCACCATCTGGCTCTCTTTATCATAGTAAAGATACTGCAGCCTCTTGCGGGTATATCCGCGTTCAGCGTCCATGACGCCGCAGTAAAAGTTGTGTTCCCCTGTCCGGTCCAGCTCCTCCAGTACGCGGCTGATGCGCATCTCCCGGATTGCCAGCTCCTGGTCCTCCGGGGCTATGTACTTCCTTACATATATTTCAATGGCCTTCTCATAATCATCGCAGTGTTCAGGCGGAAGAGGCGTGCCGTCTCCCTTGCTGCTGAACATGACATAGCTGTTGTTCCTGGCATTGAGATAGATAAAATAGTCGCAGTGGCTGTAGACATACCGCTCCACGATTCCCTTCAGCAGATGCTGTTCGCTGGTATCCCGCATGGCCAGGTATACCTTGTCCGGCATGTCCTCCTGCCTGAACAGCATGGCGTTGACCTCCGCCCACCGGAAGTTCTCTCCATCCTGGGAATACCGGACCTCCAGGGACATGTTCTTATGCCCGTATCCCCACACCTCCCGCATATGCTTAAGGGAAAAGGTACCTGCAAATATATCCCTGTCCCCTGGGTAAATAACCGTACTGCACAAATATCCTATCATCCGTCCCCACTTAAAGGAGCGCAGCGCCAAATCCGGCATGGGGATGCACTGGATGATTGTCCCGATTCCCTGGTCCAGGTCCAGTTGCGCAATCCCGATATAGGCATCCAGGAACACACCGAACAAATCACGGTTCAGCTGCATAAGTCTGGCGGCATTGCGGCTTTCAATATCCACGGTGTAAAACAGCGCCTTATCCCTGCCGCAGGCGTCATTGGAAAAAAGAATGCCTCTGACCCAGCTTTCCCGTCCGTCCGGCTGCTTTCTCCGGAATTCCGCCTGTTTCCTGATTTTATGGCTGCAAACCTCATCCAGGCTCTGGGGGCTGAACAATGCCAGGAAACCGGCCCTGTCCTCCTCATGGACAAATGCCTCCGCCGCTGCCCGGACCTCCATATCTCCTGTTTCGGAAACCGCAGCACCCTTTCCCGGAGTCAGAAAAATAGGCTTAAGAGTCCCTTCCGCCCCATCCACCTCAAAGAATTCATCATAGGCATCCTCCAGGACAAATGCATATTGCTCCATTTTCACCGGGTCCACTACCACATGATTCATATTCATTCCCTCCCGGCGGCCGTGTGCACTGCCGTCTCTTTCGTTCTGAACTGTATCATATGTATTCTATCATCATCCCCACCCTCCGTCAATGACCCGGCGGCCGGGATTGGCAAAAGGCGGATGCGGTACGGCGGGCGCCAAACGCAATACGGCGAACCCGGATACCGGGGCCTTATGCCAGATATATAAAATAAACAAAAAGATGCTTCCGCCAGGAGGGCATCCCCAGCGGAAACATCCGGTTATATGTATCCTGCACCATATATTCTGTTTTATCATTCCTCTCCTGCTGCATCCGTTACATCTTGATGACTGCCTTGATTACCTCGTCCTTGTGGTTCAGGCTGTAATCCACGCCCTCGATGACATCCTTAAAATCAAAGGTATGGGATACGATTTTCTTAAGAGGGATAAGCCCCTTGCTGACAGCGCTGATGGCAGAGGGGTACAGGTTGCGGTAACGGTACACCGAGTAAACAGTTCCCTCCATGGCATTCAGCGTGGCTATATCCAGTTCCAGAACCGGCTCAGGGGAAACACCCACAAGGGTAATCTTACCTGCCCTCTTAATCAGGCGGCATGTCTGAAGGGTGGTGGCGCGGTTTCCGGCGCACTCATAGACCTGGTCCACGCCGCCGCCCGGAAGGGTTTTCACAAACTCCTCTATGTTTTCATTCCTGCTGTTAAATACCCTGGCAGCCCCCAGCTCCATGGCTTTTTCCAGACGCTTATCCAGCACATCCGCCACATATACCTCGCTGACTCCCCTTGCCTTTAGGGACATGAGGGTGACCAGTCCGATACACCCCGCCCCCAGTACCACTGCTGTCTCGCCCAGCTTTGCACCCGACAGTTCGCACGCGTGCATTCCCACTGCCAGGGGTTCCATCAGGCCGCCCTCCATGGTGGATACATTGTCCGGAAGCTTGAAGGTCATGCTGGCCGCATGGGTGCAGTACTCGGAAAACACCCCGTCCTTCTCGCCGGGAATAGCCATAAACCGTACGGACCTGCAGAGGTTGTAGTGCCCCTTAAGGCAGTCCTCACAGTGACCGCAGGGAACCCCCGGCTCCAGGGCCACCCGGTCCCCAATCTCAAAACCAGTCACGCCTTCACCGATTGCGCTCACCACTCCGCCCGGCTCATGGCCCAGGACCAGGGGGCCCTCCGGCACCCAGTTGGCCAGGCGGCCCTCTGAGTAAAAATGCAGGTCGGAGCCGCACACGCCCACATACTCCAGTTTAATCTGAAGCTCCCCCGGGCCTGGCTGGGGAATCTCCCGTTCCCTCCACTCCATTTTCTTTTTACCTGTCATAACTGCTACTTTCATTGTTCCTTCCATCTCTTAGCCCTTCTTTCATTATGATTATTTTCTGGTCAGTACGCTTTCCACCGCATGTTTCCAGCCTTCATGCTTTCTCTGCATGACAGCACGGTCCATCCCCGGCTCAAACACGCTGCGCTTCATTTTCCCGAAAATGCTTTTGTCAAAGAATCCCAGTGCCAGACCGGCTGCATAGGCTGCCCCGATGCCCGACAGTTCCTCTGCATCCGGCACAAGGACCCGGATATCCAGTATATCGCTCTGGAACTGCATCAGGCAGCGGTTCCTGGTGGGGCCTCCGTCCACCCGGAGCTCTTCAATCTGAATCCCCGCATCCCGGCTCATGGCGCCCACCACATCTGCAATCTGATAGGCAATACACTCCAGACCGGCCTTCACCAGCTCCGCTCTTCTGGTTTTGCGGGTAATTCCCACAATAGCGGCCTTTGCCTCGCTGTCCCAGTAGGGAGCCCCCATGCCAGTAAACGCAGGCACCAGATAGGTGGTATCCTCCCCGCTGGCCTGCCCGGCAAGCTCCTCTGTCTCAGAGGCAGAGGATATGAGCTTTAAATCATCCTTCAGCCAGGTAATCACAGCCCCTGTATAGTTGATATTTCCCTCCAGCACATAGTTCACCCTGCCGTCCATGCCCCAGGCCAGGGAGGTAACCACGCCATGGGTGCTTATGACAGGCTTGCTGCCAATATTCATCATGATGGAGGAACCTGTGCCGTATGTGGTCTTAATCATTCCTTTTTCAAGACAGCCCTGGCCGAACAGGGCGCCGTGGGAATCCCCCAGCACGCCGTGGATGGGAATGGGCTCGTCGAAATATCCCTCAAAGTCCGTATCCCCGAACCACGCATTGGAATCGCATACCCTGGGCAGGGCGTCCATGGGAATTCCAAACAGGCTGCACAGCCCCTCATCCCATTTCAGGCTGTGAATATTGAACAGCTGGGTCCTGGAGGCATTGGAGTAATCCGTCAGGAACGATGTTCCCCCTGTCAGCCGGTAGACCAGGTAGCTGTCCACGGTTCCCAGGCACAATTGGCCCTCGGCCGCTTTTTGGGGCGCTTCCTTCACATGTTCCATAAACCACGCCAGCTTGGAGGCAGGGAAATAGGGGGACAGGTTGATTCCTGTTGTCCGGCGCACCCATTCCGCTTTTCCCGATTCCTCCACCCGGGCGCAGATATCCTTTGCCCTGGAGCACTGCCATACAATGGCGTCCGCCAGGGGACGGCCCTTTGTCCTGTCCCAGACAGCCGAAGTCTCCCTCTGGTTGCTGATTCCCAGTCCGGCCACCTGGCTCTTGTGAATCCCGGCCTTTTCAATCACATCCCTCACCACCTTAAGGGTGTTGGCATAGATTTCATTTAAATCATGGGAAACCCAGCCTGCCTCGTTGATAATCTGCCGGTGGGGCAGGTCCCCGCGGCATATCAGGTTTCCTCCCCTGTCAAACAGCAGGGCCTTGGTTCCCTGGGTACTCTGGTCAACCGATAAAAGATACTGTTTATCCATTTTTTCTCCCTTCCGCCCGGTCCTCCGCTTAAAGCCGCCCCAGAAGCTCCTGCACCGTACCGGCAATCCCCTGGCCCGTAAGGCCGTAGTGTTCAAACACCTGGTCCGATGTGCCGGTGATTACAGGTTCGTCCGGAAGGCTGAGATTTACCACCATCCTGGGACAGCATGCGGATACCACCTGGCTTACCCTGGAACCCAGCCCGCCGAAGGGAGCGTGTTCTTCCACGGTCACCACCAGCCTGGCGCCCCAGGCAGCCTCTCTGACCGCTTCCCCGTCCAGGGGCTTCACGCAGTACATATCCATCACGCCGGCGCTGATTCCGGATTTCCCAAGGAGCCTCCCGGCGTCCAACGCAGGCTTCACCATCTCGCCGCAGGCAATGATTGCCACATCACTTCCCCTGGAAAGCACTGTGGCCTTATCCATGACAAAGGGTACATTTGCCTCCTCATAGATATCCTCCACCGCATTCCTGCCCACACGGATATAGGCAGGCTTATCATCCTTTAGCAGCGCCTTCACCAGACAGGCTGTCTGGAAACGGTCGCTGGGCAGATATACCCTCATATTGGGGATGGCCGACAGGGCCGCTATGTCCTGGGCCGAATGATGGCTCATGCCCAGCGCTCCATAGCTGATGCCTCCGCTGATGCCGATAAGCTTTACATTGGTGTTGGAATAAGCTGCATCCACCTTAATCTGTTCGTAGCTTCTGGTACTGAGGAAACAGGCCGGGGAAGCAGCAAAGGGCTTCTTGCCGCATTTTGCAAGTCCGGCGGACACGCTGACCAGGTTCTGCTCTGCAATTCCCATCTCCACAAACTGGTCCGGATAGGCATCCGCAAAAGGCGTCAGGGATGCTGACCCCCTGGAATCACTGCACAGCACCACAATATCCCGGTCCTCCTTCGCAGCCTCCATCAGCGTATCGCAGATGGCCTTTCTGTTGGGTATCTTATTCATGAAGCAGGGCCTCCTTCCTTTTTTCAAAATCGCGGATGATTTCATTATATTCCTCCGGCGTTGGAACCTTGTGATGCCAACCGGCCTTATTCTCCATCACAGGAGAGCCGCAGCCCTTTACCGTGTTTGCAATGAGTACAGCCGGTTTTCCCTTTACAGTCTTTGCTTCCTCAAAGGCAGCGTCCAGCTGGTCAATGTCGTTTCCGTCCGTCACGTCAATCACGTGCCACCCAAAGCTGCAAAACCGCTCATGCAAATCATCGTGGCCCATAACATCCTCCGTACACCCTGAAATCTGCAGCCGGTTTCTGTCCACCACGGCGCACAGGTTATCCAGATGATAATGGCTGGCTGCCATGGCTCCCTCCCACACAGAGCCCTCTGCCAGTTCCCCGTCCCCCATGACCACATAGACGCGGTAGTCCTTCCGGTCCATCTTTCCCGCCATGGCCATTCCCACGCACACAGGCAGGCCATGGCCCAGGGAGCCTGAGTTCATCTCAATTCCAGGCAGCTTGTTGTTGGGATGTCCTATGAATTCGGAGCCGAACCTGCTGAAGGTGGCGATAACCTCTTCTATAGGAAAGAATCCTTTTTCTGCCAATACCGCATAGTAGCTTTCCACGGAATGCCCCTTGCTGAGCACAAAACGGTCGCGGGTGTCATGGTCCTGGTTCTCAGGGCTTATGTTCATCTGTTTCATATACAGCTCCACCAGTATCTCCATGACACTCATATCGCCTCCGATATGTCCTCCCTTTCCCGCGACAATCATATCCAGTACATGTTTCCTCAAGTCATATGAAAGGACCTTAAGTTCGTTCATTCCTTTTCCCCCTTTATTTTACCGACTTCCTGAACCGGTCAAGACCCACTGCCAGCAAAAGGACCACGCCCATGCAGACCTGCTGCCAGTATGTGTTTACATTCAGGATGGTAAGCCCATTCTGGAGTACGGAGATGAAAATGGCTCCAATCAGGGTTCCCACCATGCTTCCGATGCCGCCCTTTGTCAGGCTGGCGCCGCCAATGACAGCGGCGGCAATTGCATACATCTCATAGGACTGGCCTGCAATGGGCTGGCCTGAATTCAGACGTCCCATGTACACGATGCCGCTGAGCGCGGCGCAGAAGCCCGACAGCACAAAGGCTGCCAATGTAACCCGTTTCACGTTGATGCCGGAGAGCCTTGCAGATTCTGAATTATCGCCCACCGCACAAACCTTGCGGCCCGCCGTGGTCTTCTGCAGGGCCACGTGCCCTATAATATAGACAATGGCAATGAGCCAGACAATATTGGGTATGTAGAGTATGCTTCCCATGGCAAAGCTGGTCATGCCCTGGGGAAGGCCCACCACTGCCTGGCCTCCCGTATACAGGTACGCCATTCCCCTGAACAGCCACATGGTGGAAAGGGTCACGATGAAGGGAGGAAATCCCAGATAAGCCACCAGGCTGCCGTTGAACAGTCCCAGCAGGATACCGGTCAGCAGCACCGCCGTGATGCCCAGTCCCACATTGCCTGTCTTTACCATAAGGGTGGCGCCCACACAGGAGGACAACGCAAGGGAGGCGCCCACGGAAATGTCAATGTTTCCGGAAATGATTACATAGGTCATGCCCACCGCAATAATGGCATTGGTGCCGCTCTGAATCAGTATGTTCCTGATATTGCTGGGGGTAAGGAATATGTTGCTGAGAGCGGTAAACACCACTACCAGGATGACAAGCCCCAGAACGGTTCCCAGGCTTCCTGTCAAAAGTTTTTTCAATGAAATATTCTTAGCTTTATCCACTGCATTTACCTTCCCTTCGTCGTAATGTGCCTGAGCACATTGTTCTGTTCTATCTCTTCCGCTTCCAATTCACCGGTTATCTGGCCCTTGGACATGACGATGATACGGTCGCTGACCGACACCAGCTCATTGACCTCAGAAGAAATGACAATGGCCGCTTTCCCCTTCTGGGCCGCAAAATCCCTGATTAGCTGGTGTATCTCTGCCTTAGCGGCCACGTCAATGCCCCTTGTGGGCTCATCAAAGATGAGAAGGTTGCAGCCCGCGTGGAGCCATTTGGCAATGGCCACCTTCTGCTGGTTTCCCCCGCTTAAATTTACCACCTGGGTGGCGGATGTGCCCTTGGTCTTAAGCATCTTTATGTAACGGTCCGATACCTGCCGGACTTTTTTCCAGTTCATGAATCCGCGGGCGCTGACCGCCCTCATATCACAGTGGATGGTATTTTCCTCTATTTTCAGTCCCAGGGACAGGCCGTCCTCCTTGCGGTTCTCACTCAGGTATCCCAGCCCCGCGTCAATGGCCTGTCTGGTATTCGCAATCCGCCGGACCTTTCCGGAGACTTTAATCACACCGCCCTTTAACGGGTCTGCCCCGCATACCATCCTGGCCAGCTCCGTCCGCTTGGACCCCACCAGTCCTCCGATTCCCAGTACCTCACCCTCATAGACCGTCAGGTTCAGGTCCTGAATAAAACCGCCGTCTGTTATATGCTCCAGCTCCAGAAGGGGAATGCTTCCCGCCTTATCCCGTCTGGTGCGTCCGCCTCCCATGGGCCGGCCCAGCACCTTGCCGCTCATCATCATAATTACATCGTCCGGCGTGCTGGTCTTTACATCGGAGGAGCCCACCAGCTTCCCGTCCCTCATGACGATTGCCCTGTCGCATATCCGGAATATCTCGTCCAGGCGGTGGGATATGTAGATGGTGGTGATTCCCCTGGCCTTTAAGGCTGCAATGATTTCAAATAGCTGCTCCGACTCCTCATGGGTCAGGGAGGTGGTGGGTTCGTCCATGATGAGTACCTTGCAGTCCACGGCCAGTGCCTTGGCTATCTCCACCATCTGCTTTTCCGGCAGGGACAAATCCCCCACCCGGCGCCTTGGGTCAATATGTCCCGCGTTCAGCTTTACCAGCTGCTCCCTGGTATCCCTGTACATCTTCCCGAAATCAATCAGGTTTCCCACCCGCCTGGGCTCATGGGACACATATACATTTTCCATGACATTCATCTCCGACATAAGGCTTAACTCCTGATAGATAATTGCCACGCCAAATCCCCTGGCCTCCAGGGTGGAATACTGTTTGGGAAGGGACCGGCCGTCCAGGATAATGTCCCCGCTGTCCCGTGTATAGGCGCCGCTCAAGATTTTCATCAGCGTGGATTTGCCTGCTCCGTTCTCTCCCATGAGGGCGACGACCTCGCCCTCATAGAAGTCCATGGAAACATCGTCCAGGGCCCTGACACCCGGAAATTCCTTCACAATATGCTTAAACTCCAATATAGGTTTGGAATGTTCCATATCTTACTTCTCCAATCCGCCCGTTTCCGGGGCTGTTCTTCCTGGCTTTCTGCCTGACTGTTCCGCCCGGCTTTCTTCTCCCGGCTTTCTGCCTGCCTTCCTTTTCCCGGCTGTTCCCTGATTTTAATATCCCTTCTCGGTAAGTCCTCTGAGCGGGAACCGTTCTGCCGCGTACTCATAAATGGTCTGGTCCGTGAGCCCGTCCACAAACTGGCCTGTAACCAGTGTACAGTCATAGAGAATTTCCCTGTCATAGTGGTAATCGCTGTTCATGACCAGGGCCGTGGCCAGCTTTACTCCCATGGCGCCCTCGTCCAGGTTTGGAAGAGACACAAACGCATCCAGGTCGCCGTCCATGGTCATGTTCACTGCATCCAGGATTCCGTCATAGCCCACCAGAATTAAATCATCGGCTTTTTTGCCCGCTGCCTTGGCCGCATTGACCATTCCCACTGCCATCTGGTCGTTGCAGGCAAATATGGCTTTCACATTGGGGTTTGCCGTAAGGATGTTGGTTGTGACGTCAGCCGCCTTGTCGCTGGACCACTCTGCTCCCTGTTCCGCAACCACCTTGATTCCCGGGTATTCGGCACATGCCTCCATGAATCCTGCATGGCGGTCAACGCCTGTGGACTGTTCCATAAGCCCTGTGATAATGGCAACCTCGCCTTCTCCGCCCAGCTGCTCGCATATGTACTTGCCTGCCTTGTATGCCCCGGCCACATCGTCGCCGCCCACAAAGGCATCTATAACGCTTGTATCGCTGATTCGCGTATCAAAGTTCACGATTTTAATTCCCGCTTCCCTGGCCTTCCTGATGGCCGGAATCACGCCGTCCGAGCTGGCCGCCGAGACCACGATGGCATCCGCCTTCTTTTCAATGGCCGCCTCAATCATGGACACCTGCTTTTCCAGGTCCACCTCCTCCTGGGGAATGGCAATGGTCAGGTCCACACCCAGGTTATCCGCTGTCTGCTGTGCAAAATCAGATACGGAAATCCACCACGGGTTGTTCAGTGTCTTTCCCACCCAGTAAACGCTGATGCCTTCCTTTTTCTCAGTTCCTGCTTCCGCCTCCCTGGCATTGTCATTGGTGGTGGATGCTGCCTCCAGTCCATTGGACGTACAGGCTGCCAGGCTCAGTGCCGCCATACCGGTCAACAGGATGCTGAATAACCTTTTTTTCATTTTGTTCCTCCTTTTTGATGTGAGAAAACAGTTTATGCACCTATGCTTTATGATTTAACTAAATTTTATTAAGTAATGTATTTGTGCATTATAACCATTTATTCTCTGTGTTTACAGGTTTCATTGTGCTTGTTACACGTAATATAGCAGGTTATTCCCTTGGTGTCAATAGTTTTTGACTAAATTTTAATTAATTTAATTAAATTAAAAACAAAATTTTAACAATTTTTACTTAATAATATTTAGTATATTGTGACTTCTGACAAAAAAAGAGCATATACAGCATTAAATGCCGTACATGCTCTGTCCGTCTTCTGTTTTTGCTTTGTTTTAATCTGTTATTTTTTTCACACTTTCCCGTTTCACCAGACTGGTGCCTATCTCCACCTTCAGGGACTGTTCCCTGCCCTGGTCCAGCCGGGAAATCAGCAGGTCCACGGCAGCCGGTCCGAATATGTCCTTGGGCACATTGATGGTGGTCAGCTGAGGCTCCACCAGGGTGCTGATGGGCCGGTTGTCAAACCCCACCACGGATATGTCCTCCGGAATCCGGTATCCGCACTCCTGCATGGCCCTGATTGCGCTGCACCCAATCAGGTCATTTTCCGCAAAGAATGCCGTGGGAAGGTGTTTGCGGCCCTCCAGGTACTTCTTTACATCCTGTTTCACACCCTCCTCCGAGTACCCCACATCAATGACATACTCCTTGTTGAAGATGCCTCCCAGACTTCTGAGCTTATGCTTAAAGGCACTGTAACGCTCGTCAAAACTGTTGATTCTGACCTTGCTCCGGATATACCCTATCTCCCGGTGCCCCATGGAGCACAGATATGCCACGGCCTTGCTGGTGCCCTGCACATTATTGATGGACACGGCATCCACATCGTTTTCCTGAAAAGAATTGTCCAGGATGGCAAAGGGAATCTGGGAATCCTTAAAAAGCTGAAGGTCGTCATAGTACATTTCCACTGCGAAAATGATGAGCCCCTTATACCCTCCTGATTTTATCTGGTGCTCCTGCTCCGTCCTGGGCATGGTTTTGTTGATGTAGAGGAAGTTAAGGGTATATCCGTAGTGGTTGATGCGGTTATTGATTCCCTCCAGGATATATGTGAAAAAAGGGGACTCATCCACGATGCTCCCCTCCCGTTTATAGACTACGAAACCGATGGAGCCATTATTAATTCTCTGCTCCTTTAACATGTATCCGCAGTCCATTTCCTTTATCTTCTGTATGATTTCCTGACGGCGTTTCTCGCCCACGCCCGGCTTGTTATTTAAAACAAGCGAAACCGTAGCCGTGGACACCCCCAGCATTTCCGCTATGTCTTTTGCTCTCAGCGCCATTTCCGGACCCCCTTTGCCTTGCAGTTAAGTTGATTTTACTAAATTATTAACTAAATTGCAATAGTAAAAGGCATCCCCCATTGTATCTCAGATTCTTCCGTTTCCCATTTCCAGCAGTTTCACGCTCCCGCATTCCAGGGTGGCCTTAAGGTCTATGATGCGCTGGTTGGATGACCCCCTGAAGGGAAGGCTGATATCCTTAAGGGCTTCCACGAAACGCCCGTCCACCAGCACGTCTATCATGGACAGCATCCGGTCCGTATACCCGCACCTGGCCCGGCTGTCCCTTAGAAGGTCTGTTTCCAGGGTGTACCCCGTGTAGCACCAAAGGGTTTTCTGCGGATAACGCTCCCTTACCTTTTCCAGGAAAGGCACCAGCGCCATCTGGTTTTCCGGTTCAAAAGGCTCTCCCCCCAGAAGGGTGAGGCCGTCTATATAATCCGGAGACAGTGCGTCCAGGATTTCCCCCGCGGTCTTTTCTGTAAAAGGGTTCCCGAAACAAAAATCCCACGCCTCCTCATTAAAGCAGCCGGGGCAGTGATGGGTACACCCTGATACGAACAGGGATACCCTCACGCCTGAGCCGTTGGCGATATCATTTTTTTTAATTGTACCGTAATTCATCTTATAAATGGAGCACCCTTTCCTTGATTTCCTGGGTCCTGCCCTGGTTCCAGAACTGGGTTCCGATGTAACCGCATGTCCTTCTGGCCACATTCAGCTTGTTCTCATCCCGGTTGCCGCACTTGGGGCATTCCCATACCAGCTTGCCGCTCTCATCCGTCACAATCTGAATCTCGCCGTCAAACCCGCATTCCTGGCAGAAATCGCTTTTGGTGTTCAGTTCCGCATACATGATATTGTCGTAGATATACCGTATGATTCCCAGCACAGCCGGAATATTGTTCTGCATGTTGGGCACTTCCACGTAGCTGATGGCTCCTCCGGTGGAAAGGGCCTGGAACTGGGACTCAAATTTAAGCTTTGAGAAGGCATCAATTTCCTCGGAAACATTCACATGGTAGCTGTTGGTGATATAGCTTCTGTCCGTCACGCCCTCGATGATGCCAAAGCGCTTCTGAAGGCATTTGGCAAACTTATAGGTGGTGCTCTCTATGGGCGAACCATAGATGCTGAATCCGATGTTTGTCTCGTCCTTCCAGCGGTTGCAGGCCTGATTCATATACTCCATGACCTCCAGGGCAAAAGGAGTGGCCGCCTGGTCTGTATGGGACTTTCCAGTCATATACCTGACACACTCATAGAGTCCTGCATATCCCAGGGAAATGGTGGAATAACCGCCGTAAAGGAGCCGGTCAATGGTCTCCCCCTTCTTAAGCCTTGCCAGGGCGCCGTTCTGCCAGAGAATCGGAGCCGCATCCGACAGGGTGCCCTTCAGACGGTTGTGGCGGCACATCAGGGCACGGTAGCACAGGTCCAGCCTCTCGTCAAATATCTTCCAGAAGGCATCCATATCGCCCCCCGAGGACAGGGCCACGTCCACCAGGTTAATGGTCACCACGCCCTGGTTGAAACGGCCGTAGAATTTATAATTGCCCTCCTGGTCCTTCCAGGGGCTCAGGGCGCTGCGGCAGCCCATGACAGGGAAGCAGTTGCCTTCCTTTAACTCCATCATCTTCTTCTCGGAAATATAGTCGGGGACAAGGCGCTTGGCCGTACATTTCGCAGCCATCTCAGTGAGGTAATAGTACTCGGTTCCCTCGTTGATATTATCCTCCTCCAGCACGTAAATCAGCTTGGGGAATGCCGGTGTAATCCATACGCCTGACTCATTTTTCACTCCCTGGTAGCGCTGCTTCAGAGTCTCCTCGATAATCATGGCCAGGTCCTTTTTCTCCCGTTCATTCTTAGCTTCATTCAGGTACATGAACACGGTCAGGAAGGGAGCCTGTCCGTTGGTTGTCATCAGTGTGATGACCTGATACTGGATGGTCTGGACCCCCTTTGTAACCTCCTTGCGGAGCCTGTTTTCCACCACCTGATGGATGGCTTCCTCAGAAGGCGCACAGCCAAAGGTCTTTACCTCCTCCTGTACCTCCGCGTATATTTTCTTCCTGGATACATCCACAAAAGGAGCCAGGTGGGCCAGGCTGATGCTCTGCCCGCCATACTGGTTGCTGGCTACCTGGGCAATTATCTGGGTGGCAATGTTGCAGGCCGTGGAAAAGCTGTGGGGCTTCTCAATCCTGGTTTCGCTGATAACCGTGCCGTTCTGCAGCATATCCTCCAGGTTCACCAGGTCGCAGTTGTGCATGTGCTGGGCAAAATAATCGGAATCATGGAAATGGATGATACCCTCCTTGTCCGCCTCCACAATGTCCTGGGGCAGGAGCATTCTCTTGGTCAGGTCCTTGCTGACCTCCCCGGCCATGTAATCCCTCTGCACACTGTTGACCGTTGGATTCTTGTTGGAATTTTCCTGCTTCACATCCTCATTATTACACTCAATCAGGGACAGGATGCGGTTGTCCGTTGTATTGGCCTTGCGTATAAGGGAGCGCTGATAACGGTATCTCACGTAGTCCTTTGCAAGCTCAAAGGCGCCGGTGGACATAATCTGGTTCTCCACCATATCCTGGATTTCCTCCACGGACACAGCCCTGTTCAGCTTCTCACACTTGTACTCCACGTAATCCGCAATGTCCTTAATCTGCTCCAGGCTCAGCTTGCTCTTTCCGGCAGCCGTATTGGCCTTTGCCACGGCCACCACTATCTTATTGTTGTCAAAGTCCTCTTCTGCGCCATTCCTCTTAATAATTTTCATCGTCACTACACTCCTTTTATCCAAATGCTCTCCCACGCTGCCTGTCTTCAGGTAAACGGTTTAAAGGCATCTTATCACAAAATATTGGAAAAATCTGTTGCTTGTGCAACAGTATAAGATTTTAACACTAAATGTTGTGTTTTTCAAGAGAAAGTATACGATAAGATGTATTTCAGAAAAATAGGGCAATTGGCTGAAATCCCGGCTGAACCCGGCAATAAGTCTGACAGCAAAAAGGCGCCGCTGAGACACAATAGCTGTACGGCGCCCTTTTCCATCCTATTCCAGATAATGCCCCACCGGAGATGTGTTATACTGCTTCAGTATCTCAATCACAACAGAGCCATCCGGTTCCGCGGATTCGGAAAGTATTTTGTACTGGGTCCTGTTCCGGTCCAGCTGCATCTTGTATTTGTCCACCTCTTCCTTTACCAGCTTTGCCGCCAGCTGATGGTCAATATCCTCCTTCAGCAGAAAATGCAGGGTCTGTCTGATACATGCCGCCTTGATTCTTTTCATCTTGAACACCTTCCTTTTTATTCTATACATTTTCATTCTATAACACTCTATATCAATGCACCAGTGCACTAATATCCGCCCTTGAACCAACAAAAAAAGACCTATCCCACTCAGCGAATTTGAGCGAAACAAGTCTTCCCGTTTACCCCGAAAATTACTAGCAGAGATTGATAAATTCCCTTGTTGTAAAGCTTCTTTTCACGGTATATTATAGCAGATTTTTTTGTTTTTCGTAAGCGGAATTTTGCTTTTTATACCCGGATTTTTCATGCTGCTATTCTCTCCCTGCACAGCTGTCACGCTCCACCAGATGATGGGGAACTATGATTTTCGTGGCCACCAGCTCCGGGTTCTCCACATGGCTTATCATCTGGGCAGCTGCCTCGATTCCCAGCTGGCAGGCGTTTACATCCACGGATGTCAGGGGCGGAAATGTAAGCCTGGATAGCAGGGAGTTGTTAAAGGACAGGATGGATACATCTCCCGGAATGGAAAGTCCCAGGCCGATGCAGGTCTTCTCCAGAGCCACTGCCAGTATGTCGTCGCTGACCAGCACGGCCGTGGGTCTGTCCTCCTTTCCGAACAGGGAAGCCAGCGCCTGGTCCTGCTCCTCCGGCACAGAAGGAACCTCCACGCACAGCTCATTTTCAAAGGGTATCCCCCGTTCTGTCAGGGCCAGCATGTACCCCATTTTCCGGTCGTGGTTATATAGAAGGGAATGGTCCCCGGACAGACAGGCAATCCTTACATGGCCCAGATTCAGCAGGTACTCCGCTGCCTCTTTGCCGGCAAGCACATTGTCGTTGTCCACGTAAATGGTCTGGTTCACATTCCGGTATGCTTTTCCTATAAGCACATACAGCAGTCCCTCCTCATAGAGATAATCCAGGACCGGGTCCTGTTCTTTGGAATAGAGCACGATAAAGCCCTCTGCCAGGCCGGTTCTTGCCATGGTTTTTATGGCCTGAAGGACCTCTTCCTCATTCTGGCCTGTAATCACTGTATTGATATACTGCTTCTGGTTGCAATACTGGCTGATTCCCCGTATCATCTCCAGATAAAATGGATTCTGATACGCCTCCCGCTCCGACGGGGGCAGTATGATTCCGATGGTACGTGAATTCTGGGTGGCCAGACTGCTGGCCTGGAAATTCGGTTCATACCCCAGCTTTGCCATGGCCTGGCGGACCTTCTCCTTGGTCTGGCGGCTGATGGAGGGATGGTCCTTGCACGTACGGCTTACGGTCGATGGCGACACCCCCGCAAGGGCGGCCACGTCTTTGATTGTAACAGGCATACACAGCCTCCTTAAATATACATTTCATTTTCATGGACATGCAGATGTATATGAATCCATATACGCTCTTTCTTTATTGTAAGGTTTAATGCAACTTTTGTCAACTTATTTGCGCTTTATTTGCGCAATTCTTCCCTGCTCATTTGCACTGCTCCCTAAGAAAGTTGCACAAATACAACTGCCTGTTTTTGTCTAAAACGTAGAAAACATGGGTTTTCTAAAATATCTATTGCATTCTTCATGCAACCGGATTATATTTAATGCAAGCGGTTGCGCAAACAGTGCAACAATCAAATTCAGGAGGTTACATATGAACAAGAACACTGACGGCTGTATTGGAATCAGGATTCTCTCCCCCTTAACCGGAACAGCGGTCCCGCTGGAGGAAGTTCCGAACCCTGTATTCTCGCAGAAAATCATTGGAGACGGCATCGCCATCCTGCCCCAGGACGGCAATCTGGTCAGCCCCATTGACGGAGAGGTGGTTTCCGTGGCAGAAACCCTTCACGCCTATGGTCTCCGCTCCGAAGACGGCATAGAAATCATGGTCCACTTTGGCCTGGAGACAGTGGCCTTAAAGGGAGAATCCTTCCAGTGCTGCGTAAAGGCCGGAGATAAGGTAAAGGCCGGGGACCTTTTGGCAAAGGCTGATTTAAAGGCCCTTGCTGAAAAGCAGGTCAACACCATCACGCCTGTCCTTATCTGCGGAGGAATGGAAGGCCGTTCCATGAATGCCTTCACAGGTCCTGTAAAAGCCGGGACAGATGCCGTGATAACAATATTGGACCACTGTCCGCCCGACGGGGCAGGAGAACCCGGGATAACCGGTTCAGCACATACAGATAATGGCGTAAAAACAGACGCATCTTCCCATGCAGATGGCGGCGTAAAAACAGACGCAGCTTCCCATACAGATACCGCGGGCAGAAAAGCCGGAAAAGCAAAAAAATCCCTGATAAATTTCGATTTCCTCCAGAAGCTGGGCAAGGTGCTGATGACCGTCATTGCGGTCATGCCTGCAGCCGGACTGATGATTAGCGTAGGAAAGCTCATACAGATGGCCGGCGCAGACATGAACGCTGTCCTTACAATCGGAAGCACCATGGAAACCATAGGCTGGGCCGTAATCAACAACCTGCACATCCTGTTTGCTGTTGCCATCGGCGGTTCCTGGGCAAAGGAACGGGCCGACGGAGCATTTGCAGCCGTCATTGCCTTCATCCTCATCAATGTCATAACAGGCGCCCTCTTCGGCGTCAGCAGCGCTGACCTGAATGACCCTGCCGCCGTCACCCGCACCCTGTTGGGCCAGGAAATCCTGGTAAACGGCTATTTCACCTCGGTCCTGGGCGCTCCTGCGCTTAATATGGGCGTGTTTGTGGGAATCATATCAGGCTTTGCAGGCGGAGTTATTTACAATAAATATTATAATTACAGGAAGCTTCCGGATGCCCTGGCCTTCTTTAACGGCAAGCGCTTTGTACCCATGGTGGTCATCCTCTGGTCCGTTGTTATCTCTCTGGTGCTGGCCATTGTATGGCCGGTGGTCCAGACAGGCATCAACACCTTCGGCGTGTGGATTGCCAATTCCTCCTCCACCTCCCCTGTGCTGGCCCCCTTTATATACGGAACCCTGGAGAGGCTTCTTCTCCCCTTCGGCCTGCACCATATGCTGACCATACCTATGAACTATACCTCCTTCGGAGGCACCTACACCATTCTGACCGGCGTCAACGCAGGTTCCCAGGTCTTTGGCCAGGACCCGCTGTGGCTGGCCTGGGCCACAGACCTTATCAACCTTAAGGACGCCGGCGACATGGCCGGTTACCAGAGCCTGCTGGCCGCCATCACCCCGGCCCGCTTCAAGGTGGGACAGATGATTGGCGCCACCGGCCTGCTGCTGGGCATTGCCCTGGCCATGTACCGCCGTGTGGACCCGGATAAGCGCCGTAATTACCGTTCCATGTTTATCTCCACCGTGCTGGCCGTATTCCTTACAGGCGTCACAGAGCCTCTGGAATTCATGTTCATGTTCTGTGCGCTTCCGCTGTATCTGGTATACGCAGTCCTGCAGGGATGCGCATTTGCCATGGCCGGCATCATCCACCTCAGGCTCCATTCCTTCGGCAACCTGGAATTCCTGACCCGTGTGCCCATGTCCCTCCGCGCAGGACTCGGCGGTGACCTGATTAACTTCATTCTCTGTGTGGCTGTATTCTTTGCTGCGGGATATTTAATCGCCTACTTCATGATAGGAAGGTTCCATTTTGCCACCCCCGGCAGACTGGGCAACTATAACGATGACTCTGCCTCAGAGGACAGCCAGAACCAGACCGGCTCCAAAGCACCGGGCAGCGGCCAGGCGGAGCGCATTATCTCCCTCCTGGGAGGAAGGGACAACATTGTCCTGGCGGACGCCTGCATGACCCGTCTGCGCGTCACGGTGAAGGACGTGGACAAGGTAGCCGAACTGCCTGAATGGAAGGCGGAAGGCGCCATGGGACTGATTAAAAAGGACGGCGGCATCCAGGCCATCTACGGACCAAAAGCCGATGTGCTTAAATCCGATATCAATGATATACTGTAACAAGGGCGCTGCCATTGACCCGCAGCACCAGACTGCTGCTGCAAAAAACACCGGAGACAGATAATATGAAAATAATGACCCTTAACACACACAGCCTGGCGGAACCGGATTATGAATCCAAGCTCACCGCCTTTGCGGGTTCCCTTGTCCAAATCCAGCCGGATATCATAGCCCTCCAGGAGGTCAGCCAGTCCAGGAATGCTTCCCCGGCAGCCCCTGACCGGCTGCCGGACTGGGGCTATGTCCCCTGCAGCACAGGGGATATAGCCCAGGACTCCCCCTCCGGGCCCCGGACAGTCATCCGCGCAGACAACCACGCCTTTAACCTGGCGCTGCTCCTGGCCCAGTCCGGCCTTTCCTATGAATGGACCTGGGTTCCTGCCAAGATAGGATATGGAAAATATGACGAGGGCCTGGCTGTCCTCAGCCGCTCCCCCATACTTGGAACCCACCAGTTTTACATCACCGGCAGCCGGGATTATGGGAACTGGAAGACCCGGAAAATACTGGGCATCAGCACCCGTACAGAGCACGGAACCGAATATTTTTACAGTGTCCACGTGGGCTGGTGGAATGACAGCGAAGAACCCTTTGAGGGACAATGGAAACGCATCTGCAGCGGCCTGGCCCCCTTATCCGGGGAACAGGTGTGGCTCATGGGGGATTTTAATTCCCCGGCCCATGTGGCCGGTCAGGGACATGACCTGGTTCTGGCCTCAGGCTGGTTTGACAGCTATGACCTGGCTGCCTCCAGGGATGGGGGAATCACCGTGGAACATGCCATTGACGGCTGGCGGGAACATGGAGAAATATCCGGAATGCGCATCGACTACATCTGGACCAGCCGCAGGGTGCCGGTCATTTCCTCCCGGACCATATTTAACGGCGCATCCTATCCCATTGTATCAGACCATTTTGGAATCATCACAGAATATTAAACAGGGCAATGCCTGCTAAAAGGAGCATACAGACATGAAACGAGAAAGCGGAATCTTACTGTCCATCACCAGCCTTCCCTCCCCTTACGGTATCGGCTGCTTTTCAAAGGAGGCCTACGAATTCGTGGACCGGTTAAAGGAAGCCGGCCAGTCCTACTGGCAGATTCTTCCCCTGGGGCCCACCAGTTACGGCGATTCTCCCTACCAGTCCTTTTCCACCTTTGCAGGCAACCCCTATTTCATAAGCCTGGAGGACCTTATACAGGAGGGTGTTCTCACAGAGGAGGAATGCAGCCAGGCCGGCTTTGGAAGCAGTCCCGGATCCGTGGACTATGCAAAGGTATACGAAGAACGGTTTCCCCTGCTCCGAAAAGCCTATGAACGCAGCAGCATAAGCCTTGACCCCCAGTTCAGGAAATTCACGGAGGAAAACAGGTGGTGGCTGGAGGATTACTCCCTCTTCATGGCGGTGAAGGCCCGGTTTGGCGGGATTGCCTGGCCCCAGTGGGCACAGGACATCCGCCTGCGCTGGCAGAATGCCCTGGACTACTACCGCAGGGAGCTGTATTACGATATCGAATTCCACCAATATCTTCAGTTCAAATTCATCCAGCAGTGGAAAAAACTGAAATCCTATGCCAATGCCAAAGGAATCCGCATCATCGGGGACATTCCCATTTATGTGGCCATGGACAGCGCCGACACATGGGCCCATCCCGAACTCTTTGAGCTGGACCGTGACAATATACCCACCGCAGTTGCCGGCTGCCCTCCCGACGGCTTCTCCGCCACCGGGCAGCTCTGGGGCAATCCCCTGTACCGCTGGGATTACCACCGAAGCACCGGCTATGAGTGGTGGCTGTCCCGCCTGTCCTACTGTTACAAGCTGTACGATGTAGTAAGGATTGACCACTTCCGGGGATTTGACCAGTACTATTCCATCCCGGCCGGTTCTGACACAGCCATAGGAGGCCATTGGGAGCAGGGACCGGGAATCGGTTTCTTCCACACGGTGCGCAGCGCCCTGGGAGAAAAGGAAATCATTGCAGAGGACCTGGGTTATGTGACAGACTCTGTCAGACAGCTTGTGAGGGACAGCGGTTTCCCAGGCATGAAAGTGCTGGAATTTGCGTTTGATTCCAGGGATTCCGGCTGTGCCAGCGACTACCTTCCCCACAACTACCCGGAAAACTGCGTGGCCTACACAGGCACCCATGACAATGAAACCATCCGGGGATGGTACGCCTCCATCACGGCCCAGGAGCGGAAGCTGGCCAGGGACTACCTCTGTGAC
The DNA here is from genome assembly GCF_005845215.1 of Clostridium sp. 1001271st1 H5. Lineage (GTDB taxonomy): Bacteria > Bacillota > Clostridia > Lachnospirales > Lachnospiraceae > Enterocloster. The sequence goes on from NZ_SPHO01000009.1 coordinate 79,922, forward strand.
AGCTGCACCCCCGCAAACCGTCTGCATATGTCCTTTATCAGCCTGATTATGCGCAGCCAGGCCAGAATGTGCGTCATCCCTCTTCAGGATTACATGGGCCTGGACAATGACTGCCGCATCAACACTCCCTCCACGGTTGGCTCTAACTGGAAATGGCGCCTTCTTCCGGGACAGATGTCGGACCAGCTGGTAAAGACCATTGCCTCGGTTACACTGCGCTACGGGCGCTGGAACTGGTAACCGGCAGCTGCAGCCCGCAGCCGGAACACGCAAAAGTGCCCCGGGTCAAATCCTGAAACATTTGACCTGGGGCACTCTGCGTCAATCAATATATGGCCCGTTCCCTCACCAGCACAGTTGGATATCCCATGTTTCTCAGGTTTCTCTCCATCTGCACCGCATAATCCATATTGAGGAAAGCGCCGACCCTGACCTTATATAATCCGTCGTCATAAACCAGAAAAGCAGGGAGGCCGCCGGCCTGAAGCTCATTCACCAGCCGGTCCGCCGGCATTCTGGTGCGGAAGGCTCCTACCTGGACCTGATAATATTCAGGCCGCTGGGCTTCCTGCTGGCGTATGGTCTCCAATATACCGTCTGCTATGGCCTGGGCAATGGCATCAAAGTTCTCATCAAAAAACCGGTTGTCATCCGGATTGTCAATGAACCCCACCTCCACCAGCACGGCCGGCATCTCTGTTTTGCGCAGCACGATAAGACCGGGGCGCTCCTGTACTCCCAGGTCCCTGAATCCTGTTTCCACCAGATTGCGCTGGATATTATCCGCCAGCATGGCCGGCACCCCGGCGTCCTGGTACACCAGGGTCATTGCGCCGCTTGCCGTCCCCGGTACCGGAAATGCATTCCTATGGATGGATACAAAATAATCAGCCCCTGACTGGTTCGCTATCTGGGCCTTTTCAAGAGGCGTATCATATACATCCGTGGTTCTGGTGTATACCACATCCACCCCGTTATTTTCTAATATCTGTCCTATTGCAAGAGCCAGCCGCAGGGTATCGTCTTTTTCCCGGCGCCCGTCGTAAATAGCGCCCGGCTCTTCGCCGCCATGGCCGGCATCAATGATGACTCTCTTAACATCTGTCATACCAGATTCTCCTTCATATATGACTCTACATTATACCATATGTGAAAGTGAGACAAATGTTGACTGAACCTGGAACTAAATTTCGTCCATATAACTTCCTGCCTCCCTGCTCTCCTGCCCGGGGCATGTCCGCAGCATGCCTCCCACAGCCGCACGCCCTCCGGCGCTGTTACTGCCTTAGAGCCTTCATCCTTTTTACGGCCTCCGCCGTATTTTCATAGGTGCCAAAGGCCGTCAGGCGGAAATACCCCTGGCCGCTGGGCCCGAAACCGCTTCCGGGCGTTCCCACCACGCCGGCCTGCTCCAGAAGATAGTCAAAAAACTCCCAGCTGTCCATTCCGTCCTCCACCTTAAGCCAGATATAGGGGGAATTAATTCCGCCAAATACAGTATAGCCCGCCTCTTTTAACCCGTCATAAATAACCCTGGCGTTCCTCTTATAATACGCCACCTGCTCCATGACCTGCCGGCTGCCTTCCTCCGAATACACGGCTTCCCCGGCCCTCTGCTCGATGTAGGGGGCTCCGTTAAACTTGGTGCCGTGGCGTCTGGCCCAAAGCGAGTGAAGCATCACATCCCCGCATTTTATGTCCCTGGGAACCACAGTGAACCCCAGACGCACGCCTGTAAACCCGGCTTTTTTGGAAAAGGAACGGAATTCAACGGCGCAGGTCCTGGCACCCGGAATCTCAAATATGCTGTGAGGCACATCCTCCTCGGATATATATGCCTCGTAAGCAGCATCGTAGAGAATCACAGCCCCCGCCTTGTTTGCATAGTCCACCCACACCTTTAACTGGTCCCTGGTCAGCGTGGTTCCCGTGGGATTATTGGGTACGCACAGGTAAATCAGGTCCGGCGTCTCCTTCGGCAGCTCCGGAACAAAGTGGTTCTCCGCCGTGCAGGGCATATAAATCACATTGCTCCACATACCCGTGACAGGGTCGTAGCTGCCGGTACGGCCCGCCATGACATTGGAATCCACATACACAGGATATACCGGGTCGCACACCGCGATGCGGCTGTCCTCACTGAATATCTCCTGGATATTTCCGCAGTCGCTTTTGGCGCCGTCCGATACGAATATCTCGTCCGCCTCCACATGGCATCCCCATGACTTGTAGTCCTTTTCCACAATGGCCTCCCGCAGGAAGGCATAGCCCAAATCCGGGGCATATCCGTGAAATGTTTCAGCACGTCCCATCTCATCCGCAGCCCTGTGGACAGCCTCCACAATGGCCGGTGCAATGGGAAGGGTCACATCCCCGATTCCCAGCCGTATAACCTGCTTGTCCGGGTTGGCCTGTTCATATGCAGCCACCTTTTTCGCAATGGCTGAAAAGAGATAGCTGCCCGGCAGCTTCAAATAATTTTCATTGATTTTAAACATATCTGTGTCCTCCAACAAATGAAAACACTCCCAAAAACCGGATACGCCTTTGCCGCAGCAGGACAGACGCCATGTTTTTCCATGTCCGCCCCCTATTGCAAAAAGGTGTACCAGGACACACGCCGTCGTGCGTCTGGTTCCTGAGAGTGTATATTGATAATTCTTCGCTTTAAAGTACTAACTGGTGAAATTCACCTTATCAATCATAATATATTTCTTCTGGTATGTCAATAGTGCCCCTGAACACCTCCACGGCAGGCCCTGTCATAAACAGATGGCCCGATTCCCTGTCATACCGGATTACCAGCTTTCCCCCGCGGAGGGCCACCTCCGCCTCATCATCCGTATATCCCATAAGGATGGAAGCCATAACGCTGGCCGTGGCCCCTGTGCCGCAGGCCCAGGTTTCGCCGCTGCCCCTTTCCCATACCCGCATCTTCAGGTGTTTCCGGTCCACCACATGGATGAACTCCGTATTGACCCGTTCAGGCGCAAACCGTGCATGGTTCTCAAAAGCCGGACCAATCCGTTCCAAATCCAGGCTGTCCACCTCATCCACATAATAGATTGCATGGGGATTTCCCACGCTGATGCCCACAAACCGGTATTCCTTACCATCTACCGTGATATCCTCCGGCAGCCGGGATGTGAGGACCCCTTCCCCCATGTCCACGGTTATGGACACTGCCCTGCCATTCTCTGTCTCCAGCTCCAGCGTCTTAATTCCCGCCAGTGTCTCCACCGTAATGGTTTTCTTATCCTTATCCACCAGACCGTGGTCATAGACGTATTTGCCCACGCAGCGCACGCCGTTGCCGCACATAATTCCCTGGGAGCCGTCCGCATTGTACATCTCCATCCTGCAGTCAGCTGCCTGGGAGGGACATATGAGAATCAGTCCGTCCGACCCGATTCCAAAATGGCGGTCGCTGACGTAAACCGCTGTCTTTGCCGGTTCCCTTACCGGCTCCTTAAAGCAGTCCACATACACATAATCATTCCCTGTTCCCTGCATTTTTGTAAATTCCATATCCGTCTCCATTCTGCTTTATCCATAGATATTCTCTTATCCATCCTGTCACGTCCGCCGGTATCTCCTCTGACGCCCCAATTACACGTGTATCAGGCTGATAACCATCTGGGCTGTCTCCACCAGATTGGTGCCGCTGTCCATACTGCATTTCTGTATATATCTGTGAGCCTCGGACTCTGTCATATTGTTCCGCTCCATCAGCAGTGTCTTTGCCTCTGTTATGATGTCCTGCTCCTCCTTGCTGCGCTCCCTGGGCCTGCTCCTTCTCTTCCTGCGGATTCTCTCCTGGGCCTGCACCATCATCTCCAGGGTATTCAGAAGGTCGTGGACCTTAAGGGGCATGGGCAGGCAGATAACCCGGTCCGGGGTCTGTCCGCCCCACCTGGCAGGCGATGAAATCAACAGCAAATCAAAATCCCCCGGCAGACACTGGCGCAGCTCGTCATACATCATGTCCTCAAACCGGTAACCGCCTACCACGATTCCGCCGTTCAGGCTGTCTGCGGCCGACAGGACCTGACCTCCCGAGGTGCAGACTGCGACTACCTGGAATCCGTTTCGGACCAGTATGCTCTTTATGTTCTTCCCGTCCTCCGGTTTGGAGAACGCTACGATGATGTTAGTCACATGTCCCACCTCCAGGCAGCACCTTATTCACAACCGCCGGCGCCATCAATATTTATACAGATACTGGCTTACTTCCCAATCCGTGACCTGAGCCCGGAAATCCCTCCATTCCTGCTCCTTGGCCTCCAGATACTTGGTGTAAATGTGCTCTCCAAGCACCTCCTTCATGAAGGCATCCCCGCTGTACGCCTCAATGGCGTCACCCAGGGTTTCCGGAATCCGCTCCACATTCCTTCCCCTCAGCTCCTCCGGTTCCATGGTAAACATATTTCCCTCCACACAGGCGGGAAGCCCTGTTTTCTTCTCAATCCCGTCCAGACCGGCTGACAGGCAGGCTGCCAGCGCCAGATACGGGTTCATGGCAGAATCCGGGCATCGCAGTTCAATCCGCGTGCTCTCCCCCCTGGGGGACGGTATGCGTATCAGGGAGCTGCGGTTGGAGGTCGGGGACCAGGCAATATAAATCGGCGCGTCGAATCCGGGAATCAGCCTCTTGTAGGAATTCACAAGGGGATTGGTAAGGATGGTCATGGCCTTCATGTGCTGAAGAATGCCTGCCATAAAATAGTAGGCGTCCCGGCTCAGTCTCAACCCATCCTGGTCGTCTGCAAACAGGTTTCTGCCCTCCTTGTCTGACAGGGACATATTGATATGCATGCCGGACCCATTCATCCCCTCCCTGGGCTTCGGCATGAAGGTGGCGTGAAGCCCGTGGCGCTTTGCTATGGTCTTGGCAGCCATCTTAAAGGTCATGATATTGTCCGCAGCCCTAAGCGCATCCGTATACTGGAAGTCAATCTCATGCTGGGCAGGGGCAATCTCATGATGGCTGGCCTCCACCTCAAAGCCCATCTCCTCCAGGTTCAGCACAATGTCCCTGCGCACATTTTCCGCCAGGTCAATGGGGGACACGTCAAAATATCCCGCCATCTCATGTGTGCTGGTGGTTGGCCGTCCCTCCTCGTCCGTATGAAAAAGGAAGAATTCGCATTCCGGCCCAACATTGAGCACATATCCCATGTCCTCGGCCCGTTTCACAGCCCTCTTAAGCACATACCTTGGGTCGCCGGAAAAAGGGGTCCCGTCCGGGTTATACACGTCGCAGATAAACCTGGCCACCTTTCCCTGCTGGGGTCTCCAGGGAAACACCTCAAAAGTATCCAGGTCCGGATACAGGTACATGTCGGACTCGTCAATCCTCACAAACCCTTCAATGGCAGAGCCGTCAAACATGCAGCGGTTATCCAATGCCTTTTCAAGCTGGCTGGAGGTGATGGCCACATTCTTAAGCATTCCGAAGATATCCGTGAACTGGAGGCGGATAAACTCCACATCCTCCTCTTCCACCATACGCATGATGTCCTGTTTACTGTATTTGCTCATATTAGTCTCCTTCTCTTGCAAACTGTGATACCGTCAAACACATAGAGGCGGGAACCTTTTTACCATGCTCCCGCCTCCTGCAAAATCACCGGGCAGGGACAGGGCATCCCTTAAGACGCCCTCGTCTGCCTTCCCTTACCCCTGTTTTTTGATATAAAAAATATATCAGCAGAAAAATCATTTGTCAATGAAATTTCTCTGTTTTTTATTTTTTCTGATATCACTTTAACGCGCGAAGCTGCTCTGTGAAATGGCTTCCCAGTTTAATGGTGCCCACATACCCCACATCGCCGGTCATGTGGACCACACCCTCCTGGTCAATCTCCAGCTCCAGGATGCCGCCCGGCATCTGAACAAACATCTTGGGGTCCGTAAGCCCCAGGCGGTAGGCTGCAGCTGCAGCTGCACAGCAGCCGCTGCCTGATGCAAGGGTATAGCCGGCTCCCCTCTCATACACTTCGGTCTGGATATGGGTCCGGTCCAGCACCTTCATAATCTGGGTGTTGATTTTCTCAGGGAACTGCCTGGCGCTCTCAGAATACCGTCCAATCCTGCACACTAAATCCTTTGAAATCTCATCCATAAGGATAACGCAGTGGGGATTGCCGATGGACAGGCAGGTCACGGGATAGGGAATCCGGCCAAATACCATGGTCTCATTGATGATTTCCCTGCGCGGCCCCTCCACCGGCACATCGTCGCTCCAGAAGGATACCTTTCCCATGGACGCCTTTAACCGGGTGCCCTCCTCGTTGAGATAATGGATGGACGCCTCGCCGCCCTGGGAGAAAATGGTAAAGTCCTTTTTCTGTACATATCCTGCGTCCTTTAAATATTTTGCAAAAATGCGGACGCCGTTTCCGCTCTTTTGCGCAACACTGCCGTCCGGGTTCCATACCACCATGGAAATCTGCTCCCCATCCAGAATGGGTCCCTCCAAAATACCGTCGGCGCCAACGCCGAAATTGCGGTTGCACATAAGCTGTACATTGGAAGGGGTCAGCTTCAGTTTATTTTTATTGGGGTCATATACCAGATAATCATTTCCCAGTCCATGATATTTTTCTACTACGATTCTCATATAGATATCCTCCATATCTGCTGTCTGATTAAACAGCCCTGCTCCTGGCTGCGCAGCATAAGCTATAGTCACCTTTATCATTATTTTAACAAGCATTTTTTGATAAAAATATAGATATATTGCTATTATATATTGCAAATAATGCTCTATTTATAATATACTGCAATCATCACCCCGGTACACACCCAAATAGATGAACGAAGGAGGTAACGGTTCCATGCCCATTACAGATGATGCGCCTGCCTTTGAACGCCAGGGATTCCTGAAGGAGGACTTCAGGCTGTTCCATTTAAAGGATAAGGTTAGTCCCAGCTATGAATTCCACTATCACGATTTTCTGAAAATAATGGTGCTTCTGGAGGGAAAGGTAAACTATGTCATAGAAGGACGCTCCTATACCCTCCATCCCTTTGATATCGTACTGGTAGGCCGCGGACAGATTCACCGCCCCGAGGTGGACCCGGGGCAGCCCTATGAACGGCAGATACTATACCTGTCCCAGGATTTCCTGGACCGCTGCAGGGACGGCAGGGATTCCCTGGACCAGTGTTTTGCCACGGCTGCCTACCGTCATTCCAATGTACTGCGGCTGAAGGAGGATGTCCGGATAAATATGCTCTCCCTGCTAAAGCGGTTGGAGCGCTCCCAGAACTGGCAGCAGGAAGAATTTGCAGGAACCCTTATGAGCCGCCTTTTGTGTTTGGAATTTCTGGTGGGACTGAACAGGGCCTCCATGGACGACAAGGCCCAGTACCTTCCCACCGGTGTCTTAAACTACCGGGTCTCCGGCCTTATATCCTATATTAATGAACATCTGGACGAGGACCTGAGCATCGGGACCCTGTCCTCCTTAAGCTGCATCAGCCCCTACCATATGATGCGTATTTTCAAAGAAGAAACCGGCTGCACCATAGGAAAATACATCACCGAAAAACGCCTGCTCTACGCCAGGGACCTGCTCAGTGAAGGGTTTAATGCCACGGATGCCTGCTTCCGTTCCGGCTTCAGCCATTATTCCACCTTTCTCCGGGCCTATAAAAATCACTTTCACCAGCTTCCCAAACGGAATCCAGGCGCTAAAATATAAAGTATTTCTCAAAATTTCTTGAATTTTTTCTGATTTCTGTTATAATATACTCATTGTTTTCCTATTGAGGACAGTTGTCTTTGCAGCGTGAACACGCCAAATAAACTGGACCGGGATAAATTCAATGAAACAGGAGGAATGTATTATGAGAATCAGAAAAGTATTAGCAGTGACCATGGCAGCATGTCTGGCCATCGGCGCCCTGGCAGGGTGCGGCAGCAAAAAATCCGAGGAGAAAGTCATCAAAATCGGCGTATTCGAGCCAACCACCGGTGAGAACGGAGGCGGCGGCTTCCAGGAAGTGCTGGGTATCCGCTACGCCAACCAGATACACCCCACAGTCAACATAGGCGGCGAGGAATATTCCGTCAAACTGGTGGAGGTAGATAACAAATCCGACAAGACCGAAGCTGTCAATGCAGCACAGAAGCTGGTAAGCGAGAAGGTCAGCGTGGTGCTGGGCAGCTATGGTTCCGGTGTGTCCATTGCCGCCGGACAGATTTTTGCGGACGCCAAAATTCCGGCCATTGGCTGTTCCTGTACCAATCCGCAGGTAACAGAGGGCAATGATTACTATTTCCGCGTATGCTTCATCGACCCGTTCCAGGGCACGGTCATGGCTAACTATGCATACCAGAACGGCGCCAAGAGTGCTGCTGTCATCACCCAGTTAGGAGATGACTACTCCTCAGGACTCGGCTCCTTCTTTAAGGAAGCCTTTGCCAAGTTAGGCGGCGACATTGTCAGCGAGGAGCAGTTCCAGACAAACCAGACTGATTTCAAGGCCATCCTGACCAACATAAAGGCAGCCAACCCTGACATCATCTTTGCCCCGTCCTCCATCACCACTGCCCCGTTAATCATCAAGCAGGCCAGGGAGCTGGGAATCACGGCCACCATTGCTGCCGGCGATACATGGGAGAACTCCACCATCATTGAAAATGCAGGGGCTGACTCTGAGGGCGTAGTGCTCTCCACCTTCTTTGACGAGGCTGAACCGGCCAACGACGAGGCTGCTGCCTTCATTAAGGGCTTCAAGGAATACCTTGTTAAGGAAAAACAGGAAGACATTATCCCGGCTGTCTCCGCACTGGGCTACGATTCCTACCTGGCTGCCATCAAGGCCATTGAGGATGCAGGCTCCACCGACACCACTGCCATCCGCGACGCACTGAAGAACGTAGAGATTGACGGTGTAACAGGAAACATCACCTTTAACGAGACAGGCGATGCCAACAAGGATATTGCATTCATCAAGACCATTAAGGACGGCAAGTTCCAGTTCCTGACCACTACCACCGTGGAATAAGGTATCTGACTAATTACATATGGATACAGGGCTGCAGGCGGCATCCGCTGCTGCCTTCGGTCTTAACCAGCCTTGGACGTTCCAGGGCTGGTTGTATGTTTCAACGGATTTCTGGATACGGACCCAACTATAAAAACACAGGAGGCAGACTCATATGAGTTTAACAACATTTCTTCAGCAATGCCTGACCGGCATCTCCCTTGGCGGGGCCTATGCGCTCATTGCCATTGGCTACACACTGGTCTACGGCATCCTCCGCCTCATCAATTTCGCTCACGGCGATATCTTCATGATGGCCGGATACTTTATGATATTTGCCATGGCAAGCCTGCCCTGGTTCATTGCCATTCCCGTCACCCTGATTGTGACCATTCTTCTGGGCGTCACCATAGAGCGGGTGGCCTACCGCCCCTTGCGCTCCGCACCCAGAATGTCTGTCATGATTTCAGCCATCGGCGTTTCCTACCTTTTGCAGAATCTGGCCACTTACCTCTTTACCGCCCTGCCAAAAGGTTACCCGGAGATTCCTTTCTTAAAGAAAATCTTCCGTATAGGCGGACTGTCCGCCTCCTTTGTCACCTTCCTTACCCCTGTCCTGACCCTGGTGTTAGTCTACCTTCTCATCGCGCTGATTAACCATACCAAGATAGGCATGGCCATGAGGGCGGTTTCCAAGGATTACGAAACAGCTTCCCTTATGGGTATTAAAATCAATAAAACCATTACCTTTACCTTTGCAGTTGGTTCTTTGCTGGCCGGCATTGGCTCTATCCTGTATTTTACGGACCGTATGACCGTATTTCCCTTCTCCGGCGCCCTTCCCGGACTTAAATGCTTTGTTGCCGCCGTGTTCGGCGGAATCGGCAGCATTCCCGGAGCCGTCATCGGAGGCTTTATCCTGGGACTGGGAGAGACAGCCCTGGTGGCCATGGGACAGTCCACCTTCAGCGATGCGTTTACATTTATCCTGTTGATTGTCATGCTTCTCATCCGTCCCACAGGACTCTTTGGTGAGAAGACGACCGATAAAGTGTGAGGTGGCGGACATGAAGAATATGACAAAGAACAAAAACAAACTATATACCCTCATTGCCCTGGTGGTAATCATCGGCTTCCTGGCATTCCTGCAGTCTGACACAGCCGAATACAGCTACCAGATTTCCATTCTGGAGAGAAGCGCCATCTACGCAGTGGTGGCTGTATCCATGAACCTGCTGACCGGCTTTACGGGCCTGTTCTCACTGGGCCAGGCAGGGTTTATGGCCATTGGCGCCTACGTGGTGGCCATCTTCACCATTCCGGTGGGTTCCAGGGCCAGCGTGTACTATGTAAGCGGCATTTCGCCGGTGATTGCCAATATCCAGCTGCCCATCCCCGTGGCCCTGCTCCTTGGCGGACTGGCGGCAGCAGCTCTGGCAGCCCTTATCGGAATTCCTGTGCTGCGCTTAAAGAGCGATTATCTGGCCATTGCCACACTGGGCTTTTCGGAAATCATCCGCGCATTCATAGCTGCCCCCATGTTCGACACCATTACCAATGGTTCCTACGGACTAAAGAGCATACCGGGCTTTCCCAATATCTTTGCGGTATTCGGACTGGCCGCCCTGTGCATTGCCCTGATGCTTCTTCTCATTAACTCCTCCTACGGCAGGGCCTTTAAGTCCATCCGGGAGGATGAAGTGGCTGCCCAGTCCATGGGCATTAACCTGTTCCATTACAAGGAGCTTTCCTTTGTGATTTCCTCCTTCTTCACCGGGGTGGGAGGCGGAATGCTGGCCATGTTTATGCGCTCCATTGATTCCAAGACCTTCCAGGTGGCCCTTACATATGACATCCTGCTGATTGTGGTCTTGGGCGGCATCGGCAGCGTCACAGGCAGCGTTGTGGGCGCATTCCTGGTTACCGCAGGCAGGGAACTGCTGCGTTTCTTCGATGACCCCCTGACCATTGCAGGGGTAAGCGTTCCCCTGTTCCGTTCCGGATTCCGTATGGTTATTTTCTCCATCCTGCTGATGATGGTGGTCCTCTTCTACCGGCGCGGCATCATGGGGAACCACGAATTCTCCTGGGACGGACTGTTCCGGCTCATACGGGGCATTCCCGGCAGGCTTAAGGGCAAAGGCAAAAAGCCCTCTTCCGCTGAGAAGGGAGGTATACGCTGATGAATAACATGGAAAACAACGTAAAAAATGTATTGCATATGGAAAGCATCACTATGCAGTTCGGCGGCGTAGTGGCAGTGAACGGACTGACACTGGATGTAAATGAGCACGAAATCGTGGCCCTTATCGGACCCAACGGTGCAGGCAAGACCACTGCTTTTAACTGTGTCACAGGTATTTACCAGCCCACCTTTGGTTCCGTATCCTTTAACGGGGAGGTCATACTGGCCGATACACCCCAGGGCAAGATGCGCCGCCTCTATGAGGGCGATGTGCCTCCCGCGGACCTGGCTCCTGTGCGCAAAACCCCGGACCAGATTACCAAGCTGGGCATTGCCAGGACCTTCCAGAACATCCGTCTCTTCGGCGCTCTGACTGTGTTTGAAAATGTGCTGATTGCCAAGCATATGCGGGCAAAACAGAATGTCTTTTCAGCCACGCTGCGCCTCAACCATGCTGAAGAAAAACGCATGCGCGATGAATCCATGGAGCTTCTGGAAATGCAGGGGCTGGCCCATTTAAAAAATGAGATAGCATCCTCCCTGCCCTACGGGCTGCAGCGCCGCCTGGAGATTGCCCGGGCCCTGGCCACCAGCCCCAGCCTGCTTCTTCTGGATGAGCCGGCCGCCGGCATGAATCCACAGGAGACACAGGACCTGACTGACTTTATCCACAAAATCCGGGACGATTACCACTTGACCATCTTCATGATAGAGCACCATATGGACCTGGTCATGCAGATATCCGACCGCATCTATGTGCTGGACTTCGGCAAGCTCATAGCCCATGGCACGCCCGATGAAGTCCAGAACAATCCAAAAGTAATAGAAGCATATCTGGGGGTGAGCGACGATGCTGAAGATTAATGATTTAAGAGTGAATTACGGCGGTATCGAGGCTGTAAAGGGTATCAGCTTTGAGGTGCCTGAGAAATCCATTGTCACCCTCATAGGGGCCAATGGCGCTGGCAAGAGCACCACCCTGCGGGCCATTGCAGGACTGGTAAAGGCCTCGGCCGGCTCCATCCAGTTTGACGGCGCAGAGCTTTTAGGCATGGATACACCTGATATTGTATCCAAAGGCATCACCCTGGTGCCTGAAGGCAGACGGGTGTTTCCGGACATGACGGTCATTGAGAACATTAAAATCGGAGCTTACCTAAGAACCGATTCCCTGGACCAGGATATTGAGTGGGTGTACAGCCTGTTTCCCAGGTTAAAGGAGCGCAGCTGGCAGTTAGCCGGCACGCTTTCCGGAGGCGAACAGCAGATGCTGGCCGTTGCCAGGGCCCTCATGAGCCATCCAAAGCTCATGATGATGGATGAGCCGTCTCTTGGCCTGGCCCCCCTTATTGTGCGGGATATATTCAATATCATAAAGGAAATCAACAAACAGGGCGTAACCATCCTGCTGATTGAACAGAACGCCAACATGGCCCTGCGCATTGCAGACCAGGGTTATGTACTGGAAACAGGCCGGATTTCCCTCTCCGGAACCGGCAGGGAGCTGCTGGCAGACGAGTCTGTGAAGGCGGCTTATCTGGGGAAGAAAAAGAAATAAGACCGATAAAGGCCGGAGAGCACATTCGCTCTCCGGCCTTTCAACCTGCATCCCTATTATTTATATCATCCAGCTCCACTACAAACTGGTATACCCATAAGCATTCACCAGGGCATCCAGCTTCTTGCCCTGCTTGCACAGCGGGCAGTCCCTGTAGTCATAATACGTATAATCAGGCAAATCCTTCTTTCCGAAAATAGATGTAATCCTGTATCCGTTGAGCTCCTCCAATGTGCTGAAGATAGCGGTAATGGCCCTCAGATTGCCTCCATAATACCGGATGGATTCAATTCCTTTGTTCAGTGCCAGACCCGTGGTCACGGACGCTGTCAGGATAATGACATTCTTATCCCGAATCATGGGAAGTATGTTCTCCTTAAATATCATCTGGCTGTTGCTGTTGAACTCTGGAGTCACGATGTAGATGGTCTTATGGGCATTCATGGAGAGAACTCCTGCACTGGTCAGTTCCTCTGCCAGGAAACTGCCTATGACCTGGGTTCCCTCGAGACACACAATGGTGTCCACTACCGTGTCATAGAGGAACAGTCCGGACAGGCTTCTGGCAATCTCCTGAGCCTCGCTGAGCCTGGTCTTTAAGGTTGTCATATCCAGATAATAATTGATATGGGCATGGTTGGTGGCAAAGTGACCCGGTGTAATCTTAAGCGGTGCATTACAGCCGGTGGTATGTATCTTAACATACTTATTATCCATAAAAACGCCCCCTTTTACAATGGTACGGACATTGGTTGCTATATGTATTATTATACTAAATAATCCTCCCCGGTACAAGGGCAATCCGGCTGTCTTACCATTTTCTGCTAAAAATTACAGACATACGGCAATGTACAAACCAGACTGCCCGCCGTGCAAAACAGGCGCCAGCACTGCTTCCCAGCAGCATTGGCGCCTGTTATTCTTTATCATTTCCGTCTGATATTACTGTCCTATGGATTGGCAGATTCTACTGATTCCTGTCATTGCCGGGATGGCTCCACATTGTATCCTCCGGCTTCTTTTCTGAATCATTAAACCTGTCTGAATCCTCCGGCCCTGGCCGGGTTCCCGGATTCGGCTGTGTGTCCGGGTTCATACGCGCTTCCTGGTCAGACTGCGCCTCCTGGCCCATCTGCCCGTCCTGGTCCGGCTGCGCCTCCTGGCCCATCTGCCTGTCCTGGACTGCCTGCGATTCCTGGTCCGTTTCCAAAGCATCCTTCTTCTCACCGGGTAACGCTTTATCCTCAGCCTCTTTGGTTTCTTCCGGCTCCGGAATGCCTTTTACCCTGCGGAATATCTGCATAAATTCCTTACCTGTGATTGTCTCCTTGTCAATGAGGAATGCCGCTATCTGGTCCATGGCATCCTTGTTATCGCTTAAAAGGCGTATTGCCTCATCGTAGGAATCCTTCAGTATCTTCATGACCTCCCGGTCAATCTCGGCTGCCGTAGCATCGCCGCAGTTCAATACGGCACGGCCTGTCAGATACTGGTTCTCCTGGGACTCAAGTCCCATGAGTCCGAATTTTTCAGACATACCATACTGAGTCACCATGGCCCTGGCCAGGTTGGTGGCCTGCTGGATATCATTGGCTGCTCCCGTTGTAACGGTCTCAAATACGATTTCCTCCGCAGCGCGGCCTGCCATCAGCTCTACCAGCCTTGCCTCCAGCTCCTTCTTGGTGTTGAGGTATTTCTCCTCCTCAGGCACATTCATGACATATCCAAGAGCGCCCATGGTCCTCGGCACAATCGTAATCTTCTGCACTGGCTCGGAATGCTTCTGCAGCGCGCTCACAAGGGCGTGGCCAACCTCATGATAGGACACGATGCGGCGTTCTTCCTTGCTCATGATGCGGTCCTTCTTTTCCTTGCCCACCAGCACCACTTCCACTGCCTCAAACAAATCCTTCTGCGACACGGCATTGCGCCCGTGCTTAACCGCATTGATGGCTGCCTCGTTCATCATGTTGGCCAGGTCCGCGCCCACAGCGCCCGAGGTGGCCAGAGCTATCTCCTTAAAGTCTACGGATTCATCCAGGAGCACATCCTTGGAATGCACCTTAAGTATGTTGATACGGCCGTTAAGGTCCGGCTTATCCACCACCACGCGGCGGTCAAAACGTCCCGGACGGAGAAGGGCCGGGTCCAGAACCTCCGGACGGTTGGTGGCGCCCAGTACCAGAAGTCCCTTGGTGGAATCAAAACCATCCATCTCGGAGAGCAGCTGGTTCAGGGTCTGTTCACGCTCGTCGTTGCCGCCCATACGGCTGTCACGGCTGCGTCCAATGGCGTCAATCTCATCAATGAAGATGATACAGGGTGCATTCTCAGTGGCATTCTTAAACAAATCACGGACACGGGACGCACCCACGCCCACGAACATCTCCACAAAGTCAGAACCGGAAAGGGAATAGAAGGGCACATGGGCCTCTCCTGCCACTGCCTTGGCAAGCAGGGTCTTACCTGTTCCGGGAGGGCCCACCAGAAGAGCTCCCTTAGGCAGCTTGGCGCCAATCTTGGTGTACTTGCCCGGATTGTGGAGGAAATCCACGATTTCAGTCAGCGACTCCTTGGCCTCGTCCTCACCGGCCACGTCCTTGAAGGTGATGCCGGTCTCCCGCTGGACGTACATCTTGGCATTGGACTTGCCCACACCCATGATTCCGCCACCGCCCATGCGCTTCATGGTGAAGTTCATGAGGAACAGCAGGAACAGGAATGGGACCGCATAATTCAGCAGGACCAGAAGAAGGGTGCTGCTGTCGCTCTTCTCGCGGTTGGTGACCACGTTATTATCCAGTATCCTGCTGACAAAATCATAATCGCCTTCCAGTCTCACCACATAATAATCCAGATTCTGGGAATACTTAGTATTACCCTTCTTAGGGATAACCGTGATTTCCGTACTGCCCACCTTGATGGAATCCACCTCGCCCGCTTCCACCATCTGGACGAACTCATTATAGGACAACTCCTGACGTTTCTTGGAATTCAGATAGTTGTTCATACTGCTGACCACGATAAATGTGAGTATGGCCGCCACCACCAGCATGGTTATGGTCTGCCAGTTACTCTTCATATTCGGGTCCTGTTTGTTATTATTATCCATATTGTACAAATTCTCCCTCTGAATGGGCCATCTATCAATTCCCAACAAAAACCCATTCTCTACCATTATAGTGTCAGTCTCCCCATAAATCAAGAAAAGAACAATTAATTTTCTTAAATTTTTACAAAAAGTCCTGGATTTATTCTCAATGAGGATGTATAATGTTTCAGTTATTTTTTTGATACTATATCAAACAAGTCACACGACACCCACAACAAGAAAAGGAGGTATCCCCAATCATGCCAGTCAAATACGTATTCGTAACCGGCGGCGTAGTATCCGGCCTGGGAAAAGGCATCACCGCAGCATCCCTTGGCCGTCTGTTAAAGGCCAGAGGCTACAAAGTGACCATGCAGAAGTTCGACCCCTACATCAACATCGACCCCGGCACCATGAACCCGGTGCAGCACGGAGAAGTCTTTGTGACGGACGATGGCGCTGAGACAGACCTGGACTTAGGACACTATGAGCGTTTCATCGATGAGAGCCTTACCAGAAACTCCAACGTCACCACAGGCAAGGTCTACTGGACGGTCCTGCAAAAGGAACGCCGCGGAGACTTCGGCGGCGGAACCGTACAGGTAATCCCCCATATTACCAACGAAATCAAAAGCCGTTTTCACCGCAACTACACGGAAAAGGAAACGGAAATCGCCATCATCGAGGTCGGCGGCACGGTAGGCGACATCGAAAGCCAGCCCTTTCTGGAGGCCATCCGCCAGTTCCAGCATGAGGCAGGCCCCGGCAACACATGCATCATCCATGTAACTCTTATCCCTTATCTGAAAGCCTCAGAAGAGCTTAAGACCAAGCCGACTCAGGCCAGCGTAAAAGACCTTCAGGGAATGGGCATCCAGCCCGATATCCTTGTCTGCCGCTCCGAACTCCCCCTGGACGACGGCATCAAGACGAAAATCGCCCAATTCTGCAATGTTCCCAAACATCACGTACTCCAGAACCTGGATGTGGACGTGCTCTATGAAGTCCCCCTTGTAATGGAGGAAGAGCATCTGGCCCAGTCTGCCTGTGAATGCCTGGACCTGCCCTGCCCTGAACCGGACCTGACAGACTGGAAGGCCATGATAGACGCATGGAAGCATCCGGAACAGGATGTGACTATTGCTCTGGTAGGCAAATACATCCAGCTTCACGATGCCTACATTTCCGTGGTGGAGGCCCTGAAGCACGGAGGCGTTGCCAACCGTGCCTCTGTCCATATCAAATGGGTGGACTCCGAGACAGTCACCCCGGAAAATGCCTCTGAAATCTTCAAAGACATCCATGGCATCCTGGTTCCCGGCGGCTTTGGCGACCGCGGCATCGACGGAAAGATTTACGCCATCCAGTATGCCCGGGAACACAGCATACCATTCCTGGGACTTTGCCTGGGAATGCAGCTGTCCATTGTGGAATTTGCCAGAAATGTGGCCGGGTACGCAGACGCCCACAGCGTGGAGCTGAATCCCGCCACCACCCATCCCGTTATCCATCTCATGCCGGAGCAGAACGGAGTGGAGGACATCGGCGGCACCCTGCGGCTGGGCTCCTATCCCTGTGTCCTGGACAAGACCTCCAAAGCCTATGGACTGTACAATGAGTCCACCATCCATGAGCGCCACAGACACCGCTACGAGGTCAATAACGACTACCGGACAGCGCTTGCAAAATGCGGCATGATGCTCTCCGGCCTGTCCCCTGACGGACGGATTGTGGAAATGATAGAGCTTCCGGACCATCCCTGGTTTATTGCCACCCAGGCCCATCCCGAGCTCAAATCCAGGCCCAACCGGCCCCATCCCTTATTTAAAGGATTTATTGAGGCTGCTCTAAAGGAAAAAAACCAGAAATAACATGATATCTCAAAATCCCCCTGAGCAGGACAGCTATTTTGAAAGAAATGGCTGCCCTGCTTTCAATTTACCAGTATGAGTCCTCTGCCTTGGCGCAAACTATATTTGAGAATCAATCAAAAACACACCACAAGGAGGTGAAATCCAATTGGAACACAAGGAAAAAGACGATTTTGACGTTGACATACAAGCCTGCTCCACCATGGACTGTACAGGCCTGATACCTTCCCTGCCTCAGGACGAGGCGGAAAAGGAAGCCTATGAGGATCTCTATCCCTATGTAACCAAGGCTGTCTCATCAGACAAGGAATAAAGCAGCAGCCCGGCACAAATAAAAACGGAGCCGGGACATCTGCCTCCGCTCCGTTTCCATCTCATCTGTCATACTATTATACTGCTATTGCAGTCTGCATCTGCCAACTGCAATCTTATAATCTGTATCTGCATCCGCCAACCGCAATCACCCGTGCATAAACCTGCTCAAAAACTCCTGGGTCTGAAGCTGTTTAGGCGAACCGAATATCTGGGAGGGCTCTCCCTCCTCCACAATCACGCCGCCGGCCATAAATGCCACATGGCTGGATACATCCCTGGCAAAAGCCATTTCGTGTGTGACGATAATCATGGTAAGGCCCTCTCCGGCCAGCTTGCGCATGACCTCCAGCACCTCGCCCACCATCTGCGGGTCCAATGCAGATGTGGGCTCGTCAAAAAGCAGTACCTCAGGTTCCATGGCCAATGCCCTTGCTATGGCCACCCTCTGTTTCTGTCCGCCGGAAAGCTGTCTGGGCTTTGCATTGATATAGGGAGCCATCCCCACCTTCTCCAGGTAGTACATGGCATTCTTATGGGCATCTGTCTTGTTCTTCTTAAGAACCTTTACCTGTCCGATGATACAGTTCTCCAGCACAGTCATGTTGTTGAACAGATTAAAACTCTGGAACACCATGCCCACCTTGGAGCGGTACTGGGGCGCATTAACCTTTTTATCGGCAATATCCGTTCCATGGTACATGATTTCACCTGTGGTAGGCGTCTCCAAAAGATTCAGACATCGGAGCAGGGTGGATTTTCCGGAACCTGAAGCTCCGATGATGCAGGTCACATCTCCGCTGCTGACTGAAAAGTCAATATCCTTGAGCACGGGATTGGTACCGAAGGTTTTGCTCAAATGACGGATTTCTAATATTCTGTCTCCTTTCATCGCGCATCCTCCTTCTTCTTATCCTTCTCATCCGGGAACCGGTACATACCGCTGGTATGGGCCAGGGTATCGGTGGTGGCCAGGTCGTAGTTGTCCGCGCCGTCCATCCGGTTTTCCCACCAGCGCAGGATTCTGGAACAGGTGAATGTCATGATGAAATATACAATCATGGTGATGGTATATGCCTCGAAATTCATGTACAGGGCTCCTGCTGCTGCCTTGGTCTTATACAGCAGCTCCGTGACGCCGATAACAGAGAGCACGCAGCTGTCCTTGATATTGATAATCAGGTTGTTGCCAATCTGGGGCATGATGTTCCTCAGAGCCTGGGGCAGAATCACATAGAGCATGGTCTGTACATGGGTCATGCCGATGGCCTTTGCTCCCTCTGTCTGTCCCGGGTCAATGGAAAGAATTCCGCCGCGGACCGTCTCAGCCATGTAAGCGCCTGTATTGATGGAAAGAATAAAATAAGCAGCGCCCCACATGGACATATTGATTCCTAACATGGGCAGAAGCCCGTAATAAATAAACATGGCCTGGGCCATCATGGGTGTTCCGCGGAAGAACTCCACATAGGCGTTCAGAATCAGTTTCACGACCCAGAGTACAGCCCTCTTTACCGGGTTGTCTCCCCGTTCATTCGGTATGGTCTGGACTATACCCACGGCAAAGCCTATGATACAGCCCACCAGGGTACCTACCAGGGCAATCTTAAGGCTGACGCCTGCGCCCTGGAGCATTGACATACCGTATCGGTTGAATACGACCATAACACGGCCGAAAAAGTCTGTTGGCATATCCCTTCTCCTTACTCTTTAACGTACTTTCGCCTGCCGGCAATGCCATCTTTCTGCAAATCAGTTGCTTATCCCTCTGCAGATGAACCTGCGTATTAATTTGCCAGAGGCTGAACAGAGATAGCTTCGTCCATCATCTTGGAGAAGTCATCCTTTGTCATCTTTGTGAGGACGCTGTTAATGGCATCCTTTAACTCCGTATTGCCCTTCTTTAAGGAAATACCGATATTGATATCTTCATCCGTTACCTGGAAATCAGCATCGCCGCCGCCAAACTCAATCATCTTGAAGTTAGGATAAGCGATGAGAGCGCCCTTGCCTGTAGGCTGGTCAGTAACAACCAGGTCGCACTTGTCGGCGTTTAAGGACATCAGCATGTCAGGAGCGCTGGCAGTTGCAGCCAGTACATTGGCATCCTGAATCTGAGGCAGACAGGTGTTGTACCAGATGGTGCTCTGCTGGGACGTACAGGTGGCACCCGCCAGGTCTGCAACGCTCTTGGCATCTGCATACTTGCTGCCTTCCTTTACCAGAGTAACGATGGTTGCATAGTAATATGGCTCAGTGAAATCCACTGCCTGAAGGCGCTCGGAGGTAATGGACTGTCCTGCGATAACACAGTCAACCTGTCCTGTGGTGACAGCCGGAATCAGGGAATCCCAGTCCAGACGTACGATTTCCAGGTCATATCCCAGTTCCTCACAAATCTTTTTTGCCATCATAACATCATATCCATAAGCAAACTCATTGCTGTCAGCAATAGCCACTGCACCGTTGGAATCATCCGGCTGCGTCCAGTTGTAAGGCGCGTATGCACATTCCATGGCCACGCGCAGCGTCTTCTTCTCTCCGCTGTCTGCGGCTGCCGTGGTACCGGCTGCGGCGTCGCCCTCTGCCTTGGCATCGCCGGCTGCAGCTGCTGTCTCTGCCTTTGTGTCTGCTGCTGTTGCTGCTGTACTGCCTCCGCCGCAGGCTGTCAGGGAACCGGCAGCAAGGACGCCGGCCAGAATCAGGCCTAAAACTTTCTTTGCACTCATTTTCATAATAATCTCTCCTCTTAAAAATATTCCCGGCTTTACTGTCTAAGAAAAAAGCCACACCCATCCACACAGGTATGACTCCACTGTCATCTGATGACCGGCAATCCCTAAACAGCTAAAACCTTGCCCTATTAAACACGGCGCACTTTCATTTCTTAAGCATACATGCGCCTAACGTGCTAAGTATAACATAACTCGTCCTGTTTTCCAATACCCAAATACGTTTTTTTATGCAGGAAAAAGGTATAAATACTTGTAAAAACAGCCATAAATCCTTTAACTGGGAATTCATGGCTGTCATATATAATCACTTTCTGCTATTTATTTTCCTTTGTTCCGGCTGCTGTTTCCTGACCGGCTTCCTGGGTCCCTTCCCCGGCCTTGTCCCCCATCAGTTCATCCATGCGCTGTAAGAATGCATCATCAGGCTGGATTTGATTTCCGTCCTCATCCACCTCCACGGCAAACAGGAACGTCCTGGCATCGTTGATTTCGTAGCTGCATGTAACCAGAGTATACAGTGTCCTGGCCGGATATGTAATCTCCTGGCTGTAGCCGCAGGGCTTCACCATCTCATGCACAAAGGCGTCAAAGGATTCCTGGGATTTGAACCTGGTCTTGCGCACAATGGGCTGGGCCTCCCCGTAATAGGCAGCCACTGCCTTTAACCTGATTTCCCGGTCAGGCGTATAGATGCTGAAAAACTGGTGCTCTTTAAAATACGCCTCGTCCTTATAACGGTTTACATCCTTGAACATGCTTCCGTTCTTCATATTATGGCCGTACAGCACATTGTTGCGTCCCACAAAATCGCCCTGGCTCTCGAAGTCCAGGTAAATGGCGCCTGCAATATTCTCCTTGCCGTAAAAATCATGATTCAGGTAGAAATCGTTGTCCTCTCCCTGTACAATGGGATAATCGATGTTGGTATCCGGCACACGAATCCATCCAATGGTATCCGGATTCTCCTTCATCAGTTCCTCAAAGTTAATTGGGGATACATAGGGTTCTGTCTCCGGCTCCGCAGGGCCGGGCTCTGTCACTGCCTCTGCGGACGGCTGCGGGGTTGTCTCCCTGGCCAGTTCGGCCAGCCGTTCATATTCCTCCCTGGTCCTCTTGTCCTCCAGCCAGCTGTGGACGCTCATGGCGCCGCTTACCAGCATGATGGCCAGCAATACAAGGATGATGACGCCCCGTATCCTGCTATTTCCTTTTTTCTGATTCATAGATGATTATATGTCCTTTCCTGCTGTCATCCCATATGGCCGGAGGCCGCTTTAAGCTCCCCATTCCATCCTTCGCTGTCAGCCACTGCCTCCTGTATCAGAAGCAGCATCTCCAAAAAGCTGCGGAAACTAATCTGCCTGCGCTTCTCCTTCCAGCAGATGGTTCCCTGCCAGGTGGCGTTCCGTCTGAACATGACCCTTATGACAAAGGTCATGGGACCAAAGCCTTCTGCATTGACCATGACGCTTCTGGGAATGATGATGCTGCCCTTCTCCTCTCCTTCCGGAAGAGGCAGAAGGAGGCGTTCCACTTCATCCCTGAGCTCAAACTCACTGGCAAATTCCCGCCGGTCCGGCACCGCCGGATGGGATACGTCCCCGCCCATGACGAAATGACTGAAATTCCGCACAGCCACCTCACACATCCGCTTGCCCAGGCCGTGGATGATATCACTTCCGCATCCGAGAGAACGGTCCAGATAATCCATCAGCTCCAAAAAGCTCTGAAAGGAATAGGTGCTGCCGTTTCTCAAATCCATTATATCACCCTGCCATGTGGAATGAAACCTGTATTTCACATGAAGACTGAACTCGGCCAGTTTTCCCTGTATCCGCTTTTTTCCGGACTCATCCCCGCACCGCAAGGATACCCCGGCGTGGTTCATCCCCACAAAGGACCTCTGGTCCACACTCTTCATGGGATAGCGGAGTTCATCGTACAGGTTTTCCAGGCAGATGGCCATCTCTGAGATACAGCCAAAGGGCATTGCCTCCTCCAGGCTGTCATGATAAAGCCTCCCCTGTAACAGGCGGCCATCAAAACTGTCAATGGCTACATTTACATATTTGTATGAATCCGGTAGGGCCCCTGTTTTTGCAATCGACATATATTCACCTGCTTTTCTCTAATAAATTGACATAGTAATCCCATTAAACCTGTTATCATTATAACAGCCTCCGGTTACAATCCGGTTACAAAAGTACAGGGCACTACTTTTTTATGTATTTTTTTTCTGGACAATTATGGTTCTGGTTAGTATACTTATCTTAGAGTGACCCCGCTTTTGCAAAGGAGAGCAGACATGAATGCATCCGTTATGGAAGACAGACCAACAATTTATATAAAAACCCTGGGCGGATTTTCCCTCAGGGTTGGCGATAAAGAGATAACCGACAACAGCAACCAGTCAAAAAAGCCATGGTGTCTCCTGGAATATCTGGTTGTATTCCAGAAGAAATCCATCAGTCCCGGCGAACTTATCAACATCGTGTGGGCCGACGACCCCGGCGTCAACCCGGGCGGCGCCCTGAAGACCCTGATGTTCCGCAGCCGCAAGCTGCTTGAACCCCTGGGGATTCCTCCCCAGAAGCTGCTGGTCCAGCAGCGGGGCTCCTATTGCTGGACACAGGATTATCCATCTGTCCTGGACATTGACCAGTTTGAGTCCATCTGCACCCGGGTGCTGAATCAGGATATGGGAGAAGATGAAGCCCTGGAGCTGTGCCTTGAAGGGCTGGAGCTGTACAAGGGGGATTTCCTTCCCAAATCCGAATATGAATCCTGGGTCATCCCCATCAGTACATACTACCATTCCCTGTACCAGAAGCTGGTCTATAAGACAGTGGAGCTGCTTACTAAGAAGGAAGACTTCTCCAGGATAACCTCCATCTGCCAGACAGCTGTGGGAATTGAACCCTTTGATGAAGAATTCCACTATCACCTGGTTTACTCCCTCTACAGGGACGGCCACACCAGCCAGGCCATTGAAGAATACAACCATACCCTGGACCTGTTTTATAATGAATTCTCCATCTCGCCGTCAGACCATTTTAAGGATTTGTATAAGGCTATCCGCAGCAAGGAACAGGGCATCAACACCAATCTGGATTCCATACAGGAAACCCTTAAGGAGGAAGCCTCCGGAGGTGCATTTTACTGTGAATATCCCGTATTCCATGACCTGTTCCAGCTGGAACGCAGGGCCATTGAGCGCACAGGTGATTCCATCTATTTGTGTCTGCTCACCATCGGCGACCTGGATGGACGGGTCCCCAAAACAACGGTCCTCAGCAAGGCCATGGAGCATCTGAACAGTGCCATCCGCGATTCCCTGCGGTGCAGCGACGTGTACACCCGCTACAGCATCAGCCAGTACATTATCCTCCTTCCTACTGTGACCATGGAAAAGGGAGAGATGGTCATGAAGCGGATACTGGGCAATTTCCGCAGGCTCTACAGCCGCAAGGACCTGGTTGTGGATTACAAGCTTCAGCCCGTACTTCCCTGGGAGCGAACCCCGGCAGGTATCCGGGAGTAAAGGATGTATGACAATTTCACATTCATAAATGAAAAAGCTGCAGGATTATCCTCCATGGGATTTTCTCCTGCAGCTTTCTTTGATGACATCCGGACTACTCCGGTTCCACCTGCGGCCCTGCCGCAAATTATTCTGCCCCGCCCGCTGCCCGGCTCCTGCCGTAAAACAGCTTGTTCAGGCTCTTCATCACATGGCGGTAAGCCGGTATGAGAAACAGGTCTGCGGCTATCCAGGCCACCGGGCTGGCGATGCACACAGCTATGTAGCCAAACACAGGCACCAGGCAGAAGCCCACAAAGGAACGCGCCGCCATCTCGCATACACCGGCAATGATGGCCAGCCTGGAATATCCCAGTCCCTGAATCATGAAGCGGACCGCATTGACAAACACCAGAGGGATATAGAACAGGCTGTTGCCCATGAGAAACAGGCGTGTGTTCCTCAGTATTTCCCCTTCTCCCTTATCCACAAACATCAGGGCAATCCATTCGCCGAAGAAACAGAGCACGGCAAAGGCTATCACTGCATAGACACAGCCCATAACAGCCCCTGCCTTTAAGCCCCGGTCAATACGGTCCAGCTTTCTGGCTCCCACATTCTGTCCTCCGTAGGTGGCCATGGTAGAGCCCAGGGCATCAAAGGGACAGCAGAAAAACATGCTGATTTTGCTGCCCGCGGTGACTGCGGCCACTGCCATGGAGCCAAGAGAATTAACTGCGGTCTGCAGGATTACGCTTCCTATGGCTGTGATGGAATACTGCAGTCCCATGGGAATCCCCATGTTGCATAAAATCTTCATGTAATGGGCATCCGGTCTCCACTCGTCATCGTTCATCTTAAGGATGGTGAATTTTTTTCTCATATACAGCAGACACAGGATTCCCGACACTGCCTGGGCCGTGATGGTTGCCCAGGCAGCTCCCGACACCCCCATCTTAAGGACCAGAATCGTAAAAAAGTCCAGGGCCACATTCACCACGGAAGAGAACACCAGGAAAATCAGAGGGGTGGTGCTGTCTCCCAGGGAACGTATGGTACAGGACAGCAGGTTATAGAGATAGGTGGCCGGAATCCCCAGGAAAATCACAAAGATATAGCTGTAAGCCCCGTCGATGATATCCTCCGGCGTCTGCATCAGCTCCAGGATGTTTCGGCATAACAGACATACGGCCACGGTCATGACCACGGAAAACAGGATTGCCAGCCATGCGCTGTTGGCCACGAACCGCCTGAGGGCCTTTTCGTTTTTTTCACCGAATTTCTGGGCCACCGGAATGGCAAAGCCGCTGCACACTCCCAGGCAGAAACCGATTATCATAAAGTTGATGGAGCCGGTGGAGCCCACCGCTGCCAGGGCCCTGACGCCCAGGCACTTGCCCACGATGATGGTGTCCGCCATATTATACAGCTGCTGGAACAGCAGCCCGCACAGCATGGGGATGAAAAATCCCAGTATCAGTTTTACCGGGGAGCCTTCAGTCATATCCTTTGTCACATTTGCGGCCATGTATGTATTCCTCTCTGTTTCCATGAATTTCATCCCAATAATGTACTCTCTTAACCTGCAATTTGCAAGTAGAAAATAACACCGGAATCCGTGAACCGTACATACATAATATACAATAGGGTTTCTTCAGAATTCTGTGCGGTCGGTATTTTACAAAGAAGGAAGGCAAAAAAAAATAAAATGCCGTTCATGTGCAACCAATCCATGCCTGTTTCCTACTCTATTAGTAAAGGGGGGAATTCCTGTATTTACTGCCGGCCGTGTACATGGCAGATTATCCAAAGCGAACCCTGCACTTATATATCAGGAGGTGAGATATGAACGAGCAGGATATGATAGATTTGTTCTGGCAGCGCTCTGAACGGGCTGTCATTGAGGCGTCGGAAAAATTCGGTTCATATTGCAGGAGGATTGCCTGGAACCTTCTAAAGAACAGGGAGGATGTGGAGGAATGCCTCAATGATACCTGGCTTGCCGCCTGGAACCGCATTCCTCCGGACAGGCCTGATAGGCTGTCGGTTTATCTGGGGCGCATCACACGCAACATTGCCCTGGACCGTTATGATTATAACCATGCGAAAATGAGGAATAAGAATCTGAACCGTCTGCTGTCTGAACTGGATGAGTGCGCCGTGTGGGCAGACAGTGCGGAAGTACAGTATGAAAAAGGGGAGACAGCCAGATTAATCAGCCGATTTCTGTGGGAGCAGGAGCAGCAGAAGCGGGTTCTCTTTATCCGCCGCTATTGGTATGGGGATACGATTCGTTCCATTGCAGCTGTGACCGGTATGAGTGAAAGCCATGTGAAATCCCTGCTTTTTCGTATGCGGAAATCGCTGAAAATGTATCTTGAACAGGAAGGAGCACATCTATGAAATCAACGGAGTTGTTTAAGGAAATTGGCAGTATAGACCAAAAACTCATAGAAGAGGCCATGATATTTTCCGCCTCTGAGAACCAGCAGTTCCTGGACAGTAAGCGGATTTCCCCTCTGTTTTCAGGTAAAAAAGGAAGGATGATTGCAGCCGCAGCCCTGGCCGTCATGATAGCCGCCTTTGCTTTCCCGGGAGAGATAACCTCCCTGGCGTCAAAAATCAACAGCTATCTTAGCGGTATAGTAAAGACCCCCGATGACTCTGTTGATTTGGGTGCTGCCCGTTCCCTCAACACAGGCAGAGTCCAGGGTCTGGACGAAAACCTGTGCAAATATTACACATCCTTTCAGGCGCTTGAGGATGACTTAGGGCTGGATTTGCTGGAATATAGTGAACCGTACCGGCTGGCACTGGGCAGCGGCCCCCGGCCCATCTCCCTGCAGTATTTTGATTATAATGAATCTGCCTCCATATCTGTTTCTGTTGCATATAATGATGCGGGTGGCCGGCCGGTTTATATGTCTTACGATATGGATTTCCTGACCGGTTCTGATGGGTATCTGGGAGCCTTTGGGGTTGTGGGGAAGGAAACGGAAATGGAAATGGAAACCTTCTGCCACCCGGCGCTGGACATACCTGTGGCTCTTATCACATCATCCGGCGGCGGGGTATTTGCCTGTTTTATCTATGAGAATGTACGTTATATAGTGATTGGCGGCAGGGACGTGAATCAGGTAAAGGAATTTGTGGGACAGCTGCAATAAAAATCCGGGCAAAGCTCCAAAACATACAATGGCGGCGCTTTATATAGAAAATATTGAAAAAGGTCAGGCAAATAACAATGCGGATGGCAGGGCCATCCGCATATCACTGATTTTATTATATAGCTGGTTTGAATTTATGCCGGACAGGGATTGGCCATTGCGCTGCCCTCTGTTATTGGTAGCAGAGCACAGGCATGCCCTTATAAATCAGGTCATAGAGTATACTGGCTTTTTCCGGGGGAAGGTTTATACAGCCATGGCTTCCGCTGGTCTGGAAAATAGTGCCTCCGAATTTGCTTCTCCATGTGGCATCATGGAAACCAATGCCTCCGTTAAAAGGCATCCAGTAATCCACATGGCTCTCGTACTCATAGGTGCCGTCCGCCTTCTTGGCCCCCCTCAGTATCCTGTCCTTTTCCTTGTAGGTCAGACTGTAGATGCCTGCGGGCGTGTCGTAATTCTTGGATATATTTCCCGTGACGCAGGGCGCGTCCCACACCAGGTTTCCCTCCTGGAACATATATACATGCTGGCCCGTCAGGTCCACCTCCGCATAGGTGGCGCCCCAGTCAGGAGCAGTACGGCTGGCTGCCGTCAGTGCATATACAGGCTCCCTGTCCGCCGGAGCAGCTGCGGGGCCTGCCTGAATCAGGGCAGCCAGGGCCTGCACCTCGCCTGCCACATCTATTTTCCAGCCATAGGGGCCTGTCAGCTCCACATCCTTGCCAGTGGCTGTATGGAATATACGGGCGGTTCCTGCTGTATCCCTTCTGGCGGCCATCTCTGTCACAAAGGCCGTAATTTTCTCCATGTCAACCGTCACAACCCCGTCCTGGCTTCCTGTGACCCAGGTAGCTATGGTATCCCCGCCCAGAGTCTCCCGCTCCTCGCCGAATACATAGCTGATACTCATATCGCGGTACTGGTTCATACGTGTACACAGGGCCATAAGATTCTCATCTGTCTCCCATACATTTACCTGGTAGTAACAGCCCGCGCTGTCCACGTCCACTGAGCTCTGGCCTGCTTTTACGGCTGCCGTAATCACCTCTGTGGTCCTGGCCTCGTCCACATTATTCCCCTGGACAGCCGGTATAATGGAAAAAGGCTGTCCCTCCTCATAGGAGGATATATGGGCATCGGAAGTGACCGTGATGCCGGAGCCGCTTATGAGGTTCAGAGCCTTAATCTTTGCCTCCAGGGCCTCCTGGCTATAGGTCACCGTCATGGTCATGGTATGGGAGTTATCCGCATCCGGTCCTGAGACACGCCCGGACGCGTTCTGTGCATCCAGTATGGCCTTAAGTCCCTCCGGAACCGCTACCTTGTAACCGATATCCGTGCCTGTTATGGTTTCCTGGCGTCCGCCTCTCTCCTTGATGGTGAGATTGTATTCACCGGCATAAAAGCCTTCGATTCTGTCCTTGGCCTCATCCACGGTCAGTCCGCCCACGCCCACGCCGTTGACTTTTGTACCGGATACAAAGCGGGCTGTGTCTCCGCCTTCATCTGCCAGGGACACAAAAGCCCCTGCCAGCACAAGCACAGCCGCTGCCGCCAGCGCTGCTGCCAGCCTTCCCATCCATGTCCTCTTCCTTAATTTCTGCATAAATAATCCTGCCCTGCCTTTTATTGATATTAACTGCATTATTTTCTGCCCCTGCCTGAATATGGCAGGACGCCTTCTTAACATAACAGCCCTTTTGCATATTTTCAATATAAAAACCAAAAATGTAAGAATTCTTCATAAAAATATAAAATCCGGGGTCCCAAAAACAGGGAATCCCGGATTCTTTCGTATGTCAGGACCATTATCAGTCCACTACCTCAATGCTCTCAATAACAGGCTGGTTGGCCTTTGCCACGGAACCATTGTTGTCCTCCACCTTTGTATCCTCACAGATGGCATCCACTACCTCCATGCCCTCTGTCACATACCCGAAGCAGGCATAATCCCCGTCCAGGAACGTACTGTCCTCATGTACAATGAAAAACTGCGAGCTGGCGCTGTCCTTTATCTGGGAACGTGCCATGGAAATGGCGCCCCTGGTGTGGGACAATGGATTTTCCACTCCGTTGCTGGAAAACTCGCCCTTGATTTCCTGGTCGGAACCGCCCATGCCTGTTCCCAGCGGGTCGCCGCCCTGAATCATGAAACCGCTTATGATGCGGTGAAAGGTAAGCCCGTCATAGAAGCCGTCCTTTGCCAGCTCCAGGAAATTAGCCACCGTAATGGGGGCCTCATCCCCGTATAGCTCCACGGAAATGGTGCCGTAATCCTTTACATTAATCTTTACATGGTGTTTTCCTGCTGCTGTCTTAATTTCCTCAGAAGCTGTATCCCGGGCTCCCTCTGAAGCCTCTGCTGTCTTAATTGTCTCTTTCTCAGCAGTCTCTGCCTTGGCTGCATCTTCCTTGGCTGCCTCGGTCTGCGCTGCCGTGGTTGCGGTCCCTGCGCTGGTGCTACATCCGGCCAGGGCTGAAACTGCCAGTACCGCCGCTGCACATATACTCATCCATTTTTTCATAAATTATGCTCCTCTTCTTATGGAAAAACCAGTCCGCCGTCCCTATGTCCGGCCATTTTCCCGTAATAGGCGCCTGGGCGTTATGTCACCCGGACTGCCAGAGCATATTGTAACACCTGCAATGCCTTCCCGTAAAGGACTTTATAGAAATATCATACTTTTGTCACAATTTCCGCCAGCGTGAACCGGGAAATCTGCCGGCCGGCCGCTGCCTCTCAGACCTGTCCGGCCGCTGTTTCTCATACCAGTCCGCTGCCTCTCAGACCCGGCTGGCCGCTATTTCTCATACCAGTCCGCTGCCTCTCAGACCCGACTGGCCGCTGCACGGCCGGCAGCCGTCACACGGCGGCAGACCACGCACAGCGCCACAGTGGCAGCCATGTCAGGAAGGGTGCTTCCCACAGGGGTATCCACATGCATCAGTATGCGGTACATCACAAAACCAGCAAGCCAGATAACCAGGTTCACTATATTGGCTGTCTCCGCCTCATGGTCCTGCCTGATAATGAAATAATCCGCAATCTGGATGGCAATCATGGGTGCGAACACGGAGCCGATGAGATAAAGGAAATCCGTAATATTGTCCATGGGGTATACCATGGCTGCCGCAGTACCCACAATGGTTACTGCAACTG
Source organism: Clostridium sp. 1001271st1 H5 (assembly GCF_005845215.1). Taxonomy (GTDB): domain Bacteria; phylum Bacillota; class Clostridia; order Lachnospirales; family Lachnospiraceae; genus Enterocloster. The sequence goes on from NZ_SPHO01000009.1 coordinate 110,521, forward strand.
CCGCCCATTTTTCCTTTATCCTGCCTGTAATGGACACACTGGACACACCGGCGGAGTATGCGTCCAGGAATGTGGTGGTCACGGTGGACAGCACGATGATAAGAAGTCCGGCTATTCCCAGTCCTGCCTTGACCATGATGACTGAAATATCATATTCACCCGTATAGATGGCTGCGCCCATTCCAATGACGTACATGAAGCAGCTTACCAGGCCGTATACAAGGGCGCTGGCTGCCGTTGCCCCAAAGGGCTTTTCGGCCTCTCTTGTATAATCGCTGATTAGCGGCAGCCAGGACAGCGGCATGGCCACGGACAGCTCCACAGCCGCCCCGAAGCTCAGGGAACCGTCTGTCTCCGGGACCGGCGCTCCGCTGCCTGTAAATATGACCCGGCACAGAAGAAGTGTCAGTACGAACAGGGCTGCCATTGCCGCTGTATTGATTTTTCCCAGATTCCTGATTCCAATCAAAAGCCATACCAGAATCAGACCTCCAATTACAAGGCACCAGACCCACAGGCCCGCGTTAAAAATACCGTTGGCAGCCAGTCCGCCGTCATAAATCATGATGGAGGTCCAGCCCACCAGCTGCAGGACGTTGAGCCCGCAAAACAGCAGGCTTCCCTTCTGTCCAAAGCTCATCTTCACTGTTTCCATGGAACTGCGCCTGGTGTACCCGCCAATCAGTCCTGCCATGAACAGCAGGGCGCAGCCAATCACATGGCCCAGCAAAATGGCTGCCAGGCCCTTTCCAAATCCCAAAGGCGCCAGATAGGTGCCTGTCAGTATCTCAGCAATGGATACACCTGCCCCAAACCATATGAGGCTGTTGGCAAATACGGAAGTTCCCTTTTCCTTCATACCCATTCCTCCTTAATATTCGCCCCGGATGGCAAATGCATGGTTCATTGGTCCGCTTCCCTTTCCCAAGTCCAGCCGGGCTTCCAGCGCACCTGAGAGGTATGCTTTGGCGCGCTCCACCGCCAGGTCCATATCCATGCCCTTGGCCAGGTTGGAGGCAATGGCGCTGGACAGGGTACAGCCTGTCCCGTGGGTATTGGGGTTGTCAATCCGCCTGCCCTTGAACCACTTAAGGTTTCCGCCGCGGTACAGCAGGTCGTTGGCGTCATTCAGCTGGTGGCCTCCCTTAAGAAGCACGGCGCAGCCATAGCCTTCCCCGATATTCCTTGCCGCCAGCTCCATGTCGCCGGGATTATGTATCGTCATTCCTGACAGCACCTCTGCCTCCGGTATATTGGGAGTCAGCAGGCTGGCCATGGGCAGCAGGATTTCCTTTAACGCCCCGATGGCCTCCCCGCTAATCAGCCTGGAACCGCTGGTGGATACCATGACCGGGTCCACCACCACATTGGCAGCCCTGTAAAATGCCAGCCTGTCCCCGATGGCCTCTATCAGGCCCCCGGAGGAAACCATACCGATTTTAACTGCATCCGGAACAATATCCGTAAATATATCGTCCAACTGTTCCCTTAAAAAAGATGGAGTCACCTCCATAATTCCTGTCACGCCGGTTGTATTCTGGGCAGTCAATGCCGTTATGGCGCTCATGGCGTAAACCCCGTGAGCGGTCATGGTCTTGATATCTGCCTGGATGCCGGCGCCTCCGCTGGAATCGCTTCCAGCGATTGTTAATGCTGTTTTCATAATCTTTCTCCTTTTCGCATTAATTTTATAAAGCGGCAGAAGGTGGTGCCCCCAATCCGCCGCCGGGAAGCTCCGGCGCCCATGCCTGATGCCATACAAAACCGCCCCGCGCATAAAAAAGGCGGAACACCAAAACAGGTGCTCCGCCGGCAATCGTCCGCTATGGTCCCTACGTTGGCATTATCCAAATCAGGTAATGGGTCTAAGCATGAACAGCTTACTCTCAGCCCACTTAAGTGAGCTCCCCGTTTATTTACATCTACCATTATACATGGTTTTAAGGAGATTGCAATCCTTTTATCTTCTGATTGACTGCATACAGCACGATTTTCATGGTCACGTTCTTTTCCTCATCAATGACCAGCGTAAGGTAGCCTTCTTCCTTCCTGACCACCCGTCCTGCCACACCTCCTATGGTGATGCCCCTGTCCCCCTCCACATCCCTGGCGCATTCCGCTGCCAGGGCAGCCATGTCCGCATCATTGATAACAGGAGGAGCGCCCCATATCATCTCGTACTCTGCCTCACCACGGAATGTTTCAGCGGTCGTCCTGGCAATCTCACCGATTCTCCTGTCCAGTTCCTGGCGCACATCCTCCTCCAGAGCACGGATGGTGCCCTCAATCAGCACCTCGGAGGGGATTACATTGTAGGCAAAGCCCGCCTCCACATGGCCGATGGTCAGTACCGAGGGCTTTACCGCCGGAATCTCACGGGCAATGATTTCCTAGCCTTCTTGACTTTATTATCAATAATTGATATCTTGATTCTGGAGGTATTTTGAATGAATAGTCGTATACGGGAATTGAGAAAAAAACTTGGCCTGAGCCAGAAAGAATTTGCAGAAAAAATCGGGTTGAAACAAAATGCCATAAGCTATATGGAAAAAAGCGGTTCCACTGTTACGGAGCAGAATATTAAGACCATCTGCTCCCAATTCAGTGTCAATGAAACCTGGCTCCGCACGGGTTCCGGACCCATGTTCCTTGAAAATAAAAAAAAGTGGAAAGAGTTCCTGGATATTTTCGATGAACTCTCTCCGGCTTTGCAGGATTATCTGATTAAGGCGGCCAGGGACCTGCTGGATACCCAGTCCAAGATGGATGCCCAGTCCAAATTACAGTCTCATAAAGACAGCAAGCAATAGCATATCTGCCCATTCTATCCCAGGGCCCGGTCCACAATTTTCACCATGGCCGTAAAGGTGGTGTCGTTGTAATCCACGTCGAACTCGTCCCCCGGCTGGTTCAGGATTCGCTTTATGCTCAGTATGCCCAGCCCTCCGTCCCTTTTGCTGGACAGAATCCTGCTGCCGTTCTTCTTAATCTGTCCGTTGTAGGAGTTTTCCACCAGCATCATCAGGTGGTCATCCAGCCATCTGGCCTGGACCAGGATGAAGCGCTGCCCTGACAGGCGGCGGCATGCTTCCAGGGCATTTTCCAGCAGATTGCCGATGACAATGCACAGGGTCAAATCATCCACCGGCACATGGGCGGACAAATCCACCCTGGCAGTGAACTCCACCCCATCCTGCCTTGCCCTGGCAGCATACTCCTGGAGAAGTCCGTTCACGGCCTGGTTCTGGCAGAACACCATCTCCGCCGTCATGTCCAGTTCCCGTTTCAGGTTCATCAGATAATTGGTCCGTTCTCCCCTGTCCATATTCAGAAGGGCATGGATGTGATGGCGGAAATCATGTTTGATGATGCGCACCTGTTCAATGTAATCCAGGGTCTGGTTGTAATGCTCCCTCTGCTGGCTGATAAGCTGTCTGGCAAACTGCAGCTCCTCCTCTGTCCTGCGCCTGCACATGATTTCCAGGGTGCTGCTTAAAATCAGCACATAGAGCACCAGTATCATGATGCACAGTGCCAGGTAGAACAGCACGTCCTCCAGCCCGCGCACAGCCAGGGAAAGGGATGAAAATATGGTGTTGTTTCCGATAAAAAGAATGAACAGGGAAACCGATGGGTACGTCAGCAGCAGTGAGCAGGAGCGCCTGGATAACTGGTCAAACAGCCGGTCCACCTTATCCCTCAGCCAGAACCGTACAAACACATAAAAACCGCAGGCCCACAGCAGGGATACCGCCACACAGATTTGTCCGTATGTCAGGGAAACATGCCCCTTTAACATCCAGGCTGCAAACTCATTCAGCGATGTGGACAGGACCGCGAACAGCCATGCGGATATGTACAGGAAGCCTTTCTTAAGAAGGGTGCCCTTAAAAAAGATAAGGAGCACCAGGAAATAAAGGCAGGAAAATACGCCCCGGAACACAAAAAAGACCTGAGGGCTGATATGGAATACAGATTCCATGGATATCATGATAACCCACAGGTAGGCGGAAATGGCTGCTATGTTCTCCCTGTAGCTGTGTTTTGGCTCCAGACACACGAAAATGGGCATCATACGCACAGCCAGGTTAATCAGGTTCATAAAGACAGTACATGCCGCGTCGTTCATAGGCACCTCACTTCAGCCGGTAATGGTAATAGGCATTCTTGCTCTGTTTATAAAAATTCCTGGATATGGGAATCATCTGCCCATCCCTCATGTAAAAGCAGGAATCCTCCAGCTTATCCACATAATCCAGATTCACCAGGTAGCTTTGGTGGCAGCGCAGAAACTGGGAATGGCATTCAAGAGCCTGCTGCAGCTCGGACAGCTTTTGGTTAATGGCCAGTACTTCCCCATCTGTCAGTCTCACAAAGACTCGGTGCAGACGGTTCTCAAACCAGGCCAGACGCTCCAGGGGAAGCTCTACATTCACCCGGTTGTGCACCACGGACAGGACCGCCTTTTTCACTCCCAGCCTGCGCCTCATCACCCGTTCCATGGTGGACCGGAAATTCTCTTCCTCCACCGGCTTAAGGATGAATCCTGCCGCCTCCACCCGGTATCCCTCCACTGCGGATTCCAGGGAGGATGTAATAAACACCACCACAGGATGGCCCTGCCCGTCTTCCCCTGCCAGTGCTTCCGCCGTATCAATACCGCTCATACCGGGCATAAGCACATCCAGAAGATACAAATCATACGCCCTTCCTGACTCCAGAAGCTCCCTTCCGGCAGCATATGTATCTATGTGAACCTCCAGGCCTTCCCTGTCAAAAAAGCGCCCGGCATATTCCGCTGCCTGAATGCGCTCCTGCTCTGTATCGTCACAGATAGCCACCTCATACATACCCAGTGCCCCCTCTCCCATAAAACTGCTGCACGTCCCACAGCCTATCCTATATTTTATTGGCATTGATGCCATAAGTCAAGTTCCCCTGCAAAGTATCATATTCGGTATAATTTCTGCAGAAATGGCCCTTATTCCCCTGTTCCTGCTATGGTAAAATAATGGTAAGAAAATCATTTCAACAGGAGGGGTTTTATGGGTTCAAATGTAATTGTAACAATCATTGTAATCATCTACCTGCTTTTGATGCTGTGGATTGGCTGGTACTCATCCACTAAAATTTCCACCAACACCGACTTCATGGTGGCCGGACGCCGCCTGGGACCGCTTCTCATGGCCGGCACCCTGGCAGCCACGGAAATCGGCGGCGGCAGTTCCCTGGGCGTGGTCCAGAACGGTATGTCAGGCTTTGGACTCAGTGCGTCCTGGTACATAACCACCATGGGCATCGCATTCATCATCCTCAGCTTTATTGCACCCAAATTCAGGGCAGCCACGGTCAAGACAGTTCCTGAATACTTCCGCAGGCGCTACGGCAAATCCTGCGGCATCATAACAGCCGTCATCATGCTCCTTCCCCTGGTGGGCCTTACTGCCGGACAGTTTATTGCATCTGCGGTCATCCTGTCCACCATGCTGAACATTGACTACCAGGTGGCTGTCATCATCGTTGCCGTGGTGGTTACGGTTTACTCCATCATGGGCGGCCTCTGGAGTGTTACGCTGACAGACTTTGTCCAGGTATTCCTGATTGTAATCGGCATGATTATCGCAGTTCCCTTTGCCATGAATTACGCCGGGGGCTGGGGAAATGTGGCGTCCAATATACCGGAGGGCACCTTGAGCCTGTTCCAGGGCTATGACCTGTTTGGAATCATCTCCCTTGTAATCATGTACACAGCCACCTTCTCCGTGGGACAGGAGGCAGTGTCGCGTTTCTACGCTGCCAGGGATGAAAAGGCAGCCAAGGGCGGCGCATGGCTGGCAGCCCTGGTCAATTTCATCTATGCCTTCATTCCTACCATCCTGGGCATCATCACGCTGGCCTTAATCAATATGGGCAAGTTCAGCTCCGCACAGTTTGAGTCCGTGGGCGCCCGTTACGCCCTGCCGGTTCTGGCCATCAACACCATGCCGGCCCTTATATGCGGACTTCTGTTTGCAGGCATCATCTCAGCCACCATGTCCAGCTCTGACTCCGACCTCCTTGGCGCAGGCTCTATCTTTGCCAATGACATTTACAAGGCAGTTCTGAAGCCGGATGCATCCAGCCAGTCCGTTATGAAGGTGACCAAAATCGTTATGTGTCTGGTTGGCGTGGCCTCCATGTTTATCGCCCTCTTCAACACCCAGAGCATTGTATCCATCCTGATGTTCTGCTTCACCTTAAGGGCAGCCGGGTCCTTCTTCCCGTATGTCATGGGCCATTACTGGAAAAAGGCGTCCACAGCAGGCACCATTGCATCCCTGATTTCCGGTACCATCGTGGTGGTATACCTGGAGCATATTTCCAAGGGGATGCTGTTCGGCATAAAGTTCAGCCAGCCCATTATTCCGGGTCTGGTGGCTGCCTTTGTCTGCTTCATCATTTTCTCGCTGGCCATGCCGCCTAAGGAAGAAACCACGGAGCTGGTACCTGAGGAAGACGACTAGAAACAGATTCACGATGTAATACAAACCAAAGGGCATATAAACCCATGACAGGGACTGCTGCTTCCGGCGTATGGACGGATGCAGCAGTCCCTGTGTTTTATGATTGATTCCCATATTATATTACTTCCGTTTTTTCCAATCCCGCACTACCCTGTCCGCCATTTTCCCGGCTGTATCACGGTTCAGAGGCATAACCCGGCCGTGGTAGGGGAAATATATCAGGTTGGACCAGAGCACCTCATATCCCCCTTTATCATACTCTTCCTCTGTGGGCAGATAGCTGCTGCATCCGTTGGTATAGCCGTTAAAAAACAGAAGCTGCTCCTCTGCCCCCTTCCGGATATCAATGGCAATCCGGCACATGACCTCATTGGGAACGCCGCAGAGACAGCCCTGGTTGACAAAAAGGTACTGTATCTCAATGTCTGCGTACTGGCGCAGGATTCCCTTTTCATTGAGCCTCTTTACCTCCTCCAGCCACATCCCTGCGTCAATGCCCGCCTCCCGCTTTGCTTCCTCTGCAATATACGCTGCCCGTTCCATATCAGGCACATCCGCTGCAAACCGGCAAAAGGAAGAGCGGAGTTCCAGCCGTTCTAAGGGCTGCATTTCCAGTGAACCATACACAGACACCACGCTGCGGCAGATATCCTCTGCCATCTGTTTGAGGGCCTGCCGGCTCTGGGATTCATATTTCTTCCTGTATTCCTGTGAAAATCCGTTCCGGGCCATCTCGTAACAGTGAATCTCCGTGTATTCCAGGTTATCCTGATGATATCTGGGGCGGATATCTCCGGAGGCCCCCTGCACCATCATGACACGGCAGCCGTATGTTTCCTCCAGCCGTTTCCTTGCAGCCCCAATATAATCTGCGGAAATAAAATAATTATCCCCGGTCAGCACATTTGCATGGGCTGTCACGCGGACAAGAAGGACCTCCCGGCCCGGCCCTTCCCCTGCTGCCAGCCTCAGGATTCCCAGCCGTCCGTCCGTCTGGTCCGGCTCGTTCCTCCGGTTCACCCCAACAGTGTTCTCCCCGATTCCCCAGGCCGCCTCCATGGGCCTCATATTTCCTTCTGCCTCCCGGACAGCCTCCGCCGCTTTCTTGCATACCATTTTAAAATAATCCGGCTCCGCCGCCCCGTTAGGCGCGCTGTGGGTATGGGAAAAACACACCATGATTTGCTCCCGTTCCGTGCGAAGCGCCTCCGCAGCCCTGTCTCTTAGAACATTGGACAGCTCCACTGTAAAGCCCAGGCTGTCAATGGTAATAAGGCCGCCCCTCACGCCGGCGTTCTCCCATATCAGGGCCTGAAGCCTCAGCGCATCCCTCACACCCTGAGACCGGTTGTCCGGACGGTAAAATCCCACCATTTCAACCGGACTGACCGGCGTTATATCCGCCTCTCCATAACCGGCCCGTATCCTGTCATAAGTCTGCATCTTAAGACACCTCTTTTCTGCTTCTGATAATTCCATCCTATCCCAGCGGACGCAGATATGCAATCTACTGTTCTCTTCTGCATGGTTTGGTACAATGGTTTCCGCAGCTATTCCGTATCCTCCCCTGAACTGCGCAAAAACAGGGGACCGCGCAGCCGCAGTCCCCTGACCTTTACTTTTGATATACAATCTTGCGAATGGCATGGACGGAAAGACAATACGCATCACCCAGTTCCTCCAGGGATGCCCCGCGCCGGTAAGCATCCACGATTCCGGCGTTGCGCTCTGCCAGTTCCCTGCGGCAGCCGCTTTGCTCTCCCCACGCCTTGCGCTGGTCTTCCCTGGCCGGAATGTAAATATATCCGGCCTGTATGTATTCCTGCAGTTCCTCCACCAGATGGCGGGGCAGGACTGCTTTCGCATTAACATATTTCATGTTGGCTCACTCCTTATACTCATCAATCCCAAGGAAGCAAAGCCAGCACTCATCTCAGCGGCCGCTATTACTCCATGCAGGCGCCGCTGAGCTTACCGGCCTTGCATGGAGCCAGACATTGTTGTTTTTCTTCTTATTCCTGCACATGTTCCTCTCCCTCCAAACCATTCATTTTCCTGTATTATACCAGAAAGCAGGCGCATTGGCCAGAACCAGCCCTCTGTTTTCCATTTTCTCATTTTCTATTTCTAAACAATCATTAAGGATTTTCCTGTACCTGCTGTAAGGAACCAACCCTATAATAGAGAAAAAACATCCACGGAGGCATACAGCCATGATAGACGAAATCATACAATATAACCAGACATTCACAGCCGGGAAAGGATATCTCCCATACCAGGCGGAAAAATACCCGAAAAAGAAGCTTGCTATCCTGGCCTGCATGGATGCCAGACTCATTGAACTTCTGCCCGCTGCCCTGGGGCTGAAAAACGGGGACGCAAAAATAATAAAAAATGCAGGCGGAATGGTACTGGACCCTTACGACTCTGCCGTCCGCAGCCTTCTCATTGCCCTGCTGGAGCTCAAGGCAGAAAAAATCATGGTAATCGCCCATACGGACTGTGGCGTCAGGGGAATGGAAACCAGTACCATCCGTGAACACCTGATACAGAGAGGTATCAGCCGGGAGTCCATGGAAGCATTTGAGGCAGCAGGCGGTTCCCTGGAAAACTGGTTTGATGGTTTCCTGTCTCCGGAGGACTCCGTGGTACGCTCCCTGGATATTCTAAGGAATCATCCTCTCATGCCGGCGGACGTGGAGATACGGGGCTTTGTCATGGATGTGCACACAGGAGGGCTGAAGGAGATACCGGCTCTATGGCCCCACTGTCACCGGAACACCCAGAGGGCAGTATTCCCACAGGATATCCATCACGTCATTTGTAACCGCAATGCAGCCGGAGGTTCCGCCTCCCTGGTCCCCGTGTATCTCGATGGCCCCGCCTAAAGGGGTGTTCCAGGGCGGCTGCCTGCCCGCCTTATTCGCCTCCACAATGGCATTATACTGCTCCTCATTAATCAGGCCGTCCCTGAGGCCCCGCTCTGCGTCCTCGGCATTGGGATAGGAAAGTCCCAGTGCCAGATAGCATATACTCTGGTCATTTCTCGTACACACATAGAATGAGCCGGAGGGCGTAATTTCATCCCCCTCCTGCACCTTGTCCCCTGTCTCAGACCGCCGTCCCAGCTTAACGGGCCAGGTCCCTATGGTCTGGGAATACTGTTTCAAAGTCAGTGTGTTCCCCATCTTGCTCACATAGATGTTCACCCCGTTGACAGAGGGCTGATACGCTGCCCCCGGTCCCGCTGTCTGCCCGGCCATGGCGCCCAGGGGACAGATTGCCACCAGGGACAGTGCCAGGACTCCGGCAGCAGCACATTTTCTGAATCTCATCCTGTTCCATCTCCTTACTCTTATTTACATATTTGGTTTAGTATACCATATAATCCCAAATTCTAAACCGATGTAATAAAATCGAAAGGAAAATATAAAGAAAATAATTCAGGCCCCGGACATGCATATCCCTGTCGGATATACATTCCGGAGCCTGTTTCCTGTCTGACAGTCATCAGCTGACGGAAAGCACCCCTAGCAGCAGTCCCGCCACCATGCACACAAGGCTGACGCCCCATATCCAGAAGAAGGAGGTCCTGATGTGGTCCTTGATTTCCACGCCGGCCAGTCCCACACCCAGGAAGGTAGCAGGCACCACCGGGCTTATGAAGGTGGCGCAGTTGCGGCACACCACCATTGCAATGCCGATATGTACAGGGTCCACGCCGAACTTGTTCCCCACTCCAATCAGCACAGGCAGCAGCCCGTAGAAATAAGAGTCCGTACAGAACATCAGTGTAAGCGGCACGGACAGCACTCCGATGATAAGCGGCAGGAACCTGCCCATGGACTGGGGTATGAAGGACGCCAGCACATTTGCCATATGATTCATGATTTCACTGTCCTCCAGTACGCCCAGGAACACGCCTGCCGCCAGAATGGTGGAGGCCATCATCAGGGCAGGACCTGCATGGGACTTGATGATTTTGTTCTGCAGCCTGGCTCCGGGATAATTGACCAGGAGGGCAATCACGCATCCCAGCATAAAGGTGTAATAGGATGGCACGGGAAGCCATATAAGGCACACAATGATGAACAGGGTCAGACATACATTGAACCAGAACATTCCCGGCCTGACCAAGTCGCTGTGGTCCCCTGCCTCCTCTGCAATCCCGGAAATCCCGCAGTCATCAGCCGCCAGGCCGCTGTCAATGCCCGCGCCCCTTTTCTTCTCCACAAAACCCCAGAACACAGCAGTGAACAGCGCAATGCCGATACCTACAATCTGCATGGGCATGAGCTTCATCCAGAGTACATTGGACTCAATCTCCAGCACAGAGGCAGTACGCATGGTAGGGCCGCCCCATGGCAGAAGGTTCATGACGCCCATGGCGGTCACGCAAATCAGCAGCAGGGTGGTCGGGCGCATCTTCAGGCGCTTGTACACAGGCAGCATGGCCGGAATGGTAATCAGAAAGGTGGATGCCCCGCCTCCGTCCAGATGTCCAATCATGGCAATGATACAGGTCATAAGGGCTACCCCCACCACATTGTGTCCCACTCTCTTCATCAGGGCATTGATGATGCGGTCAAACATTCCCACATCTGTCATGATTCCGAAAAACAGCACCGAGAAAATGAACAGGGCCGCCGTGGAATGCACCCCCTGTACGCCTGCCTTGATAAATCCCCCCATTTCTTTTACCGTAAATGTACCGGTCAGCACCAGAATCAGGGCTGTCACCGTGGACACGCCGATGAAAGCAATGGCCGGAACCGTAACGTTTTTCAGCAACAAAACAATAATCATGATAATGGTCGCAAAGCCCAGCAATGCAAGCATAGTCTCACTCATATCTGTTCCTCCTCTTCTCATTTATTTTATGATTCAAGTATAAACGCCCAACCTTACACCCTTACGGTCAGTCCCTTAAATCAGATTAAGAGGAACATGAATGATTGTTAAGATTCCATTTCCCGCCCGCAGTCCCTGAGGGCTTTCAGTATCGAAGTGTCTGAGACAGGCTTATCAATGTACCCGTCTATCATTCCCCTCTGTCTGGCCTCCGCCAGCTCCTTGTCCACCTGGTCCGCCATGACAATTTTTATCAAGCCGGGATACTGCCCCTGAATGGACATGCAGAAGTCCACTGCGCTCCCGCCTTCCATGTACTGGTCCGCCACCACAGCATCAAAGGTCCGGGTCTTCAGAAGCTTCCCGGCCTCCTCAAAACCCATGGCTGTCACCACCGGTATCTTAAGGCGGTGAAAGTTCTTTTCCAGAAGCCCCAGCACTTTGGGGTTGTCATCTGCAATGAGAAGACGCAGCCCCGGCTCTCTGGCCTCCGTCCCAGCTTCCTCACCATCCGGCTCTGTCTGTTCATTGACAGGCAGGTAAATATGGAATACGCTGCCGTTTCCCGGCTGGCTCTGCGCATATATGTAACCTCTGTGGGAGGTGATGATTTGTTCCACCAGGGCCAGTCCCAGTCCGGTCCCCTTTCCTCCCTTTTTTGTGGTAAAAAACGGGTCAAATATCTGCTTCAGCACATCCTGGCTCATGCCGCAGCCATTATCCTCAATATCGATTCTCACATATTCATCCCAGGTACCTGAAACCGGTACATGACAGCCGGACTCCAGCTCCCCTTTTTTTGCTGTCCTGCCCCTTACAAGAATCCGGCCTTCCTCATGGCCTATGGCGTGAATGGCATTGACGCATATATTCAGGATAACCTGGTTCATCTGGGTTTCATTTCCAAGAATGCATTTTCCCCTGAAATCCAGGTCTGTTTCCAGGTGCACATTGGACGGGCATACGGACCGGACCATTTTCAGGGCGCGCTTCATCATTTTCTCCGCCCCCATATTCTTATAGGCTGTCTCCATGTTCTTTCTGCTGAGGGAGGATATCTGCTGTATGATTTCTTTTGCCTTTACCGAAGCTTCGTAGATTTCCGACGCACTGTCATATTCCCCGCAGTCCTCATCCAGGTCCATCATCAGCAGCTCCGCATACCCCATAATAGGCGTAAGCAGGTTGTTGAATTCATGGGCAATGCCTCCTGTCATGGTCCCCATAATCTGGAGCCTCTGCTGATGGGCAATGGCCTCCTCACTCTGGTGCATTTCCTCCAGCAGGCGGTTAAGCTCCGTCAGATAGGCAATCTGCTCCGTATCCTTTTTCCGCTGGAGCACCAGACGGAGCATGTAAGCCCCCATAAGAAGAATGGCCCCCATAATGCCTGAAAACACCATAACCAGCTTTAAAAATCCCTCTGCTATGGGGATATAGATATCGTCATAATCAATAACAGCGCTGACCACCAGGAAATCCTGGCCTATGGGGGCCGGGGAGTAGGCGCTTATCTTCTTAACCCTTGGCGCACCAGGTTCGGTCCACCAGTAGGAATAGTACTCCGATACGCCTTCCTGTCCCTGGTTCTGCTTGTCTGTCATATCCTCCAGGCTGGCCAGGTCCTTATCCGGATACAGGTGGCGCCGCCCATATATGACATCAATTCCCCATTGTTCCCGGTCCGGGTGCATCAGGATGGTTCCCCTGGAATCCTTCACCACCACATAGCCGTTGGTTCCCAGACGGATACCGGAAATCATGCTCTGGTAATAGGCCTGTCCGTCAATAACAAGGGAAATCGAATGGTTGTGTCCGGTCTTTTTCTTTAATATCAGATAAATATCCCCGTTGTCCAGCCTGGCCTGATACAGTTTCATGGTGCTATCAACCGCACTGACGGAATAAATGGTGGTAATCTTATGCCCCTTCATGCTCCGCACCACCTCTCCATCCCCATTTTCCAGCATGATGTCATAGACAAATGCATGATGGGCCCGGGCATACTCCCGGAATACGGCCCAGTCCGGCTCCCCATCCCCCTCAGTCCGCCTGAGAGCCATGCCGTCCAGAGCCTCCAGGTCCGCCTTATATTCCTCAATCAGCACCTGCAGATTGTCCGCCAGGCTCTGGGCGGTCAGAAGCATCTGCTGCTTTTGGTTATCTATGATGGACTGTTTATATTCATTCCACACGCTGAACCCGGCAAAGGCCAGGGCCAGCAGCACTGCGCACAGCAGACCGGCAGCAGCAGCCAGGTATCCGTTCCTCTTCCCGTCTTTTTTCTTCTCTTTCATAAACTACCCCTTATGATGTAAAATGACTCCCTTATTGACTTGTCTCCACCTTAATATTATAATGATTTTACATCAAAAAACAAACAGGGAAACAAAAGATTCTGGGGGGAACTATGGCTGACAAAGTATTGATTGTGGACGATGACCCGTCCATCTGCAAACTGCTGGAAAAGGTAATGCACAGCAATGACCTGGAAACCACTGTGGCGGACAGCGGGCAGGCCGCCCTGCATCTCCTTAAAAACCATGCCTATGACATGATTCTCATGGATGTGATGCTGGGGGACATGGAAGGATTTGAAGTCATCAGGGCCCTGCGGAGCCAGGGTATCAAGACCCCTGTGATGATTGTCAGCGGACGCAACGAAGACTACGACTCCCTCTACGGCCTTTCCATCGGAGCGGACGACTACATCACCAAACCCTTCCGTCCCCTGGTGCTGGGCGCCAAGGTCAAGGCGCTAATCCGCCGCAGCAGGAACCTGTCCTCTGACAGCTCGGAACAGCTGGAGTGCGGACCCTTTTCTTACAATACGTCCACCATGCGTTTTTATAAGGACGGCGGGGAAATCTTCCTCTCATCCAAGGAGAGCAGCCTTATGCTTCTGTTCATGAAACACCCGGGCCAGGTATTCACCAAAGAAATGATATACGAGCATGTGTGGGGCAATACCATTGCCGTGGATGACAACGCCATCATGGTCTATATCAACCGTCTCCGCTCAAAGATTGAGGAGGACCGCCAGAAACCGGCCCATATCATGACGGTACGGGGCCTGGGGTACCGGTTTGTTCCGTAACCTTATCAATAGTCCGGCAGCTAAACAGACAGACGGCCCGAACCAGGTTCCGCCCAGCGGTCCCCGGTTCAGGCCATTTTCATCTACTTTTTCTGATTTTTACGTTTCCGCAGACTCATTCTTCTGTAAACTCAAACTTCTTCACCTGCCGCACCACATCCATGATGGTTCCGTCCCGGCTTTCGATGATACCCACCACCTTATCTGTAAACCGGACCTTTTCCGGTTCGCCCACTATGGAGTAGGCAATGTCCCTCAGCTCTCCGATGGTCTTAAAAGGCAGGTCCACATCCTTCATGCACTCAATCAAATCCTGTCTGAGGGGATTGATGGCAATGCCGTAATCCGTAATAACCACGTCAATGCTCTCTCCCGGCGTGGTGACTGTGGTCACCTGGGTGCACACTGCCGGTATCCTGCCCTGGAGCAGGGGTGTGATGACAATAGTGCACTTTGCACCGGCCGCCGTGTCAGGATGGCCGCCCTGGGCTCCTGTAATGACTCCGTCAGAGCCAACCACCACGTTGCAGTTAAAATTCACGTCCACCTCCAGGGCTGCCAGAATCACAAAATCCAGCTTATTGACCACGGCCCCTTTGTTGAAGGGGTCGGCATAGGCTCCTGCCGATATGCGGAAATGCTTTAAATCCTTTAGATTTTCCACTGCATCCAGGTCAAAGTCCTGGGTATCCAGCAGACAATCCGCCTGGCCGTTAATCAGCAGGTCGCACATGGGCTTTGTCAGTCCGCCCACCCCGAACCTCATTCGGATATTCCTCTCCTTCATGACCTTGGCAAGGGAGATGGTAGAGGCGATGGAAGCTCCCCCCACTCCTGTCTGGTAAGAAAACCCATCCTTAAAATATGGGGTATTGACCACAAACCTGGTGCAGTAATCCGCCATCATCAGCTTCCTCATGTCCGTGGTCGGTTTGGCTGCCCCGGTGGCTATCTTCTCAGGGTCGCCTATGGCATCCACCACAACCACATAGTCCACCTTTGTCATGCTGATATGGGCCGGAAAATTGGGGAAGGGCACAAGGCAGTCCGTGATGGCCACCACCTTATCCGCATGGAATGCATCCACCATGGCATAGGACAGCACACCGCAGTCGCTTTTGCCACCAATCCCCCGGCAGTTGCCGTAATCATCACAGGTAGGCGCTCCGATAAAGGCAATATCTATGACGGTTTCCCCTGTCTCAATGGCCCTTACCCTGCCGCCGTGGGACCGCATGACGGCAAGTCCCTTAAGCTTTCCCTCGGATATGGCTTCCCCCACCTTTCCCCGGACACCCGATGACTGGATATTGGTAATGGTGCCGTCCTCAATATAGGGCACAATGGGGTCATGGGCCTTGCCCAGGGAGCTGGCGCAGATGGTGATATCCCTGATTCCCATTTTATGGACCTCCTCCATGACCATGTTGACCACAAAGTCACCTTCCCGGAAATGGTGATGGAATCCAAGCGTCATGCCGTCCCGAATGCCGCACTTTACCAGTACATCATGGATGCTTTCCACCAGCTTGCTGCCCCCGGAGTTAATGACGCACTGTGTCATGGGGCCGTGTTTCTTATAGGTGTACCCGTCAAAATGGTGGACTCCCTGAAACACCTCCTTGCCTGTCTGCCTTAATATTTCTTCGGGTATGTCCCGTCCAACCGCATTCATCATCTTACAAATCCCCCTTATAAACGCCGGATGCCTTAGCCAGTGCAATGATTCTCCTGGCGCCGTCATAAAATGCTATGTCAATCATCTTACCGTCAACCGTAAATACGCCGATTCCCCTGGCTTTCTTGTCGTCAATCTCCTTCACCACTTTTTCCGCAAAGGTGATATCCTTGGGGGTGGGCGTAAAGATTTCATGGACAATGGTTATCTGCCTGGGATTAATAATGGATTTTCCGTCAAAGCCCATGAGGTGTATGGTTTCCACATCCCTGCGGAACCCTTCCATATCGTCCAGATTGGTGTAAACCGTGTCAAAACACTGCACACCCGCTGCCCTGGCAGCTATAATCATATTCTGCCGGGCGCCCATAAGCTCGATTCCCGTCCCTGTAATATGGGTCTGAAGGTCCTTTGTATAATCCCCGCCCGAAAGGGCAATGCCAAAAAGCCGCTCCGACGCCTCGCATATATCGAGGGCCTTCATAACCCCCCTGGCCGACTCAATAGCCGCCATGATTAAGGTACGGCCCTCCGGTATGCCGAATTCCTTTTCCGCTGCCTCAATACGGCCTTCCACTGTCCTCACATCCTCGGGCCGTTCTGTCTTGGGAATGCGGATAGCGTCACAGCCGCCGGCCACCGCGCACCGGATATCCTCCTTCCAGTAGGGAGTGTCCAGTCCGTTGATGCGCACCACCCTCTCGCATCCCCGGTAATCAATGGTTCTAAGGGCATGGTACAGTGAAAACCTGGCCGCATCCTTCTGGTTCTCAGCCACGGCATCCTCCAAATCCAGCATGATGGAGTCCGGTCTGTAGATATACGGGTCCTTAATCAGTCCCGGCTTCTGGGCATTTAGGAACATCATGGTCCTTCTCAGCCTCTTTTTACCTGAATTTATCATCGGATGGCACCTCCCCACGGCAGATTGTCATACTGTCCGGCTGCACGGAACACCGCGCCTTCCACCCTGGCCCTGATGGTGCAGTCCAGAGCGCCCTTGTCCACAATAGCAATCCTCACATCCTCCACGCCCAGATTTCCCAATGTCTCCATGACCACTCTCTTAATCTGGTTTCCGTACTGGTTGATGACAGCGCTCTCAAGCGCGAACTCAATATTTCCCTCTCCCGGCTCCACGGTGACCTGGCAGTCACTGGACTCCAGTGTCCCTGCCACGGCTGGTTTGCGAATCTCCATACTCCCCAAGACCTCCTTGTATATCATTGATTTATTTTTTTATTCCTGACTTTCCTGTTTCTGATTTCATCATAGCCGGGGAATCTTAAATACAGAAAGGCTTTATCTTAAAAATCATTAAGAATCCTGTTCCGGCCATAAAAATGCCCGCAGCTCTCCGTGTGAAGTGCGCGGGCATTGATTTTTGGTCCTGTCATAATTCTTTCATACTGTCCACTAAAAACCTGGCTGCCTCCTGCAGCTGGTAATCCTTGCGGAAGGCCGCGATAAAGTCCCAGCACACCCGTTCTTTCCCAAAAGACAGCACTTGGATATGAGGGTAAGCCTCATGCCCTTTGATTCTGAAACTGCTGGCAAAGCAGACCCCATATCCCTGGCCAACCAGGGCAAGCGCAGTGTCAATGGAGCCAATCTGGGTAATCCTGACAGATTGGACTATTTTTTCTTCCTCCAGAATCCTGACGGCCATGCTTCCCAGCCTCATGTTATTTTTAAGCAACAGAAAACTCTGGTACCTGAATTTTCCCAAATCAACCCATGGAAATGAAAATCCTTCCCTGTCCACTGCATCTGCGGCAAGAGAACTTCCCTTTTCACAGCAGAGCACGATTTCTTCCCTTGACAGAAGTTCACACCGTATCCTTGAACCGGACAGATGGGAGTACCGGTCCAGGGTGAAAAAGGCAATCTCAATTTCCCCGTTTTCCATCATGCTCTCCAGCTTCTGCACATTATCCTCATACAGCTCCAGCTGATAGTTCGGATACCGTCTGCGGAATTCCGGCAGCAGGATGGGCAGCACGGTCCTGCCCCTGCCAGGCGTGATGCCGATACGCAGCTTCCTGACATCCCCCTTCCTCAGCTCAGCCAGGTTCATGTCAAATTCATGCTTGATTGACAGGACGGACTCAGCCATCTGGACATACAGTTCCCCGGCCGGGGTAAGCATATACTGCTTGCTGGTACGCTCAAACAGTTTTGTATCCATCCGTTCCTCCAGATTCATGAGAAACCGGCTGAGAGCCGGCTGGGATATATAAAGCTTTTCAGCTGCTCTGGAAATATATTTTTCCCTGGCTATAACCAGTACATACTCTAATTCCTTAAAATCCATCCTGCTGCTCCTTTCTGCCGAGGTCATGGTACAGCCTGTCCGCTACAAGCGCGGAACAATATATCTGAGAACTGCCCGCAAAACCGCCTTATCCTTTTCCTGTTCCACATCCATGGCCTTCACCGTGATAACTGCATGTTTATCCGGATATATGATACAGTACTGTTCGTATTTTCCGTCGGCCCGGTACATCCCGTCCTTCATGGTCCAGAACAGGTATCCATATCCCTCCCCAATCTCCTCATCTCCAAAAGCCCGTATGAATTCCCTGGATGAATCCCTAATCCATTGTGCGGGCAGAATCTGTTTTCCTTCCCATCTTCCCTCCTGGAGATAGAGCTGGCCTAATTTTCCGAAATCATCCAGATTCAGAAACATCCCGCCTGCCCCAAAGGTATATCCCATTGGGCATTGCTCGCTTTTTCCCGCCTTGATGCCCAGCGGCTCCAACAGTCTGGGGGTAAGATATTCCATCAGGTTCATGCCGGACCTGCGCTGAACCAGCACGCCCAGCAGATATGGCCCTGCATTATTATACATAAAACTGGTTCCCGGTTTCCTGACCACCTTCTGCTTCAGCACGAATTTCACCCAGTCCTTTTCCTCCATAGACGGCCGCATGGCCCCCATAAGCACGGGTTCTTCAAACCCCATGCTCATGGTCAGCAGGTGGACCAGCTTCATTTCCATGAGATAGTCCGACGGCTCTGGCGGCATATCATCGCCAAAACAGTCCCCAACATAATCGTCCAGTGCAAACATTCCTTCCGCAACCGCCAATCCCACCGCAGCCGAAGTAAAGCTTTTTGTTCCCGAATAAATATTTCTGGCCTCATCCTTCTCCGGCAGGTATCTGGCTACTTCCTGTCCGTTCACAGTCACAAGAATCCCCTGGACATTCAGGCCCTCTGTATGTTCTATAAAATCAGTTAAATCCATCATTTTCATTCACTCCTATCCAATCCGACGCTTAAAAGGGGATGATTCCGGTTATAACCACAAAAGCCAGCATCACCACCGCACACCCCAAACACAGGGGATATGCGAATTTTATATGGTCCTTTAATTCCACATCTGCCAGTCCCAAACCCAGATATGTGGCAGCTGTCATGGGCATGATATAAATAGCCGGCCCGAAGGTGATTAAAAATGCCGCGCCCACAGCTGCAGGGGGAATTCCGTAAGGGCTGGTAATCTGGTTGATGATTGGGATGATTCCATATGTAAGGGCATCCCCGTGTATAATCATACTCAACGGATTATTCACAAAACCAAACGCCACATGAAGGTGAGGCGCCAGCGATTCCGGCATAAATCCCAGGACCAGCTGTGTCATGGCATCCAGCATAGGGCTCTTTCCCATAATGCCAATCAGCGCGCCTGATGCCAGCGCTGTAAACGCCATGGTAAGGGCGCTGGTTGCATGTGCCTTGATTCTCTGGTCCTGCATCTTCTGGGACGGGTAATTAATTACCAGAGCAATACACATAGCAACAAGGAATGTGATATGGGTGGGTATCTTAGTCAGAACCAGCACAGCCACCACCACCAGAATCAAAGCTGTATTGACCCAGAACAGGCCTGGTCTTCTTATATCCTCCTTGTCTCCGTCTGCACCTGCGTCTTCCCCGGCCTTATCCGCCCGGACAGCCGCCCCTGCGCCCAGCTTTTTTTCCCTTTTTGCCAGAAATACACATGTAAGGGCAATAAAAACCAGTCCTGCTGCCTGCGCAGGTATGCAATACTTCCAGATGTCAGCTGTCCCCACTTCCAGGGCTGTTGCCAGACGGCCGCACGGACCGCCCCAGGGCACCATATTCATCACGCCCATGGTCAGACAGGTAATTCCCAGCAGTACAATGGGACGTATGCCCAGCCGCCTGTAAATCGGCAGAAGGGGCGGTATGGTAATCAGCAGTGTGGTTGCGCCGGAGCCGTCCAGATGACCGATAAATGCAATAAGTATGGTCACCCAGAAGAGAATCAGAACATTGTTGCCTGCAAATCCTACCACCTTGTTCACAATCCGTTCAAATACCCCTGCATCAGACATGATACCGAAAAAAATGACTGCAAAAATAAACAAAATCGCTGTTGTGGAAACACTGCTGATTCCCTGTGCAATATAGTCGCACAGCTCGGCTGGCGTAAATCCCACAAGCAGACCCGTGACAATGGGCAGAACAACAAATACAACAGCGGGTATTGTCTTACTCTTCAAGAGCAGGAATACCATAACAAACATCATCAAAAAGCCTGCAATTCCTAACATATTCATTTCAATTAACCCTCCATATCATTTGGTATCCTGCGCAGTCAACCTTTAGTTATATTATATCCTCCGGAATGCATAAACTCAAATACCATATTTTTTTGTTTTCCATAACCAAACTGCATACATGAATCATTTCTTATGCTATATGCACAAATCAGGGCATAAAACAGGCCGGAAAGCTGCATGCTTTCCGGCCTGTCATTATCCCTGTTTATTCTTCTGTTTTCTCTTCCCCATACCCCAGCCGGGGCAGTACATTCATGGGATGGTCCAGTATCACCAGGTCTGCATCCTTATCCAGATAGTGCTCCTGCCTATGGATGATTACCATGTTCCGCCCGGCAAAATATTGTATGTACTGGCAGAACACCTCGGAAGCCAGGGTCGTGCCCAACAGCAGCAGGGTATCTGCCTTTGTTATTTCCTCCGTGGTCCTGGTCATGTTCTGGCTGTCCACCATCTCGCCAATCAGGGATATCATGGGCCGTATGGGAACATTACAGTCCCTGCAGATTGGAACCCGCTTTGCGCCTGCCATGTATTCAATGGGATATTTTTTCTTGCATCTGGGACACTGGTTCTGGTAAATGCTTCCGTGAAGGTTTATAACATGACGGCAGCCGCCCCTGCGGGCCTTGTCGTAAATGTTGCTGTCAATGATGCACTGAAGCTTTCCGGCCCGTTCCATGGCAGCCAGGGCCGGGCCGGAAGCAGTGTCCCTTGGCGCATTGTGAAGCATCTCTTTTTTGTAGAACTCAAAAAACTGCTCCGGGCGGGTATTGTAAAATGCACTGGTGTACATCTCCTCAACGCCGTAGCCATACCGGCTCTCGATGTCATAAGCCTTATCCTGTTTCTTGATACCGATAAAACCGCCCTCTTCCATCATACCGGAACCGCAGAGAGCCACAGTATAGGTACTTTCATCCAGAATCTTTCTCAACTGAGCTATTTCTTCATTCATAGTGATACCTCCTTCCAGTCCAACCCAGAAAATCCCCCCCGGGAGGTTACAACTGTATCTTATTATCACTATTATATAATTTTTTCCAGATAATTTCCACCATTTTTGTCAGTTTTATCTTACTATTTTCCTTTTAAAACGTCATTTTCTTTCTTTTCCACCTTAGAATAAAGGAGAACGCCCCCGATTGTCACCACACCCCCTGCTATCTGGAGAGGGGCGGGCACCTCCCCGAACAGGAACAGGGCAAACACGGCTGCAGCCACAGGCTCGCACAGCTTGGAGGCAGATACAAAGGAGGGGGAAAAGAATTTCAGGCACCAGCTGAAGATACTGTGCCCTAAAAGAGTGGAACACACACTGAGGAGCAGTCCCACCACCACGGAACGCATCCCGTAGCCGGTAAAGGCAAGCCCGCTTAAAGCCGTTGCCAGCCCCAGGGCCAGGGCGCAGAACACATAGACTATGTAAGTGTAAATCGTCGTGGACATATATCCCCTGGCCTGCCGCCCAATCAATGTGTATACAGCACAGAATACGGCGGCAGCAAGGGCCAGCACGTCCCCGTACAGATGGTTTCCGCCGGCTGAGTAGTCGGAAAATGCAATCAGCAGGCTTCCTCCCACGGTTACAAGAATGCTCAGGACAGCAGCCCCGGTTATCTTTCCCTTCATAAACAGGCAGTACCCCAGCGCCACCCATATGACCTCCGTACAGACAATGGCAGTGGAACTGGCCACTGAGGTCTGGTTCAGCGATTCAAACCATGCAGTAAAATGCAGCGCCAGGAACACTCCGCTGGCCCCGCACAGAAAAACCGTCCTCCTGTCCGTGTCCATCAGCTCCCGCCTGCAGTCCTTCCGACCCAGAACCACCGGCGTCATCAGAGCCACGGTCCAAAGCAGGCGGTAAAGGGCCGTGACCACAGCAGGGGCCTGGGAATATTTAACAAAAATAGCCGATAATGAAATACCGGCTATTCCTATGACTATCATGACCAATGGATGTTTTTCCATCAACTTCATCTTAAGTATCCTCGCTTATGTGATTGGCCGTCTCCCGGCCTATGGAATCAGCCTGCTGGTTCCCAGGCGGTCTGCGCCCAGATCTATGAAACGCTCTGCATCTTCGATGGAGGCAATTCCGCCCGCTGCTTTTACCTTTACCTGAGGGCCTGAATATTTCCTCATAAGAGCCACGTCCTCCGGCGTTGCGCCGGCTGTTGAGAATCCGGTGGAGGTCTTTATGAAGTCAGCGCCCGACTCTGTTACCACCCGGCACATTTCCTTCTTCTCTTCCTCCGTCAGAAGGCAGGTTTCAATAATGACCTTCAGGCATCTGCCGCTGCAGGCAGCCTTAATCTGTCTGATTTCATCCAGGACCTGGCCGTAATGTCCCGCCTTTACCAGCCCGATATTGATAACCATATCAATTTCATCCGCACCGTTTTTCACAGCATCCTCTGTCTCAAACACCTTCACAGCGGTGGTCATGTTGCCGTTGGGGAATCCGATAACCGTACAGACAGCCAGATTATCCCCCACAAATTCCTTTGCCTGCTTCACATAACAGGGCGGAATGCACACAGAGGCAGTTCCGTATTCCATGCCCTCCCTGCACAGCTTCTCTATCTGTTCCCAGGTAGCTGTCTGCTTTAACAGCGTGTGGTCCACCTTGCGTAAAATATCCTTCTTATCCATGATTTTTAATCCTTTCTATAGTTCCTCCAGAACCGATGTGCCTATGGTGCCTTCCGGCATCTTCACTCCGAAGTTATCAGCAACCGTTGCCCCGATGACTGCAAATGTATCCGCCTCGCCCAGGTCCTTTCCGCCCTCCATGGACGGGGAATAGGCGATGAAGGGCACCTGCTCCCTGGTGTGGTCCGTGCCCGAATAGGTGGGGTCATTGCCGTGGTCCGCGGTGAGAATCAAAAGGTCGTCCTGGCGCAGAAGCGGAAGCAGACAGCCCAGCTTCTCATCAAAGCGCTCCAGCTCCCTGCCGTATCCTTCCGGATTGCGGCGGTGCCCCCACAGGGCGTCAAAATCCACCAGATTCACAAAACAAAGCCCCTTAAAATCCCTTTGCGCATACTGGATGGTCTGCTCCATGCCGTGGACAGATGAATTGGAATGGTTGGACTGCGTCAGTCCCTCCCCGTCAAAAATATCATATATCTTGCCAATGGACACCACATCATAGCCAGCATCCTTAAGGGCATTTAAGGCAGTCCTTCCATATGGCTTAAGGGCATAATCATGACGGTTGGAGGTACGTCTGAATTCCCCCTTCTTCATGCCGGTATAGGGTCTGGCAATGACACGCCCCACCTTCCACTCATCCCGCAGGGTCAGCTCCCTGGCAATCTCGCAGTAGCGGTACAGGTTGTCAAGTCCCATGGTTTCCTCGTTGCCGCATATCTGAAGCACGGAGTCAGCGGAAGTATACACTATCAGATGGCCTTCCCGAATCTCCTCCTCTGCCAGTTCATCCAGGATTTCCGTTCCGCTGGCACTCTTGTTGCCGATGATTTTCCGTCCGGTCCGCTTCTCCAGCTCGTCAATCAGCTCCTTCGGAAAGCCGTTGCTGGTAAATGTCTGGAAAGGCGTGGTGACCAGAAGCCCCATCATCTCCCAATGTCCTGTCATGGTGTCCTTGCCCCGGCTTCTCTCTTTCAGGCGCATGTAACGCCCCAGAGGATGTTCCTCGGGCTCCATTCCTTCCAGCGGATGCAGATTGGCCATGCCCAGCTTTCTCAGGTTGGGAATCTTAAGCCCCGGAACCTCCCGGACAATATGTCCCAGGGTGTCCACGCCCACATCGCCATATTCCGGCGAGTCCTCCACTGCCC
The DNA here is from genome assembly GCF_005845215.1 of Clostridium sp. 1001271st1 H5. Classification (GTDB taxonomy): domain Bacteria; phylum Bacillota; class Clostridia; order Lachnospirales; family Lachnospiraceae; genus Enterocloster. The sequence continues at coordinate 135,054 of NZ_SPHO01000009.1, forward strand.
CGATTCCCAGGGAATCCAGGACCACTACAAAAATACGTTTATATTTTCCCATCTTACGACCTCCTTAAAATAATGTGACCAGGCCCACTACCATGGCGCTAATCAGGCTGACTGCCACACCGCCTAACATTGCCTTAAACACAAGGCGGGCAAGGGTGCTTTTCTTTTCAGGGCACAGGACCGCAATTCCCGACACGCAGATTCCCAGACTGGAGAAATTGGCAAACCCGCACAGGGAAATGGCGCATATCATCCCTGTCCTGTAATCCATGGAAGATATCATGCTGCCCAGCTGCTGGAACGCAACGAATTCATTGAGAACCAGCTTGCTTCCCAGGAGATTTCCTTCCATCAGGATTTCCGACGGGTCCAGGCCCATGAAAAAGCCAAAGGGAGCAAATACATAGGAAAATACCTGCTGCAGACTGATGCCGCAGACGCCCAACAGCTTATTCACTGCCGCCACCAGAGCCACCATGGCCACCAACGACGCACCGATGGACAGAGCCATCTGCATACCGGTGACAGCTCCCTCTGCAACCGCCTCTATAACGTTGGTATTATTCCCCTTATTATCCATCTTAACGCTTCCCACTTCCCTGACTTCCTCAGTCTGGGGCAGAAGCATCTTTGCCACCATAATACTGCCCACCGGCACCAGGGTGCTGGCAATCAAAAGGTACTCCATGGGAATGCCCAGGGCCGTGTATCCGCCCAATATGGACACGGACATGCTGCCCATGCCGGAAACCAGGACCACCATGACCTCGCTGTCCGTCATCTGGCCCAGGTACTTGCTCACCAGAATCGGGCTGTCTGTCTGCCCCAGGAACATATTGGCAACCGCCACAAAGCTTTCCACCTCGGAGGTGCCCATAAGCTTACCCACTGCTTTACCAATCCATTTTACCACAAATCCCAGAATTCCGATATAGTAAAGAAGACTTACCAGGGCGGACAGGAATACAATATTGCCCAGGACCTGTATGGCAAATACAGACCCCGTAACAGCCGTGCTGTCCGCCAGCGAGCCGAACACAAAGCTTAAGCCGTCCTGCCCGCAGTTAATGACACTGGTCACTGCGTCCGACACCCTGGACACCACGTACCGTCCAGCCGGAATCTTTACCAGTATGACTGCAATCAGGAACTGGGCAATGACTGCCTTGACCAGCATCCTGACGGATATGTTTTTCTTCTTCCAGGAAATCAGATACATGATAAGCAGCACCAGAAGGATACCTGTAAGGTTTAATACTATCTTCATTTGTTCCCACCCCTTACCTTTCTCCTTACGCCTGCTTATCTGCCCGAATCAGTCTGCGGACTGCTTCCACAGCCACCTTTATGGCTGCCTCCGTATCGTGGACAATGGGGTTATCCAGTCCGGCCTCCTGGCGTTCCTGGTTGCCCACCACCAGAAAATCAGAACCGCAGCGAACTCTTAAGTGGCTGGCAGCAATGAACAGGGCCGCGGATTCCATCTCAGATGCCTTGCAGCCCAGACGTTTCCAGGCCTCCCACTTGTTCAGAAGCTCATAGCTCACCGGCATGCGTTTCGGCTCATGCTGGCCGTAAAAAGCGTCCTTACACTGCACCACCCCCGCGTGGTAGGTATATCCCAGGGCCTTTGCAGAAGAAACCAGGGCATTGGTCACATCCAGGTCGGCCACGGCCGGGAACTCGATGGGAGCGTATTCCCTGCTGGTGCCCTCCATGCGGATGGCGCCTGTGGCGACCACGATATCCCCGCCCTTCACGTCCATGTCCATCCCGCCGCAGGTCCCCACGCGGATGAAGGTGTCAGCCCCGCACAGCACCAGCTCCTCCATTGCAATGGATGCAGAGGGACCGCCGATGCCCGTGGATGTCACGCTTACCTTTTCCCCGTCCAGATAACCGGTGTATGTAACATATTCCCTGCTGTCCGCCACTAACTCCGCATTGTCAAAATGCCTTGCAATCTTTTCGCAGCGCTTTGGGTCTCCCGGCATGATGACATACCGCCCCACATCTCCCTTTCTTATCTGTAAATGATACTGTAACCCTTCTTCTCCTGAATAATTCTGCATGATAATTGCCCTCTCTTTCTTAATTGCTCTTGCTTTTTTGTTTGCATGTCTGTCTGGCAGCCCTTTTACGTACATACCCGCCGCCTCTTATACGTTTTCTTTTGTTTGTTTTCTTGTCTGTTTATCGCGCACTTGTATAATATCATTTAACTTGTATAATTACTAGATGGAATAATCTACAATTATTATAGAGGATTTTTGTATATAATAACAATATATCATGGGTTTTTTATGGCTTTTTACTGATTTTACCGTATTATACAACTAGACATGTCTATTTTATTGACAAAACAGCCCCGGGGAATTATGATGTTGAATAAGAACTTGTATATTTTTTGTGATACAGCCAGACAGGAAAGGTGAACTTATGGAAGTAGATGTATTATCTGAGAAAGTAAAGAAATTAAAGCATGTAAAAGTATATAACCGCCTGTATTCCATGATACAGGATGGTGTGTATCCTCCCGGCAGCCAGCTTCCCTCTGAACCTGAGCTGGCCCTTCAGATGGATGTAAGCCGCATGACCCTGCGCAGGGCTCTGGCACTGCTGCAGGAGGACAACCTGGTCATTAATATACGCGGAAAAGGAAATTTCATCAGCGAACACAATCCCGATGCAGAACTGCCGGGCCTGGAGGTCACCCAGCACCCGGTCCGCTGTACGCTGTCCGGCGCCATTGACGAGACGGAGATGGAATTCCGCATAGAACCTCCCACAGAGTCCATCAATCAGAACCTGAAGCGAAAGACAGCTGTGGTGGTAATTGCAGACCGCTGGTATAAACGCGCAGGTAAGGCATGTGCCTACAGTCTCAGTTTCATCCCCATCGAGGTCATTTCCGAAAAACAGATAGATTTACGGGAGAAGGAAGATTTATTCCAATATCTGGAGCATGGTGTATATGAGGATGCCTGCAGCAGTACCTGCCAGCTCTCATATACCACCACAGGCAATTTTACAGCCGTCAAGTACATGCTGTCCCAGCACGCCTCCTTCATCCTGGTCCAGGAAACACTGTACGGGGAAAACCACCGGGTGCTGGTGTCCGGCAAACATTATATACCTGTGGAATCCTTTAAAACCCAGGTCAATGCAGCTGCCGGACGTGGATAACGGCCTGTTTTCATTCATCCAGATTATGTTTCACTGTAAATACAGCCAGCTGGGTCCGGTCCTTTAGTTTAAGCTTTTCCAGCAGACGGGAGATGTTGTTGCGCACGGTCCCCTCTGCCAGGAAAAGCGCCCCTGCAATCTCCCTGTTGTCCATTCCCCGGGCAACCAGCCGCATGATGTCCCGTTCTCTGGGCGTCAAATCCGTTGTCAGGTCTGCCTTTGCCCCTCCGGGCATCATCTGGCGGCGCATCCCCTCAAAGACGCTTCCGCCGAAAACCCGGATTCCGGCGCAGACCGCCTTGACGGACTGAATGACCTTATCATCCTCCATCTCCTTTAAGATATACCCGTCAGCCCCGCTTCCCACAGCGGCGTCCACCGTCTCCCTGTCATCAAAGGTTGTGAGGACCAGCACCTTTATATCCGGATAATCCGCCTTGATTCTGGTTATTCCGTAACTGCCGTCGTATTCCGGCATACGCATATCCATAAGTACCACATCCGGCCTGTGCTTTCTGCATAGCTGCCACGCCTCCTGACCGTCGGCGGCCAGCCCCACCACCCGGATGTCCTTGTCCTGCTCCAGAATCGCCCTGAGCCCCTGCCTCAATATCTGGATATCATCGGCAATCACTGCTTTTATCATATGGTCCCGCTCCTTTTTCCCGATTGTACACTGATTGAAGAATCCTGGTATGCGGCTTGTTTTTGCCGCACCGGTCTTTCTGCCGCACCAGTCTTTACACCGCACCGTTATTGCGCCCTGCAGCTCCATAGGGCAGACTTATATATATCTGAAATCCTTCCCCGTCTCCGGATATGAACCTGACGGTTCCCCCGGCCTGTTCCGTCCTATGGCGTATACCGCGGATTCCATTTCCGTCTTCTATGTGGCTGCACCCGTCCCCGTTATCAAAGATATACAGATTCAGGCTGGCTGCGCCGAATTTAAGTATCACATCCATATGCGTTGCATGGGCATATTTAAGACAGTTGGTAATGGCCTCCCTGAGACAATCATACACAACAGGGGACAAATGGGAATACGCCTGCCTGTCTTCCCCCTGTATTTCCACCTCCACCTCAAATTCCTTTACACTGCCTGCCAGCTGGTATATCCCCTGGGTGATGAGGCCGCAGGAGGCAGACTGCCTGAGATTATTGATGGAACAGCGCAGCTCCCGAATCCCGCTGCCTGCCAGTTCCTGGGCCTGGGTCAGGTATTCTTCTATGCTTCCGTCCTGTCCGCGGTCCTGGCCCAGACCGTTTTCCCCCTTATATGCAATACGTATCAGCCTGAGCAGGGAATTAATCATGGTCAGCGTATGGCCCGCGGTGTCATGCACCTCCTGGGCAATGCGGTTTCGTTCCTTTTCAATGGCAAGGCTCTGGTTGGAAACAGCCAGTTCCCGTCCCTGCTCCAAAAGCTGATAATATCGGCCCACATCCGTAAGCATGACGGTTCCTGCAATCATATCCCCCTTTTTATCCTTATGGATATACTGCCTTACTTCCAGTTTCCGTGTTTCATCACCATCTTCCAGCGAAAATACAGGCGCATGGGAATCCGCAGAATCCATGGCAGCGCCCCTTTCCTCCAGCATATTCCTGAGCAATTCCATCTCATCCCCGGTCCGCAGCCCCAGCCACTGTCCGGCGGCTCCGTTGCAGTAGGTAATCCTGCCGCGCCTGTTATATACCACCACTCCCTCTGCAATGGAATCAAATATCTTATCAAAGGCCATGGTATTGACATCCAGGAAATCATACCGGAACACAGCCAGCAGCATGAGAATACTGGACAGGGCAAAGGCAGGGGGCGTCAGGTCAAATCCGGTTCTCACCAGCCCTGTCATGTAAAGCAGGTTAAAGGCCAGCGGCACTGCCGCCGCCAACAAAATGACAACAATATGCGCCAGGGCGACACGGTTCTTTTTGAAAGCCATCAGCACCACCGCCATGCCGGCCAGCACACAGATATATGTATAGGCCATGTGAATATAGAACACCGGTCCGTACACCACCTGCGCCACCTCAAAACGGACATAAAACAAATGATGGTATTCATTGGTCAGAAGGACTGAATAGTTAACAGCCGATATTCCAAACAACAGCAGTTCCGCTGCATGGCCCGGTTTTCTCCGGCTGTAAAGGAATGCAAACTCCAGCCATGCCGGTCCGATGAAACTGATTCCTATGTAAGAAATGCCGTATGCCAGGTACTTCATTCCCTTCGTCATAGGGAGAGCCGAAAACAGCTGCGGTATACACCATATAATGATAAGGAGCTGGCAGACTGCCAATGCTCCTGTGGTCCTGTTTTTATCTGCCTTCATCAGCAGCCAGCCCGATGTATACAGAGACAGGCCGATGGCGGAAAGATAGGCAATTTTAAGCATGATATCAAGCATATACCAAACCTCCTCCGGGCAGATTGCCCGTACATTTCACCTATAAGGCAAAACAGGGCACAGGCATGGCCTGTACCCTTGATTATAGCCTCTGAGCCGCTGTGTGTCAAAAGAATTGTGGCTGCGGCCTCTCAGCGCTTTTTCATTTCATTCACCGCTGCGAATACAATGAGTCCCAGTCCTGCCGCCAGAAGATACACCCACCATGACAGGCTGAGCCAGAAATCCTTTGTCATGTAAAGGGCCACGGAAATGATGATAATGCCGGAAATCCGAATCCATCTCATGCATTTTCTCATATGCGCTCCCAGGAATACCGCCAGACTGACAGCCTCCAGTATCAGAGCATCCCACACCGCTCCTGTGGATACTGCATCCAGAGCCATAATTCCCAGGCACAGGCAGTAAAGGCCGGTCCGGATATTTGTTATCTCCTTCCCGTTTCCCCATATGCGGCCCAGCCCCCAGGCGAACCCTGCTGCAGGGACCAGCTGTATCTCCAGACTGAGTATCTCAGGCCACCGGATAAACGGCTGCAGCCAGAATGCCGTCACTGCCAGGGCCGCTGCCAGGGTTAATGCCATCCTTCTCCACTCTTTGAGAGCAGCAAACTGAAGTACGTACAAGGCCGTCAAAAGGATATATGCACACTGCCATTCCCGGCCCGCCTCCCAGGTCATGGGGAGCAGGACAAGTATGACCAGAATGTGGAACCAGTCCACATCCCATCCCCTATTTTCTCCTTCCCGGCATACTATGACAGGACGGTACCGCCGGAACAGGAATCCCGAAAGAATGAGCAGTGCTGCCGTGGCGCCGTACACCTGGTTTTCCGTCAGGCCATACCTTGCAGCTGCTGTCAGCGGAAGGGGAAGGACAGCCGCTGACGCTGCCAGATGAAGCCAACTACATCCGCCTTTGTAGAGAAGTACATAAAAACCGGCAAATGCAGCCCCACAGAGTGCCATATTCCAGAGCGCCAGGGATGCATCACTGTAAAATGCAGCCATCATCAGCAGAAACACCGCCAAGCCCGTCACATTCCAGAACACTTCCCTGAGTTTGCTCCGGCCGCAGCGCATAAGCACCGCATGTTCCAGGCCGTAAACAGCCGCCACCAGCACCATCCGGAGCACACCATTTGCCGTCATGCTTTCCGCTATGATATATACGCCTGCCATGGAGTACAGACAGCTGCCTTTGATAAACCGCTCCTGCTCCGCATGTTCCCTGCCAAGGGATTTCACCAGCAGGTATACGGCCAGCAGAAGGAAAAACGGAAGGGGCTCCCGGTTTCCCAGCCGCAGGATTACCTGGGCAGCCGTACCAATAGCCAGAACCGGAATACAGAACCGGTCTTTTTTTACCCAGTCCCACACAGCCACAGCCAGCACATATCCCCATACAATTGCATCATACCCAATGTCCATGCCCGGTATCCGGTTTAAAACCGGCCAGCCAGTGGCAGTCAGGGCAAAGAGCACTGCCGGGATACCGGCGCGCAGAACCGGGTATTGCCTGCCCCACTCTGCCATGACTGCCGCCAGGAGAATCACCCCTGCGAATGCAGTCAGCTGCTTTCCTATATTATCCCAGATAAACATGGCGTCCAGCATAAGGATTGCCGTGTCAATGGCCAGAACCGCGGTAAAAATACATCCGCCCGGCAGATTGCCAAGAGGACTTCCAAGTTTTCTCTCACCCAGGAACCATACGCCTGTCATAACTGCTGCCAAAAATAATTGATATGTATAGTCAACGGGAATACAGAAACCTGCATATTGGAAGAATATCATTACGGCGAGACTGTGAAGTGTCTTCATTTCCGGGCTCATGCGGCGCAGAGCCGCAATAGCTGTCCCGGCTGCCATCATCCCAAATGCCAGGGTATTCCAGATTGTGATTTCCTGTATTCCCGGCACCATAATTCCCGTCATGAATTCTATCCATCCTGCAATGGCTTCATAGGCCATGATTCCGCTTACCATCCAGAAATGAAGCATTGCGAAGAAGCCCAATTCCCCCATCAATTCACTTGCAAATCCGCCTGCCGGGGTACCCGCAGAGTCCTGGAGCCTTTGTTTTCTCCTGTAAATCTCACTTCCTCCCAACAGAAGGAAGGAATAATACATCATGCCGTTAACGCAGTCAGTCCCTTTGCACTTCAGCGCTCCCATCAAAAACAACATGCTGACCGTTATTCCCCACAGACATGCCTGGGTGTAAACCTTATTATGAAATCTTCTGATTTTAGAAAAAAGAGCAATTTCCGTGGCCACACTGCCTGCCAGCAGTACGCGGAAACGGTTCTCTCCCTTTAAAATAAATTCCGGCCCCAGCAGTTCAAAATATCCCGCCGCCAGAACAGTCAGAAACAAAAACACACTGCCCAGTATATAAAACGCCTGTCCGGTCCGCTCTATCTTAAAAAATCGTTCAGCTGCCCGGCTTGCCCCGAAAAACAAACCGGAAAACCCCAGAACCATAACTACCTTGGAAAAGCTGGGAAGCACATGCCATGCCGTGGTCGCAAAAATCAGACCGGCCAGCACCACAAATATAACTCCGATGATTAAGGCTGCCGTACCCTGGTAGAATCCTGCGCCATTTTTCGGTATCCGTACTGCGGCAGTATGCTTTCTGGGTAAATGCGGATACGCGGTGATGCCTGTTTTTGCTGCGGCAGGTCCGGCCTCTTCCGTTATGCACCCGTTTTTCTCCGGCGCCTTCCAGTCAGACCTGCTTGCCAGGGTGTCCTTTAGGACCGCATTTCCTTTAAGCTGCGCTGTTTCATCCATTTTACCCAAAACACGGTTAAGTTCCTCTATCTTCCTTTTATACCGGCTGTTCACCACAGCCAGAACAATTATAACAGCCATCTCGGCAAATGGAGCCACCAGCCAAATCAACAAAATTACAAACCACTCCATACCCATTCCCCTTTCTGCAAGTTCCTTTTTCCGATAGCGCCTATGTGGATTTCCTCTTCATGCTTTCATTATAGAGAACAAATCCGGCCAGTCATAGATGTTGTCCGTCATTACAGCAGTGACATTTGTCACTGATATCTGATTCTGCACCGTATTATCCGCATATTCTAATCCGGCAGGCAGCTATTTCCCCAAACATAAGACAGCAGCCACCGGCAACCGCCCCTTTCCGGGAACGGATTGCCAGTGACTGCCGTATATAAACCGTATTTAGTTATCTCCAGCCTCTTTAACTATTTCCAGCTGTATTCTATTCACTCTCCCCAATGACAGGCCCCAGCTGCTGCACCATTTTCTCATAAGGAACCCTGCATCCATGGCCCCCAACCAAAATGGACGGCTTTGTCTTTCCATGATAATCACTTCCGCAGGTAAACATCTTCCGCCTGTCACATGCCGCCTTATGATAAAATGCAGCCTGCTCCTCTGAATGGTAGCTGCTGAATGCCTCAATTCCATCCAACCCTGTCTCAAGTATGGGGTCCAGCAATTCTGCATGATTCCTCAAATTAACCCCCGGATGCGCCAGCACCGCATAACCTCCGTTTCTGTGTATGATATCCACCACCTGCTCCAGTTCCGGATAATCTATTTTTACATAGCAGCATTTTCCCTGGGAGTAAAAATCCCAGTAAAAATTAACAAAAGGGTTATCTCCCCTCTCTCCCCCTTCCCTATAGGGAAGAAGCAGGGCATGGTTCCTGTATTCTTCCTTCCCCAGGAGCACCTCCGCGAACATTTCCCCGGTCCACCGGTCCTTCCAGTAATAATCACGGGCCAGTTCTGCCATGTCTTCCTCCGTGACATCAAACCCCATTTTCCTGGTTGCCTGAAGCATATGCCGGGATGCAGCCGCTGCCTGGTTTCCTATGTTCTCCTCTATATATGCAAAATCATCGCTTTTATAGTCAATTCCATACCCCAATACATGGAGGTTCACTCCCTCAAATGTACAGTCAATCTCAATCCCCGGAACATACCTGATTCCCGCCCTCCGGGCAGCCTGGCTGCCCGCCTCATTTGCCCGCACACTGTTGTGGTCCGCAATAGCCATCACACAGATGCCGTTCATGCCGCATCGCCTCACCAGCTCCTGTGGGCTGAATTCACCGTCATCACTGTAATAGCTGTGCATGTGTAAGTCCATTAACTTTTCCATCCTGAACCTTCCCCATCCTTTCTGTCATCCCTATCATCAATACAACAAATACAATCAGGCACGCCGGATACAGGGTCACGCTGATACGTTCCGCCGCCAGCCCAAACAGCGGAGGCATAAATGTGGACCCCACATATGCGCAGGCCATCTGCATCCCCATCATGGACTGGGAATACTGCACCCCAAAGTTATCCGGTGTTTCGTGGAGCAGGCTGGGATAGATTGGCGCACAGCCCAGCCCCACCATGACAAGTCCAGCCAGCACAGCTCCGCGGCCAGCAGGAAGAAGCAGCAGCACAGTCCCTGCAAAGGCAGTCATCTGTCCGCACCGCACCATGTTCCTGTCACCCAGACGGTCCGTGACAAAACCGCTGGCCAGTCTTCCCAGGGTAATACCCAGGTAAAAAAAGGAAGCCCATTTAGCCGCTGTCTGAGGTGCAATCCCTTTGTGCAGTACCATATAACTGCTGGCCCACAGGCCGGCTGTGGCTTCAAGGGCGCAATAACAGAAAAATGCTGTGAGCACTGCTTTTGCTCCCGGAAGCCGCAGCCCCTCTCTCAGGCTAATCTGCTTATGGGTATCCTCCCGGCCGCTGTTCCCATCTCTCTTTATCTTCCACAGCGGAAGCGACAGCACCAGGAAGACAGCCAGCCCTATCTGAATCCCTCCCACCACCATGTAGCCGGAATTCCACTTAAGGCCTCGGGTCAGGCATAATCCCATGATATAAGGTCCGGCTGTTGCGCCGATTCCCCAGAAGCAGTGAAGCCAGCTCATATGGCGGGATTTATAGTGAAGGGCCACAAAGTTATTCAGCCCCGCATCCACGCTTCCCGCTCCCAGTCCATAGGGAACAGCCCAGACACACAGCTGCATAAATGAGTGGGAAAAGGAAAACCCAAACAGTGCCGCTGCTGTCATGGCAACACTTACGACAGTCACTTTTCCGGTTCCAAAAGCCCTGATAAGCCTGTCGCTGAAAAGGCTGGAAATAATGGTGCCGCCTGCTATAATCATACTGATGATTCCCGCATAGGACACAGACGCCCCCAGCTCCCGGTACATGGATGGCCATGCAGAGCCCAAAAGTGCGTCCGGCAGTCCCAGACTGATGAATGCCAGATAAATAATTACAAGTAATAACTGAAACATCTTATCCTCCTGCTTATCAGCACCAGAAGCCCCTGCTCCGGCCTCCTGGGTGCTAAACATTATATAAATATACACCAAAAGAATATCGTCTTTTTCATCTTGATTCAACCCGATTATCGACTTATAATATAAGAAAAACGACCAATTGGAGGATTGCCATGGCATTACAGGATTGTGCCCTGAATTTAAACCGTGCCGGCAGGGAGCTTCAGCCCCATGGAACGCCGGACTTTCCCTGTGCCGGATACTCTTCTGAATACACAGACAGTGCCGGAGATGTGGTTCCCTGGCACTGGCATGAGGATTTGGAAATCCTATACGTTGCATCCGGCTGTCTGCGTCTGCAGGTTCCGGGCAAAGCCTTTCATCTGAAGCAGGGAGAAGGCGCTGTGGTCAATTCCAATATACTGCACTTTGCTGCAGCAGAGCCTTTTTGCCAGCTTCATTCCCTGGTCTTTCATCCCCTTCTGGTTGCCGGGGGAAAAGATTCCGTATTTTCCAAAAAATATGTAACTCCCCTTCTCCAGTGCAGGATTTTTGACTGTTGTCCCCTGGACCTTCTGGAGGATTCCCCCGGTGAGGAGGGTCCTGCCGGTAGTTTCACCGCTGCCTTTGATGCATTTTACAGGGAGCCAATGGGATACGAATTTGTGGTCCGGGATGAGCTATCCCGTATCTGCTGTTCCCTGTACTGTCACTATGCCCATGCAATGGACTCCGGAGAGCCGGTTCCGGATACGGATAATATACGTATCCAGAAAATGATAAGCTTTATCCATGAGCATTTTAATGAAAACCTGGACCTGGCCCAGATTGCCAGAGCAGCGGATATTGGTGAGCGTGAGTGTCTGCGGTGTTTCAAACGCGCCATTCAGACCTCTCCCATGCAGTATCTTCTGAAGTACAGGGTAACCCAGGGAGCCTCCATGCTCCTTCGCAGTCCCGGCAGCAGCATCTCCACCATAGCAGGCATGTGCGGATTTAACAGTCCCAGTAACTTTTCCCAGATGTTTGGCCGGTTTTTCAAATGTACTCCCAGGGAATACAGAAGGGACAAATAGCCTCTTCTTCCGGCAGCAGGAAGAGGGGGCTTACCCGGATTTAATGATTTCTTTCTTACTCTCTGTTACAGCAGGTGTAGCAGCCTACCACATTTGCAAATGGCCAGACAGAGATAACCGCGACAATCAGCCGAAATGAAAACCCCAGAGTGGCTGCTCTGGGGTTTTCGCTTTGTGCCCACATGGACATCTGATTTCTTTCTTTTGCCTGATTTTATTATATCAGACACTGCTTACAAAATTAAGCATAGTTTTTCACCGAACAAACGGCCGCTATTTATTATTCAGAGCTGCCTGGGCTGCTGCCAGACGTGCAATCGGAACACGGAATGGTGAGCAGGATACATAGTTCAGACCAATCTTGTGGCAGAACTCAACAGATGACGGGTCACCGCCATGCTCGCCGCAGATACCGCACTTAAGGTCTGTTCTCGTAGCGCGTCCCTTTTCAACAGCCATCTTAACCAGCTGCCCAACGCCTTCCTGGTCCAGTCTTGCAAATGGGTCAGACTCGTAAATCTTAGCCTTGTAGTAGGAATCCAAGAACTTGCCGGCATCATCACGGGAGAAACCGAAGGTCATCTGTGTAAGGTCATTGGTTCCGAATGAGAAGAATTCTGCCTCTTCTGCAATCTTGTCAGCTGTAAGGGCTGCTCTTGGAATCTCAATCATGGTACCGATGTGATACTGGATGTCGGAATTCTTCTCCTTCTTAACCAGCTCGGCAATCTCAACCACTACGTCCTTAACATACTTAAGCTCTTTCTTCTCGCCTACTAACGGAATCATAATCTCAGGAATAATGTCGTATCCGCACTCTTCCTTAACTTCGATTGCAGCTTCCATGACAGCTCTTGTCTGCATCTTGGCGATTTCCGGATAGGTAACAGCCAGACGGCATCCACGGTGGCCCATCATTGGGTTGAACTCATGGAGTTCAGCACACTTAGCCTTAACATCCTCAACCGTCATTCCCATATCATCAGCCAGAGCCTTGATGTCCTCTGGGTCGGTAGGAACAAACTCATGCAGAGGCGGATCCAGATAACGAACGGTCATGGGTCTTCCCTCCAGAGCCTTGAACATGGCCTTGAAGTCGCCCTTCTGGAACGGAATCAGCTCATTTAAAGCCTCTTCTCTCTGCTCAACTGTCTCAGACAGAATCATCTTACGAATCTTTGGAATTCTCTCTGCGTCAAAGAACATATGCTCTGTACGGCAGAGACCAATGCCCTCAGCGCCCAGCTTAACTGCGTTCAGGGTATCTGCAGGGGTATCTGCGTTGGTGCGTACGCGCAGGGTCCTGAACTGGTCAGCCCACTCCATGATACGCTCAAAGTTTCCGCTTACAGTTGCTTCCTGTGTAGCGATATCGCCCTTGTAAATCTTTCCGGTAGAACCATCCAGGGAAATATAATCTCCCTCATGGAATGTATGTCCGCCAAGTTCAAATACCTTAGCCTCTTCGTCAATCTTAATCTCGCCGCATCCGGATACACAGCAGGTTCCCATACCGCGTGCAACAACTGCTGCATGGCTGGTCATACCGCCGCGTACAGTCAGGATACCCTGTGCTGCGTGCATACCCTCAATATCCTCTGGGGATGTCTCCAGACGAACCAGGATAACTCTCTCGCCTCTGCCGCCCTTGCCGGCATCCTTAGCCTCATCAGCTGTAAAGTATACCTTACCAGCTGCAGCACCAGGAGATGCAGGAAGTGCGCTTCCGATTACTTCGCCGGCCTTCAGTGCTTCCGGAACAAAGGTAGGATGCAGTAACTGGTCTAAGGACTTAGCCTCGATTCTGCATACAGCCTCTTCCGGAGTAATCATGCCTTCGTCTACTAAATCGCAGGCAATCTGGATGGCTGCAGGAGCAGTCCTCTTGCCGTTACGTGTCTGTAAGAAATACAGCTTGCCTTCCTCAATGGTGAACTCCATATCCTGCATATCGCGGAAATGGTTCTCCAGCTTCATGGCCAGGTCCATAAATTCCTTGTAGCACTCAGGAAGGTCTTCTGCCAGTTTGGAGATTGGCTGTGGTGTACGGACACCTGCAACCACGTCCTCACCCTGTGCATTAATCAGGTACTCGCCGTAGATTCCCTTTGCACCGGTGGATGGGTTACGTGTAAATGCAACACCTGTACCGGAGGTCTCGCCCTTATTTCCGAATACCATGGTCTGAACGTTAACAGCAGTACCCCAGTCGCCGGGGATATCGTTCATACGGCGGTATACGATGGCACGTGGGTTGTCCCAGGAACGGAAAACAGCCTTAACAGCGCCCATCAGCTGTTCGGTAGGATTCTGCGGGAAGTCCTCGCCATTCATGGCTTCCTTATAAACAGCCTTGAATTTTGCTGCCAGCTCTTTTAAATCATCTGCTGTCAACTCTGTATCAAAATGTACGCCCTTTGCTTCTTTCATCTCATCGATGATTTTCTCGAAGTAGGACTTCGGAACTTCCATAACAACGTCAGAATACATCTGGATGAATCTGCGGTAGGAATCGTAAGCAAATCTTGGGTTGCCGGTCTTCTTTGCAAATCCCTCAACTGCAACGTCATTTAACCCCAGGTTCAGGATTGTATCCATCATACCAGGCATGGATGCGCGTGCGCCGGAACGGACAGAAACCAGTAACGGGTCCTCTGTATCGCCGAACTTCTTGCCATTGATACCTTCCAGCCAGGTAATTGCCTCAAAAATCTGGTCCTGAATTTCCTGTGAAATCTGCTTGCCACAGTTATAATATTCGGTACAAGCCTCTGTTGTAACAGTAAATCCCTGTGGAATGGGCATTCCCAGGTTTGTCATCTCTGCTAAGTTGCAGCCCTTGCCGCCAAGAAGGTTTCTCATTGCCGCACTGCCTTCGTGGAACTTATAAACCCATTTTGCCATAAGTTATTTCCTCCTCATGTTCTTGTAGACTGGCATTCTACGCTCTATTTTATGCCTTTCTTTCTGAACGGAACAAATATAAATGTCTTGTCCGTCCACCTCGTTCATTATATCACAAAGATTTCGCGAGTAAAGAGTTTTTCCGTGAAAATTTGTTAAATTTTAAGGTAAAAACGCTGTAAGCACTTTCATTTTCTGTCATTTTCACATATCCGTTGCGCGGTCGCATATACGAATTTTCAATGGTATATGCACTGAACTTTGCGGATATCCCTGCATCCGACCAAAAGTCGAACCGAATCCCCTTCCTTTTCATACATGTAAGCTCTTACAACTTTTAAAAGTCAGACAGAACGTACAAAGGCAGGTAACCACCCAAAAAGAAATCCCGTGTACTGGCA
Organism: Clostridium sp. 1001271st1 H5; assembly: GCF_005845215.1. Taxonomy (GTDB): domain Bacteria; phylum Bacillota; class Clostridia; order Lachnospirales; family Lachnospiraceae; genus Enterocloster. The sequence continues at coordinate 150,319 of NZ_SPHO01000009.1, forward strand.
TACACGGGATTTCGCTTTGTGACCACATGGTCTTAACTGCTTTCTTAGCTATATTCGTTTTACATCAAATCCCACGCAAAGTCAAGTTTACACCTTAAAGCGGTACCCAACCCCCCATATCGTCTCGATATACTGCGGTTTGGCCGTGTTAAACTCAATCTTCTCCCGAATCTTCTTGATGTGCACCGTTACCGTGGCAATGTCCCCAATGGACTCCATATCCCATATCTTGCTGAACAGCTCTTCCTTTGTAAATACATGGTTAGGGTTCTGGGCCAGGAAGGTCAGAAGGTCAAATTCCTTTGTGGTAAAGGTTTTTTCCTCTCCATTCACCCATACACGGCGGGCTGTCTTATCAATCTTCAGGCCGCGTATTTCAATCAGTTCATTGGCTGGCTGTCCGCTGCCAATAAGGCGCTCATAACGCGCCATGTGCGCCTTCACCCTTGCCACCATTTCGCTTGGGCTGAAGGGCTTGGTGATATAGTCATCGGCTCCCAGCCCCAGTCCCCTTATTTTGTCAATATCCTCTTTTTTAGCTGAAACCATGATGATGGGCGTGTTCTTTACTTCCCGCACTCTTTTGCATATCTCAAATCCATCGGTGCCGGGCAGCATCAGGTCCAGAATCAGAAGGTCATAGTCTTCCTTCAGCGCCTTATCCAGACCGGAACTTCCGTCATTTTCAATCTCCACTTCAAAACCGGACAACTCCAGATAATCCTTCTCTAACTCTGCTATGCTCTCCTCATCTTCCACGATTAGAATTTTGCTCATCCTGTAAAACCTCCTGATATTTTCTTAGAACAAAATGAATCTCCGTTCCGATTCCTTCCTTGCTGGTGGCCCATATACGTCCCCCGTGGTCCTCCACAATTTTGCGCACGATGGATAAACCTATACCGCTTCCTCCCTGAGCTGAATTGCGCGAGGAATCCGTGCGGTAGAACCGGTCAAAAATATTGGGCAGGTCCTTTGCTGCTATGCCTTTGCCGTTATCCTCTATCTCTACCTGAATAAAATCACCTACGTCCTTTATCCTGATATTGATAATGCCCTTTTTCTTATCCAGATATTTCACGGAATTGCTGATGATATTATTGATAACGCGTTTCATCTGCTCTGCATCGGCAATGATGACCACGTCCTCATCCACGTAATTGAAATATCCCAGTTCAATTCCTCTGGCCTCCATATCCAGGCCAACCTCCTCCACACAGTCCCTGAAATACTGGGCCACGTTGATTTTGCTGAAGGTGTAGGGAATCTTATTGGTATCGATTTTGGAGTAAAAGGTCAGTTCGTCAATAAGCCTGTCCATATCATTAGACTTATTGTATATGGTACGGATGTATTTGTCCAGCTTTTCCGGCGAAGACGCCACGCCGTCCAGTATACCCTCCACGTATCCCTTAATAGCCGTAATCGGTGTTTTCAAATCATGGGATATGTTGCTGATTAGTTCCTTATTATCCTTATCATACTGTATCTTATCTTCTGCATTCTCCTTCAGCCGGATACGCATCTCCTCAAAATCCTGGCAAAGCTGTCCTATCTCATCATCCGCATCCACATCCAATGTGAAATCCAGGTTTCCGTCTCGAATCTTCTTCGTGGCCTCCTGAAGTTTATTCAGGGGGCTGAGAATGGACCGGTATACCCAGAATGTCAGCACGATGCCTGCAAACACCAGAATCGTAATGCCCAGTACAAGCATTTCCTTAATCATGGATTTTACTTCCGGAATCAGGTCATCTACATTTGAAATAATGAAGGCGCTTCCTTCCTCGCCGTCCGGGAACGTGAAATCCATCTGCTTAATCAGGTGCTGGCTCTCGCCGTCCAGATAAATACCGCCCTCCAAATCCCCCTTCATCATATCAAACTGGGGCAGTTGGGCGCATATGGCCTCCCCGGCCACTTCGTTGCTGTCTCCGCAGTATAGGATAGTATCTCCTTTTCGCACAATCAGATATGCATAGTGGCTTTTCAGTTCCGCATTGACCTTATCCAGATATGATAAATCATCATAGAGACCCGGGTCATTGTTAAGTGTCTTCCTGATGTCCTCCTGGGAACGCTTGGTAATACGGTTAAATATCTGCATGGAATTGCCGGAGAACAGGTCCACCTGCTCCGTAAGTCCGTATTCCTTGGTAAAAGACCTGGTCTGATAATTGCTGAGTGCAAGGACCAGCAGATAAAACAGCAGCATGGGAACGATGGTTATGGTTAAAAATGCCACCGCAAGACGGGTCCTCAGTTTCATAAGTCCCATCCTCCTTTGTCGTGTTACGGTCTGACATTACTAGTACTGCATCGTATAAGTTTCATGCATATACAATGCAGTACCTGCTTCTGTCTGAAAACAAAGACAGTCTGTCATCCGTTATTGCTAGTATATCACAATTACTAATATTCGTTTATAAAAGGTTTCTAAATTTTATGAATAAAAGTCCTGTTTTTCCTTGTTTCCTCCTGGATTTCTGATATAATAATACTATTGTCCTTACAAAGCAAGGACCAAAAGGACGAATGATTGGGGTTATATTTTATGATAGGATTTTACAGCTACACGGTTGTATTGACATACCTTGGACTGGCTTCCGCTGCCATGGGCATGATTCTCACCATCCAGGGTTTTGCAAAATATGCATTGTTCTGTCTTGCGTTCTCAGGCCTGTGCGACATGTTCGACGGCAAGGTGGCCCGCATGAAAAAGAACCGCACCGAAGACGAAAAGCGCTTCGGCATCCAGATTGACTCTCTCTGCGATGTGGTTTGTTTCGGTGCATTTCCAATGACACTGTGCTATTCCATCGGCATGCGGGGACCGGCAGGTATTTCCATCCTTGTATTCTACCTTATTGCAGGCGTTATCCGCCTGGCATTTTTTAATGTGATGGAAGAAAGACGGCAGGACGAGACAGACGAAGCCCGCAAGTACTACCAGGGACTTCCCATTACCTCTATAGCCATTATTCTGCCCCTGTTCTGCACCCTGCGCCCTTTGCTGGGCCACAGGTTCCTGTCAGAGCTTCACATCTGCATCCTCACAGTGGGGCTGCTGTTCATCATTAACTTTCCCCTGCGCAAGCCCGGCTGGAAAATGCTGACCCTTCTGGTCGCCCTTGTATCCTGTGCACTGATTAAGATATATTTCTTCTGATAATAAAGAAAGGTGTGATTCCATGCAATATGCAGACAGAACCGGCCGCTCTCTGGGCGGCAGCACCCTCCAGGACCGTTTCCTGGAGAATTTATATGCCTGTTTTCTGGGCCGTATGCTCATAAAACCCCTGACCCACCCGGCTGTTTCCGGAATCTGCGGCGCGTTTCTGGACTCTCCGCTGTCAGCGCCCTTCATACCCGGATTCAGGAAATCCGCCGGAATCTCCATGGAAGGCTGCGAAACACCGGCCGGCGGAAAATACCGTTCTTTTAACGCCTTCTTTACCCGCCGTTTGCTGCCGGAGGCAAGACCCTTTGACACCAGAGACCATATCCTGTGCAGTCCCTGCGATGGATTTGCAAGTGTCTATCCCATACGTAAAAACATGCGCCTGACCATTAAGCACACGGAATATACACTGGACCAGCTTTTAAAGGACTCCGGACTGGCTGCCCGCTACGCCGGCGGCACAGCCCTGCTTTTAAGGCTCACTGTATCTGATTACCACCGCTACGCCTATGTGGACCGCGGCCGGCGCTCCTCATACCGCAGGATTCCCGGCGTTCTCCACACAGTCAATCCGGCGGCAGCCTGCCGGCTGCCTGTCTACAAGGAGAATTCCAGGGAATATTCCCTGCTGCGTTCCCACGCCTTTGGCACGGTGCTGATGATGGAAATAGGAGCCCTTATGGTGGGGAAAATTGTAAATCATCACAAAGCCTATACCAGCATTGACGTGTTCCGCGGCCAGGAAAAAGGCTATTTTTCCTTTGGCGGTTCCTCCATCCTGCTGCTGTTCCAGCCCGGCGCTGTCTCCATTGATAAGGACATCATGCGCAACACGGCCCTGGATGTGGAAACCAGGGTGCGGATGGGCGAAGCCATTGGACAGGTAATGGAAAAAAACTAATGGACCCCTATTGAATCCAATTTAAAATTCAGAAATACAAATCCCCCACTATTCCGGAAAAAGTGGGGGATTCTTATTCATATTATAATATCAGTCTGTCAACGCCTTTAAAACATAAACTTCTCAGCAAAGTAATCCTTCAGCTCTGCAATGGGAACCCTTACCTGCTCCATGGTGTCCCTGTCGCGGACCGTTACCGCATGGTCTTCTTCTGAGTCAAAGTCATAGGTAATGCAGAACGGAGTGCCGATTTCATCCTGTCTCCTGTATCTCTTACCAATATTGCCTCTGTCGTCAAACTCGCAGTTATAATATTTGGAAAGCTCTGTGTAAATCTTTTCAGCGCCTTCGTTCAGTTTCTTGGACAGCGGAAGCACGCCCACCTTTACAGGAGCAATGGCCGGGTGGAAATGAAGAACGGTTCTTACATCGCCTTCCCCAATCTCCTCCTCGTCATAGGCAGCGCACAGGAATGCCAGGGTTACACGGTCAGCTCCCAGTGAAGGCTCAATTACATAAGGAATGTATCTCTCCTTTGTCTCATCGTCAAAGTAGGACATATCCTGTCCGGATACCTTCTGGTGCTGGCTTAAGTCATAGTCAGTCCTGTCGGCAATGCCCCAAAGCTCGCCCCAGCCAAATGGGAACAGATACTCCAGGTCTGTGGTTGCCTTGCTGTAGAAGCTCAGCTCCTCAGGAGAATGGTCCCTGGCCCTCAGCTCGTCGTCCTTAATGCCTAAGGACCTTAACCAGTTAATGCAGAATTCCTTCCAATAAGCAAACCACTCCAGGTCAGTGTCAGGCTTGCAGAAGAATTCCAGCTCCATCTGCTCAAATTCCCTGGTACGGAAAGTAAAGTTACCAGGCGTAATCTCGTTGCGGAAGGACTTGCCAATCTGTCCAATGCCGAAAGGCACTTTCTTTCTGGATGTTCTCTGAACATTCTTAAAGTTTACAAAAATACCCTGGGCAGTCTCCGGACGCAGATAAACCGTGCTCTTGGCATCCTCTGTTACGCCCTGGAAGGTCTTGAACATCAGATTGAACTGGCGGATATCCGTAAAGTCATGGGCGCCGCAGCTTGGACAGCAGATATTGTTGTCATCGATGTACTGCTTCATCTGCTCCTGTGACCAGCCGTCAACAGAGCCTTCCATCTGGATTCCATGGGCGTCATTGTAATCCTCAATCAGTTTGTCTGCACGGAATCTCTCCTTGCACTGCTTACAGTCCATCAGAGGGTCGGAGAAGCCGCCCAGATGTCCGCTGGCAACCCATGTCTGGGAGTTCATCAGAATGGCACAGTCAACGCCTACGTTGTAAGGACTCTCCATGATAAACTTCTGCCACCAGGCTCTCTTTACATTATTTTTCAGTTCCACACCCAGGTTTCCATAATCCCAGGTATTGGCCAGGCCGCCGTAAATCTCAGAACCCGGATACACAAAACCCCTGTTCTTGGCCAATGCCACGATTTTCTCCATTGTCTTTTCCATATCTGCATCCTCTCTTTTAATTATTATAGATTTAATATAGATTAAATCATAAAAATTACTTTAATATGATGTAGCTGGTTCCCTCCCCGGACGTCTGCACCCGGTTGGAATCCTTCAGCACACAGCCGTCACTTACATATTGAATCTTTTTCTCTGTCACAATGACGCCCTGTCCTGCCGCCTTGACCACCATGCTCTGCCCTTCCTTGAGGGCTGTCCCCTGGTCCGCTGCCTTCCCCTTCTCATCCTTAAAGGATACATCCGTAAGTTCACCGGACATGGCAGCCACCCTTCCTGTATCCAGCTGGGTAAAGGGCACATTATAATCCCCAATCTCCTGGGCAAATTCAATGAGGCGCCCCGGAGTGTCGTATTCCGTAACCAGTGTGGCTGTTCCCTTCTCAATCCTGGCCGAAACCATGGCCACCGGAAGTTTCTCAGAACCTTCTGTATTTTCATAGGAAGCAGCCTTGCCCAGCCCGCTGTTAAAATTACTGATTTTCTGTCCGGCTGAGGTTTTCAGCTCATTCTCTGTATAGTCCCCCTGCTGGTAAGTCTCTACCGACGCCCACCTGACGCTGCCGTCGCCTGCCACATAGACGCTGTTCTCCGTGGGTTCTGCGGCTCCCCCCATGCCTATCCTGGAGCATCCCGCAAGCGCCACAGCCGCTGCTGCCAGCAGCAGGATACCCATCACAATCTTCTTCATATCTGTTCCTTCCTCATGCTTCTTTGCCGCGGTACCGGGCATATGGACATATTATATCCTCTGAATGCCATAATTTCAAGACTTATAATGGATTTTATGCTGTCAGGGTTTCCAGAATTTCCAGGGAACGGAACTCATGACGCACAAAATACCGTCTGCTTTTTTCCACAACAGACTCAAATTCCTTCAGCACCTCTTCCTTCAGCACAAACTTATAAAGGGACTCGGCCGGCGAACAGATGACATACTCCCAGGCGTATTGGCAGGATTCTGAAACAGGAACCGGAGGGTCCTGTGTGTATTCCCCATTGATTACCATGCTCTTAAGCTCAAAAATCCTGCGCACCAGCTGGTTTGGAAGGGCCGGACGCAGCAGGGCCCTGAGGGACTGGTAGAGAAGCTTTAACAGCTCTGTCCCGTCCAGGTTTTCCTGGGCAAAATAAGCCGCTGTTTCCAGAAAATAGGAGCCGTAGCAGGCTGCCTCCATGTCCGCGGACAGCTCGTCAAAATAATTGGTAATCTGGGCTGACTGCAGATTGTAGGCATTCTTCCCCTCATAAAGGTTAAAATTTCCAAAACAAAAAGGCCTGCTGGCTGCCATCAGGGGATTGCCCGGCTTCCTGGCGCCATGGGAAAATGCGGTAATCTTTCCCCTCTCCCTTGTAAGCAGCACCAGACGCCGGTCATAATCCCCGGAGGGAGCCGAAAGGAGAACCATCCCAGTCAATGTTACTGTCTCTCTCATTTCCAGTTTTCCCCTCCTCTCAGCATTTCCATCAGACCCTCTGCCAAATCCCTGTGGTTTTTCCACCGTCAGCGTTGTAAAACCAACCGTTATCCACATTTATAGACGAGATTTTTTCTCAGATTTCTTTTTGATTGTAGCCGTAATTCTTCATATACAGCTCGCTGTCCCGCCATTCCTTTCTGACTTTGACCCACAGCTGCAGGTTAACCCGGGTATCCATCATGTTTTCAATCTCTTTCCTGGCCTCTATGCCGATGCGTTTCAGCATGCTTCCGCCCTTTCCAATGATGATTCCCTTGTGAGATTCCCTCTCACATACAATGCTGGCCTCTATGTCAATCAGGCCGTTTGGACGTTCCTTCATCGTTTCAATGGTCACGGCAATGCCATGGGGTATCTCATCATCCAGCAGGCGCAGGGCCTTTTCCCGTATAAGCTCGGAAGCTATCTGGCGCATGGGCTGGTCTGTCACTGTATCCTCATCATAAAACTGGGGTCCGTAAGGCAGGTATTTGAAAACCAGCTCTGTCAGCAGGTCCGTGTTCTTATCCTTTAATGCAGAGAGCGGCACGATTTCCGCAAACTCGCACACATCCTTGTAGGCCGCAATAAAGGTGAGGATTTCATCCTGGTTCTTCACCGTATCAATCTTATTGATTACCAGAATAACCGGGGTGTTCACATTTTTAAGCTGCTCCGCAATATGGCGCTCCCCTGCGCCGATAAAGGTGGTTGGCTCCACCAGCCAGAGAATCACATCCACTTCCTTCAGTGTGTGCTCCGCCACATTTACCATGTATTCTCCCAGCTTATTCTTGGCCTTATGGATACCGGGAGTGTCTAAGAAGATAATCTGCCCCCTGTCATCTGTGTACACGGTCTGTATCCTGTTTCTGGTGGTCTGGGGCTTATCCGAGGTAATTGCAATCTTCTGGCCAATCAAGTGGTTCATCAGAGTGGACTTGCCCACATTGGGACGTCCAATCAGCGTAACAAAGCCCGATTTCTTCTGTATATTCTCTTCCATTTAACTCTCTCTTCCTTAAAATTAGTGGTAAAGATTCTTTACCTCACCAAACATGCCCTCCTGGGCCCGAATCTGTTCATCATTTCCAATCACGCACAGCGCCCCGGTGTCCAGAACGGCCTGTACAATGTCAGCCAGGGCCTTTATATCTTCCTGGGTCACATCCAGAATCTGCTCCCTCTCCTTCTGCACCATTTCATCCGTCACGCCGGAAAGGTATGCAGACAGGTTCCTGGCTCCCTTCATGGATGGGGTAAGAGGCGTATCCACATCGCTCATGGTACCAATAACATACTTTGTCATGTCCCTCTCGTCAATGGAGAAATTCCTCAGATAGTCCGGAATTCCTTCGTACACCTGATTGGTCGCTTCCAGGTTGGGATCCCTGTAGGATACCAGGCATCCGTCCCCCGTGCGGCTGAAGCTGCTCATGCATCCGTAAGCCCCGCCCTTGACACGCAGGTTCATCCACAGGTATTCATAGTTCATGATAACCTTTAAGACTCTCAGGGCGCCTGTGTACTCCAGTTTTCTTCCGCCGGCTTCCTTTCCCGCAAAGGAACCGCACCTGGCCACATAATTCACCTGGGATGCTGTTTTAAAGCCCTCGTTGCGGTTGTCCGGCCGGAACACAAATTCATATTTCTTTCCTTCTCCCTGTACAAGGGCCGACCGGAAGGTCTTAAGCTCCACCGGCAGCCTGCTGTAGCCTTCTGCATCAGCCGTATAGGATACCAGCAGGTTATCCGGGGTGAACAGGCGGGAACATACATCCTTAAGTCTTGCAATCAATTGTCCCCTATAGGAATGGTCCTCCCCAAACCTGCGGCTGACATCCTCCAAAAATTGATAATATCCAATTCCTCCGGTGATATCGTTGAACGCTGCAGCAGCAGAGTAATAGGATGAAGCCCTGCCAACCGCTGCTCCGTGGGATGCGTCCTCCATCTTCATCCTGGCCCTGGACCTGGTTTCGTCCAGAATCTCTCCCAGACGCTTTTCATCATCCAGTTTGGAACGGGTCAGAATCTCTGCCAGTATGGAGAAGGCAAAGTCCAGTTTATCATAAAGCACCTTTGCACTGGCAACAAACGCCCCTGTAAATTGTCCGGGATGCGCCGTATCCGGATAAGATGACACTGCAAAGCTCACACCGCCGCTATTAAGATAAATCTCGCTGGTCAGGTCCCCATAGCTGTAATGCTCCGTATCCACATATCCCAGCACTGCCTTCAGAAGTCCCACATAGGGCAGGTCCTCAGCCGGCACCCGGCTGGTGTCAAACAGCACCTTCAGATATCCGATTCCGGATGTGAACAGGCTGCTGTGGATTACCCTTACTCCGTCCTCCACCTTTACCTCGTAGGAAAAACGTCCGCCTTCCCGTTCAATATCCTCCCGCTGCAGCATGGGAATCTTCTCCAGGTCCTCCTGTCTGGATGGTTCCTCCTGGTATTCCTTTAGCTGTCTGGTCCGGACGGTCAAAGCCTCCAGCTCTTCCCTGCCAAGGGAATCCTTATAAGCCTTCAGCCTTTCAGCCAGCCTGCGGTCCTCCTCAGCTGTCTGGTTTACCCTGGGGCGCACCAGGACAACCGCCTCATGGGGGTTATCCAGAAGCCAGCGTTGTATCAGCTGTTCAAAATACCCTTCCTCCACTGCTTGTTTCAGGTAATCAAAGGTCTTCTGATATTCCAGGTGGAGGGTAGGCTTTCCGCCGTACAGCCAGCTGTCCAGTGACCACAGACCGTACATAAGTCCCTTTGGCGCGGAACCATAGTCCGCTTCGCGGTAACGGAATTCATAGAGATTCAGTCCGGCCAGAAGGCTCTTCCTGTCAATTCCCTGGTCAGCCAGCTTTCGCAGGGTTCCCTTTACAACCGCCAGGAATTCCCCCTTCTGCTCCGGATTGGCGTTCTTTGCAACGACGGAGAAATAGGGCTGCAGAATCCCGCAGTCATAACCGCCCAGAATGTCCTGCCCAATGCCTGCATCAATCAATGCCTGCTTTAAGGGCGCGCCCGGTGCGTTAATCAAAGTATATTCCAGAATCTGGAAAGCAACATAAAGTACAGGGTCCAAATCCGTCCCCACCACAGTGTTGATGGAAATATAGGACCTGTCCTTTGTCCCCTCCTCCTCCGTGACCGAGTAGGTGATTTCCCGCTGGACCGGACGTTCAAAGGGCTGCTGCAGGGTGATGGCAGAGTCTGCATGGCAGTCCTTCCTGTCATAATGTCCCAGGTACTCCTGGTCCAGCCATGTCAGCTTCTGCACCATATCCATATCTCCGTAGAGATAGATATAGCTGTTGGCCGGATGATAGTAATTCCGGTGAAATGCAATGAACTTCTCATAGGTCAGTTCCGGTATCACAGCAGGGTCGCCCCCTGACTCATTGGAGTAGGTGGTGTCCGGGAAGAGCACATTTCTGGTAAAACGGTCCAAAACACTTTCCGGCGATGAAAAGGCTCCCTTCATCTCATTATACACAACGCCGTTGATGGTCAGCTCATCCTCCGGAGACTCCAGTTCATAATGCCAGCCCTCCTGAAGGAATATCCTGGGCTCCCTGTAGATAGCAGGGTGGAGCACGCCGTCCAGATATACGTCCATCAGATTCTGGAAATCCTTGTCATTGCAGCTGGCCACAGGATATACGGTCTTATCCGGATAGGTCATGGCATTCAGGAACGTGTTCAGGGAACCCTTGACCAGTTCCACAAAGGGGTCCTTGACCGGAAACTTATCCGACCCTTCCAGCACACTGTGCTCCAGTATATGGGGCAGTCCCGTACTGTCATCGGGCGGTGTACGGAAACCGATATAGAACACCTTGTTCTCATCCTCATTGGACATCAGGAAAATCCTGGCGCCGCTTTTTATGTGTTCCAGCACCATGGCCCGGGAGTCCATTTCCTCCACGTACATCTCTTCTGACACGCGGTAAGCGGCCAGCTCTTTTACCTGTTCCAGATTCCTTCCATCTGCCATTGATTCACTCTCTCCATTCTATCGTTCATTCAGTCATATCATGATAATTACTATTCTGCCACTATTTCCACGGCCCATACACCCGGCCTCTTACAGAACCCTGCCGTATGGCCCTTTCCTATATTCCAGCCATTTATTCCGGCTGTCCCCTCCCGGCATGTATCCCATGTATCCCATCCATACCGTCACATATTCCCCATGAGCCTGTCCTTCACAATGGAAGCGCATTCCCTCACGCACAGATGGATGAACAGCACCGGGTCAGAGTCGGCCGATATGCCGTATACATTGTCAAATCCCCATTTTTCCGCTGTAAGTCTGGCACGGTAAATATGGAAATTGCTGGTGAGGACTCCTATTTCCAGCGGCTTATCCGGTGCAATGGCATAGGGAACCGAACCGGTCTTGCCGGGCATGGGGATAATTTCCCTCTTGTCCTTCATCCGGTCCTGCTCTATGACAATTTTACTGTAGGCAATGTTCTCAACCGTGCTGGCGGAATACTCCTCCATCAGCAGCTGCCCGGGGCTGACTCCGTTGTACACCAGGTAATCATACATGACCCTGGCCTCGCTTTCCGTCTCCCCCGGCCCCCTGCCCCCTGAGAGCACCAGAATGGTGTCCGGATTCTCCTCCGCATAGACAATGGCCCTGTCCAGCCGTTTTCTCAGGGAATTACTGACCGTATGTTCCTTGACCCTGGCTCCCAGCACAATAACATAATCCAGGTTAGCCTTGCCCGGCGTGGCAGCTCCCAGAAACACCAGGACACAGAGAATTCCCAGCACAGCCACACCGGCAATACAGGTAGTCACCACCGACACCGGCACCCAGCGGGGAATCCGTTCCATGTTCCTGGCATAATACCATCTTCCATATACCAGGAAAACAAGCAGGGCCGCAAAAAACAGCCATATGAAGGCAAAGGAGGTGCTTATGCCCGCATACACCACAATGATTATAAAATAAGCAACGCAAAGCACTGCCAGCCCCATAAGTACTCCATCTAACATCCCAAGGCACCTCCTGTCTGCCAGAGCCCTCCCGGCCCAGGCGCAGCTTCTTCCTCCCGAATACGGTTCCGGACAGTCTATTCCTCAGTCTCTTCTTTTCTCCGCAGGATATCATAAACAGATACCTCCGCCGGCAGTCCGACCCACAGAATCTGTTTTGAATGGGGCGCGCTCTCCTGCTCATTGCCCTCATTATCTGTGATGGACTCCACTGTCACTTCCAGATTTTGTCCTCCGGGCTTCATGACCTCAATGGTTTCACCCACGGAAAACTTATTTTTCTGCTCAATCCTGCACCGGCCCCGGCTGTCCGTGTCCTCCACGGTTCCCAGATATGTGTAGCTTTTCACATAGGTGCTGCTGTCATATATGTGGTCATCCGCCGTGGGTTTCCCAAAGTAGAAACCGGTGGTGAACCTGCGGTTGGTGCATTTTCCTATTTCTTCCCTGTACCACTCCAGATTTTCCCTGTAAACCGCCGGGTCCTTCAGATAATCGTCAATGGCCCTGCGGTAGGCCCTGGTGACCGTAGCCACGTAAAGGGCGGTCTTCATCCTTCCCTCTATCTTAAAGCTGTCAATTCCGGCATCTATCATCTCAGGAATATACTCCACCATGCACAGGTCCTTGGAATTGAAGATATAGGTGCCCCGGTCATTTTCATATACAGGCATGTACTCCCCCGGTCTGGTCTCCTCCACCAGAGAGTATTTCCAGCGGCAGGGATGGGTGCAGGCGCCCTGGTTAGCGTCCCTTCCCACAAAATAATTGCTCAGAAGGCATCTGCCGGAATAGGATATGCACATGGCGCCGTGGATAAAGCTCTCTATCTGCATATCCTCAGGAATGCGGTCCCGGATTTCCCGGATTTCCGCCAGAGACAGCTCCCTTGCAGACACCACGCGCCTTGCTCCCAGTCCGTGCCAGAACAGGTAGGTTCCGTAATTGGTATTGTTGGCCTGGGTGCTTATGTGTATTTCCATGTCAGGAAGGACCCTTCTAGCAATTGCAAACACGCCCGGATCCGATATGATAAGCGCATCCGGAGCCACATCCCTCATCTCTTCAAAATAAGCCTCCACCCCCGGCAGGTCCCCGTTGTGAGCCAGTATGTTGGCTGTCACGTAGACTTTAACCCCGCGCGCATGGGCAAAGGCAATTCCTTGTTTCATCTCTTCATTGGAAAAATTATGGGCCTTGGCCCGCAGGCCAAATGCCTCGCCTCCGATATATACGGCATCCGCCCCGTAAACAACGGCTGTTTTCAGCACGTCCAGGCTTCCAGCCGGTATCAGCAATTCTGTCTTTCTCATTCCACTCTCTCCGTATACTTGGTGCTGACAGCAACCCCGTCCCCTATGGGGATGATGGCTGTCTCCAGTCCCTTCCTGTGCTTCAGTTCGTACAGATACCGCCGCATCCTGCTGTGGATGGTCCTGTTCCTGCGCTCCACCGCAAAGCGGGATTCCACAATGTCCCCGTCCTGGAGAACATTGTCCGATATGAGCATTCCCCTGTCTGGCATCAGTTCCAGAATCATAGGCAGCCAGTGCAGATACTGGCCCTTTGCGGCATCCATGAACACCAGGTCAAAGGTCTGTCCCTTCAGTCCGGCCAGCAGGTCGTCTGCATCTCCTGCCAGAAGGGTAATGCGCCCCTCCTCACCGGCCTTTTTAAAATTATCCATGGCCGCAGGGATTCGCTTCTCATACTTCTCAATGGTGGTGATGCGGCAGTTTTCCGGCATCACACTGCACATAAGAAGGGATGAGTATCCCACAGCCGTCCCTATCTCCAGTATATGTTCCGGCCGCAGGGCTGCCACCAGGGTCTTTAGAAGGGCTGCTGTCTCCCTGCGTATAATAGGCACCCGGTCCCTGACAGCTTCCAGTTCTATGGAATCCAGCAGACTGCCCTGGCTGGATTCCAGGGAATGTATATAGTCCGTAATCCTGTTATTTACTATCATTGGGTTCCATCCTCTGCAGCATCCTCAATCCATCCGTCTTCCATCTCCTGGTCCTCGCCTTCATAGGTCTGCTCATTGGCCTGGACCTCCTGGGGGTCCAGGGCGTCCGCCCCTGCCTGGGAAGCCGGGGTGCCGTCAGCCGGTATTCCCTGGTCTGTTTCCGCTGCCGGAACAGCCCCGTCCTGGGATGCGGCTGCCGGTTCCGCGGATGCCCCCCGTCCGGAAGCAGCTCCATCCCCTTTGGCCCCCTCTGATGCGCCGGATTCAGATGTCCTGGCTCCGGACGCCTTGGCTCCGCCGGACTGGGCCGGTTTTGCGCTGTCTTCGGTTTCCGGCTTCTCATTGAGCAGCTGGAGGATTTCCTTGGATGTCATGGACGTATTAAGGTTATAGGTGCCAGGATAGATTGTCTCGTAATCATAGAACTTGCTCTGGAAAATAAAGGCAAACTCACTTTTAATAAGCCCCTTATGGGCAAGAAACTCCGCAGCCTCAGACACGGATTCCTCCGAATCAATCCGGACTACCATATCCTGTCCCGGCGCCTCGTCCACTGCCTCGGCAAAAAATATCTCATGGCCAAAGGCATAGCCCCTGGCAACGGCCTCGTACAGCAGCAGAATAATCAGGGCATATACCATGAGTTTCACGGATATGCTGATTATAGTGGTTGTGATTTTGTTGATTTCCCTTGTCCTATTGCTCATAATCCATTCCTCTTATCCTGCCCGGCGTCTTCATGTCCGCGGTATTCCTGGACCGGGCGCGCTGCCTGTACGGCAGCACGCGGGTCCTGAATCTTATACCTCCATGATAATTGGCAGAATCACGGGATTGCGCTTCATGCGCTTCCACAAAAAGTCACTTAAACTGTCTTTGATGATGTTCTTTATCTTACCCCAGTCGCTGACATGACGGTCCAGGCAGTCCTGTACCGCGTCATATACAATGGTGTGGGCTTCCTCCAGTAAATCCTCGGATTCCCGCACATACACGAAGCCTCTGGACACAATGTCCGGGCCTGCCAGCAGCTGGTTGCTGTGTTTCTCTAAGGTCAGCACTACTACAATAATACCATTTTGTGCAAGGTTTTGTCTATCCCGTAATACGATATTGCCCACATCGCCCACGCCCAGGCCATCCACAAAGATGCCTCCGCAGGTCACATGGTCTATAACCTCGCAGCTGTCCTCGTCCAGGGCAACCACATCGCCGGAATTGACCATAACCGCGTTTTCCTTCTGCACTCCCATAAACTGGGCCAGCTCTCTCTGGGCCATACGATGACGGTACTCGCCATGGATGGGGATGGAAAACTTGGGATGCACCAGGGAATAAATCAGCTTTAAGTCCTCCTGGCAGGCATGTCCTGAAACATGGGTATCCTGGCAGATTACCTCTGCGCCCTTCATGGACAGCTCGTTCACCACATTGGCCACGGCCTTCTCGTTGCCCGGTATAGGGGTGGAGCTCAGCA
Source organism: Clostridium sp. 1001271st1 H5 (assembly GCF_005845215.1). GTDB lineage: Bacteria > Bacillota > Clostridia > Lachnospirales > Lachnospiraceae > Enterocloster. The sequence goes on from NZ_SPHO01000009.1 coordinate 165,831, forward strand.
CCACCACGTCTCCCGGCAAAATGGATACCTTCTTGTGAATGCTGGCAGCCATCCTGGAAAGAGCAGCCATGGACTCGCCCTGGCTTCCCGTTGTGATGAGCACAGTGGATTCCGGCGGGTAATTCTTCAGGTGTTCAATGTCAATCAGAGTTCCCTCCGGCACATTGATATACCCCAGCTTGCTGGCAATATCCATGATAGTCACCATGCTGCGGCCTTCCACCACAACCTTGCGGCCGTATTTGTATGCCGTGTTCACCACCTGCTGCACCCTGTCCACATTGGAGGCAAAGGTAGCCACAAAAATACGCTGGTTCTTGTGTTCTGCAAATATGGCGTCAAATGTCTTACCCACGGTGCGCTCAGACATGGTGAATCCGGGACGGATGGCGTTGGTGCTGTCTGCCATAAGGGCCAGCACGCCCTTTTTTCCCAGCTCCGCAAAGCGCTGCAAATCAATGGGGTCCCCAAATACCGGCGTGTAGTCAATCTTAAAGTCTCCTGTGTGCAGCACGGTTCCCACCGGCGTAAATATGGCCAGGGCGGATGCATCCTGGATGCTGTGGTTTGTCTTTACGAATTCCACCCTGAAACATCCCAGGTTCACGGACTGTCCGTGCTTCATCACCTTTCTCTTGGTGTTCTTTAAGAGGCGGTGCTCCTCCAGCTTATGCTCAATCAGGGCAATGGTCAGCTTTGTGCCGTATACAGGCACATTGACCTGCTGCAGGATATAAGGCAGGGCGCCGATATGGTCCTCATGGCCATGGGTGATAACAAAGCCCTTCACCTTGTCAATGTTCTGCTTTAAGTAGGTCACATCCGGTATTACCAGGTCAATGCCCAGCATGTCGTCCCCCGGGAAGGCCAGTCCGCAGTCCACTACAATGATGCTGTCCTCATATTCAAAAGCAGTGATGTTCATACCAATCTGCTCAAGACCGCCTAACGGAATGATTTTCAGCTTGCCCTTTCCGTCCTTTTTTCCGTCCCGTGCCTTTTGTCTGGCAGGTGCGGGAAGTGCTTTTGATTCGCCGGAATTTCTGGCCGTCTTAGAGTCCCCTGTATTCCTGGAATTCCTGGATTCTCCTGCATTCCTGGATGATTTGGCCTCCCCTGCATTCCTGGACGCTTTGGCTTCCCCTGTGCTCCTGGACGATTTGGCTTCCCCTGCATTTCTGGAAGCTTTTGACTCGCCGGATGCCTTTGTGTTTCCGGTTCCCCTGGAGGTCCTTGCACCGCCGCTGTCCTTGGACTCCTTGGCGGCAGAGACTGTCTGGGCCTCACCCTTTTGTCCGTTTCTGCTCTTGGCCTGTCCCCGTGGGGAACCCTGGCTTTTCTTTTTCTGGGTTTCCCCATTCCCCGCCGGTTCCTTGGACGCAGTCTTTTTCTGGGCCGGTCTTCTGTTCTGCGGTTTCCTGGCAGGCTGCTCCTGTGCGGCGGCTGCCTCCTGAACATTGGTTTCCTGAACGCCGGACTCCTGGACGCCGGACTCCCGGACACTGTTTTCCTGTACGGCCTGGATTCTTACCTCTGCGGCTGCCTCCGGCGCCACCTCTGCCGTATTCTCTTTTTCTTCTAAATTCAAATTGATTCCTCCAATCTCTGTTTCTATCTATTTCTCAAGGTCCACATCTGCATCGCTTAACAGTTCTTCAAACACTTTCATCAGTGCGTCCAGTTCGCTGTCGTCTTCCACAAACTCATACACGGCCTCAGCGTCCTGCTGTCCTGACATATCCTTAAGGATATAGCACTCTCCGTCCTCGCCTTCCGGCGCGTCTGTTACAAGCAGATAACTCCTTGCATTTATCCTTGTTTCCTCTAACACATAAAAATCCACGGATTCACCGGAATCCGTCACCATGGTAATCATATCTTCTCTCGTCTTTTCTTCCATCTCTTCTCTCCTGGCTTCTGACTGTTCCGCCGCAGCCTAAACATGCTGCAGGCTGTCCAGATATCCCTGCAAAATCAAGGCCGCCGCAATCTGGTCCACGCTTTTCTTCCTGTTTTCCCTGCGGACACCGCTTTCAATCAGCACACGCTGCGCCGCCACTGTGGTGAGGCGTTCGTCCCAGAGAATAACCTCAAGGCCGGTGCGTCTTTCCAGGGCAGCTTTAAACTCCTGGGTCTTTTCCCCCCGCTCGCCCACTGTATTGTTCATATTCTTAGGATAACCAAGAACAATACGTTCAATCTCGTATTCACCAATTAATTGCTCAATCCGCGCAAGGGTCTGACGCAATTTATTCTCGCTGGCCCTGGTGATTGTTTCCACTGTCTGGGCAGTAATACCTAAAGGGTCGCAGACCGCCACCCCAACTGTTTTTGAGCCAAAATCCAGACCCATTATCCTCATATTCAATTCCTCCGGTAAACATAAAAAATCGGAATGCACCATAAAAGCAGCTGGCTCATCGCCAACTGAATGCATCCCACTCATATCCATCCGTACATTACTGCGAAGGCCTGTCCCCAGGCCTTCTGTTATTCACGCCGCATATCCTTGCCCGCCCGCTGTCAGCGGGCCGGTTGCCCCTGGAGCGCCTTCTGCAGGTTGCCCCGGAACCTGTCTGAACCGTTCCTATTTCAGACGGGCATCAATATACACAGCCATCAGTTCCTCCAGAATCTCATCACGTTCAACCTTCATAATAAGACTTCTGGCGCCCTTATGGCTGGTAATATAAGTCGGGTCCCCAGACATGATATAACCCACTATCTGGTTCACGGGATTATACCCCTTTTCAGTCAAGGCAATATAGACCTGCTCCAGTACGTCGCTTACTTCTATCTTTTTGTCCTGAACAGCTTGAAAATATTGTGTATCTTTTATATTGCCCATGTCATCACGTCCTTTAAGTATTCTTCTCTATTCTACATTATATTTTGCTATTCGGCAATAGATTATTTTCTTAATTTTTTCTAATTATTGTCATGTTTCTGTAAAATGTCGCACAATCTTTCCGTCTTTTCGGAAATATGTTCCTTTTTTTAAGAAAATTCTACCTTTAATACCTCATCATTCAGGAGTCCTGAAGCAGAAAGTTCCATAATGCGCCCCGCAAGCTGCTTCCGGTCCATCCCGTCCTCCAGCAGAAGGGCTGCCTTGACATACTGGGGCGTATAGCCCGTCATATACCACTTTCCTTCCATCTCAGCCGCTTCCTCAAACAGAACCGATACCCGTTTTCCCGCAAACCGCTCCCTGTACCGGCGGGACATGGTCTTTTCCAGCTCCAGCAGCACATCGCTGCGCCAGGCCTTTACCTGCTCCGGCACCTGTTCCGCCATAACCGCTGCCCTGGTGCCCTGGCGTCTGGAATATTTAAACACATGCATCTCATAAAATTGCACTGTCTCCAGAAAATCCCTGGTTATCCCGAACTCTTCCTCTGTCTCTCCCGGAAATCCTGCAATCACATCCGTTGTGATGGCCGGATGGTCAAAGGCCTCCCTGAGTATGCTGCAGCGCCTGAGATAATCCTCCGTTGTATAGTGGCGGTTCATCCGTTTCAGCGTGTCATCACAGCCGCTTTGAAGGGAAAGATGGAAATGAGGACAGAACTTCGGCAGGCCGGCCAGCTTTGCCGCAAATTCCCTGGTAATGATTCTGGGTTCCAGGGAGCCCAGGCGGATGCGCTCCAGCCCTTCCACCCGGTGAATCCGTTCTATCAAATCCCACAGAGGGCCGCTGTCCCAGTCTCCGCCCTTTACAGGGCTTCCGTCCATGTGTTCCGTTCCATAGGAGCTTAAATGGATGCCCGTAAGCACCACTTCCCTGTATCCCCGGGCCACCAGGCCTTCCACCTCAGCCACCACATCCTCAGGCTTCCTGCTTCTGACTCTGCCCCTGGCGTAAGGGATGATGCAGTAGCTGCAAAACTGATTGCAGCCGTCCTGAACCTTGATGAACGCCCTGGTATGTTCCCCCAGACGGCTTACATGAAGCTCCTCGTACTCCCCGGCGCTGGCAATGTCCAGCACATAGCCGTCCCTGCCGGTCTGCCGGTCCCTCATGTACTCTTCCAGAATGTCCGCCAGACGGGCCTTATTGTTGTTGCCGATAATGATATCCACGCTGCTGTCTTCCTTCAGGGTGCCGGCAGCCACCTGGACATAACAGCCCGCTGCCACCACCACGGCCTCCGGGTTCAGCTTCTTTGCGCGGTGAAGCATCTGGCGTGATTTGCGGTCCGCGATATTGGTCACGGAGCATGTATTGATGATATAGACATCCGCCTTCCGGTCAAAGGGCACGATTTCATAACCGCGCTCCTCCAGCTGCTGCTGCATGGCCTCTGTCTCATAAGCATTAACTTTGCATCCCAGGTTGTGCAGGGCTGCTTTTGGCATTGTAAAACCTCCTGTTCACGGTCTGCTGCGACCAATTATACAGGGCATCCGCCCTATGGAACTATAACCAAATTACCATATTGTTCCTGCGTTTTTCATGCAATCTCACTATTGACTTTTAGTCCCCCTGTCTGTAGTATTAAAGCAAAGCAGAATTCACTGCAGTCATAATTCAAACACACATACCACAAGGAGGGTTTTTCTCATGAAAACAGTTCGCATTTCGTTAAATTCCATTGACAAGGTTAAGTCATTTGTAAATGATTTATCTAAGTTTGATGTTGATTTTGATTTGGTTTCCGGCAGATATGTTATTGATGCTAAGTCTATCATGGGTATCTTCAGCCTGGATTTATCCAAGCCAATCGACCTGAACATCCACGCTGAGAGCGGCGTTGATGACATTCTGGCCATTTTAGCACCATACATCATCGCTTAATCTGCTGATTCATTTCCCGCCTGCCGCGGGACAAGGCACATACGTCAAATCATCAGAAACCATCAGAGTCTGCCGAGGCAGACTCTTTTTATGTTTGTTTCCGGTTTGTATTGCCTGCCGTACCTCTGCGCCCTTTATCCCTGGCAGAGAATCTGTTCCGTTGTCTCCAGGGCTGTCTCCACCAGCTGGTCAATCTTTTCTTCCAGACGGCGCTCAGAGCTGTGAATCACATTGATGTTGGGCTTTGTCACCGGATGCTTGGCCACAAAGATGGTGCAGCAGTCCTCGTAAGGCTGTATGGATGTCTCATAGGTCCCGATTCGCTCAGATACATCCACAATTTCCTGCTTGTCAAAGCCAATGACCGGACGGAACACAGGCATGGTGCACACCTCATTGGTAGCTGCCAGGGACTGCAGTGTCTGGGAGGCCACCTGCCCAATGCTCTCACCTGTAATCAGGCCGATGGAGCCGGTGCGCTCCGCTATGGTCTGGGCAATCCGCATCATATAGCGGCGCATGATGATGGTCAGCTCCTCATGAGGACATTTGTCATAGATGTAGAGCTGGATATCCGTAAAATTCACCACATGGAGATTGATGGGGCCTGCGTATCTGGCCACCAGGTTTGCCAGGTCCACCACCTTCTGCTTTGCGCGTTCACTGGTATAGGGCGGCGCATGGAAATATACCGCGTCCACCTTCACGCCTCTTTTGGCAATCATATAGCCTGCCACCGGGCTGTCGATGCCGCCGGACAGCAGCAGCATGGCCCTGCCGTTTGTTCCTATGGGCATGCCTCCCGGACCGGGAATCACCAGGGAAAACAGGTTGATTTTCTGGCGTACTTCCACATGGAGAACCACATCGGGATGGTGGACATCTACCCGCATCAGGGGAAATGCCTCCAGAATCGCCTCTCCCATGTCCCGGTTAATCTGCTCCGAGGTCACGGGATACTGCTTGTCCCCCCTGCGGGCGTTTACCTTGAAGGTGATGTTCTTATCCGGATACACCTGATTCATGTATTCCACCACATGTTTTTTCAGGTTTCCGTAATCCTTATCCTCAATCTGCACCATGGGACAGATATCCGCAATGCCGAATACCCGCTTAAGGGCTTCCACGGCATCATCGTAATCATAGTCCGTCTCCGCCTTCACATAGATGCGCCCCGACTCCTTGGTGACGTCAAACTCCCCCTCCACGCTCTTTAGCGCATAGCGAATCTGCTTTATCAGGGCATCCTCAAACATATACCGGTTCTTGCCCTTGGTGCCAATCTCTGCGTATTTAATCAAAAATGACTGGTACTGCATCTCTTACCTCTTTCTATTGTTCAATCGTCCGCTTCACTGTCTTGCGGCAGCGTATCATTTCCGTGCATCATTTCCGTGCATCATCTCCGTGCATCATTCCTGTATATCATTTCCGTGCATTATCCCCGGTGGTACCGTCTCAGCACCGGCAGAAGCTCTTCCAGGACCTCCATACAGTAATCTATTTCTTCCTTTGTGTTGAACATGCCGAAGCTGAACCTCAGTGTGGAATCCAGCAGTTCCTTTCTGACGCCAATGGCCTTTAAGGTGCCGCTGATTGCAGGGTGGTTGGAGGAGCAGGCCGAGCCGGAGGAAACATAGATTCCCTTGTCCTCCAGAGCATGGAGAAGGACCTCGCTTCTCACTCCCTGAAAGCTTGCGCTGACAATCTGGGGCGCGCTCTCTGCTCCCTTCCGGCTGTTGACAACAACACCCGGCAGGGCAGCCATGCGGTCTGTCATATAATCCTTCAGGCCCGTAATGTACTCTGTCTTCTGCTGATGGTCCGTGTACATTTCCCTGGCCGCCTGGCCCATGCCCGCAATGCCCGGAACATTTTCCGTGCCTGAACGCATGTCCTTCTGCTGGCCGCCTCCGTAGAGAAGGGGACAAATTTTCACCCTCTCATCGATGTATAGGAATCCCACCCCCTTGGGACCGTGAATCTTGTGGGCGCTGACAGACAACAGGTCGATTCCCTGTTTCTTCGGACGAATCACAAGCTTGCCGTAGGCCTGGATGGCATCCACATGAAAAAGAGCGGCAGGATTCCTGCCATGGACAAGGGATGCAATCTGCTCCACCGGTTCAATGGCTCCCACCTCGTTATTCACATACATAACAGATACCAGAATGGTATCCGGACGCATGGATTCCTCCAGCTCCTCCAGGGATATATGGCCCTGGCTGTCCACAGACAGATATGTGACTTCAAACCCCTGCTGCTCCAGATATGCCAAAGGATTGTACACTGAGGCATGTTCAATCCTGGTGCTGATGATGTGCTTTCCGGCCCTCCGGTTTGCCATGGCAGTGCCGATGAGCGCCATGTTGTTGGATTCCGTACCGCCGGAGGTAAACAGGATTTCCTTGTCCCTGACCTTTAATGTCTTTGCAATATCCGCCGCTGCCCGGCGCACATACTGCTCCGCCTCCATACCCTTTCTGTGTTTGGCGGAGGGATTGCCGTAATCCTCGGTCATGGTTTTCACCACAATATCCCTCACACTGTCAAACACGCGGGTGGTGGCTGAATTGTCAAAATATGCTTCCATTATATAAACTCCTTTACAGCGCCCCTTCCAGCCGCATCATCAGTACCGACAGCACGGCCAGGCCTGCTGTCTCTGTCCTCAGTATCCTGCGTCCCAGACTGACGGGCCGCACGCCTTTTGAAAGGGCCAGCTCTATCTCCCTTTCGTCAAAGCCTCCCTCCGGACCAATGAACACAGCAATATCCTGTCCCGGTCCGACGGCATCCAGCTCCGCCTTTGTGCCCTCCATCCCCGCCTCATGTTCATAAGGAATGAGACGCACGGAAAATCCCCGGCTCTCCACAAAGTCAAAGGCTTCTTTTAAAGTCATGAGGCCGGATACCCCGGGAACCAGGCTCCGTTTGGACTGCTTGGCGGCACTTTCCGCTATGGCCTGCCACCGCTTGCGCTTGGCCTCTTCCTTTTTCGGCTCCAGTTTAACCACCGTGTTTCTGGTGGACACAGGAATAATACCTGCCGCCCCCAGCTCCACGGCCTTTTGGATGATAAACTCCATCTTATCAGATTTGGGCAGTCCCTGAAAGAGCCAGATTCTGGAAGGCAGCTCCCGTCCTTCCTCCTGGATTTGTCTAATCCGGGCCGTAACCTCCTGGCCGGCGATGTCTTCCGCCCCGCAGAGGTAATCCCTGCCAGTGCCGTCGCTGACCAGGATTTCCTCCCCCGGTCTTATGCGCAGGACATTCTTTATGTGGTTCACGTCAGGACCGGTTATCCTTACCAGTCCGTCCTCCACCTGCTCAGGATTTACAAAAAAATGATGCATGGTTTTCCCTCAGGTCCTTCCTTAATATAACCTATTTTCTTCTGGCAGTCACGCTCACCCATTCGCCCTGGTATGTGATTTCCACCACCTCCAGGTCCCGGCAGCGCGCAAATGCCTCCTTCACTGCCTCTTCCTTCATATCAATGATGCCGGAGGTGATGAAGATACCGCCTTTTTTCAGATGGGCAGGTATCTCGTCCACCAGCAGGATGATGACATCCGCCAGTATGTTGGCCACCGCCACATCGTATTTGCCGTATCCGGCCCACTCCTTTACGGAAGTATCATCTATGATATTTCCCTGGAGCACATGGAACCTGTCCTCCGGAATATGGTTGGCTTCCAGGTTCTCCCTCACGGCGTTAATGGCATTTTCATCCAGGTCCGTTCCCCACACCTGGTCCGCCCCCAGCTTCAGGGCCGTGATTCCCAGGATGCCGCTGCCCGTCCCCACGTCCAGCACCGTGGTGTCCCGGTTCACGTACTTTTTAAGCTGGCGGATGCACAGCTGGGTAGTCTCATGCATACCGGTTCCAAAGGCAGTGCCCGGGTCAATCTGCACCAGAAGCTTGTCCTTGTGCTCCTCAGGGACAGACTCCCAGGTAGGCTTAATCAGGATATCATCCACTGTAAAGGGCTTGAAATACTGTTTCCAGTTGTTAATCCAGTCCTTGTCCTCTGTTTCCGATGCAGTGATGGTCCTGGCGCCCAGGTCCGTAAATGGAGCCAGCTCATCCAGCCCTTCCTCCACCCGTCTGAGATAATCCGCCACATCCGCGTCTTCATCCAGGTAAAAGCTTATCCTGGCAACCCCTTCATCCGGAGGAAGCTCAGGGAGAATGTCGATAAACATCCCCTTTGTCTCCTTCTCTGTCAGAGGCACATTGTCCTCGATTTCGATTCCCTCTATACCAATGTCGTCAAACATGCTGCTAATCAGGTCCACCGCCTCAGTGGTGGTGGTTAACGTAAATTTTTTCCATTTCATATGATTCACTCCTATTTCCTATGTGCCGCTTACTATTTTAATGAACAATACCCCAAGCACCATCAGCACCACGGGGCGGACCACCTTTTGTCCGTCGTGGGCCACCATACCGGCCCCGATATAGTGTCCTGCTATGGAACAAACACCGGCCGTAAGCCCCAGCGGGTAGTAAACATTTCCGGTTGCAATAAAGGTCACAAGCGCCGCAATATTAGAGGAAAGGTTGATTACCTTTGTCTGTGCGGATGCGCTGCGTGTATCCAGCCCCGCTGCCCCTGTGAGAATGAGAATCAGGAAGGTTCCTGTGCCCGGCCCGTAAAAGCCGTCATATCCTCCCACAAAAAAAGCCGCCCCCATGCATATGGCAAACACCTTTTTTCCGGAAATGGCATCTGTCCTGTCTCCGGCTCCCATATCCTTGTTCCTGAGCACATAAAAGGCCACAACAGGCAGCACCACAATCATCATGTGCTTGATGACTGATTCCGGCACCATGAGAGCCAGATGGGCCCCAAGGGCCGAGCCTGCAAGGGCTGCTGCAGAGGAACAGACCGCCATAAACACTTTTCCATTCAGGAAACCATGTTTTGCCAGGCGGGCCGTGGAAACAGCGGTTCCCATGGCTGAACTGAGCTTATTGGTACCCAGGGCCACATGGGCGGGCACCCCTGCAATGAGATATGCAGGCAAGGCAATAAGCCCGCCGCCGCCTGCAATGGAATCCACCAGTCCGGCCAAAAATACCAACGGGCACACAATAAGATATTGTAACATGATTGTATCCTCTTTTCCGTAAAACAACCTTTATATTATCACATATTATGTGCACTGGCAATAAGCGGCAATTTTTTTTTGCAATAAAAAAGCCCCGCCCTGCATTAACATTATGAACGGATGAAAGAAAGATGCCGGGGCAGAAGCGGGCAGCCGTGCAGGCCCCAGGGGACGGGATTCCGGAACATACAATCATAAACCAAAAGGGCGGCAAAAAGCCGCGCGAAATTCCAACATTGCATTACACTCCATCACACACACATACCGGATGGAACGGCTCCCAGGCATTGAACCAAGATACGAAAGAAACGGATTACCATACAGTTACCATATAAATAAGGATACAAAGGAAAAAATTGCTTCTGGTCTTAAAGTTACCATACGACAAAAAACAGAAAACCCCGGCGCCTGCTTGCCACAGGCGCCGGGGTTTTCCGGTTTTCACGTCGGATTATACATGCTTACATATCTCTTCCCTCAACGCTTTTGCCATCTCCTGATATTCTTCCTCCGAGAGAGCCACTTTCTCCACATCGTCATGGAACGCCTCCCCGAAAAATACAGCCTATCCCTCTGCCCTGGTGGCCTTTAACGACCGCCTGGCCCTGGGAGCCATCCAGGCCATCCACCAAGCCGGCCTTAAGGTTCCGGACGACATCAGCGTCATCGGATACGACAACTCAGACCAGGCAAAATACTCCATGCCCAAGATTACCACCGTGGAAATCCATGCATCCCTCATGGCCCAGACAGCGGCCAGAATGCTGTTCCAGCCACGGTTTCCGCTACCGGACCAAAGCGCCGTCCGCTCCCACCACATAGCCGTCCGGGGTTGTGGTGTTCATAAACAGCCGCCCCATGGTCCCGTCTGACTGGGTATTAAAATAATAAAGCTTCCCATCTATCATCTGCCAGCCCGTGCGCATCATCCCCAGGGTGCCGTCATCCAGGGGATTCAGATAATACCGGTTCCCGTCGCTGTCCGTAAACCATCCTGTCAGCATATACCCATTCTGGTCAAAGCGGTACCAGCGGTTATGAATCAGCTGCCAGCCCCCGGACAGCCAGCTGCCGCCATAGAGCTGGAACCACCAGCCCCCCGGGCTGTATCTCCAGCCCTGGCCGTACTGGACTCCAGGCCCTCCATTGTAATACCACCAGTCATCCTCATCCCAGTCGTCCCAATCATCCCAGTAATCGTCATTGGGGTCCCACCAATATCCGGGGTCAAACTGGGCCGTGGACGTATCCGGCACATTGGTGTTAAAGCCAGGGTAAGCCCTGACCGTATTATCTGTAGTAACCTGGGCATTGCCCTGAGGCGCTGAGGGACCGCCGTAATCATAGGTCCCTGACGGCGAAGTCCCGTAATCATATTCCACCCCCGGACCGCCCCTGCGGTAATGGTCATAATACCAGCTGTCTCCCGGCCCATAGGCCAGGCAGTCCTGAACCGGCAGGAAAGACAGCGCAGTCACGGCCGCCAGTATGAACGGCGCGGAAATCATCCTTCTCATGTTTATCTCCTCTTTTAACTTAGGTCTGTATTACATTCCCGATTACATTCTTATGCATATTTAAAAGTATATCACAACACGATTGACATTTTCAACACATGAACATACAATAGTTGTATGTGCAACTATTGTGAATGCAATTTTCTTGGGCCAAAGAACTGAAATTGCATTCTTATAGGCCAAACACAGGGAATAATCGTCACAGTTCAACGAAGGAGGATTCCGGAATGAAGGAATTTTTATCTTACCTGAAACCCTACAAAAGGGATGCGGTCATGGCTGTTTTCTGCATTGAGGCCGAGACCGTGTTTGAGTTAATCATCCCACTGGTCATGGCTTCCATTGTGGATGTGGGCGTAGCCACCGGGGACCGGCATTACATTATGATGAAGGGACTGCAAATGGTCCTCTTTGCCCTTATCTCCCTTGTACTGGGTCAGGGTTCAGCCATGTTTGCGGCCCGGTGCGGCCAGGGTCTGGGTGCTGAAATCCGCAGGGCGGAGTTTGCAAAGCTGCAGCAGTTTTCCTTTGCCAACACAGACCATTTCAGCAGTTCTTCCCTGGTGACCCGCCTTACCAGCGACGTGACCACCATCCAGAACTCCGTTGCCACAGGCATGCGTCCAGCTTTCCGCTCCCCGGTCATGATGCTGACCGCCATGGCTGCTTCCTTTTACATCAATCCCCAGCTGGCCATGGTGTTTCTGGTGGCTGCCCCGGCACTGGGTGTGCTGCTGTTTTTTATTATCAGCCATGTACGCCCCCTGTACAGCGTGATGCAGGGCGCCATTGACATGGTAAACCGCATCATCCAGGAAAACCTCACCGCCATCCGGGTGGTGAAATCCTATGTCAGGGGCGACCATGAAATCCAGAAATTCGAGGAGGTCAATTACAATCTGCAGTTTACTGCGGAAAAAGCCTTCCGCCTGGCAGTCCTGAACATGCCGGCCATGCAGCTGGTTATGTACTCCACCATCCTTTGCATCCTGTGGTTCGGCGGCAGACTGGTCACCATAGGCGGTGTGAAGGTGGGTGAGCTGACCGGATTTCTCAGCTATGTGCTGCAGGTTTTAAATTCCCTGATGATGTTCTCCAATGTATTTCTCATGACTACCAGGGCCCTTGCTTCCTGGAAGCGCATCTCAGAGGTCATGGATGAGGAAATCGACATAAAGGAGGATGCCTCCAGCTCGCTTATGGTGGAGCACGGGGATATCCGGTTTGAACATGTATATTTTAAATACAATCAAAACGCTGCCGAGTATGTGCTCTCCGACATTTCCTTTCATATTAAAGCAGGCCAGACCGTGGGAATCATCGGCCAGACAGGCGCTGCCAAGAGCACGCTGGTCCAGCTGATTCCCAGGCTCTATGAAGCCACAGAGGGCACCGTATATATAGACGGCCGGCCGGTCCGCGAATATTCCCTCAAAGGACTGAGGGATTCCATCGCCATGGTGCTCCAGAAAAACACCCTGTTTTCCGGCACGGTAAAGGATAACCTGCGCTGGGGCAAGGAAATGGCCACGGACCAGGAAATCGGGGAGGCATGCCGCATTGCGTGTGTGGATGAATTCATTGACCGTCTGGAGCACGGTTATGAAACAGAGCTGGGCCAGGGAGGAGTCAATGTGTCAGGAGGGCAGAAGCAGCGGCTCTGCATTGCCAGGGCCATCCTCAAGTCCCCCAGGGTACTGATTCTGGACGATTCCACCAGCGCGGTGGATACAGCCACAGAGGCCAAAATCAGGGACGGACTGGCAAAGAGCATGCCGGATACAACGAAAATCATCATTGCACAGCGCATATCCTCAGTGGTCCTTGCAGACCAGATTATCATCCTGGAGGACGGACAGGTGAATGCAGTGGGCAGCCATGAAACCCTGCTGGCCTCCAACCAGATTTATCAGGATATATATCATTCTCAACAGGAAGGGGCGAATCTGTAATGGCAAGAATAGCAAATTATAACCGTCCCAAGGACACCCGGCGTACCCTGAGACAGATGCTCAGCTATCTGGGGCGGCACAAATGGTATATGCTGCTGATTGCCCTCCTGGTGACAATCAGCGCCCTGGCCAGCATATTGGGAACATACCTGCTGAAGCCGGTCATCAACCAATATATTCTTCCGGGAGACATACCGGGGCTTATAAAAATGCTTGTGGTCATGGGTGCGCTGTACCTGTGCGGCGCCCTCTCCTGTTATGCTTATAATCAGATGATGGTCCACATTTCCCAGAAGGTGGTCAGCGAAATCCGGTCCGACCTGTTCCGGCACACCCAGCGCCTTCCCCTGACCTACTTTGATGCCCATACCCACGGGGAACTGATGAGCCGTTTTACCAACGATGTGGATACCATCAGCGAGGCGCTTAACAATAGCTTTGCAATGATGATACAGAGCTTTATTACCATCACAGGGACCATTACCATGCTGCTGGTGCTGGACCGGCGCCTTTCCCTCATAGTCATGGTGTTTCTGGCTCTCATGGTTCTGTTCATCCGTTATAACGGCAAAAGGAGCAGGAAGTATTTTACCCAGCAGCAGAGATATCTGGGCAGCATCAACGGCTTTGTGGAGGAAATGGTGGCGGGCCAGAAGGTAGAAAAGGTATTTAACCATGAGGCCCAGGACTACGAGGAATTCTGCCGCCGCAACGAGGCATTCCGGGTGGCTGCCACCAAGGCCCTGACCTATTCCGGCATGACGGTGCCCACCATCGTGGCCCTGTCCTATGTCAATTACGCCCTGTCAGCCTGCGTGGGCGGTCTTTTTGCCCTGTCAGGCCTTACGGATTTGGGGACCCTGGCATCCTATCTGGTGTATGTGCGCCAGAGCGCCATGCCCATGAACCAGTTCACCCAGCAGATTAACTTTCTTCTGGCGGCCCTGTCGGGAGCTGAGAGAATATTTGATATGATGAACGAGACACAGGAACCGGACCAAGGTACGGTTACCCTGTGCAATGTATGCAAGGATGAAAACGGCATTTTGAAAGAGTGCAGGGAATATACCCACGCCTTTGCCTGGAAGGTACCCGATGAAGTCCCTGCCGGGGCGTCCGGGCTCCGCACTGCCTCCGGGTCCGGCTTCCGTCTGATTCCATTGCAGGGGGATGTGCATTTCAACCAGGTTGTATTCGGATACACGCCGGAGAAAACCATACTGAACGGCATCAGTCTCTATGCCAAACCGGGACAGAAAATCGCATTTGTAGGTTCCACCGGAGCAGGCAAGACCACCATCATCAATCTGGTGAACCGTTTCTACGAAATACAGCAGGGCAGCATCACCTATGACGGCATTGACATAAGGACCATCAGAAAGGATGACTTGCGCCGCTCCCTTTCCATGGTTATCCAGGATACACATCTGTTTACAGGAACCATAGCGGACAATATACGGTACGGGCGGCTGGACGCCACAGACGAGGATGTGGTAAGGGCCGCCAAAGTAGCCAACGCCCACTCCTTCATCCGGCGCCTGCCCCAGGGCTATGATACCCCCCTTCACAGCGATGGCGCCAACCTTTCTCAGGGCCAGCGCCAGCTCCTGGCCATTGCAAGGGCTGCCATCTCCCGTCCGCCTGTGCTGATTCTGGATGAGGCCACCAGCTCCATTGACACGCGGACGGAAAAACTCATCGAAAAGGGCATGGACGCCCTGATGGACGGGCGTACGGTCTTTGTCATTGCCCACAGGCTGTCCACGGTCCGCAACTCCAAGGCCATCATGGTACTGGAAAAAGGAGAGATTATAGAACGGGGAAACCATGAGGAACTGATAGACCAGAAGGGGCGGTATTACCAGCTTTACACAGGCCAGTTTGAACTGGAATAGAGAAAGGAAGTATGAACCATGATAAAACACGAGCAGGTACGCCGCCTCCTGGTGAGGGCGGAGAGAGCGAGGAAGCATCTGATGCAGCCCCATTTTACCCGGATTGGCCTCACCTTCGGCCAGGGCCATGCCCGCATCCTGGATGTACTTATGACCCGGGACCATATAACCCAGAAGGAACTGTCAGACCTTTGCCATATGGATGTGACCACCATGTCCCGTTCCCTGGACCGCCTGGAGGAATCCGGCTACCTGGTCAGGGAAAAGGACCCGGGATGCCGCAGGTCCTATCTGATTTGCCTCACCAAAGAAGGGTTCGCAGAAGCTCAGAAGGTACGGCAGGTGCTTAAAATGGTGGATGATGTTATCTGGGAAGGATTGGAGCAGGATGAGATGGAAGCATTCTGCGCTGTTATGGAAAAGATATGTGAAAATCTGGAACAGTGTGATTTTAAATTTGATGAAAAGGAAACGTAAGGAAAAACCGCCCTGCCGGAATAGGATACACTCCGTCGGGGCGGTTTTGTCCGCTGCTCCATTCTAATGCTGTCTCTTTTTACTGCTGTCTCTTTCTACTGCTGCCCCATCTTACTGCCGGGCCAAATATGTACGGATATTATCCAGCACCTTTTCACTGAGCAAATCAAAGGCCTGTTTTGTCCTTCCGGCAGAGATATGGGCACAGAATACGCCCGGATGGCGAATCAGCTCACCGGTGCTGTCTCCCAGTGCGCCTTCTGTATCACAGATAAAATAATTATTTCCCTGGTTCAGCCATGCCTTTAGGGCCGGAATCTCAAATGCAGGTCCAATGGATGTATTAAAAAGGATTTTTCCCTGTCCCAGCTGTTTGAATTCCTTCTCATGAAGCAGAATCACATTCTTATTCAGGCAGGCAAAAACCACTTCGCTGCCAGCCAGCAGTTCCTCTAACGGACGGTAAGTCATGCCCTGTTCTTCCCTGTCCTGCTTCCTGGAACGGCTGTAGTAGGACACATCTGCACCCATGAACTTCATTGCGTCTGCTATCATTCCTCCTGATACGCCCATTCCAATGATGCCCACCTTCAAATCCGTGATTTCAAGGGGCATGTCACGAAACATGGGACGGTCAAAGCCGTGAAGGAAACGCACCAGTTCACTGAGCACATATTCCACCACTCCCCTGTCCCCGTAATCCCTGATTCCAAGAACCGTAATACCCCGTTCCCTGGCACAGGCAATGTCCACATTGGCGCTTTCCTCAGAATAAAGGCTGCAGCACATTCCAATGTAGCGGATGGAGGGACAGCTTTCAATCACATAACGGCTGATTTTGGATGTGTAGCTCACCAGCACTGCATCTGCATCCCCGATACGCCGGATGATTTCCTCATCACCAGCCGGCACGTCCTCATATAATGTTATCTCCCCTGCATACCGGTGCAGCTCCTCCTGGGCCTGAGGCACCAGGCTCACAGGCTCAATTGCCACTAATTTCTTAAACATGTCCGTTTCCTCCTAAAATACGATTGGTGATACAATGTTCTGCAAAACTGCCACCACGCTCCAGCCCGCAATGGCGCTGGTACTGGAATAAATATCCACAACTGCCTTCACGCCTTCTATTTCGGATGTGATTTTGTGGTCATCCCCAACCATGCCCGGCACACTGTATATATCCACCCGGGTGTTCTCCGGACCCACGGTTGCCAGAGAGGACGCCACCGCCACATTTACCTTGGTGGGCAGCAGGGAAATGGCCTCCTTTGCATTGCCGTGAAATACCCGGCTTTCCTCCCCGTCCTCCATCAGACGCTCCTCAAAAAGGGGAGTGCCCTTTAAAGAGGCCGGACCTTTTTTGGTCCTGATGCCGGCCTCTGCCTGCCCCATCAGGGATATGGTCCGCAGCACGTCAAATCCGCCCACTGCACCGGATGCAATATACACCCTGGTTTTGTGACTGGAAGCCGTGGTCTTCACCAGTTCATAAAACGCATTATCTGCAAATGCTCCAATGGACAGCACAATCATGCTGGCCCCGGAAGCCAGAATCTTCACCCCATAGTCCTTTACAGACTGGACAGACGCAGCCTCCGCAACATAGTCGGGAGACAGCGCCAGAAGCTCATCGATGGTACCGCATGCCTGACACCCGCATTTTCCCGCCAGCAGCTCTGTCTTTTCCCTGGTCCTGCCCAGGACTCCCACCAGTTCGTATTCGTCCAGCATTCCTTTCAGGCTGGCTTCCACAATAATATCAGCCAGATAGCCGTTGCCCAGAATACCCAGTTTGAATTTTCCCATTATAACCTCCATCTGACAGGCCGTGTATGCCTGTGTATTTATGTTCTGCATCCTGTCTATTATCCCACAGCGGGGAGGTTTTTTCAATTGGAGATTTTACAGGGGAATCTGGAATAAAAATCAAAGGCTGAATGCTTAAAATGCCTTC
Organism: Clostridium sp. 1001271st1 H5; assembly: GCF_005845215.1. GTDB lineage: Bacteria > Bacillota > Clostridia > Lachnospirales > Lachnospiraceae > Enterocloster. The sequence goes on from NZ_SPHO01000009.1 coordinate 183,545, forward strand.
AGCCCCCAACTTTATCACTGACGTCTGGATTGTACCCAAGCCCAGCTATGCATATAGGTTCCAGGTCAGGACGGATACCGCCTGATGACATGGCCCCGATGGCGCGGCCCTCTGCCTGCAGCATCCGTGTCGCCGGCTTTCACCGGAATATATGCTTAGTTTGTATAGTTGTCAAAGTAGCCCTGAACCAGAATAACCGGTGTTCCTTTATCACCGGAACCGCTGGTAAGGTCGCAGAGAGAGCCAATCAGGTCGGTCAGCCTTCTTGGCGTTGTTCCCTGGGACGCCATGTCGCCTACCAGGTCGGATTTCTTCTCCTTGATTCGCTGGGAAATAGCATTCTTTAATGCCTCTCCGGACAAATCCTTAAAATCATTATCAGCCAGATACTTTAGTTTTACTTCGTTTGGAGTGCCTTCCAGTCCTTCTGTATTGGCAACCGATACCACCGGGTCAGCCAGTTCCCAGATTTTCCCAACCGGGTCTTTAAATGCGCCGTCGCCGTATACCATGACCTCCACATGCTTTCCTGTACGGTCCAGAACCTTCTTCTGGATATCGGTCACCAAATCCATACAATCCCGCGGGAACAGCTTGATGGCATCCTCGGTTGACTTATTGGAGCCCAGGAGGCCGTATTTTTCATTGCAGCCGCTTCCGTCTACCGGAGCATTCAGGATATCATCCATACCGCATACCACCTCGGCGCCTGCCTCTTTTAAGATACGTTTGGTACGCATACGTGAATGGATATCACAGGTCAGAACACGCTTGGTATGGTTTAAGATTTCTCTTGGATTATTTGCAAATATCACCTCTGCCTCTGCGCCCTGCTCTTCAATCAGCTGACAGTAATAGGACACGTAGTCCACACCGGTAAAGGGATGCTTGTTCTCTCCAAAGAGTTCCCGGTAGCGCTTTAAATCTAATACATCGCTGTAAGGATTAATACCAGCCTCATCCACCTGGTCTAAGGATACCAGGGAATTTCCCACCTCATCGCTGGGATAGCTGAGCATCAGCACAACCTTCTTAGCTCCTCTGGCAATTCCCTTTAAGCAAATGGAAAAACGGTTTCTGGACAGAATCGGAAAAATGACGCCGATGGTCTCTCCGCCCAGTTTTGCCTTCACATCCCCTGCAATGGCATCAATGGAAGCGTAATTACCCTGAGCTCTGGCAACCACAGACTCTGTCACGGAAATAACATCCCTGTCCCTGATTTCAAAGCCTTCGCTTTCCGCTGCTTCCAAAACGCTGTTCACCACGATTTCGGCAAGATTATCCCCTTCACGGATAATGGGGCAGCGGATTCCTCTCGAGATTGTTCCTACTTTTCTTTCCATATGTATCTTCTCCTATATATTATAATTTTCGTCATACTATTTTATTATAGTATAAAATACAGGATTGGGGAAGTGTTTATTTTGCGGGTATATTGGTTACAGGTATAGGGTATATGTGTTGCAGGTATAGGGTATATTCGGCTGGGCTGTCTTTGGCTGGGGCAATTTATGGTTCGGCTGTGTATGCTGTGGTAATCTATGCTGCGGTAATCATTCATTATACTGTTATAAAAACAGCAGCCCAGGCATCACATCTTTCGTGCAATGATACCTGGGCTGCCGTCTTCTTCAGATACTCTTATTTAAATAACTTTCCCATTACCGAATTTATTCTGAGCGCTTTATTTTCTTTGGTTTTGGTGCGGATGGTTCCGGCAGCTGACTGCATGTTTCCAGGACCAGGGAGGACAGAAAATCCCTGTCATCCATCTCCTCCACCAGATACATTCCCGGACGGCCGCCGTGGGGCGCCATTGGTTCTGCCTCAGGAAGAAGCCTATGGCCGGCCTCTGTCATTTTTACGTAAAACTGGTTGTCCTCCACCGTACCAAAGAACTTCCCATCACACCAGAGTCCGTACTCGCCAAATAATTTTTTATAAGAAATGGTACCTGCACCGCTTAACTGTGCGGCTACATACCGGACATATTCCAGACTGGAAGCCATCTTGGTTCCTCCTTATATGATATGTACTCTGTCAATCCAGGGACCGGAGTATCTCCAGCATCTTCTTTAATCCCTCTGCATTTTCCTCCGGTGTCCTGGTTGGGTCCTGCTGATTATACCGATTACAGGGAAGCTCACTGCACCTGCCGCAGTGAGGCAGTTTCCTTTCCACTACACAGCACTGATATATACTGCACCTTTCCTCCCCTGTGTATTTCAGCCAGAATGGTTTTCCCTGAATCTCCGGGCATCCCTCGCATTCCTTTGGATAATAGGGACATTCATTGCAGATACATCCGCAGCATGTCACAATCCTCTCCATATTCCTTCCTCCTCGTTATGAGCACTTAGCTGCTGTCTTTTAGCAGCTTACGTGCGATACATGACATCTCCACTTGGTGAGGTCCTTCACGAACCTAGTGGAGGGGCTCGTTATGAGCACTTAGCTGCTGTCTTTTAGCAGCTTTCGTGCCATGTATGGCATGTTTTATGTACTCATTGTACCGCAGGAAACAGGACATCTGCCTGTCATGTTTAGACATTATTCCGGTTTATGTATATATTCCATGAATCCGGCGTCCTAACTCTGCCAGCTCTGACCGGAATTCACTGGGTTCTAATAGTTCAATCTGGTCACCAAGACTTAAAATCCAGCCAAACAGATTTTCCTTGTCTGAGTATCCGGCGGTAAACATATAATTGCCATCCGGCAGTTCCTCCAGGGTCTCCGGGCCAAATTCATCTACAATCCTCCATTTAATGGACGGTTTGCACCGGGCCTTTACCAGAAAATGAACAGGGAAGGGACGGTCCGCCTCATTTTCATAGGCCGGCAGGGTACGTCTCTCAAAAACTTCCTGACCGTCTTCCAAATCCACCATACGGTTCAGCTTAAACAGCCGGTAATCCTGGCGCAGCAGGCAGAATCCCCACACATACCAGGATGACCACTGGAATACCAGCAGATACGGCTCTATGGTACGGCTGGTTTCCCCCGTTGGTGAATAGTAGGTAAAATGTATTTGGCGGCATGCTTCTATGGAGTTCTGAATCAGGTGTATCTTAGGCGCCAGGGACTGTCGGTACCAGGATGAGAGATTGATAAGGATACTGCTGTCATTGCTTATGATATCCTGCTTTCCAAGCGCCAGCTTATCCATCAGCAGACGGTACCTGGCTGAGCCCGATACGCTGTCAAGGCTTCTGAGGCCTGCCAGGATTGCTTCCATTTCCCCCGAGGTAATGAGGGTACGGTCCATACGGTATCCCTCCATGATGGAAATTCCGCCTCCTGGCCCCCGGCTGGTGACAAGGGGGATTCCGGCCTTGCATATATCCTCTATGTCCCGGTTAATGGTCCTGCGGGATACCTCAAACTTTTCCGCGAGATAGGGGGCTGTTACCTTTTCCCGCTGGAGAAGGATGGACAGGATGCCGATGAGACGGTCTATTTTCATGGATGACAAACCTCACTTTCATGGTTTTAAAAACACAGAGGCAGTGTTACCTGCCCCTGTGCTTTTCTTTTTTCTTTTGCTGTTTCAGTTCAAACTGACGCCTGGCTTCTGCTTCCCTTTTCTCCCGGCTTACAACCTTCCTGTCAGTCTTCATCTGCTCCTGCTGCAGTTTCAGGGCCTGCTGGGATTTGGTTCCCATGCCTGAATCCTTAAGTTCCCTTCTGACCCGGCGTTTCATCCGCTTGGGGTTTTCATGGCTCTCCTTTACAGCAGCTGCCACAGCCGGACTAAACCGCAGACCGTAGTATTCTCTTGCAAGGAATTCGTGTACCTCATAATCCTTTGGCTCCGGGCCAAAGGTAATCTTGCACACAGCCATTTTCCCGCTGTCCACCCGTTCCATCACTCCAATCCAGAATGGGTCCTCAAAAAATACTCTCAGTACTACCGATACTTTGTCCATGACAATTCCTCCTTTGAAATGTGATGAACAAAGAACGGACGACCCAAGGAGGGAGGGTTACTTACATTCTCATGGTCCCTGCTTTTGAAACAGGGATGCGGGAATACGGCCGGACTACCTACCGGCTCTGCACCGGCCTGACGGTGGGTGCGTTGTGTTTTTATCTTTGTTTTTTTATTTTATCATATAATTGCACACTTTTCCAGAATTCTGTTTTCTCTCTTACAGGCCATCTTTTGTACGGTTTAGTGACGCATCACTTTCACATATTAATAATTTGTTATAATAATCTCCTTACCTACGCGATTCTTTGCATCAGAATTTATCATACGTCTTACATCAACTACTGTTTTATTAAAATCCGCATACAGTTCATTAATAAGCTCTGTATTATGATTTGTAAGCATACAATAACAGCCCCGTTTTGTAAGTTCTCTAAATACTACAGCCACACGTTTGTGACTTTCTATATCAAACCCTTCCTTAGTGTAAGAATTAAAGGACGTTGGATTCAAGGGAGCATAAGGGCTGTCAAGAAAAATAAAATCATCCTTTTTTGCCAATTCACAGGCATCCTGAAAATCACCGCTCTTAATACAGACCTTCTGCAGGCTCCTTGATACAGCCAAAATATTTTCTCTACTGCACGATTCTTTCACACTATTATTATATGGCACGTTAAACAAGCCACTTCCATTCACTCTATAAAGCCCATTAAAACAGTGTTTATTAAGAAATACAAATAAAACAGCCAGCTCCATATCATATTCTGCTCTCATCAATTTATCATTATAGAGCTCTCTGACCTTATAATAATACTCTTTTCCCGCATCTGCTATTTTTCTGTCATGCTCTGAAATAACATTGACAAATTCTTCTGGTGAAATTTGTATTTGGCGGTAAGCGTTAATCAATGACTCATTTATATCATTTATAATGGCTTTTTCCGGCTGCAATCCAAAATATACTGCACCACCACCGACAAATGGTTCCATATAGCCATTAAAATGTTTCGGCAGCCTTGCTTTTATCCGATCAAGTAATTGTCTTTTCCCGCCCGCCCATTTCACAAATGGCTGTGCATTGATTGATGTCATCGTGTTTCCTTTCACCAATAAAATCATTTACGATTCATTATAAGTTAAAGTCAAATAAAACACAACCTGCAACTGCTGACTTTCGGTACTCATTTTTAGAAAGCAAAAATATACGCCTGCGCGGATAGTAAAATATCAAATAATTTATACACTGATTCTTTTGTTAACCTCTATCATTACAACCCCAGAATATTTCCCAGAATTTAGCGGATACTAATCCATGTCAGATTGAACCCACCAGATTGAAGTATAAAAGGAGAACGAGATTATGAACAAAAATATGCGAACCTGGGTCATTGGCATCTGCGTGGCCCTGGTCATCATCGTGGCCGTGGCAGCTGCATTTGCCTCCAACAACCGCAATGGCTCTGATACCGGACAATCCTCTGAGAACCAGACGGAAAGCATTGAAAATTCCGCGTTATCACAATCAGATGCGGGAACCGGCTCCCAGGAACAGACCTCATCCGGCTCCGGCAATGTTTCGGACCACAGCGGACACAACGGACATATGAACCAATCCGGCGATGACCTGAGCCGTTACCTGACCGAACAGGATTCCATCATGATGAATATGATGGAGGATATGGTCATCCGTGAAAAATCAGGAAATGCTTCCCTGGACTTCCTTCGGGGCATGATTCCCCACCACGAGGCAGCCATTAAAATGTCTGAGAGTTATCTTAGCTATGAGGGAAAAAGTGATGAGCTAAAAACCATTGCCCAGGATATCATAACCGCCCAGAAGGATGAACTCAAGCAGATGAACGAACTGGTTAAATCATATGAAAAAGACGGAAAAAAGGACCAGACAAAGGAGGATGCTTATCTGGAGCAATACAGCAAAATGTTTGCCGATGACTCCATGTCCCACCACATGGACGCCTCCGGCGTGAACAGTCTGGACCAGGCATTTGCAGAGGGCATGATTATGCATCATCAGATGGCTGTGGATATGGCCAGGGATATTCTGGAATATACGGACTACGAAGAGATACGGACCATGGCCCAGAATATCATTGATGTGCAGGAGAAGGAAATTGCACAGATGGAGAAGATTGTGAAAGACCAGCAGGAGTAACATTCTCCAATTGACATCCACCCTCCCCCATGCTATAATCTCCCCATACAAATTCCAACCCATCCGTTATCCGGACACAGGCTGGATTTTTGCCGCCGGGTAAAAATATCAGCGTCAGGCTTTCTATCGTCAGGCCCAGGAGCAATACGAATCAGGAATCAGAACCAGGTTTTAAAACCAGGCAGCCAATTCCGCAATTCGCTCCAGAAGATAGAAAGTACTGGCGCTTTTTATGTTCCGTAAGATTCCGGCAGTCTTTCATGGGAACACCTAAAATCTACAGAAAATTTCAGGAGGTCACAATGCAGGACACATCGTGCTTAAAAGAGTTCACCAAATACACAGCATTAAACGTGCTGGGAATGATAGGCCTTTCCTGCTACATACTGGCAGACACTTTTTTCATAGCCAAGGGACTGGGGACCAGCGGTCTTGCAGCCCTGAACCTGGCCATTCCCATCTACAGCTTCATCCATGGAAGCGGACTCATGTTTGGAATCGGAGGCGCCACCAAATTCTCAATCAGCCGGAAATCCGGACTTTCGGACCAGATTTTTACAAACACCCTGTTCTTTGCGGGGATTCTGGCTGTCCTTTTCTTCCTGGCAGGCCTGTTTCTGTCCACACAGATTACAGTACTCCTGGGTGCGGACGGAGAGGTGGCAGAAATGACTCAGACCTATCTGAAAATGATACTGCTCTTCGCCCCGGCCTTTATGCTGGGTGATATCCTGGTATGTTTCGTAAGGAATGACGGAAATCCAAAGCTTTCCATGCTTGCCATGCTGGGCGGCAGCATGGCCAACATCCTGTTGGACTATGTCTTTATATTTCCGCTGGGCATGGGCATATTCGGCGCAGTATTGGCCACCGGGCTGGCGCCCCTAATCAGCATTGCCATCATGTCCGGCCACTGGATGAAAAAGAATAAGGGATTCCATCTCGCCAAAACAGCTATCCAGGGCAGGATGGCTCTTCTCATCCTGTCGCTGGGATTCCCCTCCCTCATCACGGAGGTGTCGTCCGGCATTGTCATTATCGTATTCAATATAATCATCCTGGGACTTAAGGGAAATGTGGGTGTGGCTGCTTACGGCGTCATTGCCAATCTGTCTCTTGTGGTCATATCCATTTTCACGGGCATTGCACAGGGAATCCAGCCATTAATCAGCAGTGCTTACGGCTGCGGTGATTCCGCCAGAAGCCGGGTAATGCTGCGGTATGGGCTCACCACGGCTGCTGTCGTCTCCCTGACGCTGTATGCTGTCATCTGTTACGGCGCAGCTCCCATAACAGCTGTATTTAACAGCGAACAAAACCACCAGCTGCAGGTCATAGCTGAGTATGGACTAAGACTGTATTTTACCGGAATACTGGCCGCAGGCGTCAATATCATCCTGTCCATCTTCTTTACCTCCACGGAACAGGCGGTTCCTGCCCATATCATTTCCCTGTTAAGAGGGCTGGTACTCATTATTCCCATGGCATTTGTCCTGTCCAGCCTTTGGGGCATGACCGGTGTCTGGCTGGCTTTTCCTGTAACAGAACTGGTTTCTGCGCTGTTAGGCGTTGGAATCCACAGGCATTCCTGCTCATAAGCGCTCCTTCCCATAACCCCTGCTGCTCATAAAAGTTCCTGCTCCCAATCCATTTCTGCCTCCGGATAACATTAGGGCAGCCTGGGCTCCGACCGTATGCCTGCCATCAGGCCGTCCAAAGAGTACATAAACATTTCAGCTTATATAGAGGATTGGCACATTCCCCAATATCCGCCGGATTTCCGCCCGCAGGTACATTTCGGCCTCTGTTCTGGACTCCGACCGGTAGCAGTACCTTCCCCTGCCTCTGCCTTTCATCTGCTCCCTGTCATACAGGTCCGGTGCATTGGGAAACGCTTCGCTGTTAATAGCCCGGTGGATATAGGAATAGGTCATTAAAATGACCTCCAGAAACATCCGGCTTTTCATTTTATCTGAAAGACCGTCCCTCAGTTCTTCCAGAAGTCCGGTATACATTTCCCTCCAGCCCTCCATTAATATGACAGGAGCTATCAGAAGTCCGCAGGGATAGCCTGCCTCACACATCCGGTTAACTGCTTCTATCCTCTGTTTTAAACCGGATGTGCCAAGCTCTATTTTACTGATAATGGGCTGGGGGTTGACACTCATGCGGAAAATCACCTTGCCTTGGTGGTCCAGGTCCAACAGAGGCTCCACCATATGGAACTTAGTTGGAAATGTAAGTTTTCCCATGCCTTCCTCTGCAAAACGCGGAATTGTATACAGTAGGTTTCCCGTTATGGTATTTTCCAGCACCAGGTCACTGTTGCTTCCAATCTCAAAGGTAAGGGGTTTATCACTGTTTTTCCCTTTCCTGATAATTCGGTCCAGCATCTGTTCCCTGTTTACAAACAGCCTGAGATAGGCGCATTTATTATAATTGCACACCAGATAGCAGTACAGGCACATGGCCGTACAGCCGGATGAGGTGTATGGGACCAGGTAGTCGGAAACCTTATGGTTTTCCACGTATTTGTGAGTCTTGCGTATGCCTGCAATGAGGTTGCGTTTCATGTGTCCGAACTGGCCATTGGGCTTTTCCTGCATTTCCCGGATGGAATTATGGCTCTCAATGGGAATCCAGGGAAGGTCCCTGTAGTCCTCCCTGAGCTGCCGGCCCAGAGGGTAGTCTAAGATAGCCGGCTCATAATAAACTGCGTCGAATTTCATGGCTGCGCCTTCCTTCTGATAAAATCATGAATAATATAATAATGGGTTTCAATGTCTTATTTTTACTATTTAACATTCCCCAAATCCATGAAGTTATCAATGGCAACGTTTTATGACTTGTTTGAAGCAGGCGTAGCAAAATCAAGTTGATTGTATGCCTCGTCCGTCACCGGTCCGCACCATTCATTTTCCGTATCCTCTCCCGGGACCTCCACTGCAATATGGCTGAACCATCTGTCGGATTTGGCTCCGTGCCAATGCTTTACCTCCGGTGGAATCGTAATTACCATCCCCGGTTCCAGGCTGACTGCGTCCTTTCCCTCCTCCTGGTACCATCCGCTTCCCGCTGTGCAGATTAACAGCTGGCCACCGCCTTTGGAAGCATGGTGGATATGCCAGTTATTCCGGCATCCAGGTTCAAAGGTAACATTTGCCAGGAACACAGCGCTCTCCCCCGGAACTGTCAGGGGATTCAGATAGGATTTTCCTATGAAATATTGGGCAAATCCAGTGTTTTCCTCCCCCTTTCCAAAGATATTCTCTTTGCTGAACGCAGCTTCATCGGAACGTTTCAATGTATGCTTCTCCTTTTCATTGTCTGCTTCTGCGGCCTTATTGATACATGCAATTGCGTTCAAACTGCGCGGATATCCTATATAGGGCAGACACTGGGATACCACCCTGATTAAAAAGTCCCTGTCATTTCCCAGGCCCATGTTTCCCGCGGCATGGCTGGTCAGCTGGGGGTCACATCCGCCCTGGGCTGCCAGAAAGCAGAAGGTAATCATTTCCCGCTCCCCAAGGTCCAGCCCCTTTCTGGTGTAATAGTCCCCGAAACAGTTGGCAGCCAGCCACCGGTTGATATGGCCCTTTTTCCAGAAATCCGCCATTCCTCCGCCGAATATATCCACCTGGACCAGGGACCCCTTTTCCAGACGGTCCTCCAGGGTCGTGGTGGCCTGGCCGGGAAGGGGAAGCGTTACTCCCCTGCCTTCCAGCACCTCATTCACAGCGGTCAGAAAGGGACGCATCCTTCCGATTCCCACATAATCCGCGGACTGGTATATAATTTCCTTTATCTTCACCGGTGTCAGTCCGTTATCCAGAGCCTCTGGCAGGATTTCACGAAACAGTTCCGCGGCCTGGCACCCGATTAAGGCAGCCAGGATTGCCATATACCGCACCGGCTCATCCAGATGCTGTCCGGGTTCCCTTGCAACTTCTTCTGCCATAAAATATTCCAGGCGTTCCATAAATTCCGGGTCTGTTTTATGTAAACTGTTCATATTATCTATCTCCTCCTTCTATTGTTTAATCGTGTCTGTTTTTATCAGACCGGGGCAAACCTTATGCCTTTGATACATTGATTGTAAAACAAAAATCCATGTGCATCCAATACTTATATTGCATTTTGCCTCATGCTTTTAAGGCATTTTCCTTTCCGGTTTTTCCGGCTTTTCCCGGCTTTCCCTGCCATTTTCCCTTGTTTCAACCAAAGTACTTCCAACAAAAAAGGAAACAGAACAGCTTAACAGCCGGCTCTGCTTCCTCCAATTTTATCCGTTACAGTAACAATCATTTTTTTCCCGATAACCATTCTACAATTTTACGCTGTGCATTCTCTCTGTAAAAAAACACCTCGTATTCATTTCCTTTCTCGCTCAGCCGTTTCTCTGCCTCGATTCCGAATTCCCAGCCCCTGTCCGTCAGTCTTTTGCGGGGTATTCCGTTCACATGATATTCCTCAAAGTCCCCGTCTTCCATTAATTTCTGTTCAACCGACTTTATGGTCAGGCGCTTCATTGAGTCACCATCCCTCAGACTGTTAATCTGAGAAATAAAATCACTTAAGGATATCCGTTCTGAGTACGGGACCCGGGCTGCCAGTTCCCCGGTCATGGTAAAATCCGCCTTGCTTTTACCGGTCCTTTTCTTCTTGACCGTATTTATCTCTGCCGGCGCTTCCCCGGTCCGTTCATGTTCCTGGCCCCCATTTTCCCAAGCGGTCAGTGCTGTTTCCAATGACCAGTCATCAAATTCATCACCATCGCTGGTAAAATACAAATCATCGCCTTCAAAAAACATCTCATCTTCTATATGGTTGTTTTCCATATGATTTGCACGATTGCTCTTTTCGGCATGCTTCTTATCTTTATGACTGTTTTCAGCCCCTATTTTATCCATCTCCGCCTGCACGCAGGCCAAAAAACGCTCCCCATACTTTTCATACTTAAATTCTCCCACGCCTGAAACATTCAGCATTTCCGCTTTCGTAGCCGGCTTCACAATGCACATATGCGTCAATGTCTTATCTGAGAATACGATGTATGGCGGTACCTTTTCTTCCTTTGCAATCTCTGTACGGACAGCGCGCAGCTTTTCAAACAGCGTCTCGTCTGCTTCCGTAAACTCTGTTCCACCCAGTCCGGACAGACCCGCTGCCCCGGCAGAAAGCCCCTTCCTGCCCTTTCTTCCTTTTCCTGTACTTCCATCAGCCACTTTGGCAGGATGCTCTGCCTCCCTGGCCATCTTCATGGCAACCGGCTCGCCGTCTTCCAGAACCCCCTTTGACCTTCCGGTCAATCTCACAATCGCATACTCATCGTTTGTCACTGCCAGATATCCGCTCAGCATCAGATGGTTCATGACCTGGCGCAGCTTATAGGCGGGTACCTTTGACAGTTCTCCGTAATGAGGGTTCTCATCCATCCTGTAATTGCGTATCTTGACTGTATTGGCGCCGTGGACCGTATCAATAATCACATTAATACCATATCTCTGCCTGCAGCTCTCCACGCATCCCATCAGTATCCGCGAGATATCCGTCACATCCACTGTCTCAAACTGACTCAGGCAGTTGGAGCAGTTCCCGCAGTAATTGCTTCCATATTCCCCAAAATATCTCAGTATGTAATCCCGCAGGCATTCATTTGTAAAACAGTAAAATGTCATTTTCCGCAGGCGTTCCCGGTCCCGCTCCATAACGATTTCCCGGGTTATGGGGTCTAGTGCCTCGTTGTCCTGGTTATGGTCGATAAAGAACTGATTGGTCACAACATCCTGGCCGCCATACAAAAGGATGCACTCCGACGGCTCGCCATCCCTTCCTGCCCTGCCTGCTTCCTGGTAATATGATTCCATATTCTTCGGCATATTATAATGCACCACAAATCTGACATTGGACTTGTCTATTCCCATGCCAAAGGCATTGGTGGCAACCATGATTTGGGCACGGTCATAGATAAAATCCTCCTGGTTATGCCTGCGCTCACTGTCGCTTAAGCCCGCGTGATACCGTGTAACGGAAAATCCCTCCCTTATCAGCTGTCCGCAGATTTCCTCCACCACTTTTCTGGTCAGGCAGTATATGATGCCGCTTTCTCCCTTATGGCGTTCCAGGTAATTTACCATGGTTGCATATTTATCCTTAGGGGACTGTACGCCAAAGTAGAGATTGGGGCGGTTAAAGCCAGTGGTCATAACCTGTGGATTCCTGAGCATGAGGATATCAATGATGTCATCCCGCACTTCCGCTGTGGCAGTGGCTGTAAATGCGCTTACAACAGGCCTGGCCGGAAGCTGGTTGATGAAATCCACTATTTTCAGATAACTGGGCCTGAAATCCTGGCCCCACTGGGATACACAATGGGCCTCGTCCACAGCTACCATGGATATCTTCACCTGGCTGCTCAGGGCAAACCGGAGGAAATCCTCAGACATCAGACGCTCAGGCGCAACGTAGATAATCGGATATCTGCCTGCCCTGGCCAGGTCCAATACCTTATAATACTGCGCCGCGGTCAGTGAACTGTTAATATAGGCAGCCAGGATTCCCACCTGGTTTAAATTGCTTACCTGGTCCTTCATCAGGGAAATAAGCGGTGAAATAACCAGGGTGATTCCCTCCATCATAAGGGCCGGGATTTGATAACACAGGGATTTTCCTGCCCCTGTGGGCATGACCCCCAATACGTCCCTTCCCTCCAGAATGCTTTGAATCAGCACATCCTGCCCGTCCCTGAACGTGTCATAGCCAAAATACTGTTTTAATATCTCATACTGCGTCATAATCAAACTCCTCTTTGCTGCTCCGGTATAAAAGGCCGCATCCGTCCCTGTTCCCGGCGTTTAGCGCCAGTCTTATCTTCAGCTGTGCTTTAAAACCATGGAAAAATGGCGAATACGCCCAGCAGCGGACCTGCTGCCTAAAGCAGATTAAACCGATAAAACATTCAGATGTAGTTTATTATAACAAATCCATTCTGATAAAACAATGGTGAATTGCAAACATCCTCTGACTGTAGGCCAGAAGATGTTTGTCACATTCAATATATGTATTGCAGCTTTTAGTCATGTTACACGTTTATTATCATCTTTCTCTAAAACTCTAATCGCTCTCTCAAAAAAATCAATCTGTCCAAAATTTCCCGACTTAAGTACGAGACGTATATGTGCATCCTCCCTCGGAACCATGACCGGAACTCCCGGCGCAATGCTTTCCCCTATAAAATAAGAATGATAACCCAGGGCTTTTGTCACTGCTCCGGAGGTTTCCCCTCCAGCTACAATTATCCTGCCCCTGCCTGACCGGACCGCATATACAGCAATCCGGGCTGTCAGTGTTTCCAATATGGAAGATACTCTTTCGTTTCCGTATTGCTGGGACTCTCTAACCTTTTCAGCAGAGGCCGAACTGTATATCAACACTTGATTCTCACTATGGGCATCCATAAATTCATACACATCATCTATTTTCTGTATTCCCTCCAATAAAGACTGTGGTTTTATCTGATACGAAATGCCGCCATTCTTTTGATAATAATCAATCTGTCCAAGTGTGGCTTTGGAACAGCTTCCCGCCAGAATAACCGTTTTTCCATAAGAGGCCTGAATACAGTATGCATTATTCCTTTTCCCGTACATCTGTACATATATATCAGCTAATGCAGAAATCAGCCCTGACCCTCCTGTCAGAATCCGGAGCTTTCCATACTGTTTTGCAATTTCCTCCCCATGCTCTGATTTATAATAATCCGGAATCAGATAGAAATGCTGCTCCCCAGTTTTAAAAGGAAGATACCCATTCTGTACCTGCCCAATGGATATGGGATATGCTTTATAGCGGCTTTGGGCCTCCATCAATATCTGAATCCTGTCGTCCCACATGGGTGTCAATGGATGATTTCTCATGGAACTCCTATGCAAGGGGACTCCATCTATTAATAGACGTCCTTCCCTTACCGTTCTTCCGTTCACTGGCAAGGCAGGACACAGGACCGTATACGCTTCATCAAATTCTTCCAAAAGAGCGTCTGCTGTTGGCCCTATGTTGCCATTTGGTGTGGAATCAAAGGTAGAACAGTATTTCAGATATATTTGCTGAGCGCCCATTTCTTTCAGCCATCGTGCAGCTTCAAGCGTTTCTTTAACAGCCTCATCCCTTGGCGCAGTCCGCGTCTTTAAAGCAATTACAGCTGCCTGTGGCATTTCTTTAAGACTCTTTTCTGGTATTCCTGTAAACAGCATGGTCCACATACCGGCTGCTGCCAGAAATGAGGCTGCATCACCAGCACCAGTAAAATCATCTGCTATACATCCAAACAGCAAGTTCTTTTCAGACACTATACACCATCCTCTTCCTTTGAATCCATCTTTATGACAAGCGCCAGATAGACCATCTCAATACTGCCCGTGTTTATGACTTCGTGGCACCCGCCTTCAAAACAAATGCTCACATCTCCTGCAGATACCGCATATTCCGCTTTTTCTTCCCTGACCATACCGCTGCCGCCCAGAAAACAACACACCTCCATACTCTCCTGGTGCCTGTGTTTTCCAACAGAAGCCCCTGGCGGCAGGCATCCCACAGCAAACACAGCTGCCTTATCTCCCATTTCTGATGGCTCAGCAATATGAAGCAATCTGAATTCACCTGCGCCTCCCTTCATCCCCGGTATCACCTGACATCTGCGTTCCTCTCTTTTGCGAAGCAAGAATCTATTCCCCCTATCCCAATAATAACACCTTTATTGCAAATGCCCCTCAAATACTAATACTCTCTCATTAAATAATTCACTGTCTTTTAAAAACAAAAGGTGACCGCCGATGTCATGAAGGTATATTTCTCTATAAACACCTTTCGGTATGTCTGATGCATAGTGAACCGAAGCACACTCCCTGCCTTTTGTATTAACCATACTATCTGCACCGAACAAAACAACCGGAAGATATATCTGCCTCAACATCTCTCTGCCGTCTGTATGGGCAAATTCAGTCCATATGGAAAATGCTATCCACGGAGGTGTCTTCATATGTTCGCACATCATCCACTCCAATTCCTCCGAATGTTTGTCAAAAAAGAGCATCCGTCCGGCAAATTCTCTGCAATATTTTACATAATCGCAATATGCCCCCGTCATCACATCATTTGCCTTATCCATGTTATAGCCATTCAATATATGCATGTTCCATGGACCGTCATCACACGGGGTCAATGTTGGGTCTATAAGGCCTAGTCCCCGAATATGTGTGTCTCCATATAACAGATGATACTGCAGCACTACCGATGCTCCAAGGCTCCATCCTGCTAACAGTGCATCCTGCACCTCCAGGACATCCAACAGCTCCTTTATATCCATGGCATAACGTCTGATACTGTGTCCGCTCAGAATCTTGGATGAACTTCCATGTCCCCTGAAATCCACCAGAATCAGCCGGTTATTACGGGACAGCCCCTCTATATTCCTGTAAAAGAATTTAGAACTGCACAGATAACCATGCAGGAGCACAATAGGCCTTCCCTGACCATATTCCTCGTAATAAATCACCGCATCATCTGAAGTCCGGAAAAAATTATTCCTGCTTCTAATCATCACCCTCTCCCTTCCCAGTTTCCAGCTGACCGTATATCTCCCGCATGATATCCGAAAGTCCATTTTCTCCCCCAAGTTCCCATGGAATCAGCCGGCCGCCGGCATATGCCCGTCTAACTGCTGCTACAATTTCATCAGACACCTGGTGAAGACGTTCCTCGTGAAACTGGTCAGCCAGATAATCCAACATCATGGTCCCGGACAAAAGCATCCCTGTAGGGTTCGCCTTTCCCAGCCCTGCAATATCCGGTGCCGAACCGTGGCAAGGCTGAAATACTGCATTCTCGTCTCCAATCTCACCAGAAGGTGCCATACCCATACCTCCCATCAGAGCTGCGGCCATATCTGAAAGAATATCCCCGCACAAATTTTCCGTTGGGCAGACATCAAATATCCACGGATTACGCATCAGGTTCATAGCCGCCGCATCAACATACATATGATTGCTGTCCACATCCGGATATTTAGCTTTTTGCTCTTCGAAAACCTGATGGAAAAAATACATGGATGAAAGGACATTTGCTTTATCAATACAGGTTACCTTTCCCTGTTTTCCCTCCTGTTTCCGCTTTTGTGCCAACTTGAAGCTGTAGTCAAACAATTTTTCAGATATATCACGGCTGACCTTCATAATATTATACGCCTCACGTTCACTGTCAATCTGCGACTTTCTGGGATATGCAAATATGCCTTCAATGGATTCACGCACAATAACAAAATCCAAATTCTGGGCACGTATATCCTTAAGAGGGAGCGGAAGACCTTTCATGGAAATACAAGGTCTCACTCCAGCATAGAGTTTAAGTCTCTTGCGCAGGTCATGCTGCGGCCCTATCTCTGTCCCGTCGGGATACCTGACATCCGGCAGCCCCATTGCAGCCAGATAAATTGCGTCTGCCTTTGCAGCTTCCCTAAAGTTTTCTTCCGGAAATGACTCGCCAGTTCTGCGGTAAAGTCCGGCGCCAGCCTCCAAATACTGGAATTCCAGTTTGATGCCTTTTTCTGCAACTGCCTGACGCAGCAGTTCTGCACATGGTGCGGTTATCTCCTGCCCTATGCCATCGCCTGGCAAAACTGCTATGTGAAATGAATTCATTTTATTTCCTCCTCAAATTCTATGAAATACCCATAAGTCTCGGGAACCACATAATGATGTCGGGTGCATAGGTCAGCAGCAGCAACACAGCCATCTCCGCTGCCAGATAGGGAATGATTCGTTTGCTGACATTAATGATACTGACTCCGGATATCTCACTGGCTACAAACAGGTTAACTGCCATAGGAGGCGTAATCATACCAATAGACGTGTTAATTACAATAATGATTCCAAGCGCAATTGCCGGCAAACCTAACTCCGTTGCCAGTGGCAGCAGAATAGGCGTAATTAGCAGAATGATGGCCTGTGTTTCCAAAAAGCAGCCTAAAAACAAGAGCACAAGATTCATCATAAATAAAATTAAAAGTTTGCTGTGGAATAATGCCAGAATGGTACTGGCTATCCTGCCAGGCAGACCAGCACTGGTCATTACCCAGGAAAATGGTGACGATACACTGCACACCAGCAATACCAATGCAGTACTTACTGCCGACTTTCCCAGTATTTCCCTCATATCTGAAAACCTTAGTTCTTTGTATACAAAAACACTAATAATAACTGCATAAAGACATGAGACTGCCGCTGCCTCTGTAGGTGTAAAAATACCTCCATAAATCCCCCCAAGTATGATACCTGGCATGAGAAGTGCCCAGACAGCTTCCGTTATCTTTCTCCCCATGCTTTCATTCGTTTCCCCGGATACTGCTTCATCCTGTGAGTCCGCCGGCTCACATTGCTTTTCATATTTTGAACACAATAATATATGTACAATAATAATAGCCACAGCCAGCATAATTCCAGGTACAAAACCAGCCATGAACATAGCACCAGTTGAAACGGAAGCCGTCACCGAATATGTAACCATGGGAATGCTTGGGGGAATTACCACCCCCAGCGTTCCAGATGAAGCGGCAATTGCTCCCGCCCGGTCTGCGGGATATCCTTTCCGTTTCATCTCCGGAATCATGATTCCGCCTATAGCGGCCACAGTTGCGGGATTGGAACCGGATATGGCTCCGAAAAATGCAGAACACACAGTGGTCACGCAGGCCATTGCAGCCGGTATTTTCTTAAGAAGTACGGTTCCCAGACGAATCAGCCGTTTGGATATTCCTCCTCTCTCCATCAAATTTCCTGCCAGAACAAAAAATGGAACTGCCAGAAATGGGAATGTATCGAGCGAGGTAAACATCCTCTGCGGTATAACCATAAGTGCTGTATTCGGGTCGTTTACTGCCAAAGCTATAATAACAGCCATTCCCACTGAAATAGCGATAGGAACTCCCAACAACAGCAAAATAATCAAAATGCCAAACAGACTAATCAGCATTGGTTCTCTCCTCTCTTCCGCCTTTGGATATCATTTTTCTGACTGCGGCAACCGCTGTCCAGATAAATGACAGAACCATACCCGTAGGTATTGCTCCATAAGCAAGATACATGGGAATTTTCAGTGAAGGGGAGGTCTGGCTCATGCGTATCTGTACTCTCATGATTTTAGCTGCCTGGTATGCAATGAAGCCGAAAAAGGCAAGCTCCACACATACCTGAATATAATAAACAATGGTCTTTCCTCCAGGCGGCAGTTTTTCCACCAGAACATCCACATTATAATGCGCCTGCCGCTTTACTCCTATAACAGTTCCGAGAAATACAATCCAAATAAAAATATACCTTGAAAGTTCCTCTGCCCACGGGGTGCTGTACCATTTCGTATATCTTCCAAACGTCGCAAATAGCACAATGGTGCACATGACAGGAAGCAATACTGTTATCAGGTTTAATTCAAAATCATATATGATTTTTTTCAGCTTCATGGCGTTGCCTCCAAACTACTGTCCGATAATGGAATTCAGATATTCCTGATTGATACGGTCCTTAAAATAATCATAGGTAGGAGCGCATGCCTTCTGCCATTCTGTCTTATCAACATCATTAATTAATGCTCCCTCGTTCTCCATCTCTGCCCGCAGCGTCTCATCAAGCCCTGCGCTGTAATCCCTTTCCCATTCCCTGCTCTCTTTCTCTGCCTTTATAATTGCCTCCTGGATATCTGCATCCAATCCTACAAACAGGTCCTGATTTATCATCAAAACAGCCGCAGAGTAAAAATGGCCAGTCATGGCTATATGATTATTAACCTCATATATTTTATAATTTGCTATGTTCACCAGCGCATTTTCATGTCCATCCATCACTTTTTGCTGCAGTGCGCTGTAAACCTCACTCCAGGCCATGGGGGAAGGATTCGCCCCAAGAAGTTCAAATGTTTTCATGTGTACCTCATTTTCCATGGTTCTTATTTTAAACCCCTTTAAATCCTCCGGATGTACAATCTCAAAATTGCTGGTAATATTGCGGAAACCATTTTCCCAGAATCCCAATGCATGTATTCCTTTTGGCTCCAGTGTGTCAAGAATCTGCCGCCCATACTGACCATCTAGAAATATAGTTGCCTTATCCCTGGACTCAAACAAAAATGGAAGGTCCAATATCATGAAATCCTCAGAAATGCTGGGAAGCGGTCCTGTAGAAGTCAGACACATTTCAATGCTTCCCATGGCAACTCCCTCCACCATATCCCGCTCATCTCCCAATTGGCCGCTGGGGAATACCTGAATATCAACTTTCCCGTTTGAATACGTTTCAGCCAGTTCCTCAAAATGATACAAGCCTTTTGCATAATTACTATCTTCTGCTCCTGTGCATCCTACACGCAGAACAACAGCCTCACTGCTGCGCTCTGCCCCTTGTTCGGGTGCTGATAATGCCGTTGTACCGGACTGAGCCGTTGTATCAGACTGATTTCCTGTCTTTTCCTGTAATGGGGTATCCTTTGTTCCTCCATTACTACATCCGGCCAAAGAAAACACCATTGAAGAAATCAATAAAACTGCTGTCGTCCTCATTTTTCTGTTCATAAAATCCCTCCTTTTAGACATTTAAATATTGTTAATCCGTCCCCATTATCTGCCTATTATTTTATTAATTCCCCCCGCATACACATCGTTCAAAAAACAGCGACACTACTTGCATACAGTTCGAATTTGTTTGTACAATTGAAGCATACATTCTTTTTGTTATGATGTAAATCAAAAGATGTCCTTTTCAAAAACCTTTTTTTATTTATTTTCTGTTTTCTGTAAAAATTTACTGTTGTCAGAAATATGTTTAAATTGAGGTAATAAAACAAAAAAATCAGCCTCCAGTTTTATACAAAATATTCACTGGTCAAGCTGATTCTAATTCTGTTTTTAATATATAACCTATTTTAGCCGTTTGCTGGTAATCGCAAATTTCAAGTCCGCCAATCTTGGGTCATTCATTTCCACCATATGGTTCACAATTCCAGTCTGCAATGTCCCAATTATTGCAATCTCGCAAATTCTGGCCACATGAAGATACTGTAAATCGTCATGAATCTTACAACTATAAGAAAGAACTATATCTGCTGCTTTTGCAAACCGAGAATTTGGGAATGCTGTAACCGCAATAACAGCGGCCTTGTTTTTTCTTGCGAATCGCATGGCTGTCAATCCCCCTTCTGCTGCTCCGCTATAACTCATGCAGATAACCACATCCTTTGAAGTCAAATGGGAAGTTGACATAATCATTAAGGAAGCATCCGTAAAACAGTTGCTGGTTACACCTATCTGCAAAAATAGATGGTAGCCCAGCTGAGCCGAGGAACCGGTTCCTCCCTCAGCGTAAAAATAAACTTTTTCTGCCCTCACTATAAGAGAAATCGCCTGTCTCAGCCTGCTCTCATCTAATAGTAACATAGTGTCGGTCAAAGCATCCACATTATATTTAAGCAGCTTATGGATACTGTCAGAAAGTGTGTCATCCCGGCCAATCAACACATTTTCATCAGATGGAAGTATTAAATCGTTTTCCATATAAAATTTAAGTTCACTAAATCCTTTATAACGCAAAGCCTGACAGAAACGGGTTAACGTGGCCGGAGTGGTGCCAATTTTTCTTGCGAGAACCGTGATGGAACTTTGCAGTACCACACTTTTATTGTTCAAAATGTAATTAGCAATCTTCTTTTGATTCTTTGATAATGCATGGTATGACTCCCGTATCCTGGAATCATAACTTTGCATTCCAGTTTCGTTGTCCAAACCTGATTTTTTCATCTTATCATCCATACCAGTCTCTTTTCCAACGGTTCACAAAGGTATCAAAATAATTATATTGTATTCAAAGACATTTCGCAATCGTAATAAGAACTTTATCTGCTTCTGTTCATACCCCAACACTCGGCTAAGCCAAGTCAGCCTCCACGCCATCCTTCCGCTGTGCCGGGCCGTTCAGCACCTCCGGGCCATATACTGCCTGTATGCCTCCATACCCTTTTTCAGCCGTTTCATTCCATCCTCCGCCCTAGCCCTGGGACAGGCAATATTCATGCGGAGGAATTGGCTTCCATGGCCTCCGTACGCAGCCCCTGCCGACAGATAGAGTCCTGCCTCTCTGCGCAGAAAATAACATAATTCCGTGGTATCCCCCGTGATTTTACTGCAGTCCAGCCAAAGAAGATAGGTTGCCCGGGCCCGGACCAGCCTTATATCGGTCAACTCCTGTTCCAGAAATCCAAGGACCATTTTCCGGTTCTCTGCCAGATAGCATCTGAGCGCGTCCAGCCATGCCTCTCCCCGGGTAAAGGCAGCAATAGCGGCATCCACGGCAAAGGCATTGGGCTCCGCCACCTCATCTGTATTCAGCGCCCTGTCCATCTTATGCCTTAGGGTTTCATCGGGCACAACCACTGCCGCTGTCTGCAATCCGGCCAGATTAAATGCCTTTGTGGGGGCGATGCATGTAACACTGTTTCCGGCACATTCCTCTGATACTGAGGCAAAGGGTATGTACTGGTATCCCGGCTCTGTTAAATCACAGTGGATTTCATCAGAAATCACCGTGACGTGGTTTGCTGCGCATAGTTCTCCGATACGGCCCAGTTCCTCCCTGGTCCATATGGTTCCCGTGGGATTGTGTGGGTTGCAGAGAATCATCATGGTTGTCTGAGGGTCCTTAAGCTTTGTTTCCAGGTCCCTCCAGTCTATCCTGTAGCTCTCATTTTCATACAGGAGCCGGTTTTCCACCACATTGCGGCCATTGTTCCGGATGGAATGAAAGAAAATGTTGTAAACCGGGGTCTGCACCAGTACATTTTCACCGGCTGTGGTCAGCTTGCGGACCGCGCTTGATATGGCCGGAACCACGCCGGTGCAGAACATGAGCCAGTCCTTCTCCATTGCAAATCCGTGACGGCGTTCCCACCAGCCGGTTATGGCTGTCCTCCATTCATCCGGCACTATGGTATATCCAAAAATCCCATGCTCTGCCCGCCGCTTAAGAGCCTCTGTTATTTCCGGCGCTGTCTCAAAATCCATATCAGCCACCCACATGGGCAGCTCATGCAGGGCAGCATCCCATTTCAGGGAATAGCTGCCGCGGCGGTCTGTCATTCTGTCAAAATCATAGTTCATCCTACACTGCCTCCTTAAGCGTCTGAGTCTGAATGACGGTTTTCGTCACATCCACCTTATCAGCCTCCATTATCAGCTCCTTAATATTACCGGCCTGTATTTTTCCTCCCATGGGGTTTAATACACTGTCAATGGTATTGCTCACCCGGACATCCACAGTGGAGTATTCAAAGGCCAGCGTGGTATTCAGCAGACGGCAGTTCTTCATCACCAGGTTATCAATATAGCACATGCCCTGATTGCTCTCAATGGTGCAGTTGATAAGGGTGAGGTTTTTTGCATTCCAGCCTAAATATTCACCGGATATAAAGGAGTCATAGACCGTTACATTCTCGCTGTTCCAGAATGCATCCTTGGACAGCATTCTGGCATTGTGGATTTCCACATTTTTCACCCCGTCAAAGGAATAATTTCCTGTCAGCCGGAACCCGTCAATCACCATGTTGCTGCTGTTCATGGCAAAATAATCACCTTTCGCAATGACATGGTTCATTTCAACCCGGTCGCAGTTCCACAGGGTCTCGCCTGCGTTCGGCATGGTTACCCCGGAAAGCTTGATGCCGTTAGTCCTTCGGAATGTTTTAGGAGCATCAATGGTACAATTTTTCATGGAAATATTTTCAGTGTACCAGATTCCGGCGCGTCCCATCTCAAACAGCACGCAGTCCTCCATCTGAATGTCACGGCTGTACCACAGCGGATACTTCCATTTGAACATGCTGCCGTACAATTCAATATTGCGGCTCTCTTTTAATGGGGATTCCCCATCTGCAAAGGTTGTATCGTAAATTTTCAAATCGCTCCCCTGGAATAATGCTCTCTCCCCTGTTAAAAATTTCTGTGTAATTACCCTCATTTTACCGTTCCTTTCTTTCAATACCATTCTGAACCGGCTGACATTCCAGACAGCCGGTTCCTGTCCTTGTTGCTCTGTCTTTTTCCTTGTTACTCTGTCTTTTCATGTGGTAAACCAGATAGTCCAGACAGTCGATTTTCTTCTCATTTTCATGAACCTCATTCAGCAGGGACTTTCTGTGTGTTTCCAGCAGTTTAAACTGTTTTTGCTTTTCTCCTGCCGCTTCCAGCTCCATGAACTGTTCCACGGTCGTTCCATCACATCCTGCATCCTTCAGATTCCGGACCAGGGTATTGATTTTGCCTTTGTCATCTGCCATAACCTCACCTCTCTTACATTCATTATAGGTTACAGCATATGGAATATCAAATGCCTATATTAAATATTATTTTATGCTTATAAGGCATGGATAACCAAGCATTTTAACCCTTTTAATCCGCTTGGATAATCCGCTTTATTATCATTCTTTTTAGTTATGTCTGCATATTCAAAATAACTATTTGCTATTTTACTTCAAATCCGATAGGATACATTTGAAACGGTCATGACCTTCCTATCAACCAAACCATATGAGGAGGAATACACAAATGGATGCAGTGAAAAAATCCGTTACTGTTTTATTGACTTTTACAATGGCTGCCTTCTGTACAGCCTGCACTTCAAAAACAAATCCCCCAGCCTCCGGCACAGCCGCGCAGAATGAACGTGAAGATTACTATATTTTTGACTTAAATGAAGGAATTACAAGAACCGCTGTCGCATATACCAACCGTTACGGTATAACACTGTCCGGTGATTTGTACACTGCCAGGGATTTAGATACATCCCAATCCTACCCGGCCCTTGTAATCGGACCGCCCTATGGCGGCGTGAAAGAACAAGCCCCCGGTGTATATGCAAATGAACTTGCCGGACGCGGATTTGTTGTGTTGGCCTTTGACCCCTCTTTCAACGGCGAGAGCGGCGGTGAACCCAGGCATGTATCCTCTCCCGATATCTTTACGGAGGATTTCAGCGCCGGGGTGGACTTTCTGGGTACCCTTCCCTATGTGAACCGTGAAAAAATCGGTGCTGTCGGCATCTGCGGCAGCGGCGGCTTTGCCCTGAGTGCGGCCCAGACCGACACCCGCATCAAAGCAGTTGCCACTGCCAGCCTGGTAGACATCAGCAGTGCCGGCGCCGGACTTGATACAGCCTCCTGGAGCGCCATGGCAGACTCCTATTCACAGCAGCGGTGGGCGGATGTTGACAGCGGTGTTCCCCAATATATTCCTACTTTTCCGGAGGAAACAGCTGATTCCATCCCCGTGGGCATGGAGGGAATGGATGCAGAGTTCTACAGTTTCTATGGATTGAAACGGGGACATCATCCGCGCGCAAGAGCTAATTTCACCACTACCAGTTCCGGTGCTTTTATGAATTATCAGCTGCTAAATCATGTTGATATGATTTCCCCGCGTCCTGTTTTGCTGATTGCGGGTGAGAAAGCAATGACGCGCCCTTTAAGTGAAGCAGTCTTTGAGGCAGCCGGAAACGCAAAGGAATTTTATGTGGTTCCTGACGCCAACCATGTAGACCTCTACGATGATACCTCCAAAATCCCCTTTGACAAGCTGGAGGAATTTTTTAAAGAAAACATCTGACGGGAAGCAATCTTCAAACACACGCCAATACTTCAACCAGCCGGAAACCATAGTAGCAGTATCCGTAATTTCAGTATTACTCATATCAGATGCTTATATAGTGCAATCTTCCATACTTGACAGGCATATGAGAACAAACCTATAATAAAGGGGATAACATGTACCGCACATAAGAGACCGGAATACGGTCTCTATGTGCCCATAGCAAGGAGGTCCCACCTTGGACATTCGGGTCTTACGTTACTTTCTGGCTGTTACCAGAGAGGAAAGCATATCAGGAGCAGCGGAAGCTCTCCATATGACACAGCCCACGCTTTCCCGGCAGCTGATGGATTTGGAGGAGGAAATAGGCAAAAAACTGTTAATACGCGGAAACCGCAGAATTTCCCTCACCGAGGAGGGAATGCTCCTGCGCAAGCGGGCAACGGAGATTGTGGATTTGGTAGATAAGACGGAGGCGGAGCTTACAGCGCCGGATGAAGTCATCAGCGGTGATATTTACATTGGAGGCGGTGAAACCGACGCCATGCGTCTCATTGCCAGAATCGCCACGGATTTACAGAAGTCCTTCCCCCATATCCGCTATCACCTGTACAGCGGAAATGCAGACGATGTAACAGAGCGGCTGGATAAGGGGCTTCTGGACTTCGGTATTCTCATTGAACCGGCTGACATGAAAAAATATGATTATATTCGCCTGCCCGCCACCGATATCTGGGGGCTTCTGATGCCAAAGGACTGCCCTCTGGCATCCCGCACCGTCATCCGGCCATCGGATGTTTTGGACCTTCCCATCATCACCTCCAATCAGACCATGGTGAGCAATGAGTTCTCCGGCTGGCTGGGTAAGGACTTTGAAAAGCTGAACATCGTTGCCAGCTACAATCTGGTATACAATGCAGCCCTTATGGCGGAGGAAGGGCTGGGCTATGTCCTGACGCTTGACAGACTGGTGAATACCTCTGAAAACAGCCGCCTGTGCTTTCGTCCGTTATCCCCTAAAATGGAGGTCCACCTGGATATGGTGTGGAAAAAGTATCAGCTATTTTCCAGGGCTGCAGATTGTTTTCTGAGCAAGGCCCAGGAAATCTTTTATGGCAGCCTGTAGCATATTGTTTTTGCTGCCTGCGTCAATCCACGGATACCAGTTCATATTTTCTGCTTCCCACTCCCACTCTCCGCATGTTCCAGGGTATGGATTCCAGAAATTTATCCTGAGGCCGTTCCCCCATGAAGTCAGCCATCTTCCCAGTCAGGTTACGCCCCAGAGCCTCATATACCTTTCTCATGCCCTCCGGGCTGATATCCAACGTGATATAAACTTTTGGTTTAGGCCAGCGCTCTTCCACACTCAACGCCGAAAAGACAGGCCTTCACGGCCTGTCTTTCCTGCATAAGGCTGGGTTTACTGTTCAAACCGGATACCGTGGAGCCGGTAAACCTCGTCCAGACTCCGTATCTTGAGAATCAGGCTCTCACCTGTATCCAGATTCCTGATTTTCTCCATATCTTTTTCCGACAGCCTGAAATCATTTATCCTGTAATTCTGTTCAATGCGTTCCCTGTGGACAGACTTTGGTATTGCGATAACTCCTTCCTGTATAAGCCAGCACAGTACTACCTGAGCCGGTGTCTTTCCATAGGCTGTACCGATATCAGACAGAACCTCATGCCTGAATATATTATGATTGCCCTCTGCAAAAGGAGCCCAGGCCATAGTCCTTATACCATATCTCTCCATCATCTTCCGGAGTCCCTTTTGCTGACAGAACGGATGCATTTCCATCTGATTCACAGCCGGTACCATGTCATGGCTCAAAATCAGGTCTGCCAGACGGTCCTCCTGGAAATTGCAGACTCCGATTGCCTTAACCCGTCCCGCACGGTAAAGTTCCTCCATTGCCCGCCAGCTTCCATGGTAATCCCCGTAAGGCATATGGATGAGATATAAATCCAGATAATCCGTCTGCAGATTCTCCAATGTTTTCTCAAAGGATGCCATGGTTCTGTCATAGCCGGCATCCTGAATCCATACCTTCGAGACAAGAAACACTTCATTCCTGGCAATGCCGCTGGCCGCCACCGCCTGTCCCACTGCCCTCTCATTTCCATAACAGGCAGCCGTATCAATCATACGGTATCCTGTTTCCAGCGCACTCAGCACACTTTCCCTGCACTGCTCCTGGCTGGTAATCTGAAACACGCCGAATCCCAACCGGGGCATCTCCGCCCCATGATTCAAATGTATTCTTTCCATCTTCGCACCTCGCCTGTTATTGCTAAATCCGTTACTCCCCATGTTTAGTCCGGTTACTCCTATTCCAATACAGCGAATCCAATCTCGGCTAATCCAATCACAGCTATTCCAATTATAGCGGTCCCAGTCACAACGGTCCCAATCACAGCGGTTCCGCGGCAATCTCAATGGTTCCGCTTAAACTTTCAATTAAATCCTCTCCTGAAACCGCCTCTCCCAGTTCATACAGACTGCTGCCCCTGCCAAAATAGTCATAGAACATGACAACATCTCCCCAAGGTTCATAGTAGGCCAGTGTTCCCTTTTCAGCATCCGCCAGCGGTGTGTTCGCCGTATGAAGCTTTTGGGGAGGATAAAATACCTTCTCATTGGTGCTGAAATTTTCCACTTCCAGTGTCAGAGGAAGCTGCGCATATAAATCCTTTGCTGCCTGGCTGTCGTTCAGCCGGTAGACAATTGTATCCCCATCAGCAGATATGTAAATCATCATTTCCATTTCACCTTTCGTTTCAGTCTCTTCCCGATATTCGTCCGCCGTACCGGCTGTCTCACCTGGTCCATGCGCCTTCACACCCGGATTAACCGGCGCATCTGTCCCCGGCTGAACAGTTTCCCTCACGGCTGTTTCCCCCATGTCTGACAAACCATCGGCAGCCTCAGCCCGGCTTCCGCAGCCCCATGTGGATAAAACCAGCACAAGGGTGCATAAAAATGGTGCTGTTTTTCTCATTTTACTTCACCTGCCTTTTTCTTAAGCAATTCCCTCTGTTCCAATTTCCGGATAATATAGTCAATGCAGTCCACCCTTTTCTGGGTTTCATGTAAATCATTCATCAGGGACTGGCGCTGCCTGCTTAGAAGCCTTATCTGGTCCCTGGTACGGCTCTCCTGTCCATAAGCCAGAAACAGTTCTGTCATCCTGTCATCACACCCGCAGTCCTTAAGACATTGTACTGTCTCTTCTGCACAAACCTGGTATCCAATCATTTTTTTCACCCCTTTTCTGCTTCCTGCTTATATACTATAGCAGCTATTTTAAAATAGCAAATAGTTATATAGAATGAAATATCATAGTTTAAACGCATACTTTATCTGTACGGCATTGACCGCAATGCCTCTTTCCTGTTATGATGGAAGGAATGAAACGTCAACTCCCCAAAAGAGGTAATCCAATGATTGAAACACGACTGCTTTACTACTTTCTGGCCATAGCAAGGGAACAGAGTATCACAAAAGCGGCTGAAACCCTGCATATCACCCAGCCAACCCTATCCAAACAAATGATGGAATTAGAAGCTCAGCTTGGCAGGCAGCTTATAGTACGCGGAAAGAAAAAAGTCACCCTGACGGAAGACGGAGCCTACCTAAGGGGCCAGGCCCAGGAAATGATGAACCTGATGGAAAAAACAGAATCCGCTTTTCACGGAGAGGAAGAATTGGTTACCGGCGACATCTATATGGGATGCGGTGAAACCCCTGCCATGGAATTCATTACACAAATCTTCCGTAAAATCCAGACCGACTATCCGCACATACATTTTCACATCCACAGCGGTGATGCCGACGCAGTGATGGAACGGCTGGACAAGGGACTGCTGGATATAGGGCTGCTGTTAGGGCCCATGCAGCATGAGAAATATGACTATATGAGCTTGGGTAAACGTGATATCTTCGGCCTGCTGATACCGCGGGACTGCCCACTTGCAGAAAAACCTGCAGTCTCATTGGATGATTTGCAGGACATCCCCCTTATCTTTCCGGAACAGACCTACAGCGGCCACCAGCGGCTTGAATGGTTTGGAGCTGACTATGATTCCCTGAATATTGCGGCAACCTACAATCTGATTTACAATGCAACCTTCATGGTAGAGCAGGGAATCGGGTATGCGTTCTGTTTGGGAAATCTGGTAAATACAGAAGGAAACCGCAACCTGACCTTCCGCCCCTTTTCACCGCCCCTGACCGTGGACCTGTTCATTGTAACGAAAAAATACCAGACCTTTTCCCCTGCTGCGAAGGTGTTTTTGAACCGGCTGAGGGAAGAGCTGGGTAAATAAGGATGCCAATGCGTCTGCACTTCTTTTTTTACAACAAAAAACGGGCTGGACAAAACAGCTGATGAATCAGCCGTTCTGCAGCACAGCCCCTTTATCTGTGTATCACTCATGCTTCTGAAGCCTGCATCAAAGCCATCTTTGCATGAAGTCTTGTCTGGAACTGGTCAATGATAACTGCAAGTATGATAATCACACCCTTAATGACCTTCTGCCAGAATTCTGATACACCAATCATAATCATTCCGTCATTGATGACACCTATGACGAATGCTCCTATGATGGTTCCTCCTATGGTCCCGATTCCTCCTGACATGGAGGTCCCTCCCAGAACCACTGCTGATATGGCATTCATCTCCCATCCGTCTCCTGAGGAAGGATTGGCTGCGGTCAGTTGGGCAGTCGTTATAAGACCTACCACCGCTGCACATATGCCGGAAAACATGTACACCATGGTCATTACCCGGTTTACCTTGATTCCCGAGAGTTCTGAAGCTCTGCGGTTACCTCCTACGGAGAATATATGCCAGCCCAGGGGGGTGAACTTCAGAATAAGCATGGCAACAGCAGCTATGGCAAAAAACAGGAACACCACAACAGGAATTCCACCTGCTGAACTTCCAAGACGATTGAAACCTGTATTCCCCAGCACCTGTTCGCCCGCTATATTGGAATAAGTGGCGCCGTTGGTTCGCAGCATTGCCAGTCCTCGGGCAATGTTCATCATTCCAAGAGTAGCAATAAATGGGGCCACATTAAATTTTGTTATGATAGTTCCGTTTATCCACCCTAAAAATCCCCCCAACAGCATTGTAATAAAGATAATGGCCGGCACATCAAAGTACAGAGTCACCCCCAGCGCTTTTACAGGAAGTCCGTCAACGATAAGGCCGCCTGCAATCATACCAACCAACCCCACAATGGCACCCACAGACAGGTCAATACCGCCTGTAATAATAACATAGGTCATCCCCACCCCTATGATGCCGTATAATGCCACATGTTTTACAATTGTGATGATGCTTGAGACGCTCAGAAATGCCGGTGATTTAAAGCCAAAAAATAATATCAGCAAAATAAGCACAAAGAAGGTCCGGCCCCTCAGCAGGTTCATCACCAGTTTATTCTTATTCATCCTATTCATAACATTCACCGTACCTTTCAACCAGAATAATGATGTCCTCTATAAGAAGCCAGGACCAGATTGTCATTTGTGATTTCATCGCCTGTAAATTCTCCCGTCAAAGTTCCGTTGGAAATAACGATTATCCGGTCGGCAATCGCAATTATTTCATTCAGTTCAGAGGATATTACGATAGTGGACAGACCATTTTCAGCCATTCTCTGGACAATTTCAAACACCTCTGTCTTGGCGCCTATATCAATCCCTCTGCTGGGCTCATCTAAAAGGAATATTTTGGGTTCTGTCAGGAGTCCCTTTCCTATCACTACCTTTTGCTGATTGCCTCCTGAAAGAGAGAGAATAGGCAAATTTCTGTCTGAAACCTTAATCCGGATATCCTGAATCTGCCGGTGCACAGCCTCCTGTTCTTTTTTCAAATCTATAAAACCATATTTCCTCAGCCTCTTTACAACTGACAGGGATATATTCCGTCCAATGTCCAATGTCTGCACAAGCCCTTCCCTCTGACGGTCCTCCGGCACAAGCGCAAAACCATTGTTTATCTGGGAGGAAATATCTTTTATATTAAGTATGTTTCCCTCAACTTTTATGGTTCCTGTATGTTCAGGCCGGAGTCCCATAAGACACTCAAAAATCTCAGTCCTTCCAGACCCTAAAAGGCCATATATACCTAAAACTTCTCCTTTTTTCAGTTTGAAAGTAATATCCTTTAGCAGATAACCTCCTCCCTGCTTTGGCAGGGTAAGCCCTTCCACCTCCAATATGTCCTGCGCATTGTCATAGTCCATCCGCCCCGTCTTTCGCTGGTAGCCTTTTTCCTTTCCCGTCATATACCTTATGATTTGTGGTATATCTATTTCATTTAAATCCTTGTGAGCCACCAGTCTGCCATTCCTGAAAATAGTCACATTATCACCAATGCGCATAATTTCTTCCAGACGGTGAGAAATATACACAATCGCAATGCCCGCTTTTAGCAAATCCCTCATAATGTCAAACAGAGCTTCCACCTCCTGGGCACTAAGAGAGGATGTGGGTTCATCCATAATGAGAATCCTCAGATTCTCCTGTGCCAGGTTCCTTGCTATTTCAATCATCTGCTGCTGACCCACGCGCAAATCCCGGACCAGCGTATCTGACTTAATAGGATATTTTAACTGCTCCAGAATCTTCTGCGCCTCGTTCATGTGCTTTCTGTTGTCCAATACCACTCTGGCTCTCGTATGTTCATTATTCATAAAAATGTTTTGATAAACGTTCAGATTCGGAAACAGGCTGAGTTCCTGATGGATGATGGCAATGCCATGGCTTCTGGCATCCGTGGTATCCTTAAACCTCACTTCTTTTCCATCCAGTATGATTGAGCCGGCTGTAGGTGTTTCTATACCTGCTATGATTTTCATCAGGGTTGACTTACCAGCGCCATTTTCACCAATCAGTACATTCACTTTTCCTTTTTCTATGTCAAAAGAAACATTGTCCAGTGCCCTGGTACCCGGATATTCTTTTGTTATATTTTTTGCGCTTAAGATTGTGTCCCCCACGCCCACCGCCTCCTCTGTCATTCTTCCTCCAATAAAACAGGTGTTATCAGCAGCGTATCATCCTTTTCGTAAGTAAAACATCCGTAAAACCCGATTTTCTTTCCCCTGAGATGTTCTATATCAACCGGCTGAACCACGTGCTCCAGGATATATCTGTTAATTTCTTTTGACACCTGGGCAAACTCAATCTGGTCAGCATAATGATTGACATCCAGAAAGCTCAGGTAATCCCGGACGGTTGTCTTTTTAAATACCGGCCCAATCTGGATACATATACATTCCTGACCATCATATCCGTCCAGCTTTACCTCCAGGTATCCGGCTTTCACCTCATCATGGACCTCCTCAACCGTTCCTGTCCCATAAACTGCATAATTCAATTCCCCGCTGTCTCCCATAGTAAAGCGGCCATATTCTCCTGCCAGCTTTTTTAAGTCCCCTTCTGAACGTTTCAGGAAATCCGCCAGTGCAACTGCCTGTTCCTTAACTTCCGGTACTGCCTGCGTATCCCAGAATCCCGGGACATCCAGAGATTCTTCAAACGCTACCTTTCCTGTAAGAGCGTCCTCCTCCCCCATTTTAACTACCTTGACGCATCCGGTAGCTGCCACCATGAAAGAACATAGTATGAAGTAAATATACAGACGTCTCATATCAATCTCCATTCCGCCGCCGATATCCGCGGCACCTGCCTCCTCTATTTCAGGACAGAGGCGCAATTATACGCCTCTGCCATTCTTCCTGTTCTCTTTTACTCCTCTGAATAAACAAACTGCTTTAAGTATTTTGCATTATCAGCTGTTATAGCCCGGCAGTCAATCAATTGTTTTTCCGAATCCAGCCCTGTGCTCCCTGTCTTCAGATAATCATCCAAAATACCGACTGCCTGTTCTGCCATAAGCGCAGCCTGCTGCAGAGCGGTGGCAGTCATATCCCCGGCCATAATGGCGTCCCTGGCCTCATCAGAACCATCTACTGAAATAATAACCGCATCTGTTTTTCCGGCTGCTTTGCAGGCCGCTGCCGCCCCCAATGCCATAGGGTCATTTCCGCATATCACCCCTGAGATATCCGGATGCGCCTGAAGCATGGTTTCCATCTTTTCATAAGCAGTTGTCTGTTCCCAATTTGCAGTCTCCTGAGCAACCATTTCAAGCCCATCATACTGGTCTATTACATCATGGAATCCCTGGGAACGAACGATACATGCTGTCTCTGTTTCCTTGCCCAGAAGTTCAGCGTACTTCCCTTCTTCTCCCATAGCCTCCACAAATACCTCTGCAACAGCCTGGGCCCCCTGGTAGTTATTCGATACAAGCTGGGCAATAGCCACTCCATCTGCCGCCAGCTCCCTGTCAATGATTACGGTGGGCACACCGGCCTCTCCGGCTTTTTTCACAGCTTCCACAGAACCTTCCGCGCCGGCATTATCCAGAATAATACCGGCTGCTTTATCAGCGATGGCTGTTTCTATAATCTCAGACTGTACTGTCAGGTCATCATCATGGGAGACACATTTTACCTGGTATCCAAGTTTTTCAGCCGTTTCCTGAGCTACTCTGGCTTCGGTCTCAAACATGGGAGTAGCATAAGAGGCAGTTATTACATAAATCAAGTTAGAGCCGCTTCCCTTGGCCTGTCCCGTCTCCGATACATTCTCTGTTGTCTCATCTTCCTTTGAATCTCCCTCTGTGACTGCAGGAGCTGCTGACTCTTTCGATGCCCCGGTTGTTTCCTGTACCTGCTTTGCCGCACATCCGGATAAAACAGATGCAAATATAGCCATACTCAATATTACAGATATATGTTTCTTCATATTCTTCTCCTCCTCATTCAGAAGCCGGATTTCTTTGAATCATCCATTTTTCACCAATTACTTTATAACCCCAATGCCACAATGAAAACCACCTTTACCATATCCCCAGTGTAATTAATGCATTTATACCGTGTTTTTTCCGGCAGAAAAACATACTCTTTCTCATGTACTTCATATACGTCATGAACGTCCGGAAGCAGGAAAGTGACACATCCCTTCTCCACATAAAACACCGCATCGCCTTCATGACTGTCATATTCCGTCTGCCGGGGCCCGACACCGCCGGCGGGAATCTGTAATACTCCCATATGCACACAATCGCTGCTGGCCCGGAAACTTAACAGAACAGGGGTCTTATCTCCGCTTACCACTTTCAATGAACTGTCGTCCGTAACCTTTGTAAATTCCCCGGTCCGCCTTGCTTCTTCCCAATCCACGGGAAAAGCGCCTAATTCATGGATTGTCATAGTCTACCTCCCAGCTCTTTCCTTATATTTATACCGCTTCATTTCCTTATCGTAACTGAGGGGCGGGCCATTCTCGTCCCAAATCTTAGGGGCAATTACAAACAATATCAAAACATCTGTATTTGTAAAATTATAGGCTTTATGGGGTGCCCCCTTTGGCATAATAACCGATTCCCCCTGTGAGATTTCCACAACCTGTCCCAGTTCCGGGTTAAACATGGTAACAGACCCCTCCAATATGTAGTAAATCTCATCTCCTGCGTGGACATCCACCGGATTAAAAGTACTTCCTGGTGCCAGCCTGTATTCCCCTACGGTCATGTCTTCTGTACTAGCAATCAGGTAATTCAAATCACTGGATTCCGGGAACTCTTCTGTATAAATGAACAGTTTGAGTTTATCCCTCGTCAGATGAATCGGCCTCTTTTCAGAAGGCCTAAAGGGGAAATTACAGAAATATGGTGCGCGTTCAGACATAAAAATCCTCCCTTCGTAAATTAATTTAATATAATTTATAACTTTATAAATTAATTTTACTAAGGAAGGTCGTATTTGTCAATATTGTATGCTATTTTCTACATTTATATCAATTTGTTGTACATATTTTTGTTCTCAATGACGAGGGGCATGCCTCTAAATGGGTCTTTTTCTAAAATAAATTTATAAAATGTTAGCTACGGATTCCCTCTCCACCAATTCCACACAAACCTCTACTTTTACATAAGACTCAATGTGGTTGGCCATTTGGTCTATCTTATTAACCAAAAGCTCAATGGCCTCTCCGCCAAACCTGGTTCTGGGAATTCTGACAGTGGTAATGGAAGGTTCGGCCAGCATGCAAATTGGCCTGTCGTCAAATCCCACAATGGATATATCCTGTGGTATACGCATACCCGCCGCCTGCATGGCCTTCATGGCGCCATAGGCCACAAGGTCATTTTCAGTAAGAAAAGCTGTGGGAAGCTCAACCCGGCTGTTTAATACATTCTGCATTCCAAGACAAGCCGGCTGTTCAGGATAACCGATATCAAAACAATATCGTTCAGTGCCGGTGATACCAAACTTTGTCAAAGCCCGGAAATAACATTCCCTCCGCTCTGAAAAGCTGACGATATTAACTCCGCTACCCAGATATCCAATCTTTCTATGGCCCTTATCCACCAGTGATTTTACAAGTGCATATGTCCCCTGCTCGTTATTGACAGTGACTGAATTAATGTTCCTGTCCAGATAATAATTATCAAGAAGTACAATGGGAACCCCCAGCTCAAGGAAAGGATTTACGTCATCATCCAGCATCTCCGTAGCAAAAATAACATATCCCTTGCACCCGGCAGCTTTGATATATTCAATCTGGTCATCCATATTCGTTTTTCGTTTAACGTTAATGACAAGCAGCCGGTAACCACGCTGTTTTGCCGTGGACTCTAATCCGTTTAATATGAGAGGAAAAAAGGGGGACTGCTCCATAAGCTCTCCTCCTCTGGTATAAATAATAAAGCCTATGCTCTCCGCCGCCCCCTCCCACTCCTGGATTTTTGCAGCCGTACCTGCCTCATCACCAGTCTCAGGGGGGGCAAACATGTACTGCAGCCCCATCCCGCATATCTTATCCGTCAGTTCTTTTCTGGTTTTCTCGCTCAATCCCGCTTTGCGGTTCAGCACCAGGGATATGGTTGCCTGGGATACTCCCAGCATCTCAGCCAGTTCCTTTGCTCTTATTGCCATTTCTGCCCACCTCTTTACCGATTTATAAATTTATAGTAACATATTATAAAATATTTTACAATAATTTATAAATTATATTTACAAAAGACGCTTCCAGCCGCCAGCCGCTCCAGCAAAAAAGGTATCTCCCTGCAATCTTCTGCCATTAAGTCTCCGTCCCCAAACTCCTCCTCGTTTCCATACCCATACCTGCATCCGATGAATCCCGCCTGATTGGCCATTGCAGCCTCTCTGTCATAGAAACGGTCACCTACCATGCAGCACCAGTCCGCGCCTGTCCGGTCCATCAGTACACCCAGACTGTCTGCCTTATCCTCCTTATGGGTAAGGCCCTGTATATAATCAAAATACTCCCTTATAGCAAGCGTCCCCAGCACATCCTCTAATTCGTCTTCCTTTGCATTGGAACAGATTGCCACAACATATCCCTGTCTCTTCAGCTCCCCAAGCATCCCAGGCACTCCGGGATAGGTCTGCGCCCTCTCATGCATAAGAGGAATCCAATGCCTCTCCACTGCCCGGTAAAAGCGTCTGAAGGTTTCCTCGCTGTCATCTCCCAGAAAAAACATGCTGTCCTCCCGGAAGGGGGCGCCAAACCTGGAACGTATCACCCGCTCCGGGACATGGCCCGCCCCCAGCTCCTTAAGGGCCTCCTTATAAGCGGCTACTGCGTATGTATGGGTCATGTTCAGCGTCCCATCCAAATCAAATGCCACCAGTCTTGTCTTTTCCCTTGTTTTTCCACTTCTCTCTCTTTTAGAAAATTCCAATCCAGCACCCCGCAATACAGATTACAAAAATGCCCAGTATAATGGCAATGGTCTTTACATTCCGGTTAAACAGCCAGACACAAAGGAAGGTGGCTCCCAGAGGAAGGAGTCCGGGAAAAATCTGGTCAAAGATGGACTGCAGGGTAGTCTCTGTGCCGGAAAGATTAAAGGTCAGGGAGGTCTGCAGCGTCACCATGGTTCCTATCATGGCTCCGATAACCGTAAGTCCCAGTATGGAGGCCCCGTAGGATAGCTTTTCAATCAGATGGTTTTCCGCTGAGTGTTCCAGGAATCTGGTTCCCATCTTGTAGCCGGCATTGCCGGTAATGTACTTGGTGAGAAAATGGATTGCCGTATACAGGAAGAAATACAGAAGCGCTCCCAGTATGCTGCCCTGCTGGGCAAAAGCAATGCCGATACCGGCAGTTATGACACGGAATGTACCCCAGAAAAAGGAGTCGCCTATACCGGACAAGGGTCCCATGAGTCCTACCTTCAGGTTATTGATGGACTCCTTGTCAAAGTTCTCCGTCCTGGCACATTCCTGCTCCATTGCAACAGAAAGGTCAATGACAAAAGGCGATACATGGGGCGTGATATTAAATGTCTCTGTGTGCCGGTGCAGCGCCTCGAAATAATCATCGTCCTCCGGATAAATCTTCCTCAGGGGCTTTTCCATGGAATACATGAATCCGTAGGCCATCATCTTATCAAAGGACCAGGAGGACTGCATGGTAAAGCTTCTCCAGAACACACTGCGCAAATCCTTCTTTGTTATGAGGGAAGTTTCTTTTGTCTCCTGCATTTAAAAATCCTCCTCTTCTTCAAACTTCAAATTTCCCACGGCAATCAGCGCCATACACAATCCGGCCACAGCAACTCCAATCACATCCATTTTAATGTACATGACCGCTATGAAACCCAGGAACAGATAGGGCATCAGCTTTTTATTGCCCATCATCTTAATCAGAAGCGCAAGTCCCACACAGGACAGCACGCCTGCCGCCACATCAAATCCATCCAGCACGACCTGAGGAATCAGCTTAATGACAGCATTGATGCTGCCCGCGCCAAAATACATGGCAAAGAACACCAAAAGCATGGACGGAACCCCCACCATCAGAGGCAGCGTAATGAGATGCCACATATTGGCTCTTCTTAAATTTCTCTGGGCCAGGGCCTTCTCAATCTGTTTTCCTCCCCAGCTGGCGCCTATGGCATAACAGCCGTTTCTCCACATCTGCAGGAATATGGACAGAGGCAGAGCCAATGCAACGGCTGTCCCCACGCCCTCCCCGCTTTGGATGGCAATGGCTGTCCCCAGTACGCTGGAGGCGTATACCTCCGGCGGGGTTGCACTTCCTACCATGATGGAGCCCATAAACATCAGTTCCAGCGTGGCGCCTATCATAATTCCGGCCTGGAAATCCCCCAGAATCAAACCCACGATAGGCGCGGTGAACAGCGGACGTCCCATCATGGATGCCCCAAATGTATATTCGTCAATGGCAGCTAAAAAGGCCACGATTGACACCAGTATTGCCTGAAGCATAATCCTTCTCCCTTCACTGTCTTCTAATCTAATTGATTTTCTCACATATGCGTTATATCAGTATTTCTGTCCCCTATATCAGCGTCATTGCGTCCGTCTCTTTATCCGTAGGCACTGCCCGGCATTCCACAACCGCCCCGGCCTGGGCCATGGCGAGGATATTCCGGACATCATGGTCATCTACAGCCAATGAATGGGTGATGATTCTGCGGTCCCCGGTCTTTTTCATATTGCCGAGATTAATGTGGTTCACATCCTTGACATTCTCCACCAGCCTCAGTGCATCATCCGTGTTGCCCACAATGACAAATACCTTATACTTATCCGTCTTGGTACCATTTAACAGGGCAATGGCATCCGGCACAGACTTTATGGAAAACTTGATTCCCGCCGGCGCTGCCAGCTTAAGGGTGGTGGCCCGCAGCTTATCAGCCGCCGCCTCGTCGTTTACAACCAGTATGCAGTCAGCCCCCAATGAATTGGTCCAGGCAAATGCCACCTGGCCATGTACCAGTCTCTCATCTACTCTTGTAATCTTAATCATGCGAAATCCTCCTCACTTTCTTCTGATACCTGCTTCATCAGGTCATTGATGAACACGCACCCTTCCCTGGCTGCCTGTATACCCTGCTGAATCAATTCTTCTGTGTCCACGGCGCTTTCCAGCATGGGAACCATGGCCAGCAGCATAGGGGCATTTACACCTGCCAGGACGTAAACCCCCGGATGGGAGAGCTGCCCGGAGAAAGCATTGGCCACACTGCCGCCCAGCACATCTGTCAGGACAATCAGCTCATCCCCGTCTTCCATTTCCGCTACGGCAGAGGCCGCTTCCCTGTCCATATCAAAATCCGGGGTGGTATATGCGCTCAGGACACCTACCTTCTCATTTTCGCCCAGGACAAAATTCATGGTCTGCTTTAGTCCTCCGGCAAACTCACCGTGGGTTGCAATTAATATCTTTCTCATGGGGCACTCTCCTTTACCTGAT
The DNA here is from genome assembly GCF_005845215.1 of Clostridium sp. 1001271st1 H5. Taxonomy (GTDB): domain Bacteria; phylum Bacillota; class Clostridia; order Lachnospirales; family Lachnospiraceae; genus Enterocloster. The sequence goes on from NZ_SPHO01000009.1 coordinate 222,672, forward strand.
TCATCATTCCGGTTATTAATATTCTACGGTCCTGTAATATCTGCGTATATCCAGGCTGTGGTCCTTCACATGTTCAAAATGGGCGCTGACACGCTCCAGCTGGGTGGACATTACCATGGGAGAGACATACTTCCTCATATCGGCGTCAATCCCCTCCAGAGGATAATCCTTTGTATCCCATACCTGCACCACATCGGAATACTTCCTGACGAAATTCTCTACCCTGTCAACCAGAGGACGCGTCTCGTCCTCCCCCTTAAAGAGCATAAAGCTCATGTTTTTATCCGTCATCTCCATTGTGCCGTGGAAAAATTCTGCTGCGTGGATGGATTTGGTGGGAATCCAGAGCATTTCCTCCAGAACGCACATGGCAAAGCAGTATGTCTCCCCCCATGTATTGCCGGCGCCCACACACATATGGAAGCCTGTGTCCTTATGCTTTCTGGCAAACGCAAGGGCTCTCTCATCATTCTGCTCCCGTACCCTTAACAGCACCTCCGGCATCTTCCCCAGTGTTTCCATGAACCGCTGGTACTCCGGAAATTCCCCGTTGCGCAGCATCAGCCTGGCTCCCAGGGCAAAAAACTGGATATGCAGCTCCTCTACCAGGTTATCATTGCAGGCCGCATTCTCAACCACATAATCAGATGCATCCGCCAGGGGTGTATTCCTGTCCCCCACAAACGAAATTACCGTGGCCCCCACGCTTCTGGCATACTCTGCCGCAGCAATGGTTTCTTTGGTAGTTCCTGATAATGAGGCTGTGATAAAAAGAGAATCCTTAGTCAGTGACCTGGGCTTTGCAGCCAGCAGCTCCGCCGCAATTTCATGATACCATACCAGTGCGGAATTTGTCTTCAGCATGTATGCCAGCGGACTGATGATTGCATAAGTGCCTCCCGTCCCAACCAAATAGATGTTTTTATATCCCAAATCGCTCACCCTATCTGCAATCCTATTTATCTCATCTATCTGAGCGACTGCTCCATTCAATGTTTTTAAGAAATCCTCATTCTGAAAACCGTACATTATAATCCTCCTCTTACTTTGATAAACTGAATTTAACGTGTTTTATTGGATAGTGTTTGTACAAACCATATTGTGTTTTTACTATACCAACATCCTTACACTTTGTCAATACCATTTTTCATACCAATTCAATTTTATTTTATACAACATTGCATTTTACTGTTTCTTTTTTTCTAAAATATGATATAATGAGGCAGGGTGCATTTTCAGACCTGATAAAGAATAAAAAGAAGCCTGGCACGGAGGAAACGGATGCAGAGAAAACAGATACAGAAACAGACGAAATCAGAAGCATTTACCCAAACACTGAAAAGCAGTATCCAGGAAGGAATCTATCCCTATGGAACCGCCCTTCCTGCCGAGCGCGAGCTGGCTGAACATTTTGGACTTAACCGCTCAACTGTAAGGGCTGCCATCCAGACTCTGGTGGAGGAAGGATTATTGAAAAAGGTCCAGGGCAAAGGGACGTTTGTGATGCGCCATGCCCAGGATGATACGTATACCCATTTCAGGGGCATGGGCGAGCTGCTAAAAAACCATGGATACATCCCTTCCTCCAGGATTTTATATACCGGTCCCACAGCAGCCGGTTACAAGCTCTCCCGCCTGCTGCAGGTGGATGAAGACACGGTTTTATACCGCATCATGCGTCTGCGCCTTGGCAACGGACAGCCTGTATCCATTGAAAACACCTTTGTTCCCTATGAACTGATTCCTGATATAGAGGGAATTGATTTCCAAATATACTCCCTGTATGACGCATTTGCCATGAATTCCCTTCACATTGCCGATATACAGCAGGTTTTTTCCACCACCCGGGTGCGTAATTCCGAAGCAAAATACCTGAACACAGAAAACGGGACCCCCGTGGTATCCATTGCCATCACCTCTTCCAGCGAGGGAAACGGAATCATTGAGTACACAAATGCACTGGTACTTCCTGAGTTCTGCAAATTCTACTCAGACGGTGTCATCCAGGACAGCAAGCTCAATGTATACGCCCAATCCTTATAGACCAATGATGGGTTTTACGATACCAGAAGGATATCTCTCCAGAGCAGCATTTACGAACAGAAAGGTAAAACAGTATGCCGAAAGTTTTCAATCTTCTTAGTTATGACATTGCGGAATATATAGAACGATACATTCACGAACAGGGGCTGCAGCCCGGCGACCGCCTGCCCACGGAACGCGAGCTGGCAGCCCAGCTGGATATCACCCGCGTCAGCGTGCGCCAGGGATATCAGCGCCTGCTGGACCAGGGAGTTATCCGGTCGGAAAACGGTTATTATGTAAATCCGCCCAGAACAGACCGTTCCCTTATTGCCTATTGTTTTCCCTATGCAGATTCCTGTCTGCAGCCGGATGTATTTTCTGTAAAATCCACTGAATATATGCCGGATGCCATCCGCAATATCTGCAACAACATGCTGAATGCCGACCACAACTCCCATCTCAGCATGAACCGTTTTATAGAATACCTGTCTGATATCCCCGCGGGAATCACTTATACGGCCCAGACCAGCTCGTCCATGCAGTCCTTCCCCGGACTGTTTTATGTCCGCTCCATGCCGGAGGGGTTAAAGCAGACCCAGTATATGCGGGTCCATACGCCCAGCCAGGAAGAATACGGGCTGTTAGAGCTGAGCGAACATGACAGCATGCTGATGCTGGTAAATGGTTTCCAGTACAAAGGCGCTCCCATTGCTGTCAGTGTTTCGCTCTGCGTGGGTACCAGGATGAATTTAATTGCCTCCATCACCATATGATGCCCTATGGCCCGGGGAACCGCCTTTTTCACATGGCCGGGAGGCCCTCCCTTTCCACCCGGTATTTAAAACCGCCCCGGAATATCCACAAAAGGAGTTGACAGCTATGAATATCCTGACCGCAGACGCATCCGACGCAGCGGAAATATACCGTATCATGACAGAGGCCCGTTCCCTTATGCCGGACCCCGGCTGGTACTGCACCGACTCAGAAAAATATATCCGAGCTCATATAGAGAACCCGGATACAGGCATTGCCTTTAAGGCAGTGGACCACGGTTGTCTGGCTGCTTTTTTCATCATTCATTATCCAGGCAATACCCCGGACAGCCTGGGGCGTTACATGAAACTTGGCCGCGAAGACCTGGGCAGGGTAGTCCACATGGACTCCCTGGCTGTACGTCCGGACTTCAGGGGAAGGGGACTCCAGTCTCTGCTCATGGCCCATGGGGAACAATATCTGAACGCCACTCCCTATTGCCATCTGATGGGTACGGTCCATCCCGAAAACCGGTACAGCCTGAACAACTTTCTCAAGCTGGGATACCGGATTGTGGCTACCACGGAAAAATATGGGGGCCTTCCCCGCCATGTACTGTATAAATCCTTAAGCCAGCCCCCTTCTTTTGCCGGTTCCGGGAATAATCCGGCTCCTGTTTCTATATATTAAAGTAATTACTTCTGAAACAGGACCTATCCTTTATGAAAAACAGACTCAGAAGACTTCCCATCAAGAAGCTGTTACAGACCACCCTGCTGTTTGCCCTGGCCTTTTGTGCCGGCCGGCTGGCTGCCCAGGTAGTGGAATACAATCGTCCTCCCGAAGCAGTGACCACCTCAGCCGACGGCAACTGGGGACTCAGTTTTCCGGGCGAGGGCCAGATGCCCATAGGAAACGCTACCGCAGACTATCTGAAACAGTTCAATGCCTACTATGCCCAGAATACCCAGGATAAGGTCATCTACCTGACCTTTGACGCCGGCTATGAAAACGGAAACACGGCCGCCATCCTGGATGCCCTGAAAAAGCACAATGTACACGCCACCTTTTTCCTGGTGGGAAATTACCTTCAGACCAGCCCGGACCTGGTAAAACGAATGGTGGCCGAGGGCCACAATGTGGGAAACCACACCTTCCACCACCCGGATATGTCGAAAATCTCCACCAAAGAGGCCTTTGAAAAGGAACTGAATGACCTGGAAACCCTGTACCAGCAGACCACAGGCCAGCCCATGAAAAAGTATTACCGTCCGCCCCAGGGCAAATACAGTGAAAGCAACCTGAAAATGGCCAATGATATGGGCTATAAGACCTTTTTCTGGAGTCTGGCCTATGTGGACTGGTATGAGGATAAGCAGCCAACCAAAGAGGAAGCCTTCAAAAAGCTCCTGACCCGCATCCATCCCGGCGCCATTGTCCTGCTTCACAGCACATCTAAGACAAACGGGCAGATTCTGGATGAACTTCTGACCAAATGGGAGGAAATGGGGTATCATTTCGGAACCCTGGATGATTTGGCGGCAGCGGACCAGACCTAAAGCTCCATCCGGCCAGGCCGGATAAAAAACCTGGTTCTGTTAGAAAAATGCCGGAAAAATGCGCTTCACAAGCTGCATCTTCCGGCATTTCATACCTGCATTTTTCCATGGGTCCCGCCATTCCAAGTCCCGCCGGCCGCGCCGGTCTTAGTTCCACTGCCCACGCCAGTCTTAGTTCCACCGCCCGGGCCGTTCTTAAAACCTACAGCAGTTTTTCCTTCCATTCTGCTTCCTTAAATCCGGTGAGCACAAAGCCGTCTCCCACTGCCAGCGGCCTTTTCACCAGCATTCCGTCCGTGGCCAGAAGTGCCAGCTGTTCGTCCTCATCCATGGACGGCAGTTTGTCTTTCAGGGACATTTCCTTATAAATATTCCCGCTGGTATTAAAGAAACGCTTCAGCGGCAGTCCGCTTATCCCATACCATGTTTTCAATTCTTCCAGGGTGGGATTTTCCTCCTTAATGGGCCTTTCCTCATAGGCAATCCCATTGGCATCCAGCCATTTCAAAGCTTTCTGGCAGGTAGAGCATTTTTTGTAGCACAATACGGTAAGACTCATGTTTCATTCCTCCATCCATTCTATTTCCCTATTTTGCGGCAAACCCCAGCTCTTTGGCTGAACCGTCAAAACAGGATGTCTCTCCATTATAAGTAACCATATTCTCTGCTGAATATGTAAGCAGGGAAGAAGGATTTTCTTTCATCCATCCCCCGTTTTTTTCCACACAGCCCCTTATATCATCTGACTGCGGCGCGTTAAATTCCACGATTCGGACATCATCCGGTTCCACGGCCATCTTTCCATCCGCCTTGATGGATGGCTTAAACTCCCCTCTGCCGTATGCCAGCACCGCTGCCCCGCCGCCTGCAGCCCTCATCTCTCCCTTAGATTCTTCCACTTTGAGTCTGCATGAACACAGGCCGATTCCGGATTGGTACGCAGCCGAAATCCTTCCTGAACTCCCGGCCAATTCCACCTCCGGACAGGATATCCCCGCATACATTCCCTTTACATCCAGCTGTCCGCCCTCCAGACGCAGGGCCGGCTGGCCGGCTCCATTTCCATCTCCCAGAATTCCTGCTGTTCCTGCTTCGATATCCAGGTTTCCCTTTCCCCGGATAACCAGAGTGCCTGATTGTATGCGTATGCCCGCGCCTTCTGACCGCAGCCAGCTGCCGCTGCCTTCCTTTAACTCAATGATTAAGTCCCCTGTTATATCAATGGCTGGCCGGGATGTGCCCGGGTTTTTCGCAGACAGGCTTCCCTCAGCTGCATCTCCTTCAACTGTATTTCCGTCAGCTGCGTTCCCCGCCCCTGCGCTCTCTATAACCGCATTATCCAATGTAAGGGTGTAAATATCCCTGGAGTTTCTCAGCCTCCACCCATCTCCCTCCACCATTTTCCCCCGCCCCGGAAGCTCCACCTTTCCTTCATCTCCAAGGGAAAGAGCTGTGAGAGGCACCTGCTCCCTGGACTGGGTCAGCCCAAATCTGGATGCCACATATATGCCTGCGCTGGATATAGCGGTGCAGAATACAATGATAAGGATAATGAACAGAACAGCCCGCACCGTCCTGCCCGCAAACCCTTTGGAAATCCTTTCCATATAGATATTTCCTCCTGTTACAGTTTCGTTTATTTTATCATAAAGTGATTTATTTTTCCATTACTTGTGATATCATAGGAGAAAAGTATGGTTGCAGACCATGCAGTAAGGAGGTTCTGTTTATGATAAATATTCTCTGCTTCGGCGACTCAAACACATTCGGGACCAACCCCAAGGGAGGGCGCCATGCCTGGAATACCCGCTGGCCCGGGCGTCTCCAGGTTCTTCTCGGACCTGAATATTATGTAATTGAGGAGGGCATGGGCGGACGTACAACAGTCTGGGATGACCCCCTGGAACCCGGACGCTGCGGCATCCAGGCCCTTCCCATGGCGCTCCAGAGCCACAAACCCCTGGACCTGGTTATACTGTTCCTGGGCACCAATGACTGCAAAGCACATTTTCACGCTTCACCCAAGGTCATAACCAAGGGAATGGAAAACCTGTGCCACACGGTACAGGGATTTGATTATGGGGAAGGTTATAAGAAGCCTAAGATTCTGGTCATATCCCCCATCCGCATAGGAAACGATATGGAGCACTGCCCATATGCCAGCTTTGATGAGACGGCACCAGCCAAATCAATGGCCCTGGCGCCGCTCTACCAGGAGCTGGCCAGGACTGAGGGATGTCTCTTCCTGGATGCAGCGTCCCTGGCAGGCCCCAGCACCATAGACCAGCTCCATATGGACGCAAAAAACCATGGGGCGCTGGCCGAAGGGATTGCTGAGGTGGTAAAGGGGTATTTTGAACCGTAAAGGCAGATGCTGCCGCCTTAACACTGCAACAGCCAGCGCCAAAAGGCGCTGGCTGTTGCTATTCCACTAAATATCCAGGATTCCCGCTAATCATGGCCGCTATTTCCCCCACTGCAAATCCCATTTTCAGCAGATGCTGCCCATAATCCAATAACCCGTCATCCGGATATATACCATTGTCTTTTCCCAAGTCAGTGGTAATGATACACCGCTTGGCGCCTATGGTCCGAATCTCCAATGCCACCTTTTCCCAGGGAATGCATCCCTCTGCCGGAGATGTATAGGAATGTTCTATCCAGGCTCCCAATCGAACCAGCTCCTGCTGTTCCTCTGCTGTATAATGGGTAAATTCCCAGTCAGCGTGTGTTATAAGCAGCTTCCCAAATCCCCTCTTAGAAGCTTCCCTGGCAAGGGCAAAGGTTTCCTTATGTGTAATATGGCCTGTGCCCAATACTAAATCATGGGACTGGACCACATCCAGCACTTCCTGCATCTCACGGCACAATTTACCCGATTCATCTATAAGACAGTAAGACGGCACCGTCCGTCCGGCATCCAGCATGGTTTTCTGCATATCAATATATTGAGGCAGATGTTTCAGATAATAATCCTGCTGCGAAGCAGCGTCAAAGGTGGGACACCATACAATCTTTGCCCCCATCCTGGCAGCTGTTTCCACAGCCAGGGGATTCAGCCCGCCCACCGATGCATTTAAAGTAATGGTCCCCACTGCGTTGCACTCCGGATAACAGGCCCGGACCGCAGCAGCCTGAAGACAGGTGGGGGCGTAGTGGGACTTAATGGCAAATCCCTTCATTCCTCTCCTTACTGCCCTCTCTGCCATCTCCAGCGCTGTCACGGAACGCGGTATGATGTCCGGACCGCAATGGATATGCAGGTCAAAAGTAGGATGTGTGATTGTAGAAGATTTTAAGCGGCCCGACAGGGCGCTGGTGGAAACGTTCAGGGGTGTGGCAGTAGCGAATCTGGACGACTGCATGAACCGCATATCGGCTGTCCATGAAGATATACGGCCTGTCAACAAGGGACAGCTCCTGGGAACTGCGTTTACGGTCAAGGTTCCCTCCGGCGACAATCTCATGTTTCATGCAGCCATGGACCTGGCCAAACCCGGGGATGTGATTGTCATTGACGCAGGCGGGGATACCCGCCGTTCCATCTTTGGCGAGCTGATGGTGACATACTGCCGGAAACGCGGTATAGCGGGCATCGTGGTAGACGGTTCTCTCCGCGACGTGGACGCCATGTCCCAGCTTACCGACTTTCCGGTATACGCCAGGGGCATTACGCCGGACGGTCCCTACAAAAACGGACCGGGTGAAATCAATACTCCCATTGTGTGCGGCGGACGGCTGGTAAATCCCGGGGATATTGTAATCGGAGACCAGGACGGCGTTCTCTTTATCAGACCCCAGGACGCACCTTGGCTGTTGGAAAAAGTCAGTCAGCTTCATGAAAATGAAATAAGGATTATCAGTGCCATAGAAAAGGACGGCACCTATATCCGCCCCTGGGTAAAGGAAAAATTAGAAAGTCTGGGAGCCCAGCGCATAAACTACGTTGAATATTAATCCGGTCCATTTCATATGAACCATGGCAGCCTTGCAATTCCACCTATAAGAGCGCCGGAAAACAAATTCCGTTTTCCGGCGTTTCTAATCTAATGTTTCTAAACTCATCCAAGCCAGCTGTTCTCCATCTCCTTAATTCTCCGGTACAGCTCCCGGTTCACCGGCACCTCCAGACCTGCTTTCTCTGCCCGGCGAATCACTGTACCGGCAAAAAATTCCACCTCTGAGGGCCTGCGGGCCAGTCCGTCCTGCCGCATGGAAGGCATTCCGCCGGGATTCAGGCTGTCTATCAGTTCAACGTAGTCGTCCAAATCCTCCATGGTTACACGGATTCCCTCTCTCTGGGCCAGGGCCACCACCTCTGCCATGGCAGCCTTCATCATCTGCCTGGCCGGTCCCGGCTTTTGTACGGTTGCGTAGGTCCCTTCCGCCACCATAACGGCCTGGTTCACGCCCACATTCAGCATCCATTTGCACCAGAGCCTGCGCAGAATGTCCGGCTCCCTGGTATAGGGAAGTCCTGTACGCTCAAACAATTCCGTAACTGCATCCAGCATTCCCTCCTTCCAGGATTCCTCCCCGGGAATTCCAATGCATATCTGTCCCATATGGGAATAGGTCAGCTCATTTCCCATCTTCACGGCATCCATGCCCTGGGCCACGCAGTACAGCATGTGCTCCATTCCCAGCATCCCTCCTATGACGGCTTCGCTGGTAATACCATTGAGTACGGAAAGAATCACGGTATCCTTTCCCACCTGGTTCCTGGCCATTGGCACGGATGCCTCCAGCGCTGTGGCCTTCACGGCAAATATCAGAAGCTGGGCCGGCCCCCTGGGGTCCGGTTCATCCCCCGGACGGACAGAGAAGTTCCACTCTTTTCCATTACAGTATACCGGTGCGCTGCGGTAACGCTCCACCCGCTCCCGGTCCGCCAGAAATGTAACCTGCTCCACCCCCAGGGTTCTTGCAAAAAAATCCCCGTACAATACGCCCAGCGCACCCATTCCCACAATGGATACTCTTGTAATCCTGTCCATGGCTTTCCTCCAACTGATTAATAGAACCTGGCAATCTCCTCAACCATGTTACGCTTTGGCATCTGAGGGTCGGCTGCACCGTATCCAAGGGCAATGACCGACACCACCTCCTGGTCCTCACCGATGGAGAGCAGTTCTCTCAGCTTATCAGCATCCCTTATTCCCATAACCAGGGTGTCCAGGCCCAAATCCCTTGCCTTCAGCAGCAGGTTCTGGTTATGCATTCCCAAATCATAGCACCCCCAGCCGTTTCCCAGTTCATTGGAAGGGGTTCCGTCATTGTCATAGCCTGAACGGTTCTTAACAAAGGAGGCCACAATCAGCACCGGTGCGTCCTTGCAGTTTGTCTGGTTAAAGGACGGCAGACAGGTTTCCTTTACTGTTTTCAGCATGTCATCCGACATGACCACATAGTATCTGGCTGTCTGGGAATTCTTCCAGGACGGCGCAAAGACAGCTGCCTTAAGGACTTCCTCCACCTGCCCGCGGCTTACCTTCCTGTCCGGCTGGTACTTTCTCATACTTCTTCTTTCCCTTAATACTGCATCTAATTCCATATGATATTCCTCCTATCCATTTTTTATAGATGGAAACCGCCTTTTAGAGCCACAAAATCAGCTGCCTCTGAAAGCCGTCTGTAGAACTGGGGGTAAAACCCTTCCCCGCCGCTGTAAGGAATTATGTAGAACTGCTTCAGCACATACATATCCACGGTTTTCCTCACATCCGGGTTCCCGTTTTCCTCCAGCCCTTTTTCCAGGTCCTTGAGAAAATAATGCCAGTCATTTACAAACTTCTCATATTCCTTTACATCCGGGGTATCTATCCACTTGCGGACCTTTACCTTGCTCCTGTTCTCCCTGCGGCATTCGTGGACCTGCAGGAAGTAACTGAAGGACCGGTTCTCATACAGCCTTCCCAGCGGGAAAAGACGGCAGAATCCCGGCCTGCAGGGGTGGATGCTGCATCTGCCCTCCCCGTCCAGGAAGGAACAGGCCTCATCCCTGCCCGTCATCCGCACGTTGGGCAGGATGATGCCATCCACCACATTCATCTCAAGTGGCCCGGCCAGAAGCTGTTCCGGGGTCATGCCCATGTTCACCGTAAGGCGGAACATATCCAGAGGGTCCAGTATAATGGACGTCCCCATTTTACGGCAGCAGGCAGAACAGCCTTCACAGCCCCCGCTGTCAGCCCTCACCATATCATTGATACCATATAATTTTCCGTCGGATATGTCCTCCAGACTGACCGCTCGTTCCATGATTTCCAATACTCCCTTTCCAGCAGTTTCCATATTATTTCTAACAGACAGTATACCACCCTTTCCCGTGTTCACGCAACCATGCTTTTACGGGCAGAGTACAGCTTGTTCACCCCTGGCGCACCTTATTCCCTTTCATTATTGGAACTGCGGCCCGGAGCCCGCAGAACTTCCTTTTCATAAAACCTGATATTGGCCTTGGTGATTCCTGCATTTTTACGTTCCGGCAAACAACAAAGAGGCAGAGGAATGACGCGCCTGGGGCGCACATTTCCTCTGCCGTATGTTCTGTTTCTAATCCAGCCAGTCCCGGGCCCGGTTCTCCACACAGGGACGGTCCGGCAGGCTGTAGCGGTAGCATCTGCTGAATACCCCAATCTCTTCCAGGGTAGATACCATGCGGTACACGGTTGCCATACCGATGGTCGCGTCACGCTTTGCCGCCTCGTAATATATCTCTTTACAGCAGTTCCATTTTCCGCTCAGTATGACATCCAGAAGGACCATACGCTGTTTGGTCATACGTTTCCCCTGGCTCCTCAGTTCCTGGATGACCCGCTCCTTCTGCCACATGCGGGACTCCTCTCTTTGTTTCCATGGCATATCACATCAGCTCCTTTACTTTGCTGTCAGGCATTACCCCCTGCCCTTTGGACATTCCTCCGGCCTCTCTGGCGGAAAGCAATTCAAACATATGCTCCTGAGGCTTATATCATAATTTTATTTGCCATCTCCCTGCTGACTGCCACCCGCGATTCCCTGATATGTACAATCACATTGCCGTTATTCACAGACACTATGGTTACAGGAGTGCCTGGTGTGAATCCCATGCTCTTCAGATGACGGCGAATTTCTTCCTTGCCTCCCAGACGGGTGATGGATGCGGATTCACCGGTTCTTGCCATTGTCAAAGGCATTTTATACCCTCCTCCGTTAAGTAAGTTGTCGCTAACCCTATTCTTTAAAATATGCAGCCGGAATCTCCTGCTTCCTGTTCTTTGCAGGAATCAGCACATCCTGACTGCATATATAGATTAGCACCAACTAACTTTCTTGTCAAGAATTTTTTACTGGCTCAGACGGTTTTTGTTTTGTTTTTCCGCTTATGACAGCGCGCCCTCTGGCCATCATCCCTTATCCTCCAGCTTAAGACCGGCCAGCGCCTTGGCGAATGCATTGTTAACCGGCTCCCCGGCTTCCTTATTCTGCTGGTTCAGATACCTGGCCACGTCCTTTTTTGTCACGCCTGCGCCTTCCTTTTTCCTGCGCTCCTCAAACGCCTTCAGCTTCTCCTTGTGGCCGCATTTGCACACAAATACCTGGGTGTCCCCCTTGCCCTTAAGCTCCATCTTCTTATGGCACACAGGGCATCTGGCATTGGAGGTACGTGAAAGAACCTCCCGGTGGCCGCACTCCCGGTCCTGGCACACCAGCATCTGCGTGTTCTTTCCCTTTACTGCCAGCATCCGTTTTCCGCATACAGGGCATTTTGTGTTGGTCAGGTTGTCATGGCGGAAAGAGCCTTCCCCTGTCTTAATCTGGCGAATCAGCTCCTGGGAATAGCCCCGGATATCCTTCATGAACGCGCCCCTTTTCAGGTTTCCTTTTGCAATGCCCGACAGCTTCATCTCCCAGTCCGCTGTCAGCTCCGGCTTCTTCAGGTCCTCAGGCACCAGCTCCAGAAGCTGCCTTGCCTTGGATGTAAGATAGATATCCTTGCCCCGCTTTTCAAGCAGAAAGCTGGAAAACAGTTTTTCTATGATATCAGCCCTGGTGGCAACGGTGCCCAGACCGCCTGTTTCGCCCAGGGTCTTTGCCATGGCCTTATCCTTTGTCTCCATATAGGCCACGGGATTTTCCATGGCGGAAAGCAGCGTTGCCTCATTAAAGGGAGCCGGCGGTTTTGTCTTACCCTCCGTCATCTTAAGGGACAGGCCCTTTAGCACATCCCCCCTTTTCAGGTCCGGCAGCTGCTGGTCCTTTACCTCAGTCTCATCCCCGTCTTCCCCGTCTTCCACAGCCGTGTCATAAGCAGCTTTCCATCCCTGGCTCTTTACAATCCTTCCCTTTGCAATAAACCGCTCGCCCCGGATATCCACCCCAAGGCTGGTTTCATCATATTCAAAAGGCGGATACAGGACGGCAAGAAACCTGCGGACCACCAAATCATAAATCCTGCGCTCATCAATGGTCATGTGGTCCAGCTGCACATACTGTTCCGTGGGAATGATAGCGTGATGGTCCGATACCTTGCTGTTATCCACAAAAAAAGGCTTTGCCGGCAGGGGCTGGTTCACCAGGCGGCCGGCCAGGGTCTTATAAGGGCCGATGGCGCACGCCTTCAGCCGTTCCTTAAGGGTGGGAACAATATCCGCGCTCAGGTATCTGGAATCGGTTCTGGGGTAGGTCAGGACCTTATGGTTCTCGTAGAGGCGCTGCATGATGTTCAGCGTGTCTTTGGCAGAGTAATTAAACCGTTTATTGGCATCCCGCTGCAGCTCAGTCAGGTCATAGAGCAGGGGGGCGGATGTCTTTTTAGGTGTGCGCTTTACCTCAGCCACAACAGCCGGCTCCCCCTTAAGATTCTGGGCCAGGCCCTCTATCCGGCCGCGTTCAAAGGAACGGTGGCTGCCTGTGCTCACATCCTGCCATGTAAGGACCAGTCCGTCCGTTCTGGCCTGAAGACCAAAGTACGGCTGAGGCACAAAGGCACGTATCTGGGCCTCCCGCTTTGCTATCATAGCCAGGGTGGGGGTCTGGACGCGGCCGCAGGAGAGCTGGGCATTGTATTTGCAGGTCAGGGCCCTGGTGGCATTGATGCCCACCAGCCAGTCCGCCTCTGCCCTGCACATGGCTGCATCATACAGACTATCGTATTCCCTGCCGTCTTTCAGGTTTGCAAATCCTTCCCGGATGGCTTTGTCTGTCACAGACGATATCCACAGACGGCGGATGGGTTTGCTGCATCCTGTCTTTTTCAGAATCAGCCGGGCTACCAATTCGCCTTCCCTTCCCGCATCAGTGGCAATGATGATATCCCCCACATCCCCGCGGTAAATCTGGGTCTTCACAGCCTGGTACTGTCTGGCAGTCTGCTTGATGACCTCCAGTTTAAATACCTCAGGCATCATGGGAAGGTCCTCCATCCTCCACTCCTTATACTTCTTATCATAATCCTCCGGGTCCGCCAGAGTCACCAGGTGGCCCAGCCCCCAGGTAACCACATAGCGTTCCCCCTCTATGGCGCCGTTTATATTCTTCCCGCATTTAAGAACCCGGGCAATGTCCCGGGCAACAGAAGGTTTTTCTGCTATTACAAGTGATTTCATCGATGTACTCCTTATCTTGATTTCTAACCGGTGTCTCTGCCGTCCTCTGTCAGGAACGTTTTCTGGCCGACACAATTAACATCATAGGCCTTCGCATCTCATCCCGCATACCGGGTATATGGAACATACTCTCCGGCGGCTGGGGCTCCACCACCTGGCAGAGTTCAAATCCATGGGTCAAAAGGGTGTTGAGGTACGTGGTCAGGGTACGGTGGTACTTAATCACTTCTTCCCCCAGGAAAACAGCCTTTCTTTTTCCCTCATAATAATAATTATCCACAGGAAAATGAAGGATATTTCCCTCCTCGTCATAATACCAATCCTGGGTTCCATAGGCAGTGAATACAGGATGCTCCACAGAAAACACAAAATATCCACCAGGCGCCAGCCCATCCCTCACTTTATCCACCACCTGGCTGAAGCTTTCCACATAGTGGAATGCCAGTGAACTCAGCACCACATCAAAGGATTCCTCCGGAAAATCAATATCCTCCATAGCGCATTCCACATACTGCACCCTGGAATCATTTGTCTTTTCCCTGGCCACCTCCAGCATCTTACCGGATATGTCCACACCCACGGCAGAGACAGCCCCCTGCTCCATGGCATAAATACAATGCCAGCCATACCCGCAGCCCAAATCCAGCACACGCTGCCCCCCAAAATCAGGCAGCAGCGCCTTCAGTGTCTCCCATTCGCCTGCTCCCGACAGTCCTTTTTTAGAACGCTCCATCTGGCTGTATTTTTCAAAAAATATTTCATTGTCATATTTATTCTCTTTCATCCTTATCTCCTTTTCCCCGCGGCATTTCCTTCATTCTAACATATTCCCTCTGGCATGTCACCGCTGTTTTCATTTCTTCATATAGTATACTGTACCCTGTTAATCCCCACCCCAAAGGAGGAATGACTATGAAATATTTACGGGGCGCAGCAGGTATTATCCTGTCCCTTATCTTTGCCGTGTGCTTCATGTGCTCTCCTGCATTTGCGGCTTCCCGCCTGTACCATGGCATGGATGTCAGCAGCTGGCAGGGCGATATTGATTTCCAGGCAGTCCGGGCAGCCGGTATCGAGGTGGTCTATATCCGGACCGGCGTGGGACCGGATTACGTGGATTCCCGCTTCCAGTCCAACTATGAAAACGCCCTGGATGCAGGCATGAAAATTGGCTACTATCACTATGTAACTGCCTCCAACACAATCCAGGCCAGGCAGCAGGCAGAATTCTTCTATTCCTTAATACAGGACAAGCAGATTGACTGCTATCCGGCCATGGATTTTGAATCCTTCCCAGGTCTGAGCCGCCAGGAAATCAACGCCATTGGCCTGGCTTTTATGGAAACCCTGGCCAGCCGCCTGGGATACGGTCCTGCCCTGTATACAGACTCCTACAACGCCGCCGCCCTGTGGAACAGCGGCTTCTCTTCCTACCCCCTGTGGGTAGCTGATTACGATGTAAACCAGCCCGAAAGTACGGGCCCATGGGATACCTGGGATGGATTCCAGTACTCGGACACCGGACAGGTGCCGGGAGTCAGCGGTAATGCGGACATGGATTTCTTCAAAGACTCCATGTTCATTGTCTCCCAGCCGCCTCAGCCGGAACCATCTCCCGGCGCCATAGGAGCCCTTCTCACTTACAAGGTGCAGGGAGGCGACACCCTGTGGGGTATCTCCAGAAGATTCCGCACCACGGTGGGCCAGCTGGCTGAATTAAACCGCATTGCCAATCCCAATGTAATTTATACAGGACAGATACTGGAGATTCCGGATGCCCCGGGCACCATCATATACCGGGTAAAAAGCGGCGATACCCTCTCCGCCATTGCAAACCGGTTTGACACCAGCGTATCTGACCTGGCGTACACCAACGGCATAGCAAACCCCAACCTGATTTATGCGGGGCAGGTTCTTGTCATACCATAATGTCAAAAAGGGATATCCTGAAAGCCTGCAGGCTACGGGATATCCCCTTCTTTGCTGCTATCGGCCGTACCGCAGCTGATTCGTAATCAGATTTCCAACCGTATCCGCCAGCTGCCCCATCTCCCTGATTCTGGCAAAGCTGCTTCCGTATATCTTACGGGCGCCCTCCAGGTCGCTGTCCAGGCCGTAAAAGACAGCCATCACCCTGATTCCCTGCTTTTTAAGCTGCCTTACTTCCATTGCCGCATCCTCAATGCCCGCGTCCCCGGAATACGCCTTTCCCCGCACGGTCCCGGAAACAGGAGCCATCCTCTGTTCGTCATTGGGGCTGGCGTCTGTCAGCACAATAAGGAGACGTTTCCCACAGGATGACTGTTGCGCCAGATGGCCCGCTGCCCTGAGGGCCAGGCCGTCCCGGTTCCACCCGGCCGCCACATAGTCCAGGATTTCCCTGTTTTTCTCCGTCTCCCCATATCCGCGGAATATGCGCAGTACCGTATAATTCTCAATGGTGGAAAAGGAATACACCTGGACCGGTATCCTGCAGCGCGTCAGGCTCTCGGCAATGATATATCCCTGTGCCGCTATAACGGCTTCATGTCCCATACGGGACGCAGATGCATCCAGCATCAAATCCACGGAAACATTCAGCCGTTCTTCCTCTGAAATTTTCAGGAATACACGGTCATCCTTCAAATACACGGCCCGCCATACAGATTCCCCCAGCAATTTTCCCCTGCTGCTTTTCTCGGGAACAGGCTGCAAATCCACCAGAAGGGTATTTTGAAGCTGCTCCATCAGGCGCCGTATGCTGTTCTGATATTCTGACCGGTTCTTTTCAAACTGTTCCCTGTTCCTTTTTCGCTGCTGCGCGGCCTCCCACAGCTGTCTGGAGGCTTCCCCGCGGTCCGTAGCCTGCAGGAATTTCTCTCCTCTGGTAAAATGAAGGCCGCACATGCTGTGGCATCCCGTACAAAGCATGTGGCGGATGGCCTGATTCTGCCGCTCACCGTACATGGAAACGCCATAGCAGGCATCCAGATAGGAGCGTACCGCCTGTTCCCTCCGTTCCCCCGCTGCCTCCAGCCGGAAGCCAAAGCCCTTGGCGGTACGGGATGGCTTATTACGGGCCTTTCCGGATGGCTCCCCGCCGTCCGATGCCGGCTTGTGGGACCCCTGCCCATGTCCGGCAAGCGTATTCCTCACTATCACGCTGCGGGCAGGACGGATAAAACGGAAGGGCTTAATCATGTCTTTTATCCGCTTTCTGTTTTCTTTTCCCTTTTGTTCTGAACGGCAGTCAAAACGGAAGTATTCCCAAAGGATACCGGAAACACGCTCTATGATTTCACTGGTGTCAGCAGATGCATCAAAGGAAAGGCAGGACAGTATCCCCCGCTCCCAGGACGTCACTCCTGGCTTTTGTCCCAGCACCAGACTGCCCCAGCCCGTCTGAAGGGACTGGACCAGCTTTTCCCGGGCCGACCACCTGGATTCCTCCAATACCCGGGCCCAGTATTCCCTGCGCAGCTCCGCCAGCACGGGACGTCCTTCCCGTTCTTTTTCATAGACGCTGCATTCCAGGCCAAGCCAGAGTATGGTATCGTAGATGTCCTGAAGAGCCGTACCCTGAAAAGTCCCAAACAGCTCAGACAATGCTCCGCCGTCATGCCACCTGTGGACATAACCGATAATGCTGTTGAGATAAAGGTCAGCCCTTCCGTACCGGTCAAAGGCCATGAACTCCGGCCGGAAAGAGTGGTCCTCTGCCGCGGTCCATATCATGTTAAGAGCCCGGCGCTCCTGGCCGTCATATTCCTGCATCTCCATATCAGTCTGCAAACAGCTTCTCCCTTTCCAGTTTTTTAGGAATCCTTGCCCTGATTAAATCCCGTACCAGGGTTTGTTCATACGGGTCAAAGGACTTGTTGGTAAGGCCCATATCCAGGGCAGCTACCGCATCCAGTCCCTTCTCCATAAGACGGACAGCATCCAGGAGTCCTCTGAGGTCCAGGGGACGGGTGGAAAGCTGGGCGCTCCGGCATTTTCGCTCTATATCCAGGAACAGCTGGATGAACTGTCTGGCATAAGTTTTCTTTAGTCCGGGATACTCCCGGCCCATCAGCTTCTCCAGATTTTCCTCGGATATGGCAGGCATCTGCAGGCAGGAAAATCTGGAGGTCAGGGCCTCGTTCAGCTCCCTTGTACCTGCATACCCGTAATTCATGGTGGCAATGAAACGGGTCCCCTCATCCAGATGCACCACATTGTAGCCCGGCACATCCATGGTCCGTCTGAAATCCAGGATTCCATGGAGCACGGCCAGGGCTTCGTTTCTGGCCATGTTGATTTCATCCAGTACTCCAAATCCGCCGCTGATTCCGCAGCGGTACACGGGGCCCGGACGGAATACAACAGCCCCGTTTTCAAAGGTATCTGTTCCTATGAGACCGGACGCATCCATATTGACATGCAAGGAGATATCCCACACCGGCCTGCCAAAGGCCGCCGCCAGATTCTGGGCCAATATGTTTTTTCCCGTTGCCTTTGGCCCTGTGAGAAGCAGGTTCTGGCCGCACAGAAGGGCGGCAATGGCCTGCTCCCATACTTCCTTTCCATAATACAGGTAACGGGGTACGGGGATTCTGCCCCGGTCCTCCTCCCTGACCGGATGGGAGGCCCGGAATTCCATGATTCCCTGAATTAAGCTGCTGTTTATCTTTTCTTCTTTTAAGAATTCAATCACCGTTATGCCCTCTTCCTTTTTTTACAGTCTGATTGTAGCACAGAATCCACTTGTGGTGCGGATTTTCTGCGGTTTTGAGAAAATATTTTGGGCATCCGGGCTTTTTATTTATTTTACCGTCATCACAAACCGTTCCCGGTTATCCTTCACATTATACCTGTACTGCTCCTCCTCCGGCTGGGCAAACAGCACCTCAAAGCACCGGATTCCCCGCTTCCAGGATGCCTCATTGATGTAGACATCCATTCTTATTTCCACCGGATATCCCATATCATAGCTGAACCGCACATCACGGAATTCATTGTTGATGCAGGTCTCAACCAGTTCCAGGGCAAGCGCCTCCTTATTGCGTATGTACAGTCTGTTTACAACAACGGTAATATGTTCCGCCCTCTTTCCATCCCAGGAAGAGGATATAGTATTTTTTACCGAAACTCCCCTTCCCCATTGCAGGTACATGCAAAGAGCCATAAGAACCAGTACGGCATGTCCCAGTCTTTTTCTCATTTTCCTTTTATCCCCCTCACCTATATTATTATACATATTGTACTTTAATACAGCTTATATTTCAATACATCCAGAGATATACTTATATACAAAGCTTATACGGAAAGGCGGGGATGATGTGCATATCGAGATTGATTTGGAAAATCTGCTGAAGAAACAAAACAAAAGTAAAAACCATGTATGTGAAAAATGCAATTTGCAGCGGACCCAGTTTAATAACTACTGCAAGAATAAGGTATCCCGCATCGACCTTACCATTCTGGCCAAGCTGTGTGAATGTCTGAAGTGCACTCCCAATGATATATTAAAGGTAATAAACGATAATGAAGAAGATGAATAGACCGCATGGAGCCATGTGAAGCTGTTCATCTTTTTTTATGCATGTTTTTCAGGAAAACAAAATCCAGCAGCAAAATCCATCCTGTCCTGGTGTAATATCTTTCAAGATTTTCCCCTTCCAATATGTTAAAATAGCAGAAAAGCAGTTTAAAAGGAGCAGTCAAATGATACAGGAGCAGGAACAGCGCCGGGTCTATTATGATAAGGACCTTAAAATAGAAGCCTACAATCTGAGCGGGGTGGTGCAGAAATTCCCCAATCATTTCCACGAATATTACGTCATAGGCTTTGTGGAGGGAGGTAAAAGGCATCTTTGGTGCCGCAGCAAAGAGTACGATGTCAGCGCCGGGGACTTGATTCTCTTCAATCCCAGGGACAACCATTACTGCGCCCCCATAGACGGGGAGCCTCTGGATTACCGCGCCGTCAACATTGAGCCTTCTGTCATGGAACAGACGGTAAAGGAAATCACCGGCCGGGAATTCATCCCCCGCTTTACCCAGAATGTGGTGTACCGCAGCGACATAACCCAGTCCGTATCCGCCCTGTACAGCGCCATCCTGCGCCATGCCTCCAGGCTTGAAAAAGAAGAAGCCCTGTTCTTTCTTCTGGAGCAGGTGCTCCAGGAATATGCGGCCCCGTTTAAGGAGGAGGATATATCCAGGCCCGACGACCGCATCCAGAACCTGTGCACCTACATGGAAGAGCATTTTTCAGAGAATATAAGCCTGGATGAGCTGCTGTCCATGACTACCTTTGGAAAATCCTATCTGCTGCGCTCTTTCACTAAGCAGGTGGGCGTTTCCCCCTACCGCTACCTCCAGACCATCCGGCTGGACAAGGCAAAGAAATTCCTGGAACAGGGCATCCCTCCTGTGGATGCAGCGGCCATGGCCGGTTTCTCAGACCAGAGCCATTTCACCAACTTCTTTAAGGAGTTTATCGGGCTTACCCCCAGACAGTATCAGAAAATATTCTTATCTGAACCTGATAAGGAACAAAAGGAGCAATATCATGAATCATAACCGTACCGCCGCAGGCCATGCGGCTGCATTTGTAACCATCCTCATATGGGGAACCACCTTCATATCCACCAAAGTGCTGCTTCGGACATTCAGCCCTGTGGAGATCCTGTTCATCCGTTTTGTCATGGGATATCTGGCGCTGTGGCTGGCATGCCCCCGCTCCCTGCGCCTTACATCTGTCCGTCAGGAAGGACTCTATGCCGCAGCTGGTTTCTGCGGCGTCACCATGTATTATCTTTTGGAAAATATAGCCCTTACCTATACCCTGGCATCCAACGTAGGCGTCATCATCTCCATTGCGCCTTTCTTTACAGCCCTCTTGGGCTGGATGTTCCTGGGAGGGGAAAGGCCGCGGCTCCGGTTCTTTGCCGGATTTCTCCTGGCAATGGCAGGCATCAGCCTCATTAGCTTCGGCAACGAGGCAGCCTTATCCCTGAACCCTGCCGGAGATTTGCTGGCCGTGGCAGCCGCAATCATATGGGCTGTGTACTCCACTCTCACAAAAAAAATCAGCGTATTGGGACACGGTACCATCCAGAGCACCAGAAGAACCTTTTTCTACGGCCTTCTATTCATGATGCCTGCCCTGACCGTCATGGATTTTCATGTGACACCGGTCCAGTTTACTGATATGAAAAATCTACTGAATCTGTTATTCCTTGGGCTGGGCGCATCTGCGCTGTGTTTTGTAACCTGGAATACCGGCGTGAAAATACTGGGCGCTGTCAAGACCAGCGTATACATCTACATGGTGCCGGTCATCACCACCCTGACCTCAGCCCTTATATTAAAAGAACCGGTGACAATACCGGCTGCACTGGGAATCATCATGACCCTGGCCGGATTATTTTTATCCGAACAGAAAACCGCAAACAAAGGAGAATCTAAGATATGGACCACCAAAATGAAAAATGTGTAATGGTAATTGATGAGGAGCTTCCCACCGGCATCATAGCCAATACAGCCGGAATCATGGGAATCACCCTTGGAAAAAAGCTCCCCGAAACAGTAGGGCCGGATGTCTCCGACCAGAGCGGAAGGTCCCATTTGGGTATTATCGCAATTCCGGTTCCTATCCTCAAAGCAAGCAAAGAAAAATTAAAAGAGCTGAGACTTAAGCTTTACGAACCATGCTTCTCAGAACTGACCGTAGTGGATTTTTCCAATGTGGCGCAGAGCTGCAATGACTACGGCGAATTCATATCAAAAGCATCCCGGACCGACGGCGACAACTTCCAGTATTTCGGCGTTGGCATCTGCGGCGCAAAAAAGCTGGTCAATAAACTGACTGGAAACCTGCCGCTTTTGAGATAGGAAGGAATTTAAAAGTTGCAGAAGCATTAGGTGCATCCGTCCGTGAGTGGAACGGGGGCGGGAGAGCCGGACGCGGGCTGCGGAGCGGGAATCACTAAGGCCGTGGGAAACGGCCTAAGTGATACCAACGCTCCTGCAGATGCATCCGCCTCTCCCACCCCCGTTCCACTCACCCGCAGCATGTCTTTGCATCTGCATCATTTATATCCCCAAAGTAAATAAATAGTATGAAAGAATTAACGGCTGGCCAGATATTTTTTCTTACTTGGGTTCGGATGAGACAGCGGACGCTTTGAATACGTAGTGGGTGAGAGCCGGGGACGCAGGGCGGGAGGCGACTTTGGAGCAGTTCGGAGAGACTTAGGCCCAAGGGGCAGGAAAAACCGGGGTTGCGCAGGGCGCTCCACGCCCGGAGCAAAGCAAACATGGAGCCGAACTCATCAAGAGTTCGGCGTAATTTTTGCGGTCCCTGGTTTTTCCTGCCCCTTGGGCCTTAGTCTCTCCCACTGCGGAAACGGTCGCCTCCCGCCCTGCGTCCCCGGCTCTCACGGATGCGGCACCCCCATACGTCCGCGTACTAATCGTCCGCGTACTAATCCTCCCCCCGTATAACCCGCTGGATATGGATAGCCAGAAAGCCTGCCTCCTGGGAGGCCACGGACATCCCCAGCCGTTTTTCCATATCCCTGCACACATCCACCGCCACCTGGTAGGGCCTGGGAAATGTCTCCCTTGCGTAGGCTTCCATGTCCAGGTTCACCGGCTCACCTTTCCGTATACGGGCAATCATATACCGCAGGTGGCTCACCAGGCGGTTATACCCCAGAGAGTCAGAGGCCAGCTTTATGCCCATCTTCTTTTCTATGCCGTGGATACTGTCCTGTACCAGTCTGGCCATATCCATGGAATGGGCCACGTTCTCCTCGGATGAACCTGCGTGGATGTGAAGGGTAATGTATCCCACCTCGTCCTCGGATATGACGATGCCTGTCATTTCCCGTATAATTTCCCTGCCTTCCATGGCAGCCTGGTATTCCCGGTCAAACAGGGCCTTTATATCCTGGTTAAAGGGATTGGGAAGTTCTCTCCCCTCCCTGGCCCTGCCTGCTGCCAGGGCGATGTGGTCCGCCATGGGTATCAGTATGTCTGAACTGATGTCACCCAGTGTTTTCCTGGCTGACTCGATTATGTTTCCCGCTGCCTCAATAAAAACAGGGTCAATGCTGTTCACCTGCTGCAGCGCCGTGGACTTTCCGGTCACAAGCTCATACCGCTTTGCCTCTTTCACCTGCTCCAACCGCTCCCCGGTCCGGTGTCCGAAGCCGATGCCGTTTCCCAGCAGAATCAGTTCCCTGCCGGTATCTCCATCCAGAACAAGTATTCCATTGTTGTTTAATACTTTGATGATGCGGTACATAAAACCCTCCCCGTCCTTGGCGCAGCGTGGGGAGTGCAAAGCACCCCCGCTGCCTATACGGACATTATACCTAATATCCTGGAAAACATCTACATTTGGAACGGAATTTTACGCTTTGGCTTGTTATGTCTATCTTTAATACTCCCTCTTGACACAGGGGACGGAAAGAATACCATCCCCATTCCCTTATCCCAATCCAAATCATCAATACCATCCGATTTCATCCAGGGCATCTACCTCCCCTGTCTTAACCATATGAATCTCACAGCCTTCGGTGAGGCCGGTGAATACGGCCATACAAGCCTCGGATGCAGCGCTGGCCTTTACATATTCCAGGTCGAATTCCATCAGTTTCTGGCCTTTCTTTACCTTCTGCCCGTCCGACACAAAGGCCTCAAATCCCTTTCCGTCCAGCTTCACCGTATCCACGCCGATGTGCAGAAGGTACTCCATTCCGTCCTCCGTCTTCAGGCCGATGGCATGCTTTGTGGGAAATACAAACAGAACCTGGCCGTCCTCCGGCGCCAGCACCCGGCCGTCTGACGGTATGACCATATAGCCGTCTCCCATGGCCTTGCTGGAAAATGCCTCATCCGGCGCTTCCGTGATGGAGGCAGCCCTGCCCGTAAAGGGCGAGCAGATGATGTGTCTTTCCCGGCCATTATTACCGGACCGGCCATCTGCAGTCTCTTCCTTTACAGCCTCACAGGGTCCATCTTCATCCGGTGCATCTGCCAGATACTGCTCCAGATTGGACTTTATTACGGTCACGTTAGGCCCGTAAATCACCTGGACCCCCTGTCCCTTTTTAATGACCCCCACTGCTCCGGTGGCCTTTAACAGTCTCTCATCCACCAGGACCGGGTCCTCCACAGAGCATCTGAGACGGGTGGCGCAGCAATCCACAGAGGTAATATTTTTCTTTCCGCCCAGGCCGCGGGTAATATCCATGCTGAGGGCGTCCCCGGCTTTGCCTGCTCCATTTCCCGTATCCGCCTGCCCGGCTGCTCCGGATGCACCGGCTGATTTCCTGGCATTTACATCTGCCTTTGTGTAAAGCTTTGTCTCCTCATCCTCATCTTCCCTGCCCGGAGTCTTTAAGTCAAACTTCTTAATCAGGAAGCTGAAAATAAAGTAGTACAGCAGGAAATATATGATTCCTGCCGGTATGATTCGCATCCAGCTGGTCTTTGCATTTCCCTGTAGAATGCCGAATATAAGTAAATCCAGAAAACCGCCTGAAAAGGTAAGTCCCACTGCAATATTCAGTATATGGGCAATCATATAGGCGCTGCCTGCCAGAATCACCTGTACGGCAAAGAGCATGGGCGCCACAAACAGGAAAGAAAACTCAATGGGCTCCGTAATGCCGGTCAGCATGCTGGCCAGGGCTGCTGAAAGGAGAAGTCCTCCCGCGGCCTTTCTCTTTTCCGGTTTTGCTGTGCGGTACATGGCCAGGGCTGCGCCGGGAAGGCCGAATATCATGAAGATGAACTCACCCGAAAAATACCGGGTGGCGTCTGCGCTGAAATGGACCACGTCCGGCGAAGCCAGCTGTGCAAAGAAGATGTTCTGGCCGCCCTGAATCAGGCTTCCGTCCACCATCATGGTACCGCCCACAGCCGTCTGCCAGAAAGGCATATAAAATACATGATGAAGCCCAAAGGGAATCAGCGCCCTCTTGATGATGCCGAAAATCAAAGTGCCTGCATACCCGGTCCCTGTCACCAGCCCGCCCAGGGCAAATATGGCGTTCTGCACAACCGGCCATATAAAGTACATCACCATTCCCACGCCCACATAGACCACCGTGGATATGATGGGCACAAAACGGGACCCGCCGAAAAATGAAATGGCATTTGGCAGCGCAATCTTATGGTAGCGGTTGTGGAGCGCCGCCACACCCAGGCCCACGATAATTCCCCCGAACACACCCATCTGCAGGGTCTGGATGCCGCACACGGAAGCAATGGTGCCGTCCAGAACACCGGGAGCAATGGCGCCGTCCGGAAGAATCTTTCCCGTGATGGTCAGCACAGCATTGATGGATACATGCATAACAAAAAATGCAATCATGGCGGAAAGGGCTGCCACCTCTTTCTCAGCCTTGGCCATGCCGATGGCAACTCCCACTGCAAATATAATGGGAAGATTGTCAAATATGACATTTCCCGCTTTGGCCATGATGACCAGAAGGGCGTTTAACATGGTTCCGTCACCCAGAATCCGTTCCAGCCCATATGTCTGTATGGTGGTGGCATTGGTAAAGGAACTGCCGATACCTAACAGCAGGCCCGCCACCGGCAGCACTGCAATGGGAAGCATGAAGCTGCGTCCCACCCTCTGAAGAACACCAAATATCCTGTCTTTCATTTTTCTTGTCTCCTGTCTTTTTCGTCCAATCGCGCACCCTGGCTGTCCGGACACAAAAAAGGCATTAACTGTTAAGAACACTGTCTCCAATGTCCTCTGTCAGTTAATGCCTGCATCACCAGTAACACGCTCTTTATTCGGTTGCGCATTTAGTATAAACAAAAACCAGGATTTATGTCAATCCGAATTGTGCACTAATATATCCGTGTCTTTTTATGCAAATGTGCTAAAATCCAATTCCTTATTCCAGCGTCAGGCCAAAGTCCAGCTCATAGTAATTACCCTCGCTATCCCGGTAGGCATAGGCCCTGCCGTTTTCATCCTTCATGGATTCCGGCATGTATTTGTCCTTATCATACCCAGGCACATCATTGTGGGATATACATACGCCGTCCCGGTCCACCCGGATGACATCGTCATTTTTCGGGAGGGTAATGGGCATCCTGCCGGTGGGTGCGCATGTTCCCATAATGACATCCAGGGTTGCATCCGTATAGGTGTCAAATCCTGCCAGAAGGGCGTCCGCATAGGGTTCCACATTTCCCACCTCCCATGCCAGGGTAAAATTAATATTGGATATCACCTTTTTCCCTCTGCTGTGAAGGTATTCGTATATTTCCCGGATTCTCCCGGCCCCCAGCAGGGTGGTTTCCCGGTGGAAGGAATCCGCCGGGCGTCCCTGGCTGTCCACATCGCACACCCGCTTGTTCTCGCAGATATCCAGCTCCAGATAACCTTTGGTGGAATGGAAATATTCCCCTGAGCTTGGCCGGATAAACAGAATGGCAAAATCAGCCTCCCTGTAATCATCTGCCTGCTCCGCCTGAAACCTTTCTGCAAAGGATTTCCTGACTGCATCCGTCTCTCTGGCAGCAGCTTCTGCTTCACAGCCAAAGCACTCCACGTATATCTTTTTACCGGCCGTCTTCCCTCTATGCAGAGGAAGCAGGCCCTCTTTGTTCTTCAAGAGCACTACGGACTGCTGGTGCACCCGGTAAGCGTCATCCCAGTATTTTTTTGTGGCAACCACCTGCTCCGCTGCTGCGGGGTCACGGTATGGGTTGTCGAACATGCCCAGCTCAAACTTCTCCTTTAAGGTCCTGGTTACCGCCCTTGTAAGGGCTTCATCCGTCAGCACCAGGTCCCTGGCCCGGTATCCCTCCGGCACCGGGCGGCCCTGGGCCGTGTAATACCCGTTCCTTCCGCGTTCATACGCCTCCCTGGCGGAAAACACATCCAATGATCCGCTGATGATATCCACCCCGGTATTGACTGCCAGCGCGATTCTGGAAGGCACATCCAGTTCCTCCACTCCCCAGGCCATCTTGTTGGAGATGCCGGAGTCGCTGTTCACATATCCCTCAAATCCCATCTGCTCCCGCAAAAGTCCCTGGATAAAAGCCCTGTTAAATGCAAATCCCACCGGCTCCATTTCCATGGCCTTCCCGTCCGGCCCGTACTGGGGCCTGCTCTTGGCAGCGCATGGCTTTGCATAGTATGGCATGATGGAAGAAGCCTTTTTGTCTATGGCTGTGCGGAAGGCAGGCAGGTGGTATGTGCCCAGGCTGTCTTCTGTCTGGTACACATTCCACTGTCCCTGGACATAGTGGGGGTCAAATCCATTTTCCCGTGCGCCTCCTCCGGGGAAGTGTTTGATGGTGACAGCCACCCCGTCCCTGGTCACGCCCCGGCTGCTGCCCTGTATGCCGGGAATCAGCCGCTCCATGATGGCGCATACAAGCTCCGGATCCTCTCCAAAGGTACCATAGGACCGCTGCCACCTGGGGTCTGTCATGACGTCGGCCATGTACATATATCCTTTTTTCATCCCGGTTGCATCCCATTCCTTTCGGATGCATTCAGCAAAGCTGTCTATAAGCTCCGGTCCGTTTCCCCTGACAGCAGCCGCAATTCCCATGGTTCCGGGCCAGGCGGCAAACACGCCCGCCGCATCGTTCATTCCAAATACAATTTCCCCGTGCTCATTCCTGGAATTGGAGAGCACCATCACCGGCAATGCATGGCTGGTTTCCTCCGCCACCCTGTTAAGCTGGTTAATCCAGTCCACAAGTTCTCCTGGCTTTGGATTCTGGCGGAGGATAAAATGCCGTATGCCCATTTCCTTTATGGTGTAAGTGGTTCCGTAGGTCTTTTCCACATTAAATATGGACTCGTCCTGTTCCACGATTTCCTCGTTGAGCAGACCGCTTTCGTCTACCTTTGTCCTGTCCTCCTGGTAGATACCCATCTTCCAGGAATTGACAAACAGCATGCCGATTTTCTCGTCGGCAGACAGCTCTGCCGCCAGGGAGGCTGCCCGCTCAGCAGGCGTATTCCGCCAATCCTTATAGGGGGTCAGCCTGCCGTCTCCTGTCAGGTCCCTGAAATACAGTCCGTCCCTTTCAATTACCGGCTTTACGGCAACTCCGATGACAGGACCGTTCTGGTTTTTATAAAAATGAATGTCAGATGATGCCTTATTCATAGTCTCAATCCCTTCTGATTTTGATTCTGTTTCTTAAGTCTTATTTTTGCTTCTCACCTTCATGCTGATTTTACAGCATCCGCAATCTGTCCCGGTTCTATATTGCTGCTCCGGCAGCTGCTTCCTCTGCGCTGTCCTGTAATATTCCCTTTCCGGTCCGTGCTTCCTTCCGGTTTTCCAGCTCTTCCTGGATTTCAGCCATTTTCACCTTATCCAGCTTATACCAGCGCATGGCTATGATTGTAGCGATATGGCCCAGAATCGGCACGATGCAGAAGCATACCATAATAGCCATGTTGAAGGTTGCATTTACAGGCTCATTGGGCCTGATTACCACATTTCCCACCCCGGCCATTGTCAGGGCGAATCCCTGAATCATGGCGGAAAAGGAGGATATGATTTTATCAATAAAGGAGAACATGGTTCCCATCATGCCGGGCACAAAACGGCCGCTGCGGTACATCTCATAATCCGTACAGTCCGCTATCATGGGGATGATGCCTGAATTTCCCATACTGGCCAGGCATTTCTGCACCAGGAACATCCCTAAGAATATGGCCGGCACTTCCGGGTCAGGTCCGACTACAAACATGATGGCCAGCATAATCATGGACCCCCATGTTCCCACAAGGAAGGTGCGCTTAAGTCCGAATCTTCTGGATACAAACACCCCGCCAATGGAAATAGCTACAAGCGGTGTAATAAGGATACTTGAAAATACGCCCTGAAGCTTGGAATTCAGCAGCATGTTGGCAAACAGGTAGGTCATGGTTCCGCTCATAAGGAGCTGTCCCAGTTTATCTGTGGCAGCAGAGATAATCAGCATCTGGATGGGACGGTTGTGCATGACAATATCCTTGTAATCCCTGAACTTTACCTTGGGCTGCGAGCCTGCCTGGCCAAAGAATTCAGGGCGGTCCTTTGCGCTGATTCCAATGATGGCAAGGATGGTAAATACAAAGGATATAACCGCTAAAATGATGGCTGCTTCCTTCCACATGGCCGGATTAATCATTCCCAGGCCTTTTCCATTCTCCCCCACAAATTCCCCGACGGAATATTTTTCAGCCAGAATGGTGGTGATAAGCATGGGCACCAGAGCGCTGGCCATCTGGGTCAGAACGCTGTCAAACCCGGCGAATATGGGACGCTGCTTTGGATTATTGGTAAGCACGGCCTGGCCCGCCTTGGTAACAACGGTCTGGCAGGTGTATCCTATAATATAGATAACGTAAAATACAGTGGTAAAAATGTATTTCCTGGAAATTCCCCAGGAGGACGGCGTATTGAAAATCACTATCAGGCTGCACCAGATAATGATATTGCCCACAAGCATATAGGGCCTGAACTTGCCGAACCGGCCATTGGTCCGGTCCACCAGAAATCCCACCAGCGGGTCCGTAACAGCATCAAAGATACGGGTCCCCGTTGCAATCAGGCCCACAATGGCCGCTGCCAGCCCCAGGACATTCTGGGTAAAATACGAATACTGCATCATTAAGAACATGGCGATATTGGTAGCACAGTTATTCAGTGAAAAGAAACCAATCTGCCATAGCTTCGCGTTGTTGTACTGTTTTGCAACACTTTTATTCTTCTCCATTTTCTATAATCTCCCTACATTCACACATTTTCATTTTGTTTGCCGGCTTTATGTTTGTAACAACATTCTAACACACTTGATTTTAAGTGGTTAGGATTATATAATATTAATTAGGATTATATTGTCATATTTATTTGGGTGATTTAGATAATATTTTTTGGATTTTTTGTGCAAATCACACCAAGGCTGCGGCAGTGCAGCGGATTTAAGGAGAAATGAAAGGGGGAACAGGAAAATATGAAAGAGCAGAAGCATATGGATGAACAGGAAAAAGCACTCATATCCAAGCAGTTCATCGAAGTCATGTTAAAGGTCCCCGTCATCCTGTGCCCCGCGCAGGTACAGGCCATGGAAACCGGTATCAAAGAATATTTTCCGGATTTCATCAAGAACAGCTTTCCTTTTTTCATTACCGGTTCCATGGCAGAGTCCTTACAGCCGGGAGCGCTGTACCATATAACGGATTTCATAAACCTTCATTTCAGCCTGTTCCTGTACGACGGGGGAAAGCAGGTTTTCATAGCCGGACCCTATCTGCCCTATCCGGCGGACACTGCCTTTTGCGAGCAAACCCTGCAGAATAACGGAAAGAATCTGTCCCTGCTGGTCCCCTTCAGCCAGTTCTGCCTTAACCTGCCCGTAGTGGGAAATTCCCAGATTACAGAGGTTGTCCGCACCGCCATACGGGTTGTTACCGGCACGGACCAGGAAATTCCCTGTCTTCACTATGAATCGCAGCGGCATTATACCCAGGAGAGTTCCGGCCTGTCGCAAGAGGGTGTGGATGAGGCTTCCATGGAGCTTCTGGAACACCGGTATTACTACGAAAAGCTGCTCCTGCAGGAGGTTGCACAGGGCAGCCAGGACCTGGCCCTTAAGTATTACAGACAGTTCTCCCAGGAAAGCCGGGCCATTGTCCGAACCGAGGACCCCCTCCGCACTGCAAAGAACCTGGGTTTCTCCCTGAATACCATGCTCCGCAAAAGCGCAGAAACCACCGGCATCCATCCCGTGTATCTGGACATCATCTCCTCCAACTTTGCCATGCTCATTGAAAACTCCAACAGCTTAAGGGAAGCCGAGGAATGCAAATCCCAGATGATAAGCGCCTACTGCCGCTTTGTCCAGACAAATCGGCTGGACCAGTATTCTCCCCTGGTCCGCAAGGCCATCACCTACATTCGCATCCACTTAGCCGACCAGCTCACCCTTGCAAGGATTGCAAAGGGCATTCGCGTAAGCCCCTCCTATCTCTCCCGGCTGTTTAACCAGGAGACAGGGGATTCCATTTCCAACTTTATCACAAAGGCCAGGGTGGAAAAGGCTGCCGGACTTCTCTCCTTTTCCGGAATGTCCATCCAGAACATTGCCTTTTACGTGGGTTTTGGGGATTTGAATTACTTCAGCAGGTGCTTTAAGAAATATAAAAGGATGACGCCCACTGAGTTTAGGGCGTCATCCTCTGTCGGGTCGTAAGGGGGGCTATTCTTCTGCCCGGACCTCAGCATCCCCCATATATTTCCGTTCCATCTGATGCCTGGCCTTACGGTTCTCCACACTGTCAAACACAATGGAAAAATCGTAATCCTCAGGATACAGCTCCCCGGCCTTTACCTTTAGCTTCAGACGTTTCTGGTTTACCAGGCGTTTTTCCTTCTTTACCTGGACCAGAACATTTCCCGTCCGGTCAGCCGGTTTCACCACAATGCCAATCTCCCCCTTTGGAAGGACCTCCACGCTGTCTCCTCTCCCATACGCTTGTTCCGGATTTGCGGAAACTGTTTTTTTCCTTATGGGGACAATACAGGGAACCGGAATCCGCTCCAGTCCTCCCGGCTGCCTCCCGCAATGCTGTTCCCGGACCGCCCTGTCTCCGTACGCCTCCGATGCCGCTGTTTGAATCATATCTTCCGGCATGCCCAGGCGCTTCGCAATATAGAGGGCGCAGCTGTCCCCGGTCTTTCCTATTTCCAGCCGGTAAAGGGGCCTCAGGTTCTCACGGTCAAAAGCCATCCTGGCGCTGATGAGCTCCTGGTGGCGGCCTGCATAAGTCTTAACCTCCGGGTAATGGGTGGTAACCAGGTAGAGGCATCCCCTAAGCCTCAGCTGCTCCAGTATGGCAATGGCAATACCCATGCCCTCGGCCGGGTCAGTGCCTGACCCCAGTTCATCCAGTATAACCAGACTTTCCCTGGTGGCCCGCTTCAGTATCTCCAGCACATTGGTGATATGGGCTGAAAATGTAGACAGGTTATCCAGTATATCCTGACCATCACCGATATCGCATAATACCAGGTTACGCATGGCTATGTCCGCCTCCCGGCAGGGTAGATGCAGTCCGGAGCAGGCCATGAGCACGAACAGTCCCACGGTCTTGATGGCAACGGTCTTTCCCCCTGTATTAGGTCCTGTGATTACCATACCCCGCTTATCCCCTCCCAGCTTAAAATCCAGGGGCACATTGGTATCCTCCGGCAGAAGGGGGTGTCTGGCTTCCTTAAGGCATATGATTCCCTCCGTGTTGACAGCCGGTTCCCTGGCATCCATCTGTGCACTGAGCTTTCCTTTGGCAAACACAAAATCCAGCTTGGCCAGCAGGGCCAGATTTTCCTTAAACCCTTCCTCCTCCATTGCAATCTTATCCATAAGCGTGTACAGGATGCGCCTTTCCTCGCAGTCCTCCTCTATCCTGAGGCCCTCTATCTCATCCTGCATCCTGGCTATGGCCTCCGGCTCTATGAATACCGTAGAGCCGCTGGAGGACCTGTCTATGGCGCTGCCCGGTATTTTGGATTTATACTCCTTTTTAACCGGCAGGCACAGTCTGCCGTTCCTGGTGACCAGAAAGGCTTCCGCCATATACTTTTTCTGTGATTTTAAAAGAGCCTCCGCCTTATCCTTGATTTTCTCTTCCAGGAGCAAAAGCTCCCGGCGGATATCCCGCAGTGTACCTGACGCACGGTCATCCACCCTGCCGTGACGGATGGCTCCCTCTATCTCTTCCTTTAGTTCCGGCATAAGCCTGAGGTTTTCCCCGTAATAGGACAGTGGAATTCCATAGGATATTCCCTTGTCCAGATAGGACCTGACCCGCATGACTGCAGCCAGGAACATGCCGATTTCCTCCATTTCCTCCGGCGTAAGCAGCTCGCCGCGGACAGACCGGGCTACCAGCCCCGCTGTGTGTTCCATAGCCGGCATGGGCGGGGTGCCTGCCAGTTCAAGCATCTGCCTGGCCTGGGTGGTGTCCCTCATGCTTCTTCGCAGTTCCCCTTCCTCCATAAAGGGCGCCAGCCCTCTGGCCATTTCCCTGGCCTCCGCTGAATTGGCAAGGTCTGCCAGCTGTTCTCTTATGATATCAAATGCAACTGTCTTATATGATTCAAATGTCCTGTTCATTGTATTGTCTGATTCCTCTCTGTTTTCCTGTTCATGTATGCTCCTTATGGGAGCGCGTCTGAAACATAATGGATGTACCGCGAACATAAAAAATGGAAGACAAAAAAACCTACGGACATCCACTGCAGGCAATGTCGCATAGGTTCCAAAGGATACCATATGATTCATCTGTCATGGATTCCGGGGTACACAAAAACAAAGCCCGCCAAATGGACTGTCATTTCATGTACACAATCGGTTTAATTATCTTCCACAAACAGATACAATTAACAAAAAGACACCTCTCTTTAAATATTACTGAATCCGATAATAACAGATTTAAAAGCTCCAGTCAAGAATTTTATTTTAAATTGTGCTATACTAATAGGGATAACTAAAATCCGGAGGACTGACTGACATGCCTTTTGTTTCACTCATCATACCTGTCTACAATGCAGAAAAATACCTGCGCCGCTGTCTCAACAGCGCCATGGAGCAGACGTTTCAGGACATGGAAATCATCGTGGTAAATGACGGAAGCCAGGATACCAGCCTGGAAATCTGCCGGGAATATGAAAAGATGGACCGCCGTTTCCGTATCATTAACAAAGAGAATACCGGGGTATCTGACAGCCGCAACCAGGCCATCCAAATGGC
The DNA here is from genome assembly GCF_005845215.1 of Clostridium sp. 1001271st1 H5. Classification (GTDB taxonomy): domain Bacteria; phylum Bacillota; class Clostridia; order Lachnospirales; family Lachnospiraceae; genus Enterocloster. Next base: position 256,372 of record NZ_SPHO01000009.1, read on the forward strand.
CGGCGGAGAATACTTACAGTTTATGGACAGCGATGACTGGCTCGCCCCGGATGCCACGGAAAGCTTTGTCTTCGCAGCCAGAAAATACGACTGTGACCTGGTAATCTCAGACTTTTACCGTGTGGACGGAGCGGTATTTACGGAAAAACAGCATATACGGGAACGGGGACTTCTGACCAGGGCCCAGTATGCAGAATATATGATGCAGGAACCGGCTGATTTTTATTACGGCGTGCTGTGGAATAAACTGTACCGCCGCAGCATTGTCCGGGAGCATCAGCTTAAAATGGACGAGGACCTGCGCTGGTGCGAGGATTTTTTATTTAACCTTAACTTTATCCGGTATGCCGGACGGTTCACAGCCATCCAGACTCCGGTTTACTACTACATGAAACGCAAGGGCAGCCTGGTGAGCACGGACTGGAAAAAGGCCAACGCGGTAAAGCTGAAGCTCCGGCTTCTTAAGGATTACAAGGAATTATACCAGAGCATGGACCTGTATGAGCAAAACAAACTGAAAATCAATGCCTTTGCTGTTTCCATTGCAAAGGACGGCGGAATCGGCGCTCCCTTAAGCCGTCTCAGGAACAAACTGAGCGAGGAGGATTATATTGAGGATGAACTTCCGGCCGGATACACCCGTGTGTGCCACACCCTGGGCCCTATTTACGATGACAGCTCCCGTATACTGATACTGGGCAGTTTTCCCTCGGTAAAATCCAGGGAACAGAACTTTTACTACGGCAATCCCCAGAACCGTTTCTGGAAATTAATGGCCCGCCTGTTTGAGGAACCTGTGCCCGAAACAACAGAGGACAAGAAGGAACTGCTGGCACGCCGCCATATAGCGCTTTGGGACGTGGTGGCTGCCTGCGATATCAAGGGTTCCAGCGACCGGAGCATACGCAATGTGATTCCCACGGACCTGAACCGGATTCTCCGCACGGCCTGCATTGAAAAAATCATCGCCAACGGCGACACGGCTTTTCAGCTGTACCGCAAATACTGCCAGGAAAAAACAGGAAGGGAAGCTGTGAAATGCCCTTCCACCAGCCCTGCCAATGCATTTTTCACACTGGACCGGCTGTCCGAGGCATGGAGCAGGGAATTATTCGGGTGAAGCTGCCGCTGCCCGGGATTCCAAATTCCCCCAAAATGCCCCGTATACTCATATTTTTCTTGCAAAAAGCATATAAAACGAGTATGATTATTAAAATTTGATTATTATTTATATGGGAGGACATACATGTTAGATAAAAAAGTAGCAGAACTTATTAACACACAGGTAAACAAAGAATTTTACTCCGCTTATCTGTATCTGGATTTCGCCAATTATTACAAGGATGCTGAGCTGAATGGCTTTTGCAACTGGTACCAGGTACAGGCCCAGGAGGAACGGGACCATGCCATGCTGTTCATCCAGTATCTGCAGAACAACGGAGAAAAAATCACACTGGAGGCAATCGCCAAGCCGGACAAGGTATTTGAGGACTTCAGGGGACCTCTCGCTGCCGGACTGGAGCATGAAAACTATGTGACCGGCCTTATCCATGAGATTTACGATGCAGCGTATTCCGTAAAGGATTTCCGTACCATGCAGTTTTTGGACTGGTTCGTCAAGGAGCAGGGCGAGGAAGAGAAGAATGCCAGCGAGCTGGTAAAGCGTTTTGATTTGTTCGGCCATGACCCCAAGGGACTCTATATGCTGGATTCAGAGCTGGCAGCAAGGGTCTACACAGCTCCCTCCCTGGTGCTGTAATGGGGAAGGATAAATACATATGTCCCTGCTTTAAGGTGACAAAGGACGATATCAAAAAGGCCATTGAAGAAGGCGCTGATTCCTTTAAGAAAGTTAAAAAAGCCACGCGTCTGGCTTCCGGGTGCGGCCATTGTAAATGCAAGGCTAAGAAGTATACGAAAAAGCGGCTGGATAAGGCCAAATGAAAAATCAATCTAAAGAGCGGGTCTGCACACTGGTATTGTATGTGCAGACCCGCTGCTTTTCCCTGCATCCCTGAAGCTTTTATCTCCGGGAGTGTGTGAAGAAAAGTCTGTAAAAGCTGATCTTCTATGATAATAACTGGGCTGAAAGTTCTTTCTTGGACCTTCAGTCCTTGT